>LJIA01000017.1 GCA_001295775.1 beta proteobacterium AAP99
GCGCCCAGCCTGGCTTTCGGCGAGCTGCAGGCGGCTGGTCGCCAGCTCGCGCTCACGCTCCACGGCAATGAGCTCACGCTCAAGCACGGCCAAGCGCTCGGCGATGCTGCGCTCCCGTGCTTCAAAGCGCTCCTCCGCGCGGCGGAGATCCTGCTCAGCGAGGAGTCGGCGCGTGGCGAGCTGGGCGGCAATGGCGGCCTGGGTGCCAAGGGTGCCCGCTGTTGCCCCAGAGGCCGCCACCTGCTGCCGCTCAGTCGACAGCATAAAGAGCACATCCCCAGCCTGCACGGTTTGGCCGTCTTGCGCACCCACGCGGATGAGCGTGCCGCCCAGGGGGCTGGCTAGGTTGGCAATGCCGCCGGCGGGCATGAGCACGCCAGCCACCGTGGCGCGCTGAGTGACGCTGGCGAAGGCGAGAAAGCTGATGATCGAGCCCAGCACCGCCAGCGCAATCAACGCCCAGACGCGATAGGCAAAGGGCTGGCGGATGCGGATGGCTCCGAGTGAGGCGCCGGATCGGGCGCTCAGGACTTCAGGGCGAAACAGCATGGAAACAAGGCGGGGTCAGCGACACGAAGGCGACCAAAGGCCGACACGCGATCTGTTGCAAATCACCCGAAAAGTACCGAAGCTGATGTGCCGAGCGATGCCGAGTTCTGCATCGGCTCAACGATCCGGCAGTGCTGTGGCCTGTCATGCGCAGAATGCATAGCAATGACGCGCTCTCGCCACAGCAGGGACGCTTGCGTCTTCGACCATGACCTAGGGCTTGCATCTAGCGGACGCCTAGTTGGCAAGGGCCGCTAGCCAGTTCTGCAGGGGCTAGAAAAATCGCCAACCGAAAGCCAAGCGGTGTCTTTGATTGCTACTTGCGCTGCAGGTCTGACCAGTGCATGTCCATTAGGCGATTCGCAGCTCGAGGCGTACGGGCGCGTAAATGCACATCCAACACTTTCTGGAAGCTGATTCATGCCAGCCTGCACTTTCTGACGCGACCGCTCATGACTAATCGTTGAGGTGGTCGTCGACCGAGATCCATGCGAGCCCGAAACTGCGTTTTCGACTTGATTGACCTGTTTTCGACTTTGTTTGTCGAGAACAATGACGAACTCTGCATAGCTGCTCCTCAACAAGCTGTCGTGGTCTGTTAGAATTTGTAAACCAACCTATTCTAAAAAGCTGAAATCCGTTGTGAATCGATCAAACGAGCGCTCGAGGGTTGTTAGCTTTGTATAGTAACCTATCACCCTCATTCTGTCTGGCTCTTTGACGTGTAGCTCGTCGGGACGCTACTTCGCCGACCTATGCGGATATATGCGTGCTTGCAGAGTTACCTCCGCTACGTAGCTCGCGGCTTCAGACTGATCGTTCGAACATGCTAGCTCGTCCGTGATTCTGTTGGCACAAATCTTCTATGGTATGTGCGAGAAAAGTGTTGGAGTTTGTCTTTGCTAGAGCGCAGCAGTGGATTAAGTCTGGCCTCGCAGGTGTCAGAGTTGATAGGGCCGCTCAGAATACATATCTGATCGAGTTCAATTTCGCTGAGACTAGTTGAACATAGCTGCGAGTAGAATAGACGTAAAGATGATTTGTTCCAGATTATATAATCAATTCCGCGCGTTCAGACTGCGCGGAGTTTGCCACAGACTACGGTTTAGAGTGCTTGGCGATTGGCCGAGTCCACGATTAAAAATTTCATTTGGTGCAGTGAACCACGCGCTGAACAATGAATAGATCTCTCCCCCTGCAAGTACCTCAGCCACGACTTCGCTGACCAGCGCACGTTGTTGCGGTGTTCCTTTAAGAAGCTCAATCGTCAACACGTCAATACGTATGTAGTGAGCGAAGACTCTCAACTTTTCACTGAATTCGGGATCGCGCAGAATTTCTGCAATTGCCCAGTCTTCCACGACAAGCGCGTCGGCTTTGCCTTCAAGAACTGTTCGAGCTGCATATTGATGTGACTCTACTGGAAGAAGTCTGAATCGCAATCCTGCGCGCGAGTTCATCTCAGACAATGCCGCACCAGCAACAGAGCGTCTGGAAACTGCTATTCGGGCAGCTGTTAGTTCGGTAATTCCAGTTGCTGAAGTGTTTGCTGGGCCGGCCGCCTTCAAGCCAGTAATCAAATATGGTGCCAGATCTTTGTTTATTGGCCCGAGTTCGGACGCCGTTCGATTTACTCTGCAGTCTAATACCGTAGAGTAGCCAGAGGTTTTGGTTTTAGAGTACTCTCGATCTGGGGTCCAGAATGGCTCATCTGTGAATCGGTGTTTACGCGTTAGGCTAGCAATTACACGCCGACAGATGTCTATTGTAAATCCCCTGGGATGTCTTGTGCCGTCGGCAAAAGAATAGGGTGGATCGTTCTCTGTGTATAGTACCTGAATGCTATTTTGGTTGGCGGCTGCAGTTGTGGAAAAAAATAATATGTGTGTAGTTAACGCGTAGCGTGCTAATTGCGCGATAGTGTCTGTCATGGTGGTTGATGTTCGCACTTTCATAGGCGGCTCCTAGTTGGTCAATTCACAAGGGCGTTTTAGCCATCCACCACGGCAAATGAGTATCTCGAACGTTTTTGGCTGTGGTTTGTCAAGATATTGCGTTCGTGGCGATCTCACTTCACGGTAGTGTTATCGGTGCTGCAAAGTCGGCTCAAACCGCACAAATCAGGCCATTCGGCACACTCACATGTGCTAATGCTTAGATTGCATCAACTTGTGCACAGAATCGCACGCAGCAGACGCAGAAGGTCCGTCAGTGCTTAGGATGTCCGCAGGTGGGGCTCGAACCAATGTGCCCGGGGTTGATCTGGTTCAGTGGACGGTTTCTGGTTTGATTCTCAAACCATCTGAGGTGCGCCGTCAGCATGGATGTAGGCCATGCTTGGCGCAGTTGAAGCGGGTCTGCCGGCTCCATTCAAAGTTCGGGGGCGAGAGGTAGCCCATACCGCTGTGGCGGCGCCTGGGGTTGAACCAACCCTCAATGCAGGTGAAGACGGCCATGCGGGCCTGCGCCTTGCACTCGAAGCTGTTGCGCTCGTTGAGCTCGGCCTTCAAGCTGGCGAATAAGCATCGGCCAACGCGTTGTCGTAAGCCCCAGTTTGAGCACTTCGCCCCGGGGTCCTTTGAGCGGCGAAGACGCACCAACGCCTCGCGCTTGGCGGTGGTCAAGCCTTCCTTGCCGGGTAGGAGCTTGCCGCTGCGTATGGCGGCTTGGCTGACCCAGTTGGTGATCGACTGTGCGGTGACGTTGAACTCACGCGAGAGCCCGAGCCGCGCGCACCCTGCACGCACCAACTAGAACACTAAAAGCGTACCGAGGTGCGTTTGAACATCTAGCGGCTGCCGACTCAACGTGCAACGGCGCTCTTGATGCGATAGGCCTTGATCGCCTTGTCGAGGTCCTGATACTCCTCGCAGCCCTTGCCGCACAACGCCGCCAGCGTGGCCAGGTGCTTCTCGGCCTGCTCCGGCTGCTTGTTCATCAGGTAGGCCTCGCCGATGTATTCGTGCGCGCCGAGGTGCTTCGGGTTCAGGTCGAGCGCGGTCTTGTAGTTGGCAAAGGCCGCCTGCAGATTGCCGCTCTTGCGGTGGCTGTAGCCCAGCAGGTTGTAGATGTCGGCGTTCTTGCTGTCGGCCTCGGCCATCTTGTTCAGGCGAGCGATGGCGCCCTTGTAGTCGCCCTGCTTGATCAGCACCCGAACGGGTGAGAGGTCGGTCTTCTCCGCGGGCATGTTGGGCGGCGGCTCTTCGGCGCCAATGGCATGGGCGGGTGGTGCGATGGTGGCTGAGCAGACCAGCGCTGCAGCGGCAAGCAGCGAGCGGGCCAGGGTGGGGGTGGTGAACATGGGAGCCTCCTGAAGGTGCGGCCGACTGTAGCGCCGCCCTCCGCGCCCGGCGAGCCGCTGAAACAGGCGCCTGCCAGATGTCTCTCGCGCGGCGGTGGAGCGGCTTGCCCATGTGCGTGCTTGGACACTGTGGCGGACTTCCAGCATGTTTCCGCTTGTCCCATGCGGATCTCCAGCCATTTTGGTCTGGAGATCAGCCACCAGAGCCGATCTCACTTTCCGAATCGGGGCATGGAACCCGTTTCATCCCGTGTTGTCCCTTGCTCGTCGCATCCGGGGTTTGCCCGCGTGACGCGCCAGCCGCGGCCCCGCTAGCCTGCGGCCCATTCGAATCTCATCTTCCTTTGCGCCGGAGCGCCTCCATGCAAGCCAGTGAACAGCAAGCCATCCTCACCATCGCCATGCTCACCGCCTTGGCTGACGGCAATAAGGCTGACGCCGAGCGGCAGGCCATTCGCGATCTGGCCAACTCGCTCGCGGGCAGCGCGGCGGGCATCGATCTGCCCAAGCTGGTGCAGGACGTGATTCTCAAGCGCGTGAATCTGGCCGATGCTGTCGGTGCGCTGGCCGCACCCGAGCACAAGCTGCTGGCATACGAAATGGCGGTGTGCGTGGCGGATGCCGACGGCAGCCAGAGCGCCAGCGAGAAGAAATTCCTGTCCGAGCTGAAGGCCGCCCTGGGCTTGCAGGACTCGCCCCATGCCCAGGCGGTGGAGCAGCAGGCCGATGCTTTTGCCCAGTTTCTGGACGATCCGGTCAAGGCCCCAGCCGCAGCGCCTGCCCCGGCAGCATCCAGCTTCGGCGCAGGCCCGGTGCTGGCCACGGCCGCCGTGGCGGGTGCCGGTGCGCTGGCGGGCGCCATGATCTCCGCCCCGGCGCCGGCTGCGCTGCCGGCAGTCTCCGCATCACAGCCCGCTGCGCCCACCGGCGGCCCCGTGGTGCGTGTGCAGCCCAGCGTCAGCGAGGCCGAGCTGGACAAGAGCATCCTGAACTATTCCATCCTCTGCGGCGCGCTGGAGCTGCTGCCGCAAAGCTGGGCCAGCATGGCCATCATCCCGATGCAGATGAAGATGGTCTACGCCGTGGGCAAGGTGCATGGCGTGGAGCTGGACAAGGGCCACGTGAAGGAATTCCTTGCCACGGCTGGCGTGGGGCTGGCTGGCCAGTACGTGGAGCAGTTCGGCCGCAAGCTGCTGGGCGGGCTGGTGGGCAAGTACGTGGGCCGCACGGCAGGCAAGATCGTGGGCGCCGGCACCGGCATCGCCATGAGCTTTGCCACCACCTACGCCCTGGGTCAGCTCGCCAAGCGTTACTACGGCGGCGGCCGGCAGATGAACACCGCCGTGCTCAAGGACACCTTCGACAGCCTGCTCGGCCCGGCCAGGAAGCTGCAGGCCGAGTACATGCCGCAGATCCAGCAGAAGTCCCGCACGCTGGACGCCGGCGCCATCATGCGCATGGTGCAGGGCAAGTAAGGGCAGGGTGACGGCGCGCCGGCTGGCGCATGCCCGCACTTTCGCGATCCAGAGCCGGAATCCCTCATTCCGGCTCACTCCGCTGTGCGCCGTGCGCCGCCGCGTGCAAGATGCAGGCGTCCCACCACGGAGCCTGACATGCAGCGCAGAACCTCCCTCCAAGCCGGCGCCGCCCTCGCGGCGACGTGCGCTGCGCCCGGCTTCACTCAGGCCCAGACCACGCTGCTCACGCCGGACGCCCTGCGTAGCGATCTCGCCCTCCTGCGCCGCGCTCTGGAGGCCCTGCACCCCGGCCTGCACCGCTACAACAGCCCGACGCAGATGGCAGCGCGCTTCGATGTGCTGGACGCGCGCTTTCGCCAGCCGCAGACCCTGGCGCAGGCCTACCTCGACCTGTCCGCGCTGCTGGCCAGCATCCGCTGCGGTCATACGTATCTGAACTTCTACAACCAGCCCAAGCCCACGCAGCAAGCGCTATTTGCGGGCCGCAACATCCTGCCGCTGCGCTTTGCGTGGATAGGCGGCGAGATGGTGGTCACGGATGGCCTGGCGCATGCGGCCGATATTCCGCGCGGCAGCGTGATCGAACGTCTGAACGGCCAGCGTGCTTCAGCGTTGCTTGCGCAGCTCACGCCGCTGGTGCGCGTGGATGGCAACAACAACGTCATGCAGCCCGGTCTGCTCAGTGCAGACGGCGCGGACGAGTACGAGACCTTCGACGTGTTCCAAGGTCTTCTGCGGCCGGATCAGTCCGTACACCGCGTGGTGGTACGAACGCCCTCGGGCCAGCGCCGCACGCTGGAGCTTCCCGCCATGAACCTGGCCGAGCGCCAGGCCCTGCGCAAGGCCGATCAAGCCCGCATCAAGGACGCCGCCACGCCCGTGGGCTGGACCTTCGGCATCAATGCCCAGGGGGTTGGCACCCTCAGCATGCCCGGCTGGGCGGTCTACAACACCCGCTGGGACTGGAAGGGCTGGCTCGACGGCGTGTTCACCCAGCTGGCCAGCGAGAAGGCGCGCGGCCTCATCATCGACCTGCGCGGCAACGAGGGCGGGCTGGACTGCGGCGACGAGATTCTTGCCCGCCTGATTGATCAGCCCATCGACGTGCAGGCGCCACGGAGGCTAGTGCGTTTTCGCGAGGTGCCCGCCGATCTCGTGCCCTACCTGAGCACCTGGGACAAGAGCTTCCGCACCCTGGGCAAGGACGCCGAGCCTGAACCACCCACCGCGGGCCGCGAGGGCTTCCTGCACCTGAAGCGCGAGTCCGACACGAGCGACCGCATCGAACCCAAGGGCCCGCGATTTGCGGGGCGCACTGCCGTGCTGGTGGACGCCGCTAATCACTCCGCCACCTTTCGCTTCAACGGCATCGTGCGCCGCAATCGGCTCGCGCCGCTGATCGGCGAGCCTACTGGCGGCAACCAGCGCGGCATCAATGGTGGCGCCTTCTTCTTCATGACCTTGCCGGCCACGCAGATCGAGGCCGACATTCCCCTGATCGGTTACTTCGCCCAAGGCAACCCGCCGGATGCGGGCTTTGCACCGGACGTCCTGGCGACGCGCAGCGCGGCCGATCTTGCAGCCGGCGCAGACCGCGCCATGCAGGCGGCGCTGCGCCACGTGGTGAGCTGATCGCGCCAAACGCCCGTCGCCTTCTTGCCCACCGCCTTCTTGCCCGCCGCCTTCTTGCTAGGCAGCGCCAGCGGCATGGCTTACCGTGGGGTCATGAATGCCCCCGATCTGGCTGCGGTCGCTCGTCCCGTCGTCTGGGCCCCCAAGCCACCGCCCGCCGCTGCGCGCGGTCTGTGCACGGACTGCGGCTTGTCCCGCACCGCGATGGCGCGTGAGTGCGGCACGGCCTGCCAGTTCACCGTACCCAACTACCCGGCGCTGGAAGCGCAGGTGCATGGCCGCGCACGGGACGCCGCGCGGCCCGACGAGCTGCACTTCGGCCCCATGCAGGGCATGTTCCGCGCCCGACTGCGCACGCCGCTGGAAGGCGCGCAGTGGACCGGCATCACCACCCGCCTGGCCGAGCGCCTGCTTGAGCGCGGCGAGGTGGATGCCGTGCTCTGCATGGCGCCGGACCCGGGCGATGCGTGGAAGCCCATGCCGGTCATCGTCACGAAACCTGAAGGCATGGCCGCCTGCCGTGGCATGCGCATGGGCTACGCCCCGCTGCTCTCGCTCATCGAACCCGCGCTCGCCGCCGGTTACAGGCGCTTGGCCGTGATCGGCATTCCCTGCCAGATCTACGCCCTGCGCAGCATCGAAGCCCAGCTCAAGCGCGAGCATGGCCTGCAGAGCCTCACCGTGATCGGCACGCCCTGTTCGGACAACACCACTACCGCCAACTTCCACGCCTTTCTGGAGCGTATCGGCCACTACATCGACGCCGACCCCGCCAGCATCACCTACCTGGAGTTCCGTGCGGACTATCACGTGGAGCTGCGCTTTGCCGACGGCCGCGTGCGCGCCATTCCCTTCCTGCAGCTGCCCTTGAGCGAGCTGCCCGCCGACTTCTTTCCGCTGACCTGCCGCACCTGTGTGGACTACACCAACGTGCTGGCGGACGTGACCGTGGGCTACATGGGCGGCACCGGCCAGCAGTGGGTGCTGGTGCGCAATGCGCGCGGGCAGGCCGTGCTGGACGGCCTGGGCGACGAGCTGCTGCTTGAAGCGCCAGCCAGCGCCGGCAAGCGCGCCGGTCCGGTCAAGGGTTTTCTGGCGAATGTGGAACGCGCCGCCGGCGGCCTGCCGCTGCGCAAGATGCCCAACTGGCTGCGGCCGATCGTGGGCTGGCTGATGCCGAGAATCGGCCCGCGCGGGCTGGAGTTTGCGCGCGCCCGCGTGGAGATGAAGGCCTGCGAGACCATCGTCCACCTGCGCCGCGAACACCCGCGCCGCCTGCGCCACATGGTGCCGGGGCATGTATGGGCGCTGGTGGCGGCCTATGGCTTGCGGCCTGCGGACGACGAGCGAGTAGCGCAGAGCGGCGTTGATGCCGCCAGCCAAGCTGCCGAGTAGCGCCTGCTTCCTTCGTCGCGAGTCTCAGGGCGAAATGAAAAGGCTTTCCGCTTGTCCCGTGCGGTTTTTGAGGCATTTTGGTCTGAAGATCCGCTCTGGGAGCCGATCTCGCATTTGCATTCCGGGCTACGCAGCGGAACTTTGGCGCTGAAACGCACGTACCCCCATCACCACACCCGCTACCAGCAGCCCGATGCCGCAAGCCGTCATCCAGCCGGGCCACTGGCCGCGGTGGATGAAACCGTAGGCCAGGGCAGCGAGCGTTTCAAACACGATCAGCTGGCCGGCCAGCGAGGTGGGCAACAACTGGCTGGCGCGGTTCCAGGCCAGCGTGCCCAGCCAGCTGGCAAACAGGCCAATCGCCAGCATGAGACCGGCGAACTTCAGCGGCTCCGGGCCGAGTGCGTTGGCAAAGCCCGGCAGCGGGTGGAACTGCAGCCAGACCATGAAGCCCGCCCAGCCCACGGCCGCCAGCGGCAGGGTCATGAGCCCCTGCGCCGTGGCCCATGCGCGGCTGGCCAGGTGCGGATGGCGCTGCAGCCAGCGCGCGTTGCGGATCGGGTACCAGGTCCAGCAGGCCACGGCCACCACCGTGAGCAGCCCGCCCACCCAGTAGGCGCGCACGCGGGCGGGGTCGCTCACGTCAATGCGCGCAAACTCCGTGTGGTTCACCAGCGCAATGCCCGCGGCCATCAGCACCAATGAAGGCGCCAGCCGCGCCCAGGGCAGATGCCGGTCCGTCCAGTTGGCGCACACCGCAATCACCACCGGCAGGGTGCCGATGATCACGCTGCCCAAGGGCACGCCCGCCGCCTGGATGCCGGCGGCCAGGAACAGGTAGTAGATGATGTTGCCCACCAGCGCGAGCTTGAGCGCCTCCAGCCAGTCTGCGCGCGTCAGGCGGGACAGCGCCGCGCGGTCCGGCAAAGCCAGCAGCAGCGCAATCAGCCCGAAGGCTAGATACCGCCCGAAGGCCAGCGCCGCCGGCGAGTACTGCGGCAGCATGGCCGGCGCCACAAACACGAGACCCCACATGAGGCCGGCGGCCAGTGCGTAAGCGATGCCGCGGGGTAGGGCGGCGGTTTCTCGGTCTATGTAGGTGACTTGCATGCCGGCATTGTGGCGGGCGCCCGGCGCGCGGGCTTGTACGGAATTGCTCCGCTAGGCGACAGCGCGCGCATACGCCCCCGGTGTCACCCCAAACATCACCTTCATCCACTTCGACAGGTGCGCCTGATCGACCAGGCCCACGGCCGTGGCAGCGTCTGCGGGTCTGATGCCGCGCGCCAGCAGCTGCTTGGCGCGGAAGACACGGCGGGCCTGCACGTAGGCGTGGGGCGTGACGCGCAGCGCAGCCTTGAAGCTGCGCAGGAAGTGGAAGGGTGACAGCCGGGCCTCGCGCGCGAGGCGCTCGAGGTCCAGCGGTTGGGTGAGGTGGGCCTCGATGTAGTCGCGCACGCGCGGCAGCCAGGCGGGTTCGCGGTGGGTGGCTTTGGCCTGTTCGGAACCGGTGGCAGGCAGATTCGGCGCCACGATGCGCTGCACATAATTGGTCAGCAAGCTGTCAAAGCGCAGCGGGTCATCGGTGGCGGTCCAGAGTGCGTCCAGCAACGCCGTGGCTTGTGCTCCGCGCGCCGGGGCATCGATAGCCGCGTGCCGAAAGTGCGGGCTGGCGCCTTCCGGCAGGTCGAGCAGTTGATTGAGCAGCGGCCGCTCGATGTAGATCATCCGGTAGCGCCAGCCTTCGTCGGTCTCGGCGCGGCCGGTGTGCAGTTCGTCGTCGTCCATCAGCACGAGCGACCCCGGTCCGGCCAGGTGATCGCTGCCGCGGTAGCGAAAGCGCTCGATCCCGCGCTCGATCGCGCCCAGGCCGTAGGCGTCGTGGCAGTGCGGTCTGAAGGCGTGGTGGACGATGTGCGCGCGATACAGCTCGATGCCCGGCCGGTGCGCCACGCGCTTGAAGCGGGCCCGGTCGGTGGGTTCATCAAACGCCTCCGGTACGCCGGCCATCGCGGCGGAATCGATATCAGACTGCGGTGTATTCGGGGTGGACGCGGGCACAGTGAAATCAGTCTACGACCTTCGCGCGACGGGGATGGCACTCGCTCAAGAACGAACTCTACGCGAGCGCAGCCTGAGAGCTGCCTGGTGGCGCCAGCACCATGTCTGTTTGCACATTCTGGACTTCATGCCATGCTCCCGGGCAGGAGGCTGAAGCATGCGCGACACCGAAGTGAAGCTCTGGGCCCGCTTGAACCGGATGTTCAACCTGCGCAGTGGCATGGACGATGCCGCTGCGATCGACGCCAACATCCGCGAGGGCGTCGAGACCTTCGGCATCAATTTGTGGGTGCTGATCCTCGCCATGCTGGTCGCGAGCATCGGCCTGGACGTCAACTCCACCGCGGTGATCATCGGGGCCATGCTGATCTCGCCGCTGATGGGGCCGATCGTCGGGCTGGGCTACGGTCTGGCGCTGGCGGACTTTCGGCTCATGCGCAAGGCGGCGACGACGCTGCTGATCTTCGTGCTGCTGAGCCTGGGTGCATCCACGCTGTACTTCCTGCTCAGCCCCTTGCAGGAGCCAGGATCTGAACTGCTGGCGCGTACGCGCCCATCACTCTGGGACGTGCTGATCGCGTTCGTGGGCGGGTCGGCAGGGATCATTGCGCTGACCCGCAAGAGCTTCAGCAACGTGCTGCCGGGCGTGGCCATTGCGACCGCGCTGATGCCGCCGTTGTGCACGGTCGGCTATTCGCTGGCCAACGCGCAGTGGCAGTGGGCACTCGGCGCGTTCTACCTGTTCATCATCAACGGCGTGTTCATCGCATTGGCCACGCTGCTGTTTGCCAAGTTGCTGCGGCTCCGGCCGCAGATCATCCATGCCGAACGGGCAGCGTGGCTTACCAACCTGGCCACTGCGCTCACCGTCGTTGCAGTGATCGTGCCGAGCCTGTACCTCGCCTTCGAGATCGTTGCGGCGCAGCGCTATGCCAGTACGCTCAACCGAGTGATGGATGGCGCAGCGCGCCTGGGCGACTTTGTCGTGGTCGCCCGCAACGTGCGGCCCGAGGCGCGCCGCGTGGAGCTGACTGTCGCCGGCAAAGCGCGCGTGGCCGATGTGGAGGCCGTGCTGCGCGAGGCGGCGAGCCGCGAGCCGGCGCTTGCAGGCACGAGTTTCATCGTCCGCTCTCTTACCGGGCCACAGCTGGATCTGGGCACCATACGCAAGGCGCTTGCTGCAGACCTGTCCCGACTGGCGACCGAAAACAACACTGAAATTCGTGCAGAACTGACCGCGCTGCGCGAGCAGCAGACGGCGACGCAGCAGGCACAGGCGACCTTGGTGCAGATCGAGCGCGAACTGCCAGCCGCGTTCATCGAGGTCGAGTCCGCCCGTGCGGGCTGGTCGGCCCGAGCGGCCGATCAGCCAGCCAGTCTGATGGTCCAAGTCGCAAGCCGAAAGCCACTGAGCGCGACACAGCTCAAGCGCATGCAAGCCTGGCTCGACGTCCGGATGCAGGGCACACCGGTGATCTTGAGCAGCGTGGTTGGCAAACGCCCGTAACATGCGTTCCATGCCCGGACCTTCCCACCCCAACAAGCCCAACAAACGCCCCGGCCCGCTGGAGGGCTACGGCTCGAACGTGGATGCGCCCTTCACAGACGACATGTGCGGCGAGCTGGCCGATCTGCTCGCTGCGCTGGACGAGCAGGGCGCCGACGTCATGCCGCTGGAGATGCTCGACGGCTTTCTGGCTGGCGTGCTGGCCGGGCCGCGCTCGATCGCCTTCGAGGAATATTTGCCCGTCATCATCGGTGCCGACAGCTTGCAGGATGCGCCGATGTTTCCGGAAGAGGCTGATGAGCTGCGCTTTCTGGAGCTGATCCGCTTTCGTGCCAACAACATCGCCTATGCGCTGGCGCAGGACGACCTCAAGGATCTGTCCGACCCGCGCGCGCTGAGCCCCATCCTGCTGGACTTCGAGGACGAGGACACGCCGCCGGAAGACGGCGAGGAGCTGCCGCAGCGTGGCGAACTCTGGGCTGCCGGCTTTCTTGAGGCCGGCGACACCTGGCCCGAGGACTGGCGCCTGGAGCATGAGGAGATCGAGGAGCCGATGGACGAGATCCTGCGGCCCTTCATTGCGCTGTCCACGCCCAAGGCGGACTGGCCCGAAGGCATGCAGATCGCCGGTGAAAGCCGCGACGACTGGCTCGCCCAGGCCATCTGGGCGGTGTACGACACCTACGACTTCTATCGCAACGAGGCGCCGCCACTGACCCGCCCGCCGGTGCGCAAGGCCGCCACGCCCGGACGTAATGACCCCTGCTTCTGCGGCAGCGGCAAGAAGTACAAGAACTGCCACGGCGCGACGTGACGCTTTGGTCGTGCATCAGCTGTCGGCTGCATTCCGTGAATGCGGGCTCATTCGCGACGCACCGCGAGCCGCCCTGAGGCTCATCATGATTGCCCTGCGCCGGTCCTCGGACTCTGAGCAGGTCACGTTTCCAGCGCATTGAAAACTCGGCAGATGCTGATTCGATGCAGCTTCTGGCATGTGGACCCCGGCTCCGTCAGGCAGCGGACAAATGAAGATCAGCAGCGACCTCAGTTGTCCGACCGGTGTGCGGCGGCGTGCTGCTGACGCGCATCGCTTCGCTCCGCGGGCTACAGACAACTGAGGGCGTCGCACGCGCGGCGCGATCATGCAGGCGCGTGCAGGCGCGCCGTGCCGTAGGCCCGCACCAGCTCTCGCAACCGGTCGCGCTGCAGCGGCTTGGTCATGTAGGCATCGAAGCCGGCGGCCAGACAGCGCTGCTCGTCGCCCTCCAGCGCATCAGCCGTCACGGCGACGACCGGGGTGCTGCTCGGCGTCTTGAACGGGCCGGAGGCACCGCGTCCGGTCCGCAGGGCGGCCAGGGCTGCAAAGCCGTCCATGACCGGCATGTGGCAGTCCATCAGCACAAGGTCGTAGTGCTCGCGCATGCAGTGTGCGAGGGCATCCTCGCCATCCACTGCGAGGTCGATGCGCGCGACTTCGGCGAGCATTGCTTCGATCAGCGTGCGGTTGATGGCGTTGTCGTCGGCCACCAGCACGTGGGGCAGGGCAGCGGCGCCGTTGGGCGTTTCCGGATTGGCCGACGCGGTCAGCGCTGCGGTCTTGAGTGCTTCGTCTGAGGCCTCGTTGGCCGCCATGCTGGTCGCCACGCTCGCAGCCGCAGCCGGCGGCTCGGCGATCGGCGCGGGCAGCTCCATGCGGAAGGTGGCGCCCCTGCCCGGCGCGCTGCGCACGCTGAGCCGGCCGGCCATCAGCTGCATGAGCTGCTGGCTGATCGCCAGGCCCAGGCCCACGCCGCCGTGGCGGCGCGTCATGGAACTGTCGCCCTGCACGAAGGGTTTGAAGATCTCCGCCTGCACGGCGTCCGGGATGCCGGGTCCGGTGTCGATCACCTCGATCACCAGGGTCGGCTCGCCGTTGGCCAGAGCAAAGTTCACATGGACCTGAACCTCGCCGCTGTCGGTGAACTTGATGGCGTTGGACACCAGATTCATCAGCACCTGCCGCACACGCAGTGCATCCACCTCGATGGCGGCCGGAACGGCGCGCGCCACCGTGCCGCTCAGGGCCAGGCCCTTGGCCTGCGCGGGCCGCTGCATCAGCGCCAGGGTGTCATTGAGCAGCGTCTGCGGGTGGACCACGGACTTGATGATCTGCAGCTTGCCAGCCTCGATCTGCGACAGGTCGAGCACGTCATTCAGGATGCCCATCAGCAGCTCGCCGGAGTGCTGCGCCGTTTCCACGAGGGTCCGGGACTGCGTTGGCAGATTGTCCAGCGGCAGCAGCTGCAGGCTGCCGAGCACGCCGTTCATCGGGGTGCGCAGCTCATGGCTCATGTTGGCCACGAAGCGGCTTTTGGCGCGGTTCGCGGCCTCCGCCTGATCGCGCGCCGCCACGAGCTCTGCCGTCCGGGCGCGGACTTCGTCTTCGAGCTTGTCGCGGTAGTGGGCGAGCTCGTAAGCAAGCGCCTGCGTGCGGTCCAGGGTCTGCTGGCGGCTGCGCAGATAGAGCGCACCCAGGGCGGTAAACAGGGTGCCGCCCAGCAGGATGACCCAGGGCAGGGCGCGGCCGGCCGAGCTGCCAATGCCCGTCCATGCCTCGCTGGGCTGCATTTCAAGAATCCAGCGCCGACCGCCGAAGCTGAGCATGGCCGTGCAAAAACTGGTGGGGCCGCATGCACGCCGCGCGGTGGACGGTGCGAAGCCGTTGTCGTCTGTGGCGGTGTCCCCGAGCAAGGCGTCAGCCTTGGCGGCGTCGGCGTCGCGCAGGCGCAGGCGGATCGGGTGCTCGCTGAGGTCCTGCAGATCTGCCAGCACCGCGGGAATGCGCATCACCGCGGCGGCATAGCCGGCACCGCCGTGAGGCGGGTTGGCCGGTACCGACTTGAACGCAATGACCGCCGGGATTGGCGAGGTATCGCGCGCCAGCGTGATGCGCTCGCTGCTGCTCACCTTGCCGGACTGCGCGGCGCTTTCCGCAGCGCGCATCAGCACGGGGTTGCTCGCGCTGTCGTAGCCGTGGGCCCGCTTGTTGGCCTCGAAGGGCACGATGTAGTCGGCCACCAGATGGCGCGGCCTGAAGGGCGATATGACGATATCGTTGGTACCGTCCTTCCGTTCGCGCACTGCAAATCCTGGGAAGCCTTCGGCACGCACGCGTGCCTCGAAGGCGCCGCGATCCGCCTCGTCGACCCAATGCACCCACTGGATGGATGCGAACGCCGGGTGCTGCGCCAGCGATCTTTCGACGTAGCGCTGAAACTCCATGCGGTCCACACCACCGGAGCTGCCGCGAAAGAAGTCATCCACCCCGTAAAGCACGTCTTCGTAGCCGCTCAGGCGCCGCTGGATCTGTGCGCCAAAGGCGGAGATTGCGGCCGCGACCTGGTCGCGCTCGCGGCGCTCCACCTGCTCGTAGGTCAGGCCCGCCCAGATGGCCGTGATGGCCAGGCCCGTCAGCACGGCCATCCAGAAGGTGCGTTGACTGCGCTGCGGCGATGGCGTTGGGCTGGGCGACACGGGTAGAGCGCGCAGAGATCGCGCAGAGTCCGGGGATCAGTCAGTGCGGATGGGGCGCCGATGCGACGGGCCGGTCGGGCATGCACCGAGTGGGTGCTTGCCGCCGGCTGGCGCCCGGACGCTGCAATGTAGTGCAGATGCGCGCGGTTGAGCGCTGGCGCGCGGCTTGCAGCCGAACAGCTGTGGTTCTGCAGCATGCTGGCAACATGGGTGGCGCGCCAGCGGGTCTGGCGCAATCGAAGCACAGCTGCGCACTCGCATGCGGCTGCAGACTGAGGGATGAAAGAGAGGAACGCATGAGCGACTTGAGGCCGCTGCCCAGCATCGCACCGGGGCGGTATCGACACTACAAGGGCAAGGACTATGAAGTGATCGGCGTGGTGCGTCACAGCGAGACGCACGAGCCGCTGGTGCTGTACCGGCCGCTCTACAACGATTCCGGCCTGTGGGTGCGGCCTTTCGAGATGTTCGTGAGCGACGTCGAGATCGACGGCCGCACGCAGCGCCGCTTTGCCCCCGTGCCTGCGGTTGAGCCGGGCGCATGAGCACACCGGAAGCGCGCCTGCGCGCCTACCTCGCGGCCTATGCCGCAAAGGACCTGGACGCCATCGCGGGCATGCTCGCCGACGATGTCGTGCTGCAGGACTGGAACCTGCGCGTGCAGGGCCGCGCTGCCGTGCTGGCCGAGACGCAGAAGAACTTCGACGCTGCGCGCAGCCTGAGCATCGAGCTGCTGTACGTGTTTGTTGCGGCAGACGCGCACCCGTCGCGGGCCGCCGCGCAGCTGCGCATCGTGGTGGACGAGCGCATCGAACTCGCGGTGGTGGATGCGCTGCACTTCGATGCGCAGGGGCTCATCTGCGCCATCCGCGCCTACAAGGGCTGAACCGTGAACGCTTTGGCTATGCAGCTCGTCACGCCGCAGATGCAGCACCTGGAGAGCTACGCCGCAGCGTTGCGTGCCGGCTGGTCCGCAGACAACATCCGCGGCGCGGCTGCGGCGGCCGAGGAGCTGGCAGCGATCGAGCGCGACGCCGAGAAATTCATTGCCAGCCTCACGGACCGCGAGGCCCGCGGCGCGCCCATCATCCTGGCCGATGGCCGCAGCGTGCCGCGCCTGCCAGGCTTCCGCTTGTGGATGTGGGAGCGTGATGCGGACGGTGAGGGTGCGGGCGAGGGCGGCGGAGCGTTTTGCGGCTCGATCGGCTTTCGCTGGCAGCCGGGCACGAGCGAGCTACCACCCTGGGTGCATGGGCACATCGGGTATGCCGTCGTGCCCTGGAAGCGGCAGCGCGGTTACGCCACTCAAGCGCTGGCGCAGATGCTGGTTCATGCGCAGCGCGAAGGGCTGGCCTGGGTCGATCTCACCGCAGATGCCGACAACCTGCCCTCGCAAAAGGTCATCACGAGCAACGGCGGCGTGCAGGTGGGTACGTTTGCCGAGCCGGCCGCGCATGGCGATGCGACGGTGCTGCGCTTCCGGATTGCTCTGGCCTAGGCTGCCGGCGCTTGAACAAGCTGGGCTGGCGCTCGTCTGCAAAGCGCCGCCCGGGGCACTAAAGCACCTCGCCGGGCGACACCGTTGATCAGCGCGCGGGCGCGGCGGTGGCCTGGGTGCTGGCTGCGGGGGCAGTACCGCCCGCAGCGCTGGCGCTGGCGGCGGCCGGTCCGCTTAGCGTAACTGCTGCTGCGGCGCGTGCGGAACTGCCAGTGGCGGCACGATCCCGTGCTGCCATGAGCGTGGTGTCGGGCTGGATGTCCGGCGCGGGCTTCATGACTACCTTTACAACGCGCGGATAGTCGTACAGCTTGCCGGAGAGGTGATCGATCACCAGGCCGGTCATGCCGGCGAACACGGCGCCGGAACTCGTGGCCGTGCGGCTGCTGGCGGTCGTGCGGCCGGTCGTGCCGCAGCGGGCGCGGCATTCCACCTGCAGGGCGCTCATGGAGCGTTCCACCTTCACGTCGAACATCGGGCCGTTGCCCTTGATCTCCTGCGCCGAGTTGCGCACCGTGCAGACGGCTGGAGTGCGCCAGCGGCTGCCGTCGGCGTTCACCAGCTCCACGTCCACAGCCTGCGTGTCGGTCTTCAAGGCCGTGGCGCAGCCGCTGGTCAGCAGCACAGACAGTGCGGCCAGCAGCAGCGCTGGCAAACGGGAGTACACAGACACGGCGGACCAATCCCTGAGTCACGGGCGCCGTGTGGCATGGGCCGGCGCTTGAGAAGAAATTGCCCGTGGCCGTGTTTGAAACGCTCCTCGCGGGCACATCCGAGGGGTGGCGGTGCGTGCCGGAGGTCGTGCCGGGCGCAATCAGGAGACATGACTGCGGGGCAGGGCTGGAATGACGGGGTGGAGACCCACCAGCTAGAGTTTCAAACAAAGCACACGGGCATGAGTATGTTCGGCGCGCGCGTGGATGCCATCAAGCGTTGCTTTGTATCCGCCTCTTTCAGGAATAGACGAAGCGGCAACTGCACCCGGCGCACGTTGCCGGATCGGCAAATTCGCTTGCTGCAACGGCTGTTCGGCAGCGGGTCCGGGGCCTGGCTGCGGACAGCGGTTCCGGGCGCACGTGGCTTGAGCGGTGTTCTGGGTGCATGTGCGCGCGGGCTCGTGTGCGTGTCGGGCCTGCGCCGTACTCCCGGGAAAGGGCTGCCTCAAGCGCGCCGGGGCTTCGCAAAAATACTGTACAAATACACAGTTATAGCCTAGAGTGCAGCCATGCCCACCCTCCTGACCCGTGAAGCTGACCTCGATGCACTGGCGCCGCCGCCAGTGGCTGCACCGGTGCGGCTCTTTCGCGGGCGCGGCGCCGTCGCCAATGTGCAGGGGCGCTTCGAGCGCGATGTGCGCGAGGCGGTGGACGATGGCTGGGCACCGCCGCGACCGGCCTTCGGTGCAGACGAAGACGACGAAGAACCCGCTGCGCTGCAGACTCAAGTCACCCCCGAGCACGTTCGCTCCATCATCAGCCGCAATGACAGCCCGGACATCTATTTCGACTACTCCATCAACCCCTACCGCGGCTGCGAGCACGGCTGCGTGTACTGCTACGCGCGGCCGTACCACAGCTACCTGGGCCTGAGCCCGGGGTTGGATTTTGAAACCCGGCTGTACGCCAAGGTGAACGCCGCCGAGGCCCTGCGCGCCGAGCTGCAGGCCCGCAGCTACGCGCCCAAGGTCATCAACATCGGCAGCGTGACGGATCCCTACCAGCCCTGCGAGAAGCAGTGGGGCATCACCCTCGGCGTGATCGAGGTACTCAACCAGGCGCACCACCCGTTCACGATCATCAGCAAGGGCGGCCTGATCCTGCGGGATCTTTCGCAGCTGGCTGAGGCCGCCGCGGAGCAACGCGTGGCGGTCTACATCACCCTCGTCACGCTGGACGGCACGCTGGCCCGGCAGATCGAACCCCGCGCGCCCAGCCCCACGCGGCGCCTAAAGGTCATCGAGGCGCTGGCCCGCGCCGGTGTACCCGTGGGCGTGAGCGTGGCGCCCATCATTCCCTTCCTGAATGACGACTTTGCCCGCGTGCTCAGGGCCGCGCATGACGCCGGCGCCCAGAGCGCCTTCTACACCGTCATGCGCCTGCCCTGGGAGGTGAAGGATGTGTTTGTGCAATGGCTGCGCACCCACTACCCGGACCGCGCCGAGCGCGTGCTCAACCGCCTGCGCGACATGCGCGGCATCCCTGGCGAGGCACCCAAGCACCCGGGCGTGGCCGGTGCAGGCGGCGCAGGGCGCCTGAATGACCCCAACTTCTTCACCCGCATGAAGGGCGAAGGCATCTGGGCTGAGCTCATCCGCCAGCGCTTCGAGGCGCAGATCCGGCGCCTGGGCATGAACCGCCAGCGTCGGCAACTCAACATGGCGCTGTTCAACCCGGCCGCGCTCAGCGCGCAGGGCAGTTTGTTCTAGCGGCAAAGCCGGCCGTGCTTCGGGGCTTGGCCGCAGACACACGAGGGTGAGCAGCGGTTGCTAGCCGAAATCAATTGTTTTTGGAACGGCCGTTAAACGCTTTCCGCATGTCCCGCAGGGTTCTTGGTGGCATCGGCCAGTGCAGATTTCTTGGCCGAAAATGAAATGAGCCGCACCGGTCGCCGGGGCGGCTCTTTGTGTTCGGCAGGGCCTTGGGGGCGGGCCGCTCAGTGGGCGCCGCGCGCGCGCTCGGCGCTGCAGAAACGGTTCAGGATGGCCTGCACGCGTTCCTCATCGTCCACACCTTCTGCTCGCATCGCTTCGGCTTCGAACACGAACCAGTAGGCGTCGTCCACGTCCACGCCGGCTTCCAGCAGCTCGCGCAGCAGGATGGCTTGTTCCGTGGTCGGGTCCTCCCAGCTGGGCAGGGTGGGGGCGAAGTCGAGGCCGGTGTGGAAGTTCATGGCGGGCTCCTTGATCTTGTGCACTGCGTTTGCTTTGGCGACGAAAGCGCAATCACTTTCATGCCTGTTGAAACGAAGTGTGTCCGCAGGAGCGCACGCCCAATCCAACGAAAAACGGCCGCATGCCGCGTCAATTCAAGACGCGGGTGCGGCCCGAACAGGCAAGTGATCGGATCCTTGCCCGGGGGTGATTCAGTCGCGGGAGCCTTCAGCCCAGTGCAAACGCGCCGGCTGCGCCCAGCTGTGCGCCGATCCGGGCGGCCTGCTCGATCTCGCCCGGTGCGGCAAAGCTGCGCGGCTCGCCCAGGCGGGCAAACCACTGCGCGTCGGTCTCGTGTACGCCGGTGGCGCGCAGCGCGCCCAGCAGCGTGTCCACGTGGCGCTTCTCGCCCATGGGCGCGGCGCTGGCCGTGAAGGGCAGCGGACGCACGAGCGGCAGGTCTGCAAGCAGGCTGCCTGCAGGCGCGGCGGTGCGAAGCGCGGGGGACATCACGGTGGATTCAACTGCGATTGCGAGCATGGCGGCAACCTTTCCTGGAGACCTCGTTGGCACGCTTCAGAGGCAGCCCAGACGGGGGAATCCCGCTTGGTCTGACGCTGTATCGGCCTGTTTTGGCCGGGCTTTAGGGTGCATTCGAAAATTTTTTGGTTGACGTTTCGGCACCCGGCGGCATGCCAAGCGCGGGCGCAGGTCATCGCGGCACGCGCCAGCAGGCATCGGCCAGGGCCTTGCCCACGTCTCCCTCCAAGTACAGGCTAGCGGCGCCGCGGCGTCGGCCATCGGCCGAAAAGCGGGGCGTTTTGGGTGGCGCAGGGCAGCACCGCACATGCACTTGCGCCGCACCAGTACTGCGCGCTTGCCAGATGCGCTATCAAGCACGCCCAAGGAGGGCCACCATGCCAAACACCGTTCGCCTGCATCGCGTGCTTGCCGCGCCGCCCGAGCGCGTCTACCGCGCCTTTACCGAGCCCGCCGCCATGGCGCGCTGGCTGCCGCCCAATGGCTTCACCTGCGAGGTGCAGCAGTTCGAGCCGCGCGTGGGCGGGCGCTTCCACATGAGCTTCACGCAGTTCGCCACCGGCCACAGCCACGGCTTTGGCGGCGAGTTCCTGGAGATGACCCCCGGCCAGCGCCTGCGCTACACCGACGTCTTCGACGACCCCAACCTGCCCGGCACACTGGAAGTCACCATCGAGCTCAAGGCCGTGAGCTGCGGCACCGAACTCCACATCCAGCAGGCAGGCATCCCCGACGCCATCCCGCCCGAGATGTGCTACCTGGGCTGGCAGGAGAGTCTGGACAACCTCAAGCGCCTGGTGGAGCCGGGCGAGGGGCCTTGAAGTGCCACCGGCGGTGCGCTAGGCCCGGACGCCATGAGCAAGATCGGCTCTGGGAGCGCTTCTCCGAAGCAAAGCGGCTGAAGAGGGCTGTGGGACAAGCGAAGAGCCTTTCAGGTGCTCGCAGTACGTGGTCAGAGGGCGAGCAAACCCGCCGTCCGCCCAGTACCGCCGTCTGCCCAGAACGAACACCCACGCCCCAAAACCAACCCGCCCGCACTGCGCGACTAACCAGAGAGAGCACGCCGTGGCCAAGTACCTGATCTCCTTCCCGGCCGCCGCCATGCAGGTGCCCGCCGATGAGCTGCCCGCCGTCGGCCAGGCCGCCGCCGCCGTGATCGACGCGGCCAAGGCCGCTGGCGTGTATGTCTTTGCCGGCGGCATTGATGAAAGCGTGCCTCCCGTGCGCGTCTCCGCCCAGGGCAACGTCACGCCCGGCGGCTACCCCGGCGGGCCGCTGCTCAACGGCGGTTTTGCCGTGCTGGAGCTGCCCACTCGAGCAGACGCCATTGCCTGGGCCGCCAAGCTGGCGCAGGCCTGCCGCTGCGATCAGGAGCTGCGCGTGTTCGGTTTTGATCCGCGGTCTTGAGCGCTCAGGCGTGCGGCGGGCAGAGCGGTGGGCCGCCATGATCGCACCACGCCCCGAGGTGAAATCACAGAACAAGCACTGGTGCGGCTCTTCAAGGCAAAGTGCCTGAAGAACCGCATGGGACAAGCGGAAAGGGCGCGCGGCCAGGCTGGAACCCGCCGCTCAGCGCAGCCGCAGTTCCGTGCGCTGGCTGGCTTCCAGCACGCCCTTGCGGCGCACTTCAGTGCTGGTGGTGGCGGCGCTGCCGTCGGCCTTCACCGTCACGGCCATGCGCAGCAGCGTTGCGCCCTCGGCGCCCACTTCGATGCGCGCCTCCTTGCCGGCTTCTGTCAGCAGGCGCGGGCGCATCAGTTCCTTGCCGGTGACCAGGTCCGTGATCACCGCGCGCAGCTCATACACGCCCGGCTTGTCGGCCGGCACCACCTCCAGCTGCGTGCCCGGCTTCACGGCGGCCCAGTCAATCGCCATCATCGCCGCGGCTTGGGGCGAGGCCTGGGTGGATGCATTCGCCGCCGGTTGCGCGGCGGTTTGGGCAATGGCAAAGCTGGGGGCGAGCGTGGCGGCGCAGAGCAGGGCGCAGGCGGCGATGGGGTTCAAGGGCGTTCTCCGGCAGTCAGGGTTCAGGCGCGCGTTCGTGTGGCGCTGAACGCGAGGCTACACCGCGAGACGGGCGACGCCAGCATGTTGTGGCGTAGAACCAGCATTCATGCGGGTTTTCAGGGCAAAGTGGCTGGAGAGGCGCGCGGGACAAGCGGGAAGGCATGTGAGCACGTCCGCTGCGCAACCGCTTTGCCCGGCGCTGACGACCGCCACCCAGGATGCGCAGCCGCCTAGGTGCCAGCGGCAAACACCCGATATTGCGCCGGCGTGCGGGCAGATAGACTCCGGTGCGTTGCGGGGTTTGTCGGGCGCATTACGCTGCAGCCAAATCCGCCATCCCGCCAAGAGCTGCGCCCGCACTGAGTCCACAGGAAGCAGGCGCTCCCGAAATAGACCGCAGGCGCCACATTATTTGGCAGGTTTGCGGTCTACATCACGTTAGCGCGATGACGATAGACGAACTGAGTGAATACTACGCACGTTTACGACGAAAATTGAATCCTTCAATTTTCGAAACAGAATGGGTGAGCCATCGTGTGATGAACGTCGAGTGGTCGATTTCGGGTAACTTTGCTGAAACGGTTGAAACCTGTATATCTGAAATCCGAGAAGTCTTGGATGTCCGAAAGCATGGTGAAGACTTGCTTCTCGAAGTACTATCAAAATCTCCTGCAGATGATACGCTTCGCTCTGAATTTTTGCGGACCTGGAATTCTGGAGGCTTAGCCTCTGAGTCGCCTAATTTGGCTGCGCTCAGCGAATTGGCGGTTTATTGTTTTACGCACATCCTATACACCTATGAGCGCTAACCATTCCGTCAGCCGGACCACTGCATCGCTGCGCGCTGCAGCGGCCGGTTACGTCCAACGTTAGCCTTCACTGGGTCGGCCGTGCCTTACACCTCCGTTCACGAGCATCCCTTCGTCCAGGCGATCTTGAAGGAGAGTGTCGAAGTCGGCCGAGTGTCCGGCTACGACCCGGTCCGGGACGACGAGTACCCGCCGCTAGACGAGTTGCAGTTCTACATCGTTCGAGTGGGGTATGCCGTCGCGCACACCCTCACTTGGGTGGATCAACTGCACCAGTCGGTCTTGTTCATTGGCGACTTTGGGTATGGCCGCAGGCTGCGCGATGAAGGCGTCAACCGTTCACATCACTTGATCTTCAATGTCGAGAACTACTTGGTCCGACTACAGTCGATCTACGACCGTCTTCTGCAACTTACTAACGCGGTATTTCACCTTTGCATCTCCGACGAATTGGTGAATCACAGTCTCATCGTGAGCAACCTGCGTGTCGATCGCACCAAGGTGCCTCAGCTCCTGAAGGCGGTCCGAAAGACAATTCAAGGGAGAGCAGAAGATCGGAACGCGATCGTGCACAAGCACTCGTATATGGATCCGAAACTGCGGCGCCTTGAGCTCCTTTACATGCACACTGAAGAGACGTGGCGGCCCAAGCGTCCTGAGATGACGTACAAGCGCCTCTGCCACGTTAGGTCGCAGCAGATGCGTCAAGTCACAGCCGAAAAAAAGACGGAGTTCGGTGCGTTGAACGCTGCCTTAGTACAGGCACTGCTACCGCTCCTTACGGAATTGCATTCTCAGTACGAACTGCACAAGAAGAGGTTGGCGTGAAGGCTAACAGGTCGTTCGACGCGGACACGCACCGGCAGTGCGCCGCATGGCGTGTGGACGAGCCTACGCCGTGCGGCGCACTGCCGGTGCGCGCCGGTCAACCTCGACTGTTAGACAAAACCACGATGCGTTGCCCGACTTGTCTTAATGAGAACCTCCAGTACCAAACACTGGATCGGTCAGCTTTGGAGCTTTGGCATTGCTTAAGCTGCGGAGCCAGCTTTGACACACACGTAAATTACCCGATCTCACTTGAACATTCAGGCCTGCACAAGCGGTTTCGTCTGACGTATACGCCTTCACATCAAAGTGGATATCTAAAGGATTTCTTGAAGCTCAAGAAGCTTCTTGCGCAATGCGAGCGATTTGATGCACAAGCACTTGAACTCCAAGTTCACAATGGCGCGAAATGCTGGGAGCTTGGGGAGGTTTTTGACTTCGAGTGAGAACAACTGTTGCCGGGGCTATGCCAACAGAACATCAAAGTATCCGTCTTCGAGATTACGTAATATGGTTGAGTCTTCGATCACAAAAACCCCGTCTAACCCTGCAGTCGAGCGGGACAGCTACAAGCTGCGCGTGTGGTTCCCTCCGCTTCGCTCCGGCTGCCCCTCACTTCCAGGTTAGGCATCACAAACACCGTTTATGCCCACCCTCTTCTTCACGCCCCGGTACTCAGAAGACTCTCAAGCGCTTTGGAAAGCTGCTGCGAGCATTGGCTGGAAGACTGAACGATTGACCTCTTGGCGCATTCCGGACCACCTGAAGGCCGTCGAGGATCCGGTCATATACGGTGAGGCACTGTTTGCCCCAGCACTTGCCGAGCAAGTTGGCCGAGTACTGAACAATCCCCCCGAAGACTGGTTGGTGACGCTGCCCTACGAGCACAAGCTGCGGACGATCTCGATGGCGACGCTCGGGGAGGCAAGAACTAGGACGGAGCTTGCATTCGTCAAGCCGCCCAACGACAAGAGTTTCCCAGCTGGGGTCTATCGCGGTAACGACCTCCCCGCCGAGTTTGAAGACAGCATGAACGTGTTGATCTCTGAGGTCGTGCAGTGGGAGCGCGAGTTCCGATGCTTCATTCTCGACCGCACCCTGGAAACATTCAGCCTGTACTCCCGGTTCGGTGAGCTCCAAAGAGAGCAAGGGTTCGCCAGCGAGTCGTGGGAAGACACTGAGGCTCAAGCCTTTGTGCAAAGTGTGCTTGAGGACAAGCGCGTCGAGCTGCCGGCGGCCACGGTCATTGATGTCGGCACCATTCAGGGCAAAGGCTGGGCATGTGTTGAGCAGAACGCTGCCTGGGGCGCCGGCATCTATGGCTGCGACCCCACGGCAGTCCTTCGGGTTCTTCAGCGGGCCTCGAGTGATGCCTAACCCCTCGCTCAAGCTGACCCGCTACGGCAGGCGCTGTAAGCCTGGTCCGCGGCACATGGTGCGTCATCGCGCACCAGGCTTACAGTGCCCGCCTCCGCGGGCCGGTTAGCTCGAACGCCAGTGCCGACACCAACTGCGCTGCCGCTGCACGGCAGTTTCCTAGTTCGCATATCCAGCATTGGCGCGGCTTTCCAAGGCAAATGCCCTGAAAACCCGCAGCAGACAAGCGGAACGCTCTATCGCTTGCTCTTCAACGCATCCGCCAACGCACTCGCAAACCCCCCCTGCAGCTGCGGCTGAGGTTTGGGCTTGTAGCCGGCGGCATTGCGGTCGCGCGGGGCGCCGCTGGCGGCTGAGGCTGAACCTTCGCCTGGCCGGCCGGGCCCCTTCATGGACAGGCCGATCCGTTTGCGTGGTACGTCCACCTCCAGCACCCAGACCTTGACGGCCTGGCCGACGCGGGCGACTTCGCGCGGGTCCTTGACGAACTTGTTGGACAGTTCGCTCACGTGCACGAGGCCGTCCTGGTGGACGCCGATGTCCACAAACGCGCCAAAGGCGGCCACGTTGGTGATGACGCCTTCGAGCTGCATGCCGGGCTTGAGGTCCTTGATGTCCTGCACGCTGTCATCAAAGGTGGCGTACTGGAACGTTCCGCGCGGGTCGCGGCCGGGTTTTTCCAGCTCGGTGAGGATGTCTTTCACCGTGGGCACGCCAAAGCGCTCGTCGGCAAAGTCGGCCGGGGCGAGCTTCTTGAGCACGTCGGCGCGGCCCATCACCTCGGTCATGGGCTTGCCCACCTTGGCGAGGATGCGCTCGACCACGGGGTAGGCCTCGGGGTGCACGCTGCTTGCGTCCAGCGGGTTGGCGCCGCCGGTGATGCGCAGAAAGCCCGCAGCTTGCTCAAAGGTCTTGTCGCCCAGGCGGGGCACGGCCTTGAGCGCCTCGCGGCTGGCAAAGGCGCCATGCTGCTCGCGGTGGCTCACAATCGCCTTGGCGGTGGTGCTGTTCAGGCCAGACACGCGGGCGAGCAGGGCGGGGCTGGCGGTGTTCACGTCCACGCCCACGGCGTTCACGCAGTCTTCCACCACGGCGTCCAGCTGGCGGGCCAGGTTGCGCTGGTTCACGTCATGCTGATACTGGCCCACGCCAATGCTCTTGGGGTCGATCTTGACCAGCTCGGCCAGCGGGTCTTGCAGGCGGCGGGCAATGGACACGGCGCCGCGCAGGCTCACGTCCAGGTTCGGGAATTCGTGCGAGGCCAGCTCGGAGGCGGAATACACCGAGGCACCCGCCTCGCTCACCACCACCTTGCGGATGTTCAGTTGCGGCGCCATGCGGATCAGGTCGCCAGCGAGCTTGTCGGTCTCGCGGCTGGCCGTGCCGTTGCCAATGGCAATCAGCGCCACCTTGTGCTTGAGGGCGAGGGCGCCGAGCGTGGCGAGGGCGCCGTCCCAGTCGCGCCGCGGCTCGTGCGGGTAGATGGTGGCGGTGTCCAGCAGCTTGCCGGTGGCGTCCACCACGGCCACCTTCACGCCGGTGCGCAGGCCGGGGTCCAGGCCGATCACGCCGTAGTTGCCGGCGGGCGGGGCCAGCAGCAGGTCGCGCAGGTTGTCGCCAAACACGCGAATGGCCTCGGCCTCGGCGGCGTCGCGCACCTGGCCGAGCAGATCGGTTTCCAGCATGGGCGCCAGCTTCACGCGCCAGGCCCAGCGCACGCAGTCAGAAATGAAGGCATCGGCCGGCTGGGTGCCGATGTTGAGCTTCAGGCGCGCGGCAATGGTGCCTTCCATGGGGTGGCGCGCGGGTTGACGCAAATTCGGGTCAGCCGCCATGTGTTCCAGCTCGGCCGCGGGCAGGTCCACCGCGACGCGCAGCACACCGGCCGTGCGGCCGCGCAGCATGGCCAGCGCGCGGTGGCTGGGGCACTTGGCAATGGGTTCGCGGTGGTCGAAGTAGTCGCGGAACTTGATGATGTCGGGGTCCGACTTGTCCTTGTGTTCCTCGGCCACGGTGCAGATGAGCTCGCCGCGGCTCCACATGGACTCGCGCAGGGCAGTGACGGTGTCGGCGTCTTCGGCAAAGCGCTCGGCCAGGATGTCGCGTGCGCCGTCTAGTGCGGCCTTGGCGGTTTCGATCTTGGGCTCGGAGGCGCTGTTCAGGAACTTTGCGGCTTCTTCCAGCGGCACGAGTGCGCGGTTGGCGAGCAGGCCATCCGCCAGCGGCAGCAGGCCGGCCTCGATGGCGATCTGCGCGCGGGTGCGGCGCTTGGGCTTGTAGGGCGCATACAGGTCTTCGATGCGCTGTTTGGTGTCCGCGGCAAGGATCTGTTGCGACAGCTCCGGGGTGAGCTTGCCCTGCTTCTCAATTTCGGCCAGCACGGCGGCGCGGCGTTCTTCCAGCTCGCGCAGGTACACCAGGCGCTCGGCCAGCAGGCGCAGCTGCGTGTCGTCCATGCTGCCGGTGACTTCCTTGCGGTAGCGGGCGATGAAGGGCACGGTGGCGCCTTCATCGATCAGCGCGATGGCCGCCTGGACGTAATGGGCCGGGTGGGCGAGCTCACGGGCGAGCTGGGCAATAATTCCTTGCATGACGCAGGTGCTGTCCTTCGAAAAGGCCGGGATTGTGGCACAGGCCACAGCGCCCATTTGGGTGGCCGTATGGCTTTACAGCGCAGTACCGTTTGTTACCGCTGCGACCACCGGGCCAACCCCCGCGGCGCCCGGTGTTGCGGCCAAGGTTGCAGCCAACGCGGCACCCACAACCGCGCCCACGAATCCACCCGACATGCAGGCCATCGCGGCACGCCTGCTGGCCATCGAAACCGAGCGCGAGCAGGTGGATGCGCGTGAGCTTGAGCGCACCAACGCCTGCCTGAGTCGCTTCTTCCAGGAAAACTGCACCCGTGGCGCTCGGCGCGACGCAGCGCTGGCGCGCCAGAAGCTGTTGCAGGAAGAGGTCAAGCTGCGCCGGACCGAGCGCGAGGAGCGCGTGCGCGAGCAGGATCTGCGCATCGCCGAGAAGCAGCGCGAACGCGCCGAGGAAGCCGCCGCCGCCGTGAAAGCGGCTCAAACCGAGGAAGCGCGCCAGCGCGCGGAGCGTGTGGAGGCGGCACGTGCCGCAGCGCAGACTGCAGCGCACACCCCTTCCGGGGCGGCAAAGCCTGCGCACGCGGCGCACAGCCGCCCGCGCAATCCGCCCTTGTCCGCACAACCGGACACTGCGCAGCGCGCCGCCAATCGCGCAGCGGCCGAGCAGCGGCAGGCCGATGCGCGTGCGCATCAGGCGGAGATCAAGCTGCGCGAGGAAAAGCGCCGCCAGCGCCAGGCGGCTGATGCGGCCAAGAAGGCTGCCGAGGCGGCGGCTCAGCCGCCCCAGGCGGGCAGCTCACCGCCCAAGCCCTGAGGGCGCATCAACCAAACCTGCGCGCCGCGGCGTGCGCTTCAAAGCAAACGGCGCGCTCGAACACTCGGTTCAGGCGCGCCGTCGGGCTGGCTTGGACGCTCAGCCGGCGAGTCAGCCGGCGAGATCCGGCGGATCGAGCTTGACGATGATCAGCGAGAGGTTGTCGCCCTTGCCACGCGCACGTTCACGCGAGAGCTGCACCAGCAGCTCGGCCGCTTCGCGCGGGGGCAGGGTGTGGATGATGCGGGCGAGCTCGTCTTCGGAGAAATAGGCCCACACACCGTCACTGCACAGCAGGAAGGCGTCGCCGGGGCCGTGGTCCGTCACTTCAGCGTGCGTCACGCGCGGCGCACTCTTGGTGCCCAGCGCGCTGGTGATCATGTTGCGGTACTTGTGCGTGGCGGCCTGTTGCTCGGTGAGCTTGCCGGCGCTGATCATGTCCTGCACGTAGGAGTGATCGAGCGTGCGGTCCATCAGATGGCCGGCGCGGAAGTGGTACAGGCGGCTGTCGCCCACGTGCATCCAGTGGCAGCGCTGCGGCGTGACGACCAGCGCCACGGCGGTGCTGTGCGGCTCCTTTTCTTCGGTGAAGCCGGCGAGCTGAATGACCGTGTGCGCTTCCTCGACCATGTGATCGAGACCGGCCTCGAGCGGATCGGAATGGCGCCAGTCCTTGAAGAAGTTGCGCGCCGTCGAGACCACTTGATTGGCGGCCATCGCGCCGCCGGTCTTGCCGCCCATGCCGTCAGCAACCACGGCAATGAGGGCGCCGCCCACGTGGGGCGAAGCCATCAAGGTGAGTCTGTCCTGCTGTTCCTGCCGATCGCCGATGTGTTGTGCCGTGCAGGCGTTGACCGTGTAACGCTTCACTGAGTGGGTCTGAAATAGAGGGCAGAGCAGACTGGGGTCGCGCAGTTCATGGGTGCTGCGCTTGAGCCCACAGGGCAAATCTCTGACAATTCAGTTCATTCTAATGATCTGGCAACACTTGGTTGCTTTCCCGTGAGCGACGTTGCGTCAATTCATCACCGAATCGTCGAGCTCGAACTGGAGCACCGCGAACTTGATCGCTCAATCGAGGTATTGCTGGCGCAACCCGTCATCGATGAGCTGATGGTCAAGCGCATGAAGAAGCGCAAGCTGCTCATCAAGGACCAGATCACCTTCCTGCGCCTGCAGCTCACGCCGGATATTCCGGCCTGAACCCGCGCCTGGCTTGTACCCGCCGGCTCGGCCCGCTTCGGGCGTCTGGGTCACAATCTCGCCTTCGACCTGTCTTGCGGCGTTTCCGGCCGGCCGTGATGCCGCGCTGACGCCCCCTTCTGATTTGCCTTCTTTCACCTTTGCCTCATGAGCGTTGCCGACGCCGTCACTGAAGCGCTGTCGGCCGCCGGCGCGCTGGCCAAGAGCATTGCCGGCTTCCAGCCGCGCAGCGTGCAGCAGCACATGGCCACCACTGTGCTCGGGGCGATCGAAACGCAGGGCACCGCCGTGATCGAAGCCGGTACAGGGACGGGCAAGACCTTTGCGTATCTGGTGCCCGCGTTGCTTGCCGGTGGCAAGGTCCTGATCTCCACCGCCAGCCGGAACCTGCAGGACCAGCTGTACGACAAGGACTTGCCGCGTGTGCGCGATGCCCTGCGCGCCCCGGTCACGGTGGCGCTGCTCAAGGGCCGCGGCAACTATGTGTGCCACTTTCATCTGGAGCGCACCCGAACCGAAGGGCGGCTGGCCTCCAAGGACGAGGTCGCGCACCTCGCGCAAGTGGTTGAGTTTGCAAAGTTGACCAACACGGGCGACCGCGCGGAGCTGGCCACCGTGCCGGACGAATCCGGCATCTGGCTCAAGGTCACCTCGACCGTGGACAACTGCCTGGGCAGCGAATGCCCGCACTTCCGCGAATGCTTCGTCATGAAGGCGCGGCGCACGGCCATGGAGGCCGATGTGGTGGTGGTCAATCACCACTTGTTCTTTGCGGACGCCGCACTGCGCCGCGAAGGCGTGGCGGAGTTGCTGCCTTCGGTGAATACGGTGATCTTCGACGAAGCGCACCAGATCCCGGACGTGGCCACGCAGTTCTTTGGCGAAGCCGCCAGCACGCGCCAGTGGCTGGAACTGGCGCGCGACAGCACCGCGGCGGTGCTCGCCCACGCCAGAGAGGCGACCGGCGCCACCGACGCCGCTGGCGCCCTGGAATTGGCCGTGCGTCAGGCCCGCATTGCCCGCAAGGAGCTGGTCGGCCGCCTGAACTTTGCTCAGGCGAGCGAAGACACTGCGCTCATGCAGCGCCTTGAGGCGGTGCAGACCGCACTGGCCGCCTTGGCGGAGGCGCTGGCGCCGCTGCGCGAGCGCAATGTGCTGATTTCACAGGCCTTTTCGCGCGCGCTCACGCTGGAGGAGCTGCTCGGCCGCTGGCTGGACACCAGCCGAGGCACGGATGACATCCGCTGGATCGAGTTCACGGCCACAGCCATGATCCTGCAGAGCGCACCGCTGCAGGTGTCGAACAAGCTCGCGGAGCTGCGCGCAACGAGCGGCGCGGCCTGGATCCTGACGTCCGCCACCCTGGCGGTGAAGGACGACTTCTCGCATTTTCTCGGGCATGTCGGGCTGGATCTGCCGAGCTTCGGCACGCATTGCCTGCGTCTGGACAGCCCCTTCGACTACGCCCAGCAGGGCCTGCTCTACGTGCCCAGCGGCCTGCCCGCTGCGACGGACCCGGCGCTTGCCGAGGAACTCGTGGCGCATTGCGCGCCGCTGGTGGCCGAACTTGGCGGGCGCAGCTTCTTCCTGTGCACGACGCTGCGGGCGGTGGATCGCACCGCCAAGGCCCTGCGCGCGAACGATCAGACCAGGGAGCTGGAGATTCTGGTGCAGGGCGAGGGCGGGCGGGCGGCGCTACTGGAGCGCTTTCGTGCCAGCTCAGGCGCCGTGCTGGTGGGTGCGGCGAGCTTCTGGGAAGGGATTGATGTGCGGGGCGAGGCGCTGTCGATGGTGGTCATCGACAAGCTGCCCTTTGCCCCGCCAGATGATCCGCTCTTCGCCGCGCGCCTGGAGGCGGCCAAGGAGGCGGGTGGCAACCCGTTCTTCGACATTCAGCTGCCAGAGGCGGTCATCGCGCTCAAGCAAGGTGTGGGCCGGCTGATCCGGGACTCTGCGGACCGTGGCCTACTGGTGATTGGCGACGCGCGTCTGGTGGAAAAGCCGTATGGCAAGCGCATTTGGGGCAGCCTGCCGCCGTTTGCGCGAACGCGCGAGTTCGGTGTTGCGCTGAAGTTCGCCCAGTCGCTGGAGCTGGGCGGCCCTAGAACGGGCTCCACCAGCGAGGCTGCTCCACTTTCCTGACGGCGGCGACCTTGCCGGAATTCGGGAAGTTCTTGTCGAGCACGCGCTGTGCGTCCTTGGACAGTTCCGGCTGCTTGAGCTCGTCGTAGGCGATGACCATGATCGCCAGGGCTTCCTCAAGGGCAGGGGCGCTCTGATACGTCTTGACGGCGAACTGGGCGCGATTGATGGCAGCCAGCGGAGCGCCGCGGCGCAGGTAGTAGCGGGCCACGTGCACCTCGTACTCAGCCAGGGCATTGACCAGGAAGTTCATCCGGTCGATCGCATCCGGCGTGTAGACGCTGTCCGGGAAGCGCGTGGCCAGTTCCTTGAAGGCGTCGAAGGACTCGCGGGCGGACTTCGGGTCGCGCTCGCTGAGTTTCTGGTCGGTAAAGCGGGCCAGGAAGCCGAGGTTCTCGTTGAAGTTCACCAGCCCGCGCAGGTACAGGGCGTAATCCGTGGCCGGGTGGTTCGGGAACTGGCGCTGGAAGCGATCCAGGGTGGCGAGCGCTTCAGTCGGGTTGCTGTCGCGCCAGTGCACGTAGGCGGTCTCGAGCATGGCCTGCTGCGCAAACACCGAGAAGGGGTCGCGGGCCTGCAGGCGCTCGAGCGTCTTGAGCGCGTCGATCCACGTGGAGCTGGCAATCTCGTTCTTGGCCTGGGCGTAGAGCGCCTCGTTGGACATCTGCGCCGGGTTGCGGCTGTCGCTGGTCGAACCGCAGGCCGCCAGTGCGGCGATCACGGCGCCTGCCAGCGCAGTGCGAACAATCGCGCCACTAACATGGCGAGCAGAGCGAACAACGGGCAGGGCGATCAAGGTCTTGCGCTGTTGATTACGAGACACGACGGGTCCAGGGCGGGGTGGGAAGCGACTGCTGCCTGGTGGGGCCAACAATCCCGAGAAAGGCCTTGGATTATATGCAGCCCCCCTCTGTGGCCCAGCCGACCGCCCCCTGGGCGCAGGCCGGCGCCGAGGAGCCGGACTATCTGGTGGAAGTGGATGAGGCCGATTCCGGTGCGCGCATCGATCGCGTGCTCGCCCAGGCCATCCCGAGCCTGTCGCGCTCGCGCCTGCAGGTCTGGATTGCCGATGGGCTGGTGAGCATCGACGAGCGTGTCATCAAGACGGCGAGCCATCGCGTGCAGGCTGGCGATCAGATCGCAGTGTTCGCAGCCGAAGCGCCCGAGGCCATGGCCTTTGCGCCTGAAGCGATGGCCTTGAATGTGGTGCATGAGGACACCGACGTCTTCGTCATCAATAAGCCGGCCGGGCTGGTGGTGCACCCCGCGGCCGGCAACTGGAGCGGCACCCTGCTCAATGGCCTGCTGCATCTGGATGCGCAGCTGGCCCGCATTCCGCGCGCCGGCATCGTGCACCGGCTGGACAAGGACACCAGCGGTCTGATGGTGGTGGCGCGCAGCCTGCAGGCGCAGGCAAGCCTGGTGGAGCAGATCAAGCAGCGCGCGGTGAACCGTCGATACATCGCGTTCACGCATCGCGCGCCGACACCGGGCGCCGGCACCATCGACCAGCCGATCGGCCGCGACCCGCGCAACCGCCTTCGCATGGCCGTGCTGGCGGGCGGCAAACCGGCGGTGACGCATTACCGGCTGGTGGCGCGGGAGGCCGAGGGTACGACGGCGCGCATCCACTGCAGCCTGGAGACCGGGCGCACGCACCAGATCCGTGTGCATCTCGCTGCGGTGGCTTGCCCGCTGGTGGGCGATGCGCTGTACGGCGGGCGGCCGATCACAGTGGAGGGCGAGCGCATCGAACGCCAGGCCCTGCACGCCGCCCGTCTGGCATTTGACTCGCCGGGTACGGGCGCACGCCTGAGCTTCGCCGCGCCACTGCCGGACGATCTTGCGCACCTTGCGCGCAGCCTGCGCCTGGACCGCGACCTCAAGACCCAAGGAGATTTTGCTGATGACAGCTGGCCGACCTGAGGCCGCACCGACGGTGCAGGCGGCAGTGCATGTTCTGCCTGCGCAATGGCCGACCCTGCCCGGCGTGCACGCCTTCACCACCCTGCGTGGCGGTGGTGTGTCTCAGCCGCCGTTTGCCGGGCTGAACCTGCGCGACGGGCAGGGCGATGATCCGTTGGCCGTGCGCCAGAACCGTGCGCTGCTGCGCAAGCTGCTGCCGGCCGATCCGGTCCCGCTCAATCAGGTGCACGGCATTGCGGTCTGGGATGCGGACGCGCCACGCGCGCCCGGCGAGACGCCCACTGCTGATGCGGCAGTGACGACGCGCCGACACACGGTCCTTGAGATCCAGACGGCGGATTGTTTGCCGGTGCTGATTGCAGATGCGCGGGGCAGGGCGGCAGGTGCGGCCCATGCCGGCTGGCGCGGGCTGGCCAGCGGTGTGATCGATGCCACGCTGGATGCATTGCAGGCGTGCGTGCCGGACGGGCAGTGGCAGGTCTGGCTCGGCCCGGCCATCGGCCCGCAGGCCTTCGAGGTCGGCGCCGAGGTGCGCGACGCGTTCGTGGAACAGGACCCAGCCGCCGCGGCCGCCTTTCAGCCCGGTGCGCCGGGGAAGTTCTTCGCCGACATCTATCTCCTTGCGCGGCAGCGGCTTGCAGCGCGCGGCGTATCTGCCATCTACGGCGGTGGCTTGTGCACCGTTTCGGATGCGCAGCGCTTCTTCAGCTACCGGCGCGATCGCGTGACCGGTCGGATGGCTTCACTGATCTGGCTGGCCTGACTTCGGCCCTGCCGAGGCCGCCGGCGCATCGTGTGCTCCGTCCGGTCTGGCCGTGGCGGGTTCGAGCGCCGATTCCGCCGATGCCTGCTGCGCGCGCAGCGCGGCAAGCTCCTGCTGTGCCTTTACGCGCTGGGCGCGCCAGCGCATGGGCGTACCCAGCAAATACAGCAGCACAGACAGCGGCAGCACACCGTAGAAGATGAAGGTCGCCGCGCCCGCGACGAACGAGGTCTCGGTCAGCGACATCAGGATGACGACGTACATCCAGGCGATTGCAACGATGTAGAGCATGTCTGCGTTTGGCGGGCTGCGGGGTTTGGCGCGTGTGCTTGTTGATGCGAACGATCGTACGCAAGCAGGCGGCGGATTGTTCGTGCCGAGCCGTGTCCGGATGCCGCGCCTGCGCGATGCGGGGCTGTATTGATGCCACGCAATTGACAGCACCGACTTGGCAGGGACAATGGCAGGCAGATCCAACCGGCATGCGGCTTGCGGGAGAGCTGTCATTTGAGCGTCAGCCACGTTCAATACAAATGCAGGAAAACGAGGTGAACGGGATGGGTGGGGAACAATTCGACTGGCAGGCGCTGATGGGCGCGCAATTGGGCGGCATGGCGCTGCCCAAGCTCGATACGGCACAGCTCATGGCCTGGCAGCAGCACTACCTGCAGGCCATGCTGGAAGGCCCCCGGGCTGCTGCGCAGGACCGCCGCTTTGCCCACAAGGCCTGGCAGGGCGGTGATCTGCATGCGCAGATGGCGGCCTGGTACGTGCTGCACAACGAGCACCTGAACGCCCTGCGTCAGATCCTCGCGGGCAGCGGCCACCAGGGCGAGCAGGCCGCCTTCATGATGGAGCAGTGGCTGGCGGCCATGGCGCCATCGAACTACCTGCCCTTCAACCCGGAAGCGCTGGAGCTGGCCAAGCAGACCAACGGCGCCAGCCTGCAGCAGGGTCTGGCCAATCTGCTGGCGGACCTGCAGCAGGGCCGCATCAGCCAGACGGACGAAAGCGTCTTCGAGGTCGGCAAGAACGTGGCGACCACACCGGGCGATGTGGTCTTCGAGAACGACTTCATCCAGCTCATCCAATACCGGCCGACCACGCCCAAGGTGCATGCGCTGCCCTTCCTGCTGGTGCCGCCGGCAATCAACAAGTACTACATCCTGGATCTCCAGCCGGAGAACTCCCTGGTGAAGTACGCCGTGGATCAGGGGCACACCGTGTTTCTGGTCTCCTGGCGCAACCCACTGCCCGGCGAGGGCATGGAGCACGCCAGCTGGGACGACTACCTCAACGAAGGCCCGGTGGACGCCATCAATGCCGTGCGCGCCATCACGGGCGCCGAGCAGATCAATGCCCTGGGCTTCTGCGTGGGCGGCACGCTGCTCGCCTCGGCACTGGCTGCGCTCGCGGCCAAGAAGCAGCGCCCGGTGGCGAGCCTGACCTTGCTCACCACGCTGCTGGACTTCACCGAGCCCGGCATCCTCGGCGTGTTCGTGGACGAAGCCCAGGTGGCGATGCGCGAGGCCCAGTTTGCCAATGGCGGCCTGATGCCCGCGCGCGATCTGAACAGCGCCTTCAGCGCGCTGCGGCCCAATGATCTGGTCTGGAACTACGTGGTCGGCAACTACCTGAAGGGTGAGCGGCCGCCGGCCTTTGATCTCCTGTACTGGAACTCCGACAGCACCAACCTCTCCGGTCCGATGTTTGCGCAGTATCTGCGCCGTCTGTACATCGACAACGCCCTGGCCATGGGCGAGCTGCACAGCCTGGGCGTGCGTCTGGATCTGTCGAACATCGACGTGCCGACCTACGTCTACAGCAGCCGCGAAGATCACATCGTGCCCTGGGGTTCGGCCTACCAGTCTGCACAGGCCTTGCATGCGAAGGATCTGCGCTTTGTGCTCGGCGCCTCGGGCCACATTGCAGGCGTGATCAACCCCGCCAGCAAGAACAAGCGCAACTTCTGGGTGGGCCGCGCGGGCAAGCTGCCTGCCAAGGCAGACGACTGGTTTGAAGCCGCCACCGAGAAGCCCGGCAGCTGGTGGCCGGACTGGGCCGCATGGCTGAGCAAGCACGGGGGTGGCATGAAGCCTGCTCCGAAGAAAACCGGCAGCACCAAGTTTCCGGCCATCGAGCCTGCGCCTGGCCGGTACGTCAAGGTCCGCGCCATCTGACCCGCGGGGCACTTGAACCAGAACGACCCCAACGCGCGGCGCCGCCGTGCACAGACAGACTCAACAAGGAGGAGACAGCATGACGCAGAAGGTGGCATACGTAACGGGAGGCATGGGCGGCATCGGCACGGCGATCTGCCGCAAGCTGCATGACATGGGCTACAAGGTCATCGCCGGTTGCGGCCCGAGCCGAGACTTCAACAAGTGGCTCGGCGAGCAGTCCGCGCAGGGCTACACCTTCTATGCCTCCGTGGGCAACGTGTCCGACTGGGACAGCACCAAGGCCGCCTTCGACAAGGTCAAGGCCGAGCACGGCACCATCAGCATCCTGGTCAACAACGCCGGCATCACGCGCGACGGCGTGTTCCGCAAGATGAGCCTGGATGACTGGCGCGCGGTAATCGACACCAACCTCAACAGCCTGTTCTGCGTCACCAAGCAGGTGATCGACGGCATGCTGGACCAGGGCTGGGGCCGCATCATCAACATCAGCTCGGTGAACGGCGAGAAGGGTCAGTTCGGCCAGACCAACTACTCCGCCGCCAAGGCCGGCATGCACGGCTTCACCATGGCGCTGGCGCAGGAAGTGGCCAGCAAGGGCGTCACGGTCAACACCGTCAGCCCCGGCTACATCGCCACCGACATGGTCATGGCCGTCAAGGAAGAAGTGCGCGAGAAGATCATCGCCACCATCCCCGTCAAGCGCCTGGGCCGCGCCGAGGAGATCGCCTCCATCTGCGGCTGGCTCACCACCGATGACGCCGGCTACTCCACGGGTGCAGACTTCTCCTGCAACGGCGGATTGCACATGGGGTGAAGCAGGGGTTTCGGCGAGCATTGCTGAGGCGGGGGTTTCGTGGAGCATTGCTCCACGCCCGCCGAAGAGGCCGGACGTGCCAGTCCGGCCCCCGGCCCGCCGCCTGCTGAACGACGAGCACGTACTCGTGCGAGGCTCGTTACACCAATCGCATAGTTCTGACTCTCGCCCGGCCCCAAGCCGGGCGAGTCGCTTTCATTGGCGTGAGCTGCACGAGACGAAAACAGTCGAATTTGGCTGAATCAGTGTGCCCAGGCATCTATCCAGAAACACACACCCACCAAGCGGAAGCTGCTCGTCGTCCCTCCATCAAAAGCGCTATTCCGGCCACTACAGAGCAGTCAGTCTCCCCCCAGCCACACCCCATGCTGCACCGCCCAAGTGCAGTGCAAAAAACTCCATACAATCGTCCCGAACATCTGCTGGACAACGCGTCAGGCACGCCGCGCTCTTGCACAGCAGCGAAGCACTGCAACATTCCGGAGACAGGTTCATGGCCACATCGCGTTCAGGGTCTTCCAGCAAGTCGTCGCAGCAGCGGCTGATCAAGAAGTACCCCAACCGTCGTCTGTACGACACCCAGACCAGCACCTACATCACGCTGGACGACGTCAAGCAGCTGGTGATCAACAACGAGGTCTTCAGCGTGGTGGACGCCAAGTCCAACGAGGACCTGACCCGCTCGATCCTGCTGCAGATCATCCTGGAGGAGGAAGCGGGCGGCGCGCCGATGTTCTCGGCCCCGGTGCTGGCCAACATCATCCGCTTCTACGGCCACGCCATGCAGGGCGTGATGGGCCCCTTCCTGGAGAAGAACATCACCACCTTCCTGGAGATCCAGAACAAGTTCCAGGAGCAGTCCAAGGCCATGTACAACGGCAAGCAGTTCGGCCCCGAGGCCTGGGCGCAGTTCATGAGCGGCCAGGCGCCGATGCTGCAAAGCATGATGAGCCAGTACATCGAGCAGTCCAAGAACGTGTTCGTGCAGATGCAGGAGCAGATGCAGAACCAGACGAAGTCGATGTTCGGGAATTTTCCCTTTCCTCCCGGCGGCAACCCGCCCGGAAAGTGATCACCCGGCACAGCTCGCAGCCCCCCCGCCGCTAAACTGGCGGTTTCGAGCTAAAGCGGTGATGCTGTGAGCCAAGACAACTCGCAACCCACGCAGGCAGCGCCTCGCGTGGGTTTTGTTTCTCTGGGGTGCCCCAAGGCGCTGGTGGATTCAGAGATCATCCTGACTCAGCTGCGGGCCGAGGGTTATGAGACCTCCAAGACCTACGAGAACGCCGATCTGGTGATCGTGAACACCTGCGGCTTCATTGATGACGCCGTCCGCGAAAGCCTGGACACCATCGGCGAGGCGCTGGCCGCCAATGGCAAGGTGATCGTCACCGGCTGCCTGGGCGCCAAGGCCGACAAGGACACCGGCGAGAACCTCGTGGCCAAGGTGCATCCCAAGGTGCTGGCCGTCACTGGCCCGCACGCGGCCGATGAAGTCATGGGCCATGTGCATACGCACCTGCCCAAGCCGCACGATCCCTTTATCGATCTGGTGCCCGAAGCAGGTGTGAAGCTCACGCCCAAGCACTACGCATACCTGAAGATTTCCGAGGGCTGCAACCACCGCTGCACCTTCTGCATCATCCCCAGCATGCGCGGCGATCTGGTCAGCCGCCCGATTGGCGAGGTGATGCGCGAGGCCGAGGCCCTGGTCAAGGGTGGCGTGAAGGAGCTGCTGGTCATCAGCCAGGACACCTCCGCCTACGGCGTGGACGTGAAGTACCGCACGGACTTCGTGGGCGGCCGCCCGGTCAAGACGCGCATGACCGAGTTGTGCGAGGAGCTGTCCAAGCTCGGCGTGTGGGTGCGCCTGCACTACGTGTACCCGTACCCGCATGTGGACGAGGTGCTGCCGCTGATGGCGGAGGGCAAAATCCTGCCCTACCTGGACGTGCCCTTCCAGCACAGCCACCCGGACGTGCTCAAGCGCATGAAACGCCCCGCAAGCGGCGAGAAGAATATCGAGCGCATCCGCCGCTGGCGCGAGATCTGCCCGGAACTCACCATCCGCTCCACCTTCATTGCCGGCTTCCCGGGTGAGACGGAAGCCGAGTTCCAGCACCTGCTGGACTTTCTGGAAGAGGCGCAGCTCGACCGCGTGGGCTGCTTTGCCTACAGCGAAGTGGAGGGCGCCACGGCCAACAGCATCGAAGGCATGGTGCCCCAGGCGCTGCGCGAGGAGCGCCGCGCGCGCTTCATGGAAGCCCAGGCGCGCATCTCCGCCGCGCGGCTGCAGCGCTTCGTGGGCCGCGCGCTCAAGGTGCTTGTGGATCAGGCCACGGCGCAGGGCGGCATGGGCCGCAGCTTCGCCGATGCGCCGGAGATTGACGGCGTGGTGCACATCGCCCCGCCGGATCGCCCCAGCCGCAAGTACCGCGTGGGCGACATCGTCTCGGTGCGCATCCACAGTGCGGACGAGCATGATCTCGCGGGCGACCCGGTTTAAGGCTGCGGGAAGGTGTTTTCAGGCCGCTGGCCGCTGAATCTGGCCGAAATCAACCTATTTCCGCCTGAATTTGGCTTGATGATGGCTGAAGATGCGCGCCAGACAAGCGGAAAGGCGCTTTGACCGCAATCCATCTGTCTCTGTCCGAAATTGATGGATTTCGATTCCGGGTGATTCGCGGATCAGTGATGCTTGGCCGACCCGATCAGGCGATCCAGGTTCGGGTCTGCGCGATGGTTGGCGCGGTTCCAGGCCATGATGGCCAGCATCAGGCCGGCGACCAGCAGGCCGTAGATGATGATGATGGTGTTCACGTGCAGGTTCAGGCCCAGCAGCAGTGAATAGGCCGCCACCATCACGAGGATGTTCAGCTGCTCGTTGAAGTTCTGCACGGCGATCGAATGCCCGGCAGACAGCAGCACATGGCCGCGGTGCTGCAGCAGCGCGTTCATCGGCACCACAAAGAAGCCGCCCAGGCCGCCCACCACGATCAGCAGCGCATAGACGAAGGGCATGTTCGTGGCGAGCGGCATGAGCATCACCACCAGTCCCATCGCAATGCCTACGGGCAGCACCGCCAGCGCGCGTTTGAGCGTGACGTACTTGCCGGCGATCACGGCACCGACGATCGTGCCCAGCGCCGCCACGCCCATCAGGATGCTCGCCTGGTTCAGCGGGAGCCCGAGGTGCTGGCGGCCCCACTCGATCACGATCAGCTGCAGCGTGGCGCCGGCGCCCCAGAACAACGTGGTCACGGCCAGCGAGATCTGGCCCAGCTTGTCGTTCCAGAGCGTGCGCACGCAATGGGCAAATTCGTTGACCAGCTTGACCGGGTTGCGCTCCTGCCTGGGGTAGCGCGCCCCGGTATCCGGGATGGCGAGGTTGAAGCCCGCTGCAATGCCATAGAGCACCATGATCACGCAGATGGCGGCCTCCGGTGGCGTGTCGATGCCGGTGTTGATGCCCGGCAGATCGAAGGACAGCAGCATGGCCGAGACCTTCGGGCTGATCAGCACGCCGCCGAGTACCGTGCCGAAGATGATGGACAGCACCGTCAGCGCCTCGATCCAGCCATTGCCCTTGACCAGATCTTCGGCTGGCAGCAGTTCAGTGAGGATGCCGTACTTGGCCGGCGAGTAGGCCGCAGCCCCCACGCCCACCAGCGCGTAGGCCAGAAACACCACGTACTCGCCCTGCAGGCCGGTCATGCCGAAGGCGTCATAGAAGAACATCAGCGCGCAGCCGGCGATCTTGACCAGATTGGTCTGGAACATTACGCGGCCCTTGGGCCTGGAGTCTGCGTAGGCGCCCACGAAGGCGGCCAGCAGCACATAAGACAGCGCAAACACCCACTTGACCATGGGCGTCATCCAGGCGGGGCCCTGGAGCTGCATGATGAGGGCGATGGCAGCGATGAACAGCGCGTTGTCAGCCAGGGAGCTGAAGAACTGCGCGGCCATGATGGTGTAGAAGCCGCGTTTCATGCGTGTGCGAAGGTCTCCATGGCCGGCAGCGTGGCCGCTGCTCGGGCGGGCTGGGCGCCTGATCGCCTTGCGCGCCGCGCGAATGCGCGCCACACAGCCCTGTTGTTTTGCTCGGCTAATGTTATGCCAAGCATCCCTTCGCCTCGCTGACAGGCTGACGCACTTCGTCCATGACAGTGCGGCTGCGGTCGGTGCGGCTCTTCAACTTGCCTTTCACCGCTGCACCCCTGCCCAGATGAACTTCACCGCCGCCCACGCTGCACCCGACGACTTGACCCCTTCGGCACATGCCGCAGGCACTTTCGATCTCGCTGCCCTGGCCGGGCGCGTCGGCCAGACCCTGGTCGTCAGCGACTGGTTCGCCATCGACCAGCCGCGCGTGAACGCCTTTGCGGAAGCCACCGAAGATCGGCAGTGGATTCACGTCGACGCCGAACGCGCCGCCGCCGGGCCGTTTGGCAGCACGGTGGTGCACGGCTTCCTCACGCTCTCCGTGATCCCCATGTTCTTCGAGCAGAGCTTTCCGATGCAGCAGCTCAAGCTTGGCGTGAACTACGGTCTGGACCGCGTGCGCTTTCCCGCGCCGCTGCCGGTGGGCAAGCGCATCCGCGCCCACTTCAAGCTGCTGGAGCTCCACCCTGTGGCCGCGCTGCCGCCCGCCACGCAGGGCGCCCAGCTCAAGTTCGAGGTGACGATCGAGGCCGAAGGCGCGGCCAAGCCGGTGTGTGTGTCTGAGCCGATTGTGCGGTGGTACCTCTAGGGGCGGCAGAACTCACTGCGCCAGCGACCCATCCTTGCGCATCATCGCCAGATCCGCGAACTCGGTGCCGCGCACCGGGAAGCGGGTGTAGTCGAAGCTGACGCCGCCCACGTCGATGACCTTGGTGGCGGTGCCGCGGGACAAGGCGTCGGCCACGTCGCCGCCGGTGCGCAGGCGTTCCACCACGAGGCGGGCGGCGATGAAGCCTTCCAGTGCGGCGTGGGTGGGCGCTTCGGCGAAGTACTTGTTGAAGAGGGTGCGGAACTCGCGCACCACGGCCAGGGACCCGCGCGTGGGGTCGGGCACGGCCTGGGAGAGCACGGCGCCTTGCAGGCGCGGCGTGGGGAAGAGGCCGCCCAGCGTGACAGGGTTCACGAGCGAGGGGCCGACGACGAGGGTGCCGGGCTGGCGGTCCGTGATGGCGTTGTAGATCTCGCCGTACTCCAGACTGTCCGCCAGCACCAGCACGGCCTGTGCGCCGCTGGCCTGCACCTGATTGAGCGCGGCGGTGCGCGCCGGGTTGGCGGAGGCGTTCGCTCCTGAGTTGGCCACACTTGCGGGCCACACCACCAGCGGCACATTGCTGCCCGCGGTCTGTGTCAATTGCTGGCGCAGCGTGTCGCGCAGCGCGGGCGCCACTTCGGCGGGCGTCAGCAGGGCGAAGCGTGTCACGCCCATGTTGCGCAGCTGACGGATGGCGCCGGCAAATTCCTGCGCGTAGCTGGCGCGAGAGAACTGCACGTTGCAGTTGGCCGGCGCATCGACGCCGGCCAGGGGGCTGACGATCGGCACACCGCTCTTCTGGACCTGCGGGTCTGCGCACAGGGCCGTCAGTGCCGCGTCGCTGGGCAGGCCGAAGAGCAGGGCGGGGCGATCGTCGGCCAGCATGGCACGCGCGGCGGTGAGCGTGGCGTTGGCGTCCGTGCCGGTGGTGGCGCGCTGCACGACCTCGATGCGGCGGCTGCCGAGGAGGCGGCGTGCATTGGCTTCGTCAAACCAGGTCTTGGCGCCGGCGAAGAAGTCCCGGCTGTGCTCGGCAAAGGCGCCGGAGCGGTCGGTCACGATGCCGATGCGTACCGTGGGCCGCGACTCGCCCTGGGCGTGGGCGGCTGGCGTGAAGGGGGTGCCAAGCAGGCTGGCGCAAAGCGCCAGGGCGAGCGAGGCCCGCGCAAGGAGGAGGTGCGACATGATCCCGAACCGTTCTGTTGTGAATGTTTAGCAACATTTTGGTGCGGTGCCATGTCACGTTTGTGACAGGTGCAGAGCCGAATTCGAGGGGTGCGTCAATGTCAATGCGACAGAATTGAGCATCAAATTCGGACGACTGATCTGAAAGCCAGAAAGACCACAAGAATGGCCAATGATATGCGGAAAGCCGTATTCAACGTCGAAGAGTTGAGTTGAAATCGGCCACATTAGCGAGCGGCTTGGGTTGGCGGATGTCTGATCAAGCCGCTTTGCGTGCCGCGCGAACTGCGCTCGCCAGATCCTGCACTGCAGCAGCGTAGAAGAAGGAGCGGTTGTAGCGGGTGATGGCGTAGAAGTTGGGCGTGCCCACGCGGTACTCCGGCACCTCGTCGCCGGTCGGCAGATCCACCAGCAGAAAGCGCTCGTCGTCTGGCACGGGGTCTGTCGGCTGCACGCCCTGAGCGGTGAGCTGCTCCAGCGTGAAGCTGGGCAGCGGCCCGGCGGCGAGCATCTGCTTGATCTGGTCGGCGCTGCTGGCCACGCGGGCGGCCACGGCGATGGGCTGGTCAGTCTTCCAGCCGTGGTCGTTCAGATAGCGCGCGACTGAACCGATGGCGTCTGCCGGGCTCGCGCGCAGGTCGATGCGGCCGTCGCCATCGAAGTCGACCGCAAAACGGCGGATCGAGCTCGGAATGAACTGCGGGATGCCGATGGCGGCGGCAAACGAGCCCGCATAGGTGCCGTGCTGCAGGCCGTTCTCCTCGCACAGCAGCAGGTACTGGCCCAGCTCGCTCTTGTAGAGCTCCGCGCGGCGCAGGTAGTCAAAGGACAGGGTCATCAGCACATCCAGCACGCGGAAGTTGCCCATGTCCCGGCCGAAGATGGTTTCCACGCCGATGATGCCCACCACGATCTCCTGCGGCACACCGAAGCGCTCGCGTGCCTGATCGAGCCAGCGGGCGTTCTCGTCCCAGAACTTCAGCGCCGCGCGGATGCGGATCGGCTCCACGAAGCGGCTGCGATACACCTTCCAGGAGCGCTTGAAACCGGTGGGCGCCGGCTGCATGAGCCGGATGACCGTGTCATTGCTCTGCGCCGTGCCCAGCACGCCGAGGATGCGGTCCATGTCCCAGCCGCTGCTCTGCGCAAAGGCCTCCGCCCAGGCCTGCACTTCCGGTCGCCCGGCGTAGGGCGCAAATCCACTGCTGCTGGCAGGCGAGGCGGGCGGAATGACGGGCGCTGCGACCGAAGTGCCCTGAGCCCAGGCGGGCAGGGTGATGCCGCCCAGGCTGGCGGCTGCGGCGGCGCTCTGGCCGAGGAAGTGTCTGCGGTTCATGGACGGCGTGTGCTGCTGATTGGGGGGCCTTGGCGCGCCGGATCAGGGGCGCGGGCAAGCTCCGCAGTGTGCCAGCTTTGCGCGGCAAGCCGCAGGCGCTGCCGGTGATGTGTGAGAAGACTCAGCGCGGCTTCCGCGCAAGACTGCGCAGGCCCAGCTGCGCCTCACGGTAGGCCGCCGCCTGCTCGCTGGTGCTCAGCGGCCCGTAGAGGGCACGTTCGATGGCGGCGATCGTTCGGTCCAGCAGCGCCAGCCGGCGGGCGTCGAGCTGGCTGCCCACACGCTTGCGCCAGACCGAAAGCGGTTCAGCCGGCTCCGGCGCCAGGCCTTCACGCTCAAAGGTGCTGCGCAGGGTGCGCATCAGGCGCGTGGCCTCGTCCGGCTTGGGCAGGCGCGGGCGAGTGAGCCACCAGATCAGGCTCATGGCGCCGGCACCCAGGCCGAGCAGCCAGAGCAGGATCTTCTGCCAGTCCAGGTCCTCGATGCCGAGCTTGCCGAGCAGATCGCGCTGCGTCTGGCCGCCGTAGTTCACCACCCACACGCTCCAGGCGGTGTCGACGGCATCGGCCCAGTTGCGCAGGCGGTTGACCCAGTCCGGCGCGTTGAAACCGCCCAGTGTGGCGCCTGCCCGCTCCGGGAACACACTGCCGAAGCCGGACTCCACGCGCGAGGGCGCCACGGCGGCGGTCGGGTCCACACGCACCCAGCCGCGGCCGGCAAACCAGACCTCGGCCCAGGCGTGGGCGTCGCGCTGGCGTACGAGCAGCACGCCGTCCACCGGGTTCACATCGCCGCCCTGATAGCCGGTGACGACGCGCGCGGGGAAGTCCATGGCGCGCATCAGCACCACAAAGGCCTGGGCATAGTGCTCGCAGAAGCCGGCGCGGGTGTCGAAGAAGAACTCGTCCACCGAATTGCGGCCCAGCGCCGGCGGCTCCAGGGTGTAGCGGTAGGGCTGCTCGCGGATGTGCGCGAGCAAGGCGTTGATGAAGGGCTGTGGGTCGGCGTTGCTGACACCGAGCCTGTTGCGCAGTTCGGTGGCCCAGGTCATGGCGCGCGGGTTGAAGCCAGGCGGCAGGCTGGTGTAGCGCTGGCGCAGGACGGGGTTGGCGTCCATGTCGTTCTCTGCGCGCCACACGCCGCCGAGCTCCGAGCTGACTGCATAGCGCACCCGCTCGGTCTGCGGGCGGCTGGTGAGCAACAGACCGTCGCCCGTCAGCGTGACGTTCGACGCGCTGAGCACCGGCAGAGCGGTCGGATGCTCCAGTGCGAACAGCCAGGGTGTCTGCTGGGGTTCGAGCGTGATGGTCTGCAGCACCTGGCGCGCACCATCCTCACGAGCCGGGGGGTTGACCGGGCGCAGCGCCCTGAACGAGGTGTCCGGCCGCCAGGTGCGTCCATCGAACTGCGTGAGCACCGGCCCGCGGAAGTAGCGCTGCGCATTAGGCGGGATGCCGCCCGGAAACTCCACGCGCATGACCACGACATCGCTTTGCGCCAGGCGGGTGACATCACCCGGCGACATGCTGTCTGACAGGCCCGTGCGCGCCTGCTGGCTGCTCTGTGGCACGCCCCACAGCGGCGAGGCGGCGCGCGGAAACAGATAGAACACCACCAGTGCCAGCGGCGCGGCAATCAGCAGCATCTTGAAGGAATCCGTCAGGCTCAAGCGCAGCGAGCGCACCGGCAGGCTGCCCGAATGGAACAGCGTCAGCGCAAAGACGAGTACGACGACCGCTACCAGGCCGAGCAGGAAGATCGGAATCGTCTGGCCATACAGGAACTGCGTGAACAGCAGGAAGAAGCACAGGAACACGGTCACGAACAGATCACGGCGGGCGCGCATCTCCAGCAGCTTCGCGCCCGTGAGCAGCACCAGCGAAGCCACACCCGCTTCGCGGCCGATCAGGGTGCCGAACTGCGTCCAGATCCCCCAGGCGGCCACGCCGGCCAGCAGGATCAGCGGCCACTTGGGCAGCGGCGGGCGATTGGTCAGTGTCAGCGCACCGCGCAGAGCCAGCAGGCCAAGCGCCAGCGCGCCGATCCAGGTGGGCAGGAACCACAGGTGCGGCAGCAGGGTGCACAGGCAGCCGGCCAGCAGCACGAGAGCATTTCGCTGCTCGCGTGCCAGATCGTCCGCGCCCGACAGGATGCGGCCGATGCGGCTGGTGCGCGGTGCGGGTGCGGTGGTCGCGCTCATGCGGCGCGCTCCTCGCGGCTGTCCGTGCTGCTCAGGCCATAGGTGGCGAGCCGCGCCAGGCAGGCATGGCGATGCGCCTCGCCCGAGGACATCACAGGCGTCTCCTGACCCAGGACCACGGCAAAGCGGGCGCGGCGCTGGTCGGAGCGCACCACGGCCGTGGCCAGACGGGAGAGCGCTTCTTCCAGCGGCACGTCCGGCAGCAGGCTGTCCAGCCGGAAGACGTTCTCCTCGCCGGCCTCGCCCTCATGTACGCGCAGGGCCAGCTGGTCACGCGCAAAGGCGCGCCAGTGCAGGCGGCGCACGTCTTCGCCCGGCTGGTAGGGCGTGACGTGGGAGAACGCATCCTGCCCGGAGCCGCTGCGCGAGGCGCCTGCGCCCTTGCCCAGGCCGCCGGGCGGCGCGGCCGTGGCCGACAGCGCCGGATACACCAGCGCGCGCTGCGCCGGCCAGTAGTAGGACCAGGCGCGAAACATGCCCAGCGGGAAGATGGTGTCGATGCGCAGGCGCGGCGCGGCCAGCCAGCCGCGGCGCACGGCCGGCAGCTTGATCAGCACGTCGCGGCTTTCGCCGGGCTGCAGGTGCACATCCTCCGCCAGGCTCTGCCCGTCGAGCGACAGACGCAGCCCCGCGCGAGTGTGCCGGTGCGGGTTGGTCAGCCGCAGCACGAAGCCGACCTCGCCCGTGACATGGGCAGGGCGCGTCTCCGTGCAGTCGATCGACAGGCCGAGCAGGTTGTCGTGGGTGCGGTGCATGGCCACCACGCCCACCGCGCCCACGAGGAAGGTGAACAGATAGCCCAGACCGAGCTGGTAGTTGATCGAGCCGATCAGCATGCACACCAGCACCGCGGCAAACAGCAGGCCGGCGCCGGTGGGCAGGATGTAGACGCGCCGGCGGTGCAACTGCACGGGCTCGCGCGCCGGCTGCTCGTTGCGCCACATCCAGGCCTGCCCGCGGCTGACGATGCGCCTCTGCAGGCGGCCGACGGTTCGATCGAGCACAGCTTGCATGGGAGGTGTGCGGCCGCTCAGACGTTGATGATCGCCGTCTCGCGCAGGATCCGCTCGGCAATCTGGGCGCCGGCGGAATGGTCGTGCGGCACGCCCTGGTCCGCCGCGCGCGGCACCAGGCGGTGCCCGGCCACGGCCACGAAGACCTGCTGCACATCTTCCGGCAGCACATGCATGCGGTTGCGCATGACGGCAGCGGCGCGCGCGCAGGCCAGCAGGGCGAGTGCACCGCGCGGCGACAGGCCATCGGCCAGGTGCGGGTCCGTGCGGGTGCGCTCCACCAGCTGTTGCACGTAGTCGAGCAGCTTGTCGCTCACATGGGCGCTGCGCGCTACCTTTTGCGCAGACAGCAGCGCCGGGGGGCTGAACACCGCGGGCATGCGGTTGAGCATCTCGCGGCGGTCCGTGCCGGCGAGCAGTTCGCGCTCGGCCAGGCGGCCGGGCAGGCCCAGGCTGATGCGCATCAGGAAGCGGTCGAGCTGCGACTCCGGCAGCGCAAAGGTGCCGATCTGCGACAGCGGGTTCTGCGTGGCCACCACGAAGAAGGGTTCGGGCAGGCGCTCGCTGCGGCCGTCCACGGAGATCGTGCGTTCCTCCATGGCCTCGAGCAGCGCGCTCTGCGTCTTGGAGGATGCGCGGTTGATCTCATCCGCCAGCAGCAGGTTGGTGAACACCGGGCCGGGGCGGAAGACGAAGTGCTCGTTCTCGCGCGAGTAGATCGTGCTGCCGATGATGTCGGCCGGCAGCAGGTCGCTGGTGAACTGGATGCGGCGGAACTCCAGCCCCAGCACGCGCGCCATGGCCAGGGCCAGGGTGGTCTTGCCCACGCCGGGGCGGTCTTCGATCAGCAGATGGCCACCGGCGAGCAGGCAGATCAGCGCCAGACGCAGCTGATCCGGCTTGCCGACGATGACCTTCTCAAGCGCGGCGGTGGTGGCCGCCAGCATCGGGCCGACGGAGACTTCGGAGGATTCGCTCATGGAGGGGTGTGTTCTTCTGGGTCTTGGAAGGGCCGCGGAGATTGCGAGCGGTCAAGCTGCGAGTTAACCGCAGTTTTGCGGCGGATTCGGGCCGGTGGCGGGGGTGGTGCGGGTTTGTCCCGCCCCGGGGCGGCGCTACGCTTTCCGGCACACCGAGGAGACGCCATGAGCCGCACCGCCGCCCCCACCAACGCCGAGCAGCTGTTGGTACGTACCGATCAAGCCGACGGATGCACCACGCTCCTGCTGAACGCACCGGGCAAGCTCAATGCGCTGTCGGGTGCCATGCTGGATGCGCTGGAGGCGGCGCTTGGCGCGCTTGCGCAGGACGAGGCCTGCCGCGTGATCCTGCTGCGCGGCGCGGGGCGCGCCTTTTGCGCCGGGCACGATCTGGCCGAGATGATGGCCTTGCAAGACGCCGCCCAGCACCGCGAGCTGTTTGCGCGCTGCAGCCGGCTGATGCTGAAGATCCAGCAGCAGCCCCAACCCGTGATCGCCTGCGTGGAGGGCGTGGCTACAGCAGCCGGCTGCCAGCTGGTGGCGGCCTGCGATCTGGCCTACGCCAGCGATGCGGCGCGCTTTGCCGTGAGCGGCATCAACCTGGGCCTGTTCTGCGCCACGCCGGCCGTGGCCCTGTCGCGCAACGTCGGACGCAAGGCGGCGCTGGAAATGCTGCTGACGGGCGAGTTCATCAGCGCACAGCGGGCCGAGCAGCTCGGGCTGATCAATGCCGCCGTGCCCGCCGACGAGCTGGATGGGCTGATTGAAGCGAAGGTGGCGGCCATCACCGCCAAGGACGGCGGCGCCCTGGCCGAGGGCAAGCGCCTGTTCTACCGCCAGCTTGAAACCGGCAGTGCGGCGGCCTACCAGATGGCTGGCGCGAGCATGGCCTGCGGCATGCAGCAGGCGGCCGCGCAGGACGGGATCGGCGGCTTTCTGGCGGCGAAAGCGGCTCCGAAGGCGTCAAAATCGGCTTGATTTTCAAATGATGATTGAAAAGTGATCCCGTTTCGGGCTTATTTTCAACCGATCAAAGTTTTCGATCATCTGAAGAACCGCATCAGACAAGCGGAAAGCCGCCTTGGGGCGATTTTTCGGTTCCTGAGATGCGCCATCCACGAATCGCCTGGGCAGAGCCGCCAGCTCGGATCAAGCGCCGCCCAGCCAGTCATTCAGGCCCGTGGGGCCGACGTCATCAAGCAGGGCGTCAGCCCGGCGAGGTCATCGCAGTGCGCCAGCACTGCGGGTCACCGGCGAAGTCATCGCAGCGCGAACGCGCCGCGGATCATCGGAAGATCAGTTCCAGCTGTTCAGCAGCTGCGGCGCGCTGATGTTCAGGATGCGGTCGAAGTTGCCGTTGTCCAGAAAGTCAATGCTGATCTGCAGCTGGTTGTCGGCCGTTGTGACCGAGCGCATGTAGTCGCGCGCGGTCAGGTAGTCGATTCGGCCGTCGATCAGCACGCCGTCCAGCGCGGGGGTGCTGCTGCGGCGGAACACCAGCTGGCGGATGGTGCTGGCCGTGAAGGTGGTGGTGGCGCCGTTGCTCAGCAGGGTGATGGTCTGTGACGGGGACAGGCTCACCGCGCTGGCGGACTCCTGATAGGCCCAGCGCACATTGCTGATGCGGTCCACGCGCTGGCCGCCCGCAAAGCCCACTTCCAGCCCCGGGCTGACATAGGCGATCACCGGGTTGCTGTTCAGGTTGCCGCCGACAAAGCGGTTCTCGATGCCCAGCTGCCCCGCATAGGTGCCGGCCACGCCGTTGATGAGGGCCGACAGGTTGCGCGGCGAGAAGCCGATCGTGCTGATGACGTCGGCGCCGGCCCGCGTGACTGCCACGGTCATGTCGATCGAGCCGTTCAGGATCAGGCTCACGCCGTCCGCGGACTGGCCGCAGTTGGTGAAGGTCAGGCTCACCAGATCGCCCTGGGTGAAGGTGCCGGAGTTGTCGGCGTCCTGCGCGCTGTATTGCAGCTGGCCGCCCGCGTTGGTGCAGGCGCTCGAGATGTTGAGGGTCTGGGTACGGAAGGGCCCAACGGAGGTGACACCCGCCAAGGCGTCCAGTGCCGTCGTGGCGGGGATCAGCAGGGTCATCGGCCCGCCGGCCGTGGAGGCGGCGGTTGCGCGCAGGGCGATCTGGTCACTGAAGCTGGCCGGGTCCGTGGGTGCGAGCACAACGGCGTCCGAGCCGCCGCCGCAGGCGGACAGGCCGGCGGCAATCACAGCCAGCAGCGCGCTGCGCGCGGCGATCTTGCGGACCTTGGAGCGAATGTCTGGGCGAGTCATGGGCAGGCTTCTTTTGGGGAGGAGGTGGGGTGTGCGTTCTTGTTCGTGAGGTCTTGCGCCGATGCAGCGCAGTGCAGCGGCGGCTCGGTCAGTCGCGGTTGGCGCGTTGCGCTGCCTCGCGGGCCACCTGGCTGGCGCGCTGCTCGCTGCGGTGTTCTGCACGCGGCTCCGCGCGCTCGATGCGCTGCTCCCGCTCGATGCGCGGTGCAGGCTGCGGGCGGGGTGCTTCCACGCGCGGCATCTCGCGCACCGGCGGGGCATCCGGCTGCGCCGCGCGGCGGGCGGCCTCACGAGCAGCGTTGTGCGGCTCGCGGGCGCGCACGTCGTCGGCCTGCGGCGGCCGCGGTGCAACGCTGGCGTTACCCGCATTGCTGGCGCGGGGGCGGTCGTCACGGGTGTCGAAGTACTGGCGCTGCGGCGGGCTCACGCGTTGCGGCTGCTGGGCGGGGGCATTGCCGGCGGCGGCCGCTGCGGCAGCTGCTGCGGCGTTGTTGTCCGGGCGGCGCGGGGCCACTTCGCTGGGCACCATCGGCGGCGCCGGTCGGACAATCTGCGCCGGATTGGGCGCGCCGTCTTGCGGGCTGCCGACTTGGCCGACCGCCGGTCGACCCGCTGCGGCAGCCGCGGCTGCGGCACCGGCAGCACCCGCCGCGCCTGCATTGCCGTTGAAGCCGGGGCGCGAACCGGGGTTCTGCACGGCCGCCTGGCCGGAGGCGCCGGGTGCAAAGGTGCTGCTGCCCGCGGCTGCACCTGCAGCCACACCGGCCGGCGCGGGCCGGCTCACACCTGCAGCGGCGGCTGCCGCCGCCACGGCGGGTGAGGCCGGGGGCAGGGGCGCCGGGTTGGCGCTGGGCATGATGATGCGGTTGCTGTTGAAGGCGGCAGCCGCTTCGGCGGCATTGGCCACGGCGGTGAAGGTCTGGGCGCGGACGCCGCTGACGGCCACGGGCTGGCCTGCGGCTGCGCCGCGCGCAAACGTGGAGGCGGCAGAGGCTGCGGTGACGGCGCCCGGGATGTTCGTGTTCACGTAGCCCTGGCTGTTCGGGTTGTTGGACACGTAGTTCACGACGGTCACGTTGTTCACGATCGGCCGGTTCACGTACTGCCAGTAGGTCGGGCGGGCGGCGTACGAGGGCACATAGACCTCGCTGGGGCCGAGCGGCACCCAGGCCACGCTCGGGCCGCCGAAGGACACGCTCCAGGAGAAGCGGCTGTTGCCGCCGGCAAAGGCCACCATCGCCGGCGCCCACACGGGGGTGGCGGCATAGCTGCCGGGGATCCAGCCCCAGCGGCCATCAAAGTAGTTCCAGCGGCCGTAGTGCGAGACGGCAAAGCCCCAGGGCGCGGCGTCCACCCAGGTCCAGCCCCAGGGGTTCAGCCAGATCCAGCGGCCGAAGCGGAAGGGCGCCCAGCCGATTTCGACGCGGGTCGGATACCAGACCGGGCCGTACTGCGGCGTGCTTTCCCAGCGGCCGTTGTCCTCGAGCGTGTCCCAGCCGGTGAGTTCGGTGGACACGTAGCGCGGCTGCGGGCGGTTGTCGTCACGCCGGTCACGATCAGCGACCCACTGGGCAAAGTCGTCGCGCCAGGCGTCTTCCAGCCGGACGCCGCCACGCGCGCTGAACTCGGCGCGGCGGTTGCCGCCGATGGCCAGCGACTGATTCCGGCCGTCCATGCGCGCAATGCCGCGGAAGGCGGTCACGGCCACGTCGTTGTCACGTTCGACCGTGACCTGATAGCGGCCCTCGTCCACAAACACCACATTGCCCTGCGGCGTGAGCACCACGGTCTCGCGGGCCTTGCCGGGGCTGCGGAAGCGCGCCGCGAGCGAGCCAGCATCCAGCCGGATGCGGATCACGTTGTCGTCGAGGGTCTGGAACAGCGCACGTGTACCGGGGCCGAAGCGAAACACCGTGGAGCCGATGCGCACCTCGGTGCGGGTGTCGTCGTCGGTCTCGATGGTGGTGCCGGATGTGACCGGCCAGTTCGGCGTGGGTGCAAAGCGAGAGGGCGAGGAGCTGTCGGTGATCCAGACGTTGCCTTCCACCGCGCTGATCCGGCCAACGCGCCCCGGAGGATCATCGGCATCGGCTGCGTGCGCGAAGGCACTCAGAAACACTAGGGCGAGGATGAGCAGTGCACGGTGCAGCATGATGGCGGGCTCGTTGGACGGTTGGGCTGATGAGAGGAGTGTTGTTCGGATGGGCCCGCACGCCGTATCGCGCCACTCGTACAGGCTTGATGCTCTAACGGCATCGCACGGCACGGGGCTGACCGGCGATACACCCTGTTACGGCACGCGCGTCGGAATTCGCGCGCGGCAGAAGACGTGTCGGGCCGACCCGATGTGCAGGGATCGATTGCGGAAGCGGCACAGTGCCGCATCTCACGGCAACGTTGGAGTGCGTACTCGATTGGTGCTCCGCAGCAAAAACGAACGACCGTGCTAGATTTTGGTTCTGACACTGCGTAGACGCCTACAATCCTTGGGTTTACGTATACGTAAAGTTCCCCGAATAACAATTCCCTTTCACTCTTCACATCGAGGCTGCACGGCATGAAGATCCTGGTCCCGGTCAAGCGCGTGGTGGACTACAACGTGAAGGTTCGCGTCAAGGCGGACCAGAGCGGTGTGGACATCGCCAACGTCAAGATGAGCATGAACCCCTTCGACGAAATCGCCGTCGAAGAGGCCGTGCGCCTGAAGGAAGCCGGCAAGGCCACCGAGATCATCGCCGTGTCCTGCGGCGTGACCCAGTGCCAGGAAACCCTGCGCACGGCCATGGCGATCGGTGCCGACCGCGGCATCCTCGTGGAAACCGATGCCGACCTGCAGCCTCTGGCCGTGGCCAAGCTGCTCAAGGCGCTCGTGGAGAAGGAACAGCCGGCGCTGGTGATCATGGGCAAGCAGGCGATTGACGACGACTCCAACCAGACCGGCCAGATGCTGGCTGCGCTGCTGGACCGCCCGCAGGCCACCTTTGCCTCCAAGGTCGTGATCGAGGGCAATGACGCGCTCGTCACCCGTGAAGTGGACGGCGGTCTGGAGACCCTGAAGGTCGCGCTGCCCGCCATCGTGACGACCGACCTGCGCCTGAACGAGCCGCGCTATGTCACGCTGCCCAACATCATGAAGGCCAAGAAGAAGCAGCTCGACGTGGTCAAGCCCGCGGACCTTGGCGTGGATGTGACGCCGCGTCTGACGCTCCTGAAGGCCAGCGATCCGCCGTCGCGCAAGGCAGGCATCAAGGTGCCGGACGTCAAGACGCTGGTTGAGAAGCTCAAGAACGAAGCCAAGGCCATCTGAGGAGCAGCACGATGACCGCACTCATCATCGCAGAACACGACAACGCGACCATCAAGCCCGCGACGCTCAACACGGTGGCCGCAGCCGCCAAGTTCGGCGGCGACATCCATGTGCTGGTCGCCGGCAGCGGTTGTGCCGCTGCAGGCGCGGCCGCAGCGCAGATTGCCGGCGTGGCCAAGGTCCTCGTGGCCGACAGCCCCGCGCTGGGCGACCAGCTGGCCGAGAACGTGGCCGCCCAGGTGCTGGCCGTGGCCGGCAACTACGACCAGATCCTGTTCCCCGCCACCGCCAATGGCAAGAACGTGGCACCGCGCGTGGCCGCCAAGCTGGACGTGGCGCAGATCTCCGACATCCTGTCCGTCGAGGGTGCCGACACCTTCACACGCCCCATCTACGCGGGCAATGTGATCGCGACCGTGAAGAGCAGTGACGCCAAGAAGGTCATCACCGTGCGCACGACCGCGTTTGATGCCGTCGCAGCCTCTGGTGGCAGTGCTGCCGTCGAGAACCTCACGGCGGTCGCAGCGGGCGGCAGCAGCAGTTTCGTCGGGCGCGAAGTCGTTAAGAGCGACCGCCCCGAACTTACGGCTGCCAAGATCATCGTGTCCGGCGGCCGTGCCCTGGGCAGCGCTGAGAAGTTCACTGAAGTCATCACGCCGCTGGCCGACAAGCTCGGGGCTGCGATGGGCGCCTCGCGCGCTGCGGTGGACGCCGGCTACGCGCCGAACGACTGGCAGGTCGGTCAGACCGGCAAGATCGTCGCGCCGCAGCTATATGTGGCGGCCGGCATCTCCGGCGCCATCCAGCACCTGGCGGGCATGAAGGACAGCAAGGTGATCGTGGCCATCAACAAGGACCCCGAAGCGCCGATCTTCCAGGTGGCGGACTATGGTCTGGTGGCGGATCTCTTCGAGGCTGTCCCGGAACTCGTTAAGGAGCTGTGAGATGCCAAGCTCCTGGAAAGCGCTGGCAGCGGAGTTTGTTGCGGCGAATCCGAAAGACTTTCATATCCATCGCGTTTTTGATTTCTTGAGAAACTGCGCGATAGGCGCTGGTGTGATTTACGGTGGCTGGAAGCTGCGCCCCGCAGAAGCATTGCTTCCAAACTGGCTAGGGTGGGTAGCCGTAGTAGTTGGAATCGCAATGCTCTTTGCGAACCTCTGCTGGATCTCGGTAATGGCTGGCGACGCACTGGATGGCTTATGGAAACGCAAGTCCGTCGTCAAGAAGCTTCCTTTACTCGCAATCCCTGCAATCGTGATGTTCGGCGTTGTTGCAGCCTTTTTTGCTGCGCTAAATGCATTTGCGCTTCGGATTGCGGGAGCTTGACCCATGAGCTACGTAGCACCTAGCAAGGACATCCTGTTCTGCATCAAGGAACTGGCCCAGATCGACGAAGTGGCCAAGATTCCCGCATTTGCCGAAGCCGGCTTCGACACTGCGCAGGCCGTGGTGGAGGAGTGCGCCAAGTTCAATGAAGGCGTGGTTGCGCCCCTGAATTGGGAAGGCGACAAGAACCCCAGCTTCTGGAAGGACGGGCAGGTCACGACGACGCCGGGCTTCAAGGAAGCCTTCAAGCAGTTCGCCGAAGGCGGCTGGCAGGGGCTGCAGCATCCGGTGGAGTTCGGCGGCCAGGGCCTGCCCAAGGCCATCGGCGCCGCAGCCATCGAGATGCTGAACTCTGCCAACACCAGCTTTGCGCTGTGCCCGCTGCTCACCGATGGCGCGATCGAGGCGCTGTTGACTGCCGGCACGCCCGAGCAGCAGCAGATGTACATCCCGAAGATGATCGACGGCACGTGGACGGGCACCATGAACCTGACCGAGCCGCAGGCCGGCAGCGATCTGGCGCTGGTGCGCACGCGCGCCGAACCGCAGCCCGACGGCACCTACAAGATCTTCGGCACCAAGATCTTCATCACCTTCGGTGAGCACGACATGGCCGAGAACATCGTGCATCTCGTGCTGGCGCGTGTGGCCGGCGCGCCCGAAGGGGTGAAGGGCATCAGCCTGTTCATCGTGCCCAAGTTCCTGGTCAATGCAGACGGCTCGCTGGGTGCGCGTAATGATGTGCACTGCGTCAGCATCGAACATAAGCTGGGCATCAAGGCCAGTCCGACCTGCGTGCTGCAATATGGGGACCACGGCGGCGCCATCGGCTACCTCATCGGCCAGGAGAACCGCGGCCTGGAATACATGTTCATCATGATGAACGCCGCCCGCTATGCCGTGGGCGTGCAGGGCATCTCGGTGGCCGAGCGGGCCTATCAGAAGGCCGTGCAGTATGCGAAGGACCGCGTGCAGAGCCGGCCGGTGGACGGCTCCATGCCCGGCTCCGCAGCCATCATTCATCACCCGGATGTGAAGCGCATGCTGATGACGATGCGTGCCTACACCGAAGGCTGCCGCGCCATGGCCTTCGTGGCCGGTGCCGCGTACGACGCATCGCATCATCATCCGGACGAAGCCACGCGCAAGCAGAATCAGGCCTTCTATGAGTTCCTGGTACCGCTGGTGAAGGGCTACAGCACCGAGATGAGCCTGGATGTCGCCAGCCTCGGCGTGCAGGTGCACGGCGGCATGGGTTTCATCGAGGAAACCGGCGCGGCCCAGTATCTGCGAGACGCCAAGATCCTCACCATCTACGAAGGCACGACGGCCATCCAGGCGAACGACCTCGTGGGTCGCAAGACGATCCGCGACGGTGGCACGGTGGCCAAGGGCATCTGCGCGCAGATCGCGAGGACCGAGGCCGAGCTTGCTGCACGCTCAAGCGTGGCCTGCCGCGCCGTGGCCAAGCGCCTGACTGCAGGCCGCAAGGCGCTGGAAGACGTGATCGACTTCATCGTCGCCAACACAAAGACCAACCCGAATGCGGCGTTTGCGGGCAGCGTGCCCTACCTGATGCTCGCGGGCAACGTGGTGGCTGGCTGGCAGATGGGCCGTGCGCTGATGATTGCTGAGGATCGTCTTGCCGCGGGCGAGGACGCCGAGTTCATGAAGACCAAGATCGTGACCGTGCGCTTCTATGCGGACCACATCCTCTCGCGCGCCGCAGGCATGCGCGATGCCATCGTGGAGGGCGCGGAGTCGGTCACGGCGCTGAGCGCGGAACAGTTCTGAGGCTGCGCTGGCTTAGCACTCGCTGGAAACGGAAAGGGCGCCCTGGGGCGCCCTTTCTCTTGATTGCAGCGGATCAGTCTTGCGTGGTGCGCGCTGCTGCCGGCAGCCAGTCACAACGAAGCGTCTGCCGCTGGTGCAGCCGTGCGCGCAGGCTGAAGTAGGCGTCCGGGAGGATCACGCCCGCGACGCACACAAGCAGCAAGGTGGGATTCAGCGCGATCGAGACGGGCAGGCCAATGATGGCCATGAGCCAAAGCGTGAGGATCACCGTGTAGGTGTGATGCTCCATCGGCTGACGATGGCGGTGGCTGCTCATCCAGTTCGAGATCGCTGCGAGCTGCTGGACTTTCATGGGGAACTCCTTGCCAGGAGGTCGCGTTGTGATGCGGCCTTACGGGTTTCTTACAGTAGACGTGCTGAGCGTACGCCCTTCAATTAGCGTTTGTCCTAGACATATATATTGATGACTTGGTCAAACCAGATTGATGCAGTGCATTGCACCTTGGGTACCGGTCGCTGCAGGTTCGCGCGGCTGGCTGAATACGAACGAGCGATGAAATGGCGCGAGGGGCTGCAATTTCTGGCCTTCTGTGGTTGACAGCATCTCCTCGAACGCTTAAGTTACTGACCGTTCAGTCATTAAAACTGAATCAGCACATAGCCTCAGCTCTGCGCTGTCTCTCCTCCCAAGAGCGCAACGGACCCGGCCCCGCACGCCGGGTCCGGATCGCGCCGAAACAAAGCAACCTGCCTCCGCAAAAGCCTGCCGGACCAGTCACCATGCCCATCACACACTCCTCCTCGCGCGCACGTTCACGTCAACGCGCCCTGCAACTGGCCGCCACTGCCGCCACCGCAGTCGCGCTGTTGGCCGCTTGCGGCAAGTCCGCTTCACCACCTCAGGAAGACATCCGCCCCGTGCGTACCATCACGGTAGGGACCGGTCAGCTGGGTGCGGGCGCCGTGTTCGCAGCGGAGATTCGCCCCCGCGTTGAGCAGCGCCTGAGCTTCCGGGTCGGCGGCAAGATGACCGAACGTCTCGTGGAGTTGGGTACGCCGGTCAAGCCAGGGCAGGTGCTTGCGCGTCTGGATCCAAAGGACCTGCAACTCGCGCAAGCCGCTTCGGACGCGCAGGTAGCCGCTGCCAAGGCGAACCTTGAACTCGCACAGGCCGAACTCAAGCGCACTCAAGAGCTCGCCAAGCAGAACTTCGTCAGCGGTTCGCGCGTGGATCAGGCGGAAACCCAGATGCGCGCCGCCCGCGCCCAGTTTGAAGCAGCGCAGGCACAAGCAAACGTGCAGGGCAACCAGGCGGCCTACGCGGCACTGACCGCAGACAAGCCGGGCGTGATCGTGGGTGTGGATGCCGAGGTCGGTCAGGTGCTGTCTGCCGGACAAAGCGTGGTGCGAGTGGCCGTGGGAACCGAGCGCGACGTTGTGTTCAACCTCCCCGAGCAGGCCGCCCGCGCGCTTCGCCCCGGCGTACCCGTGAGCGTGAGTCTCTGGGCCAACCCAACTGCGCCGATCAAGGCTGTGGTGCGCGAAGTCGCGCCTGCCGCCGACCCGGTGGCACGCGTGATCCTCGTGCGCGCCAGCCTTCAGGACCCCGAAGGCGTGGCCACACTGGGTGCGACAGCCACTGTTTCGTTGCCAGCCGATCCGCGTACCGCGCAAGCGATCAGCGTGCCGCTGGCTGCGCTCGTGCAGGGCGACGCCGGTCCGAGCGTCTGGGTGGTGAAGGACGGCGCCGCGGCGCGGGTGCCGGTCAAGCTCGCCGGCAATGTCGGCAATCAGGTGTTGATCGGCAGCGGGCTGAATCCGGGCGAGCAGGTGATCACGGCCGGCATCCACACGATCCGCGAGGGCCAGAAGGTGAAGCTCATGCCAGGCGTGACCGCGCCTGCCGCCGCCGGGCCAGCTTCTGCGGCTCCCAAGGCGAGCGCTGCCTCGGCAGCGGCCAAGTAAGCCCCGGGCAGGAGCGGAACACTCATGAACGTGAACCTTTCCGAATGGGCTTTGAAGAACCAGGCGCTGGTGCGCTACATGATCGGCGTGCTGCTGATCGGTGGGCTGGCCGCCTTCTTCATGCTGGGTCAGGACGAAGACCCGCCCTTTACCTTCCGCGGCATGGTGGTGCGTGCCTATCTGCCGGGTGCCACGGCCGAGCAGGTCGCGCAGCAGCTCACCGACAAGATCGAGCGCAAGCTGCAGGAAACGCCCAACGTCGACAAGATCCAGACCTACAACAAGCCGGGTGAAGTGCTGACCATCCTGCAGTTGAAGGACAGCAACCCACCCAAGGACGTGCCCGGCATCTGGCTGAAAGTACGCAACAACATCAATGACATCCGCGGCACGCTGCCGCCGGGCACGATCGGGCCCTTCTTCAACGACGACTTCGGCGATGTGTATGGCGTGATGTTCGCCTTCAGCGCGGACGGCTTCAGCTATCTGGAGCTGAAGAAGACCGTGGAGCGCGTACGCCAGGACATGCTGCGTGTGAAGGATGTCGGCAAGGTCGAGACCTTCGGCATCCAGGACGAGAAGCTCTACATCGAGATCTCACATCAGCGTCTGGCGCAGCTGAACCTGAACGTGACGGACGTCATCGCGCAGATCAACAACCAGATCGACCTCGTGCCCACCGGCACGCTGCCGCTGGACCGCGACAACGTGCAAGTGCGCATTACGGGCCAGACGGGTGATGTCGAGACCGTGCGCCGTCTGCCCATCCGCGCCGGGAACGCGACCTTCAAGTTGTCGGACATCGCCACCGTCAAGCGCGACTACGTGGACCCGCCGGTGTCGCGGATCCGTCAGAACGGGCGCGAGGTGATCGTGCTGGGGATCTCCATGGCCAAGGGCGGTGACATCATCGCCCTGGGCAAGGCGCTGGCGCAGGAAGAGAAGCGCATCGAAGCGGGTCTACCCGTAGGTATCAGCATGGAGAAGATCCAGAACCAGCCGCGGGCTGTGGCCGACAGCGTGAACGAGTTCGTGCGCGTGCTGATCGAGGCCGTGGTGATCGTGCTGGCAGTGAGCTTCGTGGCGCTTGGCTTGCACAAGCACACGGATGCAGACCAGCGGCCGTTCTGGCGCCGCTACTACATCGACGCGCGCCCCGGGCTGGTGGTCGCCTTCACCATCCCGCTGGTGCTGGCCATGACCTTTCTGGCCATGTACGTCACCAACACCAACCTGCACAAGATCTCGCTCGGCGCGCTCATCATCGCCCTGGGTCTGCTGGTGGACGACGCGATCATCGCCGTGGAAATGATGGTGCGGAAGATGGAGGAGGGCATGGACAAGTTTGCCGCCGCCACCTTCGCCTACAAGGCCACGGCCTTTCCCATGCTCACCGGGACACTGATTACTGCCACCGGTTTCGTCCCGATCGCATTGGCCAAGAGCACGGCGGGTGAATACACCTTCTCGATCTTTTCGGTGACGGCGATGGCGCTGATCCTGAGCTGGTTTGCTGCAGTGATCTTCACGCCCTTCATCGGCTTTCATCTGCTCAAGAGCAAGCCGGCGCCGGGTGCGGACGGTCACCACGAGCTGTTCAATACGCCGTTCTACAACCGCTTCCGCGCGATGGTGAACTGGTGCGTGGAGCACCGCTGGAAGACACTGGCCGCCACGCTGCTGGCCTTCGCGCTGGGCATCGTCGGCATGGGCAAGGTGGAGCAGCAGTTCTTCCCGGACTCGTCGCGTCTGGAGATGTTTGTCGATCTCTGGACGCCCGAAGGCTCAAGCTATGCCAACACCGAAGCCGCCGCCGTGAAGTTCGAGGCCTGGCTGAAGGCCCAGCCCGAAGTGGAGAGCTACACCACCTTCGTGGGCACGGGTTCGCCGCGCTTCTACCTGCCCATGGAGCAGCTGTTCCAGCAGACCAACCTGGCGCAGGTGGTCGTGGTGCCCAAGAGTCTGAAGGAGCGCAACGCCCTGCGCCTGCGCATCCAGGAGGCCTTCCGCACCGACTTTCCGGAGATTCGCGGGCGTGTGAAGCTGCTGCCCAACGGGCCGCCGGTGCCGTATCCGGTGCAGTTCCGGGTGCAGGGTCCAGAGATTGCGCAGGTGCGTGCGATTGCCGACCAGGTCAAGGCCGTGGTCATGGCCAACCCGAACACGCGCGGCGTGAATGACAACTGGAACGAGTACGTGCGGGTCATCCGCATCGACGTGGACCAGGACAAGGCGCGGGCGCTTGGCGTCTCCAGCCGCTCGATCGCGCAGGCCGCGAGCGTGCTGACCAATGGCGCGCCGATCGGCACTTTCCGCGATGGCGACGAACTCATCGACATCGTGCTGCGCAACCCGGCCAGCGAGCGCGCGACGCTGGAAGCCGCGCAGAACGTGAATGTGCCGACCGCCAGTGGGCGGAGCGTGCCGCTGGCGCAGGTCGCGCGGGCGCACATCGTGTTCGAGCCCGGCGTCATCTGGCGGCAGAACAGGGACTTCGCGATCACCGTGAATGCCGACATCGTGGATGGCATCCAGGGGCCGACAGTCACTGCGCAGATTGATCCCAAGCTGGCCGATTTGCGTGCCAACCTGCCGGCCAACTACACGATCAACGTGGCCGGGGCGCAGGAAGAGAGCGCGAAGGGGCAGGGTTCGATTGCTGCCAACCTGCCGCTGATGCTGTTCCTGACCTTCACGCTGCTGATGTTGCAGCTCAAGAGCTTCTCGCGCTCCACGCTCGTGTTCCTGACCGGATTCTTCGGCATCATCGGCACGGCGTTGGGATTGATCGTCTTTCGCGCGCCCTTTGGCTTCGTGGCGCTGCTGGGCACGATTGCGCTGATGGGCATGATCCAGCGCAACAGCGTGATCCTGATCGACCAGATCGAGCAGGACATCGCTCACGGCCACCATCCCTGGCACGCGATTGTGGACGCCACCGTCCGCCGGATGCGGCCCATCGTGCTCACTGCGGCCGCGGCGATCCTGGCCATGATCCCGCTGTCGCGCAGCGTGTTCTGGGGCCCGATGGCCATTGCCATCATGGGCGGTCTGATCGTGGCCACGCTGCTGACCCTGCTAAGCCTGCCGGCCATGTACGCCGCCTGGTTCCGGATCAAGAAGCCGGAAGAGGGTGCTGAGGCGCACTAACGGCGACCTGCAGCCTCACGCTTGCAACGCCCGACGGCTTGATTGCGTCGGGCGTTGTGCTCTGTGCGGTGCTGAACGGGCTTTCCGCTTGTCTGGCGCGGTTCTTCAGCCAGTTTGGGCTGGAGAGCGGCTTGCAGAGCCGATCTTCGCTTTGGTGGGCCGGTTTGAAATGGGGTTGTCGTGGGCCGAGCTGCTCACGGCCAGTGCCGCGCGAACACGGGTTCGACGCGGGGATGCTGCTCGATTCGCTGCAGCAGCGCGAGAAAGCCCGGCCGCTGCGCCTTCAGGTACGCACGTGTGCCTGACCACTTGGAAACGACGGCAGCAAGCAGATCGACCGCCCCCGGTTGGTCCGCTGCGCCCGCGCCAAGTCCGGTCAGAAACGGCGCAGTGTCTGGCGCCTGCTCCACGTGTGGCGCAAACAGATCCGCAAACACGCTCCAGTGATGGTGCAGTTGGGCGCGGGCGGCGTGGCGGACGTCCTGCTGCGCAGCGTCGTCCGTGGACGCGGTCCAGCGCTGCGGAAAGTCACTAACGCTGACTGCGCTGTAGCAATTTGCGGCGACGTAAACCAGTGCGCGCAAGCAGCGTGCGCGTGCGGCCGCCTGCGCGGGCAGCAGGCCGGCTTGCGGGTGCAGCAAGCCGAGGTGAATCAGGATGGCCGCACTCTCGCTCATCACGGTGCCGTCGGGCAGTACCAGCGTGGGAATCTGCTTGAGCGGGTTGATGGCAGCGAGCTTGTTGAGCGCCGAGCCCCTGGCCCACGAGGCCGTGCGCACCATGCGGTAGGGCTGTTCTGCCCATTCAAGCGCTGCTTCGACAGCAGCTGATCCCGAGCCCTTGAATCCGTACAGGGTGTATGGAGTGATTTCAACCGTCACTTGAGCCTCTTGCTGGAATGGGCACCCACGAAACGTGCGGCTGAACGCGCGCTTATCGCTTCGGATGCGGAGTCCGAGAACCGAGTCTCCTGGGCCGGCAACGAGTAGGCGGAAGACGCGGTACCTCTCTGCCTGACTCCTTACGCCCGAAGTTCGTTGCCCCGATTGGCCTGACCGCTGCTGGCAAAACGCGTCAGGCGCTGCAATTGACCGGCGAGAGCTTCGTCGTCCTCAGCATCGGATCTGCGCTCCGCGCGCATGCGCATCGCGGGCCAGGCCGCCACGTGGTTGGCGGGCAACCAACCCACGACGCCACTTTTGAGTTGCGCCCAGTGCCAGCCAAACAACGTGTCGATCACGGTGATGACGTCGCCCGGTTGAACATTGAGCTCACGCCCGCTGTAGGCGCGACGGGCGACCGGGAGCTCGTCCTTCATCTGAACCAGCGTTTCAGGAACCCAGCCCGACTTGCCAGTACGTACGCAGGCGGCCCAGACCCAGCCGGGGTATTCGCTGTCGCGGCGTCCGAGAGTGAGTTCGTCGCCCATGTTCAGTTCGATCGGGTCGGCGTAGGTGGCCTGCCAGGCTTGTGTGACGATGGCTTTCATGGCTGCCCTTTCTGGTGCTGTGTTCTTGGTGGAGGAGAGGCGGCTGAACGTTGGGGTGGTTTGTGGGGGGGCTTTGTGCCGGGTGCGTCGGGCGATCGGGTTTGATGGGACGGTTGCTGATTGACTTCAAGGGTCGATGGGCACCGGACGATTGATGACTGCTTCGATGCGGTATCCGTCCGGATCGATCACAAAGGCGGCGTAGTAGTGCGGCCCGTAATCCGGCCTGAGCCCCGGTGGCCCGTTGCACAGGCCACCGTGCGCCAACGCCGCTGCATGGAAGGCGTCGACCTCTCCGCGGCTCTGCGCACTGAAGGCCACATGAAAGCCCGGGCCTGGCGCAAGCGTCGCACCGGCCGGAAGGCGCTGAGTGTTGCGCTGCTTGAGCGCAAGCAGGTCGTTGCCCGGTTCTGTGCCGTAGCCCACAGCGGGGTTTGCGTCGGGTCCGATATCGTCGAGGTCTTCCCAGACTCGAATCTGTCCTAGCGCGCCGAGCACGGCGTCGTAGAAGCGGGCGGACCGCATGATGTCGGCAACGCCGAAGGACAGGTGGTGGAGCATGCGAGGCAGAACGTGCAGCGGAAGCGTGCTTACAGCCCGAAGCCGCCCGCCGTACCGCGGATCAGACCGACAGCCAGCCCCTCGACGGCGAAGCCCGGGCTCTTGCGGTCCACGATGATGGGCGCGTAGTCCGGGTTCTCCGCGATCAGTTCGATGTGATCCCGATGGCGCATGAAGCGCTTGACGGTGACGTCTTCACCCACCCGGGCAACGATGATCTGGTGATCCCGAGCATCACTCGTCTTTTTGACTGCTAGAAGGTCGCCATCGAGGATGCCGGCATCGCGCATGCTCATGCCGCGCACCTTGAGCAGGTAGTCTGGCCGTTGCGAGAACAGATCTTCACCGACGTTCAGCTCCCGCTCTATATGCTCCTGAGCGAGGATCGGCGAACCGGCGGCGACCCGGCCGATGAGCGGCAATGTGAGCTGCCGCAACATCGGGATGGGCAGCATGCTTTGTTCGGGCAGGTAGTCAAGCAAGCGAATGCCACGAGAGGCACCGGCGGCCAACTCGATGACGCCCTTCTTTTCCAGCGCGCGAAGGTGGTCTTCTGCCGCGTTGGCAGAGCGGAAGCCGAGCGACTGGGCAATTTCTGCCCGTGTCGGGGGGTACCCGGTTTCGCGCAGCGCCTTTCGGATGAGGTCGAGCACTTGTTGCTGGCGGGCTGTGAGCTGAAGCATGAGGTTGCTCTCTGTGATTGCGTACAGTATTACTGTACACCCATACAGCTCAATTGCAAGGGCTGGCGGCGTGCCGTTGCGCGGCCGTTGGATGCCGCCAACGGCCGCGGGAGTGTCCTGCGTCATGATCGAGGGCATGCTCGCCAGCGTCGCCGCCACCGCCGTCCTTGCCATTCACGGGCTGTTCATCCTGTTCGTTGTGGCAGGCGGATTTCTGGCGCTCTGGCGATCCTGGGTCGCGGTACCGCACCTGCTTGCCGCGGCTTGGGGTGCGGCGATCTCGTTTGGCGGCTGGATCTGCCCGCTGACGCCACTCGAGAACCACTTTCGGCAGCAGGCGGGAATGGCAGGGTATCAAGGTGGTTTCATTGAGCACTATCTGCTTGCGCTGATCTACCCGGACGGCTTGACCCGTGGCGTGCAGATCGGTCTCGGTATGGGTGTGATTGCGCTGAACGTGATCATCTATAGCTGGGTCTGGCGCCGGCATGGTGGCCACTGATCAGGCACTATGCGGGCCGGGCTGCATGCCGGACGCATGCGCAGCCACTTCAACTTGGTCGATCGAACACATCGGACATGAATGTCATCCAGCGGGTCTTTGAACCCACGACGCTTACCACCGTGAAGCGGTTTGCTGCAGCACTGCTGCTGATCGCGGCTGCCGGTCTGGCGCGCGGGCAGCAGCCGTCGGACAGTCAGCCAATTCAAACTGCTGCTGCGTCAGCTGCGGCAGCAGCGCATGAATCGCCCCCGTCGATGACGATCGCCGGACCGGCGCGGCCCAAGGTGGCGCTGGTGCTGTCAGGCGGCGGAGCACGGGGGTTCGCGCATCTTGGCGTGCTCAAGGTATTGCAGGAGCAGCGCGTGCCGATCGATATGGTCATCGGCACCAGCATGGGCTCGATCGTGGGCGGTGCGTGGTCGGCCGGGCATCGGCTCGACGACCTCCGAGTGCTCGTTCAGGAAACGGATTGGGACGCCGTGTTTTCCGCCACGGCGCCCAGACGCGAGCGTGACTACCGGCGTCGGACGGAAGACCTGAGCTACCTGTCACGCTTTTCCTTCGGGGTCGGTCGCGAAGGGCTCATTCTTCCGCGGGGCACCTTTCAGGCCCATGAACTGGACTCGATCCTGAGGCGCGTCGCGTTGCCCGTGCAGAACCGCACGAATCTGGATGAACTCAGTGTGCCCTTCCGCGCGGTGGCGACCGATCTTGTGACGGGCGAGATGGTTGTGCTGCGTGACAGCTCGCTGTTCGCAGCCATGCGGGCTTCAATGTCGATTCCGGGGGCCTTCGCACCGATCGAGATCCGGGATCAGCTGCTGATCGATGGCGGTCTGGTACGCAATCTGCCCGTCGATGTGGCCCGCAAGCTCGGTGCGGACGTGATCATCGCAGTGAACGTCGGCACGCCGCTCACGCCGCGCAACAAGCTCAACAGTGCGCTGGATGTGGCCCAGCAGATGGTCAACATCCTGACCGAGAAGAACGTCGTTCAGTCGCTCAGCGAGCTGGGTCCGAATGACATCCTGATTTCTCCGGATCTGGCCGCGTACAGCTTCTCGGACTTTGCGGCTTTCTCGCAGATCGAGGCTGCCGGCGAGGCTGCGGCGCGCGTGGTGCTGCCACGCCTGGCTACACTGGGCATCGATTCCGAACGCTTCGCCGGGTGGGAGGCTGCACGCACCGGTCGGCCGTCGGTGCCCGATCCGATCCGCATCGATGATGTGCGCATCCTCGGCACAAGTTTCACGAACCCGCAAGTGCTGCTGCGTGAACTGGACATACGTCCTGGCGGGTCCTACACGATCGAGGAAGTCACCGAAGGCATGCGTCGTCTGAGTGCCAGCGGCGACTTTGACCGTGTGGATTTCCGTCTCGCCGGTCCTGAGGGCGCGCGGCAGTTGCTGGTCACGCCAAGCGAGACGCTGGTGGGTCCCAATACCCTTCGATTCGGCGGTCGACTCGAAAGCGACTTCCGCAACAACAATCGTTTCGAGATCCTGGCTCTGCACACTCTGCGGTGGGTGAACAGCTATGGCGCAGAGCTGCGGACCTTGCTTCGGGTGGGCAGCTCGCGCGAGTTGGGCACCGAGTTCTATCAGCCGCTTTCCGTGGGTCGGGAATGGTTTGTGACCGCCAACGCCGGTGTGCGTGGCGACGACTTTGAGCGGCGGCTGGGCAGTACGGGCTTCACTGCAGCCATTGGATCGCGGACGTACGACATCGGCGGCACCATCGGCTACCGACTGGGACTGGATGGAGAGGTGCGTCTGGGCTACGGGCTGCGCCGGCTGCAAACCTTCCCCCGAGCCGTGGAGTCATTGATTCCCAGCACGGACGATCAGTTTCAGGTGCTGGGCGCGCGGTTGGGATGGGACACCCTGGACGACCCCAACTTCCCGCGCTCAGGCAACCTCGTATTGATCGATTGGAGTCGTGCCTCCGATCTCCGCGCCGGTAGCAGCCTGCGGCGTGACGCCGGCCAGCTCGTCTGGGAGAACGCGCAGTCGATCGGCCGAAACTCCCTTGCCAGTTCCGTGCGGCTCGGATACGGACGCGGGGGCTCTTCGCCTCTGCCGCTTGGAGGCTTCCTGATTCTCTCGGGTTCGCCACCGGAGACCTTCACCGGCGATCGGACTGTGCTGGCCCGGATGGTGTTCGCACACCGACTGAAAGCCGTGAGCGGGGTACGGGTCGGGATGTCCCTCGAGGCGGGCGATGCATTCGATCGCGGGGAGACACCGCGTATCAGCGCGCTGAAGCGAGCGTTCTCGCTGCTGGCGGGCACCGACACGCCATTTGGTCCGGTTTATGTGGGCTGGGGGCGCACGCTCGGTGTGCGGTCGAGCCTGTATCTGTTCCTTGGTCGCCCTTGAGGTTGCCGGAGTTTACGCCAAGGGGAGCAGGTCTCAGGCCGCTTCGGTTTCGGGGGAGGCCTGAAGGGTGGCCACCCGCTCCGACAGCAGCGGCCGACCATCCTCAGGGATGCGCACGATGGTGACAGAGCAGGGCGCCTGAGCGGCAACGGCGGCAGATACGCTGCCCAGATACCGGCGAATCGACCCCGCGCCGCGCGAGCCGATGACGATGTGGTCGACCTTGTTGGTCTGCGCGTAGTCGAGCAGTGCCGCCGCCGGGTCGGGGCCCTCAAGTACGTGGCAGGTCACACGCTCCTCGCTCACGCTGGGGCGATCCCCAGAAAACAGCGGACGCGCCCAGTGCTTGAGCGCCACGAGCTTCTGCACATGGACGTTGCGGCCTTCTTCATCCAGATGCGAATCGGTCGCGATCCGATGCGTCTTGAGAACCGTAACGCAGGACAGCCGGGCCTCGGGTGCAATCGCAATCACCTGCCGCGTCACTGCGCGCAACGCCTCGGCAAGATCTTCCCATTCGTGGGACAGGTCAACCGCAGCCATGACGATCGGTGCAGCAGCCAGTTGGCGCGAAACCGCCTGGGATTGCGATACGAGGGAAGCCAGGTTCTGTGCACGCAGCCAGCGCCGCAGCACGACCAGGCTGCTGTCGGCATGCGCCCGCGCGGCGCGCTCGGTCAGCGCAACGGTCTGAGGGTTTTGCAGATCCTGGGCAAGCTGAGCTGCACTCGCGTAGCGGCGATCCGGCCGCACTTCCAGACAGCGCAGGATGATCTCCTGCAGCCAGGGAGGAATGTCCTTGCGGATGGCCTTGGGTGGAACCGGGTCGCGCCACAGCCGCTTCCGCAGGCCGCGCACGCTCTTGGGGAAGCCGAAAGGGCGCTTGCCGGTGGCCAGGTGGTACATCATCACCCCCAAGGCAAAGAGGTCGCTGCGCGGGTCGTTACGCACACGCATCACCTGCTCGGGGGCGATGTAGGGGCCAGTGCCCATCGGCACGCGCAACTGCTCGGCCAGCAGGTCGGGCAGGAAGTCACTGCGTGCCAGTCCGAAATCCACAAGCACCACCTCACCTTCTGGCGTGAGCATGATGTTGGAGGGCTTGATGTCCAGGTGCACCACATGCTGCTGGTGCAAATCATGCAGTGCCAGTGCGACCTTGGCCATGAGCGGCGCGATGCGATCGGCCGTGTGCGGAGCGGAATCGAGCAGCGGGCGCAGGCTGTCGCCCTCGATGTGCTGCATGACGATATAGGGCTGCGCGGTGAAGTCTCCGTCAGCAATGAACTTCGGCACATGGCTGCCGCTCAGTGTCGGCAGGATCATCTGCTCGACCTCGAAGCCGATGATGGCCGCCGGATCGTCGATGGTCTTCAGGCGCGGCACCTTCATGATCAGCGGTCCGGGCTGCGCAGGATGCGTCACCCGCCAGAGCACTGCCATGCCCCCTGTATGCAGCCGTTCGTGCAGGGTAAAGCCATCGACCACCTGGCCGGGCTCAAGCGGTTGGTCAGCCATGCAGGCGCGACTCCGAGATGCGGTTGTTGGCAGTATTTCGCGCAGCTGCGCTGACTGGCTTGCGCTGTGTCAACGCCTGCAGCGCTCAGTGGCCGCTGCCCAGGCGGTCGGCAAAGCGCTGTGGCAGCCCGGCAGCAGCGACCTTGCGCGCGGTTTCCACGTGGTCGTAGGGCACGCGCAGCAAGGTGTACTGACGACTCGCGGAGTCGTAGACCCCGCAGCAGGCCGCTGGATTGCCGTCACGCGGCTGGCCGGCAGAGCCGACCACGCTCAGCCAGCGGCGCGTGGCGATGAGCGGAATCGGGTGCGCGGCCGGTGGCTCGTAGTTCATGACCCGGCCGGTGACATCGGCGTAGTACAGCATCGGCTCGTGGACGTGGCCCACGAAGGTCACGCGCGCCCGCGTGGCTTGCAGACTGCTGGCTGCTTCCATGGCACCTGCCACGTAGGTCCACGCGGCGGGGTTTCGGGCGCAGGCGTGAACAAAAAGCACGTCTGGCTCGGTGTCAACGCTGAGAGGCAGCTCGGCGAGAAAGCTGCGCTGTTCCGGGGCCAAAGCCTGCTGAGTCCATTCGATCGCACGGCGGGCGTCGGCATGAAGCTCCTTGCGGGGTTCATGCGCCGCTGAGATGTCGTGATTGCCCTGTACTGCGAGGGCACCGCGTTGCACGTGCTGCATGACCGTGTCGACGACCCAAGCCGGGTCCGGTCCGTAGCCCACCAGATCGCCGAGAAACACGTGGCGATCCACACCCTGACGCTGCAACTCGCCCAGACAGGCCACAAGGGCCTCTCGGTTGGCATGGATGTCGGCAAGAAGGCCATAGCGCATCCACACAGTGTGACGCCCCGCGCTGACGCCGGTCTGACGGGCTTGCGGCGTTCCATGCGTGCCAAGATGGGGAAAGCTGATACAATTGTGTGTTCTCTATCCTTGCCGCACCGCGGTCGGGCTGCCGGAGCTGCGGAATTCGCTGCAGATCAGGGCGCCAGGCCGGGACGCAACGGGCGGCTGCAACCAAGCAACCATGAGGGTGGACATCGGCCGGCAGGCCGAGTCAATGCATTGCACGGCCTTGCGCCGCGCACGCATTGGCTGCTGCTGGCCCGATGCCCCGGATTGGAAGCATCCGAAAGGAGCATCATGCGTCATTACGAGATCGTCCTGATCATTCATCCGGACCAGAGCGAGCAAGTGCCCGCGATGGTCGAGCGCTACAAGAGCCTGATCGAGTCCCAGCAGGGCAAGGTTCACCGTTTCGAGGACTGGGGCCGCCGGCAGTTGGCCTACAGCATCCAGAAGCTCGCCAAGGCGCACTACATCATGCTGAACGTCGAAGTCAGCCAGGCCACCCTGGATGAGCTGGAGCATGGTTTTCGCTTCAACGACGCCGTGCTGCGCCACCTCGTGGTCAAGCGCGATGGCGCCGATATCGAGCCCTCCATCATGATGAAGGCCGTGGAGCGCGAGGAATCTCGCAAGGCCACGCAGGAAACGGCAGCCGCCTAAGCACTCAGGAGTTCAGCCCGCGGCGATGAGCAGGCCGCGTGGTTGCTGAAAGACACGTTCACGCATCAGAAGGGTTCGGGCAGGGATTGAACAACCGCTTGCAGCTTTCGGCCGTGGTGATTGCGCGAGACAGCTTGCGCTACACGCCCGCCGGGATCGCCGCAGTGGAGTTCGAACTGGAGCATCGCTCCACCCAGACCGAAGCCGACGCCGCAAGGCTGGTGCAGCTGAATCTGCAAGCCATCAGTTTCGGGGCCGTGGCCCTGCAGGTGATGGCCCTGCCGCTGGGAGCGCCCTCAGGCGAACCTGGCCAGCAGATCCAGTTCGAGGGCTTTCTGGCCCCCGCCCGAAAGGGCGCGAGACTGAGCGTCTTTCATGTGACCGCGGTGCTCGGCGAGCCAGCGGCGAGCTGAACCCCTCTCGATCATCGAAAGGACACACAAAATGGCATTTTCACGTGGCAAGGGCAAGGGTAAGCCCGGTCAGAAGCGCACCCCGTCCAACCCGCTGTTCAAGCGCCGCAAGGTTTGCCGCTTCACGGCTGCAGGCGTCAAGGAAGTCGACTACAAGGATGTCGAAACCCTGAAGGACTTCATCGGCGAGAACGGCAAGATCATCCCCGCCCGCCTGACGGGCACGAAGGCATTCTTCCAGCGCCAGCTGGACAGCGCCATCAAGCGCGCGCGCTTCCTGGCGCTGCTGCCCTACACCGACAACCACAACTGATCGGGCAGAAGAAGGAATATCCATCATGCAAATCATTCTTCTTGAAAAAGTCGCCAACCTGGGCAACCTCGGCGACGTCGTTCGCGTCAAGGACGGCTACGCCCGCAACTTCCTGATCCCGCAGAAGAAGGCACGCCGTGCCACTGAAGTGGCGCTCAAGGAGTTCGAAGCCAAGCGTGCCGAACTCGAAAAGGCTGCTGCTGCCACTCTGGCCGCCGCACAAGCCACCGGCGAGAAGCTCAACGGCCTGACCGTGAAGATCAACGCCAAGGCCGGTGTGGACGGTCGTCTGTTCGGCTCCGTGACCAACTTTGACATCTCCGAGGCGCTGTCCAAGCAGGGCTTCCCGGTGCACAAGAGCCAAGTGCGCATGCCCAACGGCCCGATCAAGACCGTGAGCGAATCGTCGGTCGATGTCGCGCTGCACACGGACGTGGTTGTGCCCGTGAACGTCGCGGTGGTCGGCGAAGCCTGATCGCTCCAGACCAGCACGTGCACGACGGGCCGCAGATTCTGCGGCCCGTTTTGTTTTGGGCCTCGCAAGTTATCCCGCGCAACCCACAGCTTGCCCACCGCTTATCCACAGCTTTTCCCCCGGCTTGTGCACAACGCATGGGCCGCACCGATCCTTACACTCGATCGCTTGTGTCGATCTGATTTCAGGTCTTAAGTCGCTTGATGAATTCTCCCGCCGATCTCCGCTCCACCGACCCGCAACTGGCCGCCGTGAAGGTGCCGCCCCACTCGGTGGAGGCCGAGCAGTCTGTGCTCGGCGGTCTGATGCTGGACAACGGCGCCTGGGACAAGATTGGCGACCTGATCCGAGAGGACGACTTCTACCGCTTCGATCACCGCCTGATCTGGCAGCACATTGCCAAGCTCATCGAGAAGTCCCGCCCGGCAGACGTCATTACCGTCTACGAAAGCCTGCAGATTGCTGGCCGGGCCGATGAAGCTGGCGGTCTGGCGTACCTGAACGCGCTGGCGACCTCCGTGCCATCCGCCGCGAACGTGCGGCGGTACGCAGAGATCGTCCGCGACCGCGCGGTGCTGCGCAAGCTCGTGAATGTGGCGGAGGACATTGCGGGTGCCGCCTACAACCCGCAGGGCAAGGACACCAAGCAGCTGCTCGATGAGGCCGAGAGCCGCGTGTTCGCCATTGCGGAGGAGGGCGCGCGCGGTGCCGCGGGCTTCCACAACCTGCCGGATGTGCTGACCGAAGTCGTCGAGCGCATCGACGAGCTCTATCACCGCAACGACGCCTCGGACATCACCGGCACGCCCAGCGGCTTCGATGACATGGACAAGATGACCTCCGGCCTGCAGCCCGGCGACCTCATCATCGTGGCCGGCCGCCCCTCCATGGGCAAGACCGCGTTCTCGCTGAACATCGGCGAGCATGTCGCCATCCAGGAAGGCTTGCCGGTGGCGGTGTTCTCCATGGAAATGGGTGCGAACCAGCTCGCCATGCGTCTGCTGTCCTCGGTGGGTGCGCTGGACGGCCAGCGCCTGCGCACGGGCCGGCTGCAGCAGGATGACTGGCCCAAGCTCACCCACGCCATCCAGCGCATGCAGGACGCGCAGTTGTTCATCGACGAAACGCCGGCGCTGAACTCCCTGGAGCTGCGTGCCCGCGCGCGGCGCCTTGCGCGCCAGTGCGGCAAGCTCGGGTTGATCATCATCGACTACCTGCAGCTCATGTCGGCCAACACCGCGGGCGAAAACCGCGCGACGGAAATCTCCGAGATCTCCCGGTCGCTCAAGGGGCTGGCCAAGGAGCTCAACTGCCCGGTGATCGCGCTTTCGCAGCTCAACCGCAGCCTGGAGCAGCGACCGAACAAGCGCCCGGTGATGAGCGACCTGCGTGAATCCGGCGCCATCGAGCAGGATGCCGACGTGATCCTGTTCATCTATCGCGACGAGGTCTACAACCCGGACTCGCAGGACAAGGGCACGGCCGAGATCATCATCGGCAAGCAGCGTAACGGGCCGATCGGCACCGTGCGTCTGACCTTCCTGAACCACCTGACGCGCTTTGCCAACTACACCGGCGGCAACGCCATGTCCTACGGCGAGTGAGAGCGGTCGTTCGGGGCCGATCTCGCCTTTTTAATGCGTTTTGCTGAGGTTCGAGCGGAGACTCCATCGATGCGAGCCAGCGCGTGTTGCAAGCTAAGCTCGCGCTCATGTTGATCCGCTTTCTTCCCGGCAACCAGCGCTTCTTCAAGCTCTTCAGTCAGCACGCCGAGCTGGGCGTGCAGGGCTGCCGCGAGCTGCTGTTGCTTCTGACGCATCTGTCCACCGAGCGCGAACTGCGCGCCCAGAACGTCGAAGCGGCCGAGAAGGCCGCTGACCGCATCACCCGACAGACCATTGAGTTGCTCAAGCGCACGCCGGTGGCGCCTCTGCATCCGGACGCGATCCACAAGCTCGTGTCCGTCATGGACGATGTGCTCGATCTGGCCGAAGACACTGCGCAGACCATCTATCTCTACGACATCAAGCGCGTGACGCCGGCTGCCATCCAGCTGGCCGAGATCTGCGTGGCCTGCGCCGAGCGGCTGGAGGAGGCGGTGAGTCTGCTGGCGAGCCGCCGCAACCGCGACGGCATCCTGCGGCTGTGCGAGCAGATCGACAAGCTGGAGAGCGACGCAGACCACGTCATGCGCGCTGCCATGAGCCGCCTGTTCCGCGACGAGCCGGACACCCGTGAGCTCATCAAGCTCAAGGCGGTCTACGAGCTGCTCGAGCAGATCACTGACAAGGCCGAGGACGTGGCCAACATCATCGAGGGTCTCGTGCTGGAGCGGAGCTGGCGCGGATGATCATTCGTTTTCGGACGGATTTTCTCGATGCGATGAGGTGCCACTTTCCGCGCATCCAGCATGCGGAAAGCGGCTTTCCGTCCTGATGAAAAAAATAAATTTCGGCCAAAGATTGCGCGAAGGCCGGCCTGTCAGCGCCCCTGAGCGTATTTCCAGCCCATCTCCGCCAACGGCCGTGCCGCCTTGCCGGCCGCCATGGCCTGCGCCGATGAGGCCGTGCCGTCCACCACGCGTTTCATGATGCCCTGCAGGATGCCGGCGAGCCGGAACATGTTGTAGGCCATGTAGAAGCGCATGTGCTCCGGCACGATCGGCGCGCGGCCAGTACGTTCGCAATAGCGCGTCACGTATTCGCGCTCGGTGGGGATGTTCAGCTCACCCAGGTCCAGCCCGGCAATGCCGCGGAACTGCCCGGGTGGAATGTGCCAGCTCATCAGGTGGTAGCTGAAGTCGGCCATCGGGTCACCGAGCGTCGAGAGCTCCCAGTCCAGCACGGCGAGTACACGCGGCTCCGTGGGGTGGAAGATCAGGTTGTCGAGGCGGAAGTCGCCATGCACGATCGCTACGCTCTCGCCAGCCGGTATGTTTTGCGGCAGCCAGTCGATCAGCCGGTTCATGGCCTCGATGGTCTCGGTCTCGCTGGCCTTGTACTGCTTGGTCCAGCGGCCGATCTGGCGCTCGAAATAGTTGCCGGGCTTGCCGTAGTCGGCCAGACCGACGGCGGCGTAGTCCACACTGTGCAGCGCGGCGATCACGCGGTTCATCTCGTCGTAGATCGGCGCACGCTCGGCCGGCGTCAAGGCGGGCAGGGACTGCTCCCAGAACACGCGGCCCGCCACGAAGCTCATGATGAAGAACGCGCGGCCGATCACACTCTCGTCCTCGCACAGCGCCAGCATGCGCGGCACCGGCACATCCGTGTCCTGCAGGGCCTTCATCACGGCGTATTCGCGTTCGATGGCATGGGCGCTGGGCAGCAGCTTGGCTACCGGCCCGGGCTTGGCGCGCATAACGTACGTGGCACCCGGCGTGATGAGCTTGAAGGTGGGGTTGGACTGCCCGCCCTTGAATTGTTCGATGCTCAAGGGGCCTGCGAAGCCGGGCACGTGACTGCCAAGCCATGCCTCCAGCGCGGCGAGGTCCAGATTCTGATTGCCCGCCAGGGCGCGGGTGCCGGAAAACTGTTCGTCAGCGGTGGTCACGTCGGGTCTCCCGAGTCTCTTGAGTTCTTCTTCAGGATGCTGCGCAATTCCTTGAACTGCGCCAGCAACTGCTCCATCGTGGTCGAGCGGGTACGCGTCTGTACCGGGTCCAGCGGCGAATGGTTGCTCATCCGAAGCACCACGTCATGCCTCGCTGGCCCGACATCCAGCGCGTTGATGCAGGCCGGTGCCTGCGCGATGCCGCCCAGAAAGCGCCGCTCGCCCGTGAGCAGCCAGCTGATGATGGCGCGGTTCACCCCGCCGTGCAGCACCAGCAGGATCACATCCCAGTCCGGATCGGCGCGCAGGGTGTCAATCGCCGGCACGACGCGCTCGAACAGTTCGGCGAGGCTCTCGCCGCCCAGAAAGCGCTTGTCGAGCACCGGGGCACCGTCAATCGCGCCAAGAAAGGCTTCGCGCAGCCCAGCTTCGTCCTGGGGCAGGGCGGACAGGCGCCCGCCGCGGATCTCTTGCAGCTCGGGCCGGTGCTCCAGCGTGGGTGCCTGCCCGGCTGCCGCCAGCACGCGGCTGGCAGTCTCCACCGTGCGCGCAAGACCGGAGACGATCACGCGGTCAAAGCGCACGCCCGCACGGCCAAAGGCGGCGCCGGCTGCATCGGCCTGGGCACGGCCGTCGGCGTTCAGCGGCACGTGCTCCGGGTCTTCGGCGCGACCGGCGGCGGGATCGAAATAGGTGACGGCGCCGTGGCGCATCAGATAGATGCGCCTGCGGTTGGCGTCCTTTGGCGGCAGGGGCTGGCTCATCGGCGTCATCTTCGGCTTCACTCAGCCGAGCGCAGTGCAGCAATCTGCGCGCGTTGCAGCGCGCGGCGCTCGGCGGCCTGCTGCTCGGCGAGCGTCGCGGTCGGCGCAGTAGCCACCAGACCGAGGAGCGTCTCGCTTTCTTGCGAATCTGCGGCGAATTCGCCTGCCCAACTGATCGCCGCTTGCAGCACCTGCCCTTCGGGTGCAAGCAGATTGATGGCGCCTGCGGCATGCAGGCGCTGAGCCGGCAGCGGGGCGCGGCGCAGCAGCCACTCATGGGCCAGCGCTCGTGGCAGGGCGTCGGCCAGCAGCGTGCCGATGCCGCCACCCAGTTGCGGGGCCTCCCAGTGCCCGTGCTGCCCGGCAATGCGCATCGGGCAGGCCAGCGCGAGGGGTGTCAGCGCGGCGTCTACATCGCCCTCCAGAACCGCAATCAGAGGGCGCGCCGCGTGAGCCAGCGCCTCGACCCAGCTGTCGAGCGCCTGCAAGGCACTCTGCGTGGGGCTTGCATCCGCTGGACCGGCAGCGTCGGCAGGCGGGCTCAGTACCAGCAGCACGGCGCCGATATCGGATTGCGACTGCAGGGTTTCGATGACTTCGAGCCCTGCGGCACAGAGCGTTTCGGGCAGCGCGCCCGGATCGGTACGGGTCACGGAAATGACCAATAGCTGGTCGATTCGATCGGTGCTCAGTGAGGCAGACATGTTGGCGTGTCGCCGAGGTGTGCGGCGCGGGAACAGTGCAGAGCCGAGAGTGTCGCAGACGGTGATGCGGGGTGCGCCACCTTGTGTGTGCGGGCCGCTTCGCTGATCCCAGAGAAATTCTGGAGGCCTGGAGAGTCAACGGGTTAGGTAGGCGAGCGGCCCGCCGCGTGGCGGCGCAGGCGCTCGATTGGTAAGCTTGAGAATTGACGATATATAAACACAACGAACCGCTGCAGTCCGACGAGGAACACCGATTGCATCCGTCGCACCCCAAACGGAACGAGTTTTCAGCGAAAGACGATCGCCCGCGCCTGCGGCCCGTCGTCATGGCCGTCTGTCTGGCCATGGGCACGATGACCGCACCGGCGTGGGCGTTGTCGGTGGGTGGCCCCGAAGTGCAGTCGAAGATCGGCCAGCCCCTGAGGGTGCGCATTCCGCTGAGCCTTCAGCCGAGTGAGGAACTGAACCCCGACTGTGTTCGGCCCCTGAATCCCAAGGGCGATGATGCGCCCGCGGTAGCAAACCCCCGGCTCGTCTTCGACAGCTTGCCGCGACCCGCCGCCGTGCTGCTCACGACGCGCGCAGCAGTTGCAGAGCCGGCCGTGCGCTTTGCCATGCAGGTGGGCTGCGACAACCCGATCACGAAGGAATTCGTCGTTTTGCTGGAGCTTCCGAGCGCGGACGATCTACGCCCGCCGGTTGTGAGCGCTGCGGCAGCGTCCGCTCCCCCAGCGCCCACCGCGCCGTCGAGCGCGCCGCAGGCATCGCCTGCTCCGGCCAGAGCCTCGGGCTCGCGTTCAGCGCCTGGGCAAACGCGCGCCGCGAGAGCGGCTTCCGCTGGGGGGGCGGCATCGGGCCCAGCCGCAGCGACGGAGGCTCCGCCAGCACGGCGCCCGCCGACACGACCGACGGCACGGCCGGCTCCGCCGCCCTCGGGTGACCAACTCAGACTGGCGCCGGCGATCGACCTGGGCTTGGCAGGTGGGGATCTCAAGCTGTCGAGCGAACTGCGCATGTCTTCCATCGCAAGTCTTGCTGCCGCGCAGGATGCAGCTAGCACGGACCCGGTCCGGGCGCACCGCATGGCGATCGAGCAGGCGCGTCTTGCCGCTTTCCTGCGGGATGAGGACCCCGTCGCGGCCGTCATCGCCAAGGAGAAGGAGCTTGCTGCGCGGCTCGGGCAGGTTGGCGGCGAGCTTGAAAAGGCTCGCGGCGAACTGTCGCGTGCCGAAGCCGCCAAGGCGCCGCCCGCACCAGCTGCGAAGCCTGCTCCGGCACCTGCTGTGGCTCCGCAAGAGAGCTTCCTTGAACGCTGGTGGGCCTGGCTCCTGGCGGGTGGCGCGGTGGCGCTTGGTGTACTGCTGCTTGTCCTTTCAACCGTGCGGCGCAAACGTCAGACCGAACAGTGGTGGGCGTCGCTTCCGGAGAACGACTCACCGGAGTCGGTGCTGTCGCATCCGGCTGCCCCTGCACCGCGGCGTACCGCGCATGTGCCCGCGCCCGCGGCGCCCAGGACGGTGCCCATTGCGGCCGCCGGTGCTGCCGCAGCGCCTGCAAGCAAGGAGTTTTTTGAAACCTCGACCTTCGAAATGACGCAGGCAGCACAGCGCGAAGTGCTCGCCAAGATGAACGTCGAGGTCGTAGAACACCATGAGCTGGGGCAGGACACGGCGGCGGCCCTGAAACAGGCAACCCACGTCGATACGGTGCCCCTGCATCCGGATCTGGACGAGCCGACACGCGATCCCGATGCGCTGGATTTCAGCCCGCCGACGATGCCGGCAGGCTACGTTCAACGCGACGCGTCTGCGTCTGCGTTTGCGCAGGAGGCCGCAACCGCCAAGCCGGTGGACAAACCTGCAGCGGCGCCTGGCTACGCCAGTGAAGCCGGCCCTGGGCACTTCCCGGAAACCACCCGCGGCGAGCCGCTGGATTTCGATGTCTCGCTGCCCACCGCACTGGACTTCGATCTGAGCGTCCCCCAGCCCGCACCCGCGGACCAGGCTGAACCGCAAAAGAAGGAAGCGAGTGACGGCGACACCGCCGCCAAGCCCACGAAGCGCTAATCAGGGCGAACCCGAACCGTTCGAACTAAGCGTGCAATTGCGGGCTTTTTGCGTGCTTGCGGGGCGCTCCTGGTCTCGATACTTGAGGGCATAAGCGGCACATGGGCCGCGTTGATGGCCTTTTGTCGATGTCCCGCACCCAAGCAGTTGCCAGCTCGCCGGCACCCGAACGCTTCCGCGTCGAGGCCGTCGTCGGCCGTGGCGCACAGGGGCAGGTGCTGCGTGCCACCGACTTGCGGCTGGGTCGGAGCGTTGCGCTCAAGACCGTGCATCCGGGTGAGTCATCCGCCGCCGGCCCAAGCCTCATGGACGAGGCCAGGGCCGTGGCACGCCTGTCGCATCCGAACATTGTTCCGCTGTTCGACGCGCTCGAATCCGGCGACGACTGCACGCTCGTTTTCGAGTACGTCGAAGGCGAAACGGTCTCCGCGCTCCTCAAACGCGAAGGCGCGCTGCCTGCGCTGCGCGCCTGCCAGATTGCCATCGACCTGCTCGAGGCGCTCGAGCACGCGCACGCACAGGGTGTACTTCATCGTGACGTCAAGCCGGCGAACCTCATGGTCAGCGCCGACGCGCGCACCCGATTGATGGACTTCGGGGTGGCTTGCGCGAATCTTGACGATCTCACTCGTGCGAGCGGACCCATCGGCTCACCGCGCTACATGGCGCCGGAATGCTTCGACGGGCGCTTTTCTGCGGCGTCTGACGTGTATGCGGTCGGCGCCGTGCTTTACGAAATGCTGGCGGGCAAGCCCGCGTTCACGCAGACCTCGATGCCTGCACTCATGTACGCCATTGCGAACACGGCGCCACCGCCGCTCGCGCCGAACGGCCAGCAGGGAGTCGAAGCCGAATTGATTGCCGTGGTGAACCGCGCACTCGAAAAGGACGAAAGCCTTCGATACAGCGGTGCTCGGCAGATGCTGGATGCGCTGAAAGGCCATCTCGAGCCCGGGGAGGCAACGGTTCCCGAGGAAGATGCGCAGGCTCGGGGGGCATTGACCGAGTTGTTTCGCAGGATGCGTCATCGAAGCGACTTTCCCGCTCTGTCCGGTGCCATTCGAGCGGTCAATCGCTTGTCTGCCTCGGAGTCCGAGAGCGTGGGCAAGTTATCTGATCTGTTGATGCAGGACATGGCGCTCATGACCAAGCTGCTGCGCCATGTCAACTCCGCGCAGTACGGGCATCTCGGTGGCATCAGCAGCATTTCGCACGCCATCATGATCATGGGCTTCGACACCGTGCGCGCGCTGGCCTTGTCGATGATGCTGCTCGAGCATCTGCCGGACCGTGCGCAGGCAGCGAGGTTGCAGCACGAGATGGTCAACAGCCTGCTTGCAGGTGCGATCGGCCGCGAGCTTCTTGCAAGACAGCATCGGCGGATCAAGGAACAAGCCTTTACGGCTGGGGTCTTCCGCAATCTCGGCGCGGTTCTGGTGCTCTTCTACTTTCCGCAGGAGTGCGAGCGGATTGATCGCATGACGAACGGCGCGATGCGATTTGATGACGCGTGCGCCCAGGTGCTGGGTGTCACTCCCCAACAAGTGGGTACGCATGCGGCCAAGGGCTGGAACATGCCCGAAGGTCTGCTGCGCTGCATGACCGCGCTTTCACAGTCGGAGCTGGATCGGACGGATCGGCGTGATGAGCAGCATGCGCTGCGAGTGGCGACGGATCTAGCAGTTGACCTGCGTGAGATTGCGACCAGCACGCCGGCAGAAGAGCATGACGCGTCGCTTTCACGCTTGGTCAAGAAGTATCGCAAGGCATGGCCGGAATCCGAGCAGGGCCTCAGACGTGTCGTGGACGCCGCCATGCAGCCCTTTCTGGATGATGCTCAGGCACTGCGCCTGGACCTCAGCCGCATGCCGGGGCAGATTGCGCAGCGCTGGCGCGGACCGACGCAGAACGAGGCGCCGGCATCGAGCGACCCGCAGCGCGCACTGGACAACACTTTCGTCATCGGATCGATACCTGCATCGGCGGTGGCGCAACGAGGCACCGGCTCAGGCGCAGGCGCCAGACCAGCTCAAGCCATGGAGCCGCTTGAGTTGGGATCGCCAGAGCCTGCGGCTGCCATAGAAGCCGCGCTGCAGGACGCTCTGGCGCGAGTGCGTGGAGCGACGGCCGCAGGCAGTGTCAGTGAGCGCTTGGCACGGATTCTCGGTGCGATGCATCAGGCGATGGGCTTCGGCCTGACTGTGCTCGCCCTGAAGGACGTGCGGTCACAACAGGTTCGCCCCATCGTGCTGGAAGCAGACGACGCTTCAGCCGCAGCGGATCTCAAGCCCCTGTTCGAAGTCGACCTCGATTCCAAGGACGAACTCTTCGCCCTGCTCGCGCAGCGCAAGACCGACGTCTTCATTGCCGATGCCCAAGCGGACTCCGTTCGCTCGCGCTTGCCACGCGGCCTGGCTGAGGGGCGGGCGGTGCGAAGCCTCCTGTTCATGAGCCTGACGCTTGACGGTCGAACCCTCGGTTTCATCTATGCGGACTACGGATCACGCACCGCACCAAACTTGCCGGCGGCGCAACTGGCGCTGCTCAAGTCGATGCGTGACGAAGCTGTAGGCGCTTTCCGAAAGCGCGTTGCCTAGTCGGGCAAGACCTTGAACGAGGCAGCAGGCAACGGCGAACCGGCCAAGACTTCGGAGAGGCTACGAACCGCGCTGACGCAGCAGTCGGCTTGAGCCAGGTGTTCGAGCCAAAAAGCCCGCGACTGGGTGCCGAACAGTCCCTGGACATCCTTGCGCAATGCGATCGCTTCAGCGCTGCCGGGTTGCTGACCCGTTTGCCAGTGCTGGTCGGACCAATCCGGGCGTCCTATCGCAGTGCAAAAGGCTCGCCAGAATTTGTGCTCCAGTGCACCCAGAGCAATCCACTGGCCGTCTGCGCAGGCATACAGGTCGTAGCAGGGCACGCCGCCGTTGAGGAGTCCCATGCCGGGAGGGGTGTGAGGCGCTCCGGCAAGCGCTGCGCCGGTCGCCATTGGCGCAGCGAGGCGCATGGCATCCGCCATGGCGACCTCAATCCGCCGCCCTTTGCCAGTCCTCGATGCCTGCAGGACGCCGCAGACCGCAGCAAATGCCGCCGTCATGGCGCCGCCAAGCACATCTGCCCACTGGAAGTTGGGCAGGAAAACTCGATTGGCTGACGGGCGTTGATCTTCAGCTGTGTCCGGTGCAGGGACGTACTCGTGCAACAACCCGCTCTGCGCGAGATAGTTGATGTCGTGCCCTGCCGCCGCGCCGAGTTCCGATTGGCTCGGATAGCCGAGCACTGAGATCTGGACCAACCTGGGTGCGTGTCGCTGCAGCGTTCCCCAGTCGAGCCCGAGTCTGTGCATGACGCCGGGGCGGAAACTCTCCACAAGGATGTCGAACTGATGAATCTCGTCGAGCAGCTGCTGTTGCGCCGCACTGTTCTTCAGGTCGATGACACGCAGCGACTTGCCCTGATTGAGAAGCTCATAGAAACAGCTGTGCGGTGCATCTGCGCGTGCCGGTCCGATAGCCCGTGCATAGTCTCCTTCACCCGGTGCTTCAACTTTGGTGACGTGGGCTCCTGCGCTTTGCAGATGCCAGGTCGCAAGCGGCCCGGGGAGCAAGCGTGACAGATCAAGCACCCTTATTCCATCGAGCAAGCAGGCGGCACTCATTGGATCGCCTCTATCTCCGCCTGTACCTGTAGCCATTCACTCTCGATGTGCTCGAGTTCACGTGCCGTGAAGGCCTGATCCTGGGTGAGTTGTGCGATCTCCGTACCGCTCGCTGTTTCGTACAGACCAGGGTCGGCGAGTCGCTGATTCAGTTCACTCAGACGGCCCTGAATTTCATCCATCTTCCGTTCAAGACGTGTCGCTCGAGCTGCCAAGGGCTTGCGCAGCTCTGCGATGCGAGTGCGCTCCTGAGCAGCGAGTCGCCGCTCCTCACGCGGATCGGCGCGCGACACGGACGCTGCGCCTTCCGTACTGCTTCGACGCTCGTCCGTGGCCTTGCGCTCGGATGTCAACCATGCACGGTATTCATCGAGATCACCGTCAAATGCGGCGACGCGGCCGCCATCAACCAGCCAAAGCTCGTCCGCCGTGGCTCTGAGCAGGTGGCGGTCATGTGAAACGAGGATCAAGGTGCCTTCGTACTCTGCAAGGGCCGCGGTCAGCGCTTCGCGCGTTTCGAGATCGAGGTGGTTCGTCGGTTCGTCGAGCAACAGCAGGTTCGGGCGCCGATAAACGATCAAGGCGAGCGCCAGCCGGGCTTTTTCTCCACCGGAGAATGCACCGACAGTCGCAAGCGCCATCTCGCCGCGAAAGTGGAAGGTGCCGAGGTGATCGCGCAACGTTTGCTCGCGGGCTTGCGGATCGAGTCGGCGCATGTGGGACAGCGGAGTGCCTTCGGCATCAAGCATGTCCAGCTGATGCTGGGCGAAGTAGCCGATCTGCAACCACTTCGATGCTCTCAGATCACCGTTCAATGGAGCAATCTCGCGCGCGATCGTCTTGATCAGCGTCGATTTGCCCGCGCCGTTCATCCCCAGCAGGCCGATCCGGCTGCCGCCCCGTACAGTCAGGCGAACCGCATGCAATATGGTCTTTTCTGCATAGCCGCAGTCCACGCCATCCAGTTCGAGCAGGATGTCTGGTGTGCGTTCTGGCGCCTCAAACTCGAAAGCGACAGGGTTTGCAGCCAGCACCGGTGCAATCCGCTCCATGCGCTCGAGCATCTTTACGCGGCTCTGCGCCTGTTTGGCTTTGCTCGCCTTGGCCTTGAATCGCTCGACAAAACGCTCGAGCTTCGCCACATGCTGCTGCTGTCTGGAGTAGGCAGCCTGCTGCTGCGACATGCGCTCGGCTCGTGCCGCCTCGAACATGGAGTAGGTACCACCGTAGCGATTCAGGCGTGCATGCTCGATGTGAACGATGGACTTCACCGCGGCATCAAGAAACTCGCGATCGTGGCTGATGATGATGGCCAGGCCGGGATACTGCGCGAGCCAGCGCTCGAGCCAGATGATCGCGTCCAAGTCAAGATGGTTGGTCGGCTCATCGAGCAGCAACATCTCGCTGGGCGCCATGAGCGCGCGTGCAAGATTCAGGCGCATACGCCAGCCGCCGGAGAAAGAGGCCACACTTTGGCCAAGTTCTGACTGCTTGAAGCCCAGACCGGCGAGCAGTCGCTCGGCACGCGGCCGCGCGGTGTACGCGTCAGCGTCTTGCAACTCGATCTGAAGCGCGGCGATCCGGGCTTCGTCCGTGGCTGAGCTTGACTCGTCCAGCAGCTGCCAAAGCTGCGGGTCACCTTGCAGAACGAAGTCCACTGCCGCTTCAGGCAGGCTCGGTGTTTCCTGTGCCACGCTGACCAGCCGCCAGGAGCGAGGCAGTTCGATGCTGCCGCCGTCGATCGGCGCTTCGCCACGTATCGCTGCAAGCAAGCTGGACTTGCCGGTGCCGTTATTGCCCACCAGGCCGATGCGATCTCCGACATGAGCGCTCAGCGAAGCGCCCTCGAGCAGGACTTTCGCGCCGCGGCGCAAGGTGAGATTCTGAATGGACAACATGGGTGAATGGCGCGGCGCCGCGTCGGCGAACGCAAGATACGAGCGGGTACGGTTGGCTCAGGCTATTTCCATAAGCCTGCTGAAGACCCAGGTGTCAGGGCAGGCGGTCCTGTGCAATGTGCAGCACCGAGTCGTCGCCAGCTGTGGTGCTCAGCCAGGTGACGGTCATCTCCGGGAACGCGGCTTCAAAGTTGCGCCGCTCGTGGCCGATCTCCAGGACGAGCTGTCCGCCACGGTTCAGATGTGTACGTGCGCCACGCAGGATCTTGCGAACCAGATCCATGCCATCTTTGCCGCCCGCAAGTGCCATGGCCGGTTCGTGCTGAAACTCCGGCGGCAGCCGTTGCATCGAATCTGCGTTGACGTAGGGCGGGTTGCTCAGGATGAGGTCATAGCGTTCACGCGACAGCTGGCTGAATAAATCGCTCTGAATGAGTCTGATGCGTTCCGAGAGCCCGTAGTCGGCGACATTTCGTGCCGCGACTTTCAAGGCGTCCATGGACAAGTCGATGGCGTCGATGCGGGCGTTCGGGAACGCATGCGCAGCCTGGATGGCGATTGCCCCGCTGCCGGTGCACAGATCAAGCACATTGATCTCGGCGTCCGGGTCAGCGACCCATGGCGCAAGGCGATCCGCAAGCAATTCCCCGATGAACGAGCGCGGGATGATCACCCGCTCGTCCACATAAAAGCGATAACCCAGGTGCCAGGCTTCGTGCGTGAGATAGGGGGCAGGCAGCCGGTTTGCCACCCGCCGCTCAAAAACCTGGATCAGTGAGTTGATCTCGGCGGCCGTCAGACGCGCGTCCAGGAAGGGTTCCAGCTTGTCCAGCGGCAACGAAAGCGTGGACAGAGTGAGGTACACCGCCTCGTCGTACGCATTGTCGGTGCCGTGTCCGTAGGCGACCTTTGCTTCGTTGAAGGTCGTGACACCGAAGCGGATCAGGTCCCTGAGGGTCTGGAATGTTTCGCGGGCCGCGCGGGTCATGCGTTCTCCGTGATTGGGGCATGGCCGAGTCGCTCAAGGGTTCGCTCGTAGATTCGGGCAAGCGGCTCGAGATCGTCGACTGCTACGTGCTCGTCAATTTTGTGAATGCTGCCATTTGGAGGGCCAAACTCAATCACCTGTGGGCAGATTTTCGCGATGAACCGACCGTCGGAGGTGCCGCCTGTGGTGGACAGCTCACAGCGACGTCCGGTGACCTCGCGAATGCTCTGATCCAGGGCGTCCGACAGGCTGCCGCGCGGAGTCAGGAACGGCTCTCCGCCAAGAGTCCAGTCAAGCTCGTACTCAAGGCCTGCGTCGTCGAGCACTCGGTGAACGCGCGTGCGCAGAGCTTCCGGCGTGCTCGCGGTGCTGAAGCGGAAATTGAAATCCAGCGTTGCCGTCCCTGGTATGACATTGCCCACTCCGGTACCCGCGTGGATGTTGGATACCTGCCAAGTGGTGGGAGGGAAGAACTCGTTTCCCTCGTCCCATCGGATCGCCGACAGTGTCGCCAATGCTGGCGCGAGCTGATGGACAGGATTTCGTGCGAGGTGAGGGTAGGCGACGTGGCCCTGAATTCCGCGAACCACGAGTCTGCCCGACAGTGAGCCGCGGCGTCCGTTCTTGATCATGTCGCCAAGGTTCACGGCTGAGGTAGGCTCTCCCACGATGCAGTGATCCGGGCGGATGCCGCGTGCCGTGAGCTCATCGCACACCTTGACGGTACCGTCTGTGGCTGGACCTTCCTCGTCGGACGTAAGCAGCAATGCGATGCGTCCGACCTGTGCGTGCGCACCTGCTAGCCGTTCACAGGCCACGACGAAGGCTGCGATTGACGCCTTCATGTCCGCGGCGCCACGCCCATAGAGCCGGCCATCGCGCACTGTTGGAGCGAAGGGCGGGCTGCACCATTGCGACTCCGGGCCGGTTGGAACGACATCAGTGTGGCCGGCGAATACCGTGAGCGGGCCACGATCGCCCGCGCAAGCCCACAGGTTGGTCACACTCCCGAACTGAAGCGTCTCGCATGCAAAGCCCAAACGCTTGAGCCGAGCGGCAATGAGTTGCTGGCAGCCTGCGTCGTCCGGTGTGACAGAAGGGCGGGCAATCAGGTCGCAGGTGAGATCGAAAACATCCCGCATGGGCACAGGCAGATCCGGACGGGTCTGGGAGTCAGGCGTTTAGCGTGAACTCGGTGAAGGTGGCGCCTTCTTCCTTGCTCTGCGCAGGCTGCTCGGGATGCAGGAAGGAGTTCTTGGGCTTGTCAGAGTTTCCGGGGCTGGAAGCACCCTGGTTGTTGATCAGCCAGATCAGGTTGGTTGCAGAATCGGCGTTGGCGAGCGCTTCTTCCTGGGTGATCTTGTCTTCTGACAACAGCTCCAGCAAGGATTGCTCGAAGGTCTGCGAACCGGCCGCAAGACTCTTTTCCATTGTTTCCTTGATGTCGTAGATCTTGCCCTTCTCGATCAGGTCTGCGATCAAACGGGTATTCAAGAGCACTTCCACTGCCGGGATGCGCCCGCCGATCTTCGAACGAACGAGCCGCTGCGAGACCACGGCCTTCAACGCAGCCGACAAGTCCGCAAGCAGCGCAGGGCGATTTTCCGGTGAGTAGAAGCTGATGATCCGGTTCATCGCGTGATAGCTGTTGTTCGCGTGCAGTGTGGCCAGCACCAGGTGGCCGGACAGCGAATACGCGATGGCCGCTGTCATGGTGTCGCGATCGCGGATCTCACCGATGAAGATCACGTCGGGAGCCTGTCGCAGGGCGTTCTTGAGCGCCGTCTGCAGGCTGCGAGAGTCGCTGCCGATCTCTCGCTGATTGACGATCGACTTCTTGTTCTTGAACAGGAATTCGATCGGGTCTTCGAACGTGAGGATGTGGCCTGATCGATTGCTGTTGCGGTGATCGATCATGCCTGCGAGGGTCGTGGACTTGCCGCTGCCCGTGGCACCGACAACGAGAATCAGCCCGCGGCGCTCCATGATCAGCTCATTGAGAATCGCAGGGACGCCCAGGGTCTCGAGTGACGGCACATCCACGGGGATGTACCGGATGACTGCGGAAACGGCGCTGCGCTGTCGAAACGCGGAAAGACGGAAGCTTCCGACACCCGGAACAGGGATGCCTGTATTGAGTTCGAAGGTCTCCTCCAGCTCGCGCATCTGGCTTTCTCGGAGCACTTCCTTGAGCATGGCCAGGATGGTCGGCGGCGCAAGCTTTTCCTGGTTCAGAGGAACGCAGACTCCGTTGATCTTGATGGTGATCGGCGCGCCCGCGGACAGATAGACGTCCGATGCCTTTTTCTCGGCCATCAAACGCAGGATCTGCTCCATTGCCATCTCGATCTCCCCCGGTAATTGGTGTGCGGCGAGTGCTCAGTGATCAATCACCACGAAGCAATTCGTTTATACCTGTCTTGGCACGTGTCTGTGCATCGACCTTCTTGACGATGATGGCTGCGTACAAGCTGTATTTGCCGTCTGCTGAAGGCAAATTGCCAGGTACGACCACTGAGCCTGCCGGAACGCGACCGTAAAGGGTTTCGCCCGTCGCGCGGTCGTAAATGCGAGTGCTCTGGCCGATGAATACGCCCATCGAGATCACGGAGTTTTCCTCGACGATGACGCCTTCGACAACCTCGCTGCGCGCGCCGATGAAGCAGTTGTCTTCAATGATCGTTGGATTGGCCTGAAGCGGTTCAAGCACTCCGCCGATGCCTACCCCGCCCGAGAGGTGCACATTCTTCCCGATCTGCGCGCAGCTTCCCACCGTCGCCCAAGTGTCGACCATCGTGCCTTCATCGACATAGGCGCCGATATTGACGTAAGAAGGCATCAAGACCGCGTTGCGTGCAACAAAGCTGCCGCGGCGCGCGACAGCCGGCGGCACGACGCGCACGCCGGATTGCGCAAACTGCTCTGCGGTCCAGTCTGCGAACTTCGTCGGTACCTTGTCGTAGAACTGGAACGGGGCGGCATCGCCGGCGAAGCTCATCGGCCGATTGTCATTGAGCCGGAATGAGAGCAGTACGGCCTTCTTGATCCATTGATGCACCGTCCACTGGCCAGCAAGCTTGTCCGTGACGCGGACCCGGCCCGCATCCAGATCCGCGATGACGGTCTCAACCGCCTCGCGGACGTCTTTCGGCGCGCTTGCGGGTGACAGCGAGGTGCGTGACTCCCATGCCGATTCGATGACTGAGGCAAGCGTTTGGCTCATTGATGGTTCCAGTTCAGGTTGACGAATTCTTCGATGCGGCGTGCTGCGTCGACACAGGCGTCGACGTTGTCGACCAGGGCGATGCGAATGTATCCCTTGCCCGGATTGCCCGCCGCGGTCTCACGCGCGAGGAAGCTGCCTGGCAACACGGTGACACCTTGGGTTCGAAACAGCTCGCGGGCAAAGGCTGCGTCATCTGCGCCGGGTACTGCAGCCCAGAGGTAGAAGGCAGCGTCAGGCAGTTCAGTAGACAGGCAGCGCCGAATGATCGGGGTCACTTGCTCAAATTTCGCTCGGTACTGATGCCGGTTGTCCGCGACATGGGCGTCGTCGGCCCAGGCTGCCGCAGAGGCGGCTTGCACGGTCGGGCTCATGGCGCTGCCGTGATAGGTCCGATAAAGCAGAAATTGCTTGAGCAACTGCGCGTCTCCGGAGACGAAGCCGCTGCGCATGCCCGGCACGTTCGAGCGCTTCGAAAGACTTGAGAACACCACGAGGCGCGCAAAATCCGTTCTGCCGAGCCTGTGGGCTGCCTGCAGCGCACCCAGCGGCGCCTCGTCTCTGAAATAGATCTCCGAGTAACACTCGTCCGAAGCAATCACGAACCCGTGCCGATCGGACAAGGCGAAGAGATGCGCCCACTCGTCCAACGACATCACGCGCCCGCTGGGATTGTTTGGCGAGCACACGAACATGAGCTGCGTCCGCGACAGGACGCCTTCAGGCACCTCTTCGTACGGCACTCGATGCGATTGAGCCGGGTCCGCATTCACGAAGTAGGGGGCCAACCCGGCGAGCAAGGCCGCCCCCTCGTAGATCTGATAGAACGGGTTGGGGCACAGGACCCAGCCGCCGCGTTGCCTATCCAGCACGGTCTGTGCGAAGGCGAACAGCGCTTCCCGAGAGCCGTTGACCGGCAGGATCTGGGTTGAGCCATCCGGAGCCGGGATGCCGTAGCGCCGCGCAATCCACTGCGAGATGGCTCCGCGCAGTGCCTCAGAACCGAGCGTCGTCGGATAGGACGCCAGCCCGGACAGGTTTGCAGTCAGCGCGTCCTTGATGAAGGTCGGCGTGGCGTGCTTGGGCTCGCCGATGGACAGGTTGATCGGGGTCCGATCGGACGGTGGCGAAATGCCCGAGAACAGTGCGCGCAGGCGTTCGAATGGGTAGGGCGCGAGCCGCGCAAGGTCTTGATTCATAGGCCTTTTCTTATGGTTGGACCGATTATACGGAGCACATTCTGTCACCGGGTTTGGCGAGGGTGCGGTGCTAAGATCAAGGGCAGAGCCGAGGTCCCCGCGGCTCTTTTTGTTTGCTGTGCATTGTCGGTGTGCAGCAGCCCCGTGGCTTTACTTTCCGCTGGTCAACCGTGCGCCTCACACAAATCAAGCTGTCCGGATTCAAGTCATTTGTCGATGCGAGCACGATCAACGTGCCCGGCCAGCTGGTCGGCATCGTCGGCCCGAACGGTTGCGGCAAATCCAATGTGATCGATGCGGTCCGTTGGGTGCTTGGTGAGTCCAAGGCCAGCGAACTGCGTGGCGAATCCATGCAGGACGTGATCTTCAACGGGTCCACGAACCGCAAGCCCGCGGGCCGCGCGAGTGTCGAATTGGTGTTCGACAACGCTGCCGGACGCGCAGCCGGCCAATGGAGCCAGTACAGCGAAATCTCGGTCAAGCGGGTGCTGACGCGTGACGGGACGTCCAGCTACTACATCAACAACCAGAGTGTCCGCCGCCGCGACGTTCAGGACATATTCATGGGTACGGGGCTCGGACCGCGTGCCTACGCCATCATCGGGCAGGGCATGATCAGCCGGATCATCGAGTCCAAGCCCGAAGAGCTGCGTGTATTTCTCGAAGAAGCTGCCGGGGTATCCAAGTACAAGGAGCGCCGCCGCGAGACCAGCAATCGTCTGCAGGACACGCGCGAGAACCTCACCCGCGTCGAAGACATTCTTCGCGAATTGGGTTCTCAGCTCGAGAAACTGGAAGGGCAGGCAGAAGTCGCCACGCGTTACAACGCGCTGACCGCCGATGGCGACGAGAAGCTCCTGCTTCTTTGGGCTGCGCGTCGCGAAGAGGCGCGCCAGGAGCGGGAAAAGCTGCTGGCGCAAGTCGAGCGCAGCCAGACCGATCTGGAAGCGCAAATGGCGCAGCTTCGGGAGTGCGAGGCACGACTCGAGGAGATCCGCGTCGCGCATTACGCCGCCAGTGATCGGGTCAATCACGAGCAGAACGCGTTCTTTGGCGCCAAGAGCGAGGTCATCCGTCTGGAGAGCGCCATTCAGGTGGTCGTGGAGCGCCGCAACCTTCTGCAGCAGCGCCTGGGGCAGATTGCCGAGCAGAAGCAGCAGTGGGTCGTGCAGGCCGAAGATGCCTCTGCGCGACTTGAGGCGCTGGCCATCGAACGCGAGCACAGCGAAGAGAAGGTGGCTGCTGCCGAGGAGGTGCTTGCCCGCGCTGAGGATGCAGTCCCCGAGTCCCAGGCAACGCTGGACGATCGCCTCGCCGTGGTTGACGCCTGCCGAACCGAAGTCAGCGACGCGGACCGCGAGTTCCGAGTGCTCGGCAATGAGCGCCAGAGCCTGCAGACCCAGTTCAATCAGGCGCAGATTCGGCTGGACAAGCTGACTGCCGAGCAGAAGGGACTCAGTGCGCCGGATGAGCAGCGGTTGGCTGTGCAGCAGGCAGAGGCCGAACGCGTGGGCGCCGAGCTCGAAGTGCTGCAGGCGCAGGTCGACGAGAACCAGCACCGCCTCGCAGAAGCCGACGAGCAGCGCACCACAGCCCAGCAAGAGCTGTCGGCTGCCACCGCACTGCTGTCCGAGCTTCAGGCCAAGCAGAGCACCCTGACACGGGTGCAGGAAGAAGCGCAGGCCGGCAGTCGCATCAAGCCCTGGCTGGCCAAGCATGGGCTCGACAGCGTGCAGCGCCTCTGGCAGAGGCTGCACACCGAGCCCGGCTGGGAGACCGCGGTCCAGGCCGTTCTGCGTGAATGCGTGCAGGCCGTCGAGGTCGGGGAGCTGAGTCGTGCCGGTGGCTTTGCGAGTGATGCTCCGCCCGCACGTCTCGCGTTCTACAGCAGCCAGATGGCTGCGGCCGCAGCGTTGCAGGGGCCCTTGGTCACGCTGATCGAACGTGTGCGCATCAATGACAACGGATTGCGCGGCGTGTTGACCGAGTGGATGCATGGCGTTTTCGTCGCTGAGGATCTGTCCAGCGCCATGGCGCAGCGCAACCAGCTTGCTGCTGGCCAGCGCATCGTGACAAAGCAAGGGCATCTGATCGACCGGGTGTCCGTGCGCTACTACGCACCGGAAGGTCCGGACGACGGGCTGTTGGCGCGCCAGCAGGAGCTGGAAGACATCGCGAAGCGGCTCAAGGGACAGACACTCATCGTCGACGAGACCCGCAATCTGCTGAGCCGCTCCGAAGGCGCGGCCCAGGACGCCCGGGGTGCCCTGCAGACCCAGCGCCTGCGGGCGCAGGAGCTGACAGGTCGGCTGCACCAGGCGCAGATGGAAGTCGCCACGCTGACGCACAGGGTGGCCGAGCACAAGGCGCGCAGCCAGCGCCTTGAAGAAGATCTCGCTGATTGCCAGGCACAGATGGAGTCTTTGCAGGCGCGCATGGACGAGATCGACAACCGCATGAGCGACATGGACGCGAGCCTCGGCGAGCGGCAGCAGAAGCTCGAGGACGCCCGCTTTGCCGCCGATGAAGCACGCGCTGCGCTGGATCAGGCACGCCAGGCCGTCAATACGGCGCAAATTGGTCTTCAGCAAGTGCGCTTCGAGGTGCAAAGCATCAGCACGCGCGAGGCCGACGCGCAGCGCCTGCTGCAGATGGCGCGTGACCAGGACTCCCGGCTGGTTCTCGACGACGAGCAGATCCGCGCAGAGCTGGCGAGCATCTCCGAAACCCAGGCCGCCACGGGCTTGCAGGACGCGCTCGCCGTGCTCGCCACGCGTGAAGACGCGCTTGCCCGCGTCCGCACGGAACTGGATGGACTCACCCAGCAGCTGCGCGAGATCGATGCCGAGAAGATGCGCATCGAGCAAGTGTTGCAGCCTGCGCGGGACCGCGTCACCGAGATGCAGCTCAAGGAGCAGGCCGCCCGCCTGAACCAGGAGCAATTCGACACGCAGCTCGGCGAGCGTCAGGCCGATGTGCCGGCCCTGATCGAGAAGCTCGCCGCGCTGCCCGGCGCATCCGGCAGGCCCACTCAGCTTCAGGCCGAAGTCAATCGCATCACCCGCGAGATCGAGGCCCTGGGTCCCGTCAACCTCGCCGCACTGCAGGAGCTGGACCAGAGCCGCGAGCGCAAGCAGCATCTGGACAGCCAGTTCAAGGACCTGACGGAGGCCATCACCACGCTGGAAGACGCTATCCGCAAGATCGACCTCGAAACACGCGAACTGCTGCAGAAGACCTTCGACGAGGTCAATAGCCACTTCGGCCGCCTGTTCCCGGCGCTGTTCGGCGGTGGCAACGCCAAGCTCGTGATGACCGGCGAAGAGATCCTCGATGCAGGGGTGCAGGTCATGGCGCAGCCACCGGGCAAGCGCAACAGCACCATCCATCTGCTGTCCGGTGGTGAAAAGGCGCTTACGGCGACGGCCCTCGTGTTCGCCATATTCCATCTGAACCCGGCGCCGTTCTGCTTGCTGGACGAAGTGGATGCGCCCCTGGATGACGCCAACACAGAACGCTACGCCAAGCTGGTGACGCAGATGAGCGATGTCACGCAATTCATCTTCATCAGCCACAACAAGATCGCGATGGAAATGGCCCAACAGCTCGTTGGCGTGACCATGCAGGAGCAGGGGGTTTCCCGCATCGTTGCGGTGGACATGGCCGAAGCCGCACGCATGGCCGAGGTCTGATGCGCTTCATGGTGTAGTCTGCCGGCCGAATTCGTCACATCAATGAAGCGCGGATCGACGCTGCGCAAGGGTTGAGCATGCAACTGCTGGTGTCTCTGCTGGTGCTGGGTGCGGTGTTCGTGGCCGGCGTATGGGTCTGGGGCCGTGTCCAGGCGAGTCGAAGCACGAAGACGGAAGCCGCAGAGCTGGCACAGGAGCAGCAGACCAGCCTTCTGCGCCAGACCCGAGCCGAGCCTGCACTCGCTCTGCCGATGGAGGTCATCGCGCCGGCCGAGGTGACCGCCCGGATCGGTGCCGACGCGGTTGTGCTCGAGGTCGGCCTCGATGCCGATACCGAGATGGTCGCCCGGCTGACGGCGCAGCTGCCGCTGGCGGAATCCAAGATTCGCGAACTGGCGGGTGGCCGTGCGGCGGTCGGGCGCCGTCCGGTGCGCTATGCGTGGCAGGCTGAAGCGCCGTCGATCCTCGACATGGGCCTGACGCTTGCAGACCGCACAGGCGCCGTGGGTGATTCAGAGTTGAATCACTTCCTGCGCCTGGTGGATGAAGTCGCCGATGTGCTGGGCGCAGACGTCGACGTGGAACCTGTCGAGGCAGCGATCGCCCGCAGCCGCCTGCTGGATGCGCAGTGCGCCACGCTCGATACCCAACTTCATTTGCACCTGTCCGGGCCGTCGGAACCCAGCAGCGAGGAGCTGGCAGCGGCCGCACGCTGGGCCGGCATCACCAGCGCGCTCAAGGATGGCGCCTACCCGATGATGGATGCCAAAGGCCGCGAGCTTGCTCGCGTGGTGCCACGGCCAGGCCGCCGCGAAGGGTTCGTGACACTCGTGGTGGATGTCCCCCGCGCACCGCACGGGGCGCTGGACGCAGCGCTGGACGCAGCCGCCAAGATGGCCGAGATGCTCAACGCGATCCTGGTGGACGACAACGGTCGGCCGCTCTCCGACGACGCGCTGGCGCTGATCCGCGCGCGCCTCACGGATGTCGTGCGCAAGATGACCGAAGCAGGTCTTGCGCCGGGCTCCGAGCGTGCCCGCCGCGTCTTTTCCTGAGTACTCATGACCTCTGATCTGTTTACCGGCGCCGGCCTGGCCGACGCGCAGGCCGCCGCGCGCGCGCAGACGCTGCGTGCCGAGCTGTATCGCTACGCGCATGCCTACTATGTGCTGGACGCGCCGCTGGTCCCCGATGCGGAGTACGACCGGCTGTATCAGGAGCTGGAAGCGCTGGAGAACAGCCACCCCGAGCTGCGTACGCCGGATTCGCCCACGCAACGGGTGATCGGCGCGGTGCTGGACGGCTTTGCAGAGGTTCGCCACGTCGTGCCCATGCTCTCCATCCGCACCGAGACGGACACCACTGCCGCGGGCGCACAGGCCTTCGATGTGCGGGTTCGCAAGGAACTGGGCTTGTCTGCCGAGGCAGCTGCCGTGCCATACGCGGTCGAGCTGAAGTTCGACGGTCTGGCCATCAACCTGCGCTATGAGCACGGCGTGCTGGTACAGGCCGCCACGCGGGGTGATGGCGAGGTGGGTGAGGATGTCACCCACAACATCCGCACCATCGGGCAGATTCCGCTGCGCTTGATGGGCGACGCCCCTGAGGTGCTTGAAGTGCGTGGCGAGGTCTACATCCGTCGAGATGACTTCGATGCCATGAACGAGCGCCAGCGCGCTGCAGGCGACAAGACCTTCGTCAATCCTCGCAATGCGGCGGCCGGTGCGGTTCGGCAGCTGGATTCCCGGATTGCGGCGCAGCGGCCGCTGTCCTTCTTTGCCTATGGCCTGGGCGAGGTTCGCGGCTGGCCCGTGCTGGACGATGCCGAGGCCACACACTCCGGCGTGATCGATGCGCTGGCCGCGTTCGGCCTGCCGGTGAACGCGGATCGCGATGTGGCGCAGGGTGCCGAAGGCCTGGTGGCGTTTCATGCGCGTATTGCCGCAGCGCGCGATGCCTTGCCTTTCGATATCGATGGCGTGGTCTACAAGGTCAACCGCCTTGCAGATCAGCGACGCCTGGGTTTCGTCAGCCGGGAACCGCGTTGGGCGGTGGCGCACAAGTACCCGGCGCAGGAGCAGATGACCACGGTGCTGGACATTGACGTGCAGGTCGGGCGTACCGGGAAGCTCACGCCCGTGGCCAAGCTGGCGCCGGTGTTCGTCGGTGGTGTCACGGTCAGCAATGCGACCTTGCACAACGAGGATGAAACCCGCCGCAAGGACGTGCGCGTGGGCGACACCGTAATCGTCCGCCGCGCGGGCGACGTGATCCCGGAGGTCGTGGATGTGGTGCGCGACAAGCGGCCGGCAGATGTCCAAAGCGCCGAGCCGTTCGACCTGTACAAGCGCCTGGGCGGGGTCTGCCCGGTCTGCAGCAGCCACATTGCTCGCGAGGAGGGCGAAGCAGACTGGCGATGTACCGGTGGCCTGTTCTGCGCGGCGCAGCGCAAGCAGGCGCTCTTGCACTACGCCCAGCGCCGCGCCATGGATATCGAAGGCCTGGGCGACAAGATCGTCGAGCAACTGGTGGACAGCCAGCAGGTGCGCACATTGGCGGACCTCTATGCCCTGAGGGCCGAAGATCTTGCGACGCTGGATCGAATGGGCGAGAAGAGCGCGGTGAAACTCGTCGCCGCGATCGCGGCGTCCAAGGCGCCGGCGCTGAACCGCTTTCTGTTTGGCCTGGGTGTTCGACACGTGGGCGAGCAGACCGCCAAGGATCTCGCGCGGCACTTTGGCTCGCTTGAGGCCGTAATGGCGGCTACGGAAGAGCAGTTTCTGCAGGTGCCCGATGTCGGTCCGGTTGTGGCCAAAAGCCTCGCGGGCTTCTTTTCCGAGGCCCATAACCGGGAGGTGATCGCCGCGCTTCTGGCAGCGGGTCTTGCACCTTCGCACACCGCACCTGTTGCAGCAGCCAGCAGCAGCGGCTTTGCCGGCAGGTCCTTCGTGCTCACCGGCACCCTGCCCAGCATGAGCCGCGAGGATGCGCAGGCCCGCATCGAGGCCGCGGGCGGCAAGGTCAGCGGCTCGGTGTCCAAGAAGACCTATGCCGTTGTGGCTGGGGCCGAGGCCGGCAGCAAGCTCACCAAGGCGCAGGAGCTGGGCATCCCCGTTTGGGACGAAGCAGCGCTGGTCGCGGCGCTCGCGCAGGACGCGCAAGGCACATGAACCTGCACACAACACAGAATCAGATCAAGGAGACACCATGACCGATACCGCCAAGCCCACCGACGCCACGAAAAAGGAAGAACCCTGGCGCGAGGCCGTTGAACAGCGTCTGGCCGAAGCCCCGGTGCGCAGCAGCGGGACGGCGCAGGTCGGCACCGGCAGCGGTGCGCAGCGCATCGACTACGACTTCATCGCCCAGTACATCCCGGTGATGCCCGACGGACTTGCGGCCAAGCCGGCCGAGCCGGAAGCCGCTGTGTATACGCTGGCCTATCTCGCCAAGGCTGAAGGCAAGGGCACCGCATCGCGCCCGGTGCTCTTTGCCTTCAATGGCGGGCCGGGTTCCTCGTCGGTGTGGCTGCATCTCGGCGCGCTGGGCCCGAAGCGCGTGCACATCAACGAAGACGGCACCATGCCCGCGCCGCCCTACGCGGTGGAAGACAACCCGCACAGCTGGTTCGAGCACTTCGACCTTGTGTTCATCGACCCGCCGCACACCGGGTACTCGGTGTCGGCGAGCGAAGATGCCCGCAAGCGTCATTTGAGCGTGGATGGCGACGTGGCGGCGCTGGCCGAAGTGATGCGCGCCTGGCTGGCGCGGCATCAGCGCTTCGGCTCGGCGGTGTATCTCGCCGGGGAGAGCTATGGCACCACGCGCGGTGCGGCGCTGGCCGACAAGATGCTGGATCTCGGCGTGGCGCTGTCGGGTGTGATCCTCGTGTCCTGCGCGATGGACCTGCAGACGCTCGTTTTCCAGGCAGGCAACGATCTGCCCCACAGCCTGTTCCTGCCCGGCTTCGCGGCCACGGCGCAGTACCACGGCAAGCTGAAGGGCGCGCTCAATGACGCAGCGGCAGCGCGCGCTGCGGCCGAGGCCTTTGTGCTGGAGGACTATCTCGTCGCCCTGCATCGCGGCGCCACGGTGACACCGGCGCGGCGCAGCAAGCTGGCCAAGCGCATCGGCGAGTTGTCCGGTCTGCCGGCGGCGCTGGTGGAGCAGCAGAACCTGCGCATTACCGACCAGACCTTCTTCACGCACCTGCTGCGCGACGAGGGCCGGGTGGTCGGGCGTCTGGAAAGCCGCGTGAGCGGGCCGATGGCGGCGCGCCGCGGCTATGCCATGGAGTTCGACCCGGGCATTGAAGCCATCGTTGCACCCTACGCCAGTGCGGTGAACGGCTACTTCGCACAGCTGGGCATCGACACCCAGCGCCGCTACGGCATCATCAATGGCGAGGTGAACCAGGGCTGGCACTGGGGCCGCGGGCCGGTGGATGGCAAGGGCAAGATGAGCGGCAACGGCTACACCAACACGACGGTGGACCTGTCTCGCGCGCTGCGCCGCAACCCGCACCTGCGAGTGCTCGTGGCCAGCGGCCACTACGACCTGGGCACACCCTACAGCGCTACCAACTACTCGCTGGCGCAGCTCGATGTAGACGCTCAGCAGCTCAAGCGCATCGAGCACCACTATTACGACGCCGGGCACATGATGTACACGCGCCCGGCGGATCTGAAGAAGCTCAAGGACGATCTGGCCGGCTGGTTGGCACCCGGCACGGCGGGCTGAAACACAGCTTCTGTTTATTAAATTTGGTTGAAAAGCGCTACTAGTTTCGACTTATTTTCAAATTTCATTTGAAGATATTGAAAGGCCGGTTTCCGCATACGGGGCGCGGATCCTGACTCTTTCTGGTCGCTCCAACGAACCTGTGCATCTCACGCTGAAGCTGTTCTAGGCCGCCAGCGCAAAATCTCCGCTGCGGCTTTGAGCAAAGCGCTCGATCGCCGCTTCGACCATGCCTTCCACGCTGCCACGCCCGGCGTACTGCATGCGCAGGAAGTGCGCATCGTTGTGGCTGCGGGCACGCAGGCCGATCAGATCCAGCGCACTGCGTGATTCCAGCGCCGTGGCGTAAGGCGCCAGACCGTCGAGCGTGGCGAGGATGTTATCGCGCAGCAGCAGCTGCTCGTAGCTCTTGGGGTGGACGATCGAACCATCCAGCCCGAAACGGCAGGCCTGGAAGCGGTTGTAGTTGTAGACCAGGTAGTCGTCTTCCTCAGGCGGCGCCTCGCGGCGCTCCAGCAGGTAGGCGCACAGGGTCTGCAGGTAGCCGGCCAGCGCCGCGGCCATCTCAACGGACAGCGGGGTGTCGCACACGCGCAGCTCGATGGTGCCGTACTCCGGCTTGGGGCGGATGTCCCAGTAGAAGTCCTTCATGCTCTTGACCACGCCGGTGCGTTCCATGCGCGCGAAGTAGTTCGCCTCGAAGTCGCGCCAGCTCAGCGTGAAGGGCGCACGGCCGGACAGCGGGAAGGCGAACACCGAGTTCAGGCGCGCGCTGCTGAACTGCGTGTCCCGACCCTGCACGAAGGGCGAGCTGGCTGACAGCGCAATGAAGTGCGGCACGTAGCGGTTCAGGCTGTGCAGCAGGAACAGCGCGTCATCGCCACTGGCGCAGCCGATGTGCACGTGCTGGCCGAACACCGTGAACTGCTTGGCCAGATAGCCGTACAGCTGAGAGACTTCCTTGAAGCGCGGCTTGGGGAAGATCTTTCGCTCGGTCCACATCTGGAAAGGATGCGTGCCGCCGCCGCACACGCCCACGTTCAACCGCTCGCCCGCGCGCACGAGGCCATCGCGGATGGCCAGCAGTTCGTCGCGCAGCGGCCCGTGGCGATACTGGATGCCGGTGGCGATCTCGATCATGCTTTCCGTGATCTCCGGTGTCACGCTGCCCGGCAGCTTGTTCTTCTCGCGCGCGAGCAGATGCAGCATGTCAGGGCTGGCAGCCGTGAGATCCAGATCCGACAGGTTGATCAGCTGCAGCTCCAGCTCCACGCCCATGGACAGGCTGGCAGAGTCCTTGAAGGGTTCAAGCGGCATGGTCAGTCCTCCTCGTCGTTGTGCGGGGATTCGCCCGCGGTCTTCAACGCCCATTGCGTCAGCATCGGACCCAGCACCTCCAGCATCAGCGCGGCGGCGGCCAGCGGCGCGAGCTGGTCCACCAGATTGATGCCGACCTGCCGCGTCTGTTCCAGCAGCAGGATCACGAAGGCCGAGAGTGGCGTCATGGCCACCGCCGTCAGCACACCTTTCTTCCAGGTCACCCCGCTGATGCGCGAGAACGCCGTGATCACCGTGGCACGGGTGAGCAGGCGAGTAAGCAGCAGCGCCGCACCCAGCCCCAGGCCGGCCAGTGCGATGCGCCAGTCGATCGAAGCGGCGATGAACACGAAGAGCATCAGAGAAAGCAGGCTGCCCAACGGGCCGAAGTTGCGCTGCGCCGGCGCAATGATGACCCGCCGATGGCGCGCCATCAGCCCGAAGGCGAGGGTGGCAATCAGCGCCGAGAACTTGAACGCATGAGTCAACGCCACCAGCAGCACCACGGCAAGCGCAAACACCACCGATGCATCTTGCTCCGTGCGCTGCAGCAGGCGCAGCAAGGCAGGCATCGCCAGGCCTGCGAGCAAGCCGATCCCGGCGGATGCTGTGAGTGACACTGCGCTGCTGTAGGCCGCCATCAGCGTGCTGCCCGAACTCTCGTAGACCACATAGCCCAGAATCACCTTGAACACGAACACTGCCAGCACGCAGTTCAGCGCGGCCAGATGCAGCGTGCGCTCCGTCACCTGTCCGGAGGCTCGGGTCTCGTTGATGACGCGCACGATCGCGGCCGGCGAGGTGGACATCGACAGGGCGGCGAGCAGCAGCGAGTGCGTCATCGTCTGCCCAAAGCCCATGGCCAGCACGTAGACGCAGGCAAAGGTCAGCGCCGCTTCGGTCAGGCCCATCACCAGCAGCCAGGGGTTCAGACGCATCCAGCGCAGGTTGATCCGATACGCAAACTCGAACAGGATCAAGCCGAAGGCCACATTGGCCAGCAGAAGCACTGCTTCGCCCGAGGTGGGCGGCAGTACGCCGAGCTGTGTATCCGCGAAGATGAAACCCACCAGGGCGTACACGCTGATGCGTGGCAGGCCCATGTAGCGGTACGCAGCTTCGCCCAGGGTCCAGGCAAGCAGCAACACGGCGGGCCAGGCAAAGTCCCGAGTCAGGGCCTCCAGTTCAGGCATGGGGCGCTCCCTTCGTTGTGATTGTTGTCCTCGTGCACGACGACCCATCGCTTGCGCGCGGAGTTCATGTGAACGGTGTGCTTGCAGCTCGACCCGAACCGCGGCTGGTGCTGCGTTGCGCCTGCGCCTTCGCCCGTGCTTGAAGTGCGGCAAAGATGCCCAGGCACTGCCATGCGCCAGCCGATTCGCCATGAGACAGCCCGAATGTGACGGGCCGTGTGGCGCGGCAGCGCCAGGTGACGGATTCAATGGCAGGCGCAAGCAACATCGCTTGCACACAGGTATGCAGCCGGCGCCTGGCGCACGGCTGCGGCTAATCTGAGCGCATGCAGGCAGCAGAGTTCCCGGTGCCTTCAATTGGCCTGCTGTGTGGTGCAAACGTGTGCAAAATCGCTTGCTACTACACATGAATCATGCTTGCCGGAGCCAGTCTTCAGGCATGGGCTGCATGGGCTTACAAGGAGTCGAATCCGGATGTCTGCCGAGAGTCTCACCGCCATCATCGGCGGCACTGCGCTGAGCCAGTTGCCAGGTATGCGTGTGGAGTCGCGCCGCGTGGTGCGCACGCCGTTTGGCGAGCCCGCTGGCGCGCTGCTGTTCGGGCGCATCGATGGTGCACCGATCGTGTTCCTCGCGCGTCACGGCTACGGCCACACGTTGCCGCCGCACAAGGTGAACTACCGCGCCAACCTGTTCGCGCTGCGCGATGTCGGTGCGGCACGCGTGTTTGCCGTGTCCTCCGTGGCCGCGCTGATTCCTGAGTTGCTTGAAACACGCTTTTCGATTCCCGACCAGGTGATTGACTACACCTGGGGGCGGGCGCATACCTTCGAGGAAGGCGTGGATGGCCCGATCCGCCAGATCGACTTCGACGAGCCCTTCGATACCGGTCTGCGCGAGGTGCTGCGACGCGCCGTGACCGGCGTGGGCAGTACCTCGCATGTCGGCGGCACCTACGGCTGCGTGAACGGCCCGCGCCATGCCACCGCCGCAGAAGTGCGCAGGCTGATCCGCGACGGCAACCACATGGTGGGCAGCACGCTCATGCCCGAGGCGGCCCTGGCGCGGGAACTGGATCTGCCCTACGCAGCGCTGTGCGTCGTGACGCACATGGCCGCCGGTAGCCACGCGGGGCCGGTGGCTTCAGAGACGCTCATCTCCGGCAGCCGTGCCGAAGCGGTGCCCGTCGCCCAGGTGGTGCTGGCCGAAGCCTGCAAATTGGCCCAGGGCCAGTAGGTCAACTTGCGCATGTTCAACTGGCTCACACGTCTGTTCGGCGGCGCAGCGCCGGTTCGTACTGCAGGTTCGCCGCACCCGCCTCGCCCGGCCGCCACGCAGGCGGCTGTGCAATCCGGATCGGAGACTCCGATGCGGCCTGCCGCGCGCAACGATGCGGTGCCGTCGGCGGCCACGCCGTGTCCGCGCATTCCTCTGCTGGATCGCAGCGGCCAGTTGGCGGGCTTCGAGGTGCTGCCGCCGGATGTGATGCTGCGCAGAGCGCGTGAAGGCGCCAATGTCGCCACGCTGGCGGCGTATGCGAGCATGGTGCTGGCCTCGCTCAAGCCGATCCGGGCTGCCGGTCGTGTGGGCCTGACGATTCTGCCCTGGCAGCTCCTTGCACGGCCTGCGGTCCTGCAGAATGTTCCGGCGGGGGCGTCCATCGTCATCGACGGGCTGGGCGCAGCACCCGAACAGGATGCACGCGATCTGATCGCCAGGCTGCAGGCGCAGCACGCGGTAGTCGGTGCGAGTGAAGCGACCACGCTGCCGGTGCAGTTCCTGTTTGTCGACGCGCGTGTGCGCAGCGCGGACGACTGCAGTGAGCTGATTGCGGGCTACCGCGCAACGCGGCCCGGCATGCCGTGGGCCGTGGTCAATCTGCCGGACATCGACGCGATCGAAGCCGCGCTGCGTGAGGGCGCAGAACTGGCCGCTGGCCGCCTGGACCGCACAGCGACACCCGCCGACAAGGGCACGCCCGGGCCGCAGGTCGCCAAGCTCTGCCGTTTGATCAATCAGCTCGTCGGCGGCGCAGACACCGCGGCCTTGGCCGCCGAACTTCGCTCGGACGTCGCCCTGAGCTACCAGCTTCTGCGCCACGCCAACAGCCCCTTGCTGGGTGTCTCACGGGCGGTCGACTCCGTGGACCAAGCCGTCCTGCTGATGGGCCGCGACGCGCTCTACCGCTGGCTGACCGTGATGCTGGTGAGCGCGGGCGAGCGCAGGGCCAGCTCGCGTGCGTTGCAGGAGATCGCCTTGGCCCGCGCCCGCCTGTTCGAATTGCTCGCGACGCAGTCCGGCACAGCGCCGCAGAGCCTGTTCACGCTCGGTCTGCTGTCGATGATCGATGTGCTGCTGCATCTGCCCATGGCCGATGCGGTTGCGCCCCTGTCGCTGGCCGCTGATCTGCAGAGTGCGCTGGTTGCACGGAGCGGCCCGCTTGCGCCGCTGCTCACGCTGGCCGAGCAGCTTGAACGGCGCCAGCTCGAGGACGCTGAGGCCACCGCCAGTCTGTACGGCGGCATGGACACCGTGCTGGCCGCTTCAGACTCCGCCTGGGCCTGGGCGGCGCAGGCCTCGGCCGAGCTGCGCCCCTGAGGCGGCCTGGCCGCGCACTCCACAAGGCAGGTCTGCCTCGGGCTTGACGCGGCCTGCCGTGTTCGCGACATTTCGCATGCCCGAACCTCCCGGAGGAATGTCATGCGCCGTGTGCTGATGTTGACCCTGCTTGTGCTGTCGAGTGTTCTTCCTGTCAGCAAGGCACAGGACGCCAAGGGCTGCACCGATCCGGCCATGTTCCCCAACCGCATTCCCGGCTACGTGATCTCACGCTGCGATGCCGGCAACACCGCCCATGACTTCACCTGGCCCGGTGGCAAGCGCCAGGTGCTGGGCCGCAAGACCGAGGTGGTCTACCGCTCCGCGGACATGGGTAGCCGGGCCGAGCCCAAGTTCATTGCCGCCAACTATGCGAACGCGCTGCGCAAGATCGGCGCCAGCTTCATGATGGACCCGGCCAAGACGACCTTGGGCGACCGCGTGCTGGCTACCGTGCCGATCGACGGCCGGGACGTCTGGGTCTGGCTGGGCAGTGACTCCGGCGTGGTCAACAACCGCTGGGAGACCTACAAGCTGATCATCGTCGCGCCGGATGCTGCGGTGCAGGTCATCACCGCGCAGAAGATGCTGGACGCCCTGAACAAGGACGGCTTCGTCACCCTCTACATCAACTTCGAGACCGGCAAGTGGGATGTGCCGGCCAGCGCGCAGGCCACACTGGCCGAGATTGTGACGCTCATGCGCCAGCAGTCCCACTTGAAGCTCAGCGTGGAGGGTCACACGGACAACGTCGGCCAGGCAGCCGCCAACAAGACCTTGAGCGAGAACCGGGCGCGAGCGGTGCGCGAGGCACTTCAGGCCGCAGGCGTGCCGGCTGCGCGCCTCAAGAGCCAGGGATTCGGTGCGGAGAAGCCCGTGGCCGACAACCGCAGCGAGGACGGACGAGCGAAGAACCGGCGGGTTGAACTTGTGCGCTTCTGATTCGGCCTGGGGCTGCGCTTAGCGCCTGCTCAGCGCAGCCAGGCGAGCACCGTATCCAGCCCACCGAAGCGAATGCGCGTATTGGCCTGCGCCGCCACGGCCGGCTTCGCGTGATAGGCCACTGACAGGCCCGACACGCGCATCATCTCCAGATCATTGGCACCGTCGCCCATGGCAATGGCCTGGCTGGGCTGGCAGCCCAGCAGGGTGCAGGTGGCCTCCAGGGTCTGGCGCTTGACCTGCGCGTTCACGATCAGCTCATTAACCATGCGGCCGGTGAGCTTGCCGTCGATGATCTCCAGTTCGTTGGAGCGCGTGTAGTCCAGCCCGAGTTCGGCCTTCAACCGGCTTGTGAAGAAGGTGAAGCCGCCGGAGACCAGCAGGGTCTTCAGGCCCACGGACTTGGCCGTGTCGATCAGCTCGCGTGCGCCGGGGTTGATCTTCAGCCGCTCGGTGTAGACGCGCTCCAGCACCGTGGCATCCAATCCCGCCAGCAGGGCCACGCGGCGGCGCAGGCTCTCGTTGTAGTCGGTGATCTCGCCGCGCATGGCGGCCTCGGTGATGGCCGCGACCTCGGCCTTCTTGCCGCAATAGTCCGCAATCTCGTCCACGCACTCAATCGAGATCAGGGTGCTGTCCATGTCCATGGCGAGCAGGCGGTAGTCCGTCAGATGCGCGCCCGGGGCCAAGGCTGCGGCGTCCAGGCTCAAGGCCGCGGCACCTTCCGCAATCTGCGCGGCCTTACCGGCTTGCGCCGCGAAGCGGGCCCAGTGCGTACCGGCCGTGGTCGTGCCCGAGGCGATCGGCCGACCGAGCTCGCTGGCCCAGAGGTGGGTGGCCGCAATCGCCTGCCAGTCGCGCAGGGCGCCGCCGCTCAGCGTGATGTCGAGCAGTCGGGCGGGGTCTGCGCCGGGGGAGTGATGGTCGGGTGCATTCATGGCGCGGTCTCGGTGGGGTGCTGACCGGATCGTCACCGCCTGTTCATCGGGGCGGGGCGATCCTCCTTGGCGTGAGCAATCGCAGGGGTGCGTGACTCAGCGTGTCAGGTTGGGTTGACCCGGCGACGGCTGTGCCGGGCGGGCGTTTGCGGGTGCGTTCTGTGAAGCTGGCGCCGGAGTGCGGCTGGCCGCGGCCCGCTCGGCGATCTCGACCTCGCGACGCAGGCGCTGGGCCTCCGCGGCGTTGGTCGGTACGCCCAGGCCGAGTTCATACACAGTGGCCAGCTCGCGCTTGGCGGCAGGCAGCCCGGTGGCCGAGGCGGTCTGCAGCAGTTTGGCGGCACCCTCGAAGTCCCGTGCGGTGATCTGCCCGCGCTGCTTGGCCAGGGCGACATCCACCATCGCGGGTGGGTCGCCGGCTGCAGCGGCTTTCTCAAGCCAGCCAAATCCCAGCCGCTGACGCGCGGCATCCAGCATCAGGGTGCTGCCGTGCAGACGCATGCCGACCGGATGGTTGAGATTGGCCGCACGTTCCACCAGCTCGGAAGGCGACTCACCCGGCTGCGCCGTGGTGGCTCGGGTGATGATGGCCAGGGCCAGATTCACCATGCCGTCGGCCGAACCGAGTTGTGCCGCTTCGCGATAGCTGGCCACGGCGCGGGCCGGATCCCGCGGGACGCCCAAACCCTCGGCATACAGCGCGCCGAGGTTGTTGATGCTCGGCCCGTGCTTCTGCTTCGCGGCGCGCTCGTACAGCTCCGCGGCGCGGGCATACATGCCTTCGGACTCCTCGATGCGGCCCACGGCGAACAGCGCGTCCGGCACATCGCGTCCGGCCAGGGGCACCAGCAGCAGCTTGGCGTCGAAGCTGCGGCCCTCGCGGAACAGGCGCGAGGCCTCCTGCAGGATGGACGCGGTCTCCGCGGGTGAGGCTGCGGGTGGTGTCTGCGCCAGCGCGGCCTGAGCGAGCAGGGCACTCAGTATTGCCGAGACCACTCTTGTAGCAACGGTGTGGGTCACGCAGTCACCTCCACCTGCGCCGACTTGCCGAGCAACCGCAGCGCGGCGCGGGTATTGCCGACGCGTGCAGCCAGGTCCGGCGAGCTGCCGGTGATGCGCAGCTTGTCCTGCCCGGCGAGTTTGATGTGTTTGTTCTTTTGCACGAGTTCGATGATTGCATAGGGCTCGAAGGGCACCTTGGGGCCGAACTGCAAGGTGATGGACTCCGCATGGGCGTCGATCTTGGCCACGCCCAGCGCCTTGCCCATCACGCGCAGGCGGTGTGTATCGAGCAGGGCCTGAGCCGCCTCGGGCAACTTGCCGAAGCGGTCGATGATCTCCTCATGCAGGCTGTCCAGCGCCTCGGTGGTTTCTGCAGCCGAAAGCCGCTTGTACAGGCTCAAGCGTTCATGCACGTCGCCGCAGTAGTCGGTGGGCAGCAGGGCCGGCAGGTGGAGGTTGACCTCGATACCCAGGGTCAGCGGGGCCTCGAAGTCCGGCTCCTCGCCACGCTTCAGCGCCCGCACCGCCAGATTGATCATGTCCACATACATCTGGAAGCCGACCTCCTGCATGTCGCCGCTCTGGTTCTCGCCCAGCACCTCACCGGCGCCGCGAATCTCCAGGTCATGCATTGCAAGATAGAAGCCGGAGCCCAGTTCTTCCATGCTCTGGATGGCCTCCAAGCGCTGCTTGGCCTGCTTGGTCAGGCCGTCTTCGCTGCTCACCAGCAGGTAGGCATAGGCCTGGTGGTGGCTGCGGCCCACGCGGCCGCGCAGCTGGTGCAGCTGGGCCAGACCGAAGCGGTCGGCCTTGTGGATGATGATGGTGTTGGCCGTCGGGATGTCGATGCCGGTCTCGATGATGGTGGTGCACAAGAGGATGTTGGCGCGCTGGGCGGTGAATTCGCGCATCACGCGCTCCAGCTCGCGTTCGGGCATCTGGCCGTGGGCCACCACGATGCGCGCCTCGGGCAGCAGCTCGGTGAGCTTGGCCTTGCGGTTCTCGATGGTTTCGACCTCGTTGTGCAGGAAGTACACCTGTCCGCCGCGCTTGAGCTCGCGCAGCACCGCCTCGCGGATGATGCCGTCGCCCTCGCGGCGCACAAAGGTCTTGATCGCCAGGCGGCGCTGCGGCGCGGTGGCAATCACGCTCAGATCCCGCATGCCTTCCATGGCCATGCCCAGGGTGCGCGGAATCGGCGTGGCCGTGAGCGTGAGCACATCCACCTCGGCGCGCAGGCTCTTGAGCGCCTCCTTGTGGCGCACGCCGAAGCGGTGCTCCTCATCGATGATCACCAGGCCCAGCCGCGGGTACTTCACGCTCGACGACAACAGCTTGTGCGTGCCGATGACGATGTCCACTTGCCCGGCATTGATCCGCTCCACCGCCTCCTTGACCTCCTTGGCGGTCTTGAAGCGCGACAGCTCCACGATGTTTACCGGCCAGTCCGCAAAGCGGTCCGAGAAGGTCTGGAAGTGCTGCTCGGCCAGAAGCGTGGTGGGTGCCAGCACGGCCACCTGCTTGCCGCCAGCCACGCACATGAAGGCGGCGCGCAGGGCGACTTCGGTCTTGCCGAAGCCCACGTCGCCACAGACCAGCCGGTCCATGGGTTTGCCGCGTGTCATGTCGCCCATCACGGCGGCAATGGCGGCGGATTGGTCCGCCGTTTCCTCGAAGCCGAAGCCCTCGGCAAAGCGCACGTAGTCCGCGGGGTCGAAGTTGAATGCGTGGCCCTGGCGCAGGGCGCGCTTGGCATAGAGGTCCAGCAGCTCGGCGGCGGTGTCGCGTGCCTGCGCGGCGGCCTTCTTGCGCGCCTTTTCCCACTGGCCGCTGCCCAGCTGGTGCAGGGGGGCGTCCTCCGGGTTCATGCCGGAATAGCGGCCGATCAGGTGCAGCTGGCTCACCGGCACATAGAGCTTGGTGCCGCCGGCATATTCGAGATGCAGGAACTCCATCACGCCTTCGCCCAGATCCATGGACTCCAGCCCGTGATAGCGGCCAATGCCGTGCTGCGCATGCACCACGGGGTCGCCGACCTTCAGTTCCGCCAGATCGCGGATCATCATGTCGATGTTGGTGGTGGCCTCCTGCTTCTTGCGGCCGGTGCGGCCGGAGGCGGCATAGAGTTCCGCTTCCGTGACGACCGCAATGCCTTCGCCGGGCAGCACAAAGCCGCTCGCCAGCGGCGCGACGATGATGGCGACGCGCAGGTCCGGCGTGAACTGCGCGAAGCTTTCCACCTCGCTGACTGGCAGCTCGTTGTCCCGCAGCAGCGTGGCCATGGTCTCGCGCCGGCCGGCGCTCTCGGCCACGATCAGCACGCGATACGGCGTCTTGTGCTGCCAGTCCAGGAACGCAGCGAGCGGGACTTCGCGCTTGCGGTCGATGGCCAGGTTCGGCAGCGGCGTGGCCAGCGGTGCGTGGTTGCTTGCGGCATCCAGCGCCAGACGGGCAAAGCCGCGCGCGTTGGCGAAGAAACTTTCCGCCGTGAGAAAGAGCTGGTCGGGCGGCAGCAGTGGCCGCTCGCGGTCAGCGCGCATGAGCTTGTAGCGCTCCTGCGTATCGGTGTGAAAGCGCTTGATCGCGTCGTTCACATCACCCAACGTGGCCAGCAGGCTGCCGGCGGGCAGGTAGTCGAAGAGGGTGACGGCCTGCTCGAAGAACAGCGGCAGCCAGTATTCGATGCCGGCGCTGGCAATGCCGTTGCCCATGTCCTTGTAGATCACGGCCTTGGTCGGATCGCCCTCGAACACCTCGCGGAAGCGCTTGCGAAACGCCGCGCGACTGGCCTCGTCCATGGGGAACTCGCGGCCCGGCAGCAAACGCACATCCTTCACCGGGTAGAGGCTGCGCTGGGTGTCGGGGTCGAAGGTGCGGATGGACTCGATGCTGTCGTCGAACAGATCCAGCCGGTAGGGCAGGGCGCTGCCCATGGGAAAGAGGTCGATCAGCCCGCCGCGCACGCTGTATTCGCCCGGCGAGAGCACCTGACCCACATGGTTGTAGCCGGCGCGCACGAGCTGATCGCGCAGCTGCTGCTCATTGAGCTTGCCGCCCTGCTTGAAGAAGAAGGTGTAGCCCTCGATGAAGCCGGGCGGGCAGAGGCGATGCAGGGCGGTGGAGGCGGCCGTGATCAGCACATCCACATTGCCGCTCACGGTCTCGTGCAGGGTGGCCAGGCGCTCGGAGATCAGGTCCTGGTGCGGCGAAAAGCTGTCATAGGGCAGGGTTTCCCAGTCGGGCAGCAGGCGGATGTTGGGCTTTTTGGCGGGTTCGGCGCCCGGCTCGGCGGACAGCTCAGTGGCGAGATAACTCAGCTCGTCATGCAGGCGCTGCGCGTCCTGCGCATTTGCGGTGACGATGGTCAGCCGCTGTCTGCGTGCGAGCAGGTCCGGCAGCAGGCGCGCCAGGCACCAGGCATCCGCGCTGCCGGGGCCGGGGTGGGCCGCAAAGCTGTCGCCCGCGCCCATGCGCGCGAGCTGGGCGGAAAGGGGTGCGTAGGAAGAGAGGTGTTCAGCCATACAAAATGAAAACGCTCGCGCGGGCCTGAAATCGGCCCGCTGCGATGCGGTTTATGCTGGCCAGAATGTTAGGCGAGCGCAGCTGCGTTCGACCGCGGCAATCCGCAGCGCCCCATGATCCCTGAAGACGTACGTACCGAAATTCTGAGACGCATCCGTCAGGCAGAAACTGAGCACAAGGTTCGCGTGCTCTTGGCTGTTGAATCTGGCAGCCGCGCTTGGGGGTTCGAGTCTCCCAACAGTGACTACGACGCACGATTCATCTACGCGCATGAGCCAGAGTGGTACATGGCAGTGAATCTTGAGGACAAGCGCGACGTCATTGAGTACCCAATCGTCGATGACATCGATCTCAACGGATGGGATGTCCGCAAGGCGCTGCAGCTGCTTCATCGCTCGAACCCTGCGTTTGTAGAGTGGATTCAGTCACCGATCGTCTACTTGGAACGCGGTTCGTTTGCATCTTCTGCGCGAGCCCTGCTGCCAAACCTCTACTCGTGCGTCAGCGGCGTGCATCACTATCGAAGCATGGCCAAGACCAACTATCGAGGCTATCTGCGGGAGGACTTGGTTCCACTCAAGAAATACTTCTACGTGCTGCGCCCGCTGCTTTCTGTCCGATGGCTAGAGCGCTACGGTAGGCCTGCGCCGATTGAATTTGCCAAGCTGCTTCACCTGATCGCTGACCAATCGGACCTGCTGGCGGACGTGAACGAATTGCTCGCCAAGAAGAAGAGTGCGCCTGAAATGGGGCTAGCCCCTCAGGTGCGCAGCATTCATGCATTCATCGAGGCGGAGCTGGAGCGGCTTGAGAATGTTCAGCCCGTAGGCGTGCAAGTGAGCAAGATGGATGCGCTGAACGACCTCTTTCGCTTGGTCGTTCACGACCAGTAGAGCGGCGCCCCCCTTTTCCGAGCGATACCCTAGTTAAACATGCGTCCTGAAATCGTTTCCCGCTTGTCCCGTGCGCCTTTCCAGCCACTTTGGCCTGAAAACCCGCATGAATGCTCGATCTACGTTTCGAGGTGCGGGGCATGAGCGCGCTGTTCGGCCTGATTCCCGCCGGTGGCACCGGCAGCCGCTTCGGCAGCGAGCGGCCCAAGCAGTACGCCGCGCTGGACGGTGAGACGGTGTTGGCGCGTACGGCGCGCGCGCTGCTGGCGGACCCGCGCATCATGAGCGTGTTGGTGGCCGCGGCGCCGGGGGATACGCATGTGGCCGCCGCTCTTGCACCGCTGCGCGGCGAGCATGGCCGCCGCCTGACCTGGGTGCCCGCCGGCGGCGCCACCCGGGCGCGCACGGTGCGTCAGGGGCTGGACGCGCTGCTGATGGCCGGCGCGCTGGAAAGTGACTGGGTGCTGGTGCACGACGCTGCGCGGCCGGGGCTGTCGGCCGATGCGCTGATGAACATGATCGACCGGCTGCAGACCCATCCCGTGGGCGGGCTCATGGCGCTGCCGCTGGCCGATACCCTGAAGCGCAGCCGCTTTGCCCCCGACATGGCTAGCGAGGAGGTGGAGGCGACCATCCCGCGCGAGGCCATGTGGGCCGCGCAGACGCCGCAGATGTTCCGGATCGGCCTGCTCGCCGCCGCGCTCGACGCCGCCTTCGAGGCCGGCATCGAGCCCACCGACGAAGCCCAGGCCATGGAGGCCGCCGGCCACGTGCCGGTGCTGGTGCCGGGCACGCGCGGCAATTTCAAGATCACCGTGCAGGACGATCTGCGCGCCATGGAGCAATTGATGTCGAACGCAAGCCTGCCGCGCGCACTGCCTTCATTCAGGATCGGCGAAGGCTGGGACGTGCACGCCCTGGTGGCCGGCCGCAAGCTGATCATCGGCGGCGTGGAGATCCCGCACGCCACCGGCCTCCTGGGCCACAGCGACGCCGACGTGCTGCTGCATGCCATCACCGACGCGCTGCTGGGCGGCGCCGGCCTGGGTGACATCGGCCGCCACTTTCCCGATACGGACCCGCAGTTCAAGGGTGCCGACAGCAACGCGCTGCTTGCCGAGGCCTACCGGCGCGTCCAGGCCGCCGGCTGGCAGTTGGTGAACCTGGACGCCACCGTCATCGCCCAGCAGCCCAAGCTGGCGCCGCACATTCCGGGCATGGTGGCCGTGATCGCACAGACCCTCGGCGTGGACGCCAGCCAGATCAACGTCAAGGCCAAGACCAGCGAGAAGCTGGGCTACCTGGGGCGCGAGGAAGGCATTGCCGCGCAGGCGAGCGCGCTTCTGAGTGGTGCTTAAGCTGTACAGACCGCTTCAGCGTGAGATGCAGCGCTCAAATGTGATGCTCGAAATCGGCCACTTTCCGCACCAGGCAAGCGGAAAGCAGCTCATTCGAACCTTCAAGCAAACGTTGCTAATGGGCTATTGAACGGCCTGTTTTTCAAGCGGATGTTGAAGATTCGGCAAGCATTGGCTTTGGCGTGAGATGCACATCTGAACAATGAGCCAAAAAACCATGCCAAACAGCCTGAAGAAGCGCACCAGACAAGCGGAAAGCCATTTTCAGAGGTTTTCAATCGCTCGTTGAATGGATGGGCCGAAAGCCCCGTCCATTCAACGTTCAATTGAAAATCAGCCGATCCGCCAACTGCCGCGGACCCAGCCCCAGGCGCCGGCGTTGCTGGCGTTGATCTGCCAGACCCAGTGGCCGGGCACCCAGTAGTGGCGCGGCGAAGGTGCCACCGTGATTTCCTCCACGAAGACCGCCGGCATGGGCGGAACCGCCTGCGCGACCCAGCGGCCGCTGACCCAGGCCCAGCCATTGCCCTCCCACTTCCAATGGCCGGGCACCCAGCCGTAGCCGGCCGCCGGCGGCGCGCCTCGGTCTTCGCGAATCGGCGCCGGCATGGTGCGCACCACGGGCGCGGCGGCCACCACCTGCTCGCGCACCACCACGCGCTCGCGCACGGGCGCCACGCAGCCGCTCAGGGTGATGACCAGGGTGGTGCCCAGCATTGCGCCGAGCAGCAGGCGGCGCATCAGCACGGGGTGGGCGGACCAGGGCAGGGCGGCGGATCGTGTGCGGGACATGGAGGGTGCCTTTTTCGGAGTTGAGGTGGGCCGTGCATCGGGTTTGGCGTGGGAGCCCGGTGTTCGGGATTGGGGCTCGCAATTGCCTAACGGCTCGGGCAGGGCGCTGTTGACCCGGCCCGAGCGCAGCGAAAGCCCTGCGCAAGCCTTGTTTCGGCGTATTGCTGAGCCAGAGCGCCGCGACTGCGCGCCGGTGCGGGCGATGTCCGCGCTTCCAGCCGTGCGTCCCATCGCAAGCGATCTGACGAGGCGCAAGTCCGGTGTCAGTCGGCTTGGCTAAGCTGCGGCGGTCTTGTGCATCACGCCGCGTGGCGCAGGGCGGGGCGGCTGTGGAGCGCGTGCGGCTGCTCTGTCGCTCGTGCGAAGCGCGGTCCGGCACATCAGCGAGCGCCTCATTCGCGCCCCTTCTTTGACCCCGTCCTTGAACTACCCACCAGCAAAGCGCCCGACGCATGCCCGATAGCGCACACCATGCCCACCACGCCCGGCAGCCGGCCCCCGTGCGGGACGTGCCCGCGCGGCGCCCGATCAAGTGGCTGGCCCTGGGCCTGCGCGATCTGGTCGTCTGCCCCTTGCCGGGCATCCTGCACGGCTTGGCGGTCACGGCGTTCGCCGGCGTGCTGCTGGCCTTCGCGCACAACCGTTTCTGGCTGCTGGCCGGGGCGTTTTCGGGCTTTCTGCTGGTGGCGCCGATCGTGGCGACCGGCCTATACGCCATCAGCCGCAAGCTGGAGCAGACCCAGGGCCGGCACACGGACGTGGGCCTGGCGGATGTCTGGGCCGTCTGGCGCGGCGGGCAGCGCAGCCTGGTGGCCTTTGGGCTGCTGCTGGCGCTGGCCGGCACCGGCTGGGTGCTGACCTCGGCATCGCTGATCACCCTGTTCAGCCCGCAACCCATCCGCACGCCGGCAGACTTCATCAATCACGTGGTGGCCGCGCCGGACGGCTGGTTGTTCGAGGTCTGGGTGGCGCTGGGTGCGTTCCTGGCGGCACCGATCTTTGCCAGCAGCCTGGTATCCATCCCGCTGCTGCTGGACCGGCGCATCACGGTTTACGCCGCCGTGCTCACCAGCTGGCGGGCGGTCGCCACCAACCCGGTGATCTCTGCCGTCTGGGCGCTGCTGCTTGCGGGGCTCACGCTGCTGGGCTTCGGCACGCTGCTGATCGGCCTGGTGGTGATCGTGCCCATGCTGGGCCACGCCAGCTGGCATGCCTATCGGGATCTGGTGGATGCCGATGGGCTGCCGCCGCGCCTGGGCGTGTCTTCCGGCTCGCGCTCGTTCCGCTGAAGGCCGGGCGATGACAGAAGAGCAAATTGCGCAGATCGGCCTCACCTGGGGCCTGGGCGGATTCATCGCCTACATGGTGTTCATCATCTTCAAGCTGGCCAAGGATTCCAAAGCCGGCAAATTCGGCACCTTTGTACTGTTTCTGGGCTTGGGGCTGGGCATTGTGGGGTTTCTGGCCAAGAAAGTGATTCAGTGGATTCTTGGATTATCTTGATAAATCAATGAATTAGCGTTTATATTTCATGTGATTTGTCATGTATAGCCGCTTGCTTTCGGCACAGGCTTTCACGCGTCTGAGCTGGTGCATCCAACTAGATGAGCAGCGCTTCAGCCCCCCGGCGGCCCCTGTGCGGTCAGGCGCAATTCACCAAATTTCAGATTTGTAGGTCATCTGTAGGGTCCTGCCTTTCATCATGCTTCCCAAGGTGCAAGGCGGCAGAGAGCTTGCAGTGGTGACTGATCCCCCACCGCTGTCAGGGAGGAGGCTGCCGTCTTGCACCGCCTTATTCAGAGCACGTATTTCCCACGTGCATCTCGCTGGAGGGCAGCATGCAAGACACTCAGGACCGTGCCCGGCTGCAGGACGCAGCGCAGGGCTCCGTCGTACCCGCCGGGCAGGGCAGCATCAGTGCGCTGATGCGCGACGCTTCGCTCAGCTCCCAATGCGAGCTGATCCAGGCGCCGCCCGCCTATGTGCGCCTGCTGCACACCGCAAGCGGCCCGGATGGCGGCGCGGGCGGCGATGGCAGCCGGCTGGCCCAGCGCCATGCCGAGCGCCTGCAGGCACTGGCTGCGCTCGTCTCCCGCCCCGGCATGCGGCCCACGGAAGCCTCTCTGGCCGTGAGCTGCATATGGTGACGCGCGTGTTCGGCCCTTTGTCTGGCATGGCCGGCCGTCGCGCCGGCCCGGCAGCCGCTTCAGCCGCTGCGCGCCGCCCGGCCACAGACCTGAGTTTCCGCGCCCTGGCGCCCGCGCCGGCCCAGCGCCGCAGTCTGCCGGCCACGCTGCCCCTGGCGGTGGCCAACGCGCAGTGGGCGGCGTCCCCGCCCAGCGCAGAAGCCGCACTCGATACCGATGACGACTCCCCGGCCAGCTTGCCGGCCAACCGCGCCTGCGCAGACGCCGTGCTCATGAGCAGCCTGCTTCAACCTGAATCCGATTGCACCGCGGAGCTGGTCAAGTCCTCCGCGCTGGCCCGTCTGGATGATCTGCATGCCATTGGCGAAGTGCTGGGCATGGACGGCAGCTACGACCGCTACCTCGCGCCCTGGCAGGAGTGCATGCAGCGCCTGTCTGCGCTCTCCATGGGTGAGCGGGTGCGCCGCGGCGCCTCACCGCTGTTCCGGCGCTGGGTCCATTCGCTGGGCCGGGCGCTGATCGACGGTGCAGACGCCGCCCGCGTCTCCATGCTGCTGGGTTACGCGCCCAACTATTGCCTGGGGTTCGGCGGCTCGGACGGCCTGAGCCTGCGCGCCCGCGGCCGGATGATCGAAACCTGGGACTGTGCCAGCAGCCTGCAGCTGCCGCCAGACGCCGAATCGCTGGACTGGCGCGTGAAGGACATGCGCGACGAGCGCATCGTCGTCGCGCCGGACACCCGCGGCAGTGCCCAGGGCGCCGCCGTGGGCCTGCGGGTGCAAAGCGGCGTGCCGCTGCTGCGCGACGTGTCCAACTTCGGCAGCATCGTCATCCGCAATGACCTGCCCAGCCTGCGCGTCTGTCTGGACGAGACCCGCACTGCCGAGCGCGAAGACGCCATCCTGCACGACTGGGTGGACCCGCGCGACCAGGCCTACCCCGCCGGCCAGCGCGAGGCGCTGATCGAGGCCGCGCAATGGATGTCGGACGCCTGGCCCGAGATGGTGCAGGAATGGCGCGCCATCCTCTCCGTGGTGGTGCCGCGCATGCCGCCGCGCGGCTGGCAGATGAACGGCTTCACGCTGTCGTCCATGCAGGGCGCCGTGTGGGTTCACCCCGGCCGGCCGCTGCAGGCGCTCGAAGGCCTGTTGCACGAGGCAGCCCACGTCAAGCTGCGCTACGTGGAGGAGTTCTGCCCCATGCTGGCCGCCGCACAGACCGCCGAGCGCTTCCAGGTGAGCTGGCGTACCGACGCCCGGCCAGTCGCTGGCGTGTTTGAAGGCACGTATGTCAGCGCCATGGCCGCCGAAGGTCTGCACCGCGCGGTGGAGGCCGGCGCCGTGCCGCTGCTGTCCCGCCTGTGGGCCCAGCGCCGCGTGGCCGACCTGCGCCGCGGCGTGCGCCAGGCCACCGCCGTGCTGCGCAAGCACGCGCGCTTCACGCCCGAAGGCGCCAACTTCTGCGCGTGGATCGAGAGCCGGATGGAGGCGCTGAGCTAGGTATCAAGCGCGTTCGCGCAAGGCCGTTCAGGCGGCAGACCATGACAGTCGCGTTGCACTGTGGGTGCGGCGCCGCAGTCAATTGCGCCCGCGGCCTATAGACTCGCGAACTTCGTCAGTGCGCGAACGGCGATGATCCGGTCGTCTGCGCCAGGGATTTCTACGGGGGAAGAATCGTGTTGGGTGGGGTCTCGCCAGCAGACGCAAAGCCGGACGCAGACGGGCAGCAGCTCGGTGCCCGGCTGGCAGCTCTGCGCGAGGCGATCCGAACCGAAGACCCAGCTGGTGAAGCCATCGCCGAAGCCGCATGGGCCAGTGCAGCGCAGGCTGCTGACGGCGGCGCACCGCGCACCGCCCAACCCGAGGCCGCCTGGGCGATCTGCGGCCTGGCCCTGCTCAGTCGCTGCGAGGAGTTTGCCGATCCGACGGGGTATGAGCGCTGGGTGGAGAGGCGCGACTGGCTGGAGCGCAGCGTGGGCGAAACCGGCTCCCCGGTGATCCACTTCTGGCGGTGTGCCGCAGAACTCGCTTTCCGCTTCGTCACTGGCAAGACCGACGCCGCACAGCTGGACCAGATGGTGGACGCGCTCAAGCGCGCCGGCACGGTGGATGCAGAAGACTGGATCCGCGCCGCCCGCGTCACGCTGGGCCACATGAACCTGCAGCAGGTGCTGGGCGCGGTCGATCATCTGTCCACGCTGGTGGGTTCCTCGCGCCAGTATGCGCAGTGCCACCCGGCGGAGCAGTCGAAGTGGAACTACACCGCTGGCTACAGCCGCTACTTCGTGCAGGATGCAGAGGGCGCGCGCCGGCTGTGGCAGACGGCTGCAGAATTGGCCGAGGCGGCACGGTTTGGTTCGCTGGTCGTCATGGCCAAGGTCGCCATGGCCCGTCTGGACATCGAACACAACCAGATGGCCTCGGCCACCAAGCTGCTGCGCGAGGTGCAAAAGGATCTCGGAACCCGCAGCGCGCTTGCGCAGGTCAATGCCTATCACCTCGCAGCCCGCATCGCCCTGCGTAACGATCAACCGCAGGAGGCCTTGCAGCATCTTCAAGCGGGAGCTGCAGCCATGCAATGGGCGGGCATTCCGGCGGGGCGCTGGTTGCTGCTGCAGGCGGAGTTCGCTCATGCGTACATTGCCTTGGGCAGATACACAGATGCGCGTGCCACGGTCTCTAAGCCTGGCAGCGGCTTTGCCACTCGCTATGGCGAGTGCCTCGCACAGATCGCCATGGCCATGGAAATGGAGCGCGAGGGCGACATGGGCTATGTCGACGCCTTGCGGGAGGCGATGGCGATCGCTCAGCAGATGAACCTGCGCTCGCTGCTGCGTTCTCTGCCGCGCCACACGGCCTGGGTCTGCGCCCGCGCGCTGGAGCACGACATCCAGTCCAGCTTCGTGCAAAGCGTGGTTCTGACGCGCCAGCTCCTGGCGCCGACGGACGCGCCACCCCAGTGGCCCTGGCGAGTGTGGCAGCGGCTGCTTGGCGGCTACGAGCTGCATTGCGACGGCGAAATTCTCGCCAACAGCGGCAAGGCAGCCAGCAAGCCGCAGGAGCTGCTCAAGCTGCTGGCGGTCAGTGGCGACAACGGCCTGACGGCCGACACGGCCGCCGACGCGCTATGGCCGGACGCCGAAAACCTTGCGGCAGCCCGCAAGAATCTTGAAGTCACGCTGACCCGCGCCCGCAAGCTGCTGGCCAGCGCAGGGGAGGGCATGTTGCTGATGGCCGATGGGCGTGTGCGTTTTGATTCGCAGTACTGCGGATCGGACGCCGCATTGCTGCAGCGCCTTTGCAATCAGGCCGAAGCCACGGCCAACCGGTTTGGGCAGACGGGTGCCAGCGCAGCGCGTCTGGTGGACCTCGCCCGGCGGATGGCAGGCGTCTACCGCGGGGAGCTACTGCCGGGCGAGCCCGACACGCCGTGGCTGCTGGCGGCGCGACAAAGCCTGCGCAATGGATATCTGCGCGCGAGCCTTGCCGTGGCTGGCGTGCTGTTGCGTAGTCCTGACACAGTGCTCAGCGGGGCAAGTTCCGCAGAGCATGCTGCCGCATTGCTGGAAATCGCTATCGAGCGCGAGCCTCTTGCAGAACAGGGGTATCTGACGCTCATGCAGTGTTACATGCAGCTTGGCCGCCAGGCTGAAGCCATGCATACCTATCGACGCTGCCGTGACGCGCTGAGCATTCGGCTGGGCATCAAGCCGTCCGCCGCCATGGACGCGCTCAAGGCGAGGCTTGTCGCCTAGGCCGTCGGAGGTACCAGGAAACCGAATCACCTGCGCCAATCCCTGCAACCTGGCGCGGCAGACCGATCCGACAGAGCGGATCATTCACCAAGGAGGAATCGCATGCAGAACACACTTAGTCAGTGGATGGCGCGCATTGGGGGGCAATTGCTTGGCGCGTTCCTGCTCAGCGCCGTCGCGATGGGCAGCGCAGCCGCGCAGAGTTGGGCCTATGCCAACGTGGTCGGAAGCACGAGCAACGGCGCGGCAATGATCGCAAGCGATACCGGCGGTGTCGAGGTGGGACTCAACGGCGCTCGACCCATGCTTGCAAGCGCACCCGGGCGTACTTTCACGCCGCCCAAGCAAATGGAGCGCCCGACCAAGGAGGAATACGGTCTCCAGAATCTGTATAGCCAGGTGAACGAAACGAGTTTGGCAAGCGTTCGAAACACCAAGCTGTTCAAGCAGATCTCCGAGGTCTACATCGCGCAGCAAGCGAAAGATCCCAACCTCATCATCGACGTGCTGACGGTTCCGGCTCGCGGCAAGAATGGCGTGGAAAAGTCCAAGCGCGTTGCCTTGGCCGTCGCGCAGCAGCTGCGTGACAACGGCGTGAAGAACGTCCGTCTCGATTTCAACCCGGACTTCCCGCCCACCAAGCAGACCCGCCCGGCGCCCAAGAGCACCTGAGCCCGCGGTTCGCTTGACGCAAAACAGCCCGGCTTGCCGGGCTGTTTGCTTTGGGCAATCGGTTCAATGTGTGGGTCGCTTATCCGGCAGGGGAATGAACTCCGTTTCGCCAGCGACCTGCCCCATGCGCTGGGCGGCCCAGTCGTCTGCGGCCTGCAGGATGCGCTCCTTGCGGCTCGAGACGAAGTTCCACCACATGTGGCGGTGGCCATCGATTGGTGCGCCGCCGATCAGCACGCATTGCGCCGGGCCGGCAGCACTCACGCGCACGGTGGCCCCCGCAGCGAGTACGCCCAGGGTGCAGGCGGGCAGGGGCTCGCCGTCGATCAGCAGGTCGGCGTCCACACAGTAGATGGCACGTTCCGTGTTGGCGGAATTGGCACTGGGTGCGAGCGTGAGGCTGCCGGCTGCCGGGAAGCGGATGTCCAGATACAGGGTGGGCGCAAAGATGTTAACGGGCGAGGTGCAGCCAAAACCCGTGCCGATCAGCACCCGGATCTGCGCGTCATCGAACACCACGCCAGGGATGGCGTGGGCCGGGGTGTGTTCGAAGCTCGGCTCCGTTTCCTCGTGCGCCACGGGCAGCGCGGCCCAGAGCTGGATGCCATGGCTGCGCCGGGTGATCTGCCGCAGATCGTCCGGCGTGCGTTCTGAATGCACCACGCCACGGCCGGCCGTCATCCAGTTGATGGCGCCCGGCTCGATGCGCTGCACGCTGCCCACGCTATCGCGGTGCATCATCGCGCCTTCAAACAGGTAGGTGACGGTGGCCAGGCCGATGTGCGGGTGGGGCCTCACGTCATGGTTGTCGGCCGGGTGCTGCTCGACGGGGCCGAAGTGGTCGAAGAACAGGAAGGGGCCGACGCTCTGGCGCTGGGCTGCGGGCAGCAGGCGGCGCACGAGGAAGCCGCCGCCGAGGTCTTTGCTGTGCCCCTTGAGAGCGAGTTCGATGCTGGATGGCGCGCTCATGGTGTGCTCCCGAGTTGGCGGGTTGTGCTGACGAGGGCCTGGCAGATGGCTGTGACCGTCTTCTGCTGGCGCTCGTCGATCAATTTGCCTTCAGCAAAGGCTTCATTCGCGCGCCCCACGGCCAGCTGTTGCGGCAGCACAAGCATGTTGAGGTAGCCGAGCACGTCACGGGCGTGGAAGAGGGCGCGCATGCCGCCCAACGGCCCCGGCGAGGTCGCCATGAGCGCCGCCGGCTTGTTGGCGTACAGCGCCACGCCGCTGCGCGCGGGGTCCGCCGGGTTGGCGCGGGAACACCAGTCCAGCGTGTTCTTGAGCAGCGGCGGGATGGAGCCGTTGTATTCCGGCGTGACGATCAGGAAGCCGTGCGCCTGCGCAAACAGCTGCTGCAGCGCCACCACCGGCGCGGGCAGGCTGCCCTGGGCAAGTGCGGCGGCTTCTTCGTCACCGTGGTACAGGGGCAGGGGGTGATCATTCAGGTCTAGATGCATGACCTGCGCGCCGGCGGCCTGCAGCGGCGCCACGCAGGCCAAGGCCAGACGTTTGGAGAGCGCGTCGCGCCGGGCGCTGGCGGCAAACAGCGCGATCACCGGGGTCTGCGCGGGCGTGTCGGCGGCAGTATGCATCGCTCAGGCAGTGGGTGCGGTGTCGGCCAGGGTGGTCGTGATCTCGGTGGTGACCTTGGTCATGAGCTTGTGCACGGGGCACTTGTCAGCCACGGAGAGCAGCTCGCGGCGCTGGGCGTCAGTCAGATCGCCGGTGACAAACAGCTCGGCCGCGAGGCGGTAGGTGCCTTCGCGCTCGGCGCTGCCGTCGCGGGTCACGCGCACCTGGATGTCATCGACCGGGATGCCCTTCTTCTTCGCGTACCAGAGCACGGTGAGTGCCTTGCAGGCGCCCAGGGCGCTGTCGTAGAGGTCGTGCGGGTCCGGGCCGGTGTCGCCGCCGCCGTCGGCCACGGCAATGTCGGTGGGCAGGATGTGGTCGCGCACATGGACGATGTGGCGCATGCCGCCGGTGCGGTCGCGCAGAACCTGGACGGTGGGCGAGGTCTCGTTGCTCATTGGAAGGCTCCGGAGGGGTCGCGGGGCGCGCGGGGGCGCATGTCGCGGCAGTTCGTGGTTGAGGCGGCTTGGGCCGTTTTACCCGAGGCGCATCACGGGGGTGCAATGACGCAGCAGCGGTCTGGCATACGGCCTGTGCGCCACACAAGATCGGGGCAGCCTGCGGGAAGGCAAACGCCCGCACGGCCAAGGGCGGCAAGCTAAAGGCAAACGCCCCGGTACGAGACTGGGGCGTTTGGGCGGGCGCTTGAGGAGGAGATACAGGCGCTACGTATGCTTTTTGGATGACCGATAGTGTTGCTTCATGAATGTGTCGACATGCCACTTTCCGCATGCTGGATGCGGAAAGTGGCTATTTCCTCATTCAAAAATTCAACGGCCGAAAACAATCAAATCCAGTATTCATGCGCTTCTTCAGAGCATCCGGCTCGAAGAAGCGCCGCAGGCAGCACGCAATCAGCGAGCGTTCAGCACCTGCGCAGCGGCGTTCACCACGGCGGCGATGCGGCCGATGTCGCGCAGTTGCTGGGCGGTGAGGCCTTCGGTCTTGAGCAGGTCGTAGTGGCTCTTCACGCAGAAGTGGCACTTGCCGACGATGCTGGCAGACAGTGCGTAGCTCTCGAACTTGGCCTTGCTCACGCCGCCGTGGCTGGCGTAGGCGGTCATGCGCAGCTCGGCCCGCTGGGTCTTCAGGTCGGCGTCGTCGGCCACTTCGACGTAGGGATACCAGACGTTGTTCATGCCCATGAGCGAGGCGGCCGTCAGGGCGGCGTTGCGCTCGGCCTCCGGGGTGGCGGCGGCAAAGGCGTCAATCAGGAGCTTGCTCTTGGCAGCAAACGCGGCGGCCAGGGCCACGGCGGTGGCGTCTTCGGCAGCCAGGCTGGAGCGGCCGACCACGGAATCCAGGTTCAGGCGGATGTCCTTGGCAAAGTCAGGAATCTGATCCTTGATCGACTGGAGGAATTCCATTGTGATTTCCTATTGATTGGGTCTGAAAAATGCCCGGAAGCTCGCGCCGCCGGGCATGTTTGACACGAGCCGTCCTGAGTTACAGGGTGGCGCCGCCGGCCGAGCGGTTGCAGGGGCAGAGTTCGTCGGTCTGCAGGCCATCGAGGATGCGCAGGACTTCCTCGGGGCTGCGGCCCACGTTCAGGTTGTTCACGCTGACGTGCTGGATGGTGTTGTTGGGGTCGACGATGAAGGTGGCGCGCAGGGCCACGCCGGCGGCCTTGTCACGCACGCCGAGCTGGTCCACGAGGCTGCCGGTCACGTCGGCAAACATGTAGTGGTTCAGCTTGGAGAGGTCCTTGTGCTCACGGCGCCAGCCGAGCTTGCAGAACTCGTTGTCGGTCGAGCCGGCCAGCAGCACGGCGTCGCGGTCGGCAAAGTCCTTCTGCAGCTTGGCGAAGCCGACGATCTCGGTCGGGCACACGAAGGTGAAGTCCTTCGGGTAGAAGTAGATGATCTTCCACTTGCCCGAGAAGGACTTCTCGGTGATCTCTTCGAACGCGCTCTGACCGTTCTCTTCGTGGTTGTTGAAACCGGGCTTCACGCCCACGACGCTGAATGCTTCGACCTTGTCGCCAATCGTCTTCATGGAATTGCTCCGAAAGTGTTGATTTGAAGGAGGGGAAATGCTTCGGTGCCACCGCTCGCTGCAGCCCGCTCCACGCTCCGAAAATCGGGGCCGGGCCGTCGACTTCAAGCAAAAGCCGCGTTTTTCGACGCGGCTTTTGGTGCTCCTGCAGCGGTGCAAACACACCACATAGCGAATCTTACGCTATGGAAAACTGCTTAATCATTGGATTTTGCTACTGCAACAATAGCTGCTCAAAAATCAGGCAGCCGGCAGCAGCAGGGTGGCTGTAAAGCCTTCACCCTTGCGGCTTTGTAACAGCAGCCGCCCCCCTTGCTGCTGTGCAATACGGTCCACGATCGCAAGGCCAAGGCCCGCGCCGCTGGCGTTGGTGCGGGCGGCATCGCCGCGCTCGAAGGGGCGGGTCAGGCGGTCGAGGTCTTCCGGGTCCACGCCGGGGCCGTGGTCGCGAACTGCAAGACGCACCCAGCGCTTCTGCCCGGGCTTGAGCGTCTTGCCGGGCTTGTCCGGCTCCAGGCTCAAAAGAATCTCCACACTGGCCGTGCCCTCCTTGGGGCGGCCATAGCGCAGCGCGTTCTCGATGAGATTGGTGAGCGCGCGTTCGATCGCATTGAGATCTCCGCGCACGGCGGCATCGGCGTGGGTGGGGCGGGCCACCACCTTGCCGCGAGGATCATTGGCATAGCGGTCGCCCAGCTTGAGCACCAGCGGCGCGAGCACGGTGTCCTGCTCGGTGCTCACGGTGGGGCGAGCGATGTCGATGAACTGGCCGACGATCGAGTCCATCTGCGCCAGATCGGTTTCAAAGCCGGAGCGTGCGTTGGCGTCCAGCCCGGCGAGTTCCAGTTCGAGTCGCATGCGCGTGATCGGCGTGCGCAGATCGTGCGAGATCCCCGCCAGCATCAGCTTGCGCTCTTCCTCCACCTTGGACAGCGCCGTGACCATGTCATTGAAGCTGCGGTTAACCAGCGCAATCTCGTTGGGGCCATCGACCGGCAGCGGCCGGGGCGTCTTGCCGATCGCCACCCGTTCGGCGGCGCGTGCCAGCTCGCGCAGCGGTCGCGTCACAAAGCTGGTAATCAGCACGGCGCCGACGATGGCCAGCAGCAGCGCACCGAAACCCCAGAAGATCCAGGCGAGACCGGGGTTGCGCTCCAGACGCTCACGTTCCAGGCGCAGCCAATATTGGTCGGTTTCGATCGTGAAGCTGATCCATACGCCGGGCAGGCCATTGACGGTGCGTGCGAAGGTGGTCTGCGTGCCCAGCGAGCGAGTGACGTATTCGATGAAGCGCTGGGAGAGCAGATCGCCGCTGGGCGGCTCGATCTTGTCGGTGGGTTCCACCAGATAGACCTGCACGCGCTCGTTTTCCTGCAGCTCGGCCAGAAAGGCCTGACGGCCGATCGGGTCCGCGTAGACCAGCGCAAAGCGGGTGAGGTTGACGATCGCCACGACCTGCTGCGCCAGCTGACGGGCGCGCGGTTCCAGATCCAGCGTGCGGAAGCTCTGGCCGACCACCAGCAGGCTGGCCGCCAGCAGCGCCAGCAGCAGCAGCAGGGTGCGGGCAAAAAAGGACAGTCGCATCAGGCGCGGCTGCTCTCTGGTCGGCTCGGGGGCTCGGTGTGGTTCAGGGCGTCGGGATGAAGACGTAACCCACACCCCAGACGGTCTGGATGTAGGCGGGCTTCGAGGGGTCGGTCTCGATCAGCTTGCGCAGGCGGGAGATCTGCACGTCGAGGCTGCGGTCAAAGGCCTGCAGTTCACGGCCGCGCGCCATTTCCATGAGCTTCTCGCGAGAGAGGGCCACGCGGGGGTGGCGCGCAAACACCTTGAGCACGGCAAATTCGCCGCTGGTGATCTCAATGGTTTCGCCGTCCTTGGTGAGCGTGCGGCGTGCCAGATCCAGCTTGAAGGGGCCGAACTCCACCGTCTCGTCGGCCTGCGACGGTGCACCGGGAATCTCGGGCTCCGGCGCGCGGCGCAGCACAGCCGCAATGCGTGCCATGAGTTCGCGCGGATTGAAGGGCTTGCCGAGATAGTCGTCCGCCCCCAGCTCGAGGCCGATGATGCGGTCCACGTCCTCGCCCTTGGCAGTGAGCATCACCACCGGTGTTTCGTCGCCGGACGAACGGATGCGCTTCAGAATCGAGAGGCCGTCCTCGCCGGGCATCATGAGGTCAAGCACGTAGAGGTCGAAGCGCTCGCGCTGCGTCAGGCGCGTCATGCGGTTGCCGTCCTCGGCGACCATCACATCGAAGCCCTGTTCGCCCAGATAGCGGCGCAGCAGCTCGCGCAGCCGAACGTCGTCGTCCACCACCAGGATGCGCTTGGGTCGGGTCACGGAGCATCTCCCTCTGTTGTCTTGCGGCCGCACTTGCCGGCCAAAACCGGATGCTAGCGAACGCCGCGTTCAGCAGTGAACGAGCGTTCACCACAGGGGAAACAGCGCGTTACAAAACCCGCAAGAGAGGCGGGCGACGAGGGTCATATGCTGCTTTGCGCTGAGCGTTATGGAAGTGCGTGCAGCAGCCATCGGGCTCGGCCGCGGGAATTCCCTCTCCCAGATTCAGCGGGTATTGGGCAATTCGCGTCTGACGCATGCGCTGTAATTCGCGCCGCAGAAGCGGTGCGAGGCTTTGCAGGTCTGGACAAGGGTGAAATTGTGAAACCGGCTGTGATTCTCTGTGTAGTGGCACTGGCGCTCGTCGAGCTGCCAGCGTTCGCACGCGAGCGCGCGCCGGAGCTCATGGCCCAGGGGCCCGTACCGCAGGCGATCAAGCCCGGGCAGCCCGCCAATGCTCGCGGAAATAGCCCGGAGGCCGTTCCCAAGAAACCGGATCAGCCCGCGCCTGCACTTCCGTCGGCTGCGGAGCCCCGTGCCCCGGCCGCGACGGGGTCGGCGATCGGACCGCGCCGGCTGAGCGCCGAAGAGCGAGCCCAGCTGCGAGAGCAGATCCGTGACATGCGGCGCCGCTACGGCACCGATCACCCGAGCCAGTCGGGCAGCTGATCCGAGCCGCCGCGCAGCCGTAGCCGCAGGCGCTTACTACACTTGCGGGCATGAATGTGCTCGCCATCGCTTCCAGCACGGAGACGCTTTCCGTCGCCATTTCGGCCAACGGACAGGTGTTTGCGCGCGCAGACAATCAGAAGCGCAGGCACTCGGCCGTTTTGCTTGATCTGGTTGCCGAGGTACTTGCTGTCAGCGGCCTGAAGGCGGCGGACTTGTCTGTCTTGGCTGTCGACAGCGGGCCAGGTGCCTTCACAGGGGTGCGCACGGCGATTGCTGCGGTGCAGGGCCTCGCGCTGGCGTGGTCATTGCCGGTCGTGCCCGTGAACGCTTTTGCAGCCATGCAATCGGGTGCGTCGCCCGCATGGGGAACAGGCGCCGAAGGCAACGTGCTCTGCGTTCTCGATGCGCGCATGGCCGAGGTCTATTACGCGGTGATCGATTCGCGTGGCAAGCTCTTGAGTGAGCCGGCCGTCGGGCCGCCGCAGAGCTTGCGCAGCCATGAATCCGCAGATGTGATCGGCGTGTTTTCGAATCTGACTGGACCCTTGCTTGAGCTAGCGCGCCTGAGCCTGCCGAACATCTCGCGGTGGGAGCATGTCGAACCCTCGGCGGAGGGGGTGCTCCGCGCGCTGGCAGCCGACCCGCAGCGGCTTGCACGCGGCGTAGGGGCTCACGAAATCACGCCGAGCTACGTGCGCAACCACGTGGCGCTGACCATTGCACAGCGTCAGGAGCTAGGGCATGCAGCCTGATGACTGTGCCGCTGCTGCCACAGCCGAGCGCTTCTCACTTGTGCAGATGTCACTGGCCGTACTGGACGATGTGGTTCGGATCGAGAACCACACCTACCCCTTTCCCTGGAGCCGCCAGAACTTCATCGACTCCATGGCGGCGGGGTACGTCTGCAGCCTGTTGAGATCTGATGAGTTGCTTGCGGGTTATGTCGTGCTCATGAACGCCGTCGATGACTTGCACATTCTGAACATCACCGTGGAGGCGAGTCAGCGTGGGCGCGGGCTCTCAAAGCGACTCTTGAGTCATGCCGAGTCCGTCGCCCGCGATGCCGGCTGCACCGCGCTGCTGCTGGAAGTACGTCCCAGCAATGCGCATGCGCGGAGCGTTTATGAGCACTTGGGTTTTGTTCGGATTGGTGTTCGGCGCGACTACTACCCGGCGGAGCGCGGACGGGAAGACGCGGTGGTCATGCGCAAATCGCTGGATCGGGAGCAGGGCGCATGAATTCACGCCAGGCACAGATTCTTCAGGCGCTCGAGATCCCGGTATGGCAACTGCGTTCGACGCGAGCCGGCGCGGGGGTGGAGTCGGCAGCGGGTGAAGCCGCCGAGGCTGCACAAAATGCCGAGATCGCTGCCGCAGCGGCTTCTGAGGTGCAGCAGCCTGCGCACGCGCAGATATCTCGCGGCGCTTGGACTGAATCGATCGACCTCGCGCGCCTCGATTGGGACGCTCTCCAGTCCGCGGTCTCTGCATGCACGCGCTGCGGCCTGTGCAAGTCGCGCCGGCAGACCGTGTTTGCGGCAGGTCGACCGGGCGCGCGCTGGATGGTGGTTGGCGAGGCGCCTGGTGCCGAAGAGGATCAGCAAGGCGAACCCTTTGTTGGTCAGGCGGGCAAGCTGCTGGACAACATGCTGCGTTCAGTCGGCGCAAGCCGCGAGCGCAATGTGCTGATTGCCAACGTGCTCAAGTGTCGCCCTCCTGGAAACCGCAATCCGGAGCCGGCGGAGGTCGCCGCATGCGCGCCTTATCTGATGCGACAGATCGAGTTGGCCCAGCCGGAGTTTTTGCTGTTGCTGGGCAAGTTCGCAGCGTCCAGTCTGCTGCATACGGAAGGCAGCATTGCGTCTTTGCGAGGGCGCATTCACCGCGTGGACGTCGCCGGCCGCAGCATCCCTGCGGTGGTGTCCTACCACCCGGCCTATCTGCTTCGCCAACCCGAAGAGAAGGCGAAGGCCTGGGCCGATCTGAAGCTCGCCGTACGCACGATGCAGCCCTGATCAGGAGGCGAGTGCCTCGAGCAGGGCTTTCTCGAGCTGGATCTGCTGCTTTGGGTCCGACATGATCGGTCCGTCGATCAAGAACGTGTCTTCGACACGCTCGCCCAGCGTCGCGATCTTTGCCATGCGCACGTTGGCGCGGTACTGGGACAGCAGGTAGGTGACCGTATAGAGCAGACCGTTGCGGTCCGCCGCGGTGAGGGACAGGGTGCCGACGGAACCCTTCTCATCTGGCCGCAGGTCGACGATGGGCGGGATCGGAAACACCCGTGATTTTCTCGACAGGCGACCCAGAACTGGCGGAGCAAGCGGGGGCCGCTGTGCAAGCCGTGCGGCAAGCTCGTGTTCAAGCAGGGAGATGATGTCCCTGTAGTGCTCCGCGCGCGACTCGTCATGCACGACGAAGGTGTCCAATGCATGGCCGGAGCGGGTTGTGTGCACCCGGGCATCGAGAATGCTGAAACCGGTCTCGTTGAAGAAGCCGCAGGTACGTGCAAACAGGTCGGGCTGGTCGGGCACATAGATCATGACCTGCAGGCCCACACCCCCCGGTGCGATACGAGCACGCACGACGCCGTCCGGGTGGTCTTCCTTGCCCAGCAACATGCGCGTCATCCAGGCGATGTCCGCAGGTTCGTTGCGGGCGAAGAAGGCAACATCGAGCCGCTTCCACAGGCTGTCCTCGGCGCCCTCGGGCAGGGTGTGCAAGCGCAGCAGCCGTTGTGCCTCGGCACGTCGCGCAGCCAGCTCGGTCTGGGTGTCGATCCGCTTGCCACCGAGCTGACGCAGGCTCGCGCGATAGAGGTCTTCCAGCAGCTTGCCTTTCCAGCTGTTCCAAACTTTCGGGCTGGTGCCGCGAATGTCAGCGACAGTGAGTAGGTAGAGCGCCGTAAGTCGGCGCTCGTCCTTCACGAGCCGCGTGAACTCACCCACCACCTGGGGGTCAGTGATGTCCATCTTCTGCGCAGTCTTGCTCATCGTCAGATGGTGTTCGACAAGAAACACAACCAGTCGCGTGTCTTCGCGCGACTGGCCGTGATCTCGACAGAATCGGCGCGCATCAGCCATGCCAAGCACGGAGTGATCGCCCCCGCGTCCCTTGGCGATGTCATGGAAGAGGGCGGCGATGTAGAGCAGCCAGGGGCGCTCGAACGAGGCCATCAACTGGCTGCAGAATGGGTACTCGTGCGCATGCTCCGGGATGGCGAACCGGCGCACATTGCGCAGCACGGTGAGGATGTGCTGATCCACGGTGTAGATGTGGAAGAGGTCGTGCTGCATCTGGCCCACGATTCGGCGAAACACCGGCAAGTAGCGTCCGAGGACACCGGTTGCATTCAGGCGCCGAAAGATGTGTGTCACGCCGTCATCGAGACGCAGCAGCGCCATGAAGCGCGCGCGATTCTCCGGGTCACGCCTGAACTTGGCGTCTATGAGCTTGCGTGAGGACTCGAGGGCAGACAAGAGGCCCGCAGAGAAGTCCTTGGCCTCAGGGTGGCGCGCCAGCTCGTGGAAAACATCCAGGATCGCGCCCGGTCTTCGCTGGAAAACATCGGGGCTGACGAGATCTAGCAGGCCGTCACGGATGAGGAATTCGCTGCTGATCACGACCGGCTGCGCCGATGGTGCAGCGATGATGCGGAGCTCAAGGTTCTGCAAGGCAACCTTGCTGAGCTGCGTGACGGCGCGCGCGGCCCAGTAGTAGGCCTGCATCAGGAACTCGCTGACGCGGCGATGGCCGTCCGTCTTGAAACCGAAATACTGCGCCAACTGCGTCTGCAGATCGAACACGAGTCGATCTTCGCGTCGGTTTGCAATGTCGTGCAGTGCCAGCCGGACCCGCTTGAGGAAACGCTCATTGCGCTGCAGCCGACCCGCTTCCTGGCTGGTGATCACCCCTGCGCGTGCCAGGTCCGAGAACGAATCGCCGAGGCCTGCAGCTCGCGAGATCCAGAGGATGACCTGAAGATCACGAAGGCCACCTGGTCCCTCCTTCACGTTGGGCTCGAGCGCGTAGGGAGTATCTTCAAACTTGAGATGCCGCTGCCGCATTTCAAGCAGCTTGGCACGCATGAACCCGATGCGGTCGAGCTCCTTGTGCACAGCGGCATTCATGCGCAGGCACAACGCCGCATTGCCTGCCAGCCGACGAGACTCCAGCAGGGCGGTCTGGACCGAGATATCTGCCCTTGCTTCCGTAAGACACTCTTCGATCGTCCGCACGGAGTGGCCGATCTCCATGCCGATGTCCCACAGCGCGCCGACAAACCGCTCGACCGCTTCGGCCATCCTCGAGTCTGCATCGCGGGGCAGCAGGACGAGAAGATCGATGTCCGAATGCGGGAAGAGCTCAGCCCGTCCATAACCACCCACCGCGATCAGGGCAAGGGTCTTCGGCATGTCCAAGTCCGCCCAAAGCGAGCGAATCATGTCGTCGGCCAGACGCGCGGTCGCCGCCAGGATCGGCTGCGGGTTGCCCGTGGGCTTGCGTCCAGCGAGCAGTGCCCGCTTTCCCGCGTTCCACGCCTCGCGCCGGCTGGTTGTGCGCCCTGGGGAGTGCTCCGCAGCCACGGCCGCGTTCAAGCCGCGAGGCGACTGCTGATGAAGGCCGGGGGCGCGGGCGAGCCGACCGACTGGGTGAGTATCTCGTAGCCGGTGTCGGTCACAAGCACCGTGTGTTCCCACTGCGCGGATAGCGAATGATCCTTGGTCACGATGGTCCAGCCGTCCGGCAGTTCCTTCACTTCACGACGGCCTGCGTTGATCATCGGCTCAATCGTGAAGATCATGCCGGGGCGGATCAATTCTCCGGTGCCGGGGCGCCCGTAGTGCAGTATCTGCGGGTCTTCGTGAAACTTCTGTCCAACCCCATGGCCGCAGAACTCGCGAACAATTGAGTAACCGTGCTTCTCCGCGTGGGTCTGGATGGCGAATCCGATGTCGCCCAACCGGTTGCCCGGCTGGACCTGCGCGATACCCATCCACATGCAGTCGTAGGTGACTTCACACAGCCGACGCGCGGCTACTGACGCGTTGCCCACGATGAACATTCGACTGTTGTCGCCGTGGTAGCCGTCCTTGATGACGGTGATGTCGATATTGATGATGTCGCCGTTCTTCAGCACCTTGTCGCCAGGAATGCCATGGCATACGACGTGGTTGACGGAAGTGCAAATCGAGCCCGTAAACGCCGGGTAGCCAGGTGGCTGATAGCCGAGCGTCGCTGGCACCGTGCCTTGAACATTCACCATGAAGTCGTGGCACAGCCGATCGAGTTCCTTCGTGCTCGTTCCCGCCTGAACGTGTGGCGTGACGAAGTCCAGCGCCTCCGATGCAAGCCGGCCGGCGACGCGCATCTTCTCGATCTGCTCAGGGGTCTTGATCACGATGGCCATGGGGGCGCGCGCCTTGATTAGCGGTAAGTCTTTGAATTTGTTATAGTAATGGATTGCCACGCGTGCTTCCTCAAGTGAAGACTCACAAAGCCGCGGGGTCGGATCCCGGATTCCGGGCCGATCAGAGGCAAATCGCGTGACCCGGGTGCGATGGGTCCGGCGCCAGGTTCAGACCTCGCCGGGTGTCGCCCGGGCCATCAGACCCAACCCACCGCAAGGAAATTGTCATGTCCGTGACCATGCGTCAAATGCTGGAAGCCGGTGTCCATTTCGGCCACCAAACCCGCTTCTGGAACCCCAAGATGGCCCCCTTCATCTTCGGCCATCGCAACAAGATTCACATCATCAACCTTGAGAAGACGCTCCCGATGTACGAGGACGCGCTCAAGTTCGTGCGCCGTCTTTCCGCCAATCGCGGCACCATCATGATGGTCGGCACGAAGCGCCAGGCCAAGGAGATCGTCGCGGAAGAAGCGCAGCGCGCCGGTGTGCCCTTCGTCGACAGCCGCTGGCTCGGCGGCACCCTGACGAACTTCAAGACCGTGAAGGGTTCGATCAAGCGCCTGAAGGACATGGAAGCGCTCGCCGCTGACGGTGGACTGGAGCGCATGAGCAAGAAGGAAGCACTCCTGTTCGCACGCGAACTCGAAAAGCTGAACAAGTCCATCGGCGGCATCAAGGATATGACCTCGTTGCCGGACGCTCTCTTCGTCATGGACGTTGGGTTCCACAAGATCGCTGTGGCCGAAGCCGTTGCGCTCGGCATTCCTGTGGTCGCGGTGGTTGACACCAACCATTCGCCCGAAGGCATCGACTACATCATCCCGGGCAACGACGACTCGTCCAAGGCGATCCGTCTGTACGCCCGCGGCATCGCTGATGCGATCCTCGAGGGCCGTGCTCAGTCCGTGCAATCGGTTGTCGAAGCAGCCGAAGGCGCGAGCGACGAGTTCGTCGAGGTCGAAGAGGCCTGATCCCGGTCCATGTCGGGACGCCCCAGGTTGAGCTCAATGCGCTCAACCGCAAATTCAGAAGGGGGCCTAGCGCCCCTTTCTGCTGCCTGAAGAATCGGCAGCATATTCAGAACAGACTTTGAGATTCAGGAGTACGAGATGGCGGCAATTACCGCAGGCATGGTGGCTGAACTGCGCGCAAAGACCGATGCGCCGATGATGGAGTGCAAGAAGGCACTGACCGAGGCCGAGGGTGATCTCGCCCGTGCCGAAGAGATCCTGCGCGTCCGTCTTGGCAACAAGGCCGGCAAGGCGGCTGCCCGAGTGGCCGCTGAAGGCTTGATCGCCGTGAGCATCGCGGCTGACGGCAAGCTGGGTTCAATCATCGAAGTCAACTGCGAAACCGACTTTGTTGCCAAGAACGATGATTTCGTGACCCTAACGAACGCACTGGCCGGCATGGTCAAGGACATCAACCCCACCGACGTCGATGCGCTGTCGGCTCTGCCGTACGGCGAGGGTACCGTCGAGTCCACTCGCACCGCCTTGGTTGGCAAGATCGGCGAAAACATGAGTATTCGCCGCTTCAAACGTCTCGAAGCAGCAGGCAAGCTCGCCAGCTATATCCACAATGGCCGCATCGGCGTGGTTGTGGACTACACCGGTGACGAAGTTGCCGGCAAGGACGTTGCAATGCACATTGCCGCGACCAAGCCGCTGTCGCTCGACGCCTCTGGCGTACCGGCGGAGAAGATTGCGGCCGAACGCAGCGTAGCCGAACAAAAGGCTGCCGAGTCTGGCAAGCCGGCCGAGATCGTCGCGAAGATGGTTGATGGCGCCGTGCAGAAGTATCTGAAGGAAGTCGCGCTGCTGTCTCAGCCGTTCGTGAAGAATGACAAGGAGACCGTCGAGCAGATGCTCAAGAGCAAGGGCACCAAGATCAACGGCTTCACGCTGTTTGTTGTAGGTGAGGGCATCGAGAAGAAGACGGCCGACTTTGCCGCCGAGGTTGCGGCCCAGGCGGCCGCTGCCCGGGGCGCAGCACCCCAGCAGTAAGGCAAAGGCGGCGTGAGCCGCCTTTTTTTCGGGCGCCTGCGCCCGGAAGGGCAACATTCAAATTCGTTCACACTGGAGAAACTCGACGATGGCGGCATACAAGCGAGTCCTGCTGAAGCTATCTGGCGAAGCGTTGATGGGCGATGACGCCTATGGCATCAACCGCACCGTGATCGAATCCATGGTGCGTGACATCGCCGAGGTCGTCCGTTCCGGGGTCGAGATGGCCATCGTGATCGGCGGCGGAAACATATTCCGCGGTGTAGCCGGCGGTGCCGCGGGCATGGATCGGGCAACTGCGGACTACATGGGCATGCTGGCGACCCTGATGAACGGCCTGGCGCTGCAGGATGCGATGAAACACGCGGGCCTTGTTGCGCGCGTTCAAAGTGCACTTCGTGTCGACCAAGTCGCGGAGCCCTATATCCGGCCTAAGGCGCTGCGCTACCTCGAAGAAGGCAAGGTCGTGATCTTTGCGGCCGGCACCGGCAACCCGTTCTTTACCACCGACACGGCGGCCGCGCTTCGCGGCTCGGAGATCGGCGCGGAAATCGTGCTTAAGGCTACAAAAGTCGACGGCATCTATACCGCCGATCCCAAGAAAGACCCATCGGCGACCATGTACGCCAAGATCAGCTTTGACGAAGCCATCGCACGCAATCTTCAAGTGATGGATGCGACCGCGTTCGCGCTCTGTCGCGATCAGCGCCTGCCCATCAAGGTATTCTCGATCTTCAAGCAGGGCGCGCTGATGCGCGTGGTGCGCGGCGAAGACGAAGGCACACTGGTGCACCTGTAGGTCACTCTATCCTTCGCTGGCGTGCGACTGCACCTTCACTCACGCGACTTTGAGTTCAAATCATGAGCGTTGCAGACATCAAGAAGACCGCCACGGAGCGGATGCAGAAATCGACTGACTCGCTCAAGGCGAGTCTCGCCAAGATCCGTACAGGTCGGGCGCACACCGGCTTGCTTGATCACATTCAGGTGGACTATTACGGCTCGATGGTGCCTATCGGCAACGTGGCGAACGTCAATCTGGCCGATGCAAGAACAATCACGGTCCAGCCATGGGAAAAGAAGATGGTTCAGGTCGTGGAAAAGGCCATCCGCGAATCCGACCTCGGACTCAACCCTGCAACGCAGGGTGATCTGATTCGTGTCCCGATGCCTGCACTGACGGAAGAGCGTCGGAAGGACCTCACCAAGGTGGTGCGGTCGGAAGGCGAGGATGCAAAGGTTGCTATCCGCAACGTCCGGCGCGATGCCAATGAGCAGCTCAAGAAGCTCGTCAAGGACAAGCTCGCCTCGGAAGATGATGAGCGTCGAGCCCAGGATGAAGTGCAGAAGCTGACTGACAAGTTCATTGCCGAAGTCGATCGACAGGTGGCGGAGAAGGAAAAGGAAATCATGACGGTCTGACCTGTCAAGATCGCCTTTGGCCTTTCGCAGTACGCCCACAACACAGATGCAGTCCTCGACGCAGACCATTCCATCGAGCAGCGATGTCCCACGCCATGTTGCCATCATCATGGATGGCAACGGACGTTGGGCGCAGCGGCGCATGCTGCCCCGATTTGCCGGGCACGCTCGCGGTGTTGAGGCTGTACGCAATGTGGTTAAGCGTTGCGTGGAGCGAGGCGTCAAGTACTTGACGCTGTTCGCCTTCAGCAGCGAGAACTGGAGGCGCCCGCCCGAGGAAGTCGGTTTCCTGATGCGGACCTTCATGGCGGCACTCGAGCATGAGATCGCTCGTATGGAGCGCAACGGTGTGCGTCTCCGAATTGCCGGGGACTTGAGCCGATTTGATCCCACGCTTCGGGCCAAGATTGAAGAAGGTCAGCGCCGCACCGCGGGCAATTCAACGCTTACCCTCACGGTCTGTGCAAACTATGGCGGACGATGGGAAATCCTCGAAGCAATTCGGCAATTGCTGCGTGACCAGCCTGGGCTGCGAGCTGACGAGGTCATCGAGGACCTGATCACCGCTCGTTTGGTGCTCGGGGATCTACCGGAGCCCGACCTGTTCATCAGAACCGGCGGCGAGCGTCGGATCAGCAACTTCTTGCTGTGGCAGCTCGCGTATACGGAGCTGTACTTCACCGATCGCTTCTGGCCCGATTTCGATGGGCAAGCGCTGGACGACGCGATTGACTCCTACGCACAGCGGGAACGCCGCTTTGGGCGCACCAGCGAGCAAGTGCGTCATTCCGGATCGATCGGCTAAAGCGCGTCTGCATGCTTGGGCAACGCGTTATCACCGCTCTGGTCTTGCTCGTCGCTCTGGGGCTGAGTCTGGCTGCTGCTGAGCCGATCTGGTTTCAGCTGCTGGTTGCAGCGTTCATCTCGGTTGCGGCCTGGGAGTGGTTTCGCCTGCTTGGCGCGTCAGGCGCGTTGAGTGCCGCAGGCTCAGTGTTGGTCGCCGGGCTCGGCTTTTCCATCTACTGGAGCAGCAGCCCCGCGATCGAGCCGTGGCTCTTTGGTACAGCCTGTCTGGGGTGGTTGATTGCTGCCTTGCCAGCGCTTCGAGATCCCGAATGGCTGAAACGTTGCCGCATACTTCACGTCGTTTTGCCGGTCCTCATGTTGTCCGCCTGTTTGAGTGCCGCGTTTGCCATCCTCTCCAAGCTGGGGCCACTCGGCCTTGTGTCCTTGCTCGCAATCGTCTGGCTGGCAGACGTGGGTGCATATTTCGCTGGGCGAGCTCTGGGTCGTCGCAAGCTGGCCCCCGCGATCAGCCCGAACAAGACCGTTGAGGGCGCTGTTGGAGGGCTAGCCGCTGTCGCACTGTACGTGTTCGTTGTGAGTGCCATTCCCGCAGGGAAGGGGCTCTTTCCCGCGGCGCTCAGTGAAGTATGGGGTTTGGCGGGGGCGCTCATTGCGCTTGTGGTCTTGGCGGGGCTGTCTATCACTGGCGATCTCTTCGAGTCGTTGCTCAAGCGCCGCGCTGGAGTGAAGGACAGCAGCCGCCTGCTGCCTGGGCACGGCGGGGTATTTGATCGGATCGATGCACTCGTGCCGGTGCTACCTGTCGCGGGCCTCATGCTGATTTACGTCATCAAGTGAATTGTTGGGCGCACGGATGAGACAGCGGATCTGCGTACTTGGTGCAACCGGCTCGATAGGCGATAGCACGCTGGACGTGGTCCAGCGCCACCCTGAGCGCTTCGAGGTGGTCGCGCTGTCGGCCTACCGGCAGATGGACAAGTTATCCAAGCTGATTCTGACGCATCGTCCGCGCTATGTCGCTGTGGCGGACCCCGCTCAAGCAGCGGCGATCGAGAAGCAGTTTGGCCCCGACGGCCCGGAGGTGTGCCACGGGGAACAGGCCCTCGCGGATCTAGCACGACTGCCAGAGGTCGATGTCGTCGTCGCAGCAATTGTGGGCGCCGCAGGCATGCGCTCGACCTGGGCAGCTGCTCGCGCAGGCAAGCGCATCCTCCTGGCGAACAAGGAAGCGCTCGTCAGCGGCGGCCGCTTCATGGTCGATACCGTCAAGGCAGGTGGTGCAACGCTGCTGCCTTTGGATAGCGAACACAACGCCATCTTCCAATGCCTACCGGGCGACGGATCCGACACGGGGCGCACGCTTTCCGGCGTCCGCAAGCTGTGGCTGACGGCGTCGGGCGGGCCTTTCCGGACTTGGCCGGCCGAGCACTTCGCTGACATCACGCCAGAGCAGGCGGTCGCTCACCCAAACTGGGTCATGGGGCGCAAGATCTCCGTGGATTCCGCGACCTTGATGAACAAGGGTCTGGAACTCATCGAAGCTCGCTGGCTCTTTGACTGCATGCCTGAGATGCTCGATGTTGTCATCCATCCTCAGTCCGTGATTCATTCCATGGTCGAGTATGCGGACGGGTCGTTCCTCGCCCAACTGGGCTCACCAGACATGCGTACCCCGATCGCTCATGCGCTGGCCATCCCCGAACGCATTTCTGCCGGAGTGAAGCCCATGGATCCCTGGGCGCTCGCGGGCTTGACCTTCGAGCGCCCGGATCTCGAGCGTTTTCCCTGCTTGCGACTGGCAATGCAGGCGCTGGCGAGTGGTCATGCAGAGTGCGTCGCGCTGAATGCTGCGAACGAAGTCGCGGTGGCAGCGTTTCTCGATCGCAGATGCTCCTTCCAGGGCATCAGCCAAATCGCAAGCGGAGTGCTTGAGCGGGTAAAGGTCCAAGCGCTCGAAAGCCTTGAAGCGATCGAGGCGCTTGATGCCGAAGCCCGTCGCCTTGCCGCGTTGCTTCTTCCGGTCTGATCAGTCGTGCAGCAGATCGCATACTTTCTGCTGACCATCAGCGTGCTTGTTGTGTGGCATGAGCTGGGGCACTACTGGGCTGCCCGCCGCTGCGGTGTGCGAGTGCAACGCTTCTCGCTTGGGTTTGGGCCAGTCCTCTTCTCGCGCGTGTCAAGGAAGACCGGGGTGGAGTGGGCGGTTTCCGCAGTGCCGCTTGGGGGATACGTCGCCATGGACGAGGGTCGAAGCTCGGCGGGCGAAGTCACTACCGCGTCGCCGGGTCGCTTTTCCGCCCAGCCATTGCGCAATCGTGCATTCATCATCGTCGCGGGGCCGATTGCCAACCTGATTCTGGCCGCAGTGCTGTATTGGTTGATTGCAGTCGTCGGAAGCACTGCGACCGCGCCGCAGCTGGCCCGCTCTGCCGAGGGGAGTGTGTTTGCGCGTGCGGGTTTCACTGAGCCTGTTCAAATGCTTTCCGTTGATGATCAGCCCGTGCTCAGTCTTCGAGACGCGAGCATGCGCTTGTTGAGCCATGCCACCGCGCGAGATAGCGTCAACGTTCGCGTTCGCCCGTTGGGCGCTTCCGCGGCGGATGAGAAGGTCCTCATCCTCGACTTCTCAGCACTTAGCCGTGCAGACATCGATGGCAACGTACTCTCACGCCTGGGCATGGTGCCTTATGCCGGCCCGGCGGTCATTGCCGACGTGAGCGCGGGAGGAGCGGCAGCTGCCGCCGGCTTGCAGGCGGGCGATCGCGTGCTTCGCGTGGGCGAAGTCGCCATCGAAGCGGGTGCCGATCTGGCGTCAATCGTCCGGGCTTCCCCGGAGCGGGCACTGAGTCTCACCGTGCTTCGTGCCGGCCAGACGCTGCGAGTTTCCGTCGTGCCCAAGCTCTCCGCCGGCTCGGTACGCACCGGGGTGATCGGGATTCGATTTACCGGCCCAGAGCGTGTCACTGAACGCTTCGCACCGCTTGCCGCAGTTTCCGTGGCCGCTGGGCAGACCTGGGACATGACCGCGATGACCCTTCGAATGCTGTGGCAGATCGCGACCGGTCAAGCGGCACTTTCGAATCTGAGCGGACCGATCACGATCGCAGACGTTGCGACCCAATCCGCGAGCTTTGGCCTCATCTCGTTCCTGAGCTTTCTGGCGGTTGTCAGCGTCGGGCTCTTCGTGTTCAACCTGCTGCCCATTCCTCAGTTGGATGGGGGGCATTTGCTATATTTCGCCTACGAAGCGATGACGGGACGAGCCCCCTCGGAGCGCGCGCTGCTGTTGGGGCAGCGTGTCGGGTTGATCGTCTTGGGGCTGGTCATGGCCATCGCGCTATCCAACGATGTCATCAGGCGCCTGCCTGCATCCTGATGCCCTAGGCATGGCATCGCATAGGTTTCAACCCACAATGTCGCGACTTCTCATTGCATTGCTGGCTTCAGCAATGATCGCGCCGGCTTTTGCCGCCGCACCCTTCGTCATCAAGGACATTCGCGTCGAAGGGATCCAGCGCACCGAACCCGGCACCGTGTTCAGCTACGTGCCCTTCAAGGTGGGTGACAGCTTCAGCGACGAACTCGCCTCGGAAACGATCCGCGCCCTCTACGCAACCGGGTTCTTCAAGGACGTGCGGGTGGACGTCCAAGGTGACGTCGTCGTGATCTCGATCGAAGAGCGGCCCGCGATTGCGGCGGTGAGTTTCGTCGGCAACAAGGAGTTCGACACCGACACGCTCAAGAAGGCCCTGCGTGATGTCGGAATCGCCGAAGCGCGGATCTACGACAAGGCCGTCATCGACCGTGCCGAGCAGGAAGTCAAGAGCCAGTACCTGACGCGTAGCAAATATGGCGCAAAGGTCGCAACCACAATCACGCCGATCGAGCGCAACCGCGTGAACGTGACGTTCACGATCGATGAAGGCGAAGTCGCCAAGATTCAGGACATCCGCTTCATCGGCAACAAGGCATTTTCCGATCGCGAACTGCGCGACCAGATCGTGCTTCGCACACCAGGCTGGTTCACCTTCTTCACCAAGGATGACCAGTACTCGCGCCAGAAGCTCTCCGCTGACCTCGAGAGTCTTCGCTCGTTCTATCTGAACCGCGGCTACCTCGAGTTCAACATCGAATCGTCCCAGGTTTCGATCTCTCCCGACCGCCAGGAAATCTCGATCACCATCAACCTGTTCGAGGGCGAGAAGTACACCGTCTCGGACATCAAGGTGTCCGGCGAGACACTTGGCCGTACGGACGAACTGCGGCAACTCATCAAGATCAAGGCGGGCGACACCTTCAACGGCGACCGCATGACGGAGTCGGTCAAGGCCATGACGGATCGCCTCGGTGCGTTCGGTTTTGCCTTTGCGACCATCAATCCGCAACCGAACATTGATCGGGACAAGCGCAGCGTTGCCTTCGATTTCTTCGTTGATCCAGGTCGTCGTGCGTATGTGCGCCGCGTCAACGTGGTTGGCAACACCCGCACCCGTGACGAGGTGATCCGTCGAGAGGTCCGCCAGTTCGAAAGCGCCTGGTATGACTCCGAGAAGATCCGACTGTCCCGCGACCGCATCGACCGGCTGGCCTATTTCGACAGTGTGAACGTTGATACGTCGCCAGTGCCGGGCACCGCAGACCAGATTGACGTGACCTACACCGTCAAGGAAAAGGCGACCGGGCAGATCGCTGCGGCTGTGGGCTACAACAGCACCGACAAGCTTGTGATCACGGCCTCCATTTCGCAGGCGAACGTCTTCGGCTCAGGCAAGACCCTTGGGGCTGAAGTCAATACCTCACGGGCATCCCGCGCACTTGCCATCAGCACTGTCGATCCGTACTTCACGGTGGATGGTGTTTCCCGCTCTATCGACTTCTATACGCGGACGAGCAACACCGCGAACTTGAATCTCGCGCCAGTGCGCGTTGAAGCACAGGGCGCGAGCATGCGCTTTGGCGTGCCCTTCACGGACCTGGATACGGTGTTTCTGGGTCTGGCGGTGGAGCGCAACCGCATCAGCAACGTCTCGGACATTCGCTACCAGGACTACATCCTGCGCTATGGCGAAGAGACCTATGCCGGAATCGGTACGCTCGGATGGGGCCGGGACAGCCGGAACAGCGGTATTGCGCCGACGCGGGGCGGGCTGCGCCGATTCAACGCAGAAGTCTCCGGCGGGGATCTCACCTATTACAAGCTGGACTACCAAGAGCAGCTGTTTTGGCCGATGACGCAGACGCTGACCTTGGCGCTGAACACCCAGGCCACGTATGCCGACGGCTTGGGCAAGCGTCCCTATCCGTTCTTCAAGAACCTCTATGCAGGCGGCATCGGCTCGGTGCGCGGGTTCGAAGGCGGCACGCTGGGGCCCAAGCAGATCCTTTCGGACGGTAGCCTCGGCAACGCGCTTGGCGGCACCAAACGCCTGATCGGCAACCTGGAATTGCAGATTCCGGTGCCCGGCCAAGGCAAGGAGAAGACCGCTCGCATGTTCGCCTTCGTCGACACAGGCTACCTGTGGGGCGAAAATGAGCGCGCACGTCTGAACGACATGCGCTTTTCTGCTGGCGTGGGCCTGACCTGGCTCTCGCCGGTCGGTCCGCTCAAGCTGTCGTATGGTCGACCCCTCGTCTCCAAGCCGGGTGATCGGGTCGAGCGCTTCCAGTTCCAGGTGGGAACTGGCTTCTAAAATGGTCAACGCCAGCGCTTGAACACGCGTTGTCGTTCAAGCTGGCTTTAAAGATTGGTTGAATGGATATGTTGAAGAAGGTTCTGGTCACTCTGGCCCTGTGTGTTGCGGCAGCTGCGGGTACCGCTGCAGCCCAGGATGTGCGTATCGGCTACGTGAACTTTGATCGCATCCTGCGCGACTCTGCCCCGGCCCAGGCGGCAGGTCAGAAGCTCGAAGCCGAGTTCTCCAAGCGCAAGCGCGATCTTGAGGAACTGGGTGCCCGTCTGAAGGCGCAGTTCGACAAGCTTGAGAAGGACAGTGCGGTGCTCTCTGAGGCCGATCGCAATCGGCGCCAGCGTGAACTTTCCGAACAGGAGCGCGACTTCCAGCGGCGCCGTCGCGAGTATGAAGAAGACCTCAACCAGCGTCGCAATGAAGAACTTGCCGCTGTTCTGGAGCGCGCGAATCGCGCCATGCGCCAGATCGCAGAGCAGGAGAAGTACGACCTGATCGTTCAGGATGCCGTGTTCAACAGCCCGCGCATCGACATCACGGAGAAGGTGTTGCGCGCTCTCAGTAATGCGCGCTGAGCCAGTCGCAGACCCATCAACGGCCGGAGCACTCCGGCCGTTTTGCTTGATACGGGGCGATCCGCCCCAGCGCCAGCCCACGCGGAGCCCCCATGACCCTGACCCAACTTCTTGAGCAGTTCAGTGCGTTCATCGAGTCGGTCGAAGGTTCGGCCGGGCCTGCGCAGATCATGCGCGTCAATTCTCTGGACGTCGCTGAAGCGGACGAGTTTTCGTTTCTCTCCAATCCGAAGTACCGCAACGACCTGCAGCGTACGAACGCCGGCGTCGTCGCAATCCGGCGCAAGGACTTCGAGGCGCTGGATGAGCGCACCCAGGCTGCTCGCGCTTACCTCATCTGCCGCGATCCCTATCTGTTGTTCGCGCGAGTGGCGCAGTCGCTTCACGTGCAGGCGCGCCCGGCAACCGGCATCGCCGCAAGCGCCTCCGTTGATCCTGCGGCACATGTCGATCCAAGCGCGAGTGTCGGACCCGGCGCGGTCATCGAAGCCGGTGCGCGTATTGGCGCGGATGTCGTTGTGGGTGCCCTATGCACGATCGGCCGAAACACCGTGCTGGAAGAGGGCGTGTGGCTCTACCCCAGGGTCAGCGTCTATCACGGCTGCACCATCGGTGCGCGAACCATCATCCACTCGGGTGCCGTGATCGGCGCAGACGGCTTCGGCTACGCGAACGACACAGGGCGCTGGGTGAAGATCCCTCAGACCGGTGGTGTACGCATCGGTGCGGATTGCGAGATCGGCGCCAACACCACCATCGACCGGGGTGCCATCCAGGACACGGTCATTGGCAATGGGGTCAAGCTCGACAACCAGATCCAGATCGCACACAACGTCACCATTGGCGACGACAGCGCGCTCGCCGGCTGTGTCGGCGTGGCTGGATCCGCAGTCATCGGCAAGCGTGTGCAGATCGCCGGTGCGGCCAACATCCTCGGTCACTTGAGCATCGCGGACGGCACGGTGATCTCCGTGGCCTCGGTGGTGACCAGTTCCATCGACAAGCCCGGGTTCTATTCCGGCACCTGGCCCGTACAGCCGCATGAAGACTGGGAGAAGAGTGCAGTCCTGGTGCGACGCCTCGATAAAATGCGCGATGAACTGCGCAGCCTGCGCCATGAGCTGGCCGCACTCAAGAAATCTTCCGGCGACCAGTAGTCTGCTGCGTCAGCATTGGCTCTTCGCCCATCACACGTTACTGACCTGATCAGGCCCTTCTCATGAGCATTGCACTCGACATCCACGGCGTCCTGAAGGCGCTTCCGCACCGATACCCGCTGCTGCTGGTGGACCGCGTGACCGAACTGGTGCTCAACGAGAAGATCGTCGCCCTCAAGAATGTGACGATGAACGAGCCTTTCTTCCAGGGTCACTTTCCCGGTTATCCCGTCATGCCCGGCGTGATGATCCTGGAGGCGCTGGCGCAGTCCGCCGCCTTGCTGGCCTTTGAGAGCCTGGGCATCAAGCCCGACGACAACGCCGTGGTGCTGTTCGTCGGCATCGATGGGGCGCGCTTCAAGAAGCAGGTGACGCCGGGCGATCAGCTGCGCATGGTCGTGATGCCCACCCGCAACAAGGGCGGCATCTGGAAGTTCGATGCCAAGGCCTATGTGGACGATCAGGTGGCTTGTGAGGCCGAGCTGATGTGCACCTACCGCAAGCGCGAGGGCGCCTGAGATGGCGATCCACAAGCTGGCCTGCGTCGAACCCGGTGCGCAGATCGATGAGGGCGTGGAGATCGGTCCGTTCGCCGTGATCGGGCCGAACGTGAAGATCGCATCCGGCTGCTCGATCGCCGCGCACGCGACCGTGGGCGGCCACACCGAGCTGGGTCCGGACAACCGCGTTTTTGCGCATGCCGTGATCGGCGGCGAGCCGCAGGACAAGAAGTACAAGGGCGAGCCGACGCGCCTGACCATCGGCCGCGGCAATACCTTCCGCGAGTGCGTCACCGTGAACACCGGCACCATCCAGGATGGCGGCATCACCACCGTGGGTGACAACAACTGGATCATGGCTTATGTGCACATCGCACATGACTGCCATGTCGGCAGCAACACCATCATGGCCAACGGCACGCAGCTTGCAGGGCACGTGCACGTGGGCGATTTCGCCATCCTCGGCGGCCTGACCGGCGTGCATCAGTTCGTGAAGATCGGTGCGCATTCCATGACCGGCGCGGGCACCGTGCTGCTGCAGGATCTGCCGCCCTACGTGATGAGCCAGGGCTACCCGGCGTCGCCGCATGGCCTGAACAGTGAAGGGCTGAAGCGCCGTGGTTTCTCTCCGGAATCGATCAGCCTGCTCAAGCGGGCCTACCGCCTGCTGTACCGCGATGGCCTGACCTTCGAGGTCGCCAAGACCGAGATCGCCAAACTCTTCGAAGGCGCCGCAGAAGAGCCGGCGAGCCGCCTGCGCGTGTTCTCGGACTTCCTCGACGCCGTGTCACGCGGCGTCATCCGCTAGCCCCGTTTGCGCGTGACGCTTCCCGCGCTGCCGAACCGCTTGGACGTGGCCATGGTGGCCGGCGAGGCCAGCGGTGATCTGATCGCCAGTCTCGCCGTCGCGCAGCTTGCGGCGGCGGGTCGTCGCGTCGGCGGCATCGGCGGGCCGCGCATGGCTCAGGCGGGCTTTCAGGTGCAGGTGCCCATGGAGCGCCTGTCCGTGCGGGGCTACGTCGAAGTGCTGCGCCATTTGCCCGGCCTGCTTCGTTTGCGCGCGGATCTGGCGCGGCAGTGGTCGGCCCAGCGCCCCGGCGTGTTTGTGGGCGTCGATGCGCCTGACTTCAATCTCGGCCTGGCCACCAAGCTGCGTGCCTCGGGCGTACGCACCGTGCAGCTGGTGTGCCCGAGCATCTGGGCGTGGCGGCGCGAGCGCGCGCCCAAGATCCGTGCCGCGGTCGATGAAGTGCTCTGTGTGTTCCCCTTCGAGCCGGATGTGCTCGCCAAGGAGGGCATTGTCGGGCGCTTTGTGGGCCACCCGCTGGCCGACATGCTGCCCGCCACACCGGACCGTGCCGCTGCCCGCATTCGCTTGGGCCTGCCGGAACACGGCGCACCGATCGTGGCCCTGCTGCCGGGCAGTCGGCGCGACGAAATCAAGCATCTGGCGCCGCGCATGATCGCAGCCGCAGCGTTGATCTGGCAACGCATCCCTGAGGCGCGCTTCGTGTTGCCGGCCGCGTCCGGCGAGCGGCGTGCAGAGCTTGCGCAGCACCTTGCCCAGAGCGAAGTAGTCATCCAGGTGCTGGACGGCCGCGCGCACGATGCGCTGGAAGCGGCCGACAGCGTGCTGGTGGCCAGCGGCACCGCCACGCTGGAAGCGGCGCTGTTTCACTGCCCCATGGTCATTACCTATGCCATGCCCGCGTTGTCCTACTGGATGATGAAGGGCAAGGGCTATCTGCCTTGGGTCGGCCTGCCCAACATCCTGTGCAACGAGTGGGTTGTGCCCGAGCTGATCCAGGACGCCGCCACACCTCAGGCGCTGGCAGAAGCAGTCATCAAGCAGCTCACCGACACCGCCCACGCCGCAGCCATCGGCCAGCGATTTGCAGGCCTGCATGCGCAGTTGCGGCAAGGCTTCCCGAGCCAGTGCACGCAGGCGATCGAGAGGCATCTGAATGCCGCGTAGTCCCGCCACGGCCTTGGCTGCCCAGCCGGATCTCTTTGCCGCGCTGCCGGCGCATGGGGTGTGCGGCGTGGACGAAGCCGGGCGCGGGCCGCTGGCGGGTAGCGTGTTCACCGGCGCCGTAATCCTCGACCCTGCGCGTCCCATCGAAGGCCTGCGCGACTCGAAGCAGCTGACCGAGGCCCGGCGCGAGGCATTGGCCGAGCAGATCCGCGAACGGGCGCTCGCCTGGGCCGTGGCCAGTGCGTCGGTGCAGGAGATAGACCGCCTGAACATCCTGCAGGCCACGCTGCTGGCCATGCGCCGCGCAGTGCTCGCGCTCAAGCTGGCGCCCGAACTGGTGCTGGTGGACGGCAACCGCCTGCCGGAGCTGCCCATGGAGGCGCGCGCGATCGTCAAGGGCGACGCGCTGGTGCCTGCCATCTCGGCGGCGTCGATCCTGGCCAAGTGCGCGCGTGATGCCGAGGCACGCGAACTGCACGCGGCCTACCCCGGCTACGGCTTCGATCTGCACAAGGGCTACGGCACCGAGCTGCACATGGCCCGGCTGCACAGCCTGGGCGCCTGCCCGGCGCACCGCGCCAGCTTCGCACCCGTGCGCGAGGCGCTCGAGCGGTCTGGCGGCGCGCTGACTCCACCGTCTGCCTGGTGAGCGCCATGGAACCCATCAGCGCCCGCAGCAATCCGCGCGTCAAGGCCTGGAAGCAGCTTGCGGCCGACAGCGGCAAGCCTGCGGCCAACGGCCGGGTCTGGCTGGATGGCGAGCATCTGGTCAAGGAAGCGCTCAGCGCCGGCTGGGAGATCGAGACCCTGCTTGTCACGCCGCAGGCGCCGTATCTGGCGGCCGGGCAGATACCCAAGGTGCAGGTGACCGCGGAAGTCATGGCCGCCATCAGCACCCTGGACAGCGCGCCAAGCGTGGCTGCCGTTGCCCTGCCGCAGCGGCGCCCGTTGGGCGGGGAGGGCGATGTGGTTGTTCTGGATGCCGTTCAGGACCCCGGAAACGTCGGCACCATCCTGCGCACGGCCTGGGCGATGGGCTGCGCCGGCGTGCTGCTGCTGCCGGGCTGCGCCAACCCCTGGTCCGCCAAGACGCTGCGGGCGGGGCAGGGCGCCCAGTGCCACCTGCCGGTGCGCTCAGTGACCGATGCCGAGCTGGAGGCGGCCCTCGCCGGTCGGCCCATGTGGGTGACGGCGCTGGATGCCGACAAGTCCCTGGCGCAGCTCAGCGGCCGCGGCGCGCCGCGTTCCGTGGCCTGGGTGTTCGGGCATGAGGGGCAGGGCGTGCGGCCCGCCTTGCAGCAATGCGCCGCGCAGCGCGTGAGGATTCCCATGCCGGGCGAGGCGGAATCGCTCAACGTGGCGGTGGCCTGCGCCCTGTGTCTGTACGAGCGCATTCGCACCTAAGGTCATTTTCGGCCAGAAATTGGAAATCGGCTTTCCGCTTGTCCGGAGCCGTTTTTCGAGGACTTTGCGTACCAAATACGTCAATTTTGGCCTTACAAAAGCGTCAAAAGTGCTCGCGGCGGGCTGATGGATCGCTCCTGGGCCCTGCACCTGACCCTCAGCCGCCTTCAGTAGGCCTTCGTATTCAGCCCGAACTCGGTGATGATCGTCGTGGCGATTTCTTCGATGCTTTTGGTGGTGGTGTTGCAGGAGCGGATGGCTTCCTTGCGCATCAGGCGCTCTGCCTCGGCCACCTCGTAGCGGCAGTTCTCCAGGCTGGCGTACTTGGAGTTCGGCCGGCGCTCGTTGCGGATCTCCGAGAGCCGCTCCGGCATGATCGAGAGGCCAAAGAGCTTCTCCCGATACAGCTTGAGCGCCGTAGGCAGGCTGCCGCGCTCGAAGTCCTCCGGAATCAGCGGGTAGTTGGCCGCCTTGATGCCGTGCTGCATCGCCAGGTACAGGCTGGTCGGTGTCTTGCCCGAGCGCGACACGCCCACCAGGATCACGTCGGCAATGGCCAGGTCCTTGTGGGTCTGGCCGTCATCATGAGCCAGGGAGAAGTTGATCGCCTCGATCCGGTTCTTGTAGGCCTCGTCGTTGACGACATGGTGGGTGCGGCCCATGGTGTGCGTGCTCTTGATGCCGAATTCCGTTTCCAGCGGCTCCACGAACTGCTGGAACAGGTCCAGATGCATGGCCGTGGCCTCGTGGATGATCTTGTTGATCTCCTGATTCACCAGCGTGGAGAACACGATCGGCCGATGCCCGTCGCGCGCCGCGGCGTCGTTGATGCGCAGCACCGTCTCGCGCGCCTTGTCCTCGGTGTCCACGAAGGGGATGCGCTCCTGGAACAGACGCAGACCTTCAAACTGCGTCAGCACCGCATAGGCAAAGTTTTCGGCGGTAATGCCGGTACCGTCCGAGACGATGAACACCGAACGGTCACGCTGCGTGTAGGGGCGGTTGGGCATGGCGGGGTCTGGGGTTGTATTTGGCCGGGGTTGAGCGGGGCACCGCAGTCTGCCCGTGCGCCCTGAATGCAGGCTGACAGGTCTTGGGCGGATACAGCGTGCCTTGCGCGGTGGGCGATGGCGCGGCAAAACTGGGGTGCGCAACTACAATCCGGAATCTAGCTTAGGCCGCCCGCAGGCCGTGCCATGCCCCGTGTTCTCGAAGGCGCATCGGCCCCTGACTCACCCCGTACCCGCCCAGCATGCTCCGCCCTGTCCCAAAAGCTCACGCAAGCGCACTGGCTGCACCCCGCAGCACGGCAGCGCCCTTGCGTGAACTTTTCACTTCAGGAGCACTTCCATGCCAGTCCAACCCGGTGCGCTCGTCGCACCCTTCGCGGAGCTTCGCGCCCATGATGTAGACACCGTCGGTGGCAAGAATTCGTCACTGGGAGAAATGATTTCCCAGCTGGCGCAGGCCGGTGTCCGCGTACCCGGCGGCTTTGCCACCACGGCCCATGCCTTCCGCGAATTCCTGCAGGTCAATGGCCTGACCGAGCGCATCAATGCCGCGCTCGACGCCCTGAACCCGGACGATGTGCGCCAGCTTGCCGAAGTCGGCAGCAAGATCCGTCAGTGGGTCGTCGACGCGCCGTTCCCCAAGGACCTGGAAGCCGAGATCCGCAAGCATTTCGCCGCCATGGAAGCCGAGAGCGGCGGGCCGATTTCCGTGGCCGTACGCTCCTCGGCGACCGCGGAAGATCTGCCGGACGCCTCCTTTGCCGGCCAGCAGGAGAGCTACCTGAACGTGGTCGGCGTCGAAGACGTGCTCGACCGCATGAAGCATGTGTTCGCTAGCCTCTACAACGACCGCGCCATCTCCTACCGCGTGCACAAGGGCTTTGCGCACGCCGAAGTGGCCCTGTCGGCCGGCGTGCAGCGCATGGTGCGCAGTGACCTCGGCGCCTCCGGCGTGATGTTCACGATCGATACCGAATCCGGCTTTGATCAGGTGGTGTTCATCACCTCCAGCTATGGCTTAGGCGAAACCGTGGTGCAGGGCGCCGTGAACCCGGACGAGTTCTACGTCCACAAGCCGATGCTTGCCGCAGGCAAGTTTCCAATCATCCGCCGCAACATCGGCTCCAAGCTGATCCGAATGCAGTTCACCGCGCCGGGCGAGCCCGGCCGCGTCAAGACCGTGGATGTGCCGGTGGCCGACCGCAACCGCTACAGCCTGACTGATGCGGATGTGATCGAGCTGGCCAAGTTCGCCGCGATCATCGAGAAGCACTACGGCCGCCCGATGGACATCGAGTGGGGCAAGGACGGCAACGACGGCCACATCTACATCCTGCAGGCCCGCCCGGAAACCGTGAAGAGCCAGCAGGGCGCCGCCGACGTGCAGTTGCGCTACAAGCTCAAGGGCGACGGCAAGGTGCTCGTCACCGGCCGGGCGATCGGCCAGAAGATCGGCCAGGGCACGGTGCGCGTGGTGCACGACGTGGCCGAGATGGACAAGGTCGCGCCCGGTGACGTGCTCGTGGCCGACATGACCGACCCCAACTGGGAGCCGGTGATGAAGCGGGCCAGCGCGATTGTGACCAACCGCGGCGGACGCACCTGCCACGCGGCAATCATCGCCCGCGAACTGGGCATTCCTGCGGTGGTGGGCTGCGGCCATGCGACCGACATCCTGACCGAAGGCGCGTTCGTGACCGTCTCGTGCGCCGAGGGCGACGAAGGCAAGATCTACGACGGCATGATCGAGACCGAGGTCGAGGAAGTGCGCCGCGGCGCCATGCCCGAGATCCCGGTCAAGATCATGATGAACGTGGGCAACCCGCAGCTGGCCTTCGACTTCGCCCAGATTCCCAACGGCGGCGTGGGCCTGGCTCGGCTTGAATTCATCATCAACAACAACATTGGTGTCCACCCGAAGGCCATCCTCGACTATCCGAATGTCGAAGGCGACCTGAAGAAGGCTGTGGAAAGTGTGGCCCGCGGCCACGCCAGCCCACGCGCCTTCTTTGTGGACAAGCTGGCCGAAGGCGTGGCCACGATTGCTGCGGCCTTCTGGCCCAAGCCGGTGATCGTGCGTCTGTCCGACTTCAAGAGCAACGAGTACCGCAAGCTCATCGGCGGCAGCCGCTACGAGCCTGAGGAAGAAAACCCCATGCTCGGCTTCCGCGGCGCCTCGCGCTACATCGCGCCGAGCTTTGCCGAGTGCTTCGCCATGGAGTGCGAAGCCATGAAGCGCGTGCGCAACGACATGGGGCTCACGAACGTCGAGCTCATGATTCCCTTCGTGCGTACCACCAAGGAGGCCGCCGGCGTGATCGATCTGCTCGGCAAGCACGGACTGAAGCGCGGTCAGGACGGCCTGAAGGTCATCATGATGTGCGAGCTGCCGTCCAACGCGCTGCTGGCCGAGGCCTTCCTCGAGCACTTTGACGGCTTCTCGATCGGCTCGAACGACCTCACGCAGCTCACGCTCGGCCTGGATCGGGACTCCGGCCTCGTGGCCGAAGGCTTCGACGAACGCGACCCGGCTGTCACGGCGCTGATCGAGCGTGCCATCAAGAGCTGCCGCGCTGCCGGCAAGTATGTGGGCATCTGCGGCCAGGGCCCGAGCGACCACCCGGATCTGGCCAAGTGGCTGATGGATCAGGGCATCGAGTCCATCTCGCTGAATCCGGACACGGTGGTCGACACCTGGCACGGTCTGGCCAAGTAAGCGCAGCACCTCCAGTGCTCAACGGGCGGCCTGCGGGTCGCCCGTTTGCATTTTCAGGACGCCGTTCAGGGTTTGCCCGCGGGTGCTGCATTCATCCGTGGAACTCACCCCTTCAACCGGGTAGAGCGGGACTCGTCGCAAGCCTGCCGCTGCGATGCACGCCCGGCATAATCCCCGCAACGTTTCAGCAAGGGGCAGTCCATGGAAGAACACTGGTTTTGGTACATCGGCGCGCTGGCAATGCTGATCGCCGAGCTGTTCACGGGTACCTTCTACATGCTGGTCATCGCGGTGGCTCTGGCTGCTGGCGGCACCGCTGCACTGTTCGGCGGCAGCTTTGCGCTGCATCTGGTGGTGGCGTCCGCCGTCGGCTTTGTCGGCGTGCTGATCCTGCGCCGTTCGCGCTTCGGCAAGCCCCAGGCCAATGCGCCGGAGACGGATGCCAACGTGAACATTGACATCGGCAACCAGATCGTCGTGGACGGCTGGGATGCACTTCGGCAGGCCCGGGTCATGTATCGCGGTGCCATGTGGACGGTGCAACTGCAGCCCGGTGAGCCGGTCGCTCCGGGCGCCCATGTCATCGCGGCCGTCCGGGGCAACACGCTCATGGTTACGGCGGCGCGCTGAATCCCGGCGCCGCATCAAGAACACAGAACAATCAACGCATTCGTAGGAGGTAACCCGCCATGTTCTTCGAGCAGTTTGGCAGCACCATCACCGCACTCGTTTTGCTTGCGGTCGTGTTTGTCTTCATCATCAAGACCTTCAAGATCGTGCCGCAACAGCACGCCTGGGTCGTGGAACGGCTGGGCAAGTACCACGCCACCCTCACGCCGGGCCTGAAGCCCGTGATCCCCTTCATCGATCGTGTGGCCTACAAGCACAGCTTGAAGGAAATCCCGCTGGACGTGCCCAGCCAGGTCTGCATCACGCGCGACAACACGCAGCTGCAGGTGGATGGCATCCTTTACTTCCAGGTGACTGACCCGATGCGCGCCAGCTACGGCTCGTCCAACTACATCGTGGCCATCACCCAGCTGGCCCAGACCACGCTGCGCAGCGTGATCGGCAAGCTGGAGCTGGACAAGACCTTCGAGGAGCGCGACTTCATCAACCACAGTGTGGTCGGCGCCATCGATGAATCGGCCGCCAACTGGGGCGTGAAGGTGCTGCGCTACGAGATCAAGGACCTCACGCCGCCCAAGGAAATCCTGCACGCGATGCAGGCCCAGATCACCGCCGAGCGTGAAAAGCGTGCGCTGATCGCGGCTTCCGAAGGCCGCAAGATGGAGCAGATCAACATCGCCACCGGTGAGCGCGAAGCCGCGATTGCCCGCTCCGAGGGCGACAAGCAGGCCGCCATCAACAACGCCCAGGGTCAGGCGGCCTCCATCCAGGCCATCGCCACGGCCAATGCCGATGCCATCCAGCGCGTGGCGGCGGCCATCCAGTCCGCCGGCGGCATGGACGCCGTGCAGCTGAAGGTGGCGGAGCAGTACATCAACGCCTTCGGCAACTTGGCCAAGACCAACAACACGCTCATCGTCCCGGCCAACCTGGGCGATGTCAGCGGGCTGATCGCCACGGCCATGCAGGTGGTCAAGAGCCAGAACACCAAAGCCTGAGGTTTCCGGCATGAGCGAAAAGCGCCGAGCGTTCCTCGGCGTTTTTCTTTTTCTGCTCTCGCTGGGATGCTGGGTGGCATGCTTCGAGCTGGCTCAGCTGTGGCTGGCCGGCGTCGCGCTCGCGCTGGAGCTGTTGTCCTACCGGCTCTTCACCCGAAAATGAGCCCATGCCCGAGATTGCTGCTCAACCCGCCCCCAGCCTGACCGGCCCCCAGGGCTCAATACGCGCGTTCCTGCTTGAACACGCCCCGTTCTCGCAGATGACCGCACCCGCGCTCAATAGCCTGCTGGCCGGGCTGGAGCTGTGCTACTTCGCCGACGGCGAGCAGCTTCTGGCGCCGGAGAGCCAACCGCCCACGCACTGGTTCATCGTGAAGCAGGGCAGCGTGAAAGGCATACGGTCCGGAGCGAACGGCGGCAGCCCCGAGCCGCTGTTCATGGCGGCAGGCGGCGAGTGTTTCCCGGTGGGTGCCCTGCTGGCGCAACGGCCCGTGACCCTGAGCTATCAGGCGGTCGGTGACACCTTCGTGTTCCGGGCGCCGCGCGAGCTGTTTGAGGAGCTGACGCGCAAGAGCCCGGCCTTCATGGACTTCTGCACGCGCCGCCTTGCCGCGTTGCTGGACCAGTCGCGGCGTGAGCTGCAGGCCAGCGTGTCCGCCAGCACGCATCTGGAGCAGAACCTGCTCACCCCGCTGGCTGCCGTGGTGCGCCGCGCGCCGGTCACCTGCGCGCCCAGCACACCGCTGGGTGAGGCGCTGGCCACGATGCAATCCGAGAAGCTGGGCTCGATTCTCGTCACGCAGGCTGACGGCGCGCTCGCCGGCATCCTGACCCGCTCTGACCTCATCGGCCGCGTGCTGCTGCCGCAACTGCCCTTGAGCACACCGATCGAGCAGGTCATGAGCCAGCCCGTGCACTGCCTGAGCGCCGATGCCAGCGCTGCCGACGCCGTGTACCTCATGGGCAGCAAGGGCGTGCGCCATGTGGCTGTTCTGCAGCCGGCCGACGCGGCAAGCGCGGCGGCGCCGGCCTTGTTGGGCGTGGTGTCCGAGCGCGACCTGTTTGCGCTGCAGCGCCTGTCCTTGCGCAGCGCCGGCAGCGCGATTCGGCGCGCGCAGAGCATCGATTCGCTTGCCGCTGCCGCGCGAGACATCCGCGGCCTGGCGCGCAACCTGGTGGCGCAGGGCGTGGGCAGTGCGCAGATCACGCGCTTTGTGAGCATGCTCAATGACCAGCTCACGCAGCGCATCATCGAGCTGTCCCTCGAGCGCTACCGGCTCGTGGGCGGGCGCTTCTGCTGGCTGGCCCTGGGCAGCGAGGGGCGCGAGGAACAGACCATCGCCACCGATCAGGACAACGCGCTGCTGCTGGCGGCGGACGAAGCGCCGCGGCGCGACGCCTGGCTGGTGTTCGCTGCCAGCGTGAACAATGCACTGGCCGCCTGTGGGTTTCCGCTGTGCAAGGGCGGTGTCATGGCGCGCAATCCGGCGCTGTGCCTCACGCTGGACGAGTGGCAGGCCCGCTTCGGCGGCTGGATGGAGGCGGGTGATCCGCAGGCCCTGCTCAATGCCTCGATCTACTTCGATTTCCGCGGCCTGGCGGGTGACCTGACGCTGGCGCACGAACTGCGCCGTTGGGTCGGCGCGCAGGTCAAGGCCAACGGCCGCTTCCTGAAGCAGCTCACCGACAACGCATTGACCAACCACCCGCCGATCGCCTGGACCGGCGGCATGATCGACCAGCTGCTCGGCCCCGGCCAGGACCGGCCGGTGGACCTCAAGCTCAGCGGCACCATGCCTCTGGTGGATGGCGCCCGGATCCTGAGCCTGGCGCACGGCATTGCTGCCACGAACACGGTGGAGCGGTTTCACGCCCTGGTGAGCGCCGGGGCGGCAGACGCCGCCGATGTGGCCGGCTGGGTGGACGCCTTCCACTTCCTGCAGATGCTGCGGCTGCGCGTGCAGATCGAGGGGCAGGGCGGGGATGCACCCCAGGCAGACGCCGAGAACCCCAACCGCATCGACCCCGCGCAACTCTCCTCGCTGGACCGGCGCATCCTCAAGGAGGCGTTCCGGCAGGCCAAGAAGCTGCAGCAGCGCGTGGCGCTGGACTATGTTTGACTGGCTGCTCAACCGGACCGGGCGCGCCGCAGGCGCCGAGGCGCAGCGCTGGGTCGTGCTCGATGTGGAGACCACCGGGCTGGACAGCGGGCGCGACAACCTGCTGTCGATAGGCGCCGTGGCGCTGATCGACGGGCGCATCGATCTGGCCGACAGCTTCGAGATCCATGTGCGCCCACCCAGCGTGTCCAGCAAGGACAACGTGCTGGTGCACGGCATCGGCCACGGCACGCAGCAGCGCGCGGCCGACCCCAAGGAGGCCCTGCCGCGCTTTCTGGACTACATCGGCACCGCGCCGCTGGTCGCCTACCACGCGGCCTTCGATCAGGCCTTTCTCGCACGCGCCATCAAGGTGCAGGTCGGGCTGCCGTTCTCCAACGCGTGGGTCGATCTGGCCGAGCTCGCGCCGGCGGCCCTGCCCAAGGTGGCGGGTGAGATCGGGGGCAGGGCGCTGGACCACTGGCTGGCGCACTTCGGCATCCCGGTGGCCGGCCGTCATACCGCTGCCGGTGACGCACTGGCCACGGCCATGCTGCTGCAACGTGTGCTGCATCAACTACCCGCCGGGCACCGCCAGAACGTGCGGCGGCTGCAGGCCTTGGCCGGGGCGGGGAAGTGGCTGGGGGCCGTTTAGGTGGGCTACCTGCCATCCCTTCGAGATGCGAATTTAGTCCAGCAGATCGAAGGGTGCGATTGACCAGTGACGCTCTGGGACCGAAGAGAACTTCGGGAGCAGCATCCTACCGCTTGGACCTTGCAAGTTGCAGTCCGGCGTCCAGTTGTCGATCCAAAAGAGCACGCGGAACGCGGCGTGTTCGGAACCGATCGGATCGAATTCACCAACGACCTGGTCTGAATCGGTCGCAAGAAAGACAGGCGCGCGGCCTGCTTGCGTGGTTGTGTCGCTGTAGAAGTCGGAAGCAGAGACGGCGTCTTCGCTGTTGGTCACTAACACTTCAAATAGCACTGCGTCGGTCAGCGCACTTTTAAACTCGCTCTCTAGTCTCTCAGCGCGAGCCAGTATCTCTTGCTCAGACTCGGGAGCCATCCCTCGGTGAACGCGATCCAGCAAAAATAGCCTCGTTGAATCTGCTACGTCGCGCGCGAACTGGGTGGCGCGATCAGGATCAAGCCGCGGCGCATACGCGCCGAGTACGCGTGCCTCCAATGAATCACCCCCGCTTGGCTGCCGCCTTGGCCGCGCGCGGCAGGCTGGATTCCATGCCCTTCCAGGCGCGGCGCATCTGCTGGGCGCTGCCAAAGCCGGCCTGGCTGGCGGCTTCCTCCACGCTGGCACCGCGCGCCAGCGCCTGCTTGGCCAGGCCCACACGCACGCTGTGCACATAGGCCAGGGGGTTGAGGCCGGCGTTGTCCTGGAACAGGCGGCGCAGGTGTCGGCTGCTGACGTGTGCAGCCGCCGCCATGTTCTCCACGTCCCAGTCGGCCGTGGGGTCGGCGAGGATGGCGTCCTGCGCGCGGTGCACCGCCGGGTGCAGGTGATTGCGGTGATCGAGTAGGGGAGAGAGCTGCGGGTCACCACCGGCGCGGCGCCAGTACACGACCATGTCGCGCGCCACCTGACTGGCCACGGCCTGGCCGCAGCGCTCGCCAATGGCCGCGAGTGCCAGATCAATGCCCGCCGTGATGCCGGCGCTGGTGGCCACCGGGCCGTCGATCACGAAGATGCGGTTCTCCTGCACCTCGGCGGCCGGGTGATTCTTCTTGAGCTGGTCCACCAGTTCGTGGTGCGTGGTGCATTGGCGGCCATTCAGCAGGCCGGCGCGCGCCGCAAGCAGGGCGCCGGAACAGACCGTCCAGAGCCGCGCAGTGCGGGCGGACAGTGCCGGCGCCACCACGGTCTTGAGCCAATCCACCGTGGCGCCTTCTGCTGCATTGCGCTGGCTGGCGGGTACGTCGCTGGTCGTGCCGCTCAGCACCACCCAGGCCGGGTTCTCGCGGCTGCCGCCGAGGCTGCCGGGCAACTCCCCGAGGCCGGCCAACTGCACCGGCAGGCTGCTCTGGATCGCGCCCGCGGGCCCGGCCATCTGCAGCTCAAAGGTCTTGGCGCCGGCAAACTTGTTGGCCAGACGCAGCGGTTCAGCCATGGCGGCCAGATCCAGCAGAAGGACACCGGGAGTGGCGACGAGCCAGACGGGTGTGGCGGGAGCGGCGGCGGGCATGGGATCTCCAGTGGGAATCGGCAACGGACATCAATTTAGCGCACTTTCGGCCGCTGTGTCATCGAATCGCTGCCAGACCAAGACGCGCATGGAACAAGCGGAAAGTGGCCTGTTTGTGTGCTGCGTAGCAGGTGTTTCTGCAGCTATCGGACGCCGAATTCTGGCGATTTCGGCCGCTCTGTGCCGCGGCCACCTGGACGTTCAGCCCTCCGGAGGCCGTACCCAACCCAGGCTGAACACATAGCGTGATCCCGCGCTGACGCGGGTGACGCTGTGCTCGCAGGCATCCGGCCGGAATAATTTGATGCGCGGCGTCTCGAAGATCGGCGTGACGCAGACAAATTCGCCGCCGGCGCGGGCGCGCCAGATCACCACGTTCAGGCGGAAGTGCCGTCCGGTGCTGACGGGGTCTGTGTGCGGCGGGATTTCGCTGCCGACGGGAAAACGCAGCAGATAGCAGTCGAACGGCAACGGCCAGCGTGCGGTGGCCAGCAGCATCTTGTCGTAGCCACCGGCCTGTCGACCGTGTTGCCAGCGAAATGCAGTGCGCAGATAACTGCGCCACAGCGAATCGGTGCTCATGGGCGCAAACGTAGTTCCGGTGCCGGGCACGGCGCGCGGGGGTGCATGCCTACCGGGTGGTTGACCAAGCCAAGGCTGCGGTCACCTGAGGAGGGTGTTCATTGCGGCAGGCAGTGAGTGCGGCGTCAGGAATGCCTTTAACGATCGAACCATGCGCGTACTAGGGGGCAGCCGCGGACGGTCGGACATATCCGTCGTCCACTTGCGTCATGAATCAATTGACCAGCAGACGGTGCGACACAAAAGAGTTGTCTACCTGCAGCAGAGCTTCAACGACTGCGCCATCGCATCACCACACCGAGCATCCGCCCACATCGACACAGATCAATGTTTTCTGCTGATAGAGCGATCACTGCTTGGTCGCGTCCTTGACTATCCGGAGCTGAGCGCCTACCACACAAGTTCATCCCCTGTATAAGGCCCATTGCACGCCACAAAATACAAAGGCCGACCCGTGACAGCGAGTCGGCCTTTGGCGAGCCAAGTTTCCGATAGTCAAGCACGACCGCGTGCCAGACCTCTGCACACTAGACCTCGCGTCCTATGCTGTCAAGGGTGGGGCGGCTGTTGCCCACAGCTTCTGACGGCAGCGCACATGCGCATCGAAATCTGAGCTCGCTACTGGCGTGCCATGGTGCCTCTTGAACTAGGAGGCGGCACGTGACCAACGTCAGCCAATCCACCGGGCCAAGTTCGGCGAGCCGTTCTGGATCGAAGGGTAATCTTGGCACGCAAATGCGTGGCCGCCTGCAGTCGGCCTATGACTCGCGTGGCAAGGCCACCGCGAGCCTGTGGTACGTGTATAGCGCCAAGGCGAGCGCCGACGTCTGCCTTCACGGCGATACACACTACTACCACTATCTTCTGGTCGAGTCCGACCCGACGATCTCCTCTGTTGAATACAACTACGCCAGTAAGGCGCGAGGCATTGCGGGCGATCCGATCGGCGACGCTGTTTCCGTTCGTATTGAGACGAGAGAGAAAGCTGTCGTCTGGCGGTGCGTATGTTCCGAACCCTCCAAAGAGCTCTCCACCCTTGTGGAGAACACGCAAACGCTCATTGAACGAAAGGCGTATCGAAGTCTTCCAGATCGCATAGAAGTCGTCACGGCTGAGGAGGTCATCGCAAATCCAATCCGAATTCAGAACTGGAATCGGTTGATGCCTTATCTCGCACAGGCCCAAGCTCTACCACTGCAAGAGTATGGGAACGATGTAGCTGCGCTTCTCCATACCCGCTCCACAGTGACATTGATTGATGTCGTTGCGCTGGCGAGGGAAAGCAACCATGTAGCCCTACACGTTGCAGCACTTGTTCGTGGCGTGCAGCTGGGACGCTACGAAAGCGATCTAAACGAGCAGCCGCTGAGTGACCGCTCGACGTTTTGGTCAGCGAAGTAATGAAGCGGTACACGTTCAAAAACGTCCCAGAGGAATGGCGCGACCCTGGTCGCTGGCCTGAGTGCTCGGTCGATCATTTAGATCAAGACCAGCAGGCACGATTTAGGCGGTATGCGAAGGCGATTTGCACGTACTTGCAAGCTGGGGCTCTAACACAAGCTGCATCGGAAGCAGGTCTGAGCAAGCAAAGCGTCATTGACAAGCTCAACCGGTGCTTGTCGCTTGACCACGAGGGTCGAATTGCAGGCTGGGCTGGGCTACTCGCCTACGTTCGTCTCTCGCCAATTCACTACTCACGAAAGGCGCTGCCACACGGCTCAAGGGCCGCTGAAACAGGTGCTGCTGGGGCCTTTGAATCCTTCTTACGCGAGCACGCCGAAGTTCGTGACCGGCTTCACGATGCCATCAGGCGAGGTGGAGCAAACCCCTTCAGGGGAACGTCACGAAATCCCACCCGACGCAGTGTGTTCGCTTGCTTTCTAGAAGCTTGCAAGTCAGCTGGATTGACTGAGCAGGACTATCCGCTGAATTCAAGAAGCAGAGGGCGTCGCTCGGTCGAGCGCTACGTTCAAACATATGTCCCGACCGATCCATCCGCAGTAGAGACGTGGTTCGGTGCAAACGCGCGAGATCAGTGGAAACTCGGGACGGGCAAGAAGCGGTTTCCACTAGCGATGGCGCCGCTCGATCTGTGCGGGGCCGATGCGCACAAGATGCACTGCCACGGTGTTGTGCACGTCACTGGACCGGCAGGAATCCAACCCGTTCCCATCGAACGAATCTGGATATTCCCTGTAGTTGACTTCGGTGCTCGATGCGTCCTCGGCTACTCAGTATCCATCGCAACGGAGATCAGTGCTGAAACAGTCGAGCAAGCCCTTGTAGCGTGCCAAAGCCCATGGGTACCGCGAGTGCTGACAATCAAGGGTTATCAGTACAAGCCCGGTGCAGGTCTGCCCGTTGGCATCATTGAAGGTCTCCCGGCGTGCCGCCCTTGTGTTCTGCAGCTTGATAACGCAGCGCAGCACTACGCGAGCCGTGTGATTGAGACCGCGCGGCGGGCCCTTGGTTGTGCAGTGACCTTCGGACCGATTGGCGCTTGGTGGCGCAACGGGTTTACCGAGCGCTTCTTCAAGTCGCTCGAGATGTTTGGCTTTCAATGCCAAGAGTCCTCGACCGGGTCGAATCCAGCGGATGTGCACAGGCGAGATCCAGTCAAGCAAGCAATCCGCAACGAAATCAGTTGGGAAGAACTTCTCGATCTCGTGGATGTGCTCATCGCCAACTACAACGCAGAGCCGCAAAGCGCATTAGGTGGACAGTCACCGTTGTCAGTCATGCGGGCGGGCTTGAAGGGACCGCGTGCGTCTTACGTACCGCGTGGATCTGTGCCTTCCACTGTATGTACCCCAGCCCTCGGTGTAGCTGTAGAAAGAAGAACGATTCGCGGCGCAGCAAAGAAGGGCGTCATCACACGTCCATACGTAATGGTCGACGAGGTCCGATACACCAACGACGTCCTTTCAGCGCGCTTTGACCTTATCGGAAAGAGCAGCATCGTGCACATCCGCGATGCTGACATGCGGGTCACCTGCTTCGACGCGAACGGACAGGCGCTCGGTCATCTAGAGATGCTGCACCCGGGCTGGCGCAATCACACTCATTCGCGGCAGATGCGCAAAACGATCAACGCACTGATTCGCAATGGTCGGATCTCAGGTAGCGATCCAGTGACTGGTTATCTGGAGTACCTCAACAAAGAGGTGGTCAGCGAGATTCGCGGCGCGCCGGACAAAGTCTCCAAGAGCGCCACAAAGCTTGCCGAGGCGAGCCGCGTTTCTGGGACGAAAGTGCAGCTGATTGAGACGAAGTCGCCGGCAGTACCGCCCGCTCGTCCAATTCCGGGACACATCAAGCAACCCAGTTGGAGGCGCACGTAGCGCCCGGAGGTCGTCATGTCTGAGCAACGCAAGACACATTCTCAAGAGCCCAACGACGAGCTTGCCAAATCACCGAGGGGGCCTGTTACCCCCGCGCAGCCAGCGTCGGCAAAAGAAATTCGCATGTTGGCCCTGGAGCACGGCACGGGGCGTGATCACCTCTATGAAAATCACCCCGTGACGCGGAACGAGGTTGCGGTTGCAACGCCTCCGCTACGGGAGGCTTATGGCGCGATCGAAGGGGTCATCGTCCACCGGGATCCAGGGACCTGTCTTCTAGGAGACTTTCGCGCTGGCAAATCGACTGCCATCGAACGAGCGGTCCGTGAGCTTCAACAGACATTTCCAGATCTGCCTGTAGGCATCGCGCTTGCAAAAGGACATGACGCATTCACCCAGGGTACGTTCTTCTCTGACTTGCTCGTTGACTTTGCTCATGGGGGCGCACTCAGGGGGACTGCGCAAGAAAAGCGACTTCGCTGTCTAAACATGCTGTTGGCGCACGCGCGCGAGCTTCGCAGTGACCGCTATCTCCTCATGGTTGATGAAGCCCAGAATTGGGGCGAACAGCAATGGACCTGGCTTCGGGACCTCGCAAATGACATGGCGATCAAGCGAGTTCGCTTGGTAACGATCGCCTTTGGCGACGGCGCTTGCTTATCCGAGTTACGTGCCCTCCTGCTCGCGCGGCGACGCACGGATCTCATTGGACGCTTTCTGCTGAGCCCTCGCGAGTTTCGCGGGCTGAACAGCGAAGAGGAGCTCAAAGCGACGCTCGAGGAGTATGACGATCCTCGCCGCAGCGCTTACCCGATCGGCTCAGACGTGAGCTACTCCGAATTTTTTCTGCCTAAATCGTGGGGGCGCGGGTGGCGCCTAGCTCATGAGGCACAAGGGATGTGGTCTGAGTTCAAAGCGGTTTCCAGCAGAAGCGGCAAGAGCATCAGCAGTATTGGTATGAATTGGATAGGTGGAGCGGTCCGAAACTTCTTGTTTGTCGAATCATTGACCGACGATCTTGATCGGCAAAGCCAACCTGGCAAGTGGGTTCAGCCAGTACTCGCCTGCGGATTCGAGTCGACTTTGTTCTGATGGCCAACCTTCCCGCTGTACGAACCCTTGAGGGCGACTTGGTGAGGTGTGGTGCGTGGCTCAGGCCTGCAGAAGGGGCCTTCACGCACGTAGCAAAACTCGCGCTTATCAACGCACTGGCACCGAACCCGCTATGTCAGGCATTGTTTAGATGCAATGCACTCCGGAGGAGTCCATCGCCTGTAAGCGGGCGTTCGTTCCTGGTCACGACGTGGATCTCGCGAAGCCGGCTCGGTATCGCCGGTGCCGGGACGCTAGGTGGCTTCCTAAGCGAGACCTGCGGACGATGGGCGGCAGTCATCGCAAGTGACTCACACCTTCGATTTTGCCGTCCGTGCGCGGACCTCGGCTACCACTCTAGTCTCTACCAAATTGACGCCATCAAAGCCTGTCCAATCCACGGAGACGCGTTGGTGAACCGTTGCCTGAACTGCGGAGCGCAAACACCTCGATATGCGCTCACCGCAGAGTCATTCCAGGCACCGATGCGATGTCACGGCTGTGGGTGTGGTTTTGGGGTGGCTTGGGACGACGAGCCCAACTACACCGTCTGGTCACAAGTGCTCGATACCAGGGCACTGATGCCACTTTGGCGCAAGTTGCAGGTGATTGCTCGTCTCTCGGTCGAGTGGCCGTGCTTACAGAGTTGGTGTGACGTACCGACGTCTGCGTCCACGGAGCAGCAGCGCATCGACTGTTTTAACGCGCTGCTTCAGCTCACGGATTACCCGGACATCGCGCTTCAAGCAAGAGTCTGCATCACGCCGATTGCTCTTGCTCCACGAAGACCTTCGTGGGAAATCCAGAGTGATGTAGGACGCCGGGCTATCTACAAATCGATCCGCAGGCGTATCGCGAGCCAGCTTCGAAAAGTCGGATCCCCTTCGCTGGAGCACGTCGAGAACGCATTTCATACCGACCAAGCAAACGGCGTCACCGTCCCTAGACGAGGAACCTGTCCGCCGCTACTCCATGCATTCATGTTGTGGACGCAGCGATTCGAGGAGTTCGATGTGATCTCTTCAGTACGCACAGCCTTGGGCTACCGGAGTTTGAGCGAGTGTTCTCCCACCCGATTGCGTACCAGCATACTGACTTGGCCCGGAGATCTGAGTGCCAACGACCAAGGCTGGGGTCACTTTGCATGGGCGTGTTTCTTGGAGGCGCTCACCGACGCGATCAGGTGGCAATGTGCGGTCAGAGGGTTCGAGGATCCACTTGAGCAGGACGACCCTTACGACCCGGTCGTGCAACGCCAACGGCGCGGATTTCTTGAGCAGCTATCGCTGTGGTCGCCGAAGTTGAGCAGCGCGATCGAGCCTGTTTCCAGTTCCATTGGCGCGATGACATGGCGTGACGCAAGCGGTGCGCTCTGCGCTGGTTTGGTGACATTCAGAAGGACAGGAGTGATGAGCCGTGACTGAGGTCTTTAACCACATCTTCACGTCTGCAAGTGGAGTGCACAGCGCACCCAAGTCGGTGCCTGATATCGCGCCATTTGAGCGGGTGCGCCCTCCGCGCGGTCTTGATGGACGGTACGGAAACTTTCGGTGCTTGGAACAGTGCACTATTCCAGTGCGTGATGACTTGACCGCCATTCGGTGGTGGATCGACAAGACGTCAAACAATGAGGGAACGCGACGGGCTAGGCGCAACGCTATGGAAAAGCTCCTGAACTGGGCGTGGTTCGAGCGTAAACGAGAAGTGTCCTCGCTACGAGAAATCGACTTTGCCATCTTCGGGCGCTTTCTCGCTGATCCCCAGCCAGCAGAGAGATGGCTGGCACCGCAGATGAGCAGGTCATCCAGCGATTGGCGACCATTCAACAAGCCGATCAAGGAATCATCGCGCGCGTTAATTCTGCGTCACGTTTCGTCCCTAGTGAAGTTCCTGTCCGCGAATAGGTATGCAGATCTCCAGTTCGCCTTCGGCAAGCGCGCGCGCGAGGACGGAGTTGCCACCGTGATCGTGAACAGCCCAAGCAAACTCGATAAAGAAATTAGTCCGATTACAGAACCAGAGTGGCGCTGGGTATGGCGCACCCTTGCGATGCTCTATCCCAAACATGATCTGGCGCCTCAACGTGCCGTCACCGAGTTGCTCTACTTTGGCGGTCTTCGAGTCGAAGACTTGATTCATCTCGAGACACAAGACTTGGAGCCTCCGAACCGATTTGCACCCGGGTGGCTGATCCGCGTCCGGAAGAATGATCGTATGGCGGTCCGAGTCGCGGTGTACGCACCGCCGCCGCTCTCAGAAACAATTACTCGTTGGATCAATGCAAACGAACCGAGTTCTTGGACCACGCCAGTTCATATTCGGATACGCGACCCTCAGGTCAGGTTTTTGAACTTAAGTCGCGCGCAAATCGAGAACTCTGCTCGGGCCGTGATTCGCCGCGCCGCGTCGATGGCACTAGAAGCCGGAGACATCGAGACTGGCCTCCGCTTGCGTGAACGAAGGCTCACTGCCTACCGAGGGGCGTTCGAGCTTCACCAGAGACCTGAACCAATTGAGCGGGCCGCCGACCAATTGACCGGCAATCGGTTCGCTCTCTGTGAGCTTCTTGATCGACGAAAATCTCCAAAATGGGACTGGACTGCCGCGAAGCACTTGTGGACTGAAACGAATCCTCTCTCAGCTGAACATGGCTAACTCTCTGAGCACCATTGTCTTTTCGGGGAAAAGCGAAGGACGCAAACGAGGGCAGCTATCGGTCGAGGACGGTGACCACCTGGCGATGCGAGTAGGGTACGCAGCGTATCTGTCCTTTCGTCGGCATCTCACGCGGCATGTAGCCCCTCACGCAGATGCGTTGATCAGAAAGCTCATTTGCCTACCAACAGATAAGCGACACGCGCTGATCTTGCACGACCCGCGGTATGCGAGCGCGTGGGCAGTTGCACTCTGGACAGTCGATCTAGAGCGAAGCGCCTGGAATCGGTTGTGGGTGGACCGTTGCCGACCGAAATACCCAAGAAGGCGCCCTCCAGTAGACCTCAGCTTCGGTGCGCTTGCCATGTCGCTCTCGGTACAAGTTCCTCCGGGAACCATGACTGATGAACAGTGCATTTGGTTACTACATCACAGCGTGGTCGCGACCATGCGGGAGCGCTTCGCTCGAGCGAAGGCGATTTCTTTTGAGCGAGTCAAGGCTGGAGACGTCGAGCTGCAGAACAACTTGATTGGGCGGAACTCGCTCGTACTCAAGGGCGAGGTCTGTGCTGACGGCTCAATGCAAATCGAAATCACCGGCGTTGCATCCGAAAGCGTACTCGTGCCTTACCCCTGTTGGACGAAGCAGCAACGGAAGGAGCGCTACCAGGTCACTGAGACGCAGCGTTGTAGTGCCATCACAGAGCACCTCTCTCGTCACTGTTTAAGCTTTTGCTGGCGTGATGGTTGGACTACGCGTCGTGGGTTCACTCCGGCCTCTAGTCACCATGGACCGATCCGCAAAATGAAGGTGCTGTCTGCGAACCGAGAACACTTCTTTCTGTTTGCGGTCGAGAAGGGTTGGTGCGCTTCCGCCTGCGATTTCGCTGTCGAAGTCTGTGAAGATGCACCCTGGAAGGCGATCGACACCTTGCGATATGCGCTGAAGCGTCTGACTGTGCGCCAGCGCAATTGATCACAATCACGCCGGCCTAAGCTCCTACTCATCACCCCAGAAACGCCCGACCCAGCGGCGCATCCACCGCGCCGGCGCGCGCCCGAACCTCACCCAGCGTGTGATCCACCAGCAGCTGACCGGTGTCCCACACTGGCACGAGCATCTGGGTCCAGCCTGGGCCTGCAAGCGGCTCGCGTCCCGTGTCCGTCCAGCCGTCGTGCGCCGGGGTGGTCAGCCAATCGCCGGTCTCATCCTTGCGCCACACGATCAGCCGCCCTGCCTTGGAGTGCTTGCCCGGGTCGGTCGCCGGATCCTTGAACACGTCACGCCATTCACCGTCGACCAAGGCGGCGGAGGTCTTCATCGCAAACTTGCAGGTGTCTCGATTCAAGCCCTGCAGGATTGCGCAGCCCATGCCGAAGGCCATGGTCTCGGCGCTGTAGCCGTTGACCTTCATTGCGGCAAGGATGTCACCGACCGCGCGCAGATTGTCACCGTCGCCATGGATCAACCGGACATGGCGCAGCACCCTGAAGCGCTTGCCCCATGTGCTGCCTTTGGTTGACGCACGTCCGTACGCTAGAGATCGCGCGTTCGCGGGATCGGGCTTTACGCCCGCGAATTGCTGACCCATTCTGATTAAATCGCGGAAATGCCGCGTCAGAGGGGTTGAGATGACACGCGCGTCTGTATGGGGCGGGATCGTGCTCGCTGTTCTGACTGCATCGACGCCTGCAACCGCTCAGGCCCAAGTGTGCTGCCCGGCAGGCTGCGTACAGGATCGGGGAGCGTGTGTGACTACCGGCTCCTCGCCAGTACCTTGTGGGACAGTCGCGTGCGCGCCCGCGGCAAGTTCTCCGGTGTGCTGCCCTGGGGGCTGTGTGCAGGATCGTGGACGCTGTGTGACAACGGGGCCTTCGCCGGTCCCCTGTGGCACGGTCAGTTGCGCGCCAGCCGGTCCACCACGCGGTAGCGGCAGCGGTGCAGGCGGGGGCCAGCGCAAGGGCGGCGGCGCAGTGGTCTACCCGCACGCCTCGACCCGTGAGGCATGCCCAATCGATGGTCGGCGCGCGCCTCCTGGCAACTTCTACGAAACATGCACCTCGGTTAGTTACTCGTGTCCCGCTGGTGAATCTACCGATGTGCTGAAGGCGTTTTGCAAGGATCGGGGCGGGAACCTGCGCAAAACCCAAATCAGCAACATCACCGGCTGTCGCTTCGTCGAAAACATCGATGGCCAGTTGAAGTGCACGCGCAGGTAACTCAGCCAAGCCACGGGCTCGAGGCACTCGTAGTGGCTCGGCATTGCATCAATCAGCCCCGGTATTGGTAGTCCTGCGATTCACGCCGATCGCTGAGTTTGCGGCGCAGAACGTACGAGTTCTTCCACCAGAGCATCATTGCGCGAGGCCCATATGCCACTGCCAACCTATTTGTTCCACGCCACAACTATCGCAAAAGCACCGAACATCGCGAGTGGCGGACTGCTGCCTAAGTCTGGCGGTGCAAACGAAACGAAGTACCTGTGTATGTCAGGCGCCGAAAGCGGCGCCGTAACGCTGGTCTCACAGGCCAGCGATGTGATCTTCAGGGTCAAGACCACGCATTTGAATGCGACGAAATGGGTCGAACAGGGCGCCGGCAAGAAGGAGTGGCGCGGCACCGAAGGCGTACCGCGAACAGTGCTTGAGTACAGACGCAATCTTGGCACCAGCGTTCAGAAGACTTGGCGAAGCGCGTCGGTGTATCCCAAGGGGCTGAACGGTGTCGCATGAAGTGAAGGGAGAACGATGAAAGGGCAGTCATCGACAGATTGTTTCCATCGCGCATCGCCGTTCAATGGCTGTCCAACGCAGCCGTTTCCTGCTGAGCATCTCGTGGCGGTCAAGCGCGGGCTCAGGAGCCAGCGCCGCCTTGAATGCGCTGCTGAGCTGCATAGACACGGGGATGCCGTGGAGACAGTACACAAGTTCGGTGTCTCGTTTTGCGTCACGATGTTCTGTCGCTTCGGCGCGTTGACGACGCAGCACCGCTTGAGCTCGAGAAGCTGTCAATCACCGTCCAGTGTCTTATCAAATGATCCTACGGACATGGTGGCAATTGGTTCGCCGCGAGCGCTCGCTCCATCGGGCACACGGTCGTGACGTTTGTGCTGGCCCGCCTGCGTTCTGCGCGAGCAGCAGCCAAGTTGTCTTGAGCGCCGCGGGAGGTCTCAAGCGCCGCCGTGGCTTGCCCCACTTTGTAGGCCGCCCACACGGCCGCAGATGAGGCCACCAGTCCGAGCGCTGCGGAGAGTGCCGGACCAATGACCGGAATGCCTACGGCCGCCGCAGCGGCGAGGGCTGCAGTGAAGGATGCGGCCAGCGCAATTGCAGCCTCATCGCCGGCAATACGAGCCTTCTCGCGGGCATCCGTAGCAATGGTTTGGCGCTCGCACTCCTGGGCACGCATTTTGTTGAGTTCCGCAATGGCTTTCTCGCAGTCCTCCTGGCTGTTGGCGCTCGTGGGCGGCGGGTCGATTCGCGGCAACTGCTTGGAACGCCCGAGCACTGCGGCCACGATGAGCCCGAAGATGTAGACGATGATGACGCCGGCAGCCATGATGAGCTCCTAGTGGGTTGAAGGGTAAGCGCGCGTTGGATTTCTCGGGATCAGCCGCGACCGAGCAGCTTTGGCTTGAACCCGACCAGCGAGCCGAGTGCGGGCCATGTGATGGACAAGCCGGGAGGTAACGGAGTCAGGATAATGGTGCAGGCTTGTGCGGCAGCCGCCGTCGCACTTGCGGCTTCACGCCGAGCGCGACTAGTCTGGGCGCTTGCTTGTGCGAGTTCAGTCGCGGCATCCTGCGCACGTTGCGTGGCGATTGCGAGGCCCGCAGAGGCTGCAGCGAGGCCCGCCGACGCTGGTACTAGCAGCCAGGGAAGAAAGGCCGCTGCCGCGACCGCCAAGCCTGCGACGGTTAGCGCGCTTCGAGCGGCAGTGAGAGCGCTTTGAGTGGTGGCAGTGGCAGGTGTCGCACGATTCACGCGTTCCTGCGCTTCCGCCAGCCGTGCGAGTGCGGCCGTCAGCGCGCGCTGTGCGCAAGGGCAGTCCAGACCCCCGGTCAGAGGTGAACCGTTGCTGTCATCTCCGGAGTCGCCCGGCCCACCCAGCCCCGCCGGTCCAATCGGCCCGGCACTGGCGTTGGCCACCGCACAGATGATGACATCTGCCAAGAACATGGTCAGCAGCCCCAACGCGAATAGGCCGGCCACGCCTAGGGCGGTAATCACGGCGACCTGAACGGCGCCTGTGATGAGTGCGCCGATCCCTATGGCGGCTAGGACCACCAGCATCAAGGGCAGCCAGTCCGCCAAAAAACCGTTCCAGGTTGCCGATAGCCTGGCGTTTAGGCACGCGTTCATGATTCCTCCTCAGGGAGTGTTGCGCTCGATGCGCTGCACGCTATGAAGTGAGGAGTTACGCCAGCGTTACGCCGCGCGCAGGGGATCGCACAAGAAGGGGAGAGCGTTGTCCGCGCTGCTCGGGGCGTCGCGCACTAGCGCCCATGAAAGTGTCCACGATCACGTTAGTGGACACTTTGGCGGTCTGAGTCCGCTCAAGTGTGTTCGGATTGGACACTTACGGCTTGACCGCCCGTGGCGAGAGTGCCACCACCGAGCATTGATGGCGTCACTGCGTGGGCTCTGCCGCACGATGGCTGGATTGCGCGCATTGGGGGCAAGTGTGCCGGGACCGGCGACACGGTGAATCGCGCGTTAAGGCTGGTGCACATGGCGTACGTGAGAGTTGCAGCAGCTCTGCGCACATCACCGCTCACACTCAGGCGTGTAGCCTGACGTACAGCGGAGCTCGGTACTTGAAGCGCGCAAAAAAGTCCCACGCACCAAGAATGAGTTATTTTTGGTTCGGCGATTGACGAATCGCACTTGGGCTGATTACCGTCCGCTCCGCATAGAGGGAGGGGGCGAACCAACGCTCCCAAACACAAAAACATCAAAATTCTTGGGAGCGCACGATGGCATTGACCTCGTGGGATACGCGCGTTCGTGCGTATCGATTTAGCGTCGCTAGGCTTCGATTGCTTGGTCAGACGGGTTTACTCAAGCTGGCTGTTGGTGCGCTCGTTGCAACCCTGGCCGTTGCCCCCGGTGCTGCGCAGCAGGTGCAGTATGTCTACGACGAACTGGGTCGATTGGTTGAGCTCGTGTCTCCGGACGGGTCAAGCGTTCGCTACACCTACGATGGTGTGGGAAACATCCAGTCCATTCTGAAAGGCGCACCCGCAACGATCGCGATTTCAGAGTTCACGCCGAACTCTGGCGCTGCGGGCTCCACACTAACGATCTTCGGCCGGGGCTTCAGCGAGACTGCGGCGAGCAACACAGTGAGGATCAACGGGACTGCTGCGACGGTCTCCTCAGCGACTGCCAATCGGCTGATTGTGACGGTGCCAGCCAGTGCAACGACAGGCAAAGTGTCGGTTACGAGTCCGAATGGGACGGCGCTGAGCGGGTCTGACTTCACCGTCGCGACTCTGCCTGCACCCACTTTGCTGTCGTTTGCACCCACCGTAGGTGCTCCCGGTACCGCGTTGACGATCACCGGCACAAACTTTCAGGTGGTCAAGCAAGACAACAAGGTCACGATCGGCACGGCCGCGTCGACGATCAGCACGGCAAGCGCCACTAGCTTGGTGGCGACTGTTCCGAACGCGGTCTCCTCCGGGAAGGTCTCTGTCAGCACACCGTTCGGGCGAGCCACCAGCACGACGGATTTCTTCGCATTGCCCGATGGCATCCTCGCTGCAGACGTCATTGCGATGCAGCGAATCAGCATCAATGGCGCATCAGTCACGCTGAACTTCCCTGCGGCGGGAAAGAAGGCGCTGCTCATCTTTGATGGCAGCGTGAACCAGTTTGCTTCGCTCCTGGCGACCAACAGCACACTCTCAAGCGCTTACACCAAGGTGTACCGACCCGATGGTGTGTTGATGGCGACCTTGTCTCCTGGGCCATCACAGCCCATGAGCGACTTGCCCAGACTACCGCTCGTAGGGACTTACATGTTGGTCGTTGAGCCTAACGCAGTGGGTGCAATCACGCTGCGGCTTCAAGGCGAGAAGACAGGCACGCTGACTGTGAACGGCAGTACCGCGATCACGCTGGCGGCAGGTCAAGACGGTCGCTATACGTTTTCCGCATCCGCCGATGTTGGGTACGGCTTGGCAATCAATCCGCTCACGTTTACAGGCTCAGGCGAAGGCACGAAGCGGCTTGATGTCGAGCTGCTTCGTCCTGATGGGTCTGTGGGCAAACTGTGCAACTTCTATGAGGGAGGGAGCACCAACAGTTGCGACTTTGAGCCTGGACTCTTCCCAGTTTCTGGTACGTACACGCTCCGCTTGAGCGTTGCTGGTTTGTGGGCTAACGCGTTCACGGCCATTTTGAGTTCCGACTCTGGCCGCGCCGCTCTGACAGTGAACGCAGCGACGGCAACCACCGCAAGCATCGCGCGGGCGGGTCAGAATGCAAGCTATACGTTCAGTGGTACAGCAGGCCAAAACTTGAGTCTGGCATTGACGGGCAACTCTATCGTCGATTCGGGCGTCGGAGGCGGCAACTACACCCAGGTCTATGTGTTTGCGCCGAGTCGAGCGCCTATTAAGTCGGATGATCCTCCCGTCTTCTACGTCGGGGTTTATGGCACGCAGCCAACAGCGACATTGGATCTCATCAATCTCCCTGAGACAGGTACTTACGTAGTCAGAGTGCTGCCGTCCGGATTGGCAACCGGGTCGATCGGCATTCGTCTAGCAAGTGACCTGACTGGTGCGTTGACGCTCAACGGCTCGACTGCAATTAGCTTGGCATCTGGCCGCAATGGTCGGTACACGTTCTCCGCAGCTGCCAATACCGGTTATGGACTTGCGCTGACCGGCGTCAGCTACACAGGTACCGGTGATGCAACACAGGCAATCGATGCGCAGCTGCTGGATAGCTCTGGTGCAGTACTCAAGTCCTGCGGCTTCTCGGGTGACGGCAAGAACAGCTCTTGTGACTTTGAGCCGGGGCTCTTCGTCGCCGCAGGGACGTACACCATTCGATTTGACCCGCGGAGTACTTGGGCCGCCTCATTCAGTGCCGTTCTGAGCACCGACGCTGGGCGCACGGCGTTGACGGCCAACGCAGCGTCGCCAACCGCAGTTTCGATCGCGCGGCCTGGTCAGAACGCAACATTCACGTTCAGTGGCACCGCCGGGCAGAACCTAAGCCTTGCGCTTACCGGCAGCACCTTGGATGACGCGGACGCTGCGACAACAAACTACACAAATGTGTACGTCTTCGCACCGAGTCGCACTCCGGTTCAGTGGTCTTCCTCGCCGGCCTACTACAGCAGCCTCTACACCGGTGTGTCGTCTCTGCGAGTCGATCTGAACAAGCTGCCTGAGACAGGTACCTATGTTGTACGCATCTTGCCGGCTGCGCTCGATACCGGAAACGTAAATGTCCGTCTGGTCGGCGAGGCTAGCGGTTCATTGGCGGTGGACGGGAGCACTGCAGTTAGCCTAGCTAGCGGGCAAAGAGGTCGGTATTCGTTTAGCGCATCTGCAAACACCGGATACGGGCTGGCACTCACGGGCTTGACTTACACAGGGGTCGGAGAGAGCCAGCAAAGCGTTGATGCGGTTCTGATTGACTCCCGAGGGATGGAGCTCAAGACCTGCAGCTTCTCTGGCGACGCACGCACGAGCACATGCGACTTCGAACCTGGGCTGTTCAGCTCTGCGGGTACCTACACGATTCGCTTTGATCCCCGCGGCACGTGGACCACAGCGTTCAATGCACTCTTCAGCACCGACGCTGGCCGGACCGTACTGGCGCCAAACGCAGCGACGCCAACGCCGGTCTTGATTGCTCGTGCAGGCCAAAACGCGACTTACACCTTCAGCGCTGTCGCCGGGCAAAACATGAAGATCGCGCTCACTGGCAACACGCTGGACGACGCCGATGGAGCGACCACAAACTACACGAACATCTATGTGTTCGCTCCTAGTCGCACGCCTGTTCTCGTCTCGTCAGGGCCGTCCTACTACGGCTCCCTTTACACCGGAATTGCGACGACCCGGGTCGACCTGGATAACCTTCCGGAGACAGGCACGTACGTCGTACGCGTGCTGCCGGGCGGACTGGATGCTGGTAGCTTGAACATCCGGATTGCGACCGAAGCTGTCGGTGCATTGGTTGTTGATGGCAGTACTGCTACCAGCTTGACGAGCGGCCAGAGCGCAAGACTCACGTTCGCTGCAAGCGCGAACACCGGCTACGGATTAGCACTGTCTGGTTTGGCCTATAGCGGAGTTGGCGAAGCCAATCAGGGCGTCGATGCACATTTGCTCGATAGCCGCAGTATGACGCTGAAGTCATGCTATTTCACTGGCGACGCAAAGGGCGCCTCTTGTGACTTCGAGCCAGGGCTCTTTGCCGTAAGTGGCACTTATGCAGTTCGGTTCGAACCCCGAGGCACTTGGGCGTCGGCATTCAATGCGGTCCTAAGCGCAGATGCCGGACGCACAGCATTGGTTGTGAACGCGGCCACGCCTACCCCGATATCCATCGCTCGTGCAGGCCAAAACGCGGCCTACACGTTCAGCGCTACCGCTGGCCAGAATTTGAGTCTCGCAATCACGGGGAATACGCTCAACGACACAGACCCGGCGACTACGAACTACACCAACGTGTTTGTCTATCCGCCGAGTCAGACGCCGGTGACACCCAATCGGAGCTATGCGTACTACAACGCGCTTCCCAGTGGTACGACCGCCCTTACGTTGCCGATGGACAACCTGCCCGAGACGGGCGTCTATCTCGTACGCATAACGCCATCAGGCGTTGACACGGGAACGCTGGATATCCGAATTACTCAGACGGGTACAACGACACCAGCACCGCAGACAGTCAGTGGCTCCGTTGCGATCGATGGCGCAGCCACCAGCGCGAGTGTGGTTGCGTCGGGCAGCGGGCGTTACACCTTCTCAGGTGCAGCTGGACAGCGGCTCTACTTGCACGTTTCAGACGTCGCAACCACGCCGGCCGGCGGAAACGTCTATGTCACCGTAACCCGGCCTGACAACACGTCCACCCTGATAAGTTGTGGAACTGCCAGTGTCAACAGTGCTTTGATGTGCGCCTTGCCGGTACTTCCGTCGACCGGTACTTACACGATTCGAGTCGAACCCGGTACGTACTCTGCGACCGCCAATCTCCTGCTTTCGAACGCGGTGACAGGGACGTTGACACCGGGCGCAGCGCCCACAACGATTAGGATTTCCCGTGCCGGGCAAGGCGCGCGATACACCTTCGCCGCGACTGCTGGCGTCGGCATGTCGGTACACATCGGCGAATCGACACTCGGGTCGTACTCAACGGTCGAAGTGCTAGACCCATCTGGCACTCAAGTCAGTAGCGGGTACGCCTACGGAACACAGCATTCGGTCGTTGATGTGATGCCCCGTGCAACGGGCGAGTATGTGTTCTTGGTGCGCCCTGCCCAAGCGTCCACGGGTGTTGTCTCAGTCGCACTCCGGCAGGACTTTGTCGCAGGTTTGAATCTCGATGGCGCAGCGACGCCGATGAACCTAGCCGCAGGGCAAAGCGCCTCGTACACGTTCGAGGGATCTGCTGGTCAGTACGTCGGACTGGCAGCAACCTCGCTTGCGACCTCGCCTTCTGCTGCGTCGGTCTCATTTCGCTTGATATCTCCGCAGGGCGTCGATTTGGGTAGCTGCAACGGCTACAGCGGTGGTGCCGCCAACTGCAACTACCAGCGCCTGCCCGCGACGGGTACCTACACGATCCGGGTAAGCATCGCGGGTCCTTATGCGGCGACGGCAACCATCACGCTCTCTACTGACATTCAGAGCAGCATTGCACCCAATGCAGCCACGCCGACAACGGTGACTATCACCAGGCAGGGTCAGAATGCGCGATATTCGTTTAGCGCTGCGGCGGGCGACGGGTTGTCGATCCTGACTTCGAACTCCACACTGGGGGACTACAGCTATGTGTATGTCGTCGCTCCAGATGGGCAGATCGTCTCGCAGCCGTACATCTATGCGACGCAGTCGTCGGGAGTGGACTTTGTCGCGTCACAAACTGGCACCTACTGGCTGGTCGTGGATGGCGCTAACGGGTCAACAGGTCAGGTCGAGCTTGCGCTGCGTAAGGATGCAGTCGGTACGTTGATCGTAGATGGCGCATCGGTGCCCATGGCGCTTACGCAGGGGCAGAACGGTGTCTACACCTTTACCGGTGCAGTAGATCAGCGCCTGTCGCTTGGCATTACCGGCTTCTCGACCACGCCGACAGCGAGTAGCGCATACATCACTCTGCGGTCACCTCAAGGCGTGGAGCTCGCAAGCTGCTACTTCTCGTCGAGTTCAACGTGCGGGTTCGGTACGCTCAATGCGGCAGGTACATACACGCTGCGTGTCGATCCAAGCGGCGTCCTCGGCGCGACAGGCAACTTGACTCTTTCTACAGATCAAGCTGGCACGCTGACCGCAAATGCGGCCACTCCGACAGCTGTCACTGTTTCTCGCCCAGGACAGCGCGTCCGCTTGAGTTTCACAGCACCAGCAAATACTGCAATGACGCTATTGCTTAGCGACTCAACGTTTGCAGGCAGCAGTCCAGTCACGATCCTGGACCCAGACGGGGTTGCCTTTGCAACGGCATATGCCTATGCGGGGCAAGTGACAGGTACCGAGTTCATGACCCGACGTAGCGGCAGTTACACCGCGCTGCTAAGCCTTCAAGAAGCGTCAACGGGATCGATGAAATTGGCGCTTGCCCAAGAGTCGACGGGTACGTTGACCCTCGGCGCAGCGCCGACGGCGTTGTCGTTGAGCAACGGGCAGAAAGCGAGGTTGAGCTTTGCTGGCACGGCAGGTACCTATGTCGAGCTCGCTCTCACGGAATTCGCAACCTTGCCTGTCGACAGCTATGTCAATGCCAAGGTGTACAGCCCTCAAGGGGTGGAAATCGCTACCTGCAGTTCGCCAACCCCTAAGACCTGTTTGCTTCCGAAACTCTTCAGTACGGGGACGTACGTCGTTCGGATTGGCTTGGGCCTGGGTGTCACCGGAAATCTAAAGGTAGGAGTGGCGCAGCGATGAAAGAACACCAAGTGATCCGGCCCCAGAACCGTACCCGTCGAGAGAGCGCATCCATGTTGTCTGCACCTGTGAAAAGTCGAAATGCTGTGGGTATGCCTGGGTGTTTTGCTCGCCTGGCGGCGTCCGTCCTGCTTGCTGCAGCAGGTTGGGCTGTAGCCGTAGCCGCCGAAAGCGCGCCTGTCGAAGCAAATGCGAGCATCCGCGCGCTGCTCGATGTGCGCGTCAGCCGTCTACCAGGCCAGAGTGCCACGCAACTTGCTGACGGGCGCTGGCTTTTGCTGGGCGGGGCAAGGGATGGACGAGGCCTCAGCTCTGCGAGCCTGCTAGACGCGCGCACTGGCGCACCAGCCGCTGCAGGTTCGATGACTGAACGGCGCAGCGGCCACACTGCAACGCTATTGCCAGACGGTCGAGTGCTTGTAATTGGTGGAGAGTCCGCAAAGGGCGCGGTGAGCGCTAGTGCGGAGAGGTATACGCCCGGTCAGGGCTTCGAAGTGCTGGGTACTTTGGGGCTGCTACCAAGAGTTGGTCATGCTGCAACGCTTCTCGCTGATGGACGCGTACTGATCACTGGCGGCGTCGATGCAAGAGGCAATCCCATTTTTGAGGCCGAGTTACTGAACACGAGCTCGATGCAGGTTGAGCGGTTCAATGCGAAGCTAGAAACAGCGCGTCTAAATCACATCGCTGCACTGATTCCGGTAGGCACCGTGCTGGTATGGGGAGGCATGGATGCGCAGGGACGGGTGCTGGAGCAAGGTGAGGTGTACGACCCTGTGAGCCAACGGTTCAGTGCGGTTGGCGCCCAGCAAGCCGCGCAGCTTGCGAGCTCGCTACACACATCTGCTGCCCCAACGGTGTTGGGTTCTTTGCCGGCAGACAAGAGCACGCAAGTGCCTGTCGATCAGCGGTTCGTTGTTCGGCTTTCGAAACCGATGGCAATCGAGTCACTTGGAAACTCGACAGTCACACTCTTCGGACCGAGCGGAGCCGTAAAAGCGACCGTAGTCGGTGCAGAGCGAGGGCTATTGGTCTTCGTGACGCCTTCACAGCAGTTACTGCCCAACAGTGTCTACACCCTGTTTATTCAAGGCGCAACAGACCTCAGTGGTCGAGCACTGCCGTTCACCGCACTGAGCTACACAACGCAGTCGCTTGGACAGCCGGCCAACAGTGTCGGAGGCGCACGGCCAGGAGCTCGCTCGGGCCTGCCTAGCGCGGGCGGCGACGCTGGCTCGGCTGTTGTCTCGGCGCTTCCTCAACCGCAGCAAGTTGCCGCAGTCGCGGACGATGAGCTATGGATTCCCAACGCCAGTCATCGAAAGGGTGAGTGGTTTAGCGGTCGTGAATCGCGCGGCATGCAAAGCATGCCGCAGTCGCAGGCATTGAAGAGTGCGATTTATCCCAACATCGATCTGGATGCGCGAAAGTCGCGTTGGGCAGATGTGCATGCACGAACCCAAGAGCGCATGCAGACCCTGAAGGAATCAGCGGGGGTGGACAAGTCGCTGGGGACGAAGATCTACGCATCCAAATCTCTCGGTGATGCGGGTCCTGCTGGTACCAGCTTGACTGGTCAGGCGCTGCGGCTAAACGGGCAACCGCTCGCGAACGTCACTCTGCGGGTGGGCACAAAAACGGCACGTTCGGATGCGAACGGTGAGTTTGTGCTCAGCGGACTGCCCGATGGAGAGCAGGTTCTTACGATCGACGGGCGCAGTGCGAACAGACCCGGTGCTACTTACGGCATCTACCAGTACCGAACAAGCTTGGCAGCTGGAAAAGTCAATGCGCTTCCGTTTGTGATTTGGATGGGCAAGCTCGACACCGCAAACACCGTACGTGTCGCATCGCCCTTGCTCAAAGACACGGTCATTACTAATCCGCACATCCCTGGACTAGAGCTGCTACTGCCAGCCGGGACTGTACTGCGTGATTCAGAAGGCAAGATCGTCACCGAGGTGAACATCACCCCAGTACCTGTGGATCAGCCCGCCTTTCCAATGCCGTACTTCGGAGTGCCCGTTTACTTCACGCTGCAGCCCGGAGGCACTCGCATTGAGAGCGTGGATGGCAAGCCTAAGGCGGCCATTCTTAAGTACCCGAACTACAGCGCGTTCGGCCCCGGGCATGCGGTCACGATGTTTGACTACGACCCCGCAGGTCGCGGATGGTACGAGTACGGCCGCGGCAAAGTCAGCGCGGATGGACGCACGATTGCAAGTGCGAATGCGTTTCAGATCTATCAGTTCAGTGCGACCTCAGTGTCCTCGGGCGGCGATCCGCCACCTGACAGTAACCCGGGCGGTTGTGATGGTTCAGATGGTCCGGGTGGCGGCGGTGGCGGTTGGGGTCAAGGCAGTGATGCAGGCAGTGGCCAGTGCTCCGATTCAGGTGATCCTGTTGACGCGCTGACTGGAGAGTTCCGTCACATCGAACGCGACCTCTACGTGCCCGACGTCATGCCGATTGACCTCAAGCGAATCTATCGAACACGAGATTTGCTCTACACGGGGCCCAATCAAATCATGGACCCGACCATTCGGCCGTTTGGCTTTGGCATGAGCCATGTGTACGAGATGTACCTGATCTTGAAGTTTCAGGAGAGTCCAGCGCGCATCTATCTGATGCTCGCGAACGGCCGCTATCTACGCTTTGAGGCAGTAGGTGATGGCACCTATCGACATGCAGCTACTGCAGGTGAGTACTTCGGCGCCTACATCCTCAATAATGGCACGGACTTTGTCGTCTACCTGCGTGACGGCCGGAAATGGGGCTTCTCAAAATACGTTGCCCGGTTGAAGTGGATGGAGGACGCCCTAGGTAACCGGACCGAGGTGTTGAGAACCGGCGGTTATGTCACCCGCGTCAACTCGCCCAATGGCCGGTGGATCGAATTCACCTACAACGCCGCAAATCGTGTCACAAGCGCGACCGACAACCTTGGCCGTACGTTTACCTACACCTATGACGCACCCAATCTGCGCTTGATCAAGGTGACCGACCCGCTGGGCGGAGAGCGCAACTACACGTGGGTTGGGGCGTCGATCACGTCGATTACCGATCCAAATGGGAAGGTCATGGTGGCCAATGAGTACTTCCCGATTCGCGCGCCACTGGCTCAGACATCACTCAACAGTTCTGCCGGCAGCGGCGGTGGATCTGGTGGAGGTAGTGGTGCTTACGTCCCAGATCGTCCGCCGCCGCCACCGGTCATTGAGCAAATCAACAACGAGTATGTCGTTTCCGGTCGCGTGAAGAAGCAGACCCTGGCTGATGGAAGCACATTCGATTTCAACTACTACTCGGCTTCCAATACGGGTTACATCACAAAAACTGAAGTCACGGACCGGCGCGGCAACATCCGGCGCATGGAGTTCAACGGATACGGCGTTATCACGAAGAACACGTTTCCAGTGGGCAAGCCTGAAGAGCAGGTGGCAACGTTTACCGTTGACCCACTCACCGGCCGAACGACTTCCATCGTTGACGCTCTGCTACGTCGAACGGATCTGACTTACGACAGCTTCGGCAACGTCACCAGCATCATCCGTCTGGCCGGCACACCTCAAGCGAATACGACAACGCTCACCTGGCATCAGGTCTACTCGAAGCCGCTGACGATCAAGGATGCCAACAACAACACGACCACGCTGACCTACGACCAATACGGCAACCTCACGCGAGTCACGGATGCGCTGAACAAGTCGTGGAACATCACGTATGACGCCCAAGGCAAGCCCTTGACCTTGAAGGATCCGCTGAACAACACCACCACGCTGGCCTACGACGGCGCGGACCTCAGCAGCGTCACAGACCCGCTGAACCGAGTCAGCCGCATGTTCACCGACGCCGTGGGTCGAGTGCAGAACGTCACCGATCCGCTGAACAACCGCAGCTACAGCGAATACGACGCCCTGAACCGGCTGACCAAGATCACCGACGCGCTCGGTGGCGTCATCCGCTTCACTTACGACCCCAACGGCAACCTGCTGACCCACGTCGATCAGGCCAACCGCACCACCACCTACACCTACAACGACATCGGCAAGGTCGCCACCAAGCGTGACGCCCTGAACCAGACCGAGAGCTTTGCCTACGAGCCCGGCGGCAAGCTGTCGCGCCATACCGACCGCAAGGGCCAGGTGGCTGGGGTCACCTACGACGGCCACGGCCGCGTCACCCGCGTGGGCTTTGGCGCCACCACCGCCAACCC
>LJIA01000018.1 GCA_001295775.1 beta proteobacterium AAP99
CAGCGCTTCACAAAAGCACATCCTCCTTGAAGCCAAGGAGCACATCACGCTGGTCACCGAAGGCGGCGGGTACATCACGCTCAAAGGCGGCAACGTGGAGATCGGCCTGCCGGGCGCGTTTACGCCCAAGGCGAGCAAGCATGCGTGGGAGGGGGCGGGGCATGCTTCGGTGAATCTGCAGGCATTCCAGGAAGGCAAGCCACAGGACTTCAAACTGGATCACCGCTATCACGACGGCGAGGGTGTGTCAGGCGCAGAGTACGAAGCGGTGCTCCCGGACGGCAGCATCAAGAAGGGCAAGCTCGGCGCAGACGGCAAAGCCACGCTCAGCGGGATCGCGGCGGCCGCATTGACGGTGCGATTCGGCCCAGACAGTCGTGACTACGGCGCCAAAGACAAGACACCTACGCCAGACCACGATCCGACCCCGAGCGATGCCAAGCTGGATGCACTGGTGGACAAGTACGCCGCCAAGCTCAAGGGCGTGAAGTGATGCGCATCGAGGGACGGGCTGCCGCGCCGGAATGCGCGCACCGGGGCAACACGCGGTTCGGAGATCAGGAAAGCAAAGCCCATGAGTGATCCGCAACAAGCGCCCGGCGGCCTGAGTTGGGCGCGCTTCGAGTCCATATCGGCCGATGTGGGCAGCTGGGTCTGGGGCACCGTACAAGGTGCCTTCAATGAGAAAGCCTCGCTGTCCCAAATCATCGTGGATGCGGTGATCGGCATGATTCCGCTGGTCGGTGACGTGACCGCCGCGCGCGACATCATCGCTGTGGTCATCGGCCTGTCCACCGAGCCCGCCAAGCGAGAGGACAAGTGGCAGTGGATTCTGCTGGTGGTGCTGATCTTTGCGTTGATCCCGGTCATCGGCGGCGTGATCAAGGGCGTGGGCCGCATCTTGATCCGCGTGGCTCGCGGCGCCGAAGCACTGGCTGGTGCCGCCCGTGCCGCACATCTCGCGCAAGGCGCCAAGGACATCATCGCGTTTCTCAATCGAGTGGGTGTGGGCAACGCCGAGAGATTCCTGCTCAAGCTGCGCTTCGCCGAGCACCAGCAGGCGATCCTGAGCAAGCTTGACGAGCTGATCGAGACCATCCGCACCACACTGCAGAAAATCGATGACAAGCTCGAAGGGTTTCTGGTCAACAGACTGCCCAAGGTCCAGTCATTCCGCGATCAGATTGTTCGCCTGCGTCTCGCGCTGGCACAGCTCAAGGTCCTCGCGCATAGCAAGATCCCCGATGCCATCAAGAATGCCGACAACTTCCTGCGCGAGGTTCAGCAGTATGTGCATTCGGGCGGCACGACCACAGCGCGAGCCACAACCCACACGGCTACGGCTGGCGGGCGAGCATCAGTCACCATGGTGGACGAGCTGCGTGCCCTGGAAGGTGCAGGCGCGCGCAGGAGCGCAAGGGGCGGGTGGGCGAAGAACGACGGCAGTGCCAGCGGCATGGCGCGAAGCAAGGTCTACACGCCGGAGGCGGGATACCCCGATCTGACGGCGTATCAGGTCGAACAGACGGTGGGGCGCCGAACGATCAGGGTCGCCCCAGGCGTGACGACCTTCTCAGGCGCGATCGTGAACCGGCCACTTGTGCGGGGCGATCAGGTTTTCCGTGTGTTCGGGCCAGAAGGTGTCACGCACGGGGTCAAGGTGGGGCAGTCGATTGCTTCCGGCAGCGGCAAGGGGCGTCCTGCATTCTGGGGCCTGGGGGCGCCGCCCCGTAACGCCAGATCCTGGCGGGAAGGGTCTGCGGTGCTCGACGAGTGGAACCGGAACGGCTTTATTCTGGTCGGCAAGGTGCTTGACGATGGCGCGATCAAGGCTTGCACAGGCCGGATCGCAGAGCAGTCGGGCAGTCAGATCGGTGCGCAGTTTCTGCATGGGGGAGACAAGCAGGCCATGTTCGCCTTGCCCGATGCGGTTTACGACCAACTCAAGCTGGCTGGCGAGCAAGCGATCCTGACCGGCAAGCCAGCAAAGCCCTTCCGCGCCCACGGCGTCGAGTGGGAGATTCGGCCGACGGGTTGGCCCGACGTCAACGGAGTGCACGGCTACAGCGTGATCCCCGACGCCCTGGCGATTCAGACTGCGCGGCTCGGATCGCGCGAAAACGCGAACAAGCCCACCAACGGTCAACCCCGAGGAACGCGCTGATGGCTTTTGAATTGCCGAATTCACTTGAGCGGAAAGCCCTGTTCCGCATGCTCAAGCAGGACTCTTCGCTGACGAACTGGAGCCGCATCGTTCCCTACTACCGGGACTTCGTTGCGGAGATTCGGAGCGTACTGACAGCGATCGAGGATGCCGATGCAGAGCAGCGCTCCCTGCTCGATGAATCCGACGTGCTGACGGCGATGAAGTGCTTGGCCGCCATGGAGGATGCGATCGAGCGCCTGCGCCAGGGCGACCGAACCGTGTTCCGGTTCGCGGGTTATGGCACCGGCGATGCCTACTTTTGCGAAGCGATCCGCTTGCTGGACACTTGGCAGGGCTGGGACAACCGTGAGTGGCACTCGTACCGGCCGATCGCAGACAGCGCCTTCTGGCCTGCTCTGGAGCGGGCCAGGAGTCGACTGGCGGCGGCCCTCGGCAACACTCAGTACATCCTTGAACCACGACATACGGACGTACCTGCACCGCTTGCTGACATGCGCGAGCTGCGTCCCGAGACAAGCGACAGCCTGGTGGACTACTTCGGCCCGATCATGCGAATGGCCAACCTGCCGGATGTCCCCACGCCCAGCGAAGAAGTATTGATACCCACCGGCGACGAAGCCCCCTGTTCCGGCATTTACGAACCGGTCAAGGCTGCCTGGTCCAAGGGTGTTCTGACCCTGTTCCGTCGACCCGTACCTGACCCCGATGGGCAGTACGAGCTTGATGGCTGCATGAACTATTTGCACGGCGGCTCGCCCGCGCCCACCATCGGCTTCGAGGATGACGACGAACGCGGCGAAGGCAGAAAGACGGTGTGGCGCCTGCTTTGGGCGGATGATCGATACACCGATGGCGTCGTGCCCGAAGAAGAGCAGACGTACCACTTTGTCCATCCGACCGAACTGAAGGCAACCCGCGTGGCCGGTGGTGCATCGGCAGCAGGTGCCACGCCGGTCATGGCGCGGGCCGAAATCTCCGCCGGCCAACCCTGCCCGCGCACCGGATGGTGGCGTACTGCCGCCCGTCTTGGCGAGCGGCGGCACGTCGAAATGGGCGAGCCCATGCCCGAGATCCAGAGCCGCACTCACGGCGTGATCATCTGGTATTTCGACGACGACCAGCGCGATACGCCTTAGGCAGCGGTTCAGTTGGCATGCACAGGCGCGCATACTCGCGCCTGTCCAGCGCTTCTCGGGAACACGCGGATGTCATTGACGCCCCTGATTCAGACCTATCGCGGCGGCACGCCGGAGTGCAGCTTTTTCGGCGCTGTCGCCGTCACGGACTGCACCGGCAGGGTGCTCGCCGCCGCGGGCGATCCGCACTTCGTCACCTTCACGCGTTCCACGCTCAAGGCACTGCAGACCCTGCCCTTCGTCACCGCGGGAGGTGCCAAGCAACTGGGCTGGGGCAGCGAGGAACTGGCGCTCATGTGCGCGAGCCACAACGGCGAGGATGCGCATGTGACGGTGGTCGAGCGCATGCTGAAGTCTGCGGGCATGACGGTGAAGCAGCTGCAGTGCGGCTGCCATGTGCCCTATCGCTTCAACGACCAGCCGGCGCCAGCGGGCTTTGCGTATGACGAGCGGCACCACAATTGCTCGGGCAAGCATGCGGGCATGCTCGGCTGGTGCGCGGTGCACGGCGCCGACGCTTCGCAGTACATCGAGCCGGACTCGCCGCTGCAGCGCGCGATTCGCCGGGATCTGGCGCGTGCGGTGCGCCTGCATGAATCGCAGCTCAGGATGGGCATCGACGGCTGCTCCGCGCCCAACTACGCCATGCCCCTGTCTGCGCTGGCCACAGGCTATGCGCGCCTGGCGCGCGGCGCAGAGGACAGCGAGTTTGGCGAGGCCTTCGAGGCCCTGGGCCAAGCCATGTCTGCACACCCCTTGCTGGTCTCGGGCACTGGCCGCAATGATGAAGCCTTCATGCGCATCGGCCGCGGCGATTGGGTGACCAAGGTCGGCGCGGACGGCGTACAGGCGCTGGGCAGTCGTTCGCGCGGCGAGGCGATCGCCATCAAGATCAGTGACGGCAGCAAGATTGCGCTGTATGCCGCAGCCGTTGAGGCGATGGCGCAGCGCGGCTGGCTTGATGCAGCGCAGGCCGAGGCACTGGAGCCCTGGCGCACCAGAGAAATCCGAAACATTCGTGGCAATGTGGTGGGCGAGCGCCTGCCGGTCTTCCGACTTTACGCAGCTTGAACCACCCGCCAAAGCAGCGCTTCAGCGGCAGGCGCCCCAAGCGGCTGTGCTGGCTGGCAGTGTGATCTGCCGCAGCTTCTCGGCCAGCGGTGCGGGTGCGTCGCGCACCTGCAGATAGCTGCGCGTCTGCCCGGTGCGGCGTTCGATGCGCGCCGTGCGGACGCCCTGCGTACTGAGCGCGTCCAGACGCCGCTTCGCGTTGGCCTCGACGTCGAACAGGCCCAGCGAAATCCAACGTCCGCGTACGTCTTCGGTCATGGCCATGTCCGTGACTTTCAGGCCTCGCAGCTCCACCATCTTGCGCTCGGTCGTCGGCCGGTCCACATACGGGCCCATGATCACCGCGTATTCCGCGCCCACGGTGCGCTCGGCGGTGTCGATCCTGGCACCGGCTGCGTTCAGGTCCTCGCTGGGCAGGGCAGCGCGTGCACGTGCGAGCGCGTCTGCATCGAACCCGCCCCACTCCAGGCAGGCGGCGCGTGCCGCCGCGTCCTGCGTGCGCGCCTTGCTTGCGGCGCCGCTCACCGCCTTCTCCAGCTCGGCCTCAGACAGCACCTTCAAGCGCTCAGCCTGGAGCTGGGCCTCGAGCCGAGCCGGTTCACGCGTTTGACCGGGCAACACAGGGCCTAGCCAACCTTTCCAGGCCGCGAGCACGATCAAATTGAGTGCGACAAGCAGGACGAAGACGATTCGCATGGGAGAGACGGAGATCAGCGGGGTGCGCCGTCACGCACCCCGCCCAGACCCTGAAGCACGGCATGTGGCAGCGGCGTGTGCGCGGGCAGTATGCCAGCCGCTCCCGGGGCCGCGCCGCCGCTGACGAACAGCATCGGCTCAGTGCCAGTGGCGCTGCGTGCAGTCTGCAGCGCCCGGTCGATCAGTCCACGCTGTGCGGCGGCGACGCCCGCGGCGATCGCCTCCGGCGTGGTCTTGGCATGGGCGTCGAGTTGCAGCGACTCCGCCGGCACGCGCGGCAAATGCGCCGTGCCCTGAGAGAGCGAGTCCAGCATCAGCGCGATCCCTGGCGCGATCATGCCGCCCTCGTAGCGCCCCGCCGCCACGGTGTCCACCGTCGTGGCGGTACCGAAGCTCGCGATCACGAGCGCATCATTGCCGCGGCCTGCGATTGCCCAGGCCGCGATAGCGGCCAGAAGCCGGTCGGCACCCAGCGTGGGCGCGCGGTAGGCGTTCACGAAGCCGGCCGGCAGTTCGTCCTTGAGCCACCAATGCAGCGCAAGACCCTGTGCCGAGCACCATGCTTGAAGCGCATCGTTCAAGCGGGCGTGGCCGACGGAGACCGCCCACACTGCATCCAGGCCTCCGGCTGCGGCGCCCAACACGGCCAGCGGGTCGAATCGGCCCTCTGCCGCATCCATCATCTGCTCATGCGTGCAGGCCAGCGTGGCCGCCAGCCGGCGCTCGCGCCAGAGCCCGAACTTCACGCGGGTGTTGCCGATGTCTACCAACAGGCTTGCGGCGCTCGTCATGTCTGGCCGCCGAACCGGAGCGAACAGTCGCCCTGCATGAAGCGACGCACCCCGTGAGCGCTGCGCACCCGCAAGGCACCATCGGAGTCGATGCCGTCTGCAATCCCGTCGAGCACCACCGCGCCGTCTTGAATCATCTGCACGGGCCGCCCTCGCGCGTAGTCCAGTGCCGGATAGCGTTGCAGCACCAGAGTGTGGATCGTGCCCGGCAGGTCCGGCTGCACCAGCAGATCGGCCAGCGCCTCGATCAACGCGGCGGTCACCGCGCCAGCCGGTGCAGTGCAGGCCGCCGCCTCAGACAGCGCCGCCGGCGGCATACCGCCGGGGGCCAGCGCACCTTGAGGCAGGCACCCGTTCACCCCGATTCCGACCACGATGCCGATCTGATCTCCAGCCAGCGCGTGCGTCTCCACCAGCACGCCGCCGAGCTTGCCCACCCGCTCCGTGTCGTCCTGCGTGGCCGTGACGAGCAGCAGATCATTGGGCCACTTGAGCATCACTTGCGCACCCAGTTGCTGCAGGGCAGACGCAGCCACCGTACCCACCGCCAGTGGCAGTGCGCCAATCAGGCCGGCATGCAGGCGCCGGGTCGTCCCCAGTGACATCAGCAGGGCGGCGCCCGGGTCGGCCTGCCAGCTCCGGCCAGCCCGGCCCCGGCCGGCACGCTGCCCTTCCGCAATCAGCACGCTCAGCGCGCCCGAGTCACCATCCGGCAGGCGCCCCTGGCGTGCGCGTTCAAGCAGGTCCGCGTTCGTGGAGCCTGTTTCTTCGACGCAGCTCAGCTCCAGCCGCACATGCGGCGCAAGGCGCAGGCTCGCCTGCAGGCTGGCGGTGTCGAACCGGAAGTGCATGGGGCGGTGGCTGGGCGGGGTGCTGGACACAGGCTGCCGATTATCGGCGAGGGGCGGGTTCAGCCCTGCCGGAGCAGCTCGGTGACCCACGCCTCCTACACTCCGCGCCAGTTGCCAGACGTGGCGCCCGGCGCCCGCCCAGCACGGCAACGCGTTTTTTCATGCCCAAGCCGATGCCCGCCAGCCGGGGTCTGAGCCGTGTGCGGCTCGCCGCCGATTCCGACACCACCGCCCAGATCGCGCGATGGGCGCTGGCCGCCTATGCCTTGCTTGCCGTACTGGCCAGCCTGCATCCGTTCACTGGCTGGCGCGACCCCGGCGTGCCCTTCTGGGCCTTCATCGACGACCCCAAGCCGCGCTACCTCACCCAGTTCGATCTGGTCGCCAACGTGCTGACCTACATCCCGTTTGGCTTCCTGGCGGTATTTGCGCAACCGGCCCACCGGCACCGGGCGATGGTACTGCTGCTCGCCCTACTGCCGGGCGTGCTGCTGAGCTTCTGCATGGAGGCCACACAGACCTACCTGCCCATGCGCTACGCCACCTGGACGGACTGGCTGGCCAACAGTACGGGCACCTTGCTCGGGGCGCTGATCGCCCTGCCGGTGGCGCGTGCGTGGCTCAACTCGCCGGCCGCCGCCAACTGGCAGCGCCGGTCCTTCGTGGCCCACCCGGGTCTGCTCGTGGCCCTGGTGGCGCTGTGGCTTGTCAGCCAGCTGCACCCGAGCGCGCTGCCCTTCATCAACGGGCAGTTCGTGCCGCTGGTGGCCGCGCTGCTGCAGCAGTGGCTGGAGATTCCGCTGCGCAGTTCGCCGCTGGACGTGACCCGTGCCTTGTCGGCGGACCAGTTCGCCGCTGTCGACATGCTCGCGGGTGCGCTTGGTCTGGTGGCGTTGCTGCTTCTGGCGCGTCTGAGCCTGACCCGCGTGGCGCCCCGAGTAGTGCTGCTGCTCACTTTGCTGGCCGTGGCGGTGCTCTGCAAGACCGTGGCCACGGGGCTGCAGTTCGGGCCGGACGAGGCCTTCGGCTGGTGGGGCACCGCCACGCAGAAGGCGCTGCTCGCAGCCTGCGTGGCGGCGGTGGTGATCGCGTTCCTGCCCGGCTGGGCAGCAGGCAGTCTTTGCGTGCTGGCCCTGCTGCTGCAGATGATCTTCGTGAACATCGTGCCGGAGAACCCGTACTTTGCGGCGACGCATTCGCGCTGGCAACATGGGGTCTTCATCGGCTTCTTCGGCGTCACGCAGTGGGTCGCTGCCCTCTGGCCGCTGGCCGCACTGGTCGCCGTGCTCGGCCGCCGCTGGCGCGAAGCCTGAGGCGCCGACGCACCTTCATCCCCCACCCACTCCACCGCCCATGAGCTACTACAAGCACCACGTGTTCTTCTGCCTGAACGTGCGCGACGAAGGCCGACCCTGCTGCGCCCACCGCGACGCCCAGGCCATGCAGGAGCATGCCAAGAAGCGCGTCAAGGCCCTGGGTCTGGCCGGCGCCGGCGGCTGCCGCATCAACAAGGCCGGCTGCCTGGACCGCTGCGAGGAAGGCCCGGTGGCCGTCGTCTACCCGGAAGGCGTCTGGTACACCTATGTGGATCAGGCCGACGTGGACGAGATCATCGATCGGCACATTGTGAAGGGCGAAGTGGTGGAGCGCCTGCGTCTGCCAGATGCCGCGCCCGTCACTGCGGCGCCATCCAGGGCATGAGTCCGGCCACCGAGACCCTGCTGCTGCCCGGCGCGGCAGGGCCGATCGAAGTCGCCATTGACACCCCGGCCGAGCCCGCGAGCGGCGTGGTCGTGGTGGCACACCCGCACCCGCTGTTTGGCGGCACCATGAACAACAAGGTCGTCACCACCGTGGCGCGTGCTGCGGTGGCGGCCGGGCGGGTGGCCGTGCGGCTGAACTTCCGGGGCATCGGCGCCAGCGGCGGCGAGTTCGATCAGGGCACCGGCGAGACGGATGACTTTCTGCAGGTGGTGGAGCATGTCCGCGCCCGCGCGCCGCAGCGCCTGGTGCTGGCCGGCTTTTCATTTGGCGGATTTGTGGCCGCCAGCGCCTTTGCACGCCTGCAGGCCGCAACCACCGCTGCGGACCAGCTCGTCCTGCTCGGCCCCGCGACCAGCCGCTTCAAGGTACCCGAGGTGCCGGCCGAGACCCTCGTCATCCACGGCGAGCATGATGATGTGGTGCCTCTGGCCAGCGTGCTCGATTGGGCGCGGCCGCAGGAGCTGCCTGTGATCGTCGTGCCCGGCAGCACGCACTACTTCGACCGCAAGCTCACCGTCGTCAAGCGCCTGGTACAGCCGCTTCTGTAGTGGGATGCAGACGCGCTTACCATCGGGTCGCCGATGCCGCGTTTACAACGCCTCCTCAAGATCAGCCCGTAGCGCGGGTATACCCACGGACATGAAGGATTGCTTTGTGCAACTCGCGCGAGCAAACTCACCCCTGACCAAACCTTACGCAAGTCTTACGCACTGCGCATGAAAGACACCCCTTACAAGAAGACGGCAGCAGGCACCAAGGAAATGACCGCGCGCGAGCTGGGGCTCGGCTCCGCGGAACGGCGGCTGCTGATCATGTGCGATGGCAAGCGCACGCCCACGGAGCTCGTGGAGTTTTTCAAGAGCGCCGACGAAACGCTGGCCATGACGCAGATGCTGCTTGATCGCGGCTTGATCGAGCCCGCGGGTCCGCCCCGCGCCGCGGTGAACCTGCACGCCAAGGCCCCGGGCGCGGCACCTGCGCCGCCCCCACCCCCGCCCGCGCCGCCTGCGGGCAGCAACCGGCCGGTGGGCGATCGCGGGATGAAGGCCGCGCGCTTCGTCATCGAGCAGCTCGGGCCGATGGACGGCGAACCGCTGGCCCTCAAGCTGGAGGCCGCCAAGACCCCCGAGCAGCTCGCTGCCGCACTGACCCGTGCGGCAGATGTCATTGCCGGCATCAAGGGCCGCGAAGTCGCAGCCAAGCTGCGCGAGATCGCAGGCTGAGCGCGCAGCAGCGGCGCGCTCCCGCGCTCCCAGGCCGATCGCTACGCGCCAACTCTGCTTACACACCACCGGGCGTCGCGGCCGGAACGCCCATAGCGCACGCCTAAACTTGCGGGCTTCACTTCGAGGAAGTCCGTCCACATGCAGTTTTCGATCGTCCGCGCCGCCGCACGCCGCCTTGCTGCGCCGCTGCTCGCCGCCCTGTTTGCGCCGCTGAGCGCCACCGTCCTGGCTCAGGCCGCGCCCGCAGCCGCACCAGCCGCACCCGTTGCTGCACCGGCGCTGCAAGTCGCCCCGCCCGTGATTGCCGCGCGCAGCTTCGTGCTGCTGGACGTGCAAAGCGGCCAGGTGCTCACCGCCAGCAATCCGGACCAGCCCGTGGAGCCCGCCTCGCTCACCAAGATCATGACCGCCTATGTGGTGTTCAAGGCCCTGGCCGAGAAGCGCATCACCCTGGACCAGCGGGTGAATCTGTCCATGAGCGCCTGGGAAAAGTCGGGCAAGGGCAAGAATGAGCAGTCCAACATGTGGATCGACCTGAAGGTGCCGGTCACCATCGAGGAGATGCTGCACGGCATGATCATCGTCAGCGCCAATGACGCCTCCTACATGCTGGCCGAGGTCGTGGGCGGCAGTGAAGCCGGCTTTGCCGACCTGATGAACAAGGAAGCCGCCCGCCTGGGCCTGAAGGGCACGCGCTTCACCAACGCCGCCGGCATCACCGAGCCCGGCCATATCACTACCGCGGCCGACATGGCCCGCCTGGCCCAGGCCCTGATCCGCGACTTCCCCGAGCAGTACGCCAAGTACTACAGCCAGCGCAGCTACAGCTACAACAAGATCACCCAGGAAAACCGCAACCGCCTGCTCTGGCTGGACCCCACCGTGGACGGCATGAAGACCGGCTACACCGCCGCCGCCGGCTACTGCCTGGTGTCCTCCGCCCGCCGCCCCGGCGCGCACGGCAGCACCCGCCGCCTGATCAGCGTCGTCATGGGCACCGCCAGCATGGACGCCCGCGCGCAGGAGAGCGTCAAGCTCATGAACTGGGGCTTCCAGAACTACGAGAACGTGCGCGTGGCCCAGGCCAACACGCCGCTGGTCACGCCCGAGATCTGGAAGGGCAAGGCCGCCACCGCCAAGCTCGGCTTCATGCAGGACGCCTGGATCTCCGTGCCGCGCGGCCTGGGCGACAAGCTCAAGAGCGAAGTCACGCGCCCGCAGCCGCTCGTGGCCCCCGTCCAGGCCGGCCAGACCATCGGCAGCCTGCGCGTGAGCGCCGACGGCCGCATCGTCGCCGAGAAGCCCGTGCAGGTGCTCGAGACCGTGGAGCAGGCCGGCATCATCGGCCGGGCCTGGGACTCCGTGCGGCTGATGTTCAAGTAAGCCCCGCAGTTCGGGGTGAGCACACGGCGGCTGCGGCCGCCGTTTTCATTGCCAGCGGCTTCGGCCGACATGTTCATCGGTGCGTGCGCTTTCGCGCGGTGCCATGCGCATTCGGCATGGCGCATTGCTGCAGCGCGGCAGGATAATCACCACAGCCTGCCGAACCGGCCCCGAACGACCCTTCAGCGAGACCAGACACCATGTGGGATTCCATCTGCTACCTCAATGGCGAATACCTGCCCCTGGGCGAAGCCAGGATCAGCGTGCTCGACCGCGGCTTCATCTTTGGCGATGGCGTCTATGAAGTGGTGCCTGCCTACAACCGCAAACCCTTCTGCATGGAAGAGCACCTCGCGCGCCTGAAGCGCTCGCTCGACGCGCTGTCCATCCCCAACCCGCACACGGACGAGGAGTGGAAGCGCATCATCTTCAGGCTGATCGAGCAGCACCCTGCGAACGATCAGTTTGTGTACTTCCAGGTCACCCGCGGCGTGGCCAAGCGCGACCACGCCTTCCCCAAGGACGTGAAGCCCACGCTCTTCGCCATGACCTCGCCCTTCGCGCCGCCTTCGGGCGAGACGCTCGAGAAGGGCGTGAGCGTGATCACCACCATCGATAACCGCTGGCTGCGCTGCGAGATCAAGAGCGTCGCCCTGCTCGGCAACGTGCTCAAGCGCCAGGAGGCCGTGGAGGCCGGCGTGATCGAAGTGGTCATGTTCCGCGACGGCATGCTCACCGAGGGCAGCGCCACCAATATCTACGCCGTCATCGGCGGCACCGTCATCGCCCCGCCGCGCGACAACAAGATCCTCGCCGGCATCCGCTACGGCCTCATGGCCCGCCTGTGCGAGGCCGCTGGCGTCCCCTACGAAGTGCGCCCCGTCACCAAGGCCGAATTCCTCGCCGCCGACGAAATGCTCATGAGCAGCGCCACCAAGGAAGTCCTGCCCATCACCACCTGCGACGAGCAGCCCGTGCGCGGCGGCAAGCCCGGGCCGGTGTGGCAGAAGCTGTTCCTCGCCTACCAGGCCGAGAAAATGAAGCAGTGCGGGACGCGGGCGGAGGCGGTGGCGGCTTGATGCATCTCCCTTCGAATCCTGATACGAAAGCGCCGGTTGACCCGGTGACTTGGCGTATCCGCGCGCTGCGTATGTTCAGCGCAGCAGTGCTGACCGTCGCGTCCGCACTCATTGCCATAGTCGGTGCGTCGTACGTCGCCGCATTTGCAGGCAAGAACATTCTCCAGAGCTACGACGGCTTTCCGTTAGTGTTTGTGCCGTCGGCGCTTGGCCTGTTCATCCTCTCGCTCTGGCTCGGATCGCGGCTACGGCCGCTGCTCCGGTTGGGGCTCTCTATGGTGTTCGTGGCCCTCGTGTTTGCCGCCAGCCCGACGCATAACTGCGGTGACACGTCTGGCTCTCGCGCAGTGGGAAACTGCAACGCAGCGACTGGCAAGCTTTGAGATAGCCCGTTTCCCGCTTGTCCCATGCGCCTTTCCAGCCTCTTTGCCCTGAAAACCCGCATGAAATGGACTTCTTGCTTTACGCCGGCGGCCGGCGTGGGCACCTCGGCGTTTAGGTTTCGCTCAAGTGCGGGGAGCGCCAGCCGTACAGGAATGATGCATACGTGAACGGGCTGAACAAAAGGCACGTCAGCAATGCAATCGCAACCGCCTGGGACATCGTGAGCGAGCCTTCGCTCATGAGACTGGTCGGAGCGAAGACGATCAAGACACCCACGAGCACCGATCCCATGAACGACAGCTTTCCCACATATCGGGGAACATAGAGACGCTGCCAAGCCCAGCCCACGAGGGGTGCGCAAAGCCACAGTGACACTGCGCCTCCGAGCGCGGTCAGCATCCAGTGGCGGTCGTCAGTGAAGAGCGAAAGGAACACGTCGATCAAGACCATGAGGACAACGACGCCTGCGTATCCCTTCCAGGCGAAGACTTTGAGACGGTTGTGTGGCGTGCTGTCGCTCATGGGTGTTTCCTGCTTCGAACGCCGCACTCTACGAAATCAGCGTCCCGGCGCACGCCCGGGGATACCCTAAGGTATTCCGCGATGTTTCCGCTTGTCCCATGCGCCTCTCCAGCCACTTTGCCCTGAAGACCCGCATGAAACGGACGTCTAGCCGTTGAAATCCGGGCTTCAGCCCCGCCCGCCAGCGCCAGCTACCCCCGCCACAGCGGCACTCGATCCATCGTCACATTCGCCCCCAGCTTCGCAAACTCGCTCGCGTCCATGTAGTGGATGCGCGGCAGGTAGTCGCCCAGGGCGCCGTTGTGGCTGTTGGTGCCGATGGCGCTTGGGTCCCAGGCCTGCTCGGCCCAGTCGGGTTTGCGGCCGAGCTTTTCGGGAGTGGGGGCGTTGGCGCCCCGCCATTCGGGGCCGACGGTGAGCCAGCGCAGGGTCCAGCTCACTTCGGCGGCGGGGCCCCAGTCCACCCAGGTCACGCCCGCGGCGGGGGTGGCGTTGGCCGGGCGGTCCTGCGGGCGGCTAAAGCAGATCACGTAGCGGCGCTGCGCATCGAGCACCATCTCTTCGTCAAACACGCAATGCACGGCCACGCCGATCACGGCGTTCTTGTCGAAGGCTTTCACGAAGTCCAGCCCGCCGGGGACCTCGTAGCCGGTAAGTGACCAGTAGCGCATCTCGCCGCCACCAAAGCGCGCGTCCCGCCGCAGGGTGGTGGGGAAGCTGGGCAGCCGGCCGGTGAGCACCACCACCTTGCCGCGGCCCAGCTCCATGCCGCGCACCAGATAGTCGATGTAGGTGGCCGAGGTGGCGGACTGTTCCAGCACCGCGGGCCCGTCCAGGTCGGTGCCGCGGCCGGCCACGCCCTTGTCCAGGTTGCGCACGTATTCCTTGGGCGCCCAGCCGGTGTTCAGCGCAATGCCGGCCACCACCGCGCGGAAGATGCCCGTCTGCTTGCTCCAGCCGTAGCGCGCGCTGCTCATGCGTTTGTCGCTGGGCTCCGCGGGCGCGCTCTCGGCAATCTGCACCACGCGGTTGGCGCGGCGCGTGAAGGGCGCCAGATCCACCTCGATGAAGTAGCGCTCGCCTTTCGGTGTCTCGTTGTGCACACGCGGCAGGGCCACGCCGGCCAGCGCGTCCACGCTGCCGTCAGCGCGGCGGTCCGGCAGGTAGTAGCGCAGCCAGAGCTGGCCGGTGTCCCACAGGCCGCGGCCGTGGCCATTGGAGCCCGGCGCGCCCCAGGCGCCCTGGAACATGAGGCCGCTGCCATAGCGCACATTGCCCTGGCCGCGAAAGTGCGGCGGCCGAAACGCCGGGTTCAGCGCCATGGCGTCGCCCACCACCATCGGAAACTCCACGCGCCAGCCGCGCTTGTCGATGTTGCGGTTGGCGCCCAGGCGGAAGGGGTTGCCGTGGCCGGGCAGGGGGTCGATGTCCGCATCCACGATCGGCACCTCCGCTACGCCGATGCCGCCGTCGTAGCGATAGTCCTCCGGGCGGAAGGCGGGGGTCACCTGCAGGTCAAAGAAGCGGGCGCGCGGAAACTCGCCTTCCACCACCACCTTGTGTCCAAACGGCAGCAGCATGGCCGGGATGACCAGGTAGGTCACGTTCGGGTCCGGGAAGAAGCCCACGTAGCCCGCCCGCGTGATCGGCCGCGCCCAGCGCGGCGCCCACACCCGCTCGGGCGTGATCTCCGCGGCCCGCACCAGCCGAAAACGCGGAAAGTCCGTCAGGTTCACGCCCGGCGGCAGAAACTCTTTCGGAATCTCCGACGGCACGCGTCCGGCCAGCCAGGCGTCGATGTAGCGCGCAAGCGCTTCCGAGATGCCCTGCGCATCGCGCAGCACCGCATTGCGGTCCGTGTAATAGGGAAACACCGGCGCCTTGGGCGCAAAGAAGGCCGTGCCCGGCGGGTTGGGCAGGGTGCGCGGCGCGGCCGGCGGCGCCATGCGCCAGGGCTGCACATCCGGCGGCAGCGCGGCCAGCGCGGGGGAGGGCGGCCCGCCGGGCTGCGGCGTGCCACAGCCGCTGGCAAGCACCGCACCGCCGGCACCAAAGAACTTGAACACCTCGCGTCTGAGCATGGCGCGCCTTTTCAAGCGGGGCAGTGCCCCGATGCTGCGGTTCTAGCGGTCGCGGCCTCGCGCAGCAATGATCGGCGTGCCGCGTGGGCGGGCGGTTTGATTACGGCGCTGGTTTGATTTGGCTCTCCGCCTGGTGCGGTGTTTCGCCAAGCACTGCTTGGCACCGCACCAAGAGGTGGAGCCGGATCTTTGGCGAGCACTGCTCGCCACCGGCGAAACGGCGAGCCCGTGCAAGGGCGAGACTCCCTCGCGCCTGCCAGCGCGGCTCCCGATGCGGTCTGACATGGGCTTTCCGCTTGGTGCGGTGTTTCGCCAAGCACTGCTTGGCGCCGCACCAAGAGGGCGCGCCTGCCAGCGCGGCCCCCGATGCGGTCTGACATGGGCTTTCCGCTTGGTGCGGTGTTTCGCCAAGCACTGCTTGGCGCCGCACCAAGAGGTCGCGCCTGCCAGCGCGGCCCCCGATGCGGTCTGACATGGGCTTTCCGCTTGTCCCATGCGCCTCTCCAGCCACTTTGCCCCGGAGAGCCGCGCCAGATCAGCATCGGCATGGCGGTGCCCTGGCTTCAGGCGCTGCCGGGAGCCTGCGGCTTTCGCGTCACTCGTAATGCGTCCACATGCGCAAGACGCGCACGGTGCGTTCCGTCACGAACACTTCGTACACGAGGCGGTGCTGGATGTTGATCCGCCGCGAATACGCGCCGGTCAGGTCGCCCACCAACTTCTCAAACGGCGGCGGGTTCTGAAAGGGATCGCTCGCAAGCACCGCAAGCAGTTCCTGCGCTTTGGGCTTTAGCCCGCTCGCGGCGAGTTTCTTGGCATCTTTGAGGGCGTGCTTGGCAAAGACGATCGTCCAGCTCACCACTCAAGCTCCTTGGCGCTGTCGGCCAGCGGCTCGGCCATGCCGGCCTTGATGGACTCGCGCATGCCCGGCACCGCAAGCAGGTGCAAGGTCTCCTGAATCGCGTTCCAGTCCTCCGCAGACAGCAACACCGCAGTGGCACGCTTGCCGGAGATCATGATCGGCTCGTGCGACGCAGCCGCCTCGTCGATCAGGCGGTAGAGATTGGCGCGGGCTTCACTGGCGGTCAGTGTGGGCATGGACATCTCCTGCGGAACGATCCAAAACGGTACGTAAAGGCGTACGTTTTGTCAATCCTGAGAGGATTTCCGGCGCCTGCCAGCGCGACCCCCGATGCGGTCTGACATGGGCTTTCCGCTTGGTGCGGTGTTTCGCCAAGCGCTGCTTGGCGCCGCACCAAGAGGTGGAGCCGGGTCTTTGGCGAGCACTGCTCGCCACCGGCGAAACGGCGAGCCCTTGCAAGGGCGAGACTCCCGCGCGCCTGCCAGCGCGACCCCCGACGCGGTCTGACATGGGCTTTCCGCTTGTCCCATGCGCCTCTCCAGCCACTTTGCCCTGAAGACCCGCATGAAATGGACTTCTAGCTTTTGAAGTCCGGGCGTGCGGGCCGTGCGCGCAGCCAGGCGCTGCCCGTAGCATCGCGACATGCAGTGGATCGCCGCCCTCGTCCTGGTCGTCAGCCTTGTGTTGGGCGTGCGCGCCTGCCAGCGCGAGCAGCGCGTGGTGGCCCCACCCGTCATGGCCGAGCCCGTGCAGGTCAATCTGGCCACACCGCGCAGCTTCGAGTTCAAGGGCCACCAGCTCACCGCCGTGGCCGACTTTGAGGTGCAGGCCCGCCTGCTCTCGGCCGAGGAATACACATGGGACGCCGGCGCCAAGCTCGCGCCCATCGACTTCGCCCTGGGCTGGAACCGCATGAGCGACGAGCAGGTGCTCAACAAGCTCACCATCCGGCAGGGCGTGCGCTTCTTCACCTACCGCTGGGAAGACAGCCCGCCCATCCCGCCCGAGGAAATCATCCGCAGCGCTGCCAACATGCACCTGATTCCGGCCGACGCGCAGATCGAGCGCCAGCTCTTTGCCGTGCAAAAGGGCAGCCGAGTCCGCCTGCGCGGCCAGCTGGTGGATGTGCGCGGCCCCAACGGTTTCACCTGGAACTCCAGCCGCACCCGAGACGACACCGGCAACGGCGCCTGCGAGCTGGTGTTTGTGACGGGGGTGGAGGTGGTGTGGTAGCGCAGCTTGTAGTGCGCCGTATTCAAAAGGCTTCCCGCTTGTCTGGTGCGGGTCTTGAGGCGATTTGGGCTGGAGAGGCGCGCTGGATCGACGTCTACCTCTTCACGTCTCGGCACTGTGTTTCGGTGCGCGGGCGAACCGCAAATCTTGACCGCTAACCTCTCGCGCGGGCGACGACGACACCCAAGGTGTCGTCCCCTACGCCAACTCGCACTGATTCCGCGCTACCCGTTACGCGCAGGTGGCAAGAAGGCGTCAGCTGAACCCTGTCGAATGGCGCGCTGGTAGGCCTCAACAACGCGCTGCAGTTCTTGCCGAGTGGTTTTCAGCCCGCGCGAATTCAATCGAGCTAGCTCCGTATCGAGTGGGCTGGCGTTCTCGTCGCAAATGCCGCTCGCTGCGCAGCGCACGAGAACTTCAAAAGAGGGCTTCCCGTCTCGAACGGCACCGGCCGTACTGCTGGCGATCGTCATGACCGCACGGAATTCGTCTGGCGAGACGCCTCCGTACGGACGGCCGTTCAGATAAGGCGTCTTCGCTACGCCGCCGCTTTCCAACGGGGCATTCAACGCGTCAATCGGCAGGCTGCCTAACCCGAATGCACCTGCTTGCATAAGCGTTTGTAGATTGTCACGCCATGCTTTTTGGTCGAGCTTTTCGCGAAGCAGCCTGTCAGAAGCGGTCAACAACGGGTCTTCCTGTCGCCCAGCGCGTAAGCCCTTGGCGCGATCGTCAAGTTGGGCGAAATCCGCGTCAGTCAAACCCTCGCATCGCGTAGCGATGGCGTGCAATGCCTGTTGCGCCCGAGCTGGGTCCCGAGTGGACTGCGCTTGCTGGCTGAAAGCGGCGCCTGTTCCGTAGGCTTCTTTGGACATCTGACAGACGGACAGAGCTACCTTGGCAAAATATAGGCCGCCCTCTGTAGGTCTTTGCTTAGCTCGCTCGACAAAGTCACGCAAGCTTGTTGCGTATACCATCTCCGTCAAAATGGGGTGAGGTACCTGGCGGGCTTCTTCAATTTTTGATGATGCTGGAAAGGCGGAAGATTCACTAGGCACTGTAAGCACTTCAGCAAAGGATTTTGGACTATCAGCCTTCGCAGGAGCGTGTTTCGACCCCTGACCATTCTGAATCCACCAAAGTATCGCTGTTGCGCTAGCCACAACTAAAAGCCCGGTCATCCATTTAGCATAGGTATTCATTTGGTATTCCTCTCGAGAATAACGCCGACCGATGCTTACGCACCTCTACATTGTTGGGCTCTGGTGGGGTCAGGCGCCGACGGAGGCGTCACTGCGGAACCTACGCGCTGACTCGGATCGGGGCTCATTGCCGTCGCGATCGTCCACGACTGCGTTCCACCATCTCCATAAATCGCTGTGATCGTTTCGCCCCGAAGGCCGCCGGCGCACGCTTGTCCTGCCAGCGTATCCAGCGTCCCACAGCGTGCCTCCGTGTACGTGCGGATCATTTGGCCAGTTGCGATGCGCCTGTCTTGCTCTGAACTCCGGCTTGTAACGTTATTCGCACCGCCAGTCGCACAGTATTCCCTATTTACCGCAATGTCGGTCCCGCCCTCTAAGCCACCATCGGGGACGCTTGGAATATACGTAGGATCGGGAAACGCATCTCCGAACGGCCCACCTAACGTGCCGCCTTGCTCGCGGATTCGATCACCGGTTACACAAACTCTTCCAGGTGGGCAACTGTCGGCATCCGCAACCAGAGGCATTGACAAAAATGCCATTATAGCTATAAAAATACCTGTTCCTGCGTGTTGGCAGCCGGCTCTTAGCTTCCTGTTCATTTTTCCTCCCTCAGAATGTCCATTGCGAGTGCAACGCTCACCGTTTAGGCTCGCGGACCGTACCGGGGACTGTGCAGTTCGTCAAGTGACGAAATTGGGTGACCCAACCGCGCGGCTCTGATGCGCACTTTGGCCAGCGGAGCTCCTGCGTTGCCCGAGCCTACTTGTGCCCCAGCACCGGGTGCGGCTCATACGGCGCGGCGAGCTGTTGCAGTTCCTGGGGTGTGAGCTGCAGTTCGCAGGCGCGCACGGCGGCTTCGATCTGCGCCACCTTGCTGGCGCCGACGATCGGTGCGGCGACGCCGGCCTGGTGCAGGAGCCAGGCGTAGGCGATTTCGGCGTTGCTGACCTCGCTGCCTTTCTCTCGGCGCTTGGCGGCGACGCTGCTCACGGCGTCCACAACCTTGAAGTCGGCCTCGCGGTAGTAGTAGCTCTGGGCGATGTCGTCGGTGGCGGCGCGGGAGTTTGAGCTGGCGGCAGCCTGCTTGTCGGCCGCGGTCCGATTGCCGGCCAGAAACCCGCGCGCCAGCGGGCTCCAGGGCAGCAGGGCGACGCCCTGGTGGCGGCACAGGGGGATCATTTCGCGTTCTTCCTCGCGGTAGGCCAGGTTGTAGTGGTTCTGCATGCTCACAAAGGGCGTCCAGCCATGCGCCTTGGCCACGTTCTGGGCGCGCGCAAACTGCCAGGCCCACATGGAGCTGGCGCCGATGTAGCGCGCCTTGCCGGCCTTGACCACATCGTGCAGGGCTTCCATGGTCTCCTCGATGGGCGTGTGCTCGTCCCAGCGGTGGATCTGATAGAGGTCGATGTAGTCCGTGCCCAGGCGCTTGAGGCTGGCGTCCACGGCATGAAAGATGCGCTTGCGCGACAGGCCGCTGCTGTTGGGCACATGCGCGGGCTTGGGCGCGTTGCTGGCGCCGCCCTTGAAGGCGAGGTCCACCGGGAAATAGACCTTGGTGGCGATGACGACCTCCTCGCGCCGGCAGAACTCGCGCACCCAGCGGCCGGTGAGCACCTCGCTCTCGCCGGCGGAATACATGTCGGCGGTATCAAAGAAGTTCACGCCCAGCTCCACGGCGCGCTGGAACACGGGCTTGCCAGCATCGCCCTCCAGCACCCAGGGGCGCCACTGGCTGGTGCCGTAGGTCATCATGCCCAGGGCGATGCGGGAGACTTCGAGGCCGGTCTTTCCTAAGCGAACGTATTGCATGGGGTGCGGGGGGGCTTCGCGCCGCCTACTGCGCGGGCCAATTTGCGGGTTCCCGGATTTACGCAAGCTCGTCGCCGTACTGTTCGTACTGTCTGCGCTCTACGGCGCGCCTTGCGCTCCTCACCCACAACTTGGCCCGCTCGCTACGGCGGCGCGAAGCCCCAGATGAGTTGGTGGTCCCCAAACCTACACTGCCTCGATGCCGCTGCTCAAGCCACACGGAAAGCCGATCCGCGCTGTCACGCTCGATCTCGATGACACGCTCTGGCCGATCTACCCCACGATCATCCGCGCCGAGACCCTGCTGCACGTCTGGCTGGCCGAACATGCGCCGGCCACGGCGCAGGCGCACACCATCTCAGACCTGCGCCGCCTGCGCGAGGCGCTGGGCGCGGAGCGGCCCGATCTTGCGCATGACCTCTCTGCGCTGCGGCGCGAGAGCATCCGCCGGGCCCTGCTGGTGAGCGGCGAGGACCCGGCGCTGGCCGAGCCGGCGTTTGCGCACTTCTTTGCCGAGCGCCAGCGGGTGGAGCTGTATGAGGACGCGCGGCCGGCGCTTGAGCGCATTGCCGCGCGCCTGCCGGTGGTGGCGCTCAGTAACGGCAACGCCGACCTGAAGGCGATCGGCCTGGACCATCACTTTGTGGCGGCGGTGTCGGCGCGGGAGTTTGGCGTGGGCAAGCCGGACCCGGCGATCTTTCTGCATGCCTGCGAACGCGCCGGCTTTGCACCGAGCGAGGTGCTGCACGTGGGCGACGACCCGCACCTGGACGTGCTGGGCGCGCAGGCCGCCGGCCAGCCGGCGGTGTGGGTGGACCGCGGCCTGCACCGCGCACCCGAAGGCTTTGCGCCGCAGCTGCGCGTGACGGACCTCGCGCAGTTGGCAGACGTGCTGGCGGCTTGAGCGCGTGCCCGCCTCAGCCGCGGGCGGCCTGTGCGTGAGATTTTCAACGTTTGATTGATTTATTAGGCCAAAAAGTGCCGATATTCAATGAGTCGTTGAATAGGCCAATCGGCCAGTTTCCGCATGTAGGATGCGGGTCTCGGCCGATCTGAGCCGGCATTTTCTGCGGCGCATGTCACGCCGCAGATTTCACGACTTAGCGCAGCACCATCAGCTGCACGCGGCGGTTGGCGCTGCGGCCCTCGGCGCTCTTGTTGTCGGCAATCGGCATGGCTTCGCCGTAGCTGATGGTGGCCATGCGGTGCAGGGGCATGCCCTTGCTGGCGAGGTACTGGCGCACGGCGTCGGCGCGGGCCAGGCCCAGGCGCTGGTTCAGGTCGGCCGGGCCGGTGGTGTCGGTGTGGCCCTGGATCTCTAGGTACACGGGCGCGTTGTCGGCCTTGAGCTTGGCCAGCAGCTGGTCCAGATCGGCCGTGGCGGCACCCGTGAGCACGGCGCGGCCGCTGGCGAACTTGATCTTGTCGTCCGTCAGCACGGTCTGCATCAGGAAGCGGCCTTCGGTCAGCTTGCCGGCGGCGTTGGCGCGGGCCAGGGCATCGGCCTGGGTCTGCTGCACGTTCGCTTGCAAGGCATTGAGGCGGTCTTCGGTGCCCTTCACGCGGCCATCGAGCGCGCGCACGGCGGCATCCGTGCCGTCGGCGCGGCTGCTCAAGCTGCTCACGCGGCTTTCCACAGGCGCCACCGTGTTGCGCACGAAGTCCTGCGTGGCGCAGCCGGCCAGCGTGGCGGCCGCCAGGGCCGTGGCGGCCAGCAGCAGGGCGCTGCGGCGCGTGGGCTGAGTGTTGCTCGCTTGAATGTGTGCCATCCCGGTCGTCCCGATCCCTCGTGTGTTGTTGGTGTGCGGCCACCTGGCGCGCCGTGGATTCACGGGCGCGCAAGGCGGCGGTGGTGCGATGCGCGCTCGCGGGTAAGTCGATGCGCCATCGCGGCGCGAGCTTAGGCAGCAGCGGCCACTGCACCGGCGGCGCGAGATTCCATCTAAGCAAGCCGCTCACGCCACGAAACGCGCACTTACTGATGGCAACATGTGCAGCGAGTCCACGCCCTGCATGCGCCCCGCGCACCTGCAGCCCCTGCGGCGCGCAGCCCGCGTGCCGCCCCCACTGCCCCCAATGAGCCTGCCCATGCGCCTGAATCGGTTCCTCCACATCCTGCCCGCCGCGCGTCGCGGGCTTGCCGCCGTTGCTGCGCTGGCCGTTTGCGCAGCAGCCCAGGCGCAGCCTTCTGATGCCGCACAGAACGCCCCGCCGCCGCTGGAAGCCGTGGCGGGCGTGGATCTGGCCCGCTACGCCGGCACCTGGCACGAGGCCGCCAAGTACCCCAACTTCTTCCAGCGCAAGTGCGCGCGGGACACCACAGCCACCTATACCGCCCTGCCCGAAGAAGGTGGCGTGCGCCGCGTCGGCGTGCGTAACGTCTGCACGGATGCCGAAGGCAAGCCCATCAGCGTGGACGGCGTGGCCCGTGTCGTGGACACCAAGACCAACGCGCGCCTGGCCGTGAGCTTCCTGCCGAGCTGGCTGCGCTGGATCCGCTTTGCCGAGGGCAACTACTGGGTGGTGGCGCTGGATGCGGACTACCGCTGGGCCATCGTCTCCGAGCCCAGCCGCGAATACCTCTGGGTGCTCTCGCGCACGCCGCTGCTGTCTGCAACCGACCGCGAAACCGTGATCGCTCGCCTGACGCAGCTGGGCTTTGACCTGAAGCGCGTGCAGTGGGCCACGAGCGTGGAGCGCGGCGAGGCCAGGCCGGCGCAGTGAACATGCGGCCCATGTGCTGAACGCAGGCTGCGGCCGGGCGAGCACGCTGCTTCCTTGATCGCTTGGGCAAGCGCTTCGGCAACGGCTTCTGCAACAATCCGCGCTTCGTTCGTTTGCCTTGACTGCGCAGCATCGCGCGGCAGGCCCTCAGGGGAGTGCCAGATCCATGTCCGCGCCCACGCGCCTGTATGTCGTTCGCAAGAGCCCTGTCCATGGCAACGGCGTGTTTGCCGCCACGGACATCCCCAAGGGCGCGCGCATCATCGAATACAAGGGTGAGCTGATCACCCATGACGAAGCCGATGATCGCCACCCCACCAACCCGGACGACCCCTTCCACACCTTCTTCTTCGCGCTCGATGACGGCCTGCACGTGATCGACGCCGGCGTGCGCGGCAATCCCGCGCGCTGGATCAACCACTGCTGCGCGCCCAACTGCGAGACCGAGGAAGTGGACGACGCACGCGGCAAGCCGCACGTCTATATCTACGCCAAGCGCAACATCAAGGCCGGCGAAGAACTCAACTACGACTACCGCCTGGGTCTGGACGGCCGCCCCACCAAGCAGGACAAGCTCAACTATGAATGCCGCTGCGGCGCGAAGAACTGCCGCGGCACCATGTTGCTGCTGCCCAAACCGAAGGCCCCGGCCAAGACCGCTTCGGTGAAGAAGACGGCGGTGAAGAAAGCCACAGCCAACAAAGCCACAGCCAAGAAGGCGGCCAGGTAGCTGCGCGCTGGTGCGGTGCGTTCGCGCAGCGCACCAAAGACAAAACGGGGCGCCTCAGCGCCCCGTTTGCTTTCAGCCCGGCTGAATTACTTCAGCTGCGCCAGCATGTACTGCACGGCGGCCTTGAGCTCGGCGTCGGACGCGGCACCGGCACCACCGCGCGGGGGCATCGCGCCCTTGCCGGAGATCACGGTCTTGGTCAGCTCGTCGGCACCCTTGGTGGCACGTGGGCCCCAGGCGGCCTTGTCGCCGCTCTTGGGTGCGCCAGCCACACCTGCGGCGTGGCAGGCGGTGCACACGGCCTTGTAGAGCTTCTCGCCGGAGCCGACGGCCACGGTCTGCACGGCGGGTGCAGAGGTCGCGGCAGCAACAGCGGGCGCAGCCATTGCGGCGGGAGCAGCTTCGGCCGCCGGTGCAGCCGCGGCGGGTGCGGCGGGCACTGCGGGTTCCTTGAAGTTGCCGCCAGCAGCGTTGGCCATGTAGACCACGGCGCGGGCGATCTCGATGTTGTCCAGATCCGAGCCGCCGCCCTTGGCCGGCATGGCGCCCTTGCCATTGATGACGGACTTCACGAGCGTGTCCAGGCCCAGCTTGATGCGCGGCGCCCAGGAGGCGGCGTCACCGCTCTTGGGCGCGCCGGCGGCACCGGCGGCGTGGCAGCCCGTGCAGACGGCCTTGTAGACCTCTTCACCGGTTTTGAGGACCTTGGGCGCGTTCGGGTCGGTGTAGACGGCGCGGGCCACGGGGGCAAGGCGCTCGGCCACGGCACGGTCGCCAAAGGCTTCGGAGCCGGCGGCTTCCTTCTTCTTGCCGGTGACGTTCATGACCAGCAGCACGATGATCAGGATCGGCACCAGGAAGGCGGCGATCACCACATACAGGAGCTGCTTGGGGGTCTTGATCGGGGTGTCGTGAGAATCGCTCATGTCGGTTCTTGGTTTGAATGCGCGTTTGAGGTGCTCTGGGTCCTGCCCTGCGGATCCGCTGCGCCTGCCCTCCCTGCGGGCCTGTGCACCGGCTGGCCACCGTGCTGCGGGCGGCCTCAGAGGGTGCTGGACGAGCCGGAAAAGCATCCCCTGAACAACCCCAAAGTATAGCGGCGGGGGGTTCTCGGCCCGTTCGGCGCGGCACCTTGCCGCTGTGCGCAGGAGGGCGCGGGCTAGAATGCGAGCTCTCGCGCCCGTAGCTCAATGGATAGAGTACTGCCCTCCGAAGGCAGGGGTTGCTGGTTCGATCCCAGCCGGGCGCGCCATCTGCGCACCCTCCCGTCCGCGCGCCAGAGCTAGAAATCCTGCCCCAGCGGGTGCACGCTCAGCTCATCCACCACCACATTGCCCGGCTGCTCGATCAGCTGAATGATCAGCTGCGCCAGTTGCGCTGGCCGCAGGCTCCAGTGGGCATCCCGGCTGCCTTCGGCGGCACCGCCGAAGTCGGTATCCACGATCCCCGAGTTCACCAGGCTGACCTTCACGCCCGCCTGCTTCACTTCGCGCAGCAGCGAATGTGAGAAGCCGGCCAGGCCGTGCTTGGCCGCCGCATAGACCGCCATGTTGGCCAGCGGGCGGCGCGCCAGATCCGACCCCACGTTCACGATGTGTCCGCTGCCCTGGGCCAGGAGGCGCGGCAGCACGGCATGGCAGACCTGGATGGCCGCCGTCAGATTCACCTGCACGAGCTGGATGGATTCAGCCTCGCTGTGCTCCAGAAAGGGTTTGTAGGCGCCAAAGCCGGCGTTGTTCACCACGCCGCTGATGTGCGACTCGCGTGCAATCGCCTCGCCCAGACGCGGGCCGATCTGCGCTGCATCGGCCAAATCGACCGCCACCGGTACGACGGCGCCGCCGGATTCCGCCGCGAGCGCCTGCAGGCGCTCGGCATCCCGCGCACAGGCCAGCACGCGATGACCGCGCTGCGCCAGCTGCAGCGCCAGATGGCGGCCCAGACCGCGGCTTGCGCCGGTGATCAACCAGGTCATGCGCAGACTCCCTCTAATAGATATGTGTTGTTGTGGCGGGCGATCTTAGGCGGCGCCACGCATGCCCATCCGCAAGCGGTACGGCGCCGCCGACCGGCCGATCGCAGCTGAACCCGCCCCGGCCCGCAGCACAATCGGGCTCTCGCCTTGCGGAGTGCGCCATGCCCCAGCCTGCCGACGCCCTGATGAGCCCGCGCGCCGCGCTGCTGCAGATTCTGGAGGCGCTGCATCTCCCAGCCAGCGCGTCCGCACGGGCGCAGTTGACTGGCGCCGAGCCTGTGCTGCCTTCATGGTTTGCCTGTGGGGTGGCGGCGCAGGCGAGTATTGCCGCTGCGGCGCTGGCTGCCGATGCCCTTGGCCAAGCCCGCAGCGCAGAACCTGCGCAGGTCGCGGTGGACATGCGTGCGGCCGCCGTCGAGTTCCGCAGCGAGCGCTACCTGCGCGTGGACGGCGCGACGCCGCCGGACCTCTGGGACAAGATCGCCGGGGCCTACCAGTGCGGCGACGGGCGCTGGGTGCGCATCCACACCAACTTCCCGCACCACCGCGACGGCGTGCTCGCCCTGCTGGGCTGCGAGTACGAGAAGGCCGCGGTCGCTGCAGCCCTGCGGCGCTGGACGGCCGAGGAGTTCGAAACCGCCGCGGCCGAGCGCGGCTTGGTGGCGGCGGCGATGCGCAGCTTTGCCGAGTGGGACGCGCACCCCCAGGGCCAGGCGGTGGCCGCGCTGCCGCTGCTGGAAATCACGCACATCGGCCCCGGCCGCGCCGCGCCGCTCGGGCAGCTGCCCGCCGGTGCGGCACCGCTTGCGGGCGCCAGGGTGCTGGACCTGACCCGCGTGATCGCCGGGCCGGTGGCCGGCCGCACCCTGGCGACCTACGGGGCGGACGTGATGCTCATCACCAGCCCCGGCCTGCCGAGCGTTGCGCCGCTTGTCATCGACACCGGCCGCGGCAAGCGCAGCGCCGCGCTGGACCTGAACGATGCGGCCCAGCGGGCCAGCCTGCAGCAGCTCGCCGCGCAGGCGGATGTGTTTCTGCAGGGCTACCGCCCCGGCGGGCTGGCGGCGCGCGGCTTTGCGCCGGAGCAGCTGGCGGCCGTGTTGGCGGAACGGCGGGGGCCGGACGCGCCGGGCATCGTGGCCGCGAGCCTTTCCGCTTATGGACGCACCGGACCCTGGGCGAACCGACGCGGCTTTGACTCGCTGGTGCAGACCGCCTGCGGCATGAATGATGCCGAAGCACGCGCTCACTTGGCGTGGCAGGGCCACCCACACGACGATTCAACGGGCCAGCCAGACCCGCGTCCGCTGCCGGCGCAGGTGCTGGACCATGCCTCCGGCTACCTGCTGGCCGCCGGGATCGCCGCCGCCTTGGCGCGCCGCGAGCGCGAGGGCGGCAGCTGGCACGTCGAGGTGTCGCTGGCGCAAACGGCGCACTGGCTGCGCGGCCTCGGCCGGCAGCCCGCAGGCTTTGCGGCCCCAGACCCTGGCCAGAGTGATGTCGCAGACTGTCTGGCGGATGAGGCCTCCGGCTTCGGCCGCCTTACCGTGGTGCGCCATGCGGCCCGGACCACGCCGGCCTGGCCCGCCGGCGCCCGGCCGAGCGTTCCGCTGGGCAGCCACCCGGCCCGCTGGTGAGCCAGCACACCCGGCGTTGCGCTGCGCCGACGTTGCGAGCCAGGTCAGCCCAGCGGTCGGTGTCTGGAGTGAATATCAAAATCGGACACATTTGGATTTGATTATGAATGGCTCAACAATGTTTATTGACAAGCGGAAAGTCCACTTGAGCTTATGTAAAAAACACCGGATTCAGCCAAAGATTTTGTGAGCTGTGCCGGTTCCATCCCGCCCATGCGGGAGTGAAGATCCGGCAACGCAGGTCTACAGTCTCCGGACGTGCCCGCCTGCTTTGGCGGTGACGCGCGCACAGCAGGGCACTTGCCCGGCCGACCGGGCCGAGGCCGCAGCGCCCGGGAGGAATCAGAATGTCCACGCCTTCGGGGCGCGCATCCGCGCCCGGCTCCGTTTCCGTTCGGAAAACCCATCGGCAGACGCCTGCGCAGCATGGCGCAGCGCCCCATCGCAGCGCCGGCCGCCAGCCGAAGCTCGCGCAGCCCAGCGGTCCGCTCAATGCCAGCCCTACCCGACTGAGCACCGCATTGGCGGGCGCCTTCCTGATCGGTGTGAGTGGCGTGGCTTTGGCGCAGACCGCGCCTGCGGCCGCCCCCGGCCGCGCGCTGCCGCTGGGCATCACCCCGGACGCCTTGCGCGGCGGCCTGCCCGCACTGCTGCAGCGCGGTGTGCTGCCGGCGGCGGTCACCGCCCCCAACGCGTCCAATACTCCGCTGGGCGTGGCCAACCCCGCACGCAATCTGCCCAGCGCATTGCCGCAAGGCGCCACGGTGGTGAACGGGCAGGCCAGCTTTGCCCAGCAAGGCAACCGCCTGACGGTGACCAACACGCCGGGCACCATCATCAACTGGCAGCAGTTCAACGTCGGCGCCGGCAACGTCACCTGGTTCAACCAGCAGAACGCGCAGTCGGCCGTGCTCAACCGCGTCACGGGCGTGGACCCCTCGCAGATCCTCGGCACCCTCGGCTCCAACGGCCGCGTGTTCCTGGTCAACCCCAACGGCGTGGTGTTCGGCCAGGGCGCGATGGTCGACACCGCCGGGCTGGTGGTGTCCACGCTCGACATCTCCAATGAAGACTTCAAGGCGGGGCGCCTGCGCTTTGCCGGCCTGCCCGGCGCGCCCAGCGGCGAGATCAAGGTCGATGGCGTGATGCGCGCCCAAAACGGCGACGTCTACATCATCGGCGGCAACGTCAGCAATGAAGGCCTGATCCAGGCCCCCAACGGCACGGTGGTGCTGGCCGCTGGCCAGCGCGTGGAGCTGGCCGGTCGCGGGCTGGAGGGCATCCGCTTTGAAGTGGGCGCGGGCGGCGAGGCGCGCAACCTGGGCCGCATCGAAGGCTCGGCCGTGGGCGTGTTTGCCGGCAGCCTGCGCCACAGCGGCGCGATCGAGGCGACCACCCTGCAGCGCGTGGGCGGCGAAGTGCGTCTGGTCGCGCAGGACATCACCCTGGCCAGCGGGTCAAGCACCCGCGCCACCGGCGAGCTGGGCGGCGGCACGGTGAACGTGGGCGGCGGCCTGCGCGGGCAGGACGCGAGCATCCCGAACGCGCGCAACACCACGGTGGAAGCCGGTGCGGTGGTCGATGTCTCGGCCACGGGCCGCGGCAACGGCGGCACGGCGGTCATCTACGCCACGGACCTTGCCACGATCCACGGCGATCTGATCGCCCGCGGCGGCGCGCAGGGCGGCAACGGCGGCTTCATCGAGACCTCGGGCAAGAAGCACCTGCACATGACCGGGCGGGTGGACGCGGGTGCCGCGCGCGGCCGCGCCGGCACCTGGCTGATCGACCCGGATGAGCTCACGATCCAGGGCAATGCCTTCGGCTGCTACGGCGGCACCAACATCATCTGCGAAAGCACGATCGAGAACGCCACGGCGAACGTGCTGATCGAGGCGGACTTCGGCGTGCGCACGAGCGGTGCGTTCTTCAACAACGACATCCGCCTGCCGACCAATCTCGACTTCACGATTCGCACCGCCAACGCCACCACCACCAGCGTGTATGGCGGCGTGGACGGCATCAATCTGCTGGCCTATGGCGGGCCGGTGGCCATCTACACCAGCGGCACCGGCCGCATCAGCCTGCAGACCCACACGTCAGGCGCGAGCACGGCGGGCGTGTCCATCACCACGGGCCTGCTGAGCGCGGGCACCGGCGGGATCGAGATCCGCAGCAATGGCGCAGACGTGATCGCTCAGTCGAGCTGGACGAGCTACGGCGGGCTGCTGGTGAGCGGCGCCAACCGCATCCTGGTTGGCGAGAGCGCCAGCTGGGTCGCCGACGGCAATATCACGATCGATCGCGGGGCGCGGTCGAGCCTGAGCACCATCGAAGTCGCACGCCAGACGAACAACCCGCTGGCCGGCGGCAATCTGTCGATCATCTCCAACAACGGCTCCATCAACCTCGAAGCCAACGTGGACGCGAGCGGGCTGTCCGGCACGGCCGGTCAGTCCGGCGGCAGCGGCGGTTCGCTGACCCTGCAGGCCTTCAGCGGCGACGTGAACCTCGTGCGCGGCAGCATCAATCTGCGCGGCGGTGATGGCGGGGCAGGTGCAGCGGGCAACAACGGAACCATCTCCTTCGTGGCCTTCCCGGCACCGGAATCGGCCCCGACGGCCGGCAGCGACGGCTTCAGCGGCGGCACCGGCGGAACCCTGAACATCTCCGCACGCAACGTCAATGTCAGCAATCTGGTATCCGTCAGCGCCTCGGGCGGCAATGGCGGAGAGGGTGGGCGAGGCGGCAATGTCAACCCGCTCGCGGTGAGCGCCATCACTCCCGGTTCGGGGGGCAATGGCGGGGCTGGCGGTGGTGGCGGCTCGGTGTCGATCAATGCGAGCGGCAACTTTGCGCTGCACGGCCAGATTCGCGCCGATGGCGGCGCGGGTGGCGCCGCCGGTGTGGCCGGCAACCTTCGCAGCGGCGCTGCGGGCACCAACCCGGCGGGCGTGAGCACCGGCTCGGGCGGCTTTGGCGGCTCAGTCGGTGCCTCAGTCAGCGGACTGAGCACCATCGGCGCCACGGGCGTGATCAGCGTGGAGGGCGGCGCCAGCGAGTCCAATGCCGGCGGCGGTGGCGGCAGCATCAACTTCTTTGGCGCAGTGGGCGCCGCGTTTGAATTGCTCCAGGGTGGCGCACTGGTCGCGCGGGGCGGTTCCGTCGGCCAAGGCGCTACCGCGACGCAGGCTCGCGCCGGTAACGGCGGTTACATCGGCATCGTGGCCGATTCGATCCGCATCAACAGCAGCGTTGATGCCACAGGCGGTGGCCAATCCGACGCGATCTCGCGGACGACCGGTTTCAACACCAACCTGCGCGGCGACGGCGGCACGATCGACCTGTCGTACTACGGTGGCCGTATCGGCGGCCCGCCGTCGGCGGGCATCCTGCTGGGCGGTGCATCTGTGTTGTCGGTTCAGGGGTCCAGCGATCTGCGCACCGTTTCTGACGCGAGCCCGGGCGGATTCTTCCTCGGCCGCATCGACATGCGCGCCGGCACCGCCGGGATCACGCAGCAGGCCGGTTCGACGGTCGTGACCCCGATGCTCAATCTGGATTCCGCGGGTCCGGTGGCCATGGCAAGCGCGCTGAACGCGCTGGGTGTCGTGCGCGGCACGGTGCTCGGCAGTCTTGACGTCGCAGGCTCAGGCTTCACCTGGTTCGATGGTGATCGCCGCATGGTGCTGGGCTGGCAGAACTTCTACGGCGGCGGCAACCTGGATGCGACCGGGGCGATCCGGGTCGCCGCAGCGCCGGGTACCGGCATCGACATCGGTGAAGCGGTGCTCGGTGACTCGATCACCCTTCGAGCAGACCGGTTTGGCGCCACCAGCCAGCAGTCGACCATCCTCAACGCTCGCGGTACCAGCGGCCTGATCGACATCGGCACATCGGACAGCGCATTCTTCACGGATCCGCTCCGCGCCTTCGGTGCCAGCTACGCGCCCTCGATGCGCGCGACGCTGAGCAGCGACACCTCCGTGTATGGCGGCGCGGAAGACGCCACGACTGGCATGATCCTGCACGCAGACGAGTGGTCGCGCATGCAGGGGCAAGCGCTTCGCCTGAGCGGCTCCAGCGTGGCCGTGGCGGGGGCGGCCACGGTTTCGCTTGGCACTACGCCGTTCAACACCCTGGCGCTCACGGCGTTCGGCGGATCGATCACGCAGTCGGCCGCCCTCGATCTGGGCGCAGGCCAGTTGCAGGCGCGCAGCAACGGCGGCGACGTACTGCTGCAGAACGCCGCCAACCGCGTGGGCAGTGTGATCCTGGCGGGTGAACGAGTGCGTTACACCAACACGACACAGCCCAGCCTGAGCGCGAGCATCGAGCGGGCCAACGTCGACGCCAACGTCACCACGGGCGGTGCACTGAATGTCGACGGCACCATGACCGGCGCGCTGACTGTGCAGTCCAGCGGCGCGCTGACGTTCGGCAACCTGTCTACCGGCAGCATGCAGGCTGCCAGCGGCGGCGGGACGATTTCCCAGCAGGCCGCGACCACCCTCGCGGTCACGGGCAGCACCCAGCTGAACGCCGGTACGTCAGCCATCACGCTCACCAACGCCACCAACGACTTTGGAGGTCTGGTCACCGCAACCGGCGGCAACGTCCAGCTGCGCGACGCCAACGCGCTCAGTGTCACGGTGAGTGCGGCCACCGCCACGCTTACTTCGGCGGGCAGCCTGGCCGTCAGCGGGAGTACCTCGGCCGGCCTGACCACAACGGCCGGGGCGACGAGCTTCGGCGCGACCACGGTGGGTGGTGCGCTCAACACCACGGCCAGCGGTGCTGTGACGCAAACCGGCGCGCTGGCCGTCAACGGACTCACGACCCTCAACGCCGCCGGCAACGCGGTCACCCTGGCCAACGCAGCGAACAATTTCGTGGGTGCGGTTTCGGTGACCGGCGGGGCCGTCCAGCTGGCAGATGTCAACGCGCTGAACGCCACGCTGAATACCGCCAGTGCGTCGCTCGTCGCGGGCGGCGCGCTTACGGTGGCCGGTTCGACGACCGGCAGCTTCAGCAGCAGTTCCGCCGCCCTGAGTTTCGGCACCCTGAGCGTGGGCACGACCCTGGGCAGCACTGCAACCGGCGCAGTCACACAGACGGGCGCGCTGAGCGTGGGCGGCACGGCCAACGTGAACGCCGGCACCAACAACATCACGCTGGCCAACGCCGCCAACAACTTTGCCGGCGCGACCACGCTGACCGGTGGCACGGTTCAGGTCACGGATGCGAATGCATTGGCCGCCGTCATCAACGCGGCCAATGCCACCGTCAATGCGGGCGGCGTCCTGAGTCTGGCGGGTGCCATCAGCGGCAACCTCAATGCCACCGCAGCAGGTCCGTTGACCCAGACGGCTGCCCTGAGCGTTGGCGGCACCAGTGCGCTGAACACCGGCAGCAATGCGATCACGCTCGCTAACGCGGGCAACGACTTTGGCGGCACCGTCACGGTCAACGGCGGCGCAGTCCAGATCACGGATGCCAACGCGCTGAGCGTGAACCTCACCGCAACAAGCGCCACGCTCAGTGCGGGTGGGGTGCTCAGCGTCACGGGCAGCACCAGTGGTGCGCTGAACACCAGCTCCGCAGGCCTGAGCGTGGGCACCACCACGGTCGGGACGGATCTCAATGCGGTCAGCAGCGGCGCAGTCACGCAAACGGGGGCATTGACGGTCAATGGCGCCACGGTCGTGAACGCTGCGGGCAACGCCGTGACCCTGACCAACGCCGCGAACAACTTCGTGGGTGCGGTATCGGTCACGGGCGGCGCCGTGCAGGTTGCAGACCTCAATGCACTGAACGTCAACCTGAGCGCCGCCAGCGCGACGCTGAACGCTGGCGGGGCGCTCGCAGTCTCGGGCAGCACCAGCGGAGCGCTGAGCACCAGCTCAGCGGGCCTGAGCCTGGGAGCGACCACCGTCGGCACGGATCTGACAGTAAGCAGCACCGGCGCGGTCACCCAGACCGGCGCGATCCGCGTTGCTGGCAACACCACTGTCAGTGCCGGGACCAATGCCGTAACGCTCAGCAATGCGGCCAATGACTTCGTAGGTGCGGTCAGCGTCAGCGGGTCGAATGTCGATCTTGCCGATGCAAACGACTTGCGAGTGGCGATCACGGCAGCTGATCGCGTCGGTCTCAGCGCGGGTGGCTCGATCGCGCAGTCTGCGGCGGTCAGCGCGCAGCGTGTCATTGCCACTGCGGGAGGCAGCATTGACCTGAGCCGTGTCGACAACCGCCTGGGCTCGCTCGGCGGAAATGCAGGCGGCGGTGTGCTGGCGAGATCGACCGATGCGTTCACGGTCGGCGCCCCGGATGCGTCCGGCAATCTCGTGGCGCTGCGCGGGGCCAGCCTCGACCTGGCGTCAACCGGCGATGTGCTTGTGCTCGGTGGAACGCAGGCGCGCACGGGCGCTGCACGCATCGAATCCAGCGCCGGAAGCCTGACGCTGCGCGGCAACGGCAACGCTATCTCCGCCGCGGGCGCAATGGACCTGCGTGCCGACGGCGCGCTGATCATCGGCGATGCGAGTGGTACGGGGGCGCTGACGGTCAGTGCCTCATCGATCAATGCGATCGCGACGCGCGGCGCTCTGAGCGTTGGCAACAGCGCTGGCGCATTCCCAACAACGGTATCGAGCACGGCGGGTGCGATCAGCTTGCGCGCTGGTACGACGATCGATGTCCTTGGTGGTAACGCGGCTGGAGCAAGTACCCGCATCAACGCGGTCGGTACTGCGGGCAATCCTGCCTCGGTCAGCCTGCTGGCAGGCAGCGGCATCACGGTCAGCGCAGGGTCCGGGGCCAATGCCATCGCATCGATCACCGCCGTCAACGGCGCATCCGTCACGAAACAGCCGGGCGACCGGTCCGACGTTGGCGCGACCGCCCCGAACCCGGATGGCAGCACTGTGTCACTGACCACCACGACCGGAGACATCGCGATCCTTGCCGGCACCGGGGCCGATGCATTTGCGCAGGTCGGCGGCCTGAACAGCAACTCGACGCAGCTGATCGCTGACGGCGGAAGCGTTCGGCTCAGCGGGCAAGGCAACGGCGGCTATGCCGCCGCGCTGGGCCAGACTGTGACGGTCCGGGTCGGTTCGGCTGGCAGCCTTCAGCTGAGCCCGGGTACCGGAACCAACGCCGATGCGGTGATTGTGAGCGTTAACCGGCCGGTTCTGCCCGCCGGCTTCCGCGGCGGTCTAGCGCCGACGGATTCCCTGACCAATGGCCGGACGGACGCGGGTATCGCCACCTTGAACCGCCCGCCGCTGGACCCCTCGGTCATCCAGAACCTGCTGGTGTCGCTGGGTCAGGGCGGATCGCCGTTCCTGCCCACTGGCTTTGGCACGAATCTGCCTGGCAATGCACCTACGGAGACCTACGATGTCTGCCCCAAGTAAGGCTTTGGCCCTGAAGGCGCACTCCGTGATGCTGCGCGTCTTGCGTGTGCCCATGCTGGCGGTGCTCGGCGCATTCCTTGCTGTGCTGGCCGGGCCGATCGCATCTGCGCAGACCCAGAGTGCCGGCGGCGCCGGCCGGATTGATGGCGCACGTGGCGTGGTCACCGTCCAGCCTGTGCGCGGGCCGGTACAGATCGGCGGGCGCGGCCTGCAGCTCAATGAGGGCGATCGCATCAGCACGGGCACGGATGGCATCGCACTGATCCTGCTGAATGACGGCACGCGCATGACCATGCGGCCTAACAGCCAGTTGGTGCTCGAGACCGTGCGCTATGTGGCCGCGCGCCCCGCCGAGTCCAGCATGGTGCTCGGTCTGCTCAAGGGTGGCTTTCGCGCGGTGACCGGCCTGATTGCCAAGGCTGGGCCGGGTACCTCGCAGGTTCGGACGGCGACTGCAACGCTCGGGATCCGCGGCACAGAGTTTGATGCGCGTCTTTGCGAGAAAGACTGCGCCAGCGCGCGGCCGGCTTCCGCACCCGCAGCGAGCGCGCCGCAGCGCGCCGCACCGCGCAACCGTGTACTGGCTGCAGCGCGTGTCGTGCGCATGCGCGGCGACTTGACCGCGCGCGACGCAAACGGTCGTGTGCGCATCCTTGCCGAAGGCGGACCGGTCTACCCCGGAGACACGGTGGCCACTGCAGATCGCAGCATTGCCATTCTGGCGTTCCGTGACGAGTCCAAGGTCACGCTGGCGTCGAACACGCAGTTTCGTGTCACGGACTTCGTGTTCGATCCGAAGCAGCCGCGCGAGGGCCGCTTCGTGGCCAATCTGCTGCAGGGCGGTCTGCGTGCCTTCACGGGGCTGGTGGGCAAGGCCCAACCCGCCAACGTCAGCTTCCGGACGGCGACTGCGACCATCGGTGTGCGCGGCACCGGCATGGACATCTTTGTCGAACCGGGCGGCACCCGCGTGCAGACCTGGGACGGCATCGTCGTGGTACAGATCGGCGATCGGCAGATCGAAGTCGGTGTGGGCGTGTGCACGCTTGAAGACAAGACGACTCAGTGTCGGATCGTGCCCGATGAACTGACGCGGCCCGATGGTGTTCAAGTGGACTTCGACACGCTGTTCGGCACGGCAGACCAGGATGCCGATGCGGCGGGCCTGTATGTGCAGGTGCGCGACGGCCACATCCGCATTCAGGTCGGCGATCGATTCATCGACCTCGGCGCAGGCGAGGTCGGCTTCACCGACGGACGCATCGTTGTGCGCCCTGCGGTGGTGCCGCCAGGCATTGCCTTTGACGGCACCCCACTGCCCGGCGACAGCTTGCCCAATGACATCGGTTCGCTGTTCTCCAACAGCGGCCTGGACAACCGGAACGTCTGCACACCATGACGATTGCGATCACCCTTCGGCCCCGCGCGCTCGCAGTCGCGCTCGCGCTGGCCGGCCTGCTTGGCGCGGGCAGTCACCAGGCGGCTCATGCACAGGCTGCCGCACCAGCCAGCATCACGATCAGCGAGTTCAAGGTCGAAGGCAGCAACCCGCTGGGCGAGGCCCGCACCCAGCGCTTGCTGCAGCCGTTTACCGGCGCGGTGAGCGGCGACGCACAGGCGCTTGAACGGCTGCAGGGTGCCGCCAAGGCCCTGGAGGCCGCGCTGCAGGAAGCCGGCTGGGGTCTGTACCGCGTGGTGCTGCCGGCGCAGACCCTGCAGTCCACCGTACGCCTGCAAGTGGTGCGATTCTCGGTCGGGCAGGTCCTGGTGCAAGGCAACAAGCACTTCGCGGAGTCCAACATCCGCGCCAGCCTGCCGGCGCTGCAGCCCGGGCAGACCCCGAATTTGCAGGATCTTGCCCGCGAGATCTCGGTTGCGAATGAAAGCGCGGCCAAGCGCGTGGTTGTGGGCTTCCGCGAGGGCAAGGCACCGGACACCGTGGATGCCAATCTCCGCGTGGAAGATGTCCGCCCGTGGAGCGCGGTGCTGGCGGCGTCGAACGCCGGCACGGAAGATTCCACCCGGCCGCGTGTCACGGTCGCGCTCGCGCACTACAACCTTTTGGATGGCGACGAGAGTCTCGTGCTCTCCGGCTCTGTGGCGCCCGAGCGCACCGATGTGCGCCAGTTCGGCTTGCAGGCGCGAAAGCCGTTCTACGGCCTCGGCGGTACCGCGGCCCTGTACTACACGGACTCGTCGGCCAGCTCCGGGGCGTTGGGCCCCGGCCTGGACATCACGGGCAAAGGGCGGTCCGCGGGCCTGAGCTGGACCCAGAGCCTGTCCCCTTTGGGTGAGGTCAAGCACAACCTGACGCTGGCCCTTGAAGACAAGCTCTTCGAAGGGACTCAGCTTCGCGGGGCTGGCCAGCTGAGCCCCGATGTCCGCAGTCGGCCGATCAGTCTCGGATATGCACTCAAGCAGAACTTCAGTGCGGGCGAGATCGGTGCGACGATCGATCTCACTGCCAATCTCTCGGGCGGCGCGAGCAACACCGCGGCAGCCTACGCCGGCAACCGGCTTGGCGCGCCTCGCGGCTGGAAGGCTCTACGCGCCAGTGTCGAAGGCCGCCATGCGGTGGGCGCTGGCTTCGATCTGGCCGGGCAGCTCAGGCTGCAGTACAGCGCCGATCCGCTGATTGCCGGCGAACAGTTCGGATTTGGTGGCGCCAGCCTCGGGCGCGGCCTTGAGGAGCGCGCACTCACAGGAGATCGTGGCGTGGCGGGTAGTCTTGAACTGAGCCGCTCGGTCTTTGTGAGCGGCTTCAAGCTGCTGGCTTTCGTCGATGCCGCGCTGGTCGATCGGCTGAACGTCCAACCGGGCCTGAGCGCGCGCGAGTCGATCGCGACGGCTGGCCTGGGTCTGCGCTGGACCTGGAGCCACTGGCTCGCCACCCAGATCGACTACGGCTGGGTGATTGATGGCAGCCAGGTGCCACTGATCGAGCGCAACAGCGGCCGCCTGCACGCCGCCTTGCAGGTTCGCTTCTAACGGAATCCGGCCCGGCGGCGTTGTGGGTGCCCACCTACAATCCCGCCATGGCTGGTCTTGACTCCGCAACTCCCGCACCGACTGCGATCACGCTGCATGGCACCTCCAAGGTGCTGGAGGTGTGCTTTGCCAACGGGCAGCGCTTCGAACTGAGCTTCGAATTCCTGCGCGTCTGTTCGCCTTCGGCTGAAGTCCGTGGCCATGGCCCCGGGCAGGAAGTGCTGCAAGTGGGCAAGCGCGATGTGGATGTGGTCGGTATTGAACCGGTCGGCCACTACGCCATCAAACCCCTGTTCTCGGATGGCCACGAGAGCGGAATCTATTCCTGGGCGTATCTGTACGAACTGGGCATGCATCGCGATGCGTTGTGGCATGAGTACCTGAACCGGCTCGAACTGGCCGGCGCCTCGCGCGAACCCCTGGTGGGCGAGAGCGCGTTCAAGGCTGTTTCACGCGGAGGCTGTGGTTGAAGACGCATTTCGGGTTCGAACAGGTTGAGGAGACCGAAAAGGCGGGCAAGGTCGCCGGCGTCTTCCATTCCGTGGCGAGCAAGTACGACGTCATGAACGATTTGATGTCCGCAGGTCTGCATCGCGTCTGGAAGAAGTTCACCATCGAGGTGGCCGGCATTCGCCCCGGGATGAAGGTTCTCGACATCGCCGGCGGGACAGGTGACCTTGCCAGCGCGTTTGCCGAGCGGGTCGGTCCGACCGGGCAGGTCTGGCTTACCGACATCAATGCCTCGATGCTTGCGGTGGGGCGTGACCGCCTGCTCGATCGCGGCCAGATCCTGCCGGTGGCGCAGGCCGACGCTGAGCAACTGCCCTTCCCCGATGGCCACTTCGATCGCGTGACGGTCGCCTTTGGTTTGCGCAACATGACGCACAAGGAGCGCGCACTTGCGGAAATGCGGCGCGTTCTTGCGCCCGGCGGACAGCTGCTGGTGCTCGAGTTCAGCAAGGTCGCACCGCCCCTGGCCAAGGCCTACGACGTTTACTCCTTCAAGGTGCTGCCCTGGCTGGGCCAGAAGGTCGCGGGCGACGCCGAGAGCTACAAGTACCTTGCCGAGTCGATCCGCATGCACCCCGACCAGGACACCCTGGCCAGCATGATGCGGGACGCCGGCTTTGCAAGGGTTCACCATTTCAACCTGACCCTGGGCGTTGTGGCCCTGCACGTCGGAACCCGCATGGATTAAGGCGCTCGGACCTGTGGCTGCTCGGCGCGTGAGGCATGACTCCCGCGAATGTGGGCTTGAGCGGGTATTGCACATTGGATAGCTTGCAGGCATGGAGTGGATGTTGTTTCTCGGCGGGTTGGTCTTGACGGGCCTGATTGCGGGCGCGGCCTGGGTCTCCCGCTACCGTGCCCAACTGCAGCGCAACCGCGATGCACTGATGCGCAGCTATGAGCGGACCTATGTGGGTCTGCAGGGTTTTGTCGGACCGGCCGCCGCCCCGGTCCCTGCAGAATCGCCCGCGGGCGCTGCGCAGGAGCGCGCTGCGCCAAGCATCGAAGCGCTCAGCGCCGATCTGATGCGGCGTGCCTCCGTGGCCGGACAGGCAACGGTCGCGCTGACTCAAGCCACGACGATCCCGCCAGACATGCGTGCCCAGCTGCAGGCCGAGCAGGAGCAAGTGCTGCGCGATGCCAAGCTCACGTTCATGCGGCTGATTGCCGCGTGGGACAACGCCAATACGGACGAACTGCGCGCGACCCTGGGTGCCGATGCTTACGACCGCCTGGTGGACGCCGCCAAGCTCGCGCCGCGTGAGGGTGCACCGACGGACATCATCACGCTGACTGCCGAGGCGGTGGATCGGCCTGCGAGTTCGGTCGTGCCTGCTGCAGGCGACGCAGATGCCGTGCACGTGCGCTTCTCCGGCCTGTACCGCACCGCGCTGGCCTCGGCGGCGCGCCGTTTCGACACGGTCTGGAGCTTCCAGCGCAGCGACGATGGCCTGCGCGTGATCGAGATCCAGCCGATCTGATCGCAGCAGCGGCCCCCGGCCCGCGGCTCGGGCTTGCAGGCGGCGAATACACTCGCAGCGCGCGATGCGCCCGCCACGGGCCCATGCGAATCCTCTTCTGCATGTCGATCGATCAAGCGCTTTCTGCCCTGGCCGCCCGTGCGGCCAATCCCATGATCGCCTCCGAACCCTGGGCGCTGGCGCAGCTGCGCCCGCACGCCGGCCAACGCTTCGTGGTCAAGCTCGCCCCCTTCGCGCTGAGCTTTGCCATCCAGCCCGACGGACGTCTTGACGCGGGGGAGCCGGACACGCCGCTGGCTCCGGCCAATGTGCGGATCGAACTCACCCCTGCGGCCCTGATGAGCACCGGCCCCGAGCGGCTCAAGCATGTCCGCATCGAAGGGGATGCCGCGCTTGCACACAGCCTGGGCGAACTCGCCAGCCAGCTGCGACCCGACTTCGAACACGCGCTTTCCGGCGTGGTCGGGGACATCGCCGCACGGCGCATTGCAGAGGCCATGCGAACGTCCTTCGAAGCAGCGCGCAACTTTGCGCGGCAGGGTGCCGAGCTGGCTGTGGACCGCGCCGCCTACAAGGATCCGATCATCCTGGCGCGTGAGCCCTTTGCGGCGCTCAGTGCCGAGACCCGCGCCCTGCGCGACCAGCTTGAACGGCTTTCCAAGCGCGTGGAACTCATCGAGAAGACATCCCCGAAGAAGGGTGCCACCGAGGCATGAAACTCGCCCGCACTGCAAAGATCCTCGGCGTCGCATGGAAGTACCGGCTCGACACGCTTGTGCCCGCGCAGCATCTGCCCTGGTACGCACGCCTTCTGCTGTCGCCGCTCAAGCTGGCGGCCGAACCCAGCCAGCCGCGCGGCCAGCGCCTGCGCGAGGCCTTCACTGAGCTGGGCCCGATCTTTGTCAAGTTCGGCCAGCTGCTCTCGACGCGGCGCGACATGCTGCCCGAGGACATCGCCAATGAACTCGCGTTGCTGCAGGACCGTGTGCCGCCGGAGGCGCCCGGCACGGCCGAGCGCACGATCGAGCGTGCGCTCGGCGCTGCGCCTACCGATCTCTTCGCATCCTTCGACCCCACGCCGATTGCCAGTGCCTCGATCGCTCAGGTTCATCGCGCCACACTCAAAGGCGACAAGCGGCCTGAGGAGGCCGGCAGGCAAGTCGCCGTGAAGGTGCTGCGCCCGGGTATGCGCGAGGTGATCCAGAAGGATCTGGCGCTGATGCATGCTGCGGCTGCGCTGATCAAGCGCGCCAGCGAAGATGGTCGCCGTCTCCGACCGGACGATGTGGTCGACGAATTCGACCGGATCCTGAACGACGAGCTGGACCTGCTGCGCGAGGCCTCCAACTGCGCCCTGCTGCGGCGCAACTTCCCGCCGGGTTCGCACCGTGGCCAGCTGCTTGCCGTGCCCGAGGTGTTCTGGGACTACACGCGCGACAGGGTCTTCACCATGGAGTGGATGGACGGCATCCCGATCGCGGATGCCGAGCGCCTGACGGCCAAGGGCATCGATCTGAAAAAGCTCTCGCGCGATGGTGTTGAGATCTTCTTCACGCAGGTGTTTGTCGATGGCTACTTCCATGCCGACATGCACCCCGGCAACATTCTTGTGGGCTTCGGCGAGTCGGACCGCAACCGCTACATCGCGCTGGATTTCGGCATCATGGGTGCGCTGTCCGAGTACGACAAGCATTACCTCGCGCAGAACTTCCTGGCCTTCTTCAAGCGCGACTACCGCCGGGTTGCCGCCCTGCATGTCGAGAGCGGCTGGGTGCCCAAGGACACGCGCGTCGAGGAGCTCGAAGCAGCGGTGCGCGCCTGCTGCGAGCCTTACTTCGACCGGCCGCTGAAGGAAATCTCCCTGGGCATGGTGCTGCTGCGCCTGTTCGATGCGAGCCGCCGCTTCAAGGTGAGCATCCAGCCCCAGCTCGTGCTGCTGCAGAAGACCCTGCTCAACGTGGAAGGCCTGGGCCGCCAGCTCGACCCGGACCTTGATCTCTGGACCACGGCCAAGCCCATTCTGGAGAAGTGGATGAACCAGCAGGTGGGGCCGGAGGGCTTCCGCAAGCGCCTGGAGCAGGAAGCCACCCAGTGGGCACAGTTCCTGCCCGAGCTGCCGCGCCTGATCCACACCCGCCTGTCCGCACCGCCGCCGCAGCGCGATGATGCGCTGCTGATCGAGCATCTGCGCAGCATCCGCAAGGGGCAGTCGCGCCTGCACCTGCTCATCAGCCTGCTGGCGGGTGCGCTGGTCGTGGTGTCCGTCATGCTGGGCTACGCCTTCTACATTCTCTGGGTACTGCTGCACGACGGCGGTGATTTCATGTAGGTGGCGCGTCGCCACCACCTTTTGACCTGCACGATCTGAATTGAGCGACACGCCAGCCTTCTCGGCGCGCAACGCCGCCGAACCCGCTTTCTGGAACGAGCGTTTTTCCGCCGGATTCACGCCCTGGCAGCTGCCCTCCATGCCGCAGCGACTTGCCCGCTGGTTGGCCGAGCGCGGAAGCGAATTGAGCCGCACCAACCTGCTGGTGCCCGGCGCCGGTGCGGGACCGGAGCTGCCGGCTTTGGCTGCTGCCGGCCTGCGGGTGGATGCCATCGACTACGCCGAGGCCGCGGTGCGCGCCGGGCAGGCGCGACTGGTGCCTGCACTTGCGCCGCTGCTGCGGCAGGCGGACTTCTTTGATGCCGCGGCTGTGCCAGGCCCCTACCGCTACGTCTACGAACGCACCTTTGCCTGCGCCCTGCCAACGGAGATGCGTGCCGACTGGGCCTGGCGCGTGGCCCAGCTGATCGAACCGGGCGGCGAGCTGCTTGGCTACTTCTATGTCATGCCAGACGCGCCGGAACGCCCGCGCGGCCCGCCCTTCGTCTATGACCGTGCCCTGCTGGACGCGCTGCTGTCGCCGTACTTCACGCTCGTGGAGGACGAACCCAGCCCCGATGCGCTGCCCGTCTTTGGCGGCCATGAGCGCTGGATGCGCTGGCTGCGTCAGCCGCGTGCCGCGATCACGCGTTGAGCCTTCGCCATCGATGACGCGGCCCTGACAGCTCGGCGCCAGCGGGCTGGTCGATAATCCGCGTTGGGGAGCGCCGGGCAGCCCATGTGCCTGGTGCAGGAATTGCAAGGCTTGCGACGTACACGGCGCGCAAGCGCGAACAACACGCTGCCCGCGCTCACGCGGCGGCGCAGGCTGGAGGGGCCATCAGAGCATGTCCACTGAGATCAACACCACGCTGATCCTGTTCGTCGTCATTTATCTGTTGGGCACGCTCGCAGTGGGCGTCTGGGCCGGCAGCCGAATCAAGACCACGACCGATTTCGCCATTGCCGGCCGCTCGCTGCCGCTGATCATGGTCGTGACCACGACCTTTGCCACCTGGTTCGGTGCCGAGACGGTGATGGGTATCCCGGCCAAGTTCGTGCAGGGCGGTCTGGCGGCTGTGGTGGAAGACCCCTTCGGTGCGTCCATGTGCTTGGTGCTGGTGGGCCTGTTCTTCGCCTTCAAGCTCTACAAGATGACGCTGCTGACGATCGGCGACTACTACCGCCATCGCTACGGCCGCTTCGTCGAGGTGTTCTGCTCCGTGGCCATCATCCTGAGCTATCTGGGCTGGGTGGCGGCGCAGATCACGGCCCTGGGCCTGGTGTTCAGCATCCTGACCAACGGGGCGATGAGCGAGACCACGGGCATGATCATCGGCACACTCGCCGTGCTGATCTACGTGGTGATCGGCGGCTTTCTGGCCGTGGCCTGGACCGACTTCATCCAGATGATCGTGCTGGTGATCGGCCTGGCGGTGATCGCGATCTTTGCAGGCAACATTGCCGGCGTGGACAAGGTGGTGAACCTGGCTGCGCAGAACAACTGGGCCCAGATCCTGCCCGCACCGAGCTTCACCGAGATCTCCATCTTTCTGGCCGCAGCCGTGACCATGATGCTGGGCTCCATTCCGCAGCAGGACGTGTTCCAGCGCGTGATGAGCGCCAAGGACGCCAGCACCGCGCGCAGCGGTGCGGTGATCGGCGGCGTGAGCTACCTGCTGTTCGCCTTTGTGCCCATGTTCATCGTCGCCTGCGCCGTGGTGGTGATGGGCGACAAGGCGCTGGAACTCGCCAAGAACGACTACCAGAAGCTGTTGCCCAGCTTCATCATGACCCACATGCCGCTGGCCATGCAGATCCTGTTCTTCGGCGCGCTGCTCTCGGCCATCAAGAGCACATCGAGTGCCACGCTGCTCGCGCCCTCCACCAGCTTCGTGGAAAACATCCTGAAGAACATCCACCCCGGCCTGTCTGACCGCCAGCAATTGTTCGCCATGCGCACTACGCTGGTGGTGTTTGCCTGCCTGGTGCTGACCTACGCCATCATGATGAAGGGCACCTCGATCTATGACCTCGTGTCCAGCGCCTATCAGGTCACGCTCGTCGGCGCCTTCATCCCGCTGGTGTTCGGCCTGTACTGGAAGCGCGCCACCACGCAGGGGGCGATCGTCTCCATCGTGCTGGGCATCGGCACCTGGATCGGCTTCATGGCTTTCAAGCCGCTGGGGCCGGACTATCCCGCGCAACTGCCTGGCCTGATCATGGCCTTCGTCGGCATCATCGTCGGCAGCCTCGTGCCACAGTTCGTGGCCGACAAGCAGCAGGCCATGGCGCACGCCGCCTGAGCGCCGTTGCCGGCCTAGCCTGGGTTCTGTGGGCTGGATCGAGCATTCATGCGGCTCTTCAGGCCAAAATGCCCGAAGAACCGCATGGGGCCAGCGGAAAGCCTTTTCAGAATCTCGCGCTCAGGCGTGAATCTGCCGCCCGCCGGCAAAGGCCCAGTTCTCCCACTGGGTCTCCTTGAACACCACCATCACGTGTTCCGGGTTCAGGCCGGCGGCCTGAGCGCCCGCCATGATGTCCGCCAGGATCTTGCGCTTGATCTTCACGCTGCGGCCCACCGACAGCAGGATCTCGATGAGCGCAAACTCGGTTGTTCGCGGGCTGGCGGCGTCCGGGTAGCTGGGGTCGAAGCGGAAGTCGTCCTCGCTCAGCTCCAGGCAGCGCTGAAACAGATCCGTGGCCGGCACACCGCTGGCCACCAGAGCCTGATGCACGGCATCAAACAGCGCACTCTTGCGCCCGGTGGTCGTGGGCTTTCGAACAGTGAAGGTGACGAGGGGCATGACCGGCTCCGGCTGGATGGAGCTTGCAGCCTAGTACGCATTGGCTCGCACGGCGGCTGGCCGGGAGAGATCAGCGCAGGCGGCGCGGTGCTTTGGCCAGCACGCGTGACAGGCTGTGATGGCAGACCCTAGAGCGCTGCATCGCGCGCAAAGCGCCCCAGGTAGTCCAGGCCAGCGATCGCCCGGCTGCCGTACCAGCTCGTCATCTCGCCGTCGATCAGCAGCACTGGCTTGCCGATCTGCCGCTCCAGTGCATCCGCATGGTTCTCGCCAAATCGGTAGGGCTCGCTGGACAGCAGCACCGCGTCCACATCGGCCATCAGCGCCTCGGAGAACTTGATCGTCGGGTAGCGCGCCGCACCCTGCTCGCCCCCATACACATCGGGCATCGTGTGCCAGTTCACAAGTGCCAGCGTGCGGCTGATGTAGGTGTCGCGCGCCACGCTCATCCACGGGTCCTGCCAGATGAGGTACAGCACGCGGCGCGGCGCGAAGCGCTGGGCGGTCAATGCGGCGAGTGCGTCGTCAAGTTGCTTGCAGAGGGTCTGGGCACGCTCCTGCACACCGGGCACGGACTCAAACTGCGCCGCCATCTGCCGGAAGAGTGCCTCGTTGTCCTGCGGCGCCTGCGGATGCGTCACCACGACATGCGGCACACATTCGCGCAACGCCTCCACATCCGGCAGCCGGTTCTCGTCCACGTTCACGATCACGTGCGTGGGCGCGAGCCGGCGGATCTTCTCCAGATTCACGTCCTTGGTGCCGCCCACCTTCGGGATGTCGCGCACGGCATCGGCCGGGTGGATGCAAAAGCCCGTGCGCCCAACGACGTGCTCGCGCAGGCCCAGGTCGATCAGCAGCTCGGTGATCGAGGGGACGAGGCTGACAATGCGCGGTGCGTCTTGCATGCGCGCATGCTAGCGGCCGTACACTTTGGACTCGGTCGGCAGTTCACCCAGGCGTTGCCGCGCGGCGTGGTCCGCGAGCTAAACCTGCCCTTCTTGTGATTCGCATGTCCTGGCGCCTTCTTGATCTTGCGCGCGCCCTGGCTGCAAGTCGGCAACCGCAGTGCGGCCCGTATGCCACCCGGGCCGGTTCATGGGTGATGCGCGTTCAGGAAAGCGACCATGTCCTCATCTGCCCTCTCCGTTGCGGCGGCGTCTGACCGTTCACGCACTTCCCCCTCCCGGCAACCCACGGCCCTGCTTGCGCCGGATCTGTCTGCCTTTGCCAAGGCCCTGCGCACGCAGCTTCGCGCGCATCTGGCGGCACAGGTCGGGCGCGACGATCCGCTGCCCGGCCACGTGCAGCTGCTCAACATGCTAGCGCGCGCTGCGGGCCATCCCAACGTGCAGGCGCTCAAGGCGCGCGCGCCGCGCTTGGCGCTTGACGCACCGGCCGCACGTGAGCAGCAAGCCGCACTGCCGCTGACGCCCGCCGCCACCAAAGCGGCCATGCAGTTCGATGTGCAGGGCGTGCTGGTGCGCTGGCCCCACAAGTTCAGCGTGCAGCGCCTGGCGCTCTGGGGCCTGTGGCTGCACTTCGATGCCAAGCGCCGCTACACGGAGCGAGAAGTGAATGACATCCTGAAGGCCTGGCATGCCTTCGGGGATCACGCCACGCTGCGCCGCGAGCTCATCAACATGCGCCTGCTCGGCCGAAGGAGCGATTGCTCCGAGTACTGGAAGGAGCCCGCGCGGCCGGACGTGGAAACCCGCGCGCTGCTTCAGGCTCTGCGCACCCGCATCAAGACACGGCGCAGCCCGGGCTGAGAAAGCAAGATCGGCTCTGGACAAGGCTTTCCAGACCAAAATGGCTGGAGAGCCGCATGGGACAAGCGGAGAGCCCGAGTCAGACCGCAACGGGGTGGGCGCTGGCAGGCGCCCACTCTTGGCTTGGCGGCAAGCGGTGCTTGCCGCAACCCCAGGCCAAGCGGAAAACCCGAGTCAGACCGCAGCGGGGTGGGCGCTGGCAGGCGCCCACTGTTGGCTTGGCGGCAATCAGTGCTTGCCGAAACCCCAAGCCAAGCGGAAAACCCGAGTCAGACCGCAACGGGGTGGGCGCTGGCAGGCGCCCACTCGTGGCTTGGCGGCAAGCGGTGCTTGCCGCAACCCCATGCCAAGCGGAAAGCCCTTTGGGCTGACCGGATCAGCCCGGCTGTTTGCCGACCCGCGCCAGCCGCGTGAAGCCGTGCCGCTCGTACCAGGCTAGGGGCCAGTCGTCCTCGTCGGCTGCAACGAACAGCTGCGTGGCCGGCGTTGGCTCCGCGCGAGCCCAGGCCTGCACGGCGTCGAGCAGTGTGTTGCCCAGGCCCTGGCTACGGAAGGCGAGAAAGATGTCCACGTCCTGCAGGCGGCCGCAGACCTGGTCCGCATGCTCGAAGCGCAGCAGACCCACGGCACCCACGGCATCCGCGCCGCGCATGAGAAAGGCCCAGCGGATCGGCAGGCTGTGTTGTCGGTCACGCATGGTCTCAACCATGGCGCGCGCGGCCTCGGCATCGATACCGAAGCCGCGCTCGATCTCGATGCGATGCCTGAGGTAGCGCTGCCAATCCTCATCGGTCTCGATTGGTTGCAAGGCATGCGTACACAAGCCTGCAGCAAGCCGCTTGCCCAGCATCCATTTGGCCGGTGCCGCGCTCGCAGGCTGCACCGTGCCGAAGATCAGTGCCTCACTGGCGAGCGCCGCCTCGGTCGAGAGGACTTCTGCTGCTTTCTGCGAGGCGTTCATCAATCTTGCGGATGGTGAGCCCCCCGGATAGGGGGTTGGGGGGCGAACGATCAGCAGGACGCAGACCGTACAAACCTAGGCGTTCCGCCTAGGTTTGTACGGACGGTTGCCGAAGGCCTTGTCGAACAGCCAGTTGGGCAGCAGGCGCAGCAGCTTGGCCACAAGGCCCATCTGCCAGGGGATGACGCGGTAACTCGTGCCCGCGAGAACGGCGTCCGCGCACTGCCGCGCGAAGTCGCGGCTCTCCATCAGGAAGGGCATGGAATACGGATTTTTGGCCGTGAGCGGCGTCTTGATGAAGCCCGGGCAGATCGTGCTGACCTTCACGCCGGTCTTCTTCAGTTCCACGCGCAGGCTTTCGCAGTAGCTGATGGCTGCTGCCTTGCTCGCGCAATAGGCTTCGCTGCCCGGCAGGCCGCGGATGCCCGCCACGCTCGCAATGCCTACCAGCGTGCCGCGCTTGCGCTGGCGCATCGGCGTGATGAAGGGGTGGAAGGTATGCGCCATGGCCATCACGTTGGTGTTGAACACGTCGGCAAAGGCGTCCAGATCCTCGAAGTACTCCGTGAGTACGCCGACGCTGATGCCGGCATTGGCGATCACGATGTCCGCACCTCCCGTGGCCGCATCAAACGCCGCGCCGGCATCACGCATAGCGACCTTGTCCGTCACATCGGCGGCGTAGATGTGGTGCGTGCCCGGCAGCGTGGCGACCAGCTGCTCCAGAACCTCACGCCGCCTCGCCACCAGGCCCAGGGTGGCGCCGCGCGCTGCAAACTCGCGTGCCAGATCGGCGCCGATGCCGCTGGACGCGCCGGTGATGAAGACATTCATGAATCAGTGTTCCGCAAAAGAAAAAGCCGCGCAGATCGTACGCGGCCTGGGCAGGATGATCGCCTGACGGCGGATCACTTGCGGGTCTTGCGTGCCTCGGCAATCAGCATGTCGACGGTCATGAGCATGCTGAGCTGCCCGCCCTGGCCCGCCCCCACGTTGGCCACAAAGCGGCCGTCCACCGCCATCGTGGGCGTGGCATCGATCTTGTAGTTCTGCGCCAGCTGCTGCGCAGCGCGCACCTTGGTGTTCACGCCAAAGGAGTTGTAGGTGTCGGTGTACTTCTTCGCATCGATCCCGAACTGCGTGAAGAACTGCGCTTGTTCTTCCACGGTCAGCAGCCGCTTGCGCTCAAGATGAAAGGCGTTGAACACGCGCTGATGCAGATCATCCAGTCGGCCCAGTGCTTCCAGGGCGTAGAACATCCGGCTGTGCGGAATGGTCTGGTCGCTGAAGGTGATGGGCACGGCGCGGAAGGCCACATCCTTGGGCAGCTTGCTCTTCCAGCTTTGCAGCGCCGGCTCGAAGCTGTGGCAGTGGCCGCAGCTGTACTGGAAGAACTCGAGCACCTCGATCTTGCCCGGCGTGCTCGTGGGTTGCGCCGGGCTGAGCGTGCGGTACTCGGGCCGGCCCTGGGCCTGTGCGGCGGGGCTGAGCAGCGCCAGGACGCTGGCGGTCGCCAGCAGCAAGAGTGCGCCGAGCAGGCGCAGCAGGCTGGACGAGTGTGCGGAAGCGATCGGTGCGCTCGCGGCGTTCATTGCATCAACCTCATGAGTAGAAAGTTCTTCGGTCTGTCGGAGGAGCGATCGGCGGCCCATGCCGGCCGTGCGCTGTTTGCATCTCAACGATTCTGACAGTCGCCGGGTGGACGGGTTTCAGCCGTCCGTCAGCCCAAGGCGGCCGTTGAATTGCAACAGAACGCTGCGCGCCCCCGCTTACTTGATCTTGATGATCGAGGCTTCCATGCCGGCCTCGGTCAGTTTGCGGCGGGCCTGGTTGCTGGCGTCCAGACTCGTCAGCGGGCCGATGCGCACGCGGTGCATCGTGCCGGTGTCGGTCTCGCGCTGGCTGACGCGGGCCTCGAAGCCCATCATCGCCACCTTGGCGCGCATGGACTCGGCTTCTTCCGGGCTCTTGAATGCGCCCACCTGGATCAGGTAGCGGCTGCCGTCATCGTCCACGGGCACGTCGCTGGCCTTGGGTGCAGGCGGCGGCGGGGTTTTGGCCACGGCTTCGGCCAGCTTGCCGATCGGATCAGCCGTCTTGCTCGCGGCCGCGGCCGCGTCTGAGGGCGTCTTGCCGGCATCGATGCCCAGACCGCGGGCCGCGCCGCTCTGAGTGCCGGCGGGCTCGCCGGGCTTGCCGGGCACCACATCGGCGGCGGCAGGCTTCTGCTCGCGGCTGCCCTTGCCATACAGCGCTTCGTTCGGGTCCGGAATCTTGGCGGCGTCCTTGGGGACTTCGACGCGGCTGGGCTTGTCATGCGCATCGCGCTTGAGGAAGGACAGATCGCCGCTGCGCATGTAGAGCGAGACCGCCAGTGCAATCGCCAGGCCGATCACCAGGCCGATGATGATGCCCAGCAGCGTGCCGCCCTGCTGGCTGCGAAGTTGCGTCTTCAGGCCCAGCGCGTGACGGATGCGCAGGCAGGTGGCGCAGCGCGGCTCGATCGAGTGTGTGTGCGGTGTGTTCATTGGATCCCAGGGTGGATCAGACCGCGGCAGCCGCGGCGGGTTCGGTCTCTTCACGGTCCATGCGGTCCGGGGCGCTCATGCCCAGGATGGCCAGGCCGCGGGCCAGCACGCGGCGCGTGGCGGCATACAGAGCCAGCCGGGCGCGCATCGTGGGCTCATCGTCCACCAGCACCCGCTCGGCATTGTAGGCACCGTGAAATGCCGCGGCGCAGTCCTTGAGCCAGTGTGCCAGGGTGTGCGGCGCGTGGTTGGCGGCAGCACCTTCCAGCATGGGGCCGAACTCGGCCAGCTTGGCCATGAGCTGCAGTTCTTTGGGCGCCGTGAGCGGGCTCAGGTCGGTGTGCAGCACGTCGGCTTCGCCAATGCCCTTCTCGGCCTGCACCTTGGCGGCCACCGAGCAGATGCGCGCGTGCGCGTACTGGATGTAATAGACCGGGTTCTCGTCGCTCTTGGCCAGGGCCAGGTCGAGGTCGAAGACGAATTCGCTGTCGGCCTTGCGGCTGACCATGAAGTAGCGCACCGCGTCGCGGCCGACCCACTCGATCAGGTCGCTCATGGTCACGTAGCCGCCCTTGCGCTTGGAGACCTTCACTTCCTCGCCGCCGCGCATCACCTTGACCATGCTGTGCAGCACGTAGTCCGGGTAGTTCTTCGGGATGCCCACATCCAGGCCCTGCAGGCCGGCACGCACCCGCGGGATGGTGCCGAAGTGGTCCGTGCCCTGCACATTGATGACCTTGGCAAAGCCGCGCTCCCACTTGCGCCAGTGGTAGGCCACGTCCGGCACGAAGTAGGTGTAGCCGCCCTCGCGCTTCTTCATCACGCGGTCCTTGTCGTCCTGGCGCTCGCCGGCATCAATGCCTGTGGTGCGCAGGAACAGGGCGCCGTCCTGCTCATAGGTCATGCCGCCGGCTTTGAGCCTGGCCACGGTCTCTTCCACCCGGCCGTCGCTGTACAGCGAGCTTTCCAGATAGAACACGTCGAACTTCAAGCCGAAGGCCTGCAGGTCGCCGTCCTGCTCGCGGCGCAGGCAGGTCACCGCAAAGCGGCGGATGCCTTCGAGATCCTCGATGTCACCGGAGGCCGTCACCGCCTCCCCGTCGCTCGCGCTCACCGTCTTCTTCGCGCTGAAGTCGTTGGCGATGTCGATGATGTAGCCGCCGGCATAGCCGTCGGCTGGCCAGCCTGGGGACTCCGGCGTCAAGCCCTTCAGGCGTGCCTGCACGGAGAGCGCCAGGTTGGCGATCTGGTTGCCCGCGTCGTTGTAATAGAACTCGCGCGTGACCTGCGCGCCCTGGTTGGCCAGCAGGTTGCACAGCACATCACCGATGGCCGCTTGGCGGGTGTGGCCCACGTGCAGCGGGCCGGTGGGGTTGGCGCTGACGAACTCCACCATCACATGCTTGCCGGCGTGCATCTGGCCGCTGCCAAACGTGGCGTTATCCAGCACCTCGCGCACCACCGCCTGCCGCGCGGCGGGCGCAATGCGGAAGTTGATGAAGCCCGGCCCGGCAATCTCCATGCTCGCAATGAGCCCCGCCACGGCGGCGTCGGCCTTCAGGCCGTCCACCACCGCCTGCGCCACCTCACGCGGGTGCTTCTTCAAGGCCTTGGCACAGGCCAGCGCCGCCGTGCAGGCCACATCGCCATGCGAGGGGTCCTTGGGCTGTTCGAGCGTGATGGCCGGCAGCGGCAGGTCACCGGCCAGCGGAGCCAAGGTGCGGGTGATGGCGTTGAGGAGGGCTTGGGATTGTTGGGGGAGCATGCTTTGGAGCTGCGCTGGGCACAGAAATTCGCTTTGTCCCGATTGTACGAAGCGGCTTCCGTCGGGCGCCTCAGACCATGTCCTGAGGTCTGACCCAAGCCTCAAACTGCTCCTCCGTCACAAACCGCAGCGCCAACGCCGCCGCCTTCAACGTGGTGCCTTCCGCATGGGCCTTCTTGGCAATCTGCGCAGCCTTGTCGTAGCCGATGTGGGGGTTGAGCGCCGTCACCAGCATCAGTGACTGATCGAGCAGCTGGGCGATGCGTTCGCGGTTCGGTTCGATGCCTCGCGCGCAGTGTTCTTCGAAACTCGTGCAGCCGTCGGCCAGCAGGCGGATGCTCTGCAGGACGTTGTGGGCGATCATGGGCCGGAAGACGTTGAGCTCGAAGTTGCCGCTGGCTCCGCCAATGTTCACGGCGACGTCGTTGCCGAAGACCTGGGCGCAGAGCATGGTGAGCGCTTCGCATTGGGTGGGGTTGACCTTGCCAGGCATGATGGAGCTGCCGGGCTCGTTCTCGGGGATCGTGATCTCGCCGATGCCGCAGCGCGGGCCGCTGGCGAGCCAGCGCACGTCATTCGCAATCTTCATCAGGCTCGCTGCAAGAGTCTTGAGCGCGCCGTGGGCGGCCACGAGTGCATCGGCCGCGGCCATCACCTCGAACTTGTTGGGCGCGGTGATGAAGGGCAGGCCGGTGGCGCGGGCGATCTCCTCGGCGGCGGCCTGCGCAAACTGCGGATGGGCGTTCAGGCCCGTGCCCACGGCCGTGCCGCCCAGCGCCAGTTCATGCAGATGGGGCAGCGCGGCGCGCAGGTGCTTGCTGCCCTGGTCCAGCTGGGCCACGTAGCCGGAGAACTCCTGGCCGAGCGTGAGGGGTGTGGCGTCCTGCAGGTGGGTGCGGCCGATCTTGACGATGTCGGCAAAGGCGTCGCGCTTGGCGGCGAGCGTGTCGCGCAGGCGCTGCACGGCTGGCAGCAGGCGCTGGCTGATGCCTTGCGCCGCGGCCATGTGCATCGCGGTGGGGAAGACGTCGTTGCTGCTCTGGCCGCGGTTCACGTCATCGTTGGGGTGCACTTTGCGCTGCTCACCGCGCTCGCCGCCCAGCAGTTCGCTGGCGCGGTTGGCCAGCACTTCGTTCACATTCATGTTGGTCTGCGTGCCACTGCCGGTCTGCCAGACGGAGAGCGGAAACTCGTCGGCATGCAGGCCGGCGAGCACTTCGTCGCAGGCGGCGACGATGCCGTCAGCCTTCTGTGCATCCAGTGCACCCAGGCGCTGATTGACGCGGGCGGCGGCGCGCTTGACCGTGACCAGTGCGGCGATGAGCTCCGGGCTCTGGGTTTCGGTGCTGATGGCGAAGTGGTGCAGGGAGCGCTGGGTCTGTGCGCCCCAGAGCCTGGCCGCCGGGACGGCGATCTCGCCGAAGCTGTCGCGCTCCGTGCGGGTGGCGCTTGCAGTGGCTGGGCGGGCGGGCAGGGTGGGTTGCATGGCGACTCCGAGGGGTCAGCGGGCGGCGAGGCGGCACGGCCGACGGATACGGCCAGCGTAGCGGCTGTACTTGCCGGACGAATAGCCGCTGGGTAGATGACAAAATCGGCCAGAAAAATTGGATCATCAAATTTCGCCAAGACGTCTGAAGGGCAAGCGAAAAGTGCCATTTGTTTTCAACAAAATAAATCGTAATCAGCCATAAATTGATCATCGCGGTAACCACCAGCTTGCCCGGCCAGTGCTGCGCGCTGCATGCTGCGCCCTCACACTCGCTGCGCTGCTTGAGCCCCCCGGTCAGCCGCGCCCGCCGCGGCACCTTGACCGCACGCCCCACTCCTTCGCGACGATGACTGACCCTGCCCTGTCCCTGGCCCGCCGCCGTTTGCTCCAAGGCAGCGCCGCACTCGCCGCCAGCCCCCTGGCCGCCGCCTTTGCGCTGGCCGCGACGCCCAAGGCGACCGGGCACCGCAGCTTGAGCGCATCTGGCTACGGCCCTCTTCTTCCGGTCAGGGACGAAACCACCGGGCTACCGCTGCTGATGCTGCCGGAAGGCTTCACCTACCGCAGCTTTGCCTGGGCTGGCGAGAAGCTGGCGGGTACGGGCGAACCGATGCCCGGCGCAGCGGACGGCATGGGCATCGTGAAGGTGGAGGGCGAGGTGTTCACGCTGGTGCGCAACCACGAGATCTTTGGCCAGGACGGCAGCTTTGGCCCGGCCGCCAGCCACTACGACGCGCCCTGCGGCGGCGGCACGGTCACGCTGCGCTACGACCGGCGCGCCGGCAGGCTGCTGGAGGCGCGCGGTTCGCTGTCCGGCACGCTGGTCAACTGCGCCGGCGGCACCACGCCCTGGAATAGCTGGCTGAGCTGCGAGGAGACCGTCTCGCCGGTGGGGCACAGCGGCTTTCGGCGCGGGCGGACCTTCCGGCTGGACCGCGCGCATGGCTTTGTGTTCGAGGTGCCGGCCGAGGGTGTGTCGGACGCCCGGCCGCTGAAGGACATGGGCCAGTTCGTCCACGAGGCTGCGGTCGTGGACGCAAGCAACGGCATGGTCTATCTCACGGAAGACAACCGCCCGGCCGGTTTCTACCGCTTTACCCCCAGGCAGCGCGGCAAGCTGGGCGCGGGCGGCCGCCTGCAGGCCCTGCGGGTGAAGACGCATCCGGATCTGCGCACTGGCCTGAAGGCGGGTCAGCGTCTCGACGTGGATTGGGTCGACATCGAGCGGCCGGAGCAGGGTTGGGAGGCTGCTGCAGACGGCTCCAACGCCGGCAGCACCCTGGGGGTGCTGCGCCAGGGCCGCGCTCAGGGCGCGAGCCTGTTCACGCGGCTGGAGGGCGTCTTCGTCGGACCGGACGAAGTCTTCTTTACCTCCACCGATGGCGGCGACGCCAAGGCCGGGCAGGTGTTCCGCTTCGTGCCCTCGCAGCAGCGGCTGGAGCTGTTCTATGAAAGCCCGGGCGCTCGCGTGCTGGACTACCCGGACAACATCTGCCTGAGCCCGACGGGCAGCATCGTCATCTGCGAGGACTCCGGCGCGCCGGTGCAGCGCCTGTATGGCCTGACGCGGCAGGGCGAATTGTTTGAACTGGCTCGCAACAACACCGAGCTGGCCGGCGAGATGGGCTTCATCGGCAGCTTCAAGGGCGCCGAGTGGGCCGGCGCCTGCTTCAGCCCGGATGGCAAGACCCTGTTCGCCAACGTCTACCGGCCCGGCTACACGGTGGCCATCACGGGGCCGTTCGTCTGAAGCGGAACGCGCTGCGCATACACAGCTGTTGCTGCCCGATCACCGCGCACTGCAACTCGCGAGCAGGCTGCAACAGATTCGACACTTCGTCGAGCAATGACCGACTGAAGCGGGGCTGATCGCTGGATTGCCCTCTGTGCGTCCCTGCATGACCCCCATACACTCGACCGACGGTGCAACAGGGGTTCACACCCTGGTGCCGCAAAGGGGTAGCAGCATGGAGAGGATCGACCTGCAGGAAGCGCTGCAGACGCTTACCGACCCGCAGGCATTGATCGATCAGGCCTGGCTCTGGATCTATCTGGAGCCGCTCGGTGCCGCCCGGCTCGGGGCGCGCGCCGCGGAGCTGGCCGCGGCGCAGGACGACGCGTCGCGCCAGGCCTGGGGCCTGTTTCACGATGCCTTCGGCCACATTCGTTACGGTGACCGGGCGCTCGCCCTGCCCAAGCTGGAGGATGTTCGTGCGCGCTTCACTGCGCTCGGTGACCAGCGGGGACTCTGGATGTGCGAGGAGGCGGACAGCATCCGCCTGCGCCGGGCGGGGCAGTTCGAGGAGGCCTGGGCGGTCAGCGACCGGCTCATGCGCATTCCGTACGCAGAGCGCGGCTGGCCCGACCCCTTCTGCACCCACGTTTCGCATTCCATCAATTCACGCCTTCTGGGCCGCTTCGAAGTGGCGCTGCGGGCGTACTACGGCGGCGTGGAGCTGGCCGAGCAGCACCAGGATCTGACGCTGGAGTCCGTGGCGGTGGGCAACCTCGGCAGCGTGCTCTTCGACCTCTACAACACCGAGGAAGCGCTGCCCTTCATGGTGCGCGGGCTGGAGCTGGCCAACCGCGTCGGTTCGCGCCTGGCTATCGGCACTTCAGTGGCCAATCTGCTCAGTGCCTATTACCAGAAGGGCGAGCACGGCAAGGCCATGGAAGTCTTGCAGACCTACATGTTCGATCCTGCGAAGGTCGATCCAAAGCGGCTGCCCGAGCTGAACGCCGAGATCGCCATGACCTACCTGGCAGGCGGGCAACTGGACGAAGCCGAGGCCTGGCTGAGCAAGGGCGTGGTCAGCGATTCAGCCGCCGGGCCGAATGCAGCGCTCTGGACCTGGGTGAAGGGCCGTCTGCTGATGGCGCGCGGCCACTTCGAGGAGGCGCGCGAGCTGTGCCAGAGCCGCATCGATCTGCTGCGCAAGCAGCAGGAATTTGATCTGCCCTACGACCTGATGCAGATGTACGGCGTGGTCGGCGGCGCCTCCGAGGCGCTGCAGGACTACCGCACGGCGCTGTTCGCGCAGCGCGACGCCTACCAGATGCGCGATCAGCTCGTCAGCCGCAGCCTGCGCTCACAGCGTGCCTTGCTGGAGATGGATCATCAGCTTGAACAGTCGCGCCTTGCACAGGACGTTGCGCAGGCGCGTCAGGCCCAGGCCGAGAGCGATCGCGCACGGCTGGAAGAACTCAACATTGCGCTCGAGGAGGCACGCAGCTCCTTGGAGGAGCGCGTGGCCCAGCGCACGGCGGAGCTGTCGCGCGCCAAGCAGACGGCCGAGGCCGCACTCGAAGCCCGCTCCCGATTCCTCGCCAACATGAGCCACGAGATCCGCACGCCGCTCAACGGCGTGCTGGGTGTGGCGGACCTGCTGCTCAAGAGCGAACTGGCGCCGCAGCAGCGCGATCTGGTGCAGGTGCTGGCCGGCTCCGGGCGCGTGCTGCTCAAGGTGCTCAATGACATTCTGGACTTCTCCAAGATCGAGGCCGACAAGATCGTGCTTGATCTGGAGCCTTTCGAACTCGCGCGCACCATCTCCGAGGTCGGCGAGCTGTTCGCTGCTTCGGCGCATGAAAAGGACATTGATCTGGGCACCCTGGTCGATGTGACCCTGCCTGCCGTCGTGCTGGGCGATTCAGTGCGCATCAGTCAGGTGCTGGGCAATCTGCTGGGCAACGCCATCAAGTTCACCGAGCGCGGCAGCGTGCAGCTGCGCGTGACCCCCGGTGCCGCGCAGGGCATGGTGCGCTTTGCCGTGCGCGATACCGGCCCGGGCATCGCGCCGGCCGCGCAGCGCGAGATCTTCGAGCCCTTCCGGCAGGCCGACGCCAGCGCCACGCGGCGCTATGGCGGTACGGGTCTGGGCCTGTCGATCGCGCGCGAGCTGGTGCAGCGCATGGGCGGGGAGATGCAGCTCAGGAGCCAGCCCGGAGAGGGCTGCGAATTCAGTTTCGAGCTGCCGCTGGCGGCGGTGCATGTGGAGCGTGCCCCGGCGCCGGAGAACCCCTTCGCCGATACCCAGTCACCCTTGCCGGATGGTCTTCGCGTGCTGCTGGTGGAAGACAACGCCGTGAACCAGATGGTGGCCAGTGCCATGCTCAACGAAAGCGGCCACCAGGTCCTGGTGGCTGGCAATGGCCGCGAAGCCGTGGAGATGAGCGCCGAGCAGGATTTCGACGTCGTGCTCATGGACTGGCAGATGCCGGTGATGGATGGCCTGATGGCCACGAGCCTGATCCGCGCGCGCGAGGCCCAGCAGGGCGGTCGGCGGCTGTGGATCATCGGCCTGACGGCCAATGCCATGGTGTCGGACCGCGAGAGTTGCATCGCCGCCGGCATGGACGACTACCTCGCCAAGCCCTTCAGCATGCAGCAGATCCACGCGGCACTGAAGCGCGCGCGCCGCGGCTGAGCGCTGCTCAGGCGCCAGCGCGCGCCGGCACGAGCCCCAGCTGCCCCGCAAACCTCAGCACTGCATCGATCACTTCGTCAGCCGCAAGAATGCGGTTGTGACCATGCCCCCGCGTCTGCAGCAGCTCGGCATGCGGGATCAGCGCCTTGAGCCGCTCCAGATTCTCCGGCCGCACCACACGGTCTTCCAGGTCATGGACCAGCAGCGTGGGCACGTTCAGGCGCTGCGCATTGTGCGCGGCCTCCAGACTGGCCAGGCGCATGCCGGCGCGGGCTTCCAGCGCCGCCTGCATGGGCGCCACAAGCGCTTCAGGCAGATGCACGCCGCGCGCGAATTCGCGCAGCACGGTCTGCATGCTGGTGGGTGAGGCAATCGACACGAAGCCGCGCGCCTGCAGCCCGCGGGTCAGCGCCATCGCGGCGGCTCCGGCGCCCATCGAGTGGCCGATCACAAGGTCGAAGGGGCCGTGCACCTGACCCATGTAGTCCAGCGCCTGCATGAACTGTGGCAGATGCGTGGACAGCCCCGATGAGCGGCCATGCGCCACGTGGTCCAGCGCATGCACCTCGAAGCCGGCCTGATGCAGCGCATCGGCCATCTTCACGAACTGCCTTGCCGCGCCGGCCCAGCCGTGGGTCAGCAGCACGCGAGGCGCTGCACTGTCTGCCGCGGGCAGGCGGTAGGTGCGCAGGCGCCGACCCTGAAAGGCCAGGTCGTCGCGCTGTACCGCAGCTGGCCAGGGGGCGCGGGCCAACCGGGTGTTCACCGCCCACTTGGGCGGCATGGGCGTGCAGAACAGTCGCATGGCCCAGCGCGCAGCCAGTTCGCGGTCCAGATGGCCCACGCTGCGGATGCCCTGTACCGACAGGCGCAGCGCCAGCGGCAGATCTTGCGTGCTGCTCATGCGCTTACCACCAGGCCAGGTCGTCGTTGCTGCTCGGCACTTGCACGATGGTGCTCGCAGCGTTGATCAGGATGCGGCCGCCCGCTAGGGCGAAGAGGATGGCAACAAGGGCATACATGGCTTGAACTCCTTTTTCGCACGTTTGTGCGAATTCAGGTTGACGAGGAGAAGGGAGGCAGTCTGGCGCTGCTAGGTGGAAATGAAGTCTCCGGAAAGTGGGGTCCGCAGGGCGCGGCTCAGTGTCTCTGGCCCGCGCCTTGCGCCGTGCCCGCGGCGCGGTAGCTGTCGATCAGGCGGTGATAGGCCGAGGCGATGCGCTGGGCGGCGCGAGGTTCGCGCAGAAAGCGCAGGTCGTGCATAACGCCGATCATCAGGCTGTGGATCTCGAACACCAGCTGCTCCGGATCCGTGTCCGGTTGCAGCTGGCCTTCGTCGGAAGCCTGGATGATGGTGCGGCGCAGGGCGGCACGCAGGCGCAGCGTGCCCTCGCGGATGGCTTCCTTGAGCGGGCTGTCCGGCCGATCGTCGAACTCAAATGCGCCGCTGACATAGAGACAGCCGCAGCCCTGGGCGGAGCGCTGGATGAAGGCCTGCCAGTTGCGCATGAAAGCGTCCAGCCGCGGCAGGCCGCGCGCCTCGCGCATGCCGGGCACAAAGACCTCGCGCGTGACGCGGTCTGCATACTCCTGCAGCACGGCCAGTTGCAGCGCCTCGCGCGAGCCCACGCGCGAAAACACGCCACTCTTGGACATGCCCAGCTTCTGCGCCACGTCATTGATCGACAGCGCGTCCAGGCCGTTGTCCGCAGCCAGCTCCAGCGCGGCATCCACGATGGCGGCGCGAGTCAGCTCGGACTTTTCGGTGCGTGCTTCCATAATTCCAATTTAGCACGGTCGTCCGAAATAGCAAGCAGACTCTGCCGCGGTGCAGGACTCCGGTGAAACCCCAAACCGCGCGTGAGTGCGCATGGATCTGGCGCACTTCATGCGAGGATTCGGGCCATGGGCACCTTGGATCCGAACCTCGTTCTGCTGATCGGCGCGCTGCTGCTGGCGGCGGGCATCGTGCTGGGCGGTCTGTCATCGCGCTTTGGGGTGCCCTTCCTGCTCGTGTTTCTGGTGGTGGGCATGCTGGCCGGCGAAGACGGACCGGGCAAGATCGATTTCGACAACTTCGGCATGGCCCTGCTGGTCGGCAACCTCGCGCTCGGTGTGATCCTGTTCGACGGCGGGCTGCGCACCCAGTACCGCACCTTCCGCGTGGCGCTGGCACCCTCGCTGGCGCTCGCCACGCTGGGCGTGGCATTGACGGCGGGCATCGTGGCGGCGGCGGCCAAGCTGCTGTTTGGCTTCGGCTGGCCAGTGGCGCTGCTGCTCGGCGCGATCGTGGCCTCCACGGATGCTGCTGCGGTGTTCTCTCTGCTCAAGGGCAGCGGCGTGCGCCTGAATGACCGTGTGGCCAGCACGCTGGAGATCGAGAGCGGCGTGAATGACCCGATGGCGGTGTTTCTGACGCTCATGCTGATTGAATGGGTCATGCGCCCGGCGGACCTGACGGGCTGGGCGCTGGCCGGGGCGTTGACCAAGCAGTTCGGCCTAGGCACCGTGATGGGGCTGGTGTTGGGCTTTGCGCTGGCCGCGCTGCTCTCGCGCATGCGCAAGCTGGGCGGCAACTTTGAAGGCCTGCAGGCGATCCTTGCCACAGCGGGCGGCGTGGCCCTGTTTGCCCTTACCAACCTCTGGGGCGGCTCGGGCTTTCTGGCGGTATATCTGGCCGGGCTGGTGGTGGGCAACTGGAAGGGCGGCATGAGCGAGGACGCCATGCGCGCATTGGACGGGCTGGCCTGGCTGGCGCAAAGCGGCATGTTCCTGATGCTCGGGCTGCTCGTGACGCCCAGCGAGGTCTGGCCCTTGCTGCTGCCGGCTGTGGCACTCGCCGGCGTGCTCATGCTCGTGGCGCGTCCGTTGGGGGTGTGGCTCACGCTGCTGCCCTTCCGCTTTCCGCTGCGCGAGGTGGGCTTCATGAGCTGGATGGGCCTGCGCGGCGCCGTGCCCATCGTGCTGGCGATCTTTCCGCTGATGGCCGGCGTGCCTGAGGCGCGCACCCTGTTCAACATCGCCTTTGTGCTGGTGCTCGCTTCGCTGCTTATCCAGGGCGCCAGCGTCCGGCTGGCGGCGCGCGTGACCGCCGTGGGTCTGCCACCGTTGCCCGAGCCTACGCGCCAGGCACGATGGGGCCGCGCCAGTCACATGATGGAGTTCCGCCTGGCCGAAGGCATGCCGCCGGTGGGCACCACCGCTCAGGACTACGACTGGCCGCGCGGCGTGCAGGCGCTGGCGGTGCGGCGCGTGGAGCATCTGTCCACCGGCGGTAGCGCGCTGCGCTGGATCGACGCGCAGGAGGCCGGTCCGCTGGCGGTCGGCGATGCGATTGTGTTGCTGGTGGCCAATGACGCCCTGGAAGGCGCGGCCCACTGCTTTGACCCGGCGGCCCCGTCACCGCAGCGCGCGCCGGCGGCCGCGCCTGCAGCGCAGCCCGTGTTTGGCGACTTCGTGCTCGATGGCGACGTCGCGCTCGTGGATGTGCTCGAACTCTACGGCCTGCCTTTGCCCGACGCGCTGCCGGACAGCGCCATGAAAACGCGCGCCTCGCTGGACGCCGTGATCCGCAGCCGCGTGCCGCGTGCCGTGGAGGGCGATGTGCTCAAGCTCGGCGGCATCACGCTGACCGTGCGCGAAATGCGCGAAGGTCGCGTGCTGCGTGTGGGCTTCAAGCTACCGGGTCGATGATCACAAAATCGGCCATGCTTTGGACATTACTGAAATCAGTCAAAAATCACACCAGACAAGCGGAAAGCCGAATCCAGACATTGATTAAAAGTCTGATTTCGGCCAGAAATCTAAGTCAAGCTGACCGCCAGCCAGACGACGCCGAGCGTCAAGCCCAGCGCCGCCGTCATGGCCTGCCCATAGCGCCGAGGGCCCGCAACCCAGGCCACGCCCACCTTGGCCAGCGCATTGGCCGTGAAGGCGAGCCACACCGCCACGTGCGCCTGATGGGCCGGGATCGCCCCGCTTTGCTGCAGGGACATCACGCCGCCCGCCGCGGCGTGAAAGTCCGCAAAGCCTGCCAACAGACTGGCCAGCGCCGTACCCGTACTACCCAGATAGCGGCTGGCCAGACCCACCAGCACCGTGATGCCGGCCAGCAGCAGCGCAAACAGCACCGCGTGGCGCGCGTTGAACACCTCCGGCTCCACCGCCTGCGCCTCGCAATTCGCGTCCGGCCCCCGTGTGCCTGCGCCGCGCACCGCCCAGAAGGCCAGCAGCGCGGCGGCCACGGCAGCGGCGGCCGCCACCGGCAGGTAGCTTGAGAACAGCGCCGGCGCCACGGCCAGCGTGAGCGCCAGCAGCTGCAGCGGCGTGGCCACGCAGGAGGCGAGCGCACCGGCCAGCGCCGCGCGTTCCAGCGACTTGGCGGCGGCGCTGCCGGCCTGCGCCGAATCGCGCGCCTTGCGCCCCATGGACGCCACCGTCGCCGTGGACGACACAAAGCCCGAGGCCAGCCCCGCCAGGGCCAGCCCGCGCTGCGCGCCCATCAGGCGTAGCGCCACATAGCCGGCGGCCTGCAGCAGCATCAGCAGCACCGCCAGCCGCCACAGCGAGCGCGGGTTGATCCCGCCGAGTGCCGCAATCGGTGCATCCGGCGTGAGCGGCAGCACGATCAGCACCGCTGCGGCGAGCAGCAGCCCATCTCGCACCTCGTGAGCAGCCAGCGTGCGCGTTGTGAAGCGGTGCAGCATCTCGCGCGAGGCCAGCAGCAGGGCCACCGCCACACCCAGACCGGCCGCCAGCGCCGGCTGCGGCACCGCCAACAGCCCCAGCAGGTAGGTGGCAAAGAGCGCGATCTCGGTGGTGACGCCGGGGTCGGCGTCTGTGGAGCGGACATAGGCCGCCACCACCAGCGCACCCACCAGCAGCGCGCCCACCACGGCCAGCGCCACGCCCAGCAACTGCGCCACGGCGCCGGCCAGTGCAGCCATCGCAAAGGAGCGAATGCCCGCAAAGCCGCGCCCACCGCCCTCTGCACGCGCGCGATCCTTGCGCCGCTCGCGCTCCAGGCCGATCAACAGGCCGATGCCCAGGGCCGTGCCCAAGCCGATCAGGCTGCCGGCGGGCAGCCCCGCGGGCTGAAGAATTTGCGCAACGGACATGGCGTGATTGTCTTACGCCACGCCGCCCGGCGCTTTGCGCTGGTTCAGCGCGCGTTCTTCAGGTTCACATCCAGGAAGCGCTCGACCTTGGTCCAGAAGTCGACGCGGTTGGCCGCCTTGCTCCAGCCGTGGCCTTCGTCCATGTACATGATCCACTGGGCCGGGTTGCCAGCGCGCTGCAGCGCATCACGCATCCGCTCGCCGTGCTCCAGGGGCACACGCCAGTCATGCTTGCCATAGGCCAGCAGCACCGGGCGCTTGATCTGGTTGGCGAGATTGACGGGCGAGGTGCGGCGCAGCTGCTCGGCATCGATCTTCGGGTCGCCGAGCAGGCGCGGCATGCCGAAGCGGCGCGCCACTTCGGTCTGGTCGCCCACGCCCTTGACGAACATGTAGGGCAGGTCCGTGGGGCCGACCCAGCTCACGGCGCAGCGGAAGGTGTCGCCCTGCGTGGCCACGCCCATCAGCGCGGCGTAACCGCCGTAGCTGGCGCCGGCAATGCAGACCCGCTTGGCGTCGGCATGACCCTGCGCAGCGGCCCAGCGGGCAGCGTCTTCGAGGTCGGCCTGCATCGCCAGACCCCATTGCTTCACGCCGGCCGTAAAGTGCTTGGTGCCGAAGCCGGCACTGCCGCGGAACTCCGGCTGCAGCACGGCGTAGCCGCGCGACGCAAGAAACTGCACCTCGCTGTCCCAGTCGCCCGTGCTGCCGCGCACCCAGGGGCCGCCATGCACCAGGACCACCAGGGGCGGCGGCCCGCCCGCCGGCAGTTCGCGTGGCAGGGTCAGCCAGGCCGGGATGTCCATGCCGTCGCGTGCCTTGAACTGCACCAGACGCGTCGGCGCCAGGGCGCGTGCGCTGACCTCGGGCAGGGCATTGCCCAGGCGTGCCGTGATCTTGCCGCTCTTGGCGTCGAGCACGAACCACTGATCCGGCTGGGTGCTCGAGCTGCTGCTGACGAGCATGAAATCCGTGCTCGGCGTGCGTGGCACATGCAGCTGGTTGAACAGGCCGGGCAGTGCAGCATCCACGCGGGCCTGCAGCTGCTGCAGCTCCGGCTTGAGCCAGAGCGTGGTGGGGCGTTCGGCCACGTAGTGGATGCCGACCAGTTCGCCACGGCTTTCCACAAACCGGGCGCCGATGTCGAAGCGGTCGCTGCTCAGGATCGGCTTGTCCGCCAGCTTGCCGCTGGCTGCATCGAAGCTGAACAGGCCGAAATGCTCGCGGCCCACATTGCTCACCACGATCAGCTCGCCGCCGGGGGTGATGTGGCGCGGGTAGATCGCGTTGGCATCGAGCAGGGCATTGCGGTGCACATCGCGCCATGCAGCGCCGGGTGCGCGCACCATGACCACGGTGTCGGTACCGTCGCGCCGCGTGGCCGCCAGAATCTCGCCGGACTTGTCGAAGACCCAGTCGGTGCTGCGCCGCGGGGTTTCGATGTCGCGGCGGTGGCCAGTCACGGTGTCCACGGCATACAGATCGGTGTAGTCGGTCTCGCCGCGGCCCGTGGAGACGTCCACCGTGCCGAAGATCTCGTTGGGTCGCGGGCCGGGCCGGGTCAGCAGGGCCTGCACGTAGGCGCGCTGGAAGTTATCGCGCCGGTTGCTGCCGTCGAAGTCGATCGCGGCGATCTTCCCGCTCAGCTGCATGTCCGAGGCCGCCGTGATCGGCGGGTTCATGATGTAGACGATGCGGCGCTCGTTCACCCAGTTCACGTACGTGAGATACGAACCCTCGGACAGCAGGGACAAGGTCGGCTTCATGCTCGCCAGATCGATCACGACGAGTCGATCGCTCTCTGCGCTCTCGCCGAGCACGAGCGCTACATGGGTACCCGTCGGTGAGAGGGTCGCGGACTTCAGCGCCGGTTCGCGGAAGAGGGCCTGGATGCTCGGGGCCGTGGCGGGCGAGGCGGCGGGCGCGGTGGCCTGTGCGGTCTGGGCGCGCAGCGGGCTGATCAGTCCGAGTGCGATGACAAGAACAAGAGTTTGATGACGGGCAAGCGCAAGCAGGTCCATGGTGTCCAGAATCGGGGTGGAGGGCGCGACGGGTCGCGACGACGCGCAAAATGGTACGTGGCGCTCTAGGGCGCCAGAACCCTCGAAAACACGTGCTGTCGCGCCGCATCCACTACATCGCCCGGTGTAACCATGCCCCTGCCCGCCCTGCCCGACGACGATCCGGAAATCGACCCCAGCGTGCGCCAGGCCGCCGCGCAGCGCAGTACCTGGGTCAGCGTGGTCGTGAACTTGCTGCTCTCGGCCGGGCAGCTGACGGCCGGCCTGCTGGCGCATTCGCAAGCGCTGGTGGCCGATGCGCTGCACTCGCTGTCGGATCTGCTGTCGGACTTCGTGGTGCTGATCGCCAACCGGCACAGCGGCAAGGTGGCGGATGAGGATCATCACTACGGCCATCACCGCTACGAGAACGCGGCTTCGCTCGTCATCGGCGTGCTGCTGCTGGGTGTGGCCGCAGGCATGCTCTGGGCGGGCGTGAACAAGCTGGCCGCGCCGCACGCCATTGCCACGGTGCAGCCGCTGGCGCTGTGGGTGGCGGGCATTGCGCTGCTGGCCAAGGAGGGGCTGTTCCGCTACATGCTGGCCGTGGCCAAGCGGGTGCGCTCCTCACTGCTGGTGGCCAATGCCTGGCATGCGCGCTCCGACGCGGCGTCCAGCCTGGTGGTGCTGGCGGGCATCGGCGGGAGTCTCGCGGGCTATCCGATCCTGGACCCGATCGCTGCGCTGATCGTGGGCCTGATGATCCTGCGCATGGGCTGGCGCTTCACCTGGGACGCGCTGCACGACCTCATGGATCGCTCCGCAAGCGAAGAGGACAACCGCCGCATCGAGGCCCTCATCCGCGCCACGCCCGGCGTGCATGGCCTGCACGATCTGCGCACCCGCCGGGTGGGCGACATGATCCTGGTGGATGTGCACATCGAGGTCGATGAGGCACTGAACGTGCGCGTCGGTCACGACATTGCGCTGGCGGCTCGCAAGGCCGTGATGGACGCGCTGCCCGTGCTCAATGTAATGACACACGTGGATCCGGTGAAGGTGCCGTAGTTGCAATTCCGGCCATGAAATCTGCATGGCCATAAGTGCTGAAGAGGTCCGCCTAACAAGCGGAAAGTCGTTGTTGGCCGAATCAAATTCATTCTGATTCGGCCATATACATTGCACCTACTCGTGCTTATGCGCCCGCGCCGCAGCGGGTTCCGCCCGCGGCGTGAGTGTCAGCTCGGCCGCCGGCTCCTTGTAGTCGCGGAGCGTCTTGCCGGGCTCAGGTATGGCGACCCAGTCGTGCCGCCCCTTCTCGCAGACCTGCTCGACCTTGAAGTAGATCTTGCCCGGCGTAGCGGGCAGGCGGCCCATGATGATCAGCTCGTCGAAGTGCGCATCCGACAGCAGCCCGCCGCGCCACGTGACACTGCGCACGTCTTCGGTGATGGTCTTGCCGTGGGTCTCGTAGGGCTTGGCGAGCTTCTCGGTCTGCGTCTCGACGGTCCAGCCTGGCTTGGGTTGCGGGCGCGCGCGCTGAAAGCCCTCAGGCAGCGTCACCTTGATTTCGCGGGTGGGCGAGCCGTCGCAACCATGCGTGAGCATGAAGGTGGCCTTGTAGTAGCTGCCGGCTTCGGCGGTGCGCTGTTCGAGCACGATGTGGGCATGGGCCTGCGCGGCGAAGAGTGCGAGCGCGAGAAGGCTGAGGGGGTGCTTCATGGGGGTGCTTTCCTGAGGGTCAGTTGAACTTGAACTCGATGCCTGCATAGACCGCCCGCCCGTCTCCCGGCAGGAACTGTGCGGTATCGCGGCCGGCGGCGTCGCGCACCACGCCGGTGGTGCTGGCGTACTTCTTGTTGGCCAGGTTTCGGCCTTCGATGAACCACTTCCAGTGCTTGTCGGGGTCGCCACCCAGGCGCAAGCCGTACACGGTGTAGGCATCGGCGAACCAGCTGCGCGCAAAGTCCACGGCATAGCCGCTGGCGTGCTCGGCATTCACGCTCACGCGCAGCGCCGGGTTCAAGCGCCAGCCGGCCTCCACGCGCGCAGTGCGCTCGGGCAGGCCGGGCAGCGGGCGGTTGCCGTAGGTGGCGTCGCCGTCAAAGCTGTTGCGCGACAGTGTGGCCACGCCGCGCCAGTCGAAGGCGCCGTGTTGCCCGCCCAGCCCCGCTTCGAGTCCGCGGTGGATCGTGCGCGGTGCGTTCACGGTGATGCTCGCGCCCACCACATTGGTGGCAATCTGCAGCAGCTCGTCGGTGAGGCGCGCTTCATACGCCGCCACGTCCCACTGCAGGCCGCCGGCCGTACCGCGTGAACCCACCTCCAGGGTCTTGCCGCGCTGCGCGCGATTGATCACCGGGCGCAGACCGCCGGCCAGCTCGCCAAAGCTGGGCGGTTCGTAGCTCGCGGACCAATTGCCGAAGAGCTGGATGTCCTTGCCCAAGGCGTAGATCGCGCCCAGCTTGGGCACCGTGCCGCTGTAGTGCGCACTAAAGCTTTCGCTCACGGGGTCGGCCGGCGTGCCGGCGACGAAGCGGTCTTCCAGCTTGCGCCGCGCCGTCACACGTGCCACACCAGCGCTCAGTTGCAGCGCGGGCAGCACGGTGAGCTGGCTCTCTGCGTAGAGCGCATCGGTGCGGGCGATCTGGCGGCTGGCATTGGTGCGCGCGCCGCGCTGGCCGCCCACATTCACCCACCGGTCTTCGTCAGTACTGCCGCGTGCCGGGTTGTAGCCCACGGTGAAGCGCTGCGGCAGACCGAAGACCGGCATGCTGTTCACATAGCGCAGCTCGGCCGTGGCGTCGCGGTTCTTCTGGTCGATCACCTGGAAGATCGGGTGAAAGAGCGACTTGTCCGAGGCGCTCCAGAACACTTCCAGGCGCTGCGCGGCATCCGGCGCCCAGACGGTCTTGTTGGACAGGCGCGTCCATCGGATGTCGCGGCGCTGGTCCCCGCTGATGTTGGCCGGGTTGGCGGCACGCGGATCGGCGTTCAGCTGCGCCTTGGTGACCGCACCCGGCAGTTGCGAGTCGCTATCGGCCCAGCCGATGTAGAAGCGCGTTTCCAGGGTCTTGTCGAACATCCAGCCCAGGTTGGCAAACAGGCGCTGGGTGTCTTGCACGGCGTGGCGGCCAAAGCCATCCTGCTCGAACAGGTTGCCGGCCACGTAGGCGTCGAACTGTTCGCCCGCATAGCCGCCGGAGACCAGCGTGCGGCGGTAGCCAAAGCTGCCGGCTTCCTGCCGGGCGTTGAAGGCCTCGCTGTTGAAGCCGTTGGGGCTGACGAAGTTGATCGCCCCGCCGAGCGTGGCCGCGCCGTACTGCAGCGCGTTGGCACCGCGCCAGACTTCGATGTAGCGCGCCGAAAGTGCGTCGATGGCCTGGAAGTCAAAGCTGCCGTCGGCCAGATTCATCGGTACGCCGTCCTGCATGAGCTTGATGCCCCGGCCGTGAAAGGTGCGCTGCAGGCCGCTGCCGCGGATCGACAGGCGCGTCTCCTCGGCGCCAAAGCGCGGCTGTGCCAGCACCCCCGGCGCAAAGGCGAGCGCGTCGTCCAGGTTGGCCACGCGGCCATCGCGGTAGCTGTCGGCGTCGATCACGCTCACGCCGCCCGCTGTGGTCTGGATGCGCTCGCGCGCGGTGCGCACATCCGGCTGGGTGAGGGTGGACTTGTCCTTGTCGCGGCGGGAGGTGACTTCCACCCGGCCGAGCTGCGCGCTGGGCGGCACGGCGGCGGGTGCGCTTGCTGTTGGTGCTGAAGGGGCAGCCTGCGCAGCGGCGTTCAGCCCGGCACTCCCCGGGGCGGCTGCCAAGACGGAGGCCGCGCGGATCGATTGGGGCTGGGTTGCGACGGGCTTGGCCGGCGTGGGTTCGTCATCCATGCCGCAGTCACAGGCATGGGCGGGCAGGGTCGTGCACAGCGTCAGGCCGGCGGCGGCCAGCGCAGCGCTCAATGTGGAGCGTTGAAACATCGGGAAGGATCACTCTGAAAGCGGCTTTCCGCTTGTCTGGCGCGGGTCTTCAGGCACTTTGGCCTGGAGAGGCTCGCCAATGCTGGATCTAGCCGCAGATATGCGGGCATGCACCTCGCGTATCGGGCGAGGGCACGGGTTCAGCGCAGGTTCAGAGCGAAGCGGGCGGGGCGCGCGGTGCGGCGTCGCTCAAGCGCGCCGTGGCGCCCCAGATGGGAGATTCAAGCGGGTAACGGGTGGCGTCCTGACCCACCGGCAGCGGCAGCGTCGCGAGTGCATGCGCCAAACCCGGCGCACCGGCCGGGCCGCAGGCGCCGCAGCAGTCGTGCTGATCGTGCGAGGCGTCCGGCGTCTGGAGCCCCAGATCGAGCGCCACCAGCACCTTCACGCCAGACGGGTTGCACAGCTCCTGCAGCATCGTCCCGCGCTGCGCCTTGGCGGCGAGCGACACCATGGGTGCTGTGGCCAGCACCAGAGCGAGGAGGGGGATCAGCCAGCGGCGGAACATGGCGCGCAGTGTAAGCGCAGGCTGTTGATGCACTTTGTCGCGGATCAGGTCGCGCGCGGCGCGAACATGATCACCGCCATCCCCGCCAGACACAGACCCATGCCGATCCAGTCGGCCGGTGCCGGCTTGATGGCGTCCACCGCCCACAGCCACAGGATGGCCACGGACACATACACGCCGCCATACGCGGCATACACGCGGCCGGAGGCCTGGGGGTGCAGGGTCAGCAGCCAGACGAAGAGCGCGAGGCTGGCCGCTGCAGGCAGCAGCAGCCAGACGCTGCCATTCTTCTTGAGCCAGAGCCAGGGCAGGTAGCAGCCGACGATCTCGGCCACCGCGGTGGCGGTGAACAGCGCCAGCGTGCGCAGCGCGCCGCCGAGATCGAACTCGCCCAGACTCATCAGCAGACGCAAGCCGAGCGGGGTGGCTTACGCGCGCTTGAAGCCCGCGCGATCGGCCCAGTGGTTGCCGGAGGGTTCACGGCGCTCGTCGCGCCGGCCGCCGCCCCAGCTGCCGCCGCGGCCACGTCCGCCGCCGCCGTTGTCGGTGCCGCGGGTGCTGCCAAAGCCGGTGCCGACCACGAAGCCGGTGGCGGTGGAAGTGCCGATCTCTTCAGGCTTGCCGCGCTTGCGGGCGTCGCCCACCTTGGGTTGCCAGGCGTTGGCGCCGGGCTGGCGTTCGTTGCGCTCGGTGCGCTGGCCACGGCCCTGGTTCTGCTGGCCGCCTTGGCCGCGGGCGTCATTGCCGCGAGCCTGCTGCTGACCTTGACCGCCTTGACCCTTGTTGCGGGCCGGGCGCTCGCGGCGCGGGGCCTGCTCGCGCTGGCCTTCGCCGTCGGTGTTCACGGGGCGCGGCGCGGCCACCTGCTCGCGGTCATCGCGCCAATCCGCCACCGGTGCGCCGTTCTCGGGCTGGCGCGGGCGGCGCGGTTCGTTGCGCGGGCGGGCGGGCTGCTCGTTGCTCTTGGCCTCGCGCGGGGGGCGCGGAGCACGCGGTTCACGTGACTCACCGCGGGCCGGGCGGGCTTCGCGCGGCTCACGTTGCGGGCGCTGGCCACGGCCGCGCTGCTCGCGCGCGGGCGGGCGGCCGTTGGCGGGCAGCTCCGGGGCTTCAAAGCCTTCGACCGCAGCACGCGGAATGGGTTGATTGATCAGGCGTTCGATCTCGCGCAGCATGGCGCCGTCTTCCGGCTCCACCAGCGACACGGCCAGGCCTTCGCTGCCGGCGCGGCCGGTGCGGCCGATGCGGTGCACGTAGTCCTCGGCCACCTGCGGCAGGTCATAGTTGATCACCACGGGCAGCTCGGCGATGTCGATGCCGCGCGCGGCAATGTCAGTGGCCACGAGCACCTGCAGCTCGCCGCTCTTGAAGGCGGCCAGGGCGCGGGTGCGCTGGTTCTGGCTCTTGTTGCCGTGCAGGGCCATGGCCTGGATGCCATCCTCGGCCAGCGCCTTCACGAGGCGGTCGGCGCCGTGCTTCATGCGCGTGAACACCAGCACCTGGAACCAGCTGTGCATCTTGATCAGATGACTGAGCATCTGGCGCTTGGCCTCCTTGGCCACCGGGTGCACGGTGTGCGTGACCAGGGCTGCGGTGGTGTTTCGGGCGATCTCGATCTCGCGCGGCTCATGCAGGAAGGTGCCTGCAAGCGCCTTGATCTCGTTGCTGAAGGTGGCCGAGAACAGCAGGTTCTGGCGGCGGCGGCCGTCGATCTTCTCCGGCAGCAGCTTCAGGATGCGGCGCACGTCCGGGATGAAACCCATGTCCAGCATGCGGTCTGCTTCGTCGAGCACGAGGAACTCCACCTGCGACAGATCGCAGGCGCGCTGGTTGACCAGATCGAGCAGGCGGCCCGGCGTGGCGATCAAGATGTCCACGCCGCGGCGCAGCTTGTCGATCTGCGGGTTGATGCCCACGCCGCCAAACACCACGGCGGCCTTCAGCGGCAATTCCTTGCCGTAGGTCGCCACGCTTTCGGCCACCTGAGCGGCCAGCTCGCGCGTGGGCGTGAGGATCAACGCGCGCACCGGGAAGCGAGCACCCTTGAGCCCCTTGCCCACGACCTCGTCAATCGGGCTGGATTGCTTGCGCGCTGCGCGGCGCATTTCCATCAGGTGCAGCATCGGCAGGGTGAAGCCGGCGGTCTTGCCGGTGCCTGTCTGGGCGGCGGCGAGCACGTCGCTCTCGCTCAGCACGGCGGGAATGGCCTGGGCCTGGATGGGCGTGGGGTTCTCGTATCCCTTGGTGGCAATTGCACGCAGAATCGGCTCGGCAAGGCCGAGTTCTTTGAATGACATGATTTCTTTCTTGCAGCCGCAGCCAGCGTGAAGACGCCGTGGGGCTGATTTGATCGTCCTGCCTTCCGGAGAAGGTCAGTCGCAGGGAGAGATCGGGTTGCTTTCTCGATCTTGGGCGCTTGAAGGATCGGAGGCTGCGGCCGATGAATCGGGCCTGGCAGTCCTTCCCCGGCGCTGGGGAATCGGTGCATCGAACGATGCCGATGCAGGCGCAGGATGCGCGGCAATCAACGACTGAAGGCTGAATGCGTGACGCGGATTGTAAGCCGTGGCGTCGGATTGCGCCTGTGCTGCGCGTCCGCCGATCGATCGAACAGCAGTACGGGCGAAGCCTAGTTCATTAATGCTTCACATTCGGCCATAAAATGGCGGTTCGGTCAAAAGCAGGCTTGCCGCTTGTCTAAAGCCGGTTTTCAGGCGTCAAATGGATCCAGTGAAGCCAAATTACGATCATTTACGGACAAAATCAGGAAAAATAGTCGTAATCAACGATCAGCGGCGCATGATCGCTGAACTTCTGCGCCTTGTAGACCTGCGCGGTGCGCGCGGTGTCTGCCAGACCGGGGGTCGCGAGGTGATAGTCCAGGCGCCACCCCACGTCCTTCTCGTAGGCGGCGCCGCGCTGGCTCCACCAGGTGTAGGCCACCGCGTCACCCAGCAGTTCGCGATGCACGTCGCGCCAGCCCTCGCGCTCGATGCGCTCGCTCATCCAGGCCCGCTCCTCGGGCAGGAAGCCGGAGTTCTTCTGATTGCTCTTCCAGTTCTTCAGGTCGATTTCCTTGTGGGCGATGTTCACGTCACCGCAGAGCAGCACCTCGCGCCCGCTGGCCTTCAGTGCAGCCATGTGCGGCGCAAACTGGGCCAGGAAGCGGAACTTGGCCTGCTGCCGCTCCTCGCTGGATGAGCCGCTCGGGAAGTACACGCTGATGACGGTGAGCTTGCCGAAGTCACAGCGCACGTAGCGGCCTTCCGCATCGAACTCCGTGCTGCCAAAACCCTGCTGGGTGAAGTCCGGCTGCTCGCGCGTGAAGACGGCGCAGCCGGAGTAGCCGGGCTTCTGTGCAAAGTGGAAATAGCCGTGGTAGCCCGCGGGCCGCGCCAGCGCTTCGTTGAGCACGTCGGCCTGGGCCTTGACCTCCTGCACGCACAGCACATCCGCGCCGCTGGTGCCCAGCCAGTCGATGAAGCCCTTGTTGGCGGCCGAGCGGATGCCGTTCAGGTTGAGGGTGATGATTCGCATCGCGGCACTGTAGCGCTGCAGCGCTGGGGCGTGCGACGGGAGTGTGAACAGCGTCAATGCACCAGCAGGCGCGACAGCTCGACCTTCAGTGCGTCCAGCGCCACCGGCTTGGTCAGGAAGCCGGAGACGCCTTTGCGCAGGGCGTGCTCGCGCAACGCCGGCGCGGCATCGGCGGTGATCATCAGGCTGGGCAGCTGGGCAAAGCGCTCGTCGGCGCGGATCGCGGCGAGCACGTCCAGCCCGGTCATGTCCGGCAGGTTCATGTCCAGCAGGGCGATGTCTACGGTTTCGTCACGAAGCAGCTTGAGCGCCTGTTCGCCGCTGGCCGCCATCAGCACGGTCTGGATGCCGCAAAGCCGAAGCAACTCGCCGATGACGATTTGGTTCACGGTGTTGTCTTCCACCAGCAGCGCGCGGCGCAAGGCCGGCTCGGCGGGACTGGCGTGCACGGCGCTCGCGGGCTGCGCCACCAGCGGTGCCGGCGTTGCGCGATCCAGCACGAGGCTGAACCAGCTGCCCTCGCCTACCCGGCTTTGCGCGGTGAGCTGACCACCCATCTCGGCGGCCAGGGTGCGCGCCAGCGGCAGGCCCAGGCCGGCCCCAGGAATGTTGCTGGACTCCATGCCCAGGCGATTGAATGGCTCGAAGGCGGCAGCCAGCTGCTCCGCACTCATGCCGGGGCCAGTGTCGGAAACGGTCAGTGTGAGCTTGCCCTGCGCGTCAGGCGCATCCACCTGCAGCTCGACGCTGCCTCCGGCAGGGGTGTACTTCAGTGAGTTCGACAGCAGATTGAGCAGCACCTGGCGCAGGCGCCGCGGGTCGGCGTGGACATGCAGCCCCTGCAGAGCGGCCGCATCCGGCAGACGCAAAGCCAACCCTGCCTTGTCTGCCGCACCGCGCAGCATGCCCAGCTCGCCGATGGCATCCACCAGCGCGACCGGACGCAGATTGACGCGGCCCTGGCCTTGTTCGATGCCGGCGATGTCCAGCAGATCGTCCACGAGCGACGTCAGGTGCCAGCCTGCAGTCTGCAGGTGTTCGATGTACTCGAACTGCTGGGGCGTCAGGCGCGTGCCGAGCTGCTCCTGGAGAATCTGCGCCATGCCCAGCATGGCGTTGAGCGGCGTTCGCAGCTCGTGGCTGACGCGCGCCAGCAGATCGGTCTTGGCCTGGCTGGCCGCCAACAGCTTCAGGCGCTCCTCGTCGCTCTCCTTGAGGCGGCGCAGCTCGGTGGTGTCCATGGCCACGCCATAGGCGCCGATCGCCTCGCCGGCCTCGTTGCGCCGGAATCGGACGAACAGGCGCACCCAGCGGGTGTCCTGATTGCGGTTGATGATGCGAAAGTCCACCGAATAGCCGGGACGGTTGCGCTCGGCGCGGGCTGTCATGATGGTTTCGCGCAGGCCGGCGACATCATCGGGGTGCACGAATTGCACCCATTCGTCCATGCGCCGCGGGTAGGTCGACTCGTCTGCGCCGTAGATCTGCTGGGTACGGGCATCCCAATGAGACGTCTGGGTCAGGTAGTCCACTTCCCAGACGCCCAAGCCGGCCGCTTCGACGGCCATGTTGAGTCGATCAAGCGCCGCGGCCAGCCGATCCTCGGTCTGGCGGAAGGCGGTGATGTCCCGGTGTACACCGACCATGCGCAGCGGGTTGCCCTGAGGGTCGCGCTCGATGGTGTGGCTGCGCGCGGCGATCCAGCGGTAGCTGCCATCGGCATGGCGCACGCGCGTTTCAACCAGCCCCGGAGCGCGCTGGCCGCTGCGTACCGCGCTGCCCCGCTCGGTGACGCGCTTTCGATCATCCGGGTGGACCAGCTCGTAGGTCTTGTAGATGTCGCCATCCATCGAGCCCGGCGGATAGCCCATCATCCGGTACCAGGCCTCGCTGAACACGCGCGCGTCGGTTCGGGCGTCCCAGCTCCAGCTGGCCTCGTCATCCGTGTCGTCCATCAACATCCAGCGCGCTTCGCTCGCGCGCAGGGCCAGTTCGAGCTGCTTGCGCTCGTCGATGTTCTTGATGACGCCTAGAAACCGCGGTGAAGCGCAGGTTTCGTCCGGCGGCAGGGTGTGACCCCGGCCCATGTACCAGTGAAAGCTGCCATCGCGGCTGCGCAGACGAAACTCGGCATTGACGCGCGTGCCCTTGCGCACGCTCTTGCGGATGGCATCCAGCAGGCTGTTCCGGTCTTCGGGGTGGATCGCCTGGTCAAACTCGAATTCATGTCGGAACTGGTTGATGTCCGCGTAGCCCAGCAGTCGGCCGTACGACTCGCTGTATTCCACTTTCCCGGTGCCCACGGTCCAGCACCACAGGCCATCACCCAGGCCTTCGATGGCCATGCGGTAGAGGCGGTCCGGGAAGCTTGGGTCGGGCTGGATCATGGTTTGCAGGCGTACAACGATCCGGAATTGTCCGGGTGCCGGAGATCAACGTCCAGAAAAAGCCGCGCTGGCACGCGGGTTGCAGAACTTCGTCGAATGTGCGGGAATGTCAACCTATCAACGATCCCGCAGACAAGACCTGTACATGAATGACAATTTTCGGGCGCAGTTCGTCGCCTTCGCCCTGGAGGTCGGCGTGCTGCGCTTCGGGCAGTTCACGACCAAGTCAGGCCGTCAATCGCCCTACTTCTTCAACTCTGGGCTGTTTGATTCCGGCGCCCGGATGGCGCGCCTGTCCGATTTCTACGCCCAGGCCCTGCTGGCCAGCGGGCTGCACTTCGACATGCTGTTCGGCCCCGCTTACAAGGGCATCACGCTGGCGGCCGGAACGGCCATGGCGCTGGCGTCGCGCGGGCGCGACGTGCCCTTCTGTTTCAACCGAAAGGAAGCCAAAGACCATGGTGAAGGCGGGCTGATGGTCGGCGCGCCGCTGAAGGGTCGAGTGGTGATCGTGGACGATGTGATCACCGACGGCGCGGCCAAGCGCGAGAGCGTGGCCATGATCCGCGCCGCCGGCGCCGAACCCGCCGCAGTGCTGATCGCGCTGGACCGCATGGAGCGCCCCGGTGCCGAAGGCGCGCTGCAGGCGACCTCGGCCGTGCAGCAGTTCACGGCCGAAACGGGTGTTCCCGTGATTGCGGTCGCAACGCTCGACGATCTGATGGGCTATTTGGCAGCCTCGTCTGCTGCGCCGGAGTTGCAGGCGCATCTGCCCGCGGTGCAGGCCTATCGGTCGCGCTACGGGATTTGAGGGCGGCGGCATGAAACTGGGTGTGCGGCTGGTGCTGATGGGTATGGCGGTGTGCAGCGCGACGGCGCTTGCCCAGACGCAGTCCGCCCCTCGTGAAATTCATACCTGCAAAGACGAAAAGGGCCGCACGCTGACTTCGGATCGACCCCTGCCCGAGTGCCTGGGTCGCGAGCAGCGCATCCTCAACCCGGACGGCTCGGTGCGCAAGATTGTTCCCCCGCCTCTCACCCGTGAGCAGCGCGCGGAGCTTGAGCAGCGCCAGGCGGCAGAAAAGTTGGCGGAGGCGCGCCGTCAGGAGGAGCGACGTCGCGACCTCATGCTGATCTCCAACTACAAGACCGAAGCGGAGTTGGATCAAGCCTACATCCGCGCACTGGAAGTCCCGGTGGAGGCTTTGAAGGCCTCGCGTGGCCGCATTGACGAGCTCATGAAGACACTCGCTGCAGTCCGCAAGGAAGGTGAGTTCTACGAAGGCAAGGTGTGGCCCATCGCCCTGCGATCGAAGCTCACTGAAATCCAGGCCGGGATCGAAGCCGAGCAGCGCAACATCGGCAACAAGTCCGAGGACATCCGGCGCGTCAACGAGCGGTTTGCTGCAGATAGAACTCGACTGCGCCAGCTATTGACCGCCCAGCCGCGTTTGCACTGAGGCGGCTCTGATCTCAGGGTAGACCCTGCGCCGGCCTGCCGCGGCACCGGTGCCACGAGCCGCTGGACGGCCTGCCACAATGGCTGACCCATGCGCAGCCCGCTCAATATCACCGCTTCGCTGACCGAGGCCCGCGAAGCCTTGCGGATGATCTTCATCCTGCGCTGCTTTGCCTTGGCCGGTCAGGCTGGCGCCGTGTTGGGCGCGATGTTCTTGCTCGGTGTGAAGCTGCAGTGGCCGCCCATGGCAATCGCCTGGACGGTGCTGGCCCTGGCGAACATCTACACCTTCTGGCGCCTGCGTACTGCGCCCAGCCGCCGGCCGATCAGCCAGCAGGAGCTCGCCGCACAGCTCTCCATCGACGTCGGTGCCTTGACACTGCAGCTCATGTTCTCCGACGGCCTGTCCAACCCCTTTGTGCTGTTCTATTGCCTCGTCGTGTCGGTGGCCGCCGTGCTGCTCGAGGGATCCGGCGCGATCATGATCACGGTGCTTGGGCTGCTCGGATTGTTGTTCAACGCGATGTTCGCCGTGCCCATGGAGTGGCCTGCAGGCTTGGACGTGGCGTTCTGGCAGCGGCTGGGCATCCTCGTCGCGCTTGTGCTCTGCCTGGCGATGGTGACCGGGTTTCTGCTCGATCTCTCCGGTGCAGTTCGGGCTCGCGCCACCAAGCTGGTCAGCACGCGTGAGTCCCTGCTGCGACGTGAACGTGTGATCGCATTGGGAGCGCTTGCCGCAGGCGCTGCGCATGAACTGGGGACGCCTCTGCAGACGATGAGTCTGCTTGTCGAAGAGCTGGGAAGCCGCCTTACACGAGCAACGGACCGGGAAGACGTCGAGCTGCTCGCCGCGCAGCTGGCACGTTGCAAGTTCATCCTCGCTCGCCTGACCGATACCGCGGGAGGCGCGCTGAATTCGTCTTCGCTCGACCCAGTGAATGCGAATGCCTGGGCCGAGCAGGTGGTGACGGACTACCAGTTGCTGTTTCCTGCACGTCGAGTGCGACTGGAGCCTGCCGCGGGCAAGGCTCGCATAGCGCCCGAACCCCTGTTTACACAGGCGCTGGTCACGATCCTGGACAATGCCCGGGCCTTGGCGCGTGCAAGCATCGAGGTCAAGCTCAGTCTGCATCGGGACACCGTTGTCATCGCCGTGCATGATGACGGCCCCGGCTTTTCTACCGAGGCACTCTCGCACTTTGCCGAGCCGCTGGTGACTGAGCGCGTCGGCGGTCGCGGCCTAGGCCTGTTTCTCGCGAGTACTGCACTGGAGTCACTTGGTGGTCAGCTGCTTGCACGCAATCACGCGGCGGGCGGCGCGGTCGTGAGCATGATTCTTCCTCTTGCCTCCTCGGGAGCGCTTCAACGATGAGCACTTCGACGTCATCCAACCAAGATCCGGCACTGATCGACGGCCCGATCGACTTTCTGCTTGTCGATGACGACGAGGCGTTCCGCAGTGTGCTGGCGCGCATGCTCGATCGGCGCGGCTTCAGTGTGGCCACGGCCGAAAGCGGCGTGGCGGCAGCCGGGCTGGCGCGCAAGCTTCAGCCACGGCGCATCCTGCTGGACCTGTCGATGCCCGGCGAGAGCGGGCTGGTGGTGTTGCCCCGGCTGTTGGAGGCTGTACCGACGGCGAAGATCGTGATCCTCACGGGCTATGCGAGCATTGCCACGGCCGTGGACGCGATCAAGCTGGGCGCGATCAACTACCTGACCAAACCCGTCGAAGTAGGTGCAATTCTGAAGGCGTTTGAGGTGTCGCCCAGCGAAACGCCCGCTCCCGTGCCATCCGAGCCGATGAGCGTGGATCGGCTGGAGTGGGAGCACATTCAGCGCGTGCTGGCCGAGCACCAGGGCAACATTTCGGCTACCGCGCGCGCTTTGAAAATGCACCGCCGGACCTTGCAGAGAAAGCTTGCCAAGCGGCCGGTGCGCGCGTGAGCCGTTCTCGCGGCGTGGCGCCAGCTACTGCGGGTCTGGTGCCGGCATCGTGTGGCTGAACGGCCCCGATGCGGTGTCTGCGAAGTCCGGTGGCGGGCGCGTGCCCGCGGCGGCACCCGGTGGCGCGACCTCGACGGTCTGCGCAGCTTCGGAACCCAGCAGCTGCGAGATGGCCTTAGTCACCATGCGGTTTGCGTCGAGACCATGAACCTGGCCGTGCGCGATCTGGCGGGCGATCTCTTGGTCCTTGCGGACGAACGCTTCCTTGCCGTTATGCCACGAGAAGACGATACGCGTGCGCCGCGGACTGATCTGGCTGACGCGATAGCGGTGATTCGTGCCGTTGTCCGCGACGAAATCGAACCAGTTGCCCGGTCGGTAGTTGCGTGCTTCCTCAAGGTAGGGGTTGTCGCCACCCTCGAAGACTGAGCGGCGGCGCGCGCGCAGCGCTTCGATCTCCGCATGGGCATTGATCATGTCCTGCTGCTTCTGGCGCTCGTCCTCGGCCAGCTTGTTGCCGCCGAAAGCAAGATCTGCGTGCGTGCGCATCAGGCGTTGCATGAATGCATCGCGGTCCGTGCCTTTCCAGCCGACCTGATCCAGCACAGCAGACACGGAAGCCGCCAATTTGGGCAGGCTGGCGACGAGCTTGGCGCGGTCTTCTTCCTTGTGCTTGGGTTCTACCGACCAGATCAAGCCTTCCGTGATCGCAACCATGTCCTTCCAGCGCTGCAGATCCTCACCGCGGCGCGAGAACGCGAATGCAAGCGCCAAACGCCAACGCGTGAGCAGGAATGGAATCATGAAAGGCGCAGGTTCGCGCCACTTCAGTCGAGCGTGTAGGCACTCGTCGGCCGCATGCAAAGCAAGCTCGAGCTTTTCGTTGGTCTCGAGCTCCGAGAGGTAGGGCTTGAGCTCGTACTCAATCAGGCGTTCCTTGGCAGCCTTGAGCTTCGTGAACTTTTCATTGATGGTTTCAAAGGTCAGCAGGTTGTCGATCACGCCCGAGAGCAGATCCTTGCCCACCGCTTTGAGAAACAGGTATGACGCATCCTGCTTGCCGAACTCGGGCCGCCACCCTGCCGCAACCGAGACCATGTTCTCCAGCAGCTGTCTGCCCGGATGCTCCTTGTGCGAGAAGAAGCGCCGATCGAGCATCGCGCTCTTGAGTACCGGAATCTGGGCCTGGCCGATCAGGGGCTTCAAGGGGGACGGAATCACCCGGTCGTCGAAGACCTCGTCAAACACCTCTGCAAGCGCAGCGGCGGTCAATCGATCGACAGCCGGCGCTCGCTTGAACTCCGGGCTGCGCGACAAGTCGGTCAGCACGTTGCGGTACTTGTCGCTGTCGCAGGTTTCGATCAGCATGCGTGCCTGACTCAGCGTCAGCGTTTCCATCAGCTCCGGATCGACAGCACCTTGCTGACCGGCGTTGCCCTCTTTCAGGCCAAGCGTGACCAGCTGCTGCAGTGCCCGCGCGACCTTTGCTCGGTACTCGGGCCGAAGGCGGCTGCGGGTCTTGGGGGCAGGCTGCGCCGAGGCGCCGTCGGGGTCGTGAGCTGAACTGACTTCGCTGTGCAGTTGCTCGGTGTGCTTGTCTTCCGCTTCTGTCTGCGGCGCTGCAGGAGGCGTCTCCCCCGCAGCTGCACGCTGCTCGGCCGCTCTCTGCGAGGCCTGCTTGGCGAGCCGGACCTGATAGCCAGGGTCCTGAGGCACGCCAGCTCGCGTAAGCGCATCCTGGAGCTCGTCATACAGCGCCTCGAACTTCAGGAAGCTCTTGGGCGTAACTGCCGTGATCAGCAGTTCTTCAGAGTCGACATCCAGCCCCGAGCTTGCCCAGCCTTGCGAGAGCGCCTGCACGAACGTGAAGGGCCGGAACGGATTGAGAAGGCCTTCGCGCATCGTCACCTTCATCCCGGCGCAGATGCGGCGGATGACGAAGGTCGATGACTCCTCGACGGCGTTCAGGATAGGCCCGGCAGCTCGATCCGATCGGACGCGGCGATCTTGAATGGCAGTGTCGACCAGTGACAACTCACCCGCCTTGGGCTCGTCTTCCAGATGCGCGTCGGGCATGAGCTGGGCGGCGCACTCCTTGACCAGCGCCTCTCGCAGCGCGGCCAAGTGCGCCAGGCGCAGTGCAGCTTCCTTCTGCTCGAGCAACATCGCCAGCTGCATCTGTCGGCTGGCATGACGCGAATCGACTTCCTTGTCGGCGTACGCGCGCAGCGCCAGCGCCAGGCTCTTCACAAGCTCGCCATGATTGCGAGCGACATGGTCATACGCGACCGCCGTCAAGCGCTCCAGCAGTGGCGGCAAGGCCTTGCCGCGCAGGGCGGGTGACCGCTCGGTCTGTGCGAGGATCGGACGCGAGGACTCGATGCCAGCTGCCATGGGTCAGTGTGCCGATGCCGGTCCACCGGTCTGCGCGGACCCGTTGAGGATGTCGCCTGCGTCCTCGCCGAGCAGCGCACCGAGTGCACGGGCAACGATCGGTTCCACATCTACGGGTCGCAGACGCCCGGTGCGCAGCAGGCGCGCCACGTCACGCTCGGAATGTACGAAAGCGTCGAAACCTTCGCGGTTGGTAAACAGCAACCGCGTACGCATCGGACTGACCCACGAGAGGCGATAGCGTCGCTCGCTGCCGTCGTCGGCGATGAAATCGAACCAGGTGTTGCGACTCAGGCCGTGCGCCTGCTCGTCGTACTGATCTTCCAACGAGCCGTTCACGTTGGCGCGCCGGGCTTCCAGTGCTTCGCGTGCCGAGCTGGCGGCGGCCTCTTCAGCCTGTTGCAGCATCGGATCGGCAGGCGTCTCGGCCACGCCGGCGCGCACTACGCGGGTATGAGTCTCGATGAGCCGCTTGGTGAACGCAGCGCGCTCATCCCCCGTCCACCGAATAGCGTCCAGTGCGACGTTGATGTGGCGCACCATCGTGGGCAGCACGGAGACTAGCTGACGTCGGTCCTCCGGTGTGGCCTTGGGCTTCACTGACCAGATCAGCTGGTCCATCGTCTCGACGGCACGATCCCAGACGTCTGGTCGCCGTTCGCGGTTCAACCATGCATGGGCGAGGACCTCGCGCCACTGGTTGGTCAGGAAGGGTGTCAGCAGCGCGTCAATCTCGCGGCCAGCCATGCGCGAGTGCACGCACTCATCAGCGGTACGCAGCGCCAGTTCGAATTGCTCGTTGGTTGCCGCATCATTGGCTTGCGGCTCGATACGTGCTGCAACCTGCTGTTCGGACTCGAACAGGAAGCGCTCGAACTCCTCGAGCAGTTCCGTAAACAGTGAGAGATCTTCCTGGAAGTCGCTCAGTACGCGCTGAACGGTCTTTTCGATCTGCGCGTAGAGCGGGTCGTCCTCACCCTTCTCGGGCGCCCAGGCCACGGACGCGCGAGCCAGCGAATCCACAAGCTTGCGGGCGGGATGCTCCTGCTTGAAGAAGAACTCGCGATCGATCATCGCGGCCTTCAGGACCGGAATCTGCAGGCGCGAGATCACGACCTTCAGCTGCGAGGGAATCGAGATCTCGGAGAACACATAGTCGAATACTTGCGCGAGCACTTCGACCGTGCCGCGATCAAGCTCTGCCGCTTCCTTGACGCGATCGGACTCGGCCATCGCGCGAAGCATGTTCTCGGGCACGGGGATTTCGTCAACGTCGCCGACGATGATCGGCTGCGGCTCATCCAGTGCGCGGGCCTGCAGTGAATTCAGGAAGCCTACGAACTGCGGGTCAGGTTGCGGCAGCAACGCAGCAGCGGATTCGTTGTCGCCCGTGAACAGCGGACGACGAAGCATGTTCGACAGCTTGCCCAGAAACTCTTTTGCGGACTGGCCGATGCGCAGAATCGAGTCCTGGAAGCCGGCACCGCCCCAGTCGCGGCTGTCCAGGCTGGCCTGCTGCTCCTCGTTCAGCTGACGCCAAAGCGTGGTCTTTGCGTCATCCGAGGGGCCGCCCTGAGTCTGACGGAACGCCGAAGGGGGCATCACGCCGGTGTCACGTGCCTTGCGTACCCGAAGCTGCAGTTTCGGCGCGACCCCTGCCTTGATGAGCGTGCGGTCGAGCGCGTCGTACAGCACATCCAGAGGGAAGAAGGTCTGCGGCGTGATGGACAGCAGCAGGTCTTCGGTGGCATGCGAGTCGAGGCCAGCCATCTCCCAGCCCTGCATGAATGCGCGCAAGAAGACTTCGGGCCGCACGGGGTTGCGGGCGAGTTGCGGGTCATCATCGCCGAAGAGCACCCCGCAGCGGTGGGTGAGCGGTGCAACCTCTTCCTCGTAAAACGCATTGATCGGGCGCGAGACGCGGTCGAGCAGAACCGCACGGTCCTGCTCGGCGGTATCCACAAGCGACAGCCCGCCCGCGGCGAGCAGACTTTCAGATCGGGGGCGCAGCGGCGCCTCGGCCTGCTCATCGAGCGTAGCGCGCAGACTGTTTAAGAAAGAGCGCTTGAAGACTTCGCCCTGTCGCCCGAGCAGGTTGTAGGCCGACAGCCAGTGCGAAGCGCGGACAGAGGATTCGGAGTGATCCGCCAGCTCGAACAGGTGCTTGCGCAGGCGCGTGATGGTGTCGTCGAAGGTGGCGCTGGCAAAGTCCATCGACTGGCTCACCATGCCGCGCAGGAGCAGACGCGCTTGCTTGAAGCGAGCGCTATCTCCTGGCAGGGGCTGCCGAGTCTGGGGGGTCAAAGCCATTGAATCCTCACGACGCCTGCTGAGATTGTGAGGCAGACGATTTGAAAATGTAGGCCAAAGTGCGTTGATTTTGGCGCAATTTTCGTGCTGTACGCGAACAAGGGTGAAGAAGGGTTGTTTTTCGTGAGCCGACAGGCAGCCGAGAGGGCTGTCGCGTATCTTTCGCCCCAGAGCCGCCCGCAATTCGACGGGCGCGGAGGAGTGAAGGTGCGCTGGATGTCGTCCGCATGCTGTCTTGCAGGGTTGCTGCTGCTCGGGCTGAGCTTTGTTCAGCCGACCGCACAGGCACAAAGCCTACCGCTTCCTCTGGTGCAGGCCGGCACCGTCGAGCGGCTTGCGGGCACCGTTCGCCTGGGTGGTGCAGGCGGTGAGCGGACCGCAGCCATCAAATCGCCCGTCTACGAGGGCGAGCGCATCCTCACGGACGCGGGCTCCGAGGTCGTGTTGCGCATGGTGGATGGCGCGCTGATCGCATTGCGGCCGAACTCGCAGATCACTCTGGTCAAGTACACCTTCACACCAGACCCGAAGGACGCGAAGTCCGACGGCACCACGATTCAACTCCTGACCGGTGCGCTGCGTGCGATCACCGGGGTGATGGGTCGGCGCAATCCGGCAAGCGTGCAGGTCCGGACTTCAAGTGCCACGATTGGCGTGCGCGGGACGGATTTCGAAGTGGTGCTCGTTGAAGCCGACAGTGGCGAGATCCGGTCCGGCACCTACAGTCGGGTGATCGAGGGCAGCACCTTCCTCGAAGCTGCGGACGGCCAGCGCCTCGTCGTCAACAAGGGGCAAAGCGCTTACGTCCCGAAAGACGTGCTCAAGCTCGCGCGCGAATTTGGCCTGCTGCGCAACGTGCCGCCAGTCTTTCAGGCCGGCAGCTTCGACGATGCGCTCAAGACGCTGCAGGACGAAGCCATGCGCCAGATCGAGCGTGAGCTGCACAAGTACATGCCTTCTCAGCTCCAGCAGCTGCTGCCAGGCCTCGGCGATCTGTTCCGGCGGCGCTGACACTTTCTGCTACGCGCAGGGTGATGACGCCCGAGCAATTTGCTGTCTACACTCGTTCCATGATCCAGTTCAACCGCTTCAGCCGCTGAGCGTGTCGCGCGGAGGTCATCCGCGCCGCGTCTCGTACCCGCCACGCCCGAACTCCCCGGGCGTATTTGTGTCGGCCCGCCCGGTCGACGATCTTCTGGCTGAAGAGTCTTCCATGGTCCCTATGTCCCGACCCCTGCTGCGCATTTGCAGCCTTGCTTTCGCGTCCTGGCTTGGCGCCGGCGCTCCACTGGCCCAAACAACGGCACCGACCGCTGCGCCAATCACTGCTGTACGGCTGAACGCGGGCGAGTCCATCCGCCTTGATGGCCGGCTGGACGAGCCGGTGTGGCAGCGCGCGCCTGTCTATCGCTCGTTCTACGAGATCGATCCGGTGCGCGGACGGATCCCTGAATACGAGACCCGCGTTCAGGTCGTCTACGGGGATCGTGCGCTGTATGTCGCGGTGACTGCCCTTGATCCGCGCCCCGAGCTGATTCGCCGTCCGCTCGTACGCCACGATCAGGTGAACCGCACGCAGGACTTCGTCGTGGTCTACATCGACCCGGTCGGCAGCAAGAAAGCCGCGCAATTCTTCCGCGCCAATGCTGCAGGCAGCACTGCGGATGGCATCCACACAGCAGACAACGACAACGAATCCTTTGCACCCGACTACGACTTCGATGTCGTGACCGCGCCCTTGGCGCGCGAAGGCGGTTGGGTGGCGGAGTTCCGCATCCCCTACTCGTCGCTGCGCTATACGGCCGATGCCAAGGCACAGTGGCGCATCCAGGTCGGCCGGCGGATTCCGCGCGAGCAGTTCACGCTCGTGCTCTCCGTGCCGCTGCCACGCGAAGCACTGTCCTTCATCGACGCGATGCAGCCGCTCGAAGGCTTTGCGCCGCCGCAGGATCATGCCTTCCTCAGCGTGCGCCCGACCGTGACCATACGTCGTACTGAGGACGAACCGGCGGGCGGACCGACGCGTACGGATAGCGAAGCCAAGCCATCGCTCGACGTGAAATGGCGCCTCCGCACGGAGCTGGTGGTGGACGCCACGCTGAACCCGGATTTCTCGCAGGTCGAGTTGGATGTGCCGCAGCTCTCGCGCAATACGCGTTTTGCGCTGTTCCTGTCCGAGAAGCGGCCCTTCTTCCTCGAATCGAGCGATCTTTTGGCCAGCCCGACCGACGCGCTTTACACGCGCAGCGTGAATGATCCGCGCTGGGGCTTACGCGCCAGCTGGCGCAGTGACGCAGTGGCCGGCACCGCATTGCTGGCCAAGGACAAGGGCGGCGGCCTCACCCTGCTGCCTGGTGCCTATGGCACCAGCGCCGCACTTCAGCCTGGCAACTCCACACTCATGAGCCGGGTGCGCAGTGACTTTGGCCCGCTGAGTCTCGGGGCGATTGCGATTGACCGCCGTTACGAAGACGGCCGAGGCGAAAACGCCGTGGTCGGTACCGACAGCACCTGGAGCCTCACGCCCAACTGGCGCGTCAAGGCCCAGTGGATGGGCTCGCGCACTACCGCATTGGCGGACTCAAGCGGCGCGTTGGACGCCGCCCGAGCGGAAACCGGCAGCAAGCTCTATGCAAGTCTCTATGGCAGGACCGACCGCACCGAGACCGGCCTGACGGTGCAGCGCACGAGCGCGGACTTCCGCAATGACGCGGGCTTCGTGGCCCAGTCTGGCGTGCGCAAGATCGACGCGAACCAGAACTACGAGTGGCAGCGCGTCGGACCCTTCAACAAGGTGTCGGTGTTCGTGAACGCCGGCCGGACCGAGGCGCTCGACTCCGGCGAGATGGTGTCCCAGTACTGGTTCCCCGGCATCTACATGACGGCGGCGCGCAACACCGAGATCAACATCGAGTACGAACCCGCCACCAAGCAGCGGGTGGCGCCGGGCGCGCCGGTGCTGACCGAGCGATTCGGGCACATCTGGGCCATGACCACACCGGCGCGCTGGATGCCGCTGCTTGAAGGCTCGATCGACGCCGGCGAGCTGGCCGATGTGACGGCCAACCGCGTGCGGCCCGGCTTGCGCTGGTATGTCTACATGCGCCTGCGTCCGTTTGCACGCCTGGAGCTGGAGCCGCGGGTGGATCAGCTCGTGCTGCGCAATGACGGTGAACGCACCTACACCGAGACCGCTGCGCGCCTGTTGTCGATCGTGCATCTTGCGCCGCGCCAGACCCTGCGCCTGATCCTCCAGCACACGAGCTTCGACCGCAAGGCCCAGCCGGCGCTCAATGTGCTGGCGGACCGCTCGCGCAGCAGCGCTCAGTCGCTCACCTACGGCTGGCGCCAGAGTGCGGGCACGGTGCTGTACGTGGGCGCCAGCCGCGGTGCAGTGGGTCTGCCGCTGCAGCAGTCGCGCGGTTCGGAGGTGTTCGTGAAGCTCCAGGCCGACGTGGACGAGGTGCGCGAAGCCTGGCGCGGCCGCCGCGCTGGTTGACGCTTGCGCGGGCGTCCTGCCGCAGCCGTTCCGCCGGCTGCGGGCTTCGGCTAGCCTCGATCCCGGTCCTTACGGAAGAACTTGAATCATGCAGTGGACGACCTGGCTCGCCTTCTTTGCCGCCTCCTGGGCAATCAGCATCTCGCCGGGGGCCGGCGCCGTGGCGGCGATGAGCAGCGGCGCAGCCTACGGCTTTCGCCGTGGCTACTGGACGACGGCGGGCCTGATCGCGGGGATCTGGCTGCAGGTGTTGCTGGTCGCCGTGGGGCTGGGCGCACTGATTGCGGCTTCCAGCACGGCCTTTCTGATCGTGAAGTGGCTGGGGGTGGCCTACCTGGTGTATCTGGGTCTGCGTGCCTGGAAGGATTCCTTCCACCCCTCGGGTGGTGCGATTCAGGTCGAGCAGGGCGGCACCACGACGCGGCGCTCTCTGGTGTTCAAGGGGTTCGTCGTCAATGCGATGAACCCCAAGGGCACCGTGTTTCTGCTGGCGGTGATGCCGCAGTTCCTTGACCTGCATGCACCGCTGGTGCCGCAGTATCTGATCATCGCGCTGACGCTGGGCTTCACAGACCTCGTGGTGATGGGCGTGTACACCGCGCTGGCCGCGCGCGTGCTGGCGGTCATGAATTCGCCGCGTCAGACCGCCTGGATCAATCGTTTCTTCGGCAGCCTGTTCATTCTGGCGGGCGCCTGGCTGGCCACGTTCAAGCGCGCCGCGTGAGCGGCCGAAAAGACAGGATGGGCCGCAGCGTTCGGCCGCCAAACACAAGGGGACACGCATGACCACATTGGGTACGCCGCTCTCGCCCAACGCCACGCGGGTGATGCTGCTGGGCGCAGGTGAGCTGGGCAAGGAAGTGCTGATCGCGCTGCAGCGCCTGGGCGTCGAGACGATCGCCGTGGATCGCTATGACAACGCGCCGGGCCATCAGGTGGCGCATCATGCCCACACCATCGCCATGAGCGATCCGGACGCGCTGCGTGAACTCATCCTGCGCGAGAAGCCGATGCTCGTCGTGCCCGAGATCGAAGCCATTGCCACGCCGGTGCTGCAGGAACTCGAAGCCGCCGGGATGGTGCGTGTGGTGCCCACCGCGCGCGCTGCGCGGCTCACGATGGACCGCGAAGGCATCCGCCGCCTGGCGGCCGAGACGCTTGGTCTGCCGACCTCGCCCTATCGATTTGCGGATTCCCTCGAGCAGCTCCAGGCCGCCATCGACGGCACCGACGGCCAGCGCGCCATCGGCTACCCCTGCATCGTCAAGCCGGTGATGAGCTCATCCGGCAAGGGGCAGAGCAAGATCGACGGCCCGGATGATGTGAAGCCCGCGTGGGAGTACGCCATGGCGGGTGGCCGCGTGAATGCCGGGCGCGTGATCGTCGAAGGCTTCATCGATTTCGACTACGAGATCACGCAGCTCACGGTGCGCGCCCTGGGCGAGGACGGCCAGGTGCAGACGCATTTCTGCGAGCCGATCGGCCACATCCAGGTCAGCGGCGATTATGTCGAGAGCTGGCAGCCCCACGAGATGAGCGCGCGTGCGCTCGCGGCGGCACGCGAGATTGCAAAGCGGATCACGGATGACCTGGGCACCGGCGCTGACGGTCAGCCCGCGGGCCTTGGGCTGTACGGCGTGGAGCTGTTCGTCAAGGGCGACCAGGTCTGGTTCAGCGAGGTCAGCCCGCGCCCGCACGACACCGGCATGGTCACGATGATCACCCAGTGGCAAAACGAGTTCGAACTGCACGCCCGCGCGATCCTCGGCCTGCCGGTGAACACGGCGCTCAAGAGCCCGGGGGCCAGCGCCGTGATCTACGGCGGCGTGGAGGCCGCGGGCATCGTGTTCGAGGGCGTGGAGCAGGCGCTGCGCGTGCCGAATTCAGAGTTGCGCCTGTTCGGCAAGCCGGAGAGTTTTGCCAAGCGCCGCATGGGCGTGGCGCTGGCCTTTGACAGTGACGTGGATGTGGCGCGCATCCATGCCAAGCACGCGGCCCGGCGGGTCAAGCCACGCGCGGTGTAGGTGCCTGAAGAGTCGCGCCAGCGCTCGGTTAATTCAATTTCGGCCGCAATTTGCAGTGCACGGAAATCGGCCAAGATTGGCGGCTGGAAAGCGGAAAGTCGCTATTATTAATTCGAAAAAAGACGAAAATCGGCCGTTGATCTAGGCAGATTTTCGCGCCGCAAAACGTTCCAGCCGCTTGGCAGCCTGCTCGCGCACCTTGTTCTGCAGGATCGGCGTCCAGCCCAGCAGCAGGCCGGGCAAGCCGAGGGCCTGTTGGCTCCAGCGCCAGAAGTTGAAGTCATCGACGTGGGTCTTGATCAGGCCATTCTCGAAGGTGAAGCGCGCTTCGATGATGTTGTGCACCGGCCGACCGCTGATCGAGAAGGTGTAGTCCGCCTCCCAGTGAGCGCGGCCCTGCTGCTCGTCAGCCTGCACGCGCTCGAACTCGATCTTGAAGTCCGGCCCGGCCTGCGAGGTCAGCATGCTCCACATCTGGCCGATGCGCTCGCCGCGCAGCTCGAAGGCCGGGTCGCGAAAGACCGCATCCGGCGCGTAGCAGGCGGCCATCGTCGCGGCGTCGCGCCGCGAGAAGGCGCAGTAGAAGCGCTTGATCAGCGCCTCGTTGCGGTGCAGCTGCGTGGTGGACACCGCGCAGGGGTCCGTGGTGCTGCCGGGCTGCGCCGGGTTCTTGGGGTCCAGTGTGCTGCTGTTCATAGGAGAGCCTGCAGAAAGGCGCAGTCGAGCCAGCGGTCGAACTTGTAGCCGCCTTCGCGCATCACGCCGGCCACCTCGAAGCCCATGGCCTGGTGCATGCGGATCGAAGCGGCATTGCTTGCATCCACCACGCCCACCATGCTGTGAAAGCCGCGGGCCTTGGCATGGCCCATGATGTGGCGCATCAGCGGCCGGGCGATACCCTTGCCGCGGCAGTCTTCGCGCAGATACACGGAGTGCTCCACCGTGAAGCGCCAGCCTTCGCGGGGGCGGAAAGGCCCGTAGGTGGCGTAGCCGCCTACCGAGCCGTCGGCCAGTTCGGCCAGCACAAAGGGGTCGCCGGCGGTGTGCTTGGAGCTCAGCAGCGCCAACTGCTCGTCCAGGGTGCGCTCGGCGTACTGGTAGGTCGAGGTGCTGGTGCGCACCTCGGCGTTGTAGATCGCCAGCACGGCGGGCATGTCGTCCGCGCGTGCCTCGCGCAGGACCAGCGGGTCATTGCTTGCCCCGGGCGCGTGCGCGGGTTGGGTGCTTGAATCGGCCAGCATGTGATCGAGTGTACGGCGCGCGGATTGCGGCGATGCAGCGTGTGCAGATTCGTCGCCACCGCTATGGTGCGGATGCTGCAGTTCACGCCTTGTTGCACCCGGCCGGCAGCTGAAACCATTCGAAGTTGCGCTCAAGCGCACCCATCATCCATCGCCCCCACCCGCTGTCCATGCCCGCCCTGCTTCCGGCGCCTGCCGTTCCGAAGGTCTCCGAAGTCCCCCATCTACCTGTCACCGCAGTCGACGGTGCGCTGGCTGATGTGCCGCGCATCCGGTTTCGCGGCTCGCGCCTGGCGCGTGCGCTGCTTCGCCTGTTCGGCTGGCGCGTGTACTTCGATGGGGTGCCTGGCCCGCATGGCGTGTTCATCGTTTATCCGCACACCAGCAACTGGGACTTTCTGGTGGGCATCCTGGCCAAGTGGGCCATCGGCTTTCCGGTGCGCTGGTGGGGCAAGGACACGCTGTTCGTGCATCCGCTCACGCGCTACACCCTCGGGCCCTTGATGCGCTGGTGGGGCGGGGTGCCTGTCAATCGCGCAGCCTCACAGGGTCTGATCGCAAGCACCGCACAGCAGATGAAAGCCAGCCCCTTCTTCTGGCTGGCGTTGGCACCGGAGGGGACGCGCAGCCTCAAGCCCTTCTGGAAGAGCGGCTTCTATCACCTGGCGATGGCCGCGGGCGTGCCGCTGGGTCTGGCAGCGCTGGACTTCTCGCGCAAGGAAGTGCGGGTCACGCAGTTCATCGGCCTCACGGGCGACGCGGATCAGGACCTGCTGCGCATTCGCGCCTACTACGCGAGTTCTGTGGGCTGCAAGCCCGAACTGGCCGGGCCGATCGCGTTCCGGCCCGCCGATGCTACGGGCGCACAGCCCGAGCGATAGTCCGCAAAAAACAAAACGGCGCATCGATCAGGCCGGTGCGCCGTTTGCGTTGTGATCACGATCTGCACAACCAGACCGTGATCACGCGGCCATCAGACCGCCAATCGTGCCTCGATCTGTGCCTTCACTTCAGGCAATTGCGCGGGCAGCCTGTGTGCAAGTTGCGCAAAGAGTTCCTCGTGCAGCTTCAGCTCGGCTTGCCAAGCGGCGCGATCGATCGAGGTGACCTTGTCGAAATCCTGCGCGCTGAAGGGCAAGCCGGTCCAGTTCAGGTCTTCATAGCGTGGCGAGATGCCGAACACGTGCTCGCTGCCGCCGCCGGTACCTTCGATGCGGTCGATCATCCACTTGAGCACGCGCATGTTCTCGCCGTAGCCCGGCCAGATGAACTTGCCGCTCATCTCACCTTCCGTGCCCTTACGGAACCAGTTGGTGGTGAAGATCTTGGGCAGCTTGGCGCCGGAGGCCTGGAGCCTTTCGCCGAGATTCAGCCAGTGCTGGAAGTAGTCGGCCATGTTGTAGCCGGCAAAGGGCAGCATGGCGAAGGGATCGCGGCGCACCACGCCGGTGGCGCCGGCTTGCGCTGCAGTGGTCTCGCTGCCCATGGTGGCGGCCATGTAGACGCCTTCGACCCAGTTGCGCGCCTCGGTCACCAGCGGCACGACCGTGGAGCGGCGGCCGCCGAAGATGAAGGCATCGATCGGCACGCCGGCGGGGTCATCCCACTGCGCATCCAGCGCCGGGTTGTTGGTCGCAGCCACAGTGAAGCGTGCGTTGGGATGTGCAGCCTTGCGGCCGGCCTTGCCGTCTTCGGGCGTCCAGTCCTTGCCCTGCCAGTCGATCAGGTGTGCGGGCGCGCCGCCCGTCTCCTTCTCCATACCCTCCCACCAGACGTCGCCGTCGTCGGTGAGCGCGACGTTGGTGAAGATCACGTCACGCTGCAGGCTGGCCATGCAGTTCGGGTTGGTCAGGGTATTGGTGCCCGGCGCCACGCCGAAGTAGCCGGCTTCCGGGTTGATGGCGTAGAGGCGGCCATCTGCACCCGGCTTGATCCAGGCAATGTCGTCACCGATGGTCGTGACCTTCCAGCCCTCGAAACCGGCGGGCGGAATCAGCATGGCGAAGTTGGTCTTGCCACAGGCCGAGGGGAAGGCGGCAGCCACGTGGTACTTCTTGCCGGTGGGCGAGGTCACCCCGAGGACGAGCATGTGCTCGGCCAGCCAGCCCGGGCTACCGGAGGGCCGTTGGGCGGCTTGCCGGCCCATGGTGGAAGCAATCCGCAGCGCAAAGCACTTCTTGCCAAGCAGCGCATTGCCACCGTAGCCCGAGCCGTAGCTCCAGATTTCCCGGGTCTCGGGAAAGTGGACGATGTACTTGGTCGGATTGCAGGGCCAGGGGACGTCCTTATCGCCCGCAGCCAGCGGCTTGCCGACGGTGTGCACGCAAGGCACGAATTCGCCATCGGCGCCCAGCACGTCGTACACGGCTCGGCCCATGCGCGTCATGATGCGCATGTTCACCGCCACATAGGGGCTGTCGGAGAGTTCGACGCCGATGTGCGCGATCGGCGAGCCCAGCGGACCCATCGAAAAGGGCACCACGTACATCGTGCGGCCCCGCATGCAGCCGGCGAACAGGCCGTCCAGCGTGGCGCGCATCTCGGTGGGGGCCATCCAATTGTTGGTCGGGCCGGCGTCTTCCTTGTTCTCGCTGCAGATGAAGGTGCGGTCTTCCACGCGCGCCACATCGCTGGGGTCGCTCCACGCCAGGTAGCTGTTCGGACGCTTGGCGTCGTTGAGCTTGCGCATCGTGCCTGCGGCGACCAGTTCGCCGCACAACCGGTCATACTCAGACTGGCTGCCGTCGCACCAGTAGATGCGGTCAGGTTGCGTGTGGGCTGCGATCGAGTGAACCCACTCGATCAGCTTGGCGTGGCGAACCCAGTCGGGCGCGCTTACAGCGGGTTTCAAAACGGCGTTCATGCAGACCTCTTGGATAAGAAAAAACGATTGGTAAGCTCGCCAGTCCGTCGAAGGCGGCCGCGTCTGAGCGGCCTTGCTGGCGGGCTTGCCAATCGTTTTTGGGTGCTTGAGCGGCCCGTCTCGGGCGCTGGACGGAATCGGGGTCTGCCCGATGTCCGGCTTGGACAACGCCTGCACAGGTGCGGCGTGATCTGAAGTGAAAACTGTAGCACGCAGCCCTTACATCGGCGCTTGTAACTACATTGACGAAAGTAGTGGTAATCGAGGCGGCGGTCCGACACGCCGCCGACGATTCCGCACCGCACCACGCCTCGCGCCATGAAGATCGCCATCCTCGATGACTACCAGGACGCCGTTCGCAAGCTGAACTGCTTCAGCCTGCTGGCCGGCCACGAAGTCAAGGTCTTCAACAACACGGTGAAGGGTATCGGTCAGTTATCGGTGCGGCTGCGCGATACCGAGGGGCTGGTGCTCATCCGCGAGCGCACTGCCATCACGCAGCAACTGATCGAGAAGCTGCCGAACCTGCGCCTGATCGTTCAGACGGGCAGGCTGGGGGCGCACGTCGATCTCGAAGCCTGTACGAAGCGTGGCATCGCCGTGGCCGAAGGCACGAGCGATGCAGTTGCCGCTGCGGAATTCACCTGGGCGCTGCTGATGGCTGCGATGCGTCGGATCCCGCAATACGCCACGGCGCTCAAGCATGGTGCGTGGCAGCAAAGTGGCCTGAAGTCCCACAGCATGCCCGCCAACTTCGGCCTCGGACGCCGTCTGGCAGGCAGCACCTTGGGGATCTGGGGCTTCGGCCGGATCGGTCAGCGAGTGGCGCAATTCGGTCAAGCCTTCGGGATGCGCGTGCTGATCTGGGGCCGCGAGGGCTCGCTCGAGCGGGCGCGTTCAGCAGGCTTCGAGGTGGCGGCCGCCAGAGAGGCGCTGTTCAGCGACAGCGACGTCCTGTGCCTGCACCTGCGCCTGAACGACGAAACGCGAGGCATCGTGAGTGCGGCTGACCTCCAGCTGATGAAACCGGACGCGCTTCTGGTCAACACAGCACGCGCGGAACTGGTCGCCGCCGATGCACTGGTTGGCGCGCTGAACCGCGGGCGGCCCGGATTTGCAGCAGTTGACGTGTTCGAATCGGAACCGATTCTTCAGGGACACCCGCTGCTGCGTCTGGAGAACGCCTTGTGCACGCCGCACCTGGGCTACGTGGAGCTCACGCACTATGAGCACTATTTCAGTGAGGCCTTCGCCCATGTGGCGGCCTTTGCTGCCGGCCAGCCCACCGGGCTCGCCAACCCTCAGGCGTTGACGGTTCGTCGACGCTAAGACCCGTAGATGCGCTTCAAGTCACCGCGCGGCGGAACTTCTCCGCCGTCTGTCCGCGGGTCTGTTGTGTGGAGGCGAAATTCAGTTTCGGGTCTGGATGAACAGTGCAAGGTTCGTTACGCTTCACACTCGGCAACAGGATGTAACACCGCAGGGGGTGATCGTCCGGTCTGGTGAACTTGCCGAGCGTTGGGGATGGACATGCTCACGAATCTGAATACCGGCCCGGCAACGGGCTCCGCAAGTGGTGGCGTCGATCTGAGCGCCCTCGGCAATGCGCTGGGCGCGGCGTTCAGTGCTCCCGCTCGCGCGGCAGAAGCCCAGGCACCGGCCGCGCTGCCGCAGGCGTTTGAATCGCTTGCGGCCCTGCTAGAACTGGTGGACTGCGCCATCCTGATCGTCACACTCGATGGCCACGCGCTGTTTTCAAACTCCCGCGCCCACAAGGAACTGCTCGTCCCCGGCGTGATCGATCTGCAGGGCGGCACCCTACGCCTGTACCAGCAGGCTGTGAATGATCGCCTCGATTACGCGCTGAAAGCTGCCCGCTTGGGCAAGCGCAGCCTGATCGTGCTGCCGACGCAAGGCGAACCCACGACCGTTGCCGTCTTGCCGCTGGCAGCTCGCTCCAACAGCGGTGAACCCTACGCCGTTGCGCTGGTGTCTGGTCGCACCGACATCGCCAGCCGCCCCGAAATTGTCATGTTTGCCCGCCACTTCGGCCTCACGCCGACCGAGGCGCGTGTACTCGACGCGCTGTGCGCCGGCTTCCGGCCGAAGGACATCGCGGAGCGCGAACAGGTGGCCGAATCCACCGTCCGCACGCACGTCAAGGCGCTTTGCACCAAGACTGGCACCGCGGGGATCCAGGACGTGCTGCGCATGATTGCGCGTCTTCCGCCCGTTGCTACGCGCGACGTGGCCTTGGCGGCCGGTGCGTCCGCCGCGCCGGCCCGGCCCCGCAAGCGCGTCTGAGCGCTGCGCACGCCGCAAAGCCCAAAGAAAAACGCCCGCGTCTGCGGGCGTTTTTCTTACTGAGACAGTGCAACTCGATCCGACGCTTCGGGCCGGCAGAACCGGCTCAGGCTGAGATCACTCCTCGTCGTCGCCTGAACGATCGCGGTAGTCCTTGCGCGGGCGCTCGTTGAAGCGGCGCGGCTTGCGGTCCGCCGGCGCACCACCCGGGGGCGCACCAAAGCCGCCACCGCCACCACCCTCGCCACGCAGCGGAGCGCCCCAAGGCGTCCGGGGCGGGCGATCACCGAAGCCACCGCCACCGCCTTCGCCACCACCACCGCCGCCGCCAAATCCGCCTTCGCGGCGGGGCGGACGATCACCAAACGGGCGGGGAGGACGGTCACCGAACTGACGCGGGGGGCGGTCACCGAAGCCGCCGCCACCACCACCACCTTCGCGGGGCGGGCGATCACCCCAAGGGCGTGGGGGACGATCGCCAAAACCACCGCCGCCACCACCTTCACGGGGCGGACGATCACCCCAGGGGCGCGGGGGGCGGTCACCAAACTGGCGCGGCGGGCGATCGCCGAAGGGCCGTGCGCCACCACCACCACCCTCAGGCACGGGATCCAGCGAGCGGATATTGGCAGCCTGCGGGCCCTTGGGGCCGTCCTTCAGGTCGTACTCGATGCGCTGGCCTTCGCGCAGGGTGCGGAAGCCGCCACCCTGAATGTCGGAGAAGTGGGCAAAGATGTCGTTGCCGCCCTCATCGGGGGTGACGAAGCCAAAGCCCTTGGACTCGTTGAACCACTTGACTACACCGGTCGGCATTGCGTTTGCCTTTCTCTTTCTCTATCTCTAACTGACTAACGGAGGACGTTGTGCGGCCCCGTAAACGTCATAAGGGGAGTTTGCGGCCGCGGGTTGATGCACACGCTTGGGAGTCTGGGCTGTTGCGGGATGAATCTCTTGCCTGACCGGGCGCCTTGCGCAACGCATCTTCAAGCCGGAAACCGGATTGGCCGGATAAGCCAGACCGTACCGCTGCTCTTGAAGACACTTCCAATCCATGTTAGCGGTCGTGTTGCACTGCTGCAAACAGTTTGCTCTGTAGTGCATTCCAGTGCGGGACTTCCCTGATGAGGGTGTCTTGCGCGTGCCATGATGCGGGGCTGCCCCGCATACCCGGCGGGGTACCTCATGCATCCCCACCCAAGGAAGCCCATGAAGCGCCCTCTACTTATCGCTGTTCTCTGCGCACTGATCGCGCCGCTCGGTGCGCAGACGGTTGCCACGACCGATGCTGCCCGCCCGCCCATGGCGGCTCAGAAGCCCAAGGACGTCACCGTCCATGGCGACAAGCGGATCGACGAGTTCTTCTGGTTGCGCGAAAGAAACAACCCCGAGGTCATCGAGCATCTGAAGGCAGAGAACGCCTGGGCTGATCGCTACTTCGCGCCCTATGCGGCTTTCGAGGAGTCCCTTTACAAGGAAATCCTCGGCCGGGTCCAGCAGCGTGACCAGGCCGTGCCGCGTCTGGAGCGCGGCTACTGGTACGTGACCCGCACCGAAGAGGGCAAGCAATACCCCATCCTCACGCGCCGCAAGGGCAGCGTGGACGCGCCCGAGGAAGTGCTGCTGGATCTGAACAAGCTCGCCGAGGGCAAGAAGTTCCTCGCGCTGGGCGCTTTCGATGTGTCGGACAACAGCCGTCTGCTGGCCTACACCACCGACGAAACCGGCGGCCGCGACTACACCCTGCACATCAAGGATTTGCAGACCGGCAAGTATCTGGACAAGTCCATCAAGGACATTTCCGAGATTGCCTGGGCCGCCGACAGCCGCACGCTCTACTACACGACCGTGGACGCGGCCAAGCGCACCTATCGGCTCTGGAAGCACGTACTGGGCAGCAAGGCCAAGGACACCCTGATCGCCGAAGAAAAGGACGAGATGTTTGATCTGGACTTGGGCCGCACCCGCTCGGGTGATTGGATCGTGCTGACCTCGCGCAGCAAGGACACCAGTGACGTCCGTGTGATCGACGCGCGCAAGCCCGGCAACGCCCTGCGCCGCATCGTGCAGCGCAAGACCGGCCGCGAGGTCTATCTCTCGCACCACGCTGGTGCCCGTGGCGGTGACTTCTATCTGCTGGCCAACGACACCGGTCCGAACAACCGGCTGGTACGCGTCCCGGTGGCAGCGAAGAACACCGAGACCGCCGCCTGGACGGAGCTGATCGCTCATCGCAAAGACGTGATGCTCGAGTCCGCCGACCTGTTCCGCAACTTCATGGTGCTGCGTGAGCGCGACCGTGGCGCGCAGAAGCTGCGCGTGTTCGATCTGGCCAAGGGCTTCGACGCCAATCGTTCGCACTACATCGCCATGGATGCCGCCGTCTACAGCGCCCGCGGCATGGACAACAGCGAGTACGACACAAGTACCTACCGCTTTGCCTACACCTCGCTGGCCACGCCGGCTTCGGTGTTCGACTATGACATGGCCAGCAAGAAGCGCGAACTGCGCAAGGTGCAGCCGGTGTTGGGCGGCTACGACCCCAAGCGCTATACCGAGCGCCAGATCATGGCTCGCGCCAAGGATGGCACCGAAGTGCCGATCTCGCTGATCTGGCGCACGGACCTGCGCAAGACCGGCCCGCAGCCGCTGCTGCTCTACGGCTACGGCAGCTATGGCTTCCCGAGCGATCCCGGCTTTTCACTGTCTCGCGTGTCACTGCTGGATCGCGGCGTGATCTTTGCCATCGCCCACATCCGCGGCGGCGGTGACCTAGGCCGGCAGTGGTATCTGGACGGCAAGCTCGGCAAGAAGATGAACACCTTCACGGATTTCATCGCCAGCGCCGAAACCCTGATTGCCCAGGGCTACACCGAACCCGCGCAGCTCATCATCAATGGCGGCAGCGCCGGCGGCCTGCTGATGGGCGCGGTCACCAATCTGCGGCCCGATCTGTTCAAGGCCGTGGTGAGCGAGGTGCCCTTCGTGGACGTGATCAACACCATGCTGGATGAGACCCTGCCGCTCACCACCGGCGAGTTCATCGAGTGGGGCAACCCCAAGAACCCGGAGGACTACAAGGTGATGCGCGCCTACAGCCCCTACGACAACCTCAGGCGCGGCGCCTACCCGGCCATCTACCTGCGCACCGGCTTCAACGACAGCCAGGTGCCCTACTGGGAGCCGGCCAAGTACGCCGCGCGGCTGCGCACGCTGAAGACCGACAACACGCCGCTGCTGTTCAACATCAACTTGGGTGTGGGCCACGGCGGGGCGTCCGGGCGCTTCGATGCCCTGCGTGAACGGGCGCGCGTGTTCACCTTCATGCTCTCTCAATGGGGGCTTGCGCAGCCGCAGGCTGCCGCGAGCGCGGCAGCGCCTACCGCAAAGCAGTGAGCTTGGCGTGCGGCTGCGGTGCGGCACCCGCGCCGGGGTGGGCAGGCGCGTGATGCGGGACTAACCTTGCCGCCGTCTGCCCCGCACGCTCTGGGGCAGGCCGAACCCACCTGAAGTCCATCTAGACAGGCTGCCCCAAGAGGCGGCCGCTGCCGGAGGAACCACCATGGCGTCTGCCCAGATTCGTGCCGCTGCTCCCCTTGCCCTTCGCCCGCTGGCACTTGCCGTGGCCGCCACCCTGCTCGTGGCCTGCGGCGAAAAGCAGACCGCCCCCGCCCAGCCCGCAGCGCCGGCTGCCGCGCCTGCCGCAGCCACTGCGCAGCCCAGCGGCGTGGAATTCATGACGAATGAGACCGTGGCGCTCACCCGCCCGGACTTTGACGCCAAGGTCACTGCGCTGCTCGCCGAAGGCAAGCCCGGCCAGGTGCTGCAGATCACCGGCATGGCCTATGCCAACGAGAAGCCGGCCAGCACACCGGATCTCGGCATGGCCCGCGCCGAGACGGCCAGCATCCTGTTCATGGACAAGCTGCCCAATGAACGCATCAAGCTCGTGAGCGCGCCGCAGCTGACCAACGCGCCGGGCGAGCGTTTCGATGCCATCCAGTTCAAGTGGATCGATGCGCCGGCCACCGCCGTGGCTGCAGCGCCGGCCGCCGCGCCCGCAGCCACCCCAGCCCCCACGGCAGCCGTTCCGGCTCCCGCGCCGGTTGCCGCAGCGCCTGCCCCGGCTCCGGTAGCCGCAGCACCTGCCGCCAAGCCGGCCGCGCCCGCCGCCGGCAGCAAGATGACGCCGCAGGCCGGCACGCCCATCGTCACCAGCCCGGTGACCGTGAACTTCGCCACCGGATCTGCCACGCCCGCGATGGCCGCAGCGCAGCGCGACGCTCTGCGTGCGCTGGCGCAAGCCTCGCAGCAGGCCGGCTACAGCCTCACTGTGAGCGGCCACACCGACAACACGGGTGATGCAGAGACCAACAAGCGCCTGGCGCAGGCCCGGGCGGAGGCCGTGAAGCAGCGCCTGGTGAGTCTGGGCGCCAAAGCGGACGCGATCAAGGTCGAGTCCTTCGGCGCGGATCAGCCAGCGGGTGACAACGCGACGGCCGAAGGCCGCGCCAAGAACCGCCGCGTCGAAGTCAAGAGCTGAGCGGCTGGGTTCGGGCGATGAAGCACGCCGGGGCCGAGGCACTTGCTGCCCTCGCCCCCTTGCTCGCCCAGCTGCGCAACCTGCCTGGGCTCACTGAACGCAAGCCCGGCATCTTCTATCGCGGCGGTGGCGCCTTCATGCACTTTCATGAAGACCCGTCGGGCCTGTTTGCCGACCTCAAGCAGCGCGGCACCTTCGTGCGCTGGCCGGTGGCCAGTGCGGCGCATCGCAAGGCCTTGCTTGCGGCAGCACGGGCAGAGTGCGCAAGCCCGCGTACGCCGAAAGCCGGTGTCACAGCCTAGCGCCGGGGCTGCGGCCGCCAATCAGTCAGCCCGGCTCGTTCGGGCCAGCCCGCTGCGAAGCCGCTCCGTGATGTTGCGCGTGACCACAGTCGTGCCGAGTCGAGCCACCTCCACCGGGACCTCGCCTTGATCCGGGCCGTGTACCGGTCGATAGACAGCACTGCGCCGGTCAGCTCACCCGCACGGTCTGCCGCCCGCCTTGCGACCGCTAGAGTGCGCGAGTTGCCCGGCTACGCAGACGTCGGCTGCCCCGGCCGACCCATTCCTACTCATTGACCGAAACAACGCTGTGAGCGCACCTCAACCCGCATCCGCACCCGCGCAAGACGCCGGCGCAGGCCGTTCATTGCTGCGGGACTTTTCGCTCTCTGCGGCCACCGCCGGTTTCGTGGCCGTGCTGGTGGGCTTCACCAGTTCGGTGGCCATCGTCTTTCAGGCCGCCACGGCGCTTGGGGCGACGCAGGCGCAGCTCACCTCCTGGATGTGGGCGCTGGGCCTCGGCATGGGGCTGTGCAGCCTCTTGCCGGCCTGGTGGCTACGCCAGCCGGTGATGGTGGCCTGGTCCACGCCTGGCGCGGCCGTGCTGGCGGCCGGTGCCGTGGGCGCCGCAGGCAGCGGGGGATTCAACATGGCGCAGGCCACCGGCGCCTTCATCTTCTGCGGCGCGATGATCCTGCTGTCTGGCGCCACGGGCTGGTTTGAGCGGGTGATGAACCGCCTGCCCATGGCGCTGGCAGCAGCGCTGCTGGCCGGCGTGCTGGCGCGCTTTGGTCTGCAGGCCTTCACGGCAGCGGGCACGGCGCTGGGCATGGTGGCCGCCATGCTCATCACCTACCTGCTCGGCCGCCGCCTTGCGCCGCGCTACGCGGTCATGGCGGTGCTCGTGGTCGGTGTGCTGTGGTGCGTGGCGGCCGGGCAGATGCGCATGGAGAGCGTGACCTGGTCGCTCGCCCTGCCGGTGTTCACCATGCCGGTCTTCGATCTGGCGGTCATCATCAGCCTGGGCGTGCCCTTGTTCATCGTGACCATGGCCTCGCAGAACCTGCCGGGCGTGGCCGCCATCCGCGCAGCGGGTTACGACATGCCGATCAGCAAGATCATCTCGCTCACCGGCATCGCCACCCTCGCCCTCGCACCCTTCGGCGCCTTTGCACTGAACCTGTCGGCCATCACCGCGGCCATCTGCATGGGCCCGGAAGCGCACGAAGATCCCAAGCGCCGGTACGTGGCGGCCATGGTGTCCGGCCTGCTCTACACGCTGCTCGGCCTGTTCGGTGGTGCGATCGCCGGGCTGCTGATCGCCTTCCCCAAGGCCTTCATTGCCGCGATTGCCGGGCTGGCGCTGCTGGGCACGATTGGTGCCGGGCTGGCGACAGCGCTCAAGGACGAGGCCGACCGCGAGGCGGCGCTGATCACTTTCCTGGTCACGCTCTCCGGCGTGAGCATCTTGGGCGTGGGCTCGGCCTTCTGGGGCGTGGTGGCCGGCGTGCTGGCGTTGGTGGTGCAGCGGGCTTGGCGAACTGCTTAATGGTTGGGGTTTACATCGGGTGTTTGCGGCGGGCCGGTTGACCCACACTCTCGTACTTTGCAGGCTTAAAGCATGTTTCCCGCAAGACTTGTTTTCGTTGCGCGCATCGCCCTAATCGTTGGCGCACTGTCAACCGCCATCACGTATTTCGGTCTCCATGGTGCCTCGTTCGACTTGTATGGGGCTTGCGGCGTCGTGTTGTTGCTTATGGTCCTCAATTACGTCGACGGACAGCTGTCCGGTCGCCCCGTCTTTCTGGGTAGCGGCCGTGCGAATCCTGACGACCAGTGGGACGTGAAGCTTCTTACTCACCTCTTAGCTGGTCTCTTCTTCGTAGGTGGAGTGCTGGCACTTCTGGGGTACCTGCCACTGTGGTGAGCGGTTCGGTCGGTACATGCAAATTGGCGGGCTGTGACCGGACAAAATCCTAGCCAACTAAACTTGCTTCCCCTCCTAGCATCGCCAAAGAGCACCCATGGCCCGGCCCGACTGCACCGAACAACTGCAAGCCCTCATGCGCGAGCGCATCCTGATCCTGGATGGCGCCATGGGCACCATGATCCAGCGCTACAAGCTGGCCGAGGCGGACTTCCGTGGCGACCGCTTCACCGACCACCCCAAGGACCTCAAGGGCGACAACGAGCTGCTCTGCATCACGCGGCCGGAAATCATCAGCGAAATCCACGAGCAGTACTTCGCCGCGGGTGCGGACATCGTCGAGACCAACACCTTTGGCGCCACCAGCGTGGCCCAGGGCGATTACGAGCTGCCGCAGCATTACCCCGGCATCGTGCGCGAGCTGAATCTGGCGGCCGCCAAGCTGGCCTGCGATGCGCGCGACAAGTATTCGACGCCGGAGAAGCCGCGCTTCGTCGCTGGCGCGCTCGGCCCGCAGCCCAAGACGGCCAGCATCAGCCCGGACGTGAACGACCCCGGTGCGCGCAACATCACCTTCGATGAGCTCAAGACGGCCTACACCGAGCAGATCGAGGCGCTGGTGGATGGCGGCGTGGACATCATCCTGGTCGAGACGATCTTCGACACCCTGAACGCCAAGGCGGCGATCTTCGCCATCGATGAATACTTCGAGACCCACGGCGTGCGCCTGCCGGTGATGATCTCCGGCACCGTGACGGATGCCTCCGGCCGCGTGCTCTCCGGCCAGACGGTGGAAGCCTTCTGGGCCAGCGTGCGGCACATCAAGCCGATCACCATCGGCCTGAACTGCGCCCTGGGCGCGGCGCTGATGCGCCCGTATATCGAGGAGCTGGCCAAGAAGGCGGGCGAAACCGCGATCAGCTGCTACCCCAACGCCGGCCTGCCCAACCCGATGAGCGACACCGGCTTTGACGAAACCCCGGCCGACACCTCGCGCCTGGTTGGCGAGTTTGCGCAGGCGGGCTTCCTGAACATCGCCGGCGGCTGCTGCGGCACCACGCCGGAGCACATCGCGGCCATCGCCCAGGCCGTGGCGCAGTACAAGCCGCGGCCCTGGGTCGGCTTCGGCAAGGGCTTCGGCGCGGCGTATCGCGAGGCGGCGTAGGCGCGCTGAGGGGCACGAGGGCCTCTCAACAAGCAAAACAGGGCGCCAGAGCGCCCTGTTTCTTCATTTATGGCCGAAATTGACTTATATTTATGGTGTCAATCTGCCGAGATCCGCATGATCTGTGCGGAAATCGGCCAATTGATCGGTAGCTAAAAATTAGTCCGAATTTGACCTATTTCGTGGCGGCCGCAAACAGCCGATCGCTCGCCAGCACCTCGTTGGCCGCATAAGTCGGCATGCCGCGCAGTTGTTCGTAGTAGGGCGTGAAGTCCGGCGCCGTGGCGTCGAAGAGCTGCTTGTAGCTGTCGATGACGTAGTAGGTGTCCTGAAAGTCGTCGATGCGGTACTTGCTCGCCATCACGCGCAGCAGATCGAAGCCGACACGGTTGGGCTTGGGCGAGAACAGGCTGTGCGCAGGCTCGCTGCCGGAGGACAGGATGCCCGCGCCGTAGATGCGCAGGCCGGCCGGCGTGTTGATGAGGCCGAATTCCACCGTGTACCAATACAGGCGCGCCAGATACTCCAACCCGCCCAGGGCCTGCGCCTTCAGGCCGCCTTCGCCGTAGGCCTGCATGTAGTCGGCAAACACCGGGTTGTAGAGCAGGGGCACGTGGCCGAAAAAGTCGTGGAACACATCTGGCTCCACGATGTAGTTGAACTCGTGCTCCTCACGCAGCCAGGTCGTGACCGGAAAGCGCCGCTGCGCCAGCAGGGAGAAGAAGGCCGTCTCCGGGATGATGCCGGGCACCGCGGCGATCTCCCAGCCGGTGGCGCGGCGCAAAGACACGTTCACCTGCTCGAAGCGCGGAATCGCCTCGGCCGAGTCCATGTGCGTCAGGCCTTCCATGAACTCGTCGCAGGCCAGGCCCGGCAGCTTGGCGATGCGGTCTGCGTACAGGCGGCGGTAGCGCTCATGCATCTCCGGCGTGTAGGCGGCCCAGTCCTGGTCGCAGGTGAAGTCCGCCCGGGCACTGGCATAGTCGCCGCGCGGCGGGTTGTCGGTGGCGCCAAAGCTGTAGGCGGCGGGCAGGTCGTCGATCTTCATGATCTCGCTCCTGTTCCCTCCCCTGCTGGCAGGGGAGGGCTAGGGTGGGGTTGCAGGTGCCGAAGAATGTCCTCGAGGCATTCAGACCTCTTGGTCAGGACGTCATCGTTCCAGTAGCGCAGAGTGCGGAAACCGTGTTGGGCCAAATGAGTGGTTCGGGCATGGTCTTCGGCGATCCGCTCGGCATGCTGTCCGCCGTCCACTTCGACGACCAGCTTCGCCTCGAGGCTCACGAAGTCCAGTACGTAGGGCCCGAAGGGAAACTGACGCCGGAACTTCACCCCAAGCTGCCGGCCACGAAGGCCGGACCACAGGGCGGTCTCGGCATCTGTCGGCTGCTTGCGCAGCGTGCGTGCGAATGCCTGCGTGTTCTCGCGTAGTCGCGGCTTGTTCGACATGACCCCACCCCAACCCTCCCCTGCAGGCAGGGGAGGGGGCCTTTATGCAGTTGTGACGACACCTCTACGAATCTGATCCAGCTCGATCGATTCGAACAGGGCCTTGAAGTTGCCTTCGCCGAAGCCTTCGTCGCCCTTGCGCTGGATGATCTCGAAGAAGATCGGGCCGATCACGGTCTTGGTGAAGATCTGCAGCAGGCGGCCGCCGCCGGGGGCGCCGTCCATCAGGATGAAGTTCTTGTGCAGGCGGCTGATGTCCTCGCCGGTGCCGGGCAGGCGCTTATCCACCAGCTCGTAATAGGTGTCCGGCGTGTCCAGGAAGACCACGCCGCTGGCGCGCAGCGCTTCCACGGTCTCGTAGATGTTGTGGCTGGACAGGGCGATGTGCTGAATGCCCTCGCCGTGGTAGTCATCCAGATATTCCTGGATCTGGCCGGCCTTCTCGCCGCCCTCCTCGTTGATGGGGATGCGGATGTTGCCGCAGGGGCTGGTCATGGCCTTGGACTTCACGCCGGTGACCTGGCCCTCGATGTCGAAGTAGCGGATCTCGCGGAAGTTGAACAGGCGCTCGTAGAAGTCCGCCCATTCCTTCATGCGGCCGCGGTGCACGTTGTGGGTGAGGTGGTCCACGAACTGCAGGCCCACACCCTTATGGTTCACGTCCGCGTGGGCCGTGGCCGGGTTCAGGGGGACGAAGTCGACGTCGTAGATGTCGATGTCGCCGATCGTGCCGGCAGCGGCGCCGTCCTTGCCCTTCCAGCGGTCCACGAAGTAGATCAGCGAGTCGCCGATGCCCTTGATGGCCGGGATGTTCAACTCCATCGGCCCGCTCTTGGAATCAAAGCCCCAGGCACCGAGTTCGATGGCGCGCTTGAAGGCCGCGGCGGCGTCCTGCACGCGGAAGGCGATGGCGCAGATGGAGGGGCCGTGCAGGCGGGCAAAGCGCTGGGCGAAGGAGTCCGGCTCGGCGTTGACGATGAAGTTGATGCCGCCCTGGCGGTACAGCAGCACGTTCTTGGTGCGGTGCCTGGCGATCGCCTTGAAGCCCATGCTCTCAAAGAGCTTGCCCATGGCGGCGGGGTCCGGCGCCGCGTATTCGATGAACTCGAAACCGGCGGTGCCCATGGGGTTCTCCCAGGGGGTGAATTTGGGAGGGGAGGACGACAGGGGCTTGCTGGCAGACATGGGGCACCTCAATGACAGAGACGAAGCAAGGGCTTGCGTGCGGCTTGCGGAATGGGCGAAATCGTACGCCTCCAAACACGCAATGGTTGTGCGTTGTTTGCCTTCGAGGCCATCTGGAGCGCAATAAAATTGCGTGCAATTCAATCAGCGAGCATCTTCATGTCCGCCATCGAGCTCGACCGCATCGACCGCCAGATTCTCGACCTGCTGCAGGACGACGCGCACCTCACCTACCAGCAGATCGCGGAGAGGGTGAACCTCTCGGCCAGCCCCTGCCTGCGGCGCATCAAGCGCCTGGAGGAGGCCGGCATCATCAAGCGCTACGTCGCCTTGCTGGACCCGCAGAAGCTCGGCCTGGGGCTGCTCGCCTATGTGAGCGTGAAGCTGGAAAAGCGCGGCGCCAAGCCGCTGGAGAACTTTCGCGCCGCCGTGCAGACCTGGCCGGAGGTGGTGACCTGCCTGGCGATGACCGGCGAGATGGATTACCTGCTGCGCGTGCACTGCCGGGATCTGGAGCACTTCACCCATCTGGTGATGGAGCGGCTGATGACGCGGCCCGAGGTGATGGACGTGAAGAGCAGCTTTGCGCTGGAGCGGGTGAAGGACACCACCGCGCTGCCCGTGCCGCAGTGATCAGGCGGGCGCGCTCTCGGTGAACATCTGGGCCAGCGGCATCGGTCGCCCCACGCACCAGCCCTGCACATAGTCCACACCCAGCGCAGCCACGTGGCGGCGCACGGCGTCGTCGCTCACGCACTCGGCCACGGTGCGGATGTTCAAGCGGTGGGCGATGCGCACGATCGAGGCGATGATCTCCTCGTCCAGCCCCAGGCTGGTCACGGTGTACTGGGTGCTGTTGGGGTTGGTCAGACCGGTGATGAACGAGCCGTCGATCTTGATCTCGTCCACGGCGAAACGCTTGAGATAGTCGTAGGTGGCAAAGCCGGTGCCGAAGTCGTCGATCGACACGGCAAAGCCGGCCGCACGCAGCAGGGACACGGTGCTCTGCGCGAGCTGCGGGCTGGCAATCGCCTGGGACTCCGTGATCTCGAAGCAGAAGTGTTGGGGCGACAGACCGCGGTCCGCCAGCGCTGCCTTCACAAAGCCTACAAAGCCCGGGTCCGCCAGGCTGGCCGAGCTCATGTTGATGGCGCACTTGCGCACGCGGGCAAGCTGCTCGGGCCGGCTGCGGAAGTAGTCGAACACGGCAGCCACGACCTGCCTGTCAATCTGCGCCATCATGCCCAGTTCGGCCGCGATGGACAGAAACACGCCGGGTGGCAGGAGTTGGTCCTGATCGTCGCGCAGGCGCGCGAGCACCTCGAAAGCAAGTTGCCTTGCATCCGCCTCGTCGGCCCGCGCCGCCACGATCTGCTGCGCGTACAGCACGATGCGGCCCTCATTGAGCCAGGTACGCACGCGCTCGCTGCGGCTGGCAATGTCGGCCAAGCGGTAGAGCAGGTCGTCTGTCAGGTCATGCCGCGGCGGGCGGTTGGCGTTCACTGGGGCAGACTGCGCCTCCAGCGCCATCAGCGTGGACGTCATCAGCGTGGCGCTGCCGCCCCCGCCCGGCGGCAGGCGCACCACCGTCACGCGGCCCGGCATATCGATCATGTCGCCGTTCTCGCGCGGCACCTGGTGGCGCTTGAGCGCCACGAACAGTGAATCCACTGTCTCGTGGCCGCGCGCGTCGTCCGGGAACGCCAGCAGGTATCGGCCAGGCTCCGTGGTGGCCAGCATGTGGGGTTGATAGGTGCCCAACTGTCTAGCCAGTTGCCGCCGTGCCGACAGGATATTGGCCGGCCCGAGCAGGAAGCCGATGCGCTCCTGCGAGCCGAACCACACCGCCACCAGCAGCCAGGCGCGCTGGCCGTCGCGCGCGTCCAGCCAGCGGCCGAAGCCGAACTCGTTGAACAGGCCGGTCACCGGCTCGCGCATCGCCTGGTCCTCCAGGCGCGCAAGCGCCCGCGCGCGGTCACTCGAGATGGCCTGCAGGATCTGCGCGAGCAGGGTGCCGCAAAAGATCAGGACGAGGGTCTCGAACACCTCCTTGCGCAGCGCCGGCTCCGTGGGCCGGCCGCTGCCGATCGGGTCGCTGGTCAGCACCAGTGCCGTCGACATGAGCACGGCCGCCAGTGTCAGGATCATGTAGTTGAAGCGTGCGCCCTGGGTCATGGCGCTGAAGGCCACCAGCGGCAGATAGGCCAGTGCCACGATGGTCACATAGCCGTCGTTGCCGCTGCGGCGCAGCCAGAAAATGACCGCCGCCAGCGCGATCACCGCCAGGCCGGCCAGCGCGTCAATGACCGTGATGCGCAGTTCCGAGAAGCCCGGCGGGAAGGGGATGGGGTTGGCGTCGTCGTCGCTCGCGCCGAGCAGGCTCAGGATCAGCGGCGCAAACAACAGGGTGCCCAAGGCCTGGATGACCCAGTACACGAAAGCGAGCTCGCCGAAGGCCAGCGAACCGAACTGCCCCGAGAGCTTGAAGATCAGCGCGCCCAGAAGGGCCGGAAGCAGCGCGCCGATCAGCAGGGTGGCGACATAGAAGTTGAGCAGCCAGCGCAGGCGCCCGTTCTCGGAGCCGATGCCGCGCCAGCCTCGGATTTTCAGCAGCCAGCGCAAGGCAGACACCGCCGCCACGACGGCTATCGCCTCTGCCGCGGCCGCAGTCAGCCCGACCCAGGGATTGTCCGGCTGCGCGAGGGCGCCCCATGCCAGCATGCCGCCCATGATCGGCAGCAGCATCACAAAGCCGTACTTCCACGTCAGCGCGAAGGCGAGCCCCGCCGGGAGCCAGAGCAGCGAAAAGTGCTCGCCCGGCGACAGGCTGCGCGACAGCCAGGCCGCCAACGCAATGCCGGCAAAGGCGCCGAGCAGGCGCAGCACACCGGCGCGAGACAGGGTGCGTGGCTGGGCCTCCAGGGCGCTGGTTTTGTTCATGAGCCCCGGGATTCTATTGAGCGGCTCTCAGGCGGTGTTCACCGATTTGGGGAGTAATGTGCTTCGGGACCGGCCCACCGATGGATCGGTTCCACATGACAGACCCGCCGATGGATCAGATTCCGCTACCCCCGAACGCGCCCGCGCTGCTTGCGGCCCTGCTCGCGACGCGCCGCCCAGAGGCCAGCATCTGCCCGTCAGAGCTGGCCCGGGTTCTCGCAGAGCAGGCGGGCGAGCCGCAGGCCTGGCGCCGGTGGATGCCGGCCGCCCGTGAAGCGGCCGTGACCCTGGCGCGTCTGGGGCGGGTTCGGATCACCCAAGGCGCAATCGAGCGTTCCCCGGATGAACCGATGCGCGGCGCCATCCGCATCCGGCGTGGCCCCGGCTTTGAATCGCTCTAGGCGTCAAGCGGCGCGAGCGCTGCGCGGATGGCTAGCGCCAGCGGATCGCGCAGATCGGCGCCGTGGACCACCCCTTCGCGCTGTCTCGGCGCCCAGGTCGGCTGGGGAAAGTGTGCGTCGTCCGGCCAGCGCGGAATGACGTGCCAATGCACGTGCGGGGCCATGTTGCCGAAGCTCGCGAGATTGATCTTGTGAGGAGCGAGCACGGTGCGCATGGCACGCTCAACGGCAAACACGGCCTGCATCAGCAGGTGCTGCTCGTCCACAGGCAGATCGCTCATTTCGCGCACGTGGGTGTTCCAGATGACGCGCACGAAACACGGGTAGTCAGGCTCGTCCGCAAAGACAACACGCCAGCGCGAGGTACGCAGGATCAAGCTGCCGCCGTCTGCGGCACACAGCGGGCAAATGGCGGGCTGGCCGCCGGTTACGTGAGCATTCATCGCCTGATTACAGCAGTGCGACAGTCGGCTTGCGCAGCGGCGCGAGGGATCACATAGACTCGGGCTGGATGCCGCTGGCAAATGCTGTTCAGAACGACGCCGCCCGGAACGCGGTCAATCTTGCACAAGCGCGCTCAAGCGCGTCGATCCACACCCGCCCACACCCCCATGCATCTGCGCCTGCTCTGCCACATCGGACTTGTGCTGCTCGGTCTGTGCATCGGTGGCAGCCTGAGCGCCCAGACCGGCAGCGGCGATCGCAACGGCCGGGCGGGCGTACCGCGAGACGCGGCACTGCCCGAGCCATCGGCCTCTGCACGCGAGCTGTTCTCCCGAACCAAGGATCGCATCGTTCAAGTGCGCGTACTGCTTTCCAGCGCAAGCGAGCAGTCGTCCCTGGGTTCGGGGTTTCTGGTGCGTGACGACGGGGCACAGGGTGCCTGGGTGCTCACCAACTATCACGTCGTCAGCGCGCTCGCCATCCACCCGGAGAAGTACCGCATCGAGCTGCGGGGCACGAATGAGCGCAAGGTACGCGCACAGCTCATGGCCGTGGATGTCATTCATGACCTGGCCGTTCTCCGAACGGAAGCCACCCCTGCGGAAGCCACCCCGGCGCCCTGGAACGTGTTCGCGCTACGCGACACGGCGATCGTTCAGGGCAGCAAGGTGTTTGCCATGGGCAACCCCCTGGAACTGGGCTTCGTGATCTCCGAAGGCATCTACAACGGGCCCGTGGAGTCGCGCATCTATGAGCAGATGCTGTTTTCCGGCTCCCTGAACTCAGGCATGAGTGGCGGCCCGGCGATCGATGAAGCCGGGCGCGTGGTGGGCGTGAATGTGGCGACGCGCCGGGATGGCGAGCAGCTCAGCTTTCTGGTGCCGGTGCGCTACGCCCGCGAGCTGCTGGAGCGCGCTTGGACCGGCAAGCCCCGCAAGGAATGGCGCACGGAGATCGGACGCCAGCTGCTGATCCATCAGGACTTCGTGTCCAGCAAGCTGCTGGCGGACGAGAAGCGGGCAAGCGCTCAGCCGACGGCTGTACCCGCGGGTGCAGCCGCCCCGGAGCGGGCGCGTGCAGGTTTCGCGAGCCAGACGCTGGCCGGTCGTCCGGTGCCTACCTTGGACGGCAGCCTGACGCGATGCTGGGCACGGGGCCTGGAGGGCGAGAAGTTGCGCTACCAGCGCGATACCCTGGACTGCGATTTGCGCGCGGACCTCTTCGTCAGCGACCGCCTGTTCACCGGCAGCCTGAGCCTGCAGCACACGCTGCTGCGCAACGACACGCTTGCCCTGCCTCAATTCCTGAATCTGGGTCAGGGCGGCCTGGGCAGCGGCGCATTCCGGTTCGGCCGTGGCGAGCTCACGCCAGCCGAGTGTCGGGACAACTACGTGTCCGCGGCCAAGCATGTCTATCGGGTGGCGGTGTGCGTGCGGGCCTACCGGAAGTTCGAAGGCCTGTACGACTACACCGTCCAGGCGACGCAGGTGGACAACGCCCGGGAGCGGCAGTCCAGCAACCTCCGGCTGCAAGGCTTCTCGTTCGAGAACGCCCAGCGTCTGGCAAGGCAGTTCCTGGAGCGCCTGCAATGAGCTGGTTCGTCGAACACTTGCATCGTGATGGCACAGTGATCGCACGCGTGCCGTTGCAGGGCGGCCGCTGCCGGATCGGCCGTGCGCTGGACAATGATCTGGTGCTGGATGATGCGCATGTCGCCGCGCATCATGCAGAGCTGATCGTCGGGGACGCAGGGACGGCCGAGCTGCTGGATCTTGGTACGCGCAACGGGGTGGCGCGACAGAAGGGGCGACAGGCGACGCATCTGGATGTGTCGGATGAGCATCCGCTGCGCATCGGACAGACGCTGATCCGGGTGCGCAACAGCACCTGGCCGCTGGCCCCCGAGCTGCCTTTGCAAACGCGCTGGATCTGGCCTTGGGCGCTGATTGCGTTGCTGGCGATGCTGGGCCATAGCGCCTGGGATGTCTGGCTGCGCGATCTGGGCGAGAAGTCGCCGCCTTACCTGAACCTGCTGGCCGGCAGTGCCATCGCCGTGGCGATCTGGAGCGGCCTGTATGCCTTGTTGGGACGTCTGATCAGCGGCAATGAACGATTCTTCTCGCACCTGCTGATTGCCTGCTGCGGATACCTGATCGTGGTTATGGTGGATCGGGTGCTGGAGCTGCTCGCATTCGCGAGTGGCTGGCTCTGGCCGCTGCAGATCTCTCGCTTCGTGCTGATCCTTGTGGTCGCGCTGATTGTTCGGACCCACCTGCGGCTGGCCGATCCGCGCCACTGGCCCACGCTGCGCTGGGCTGTGGGCGTGGTGGCCCTTGGTGCTGCGCTGGTGCCGCTTGCGCAGCTCTGGATCTCCGAGCGGCGGTTCACGCAGATCCAGACGCTGTCCGGACTGGAGCATCCTGCAGTGCGTCTGACCACCCCTGTCTCGGTCGAAGCGTTCGGGGCTGAGGCGCAGCAACTCAAGGCGCGCGCAGATGCTGCGCGAAAGCGCGAGGGCAGCTCGGACGCTGCCGAGTTTGAAGAAGACTGACACACAAGCGAGCAGAACCCATGAAAGCAAGTCCTCCCGGACCAGAGCCTGCCAAAGCAGCGTTGGCAGGAGTGCGCGTGCTGGATTTGTCCCGAGTGCTGGCCGGCCCCTGGGGCACGCAAACGCTGGCTGATCTGGGTGCCGACGTCATCAAGATCGAGCGCCCCGGTGCGGGTGACGACACTCGCGCCTGGGGGCCGCCTTTCATGCGCGCGCAAGATGGAGAGCCGACGCGTGAGAGCGCCTACTACCTTGGGTCCAACCGCAACAAGCGCAGCGTGACGGTGGACATTGCTCGGGCCGAGGGGCAGGCGCTGATCTGCGAGCTGGCTGCGCAGTGCGACGTGTTCGTGGAGAACTTCAAGGTCGGCGACATGGCGCGCTATGGGCTGGACTACGCCAGTCTGTCTGCTCTGAACCCGCGCATCGTGTACTGCTCCATCACAGGGTTCGGCCAGACCGGCCCCTACAAGGACCGCGCCGGCTACGACTACGCGATCCAGGGCATGGGCGGGCTGATGAGTGTGACCGGCGAACGCGACGACCAGCCCGGCGGCGGTCCGCAGAAGGTGGGCGTGGCCGTGGCGGATCTGTTCACCGGCCTGTACTCGACCATCGGCATCCTGGCTGCGTTGCGCCATGCGCAGGCCACCGGGCAGGGGCAGCAGCTGGACATGGCGCTGCTCGACTGCCAGGTGGCGATGCTGGCCAACCTCTCGGCCAACTATCTGGTCAGCGGCAGGACGCCCCAACGCATGGGCAATGCGCACCCGAACATCGTGCCGTATCAGGTGTTCGAGGCGAGCGACGGCTTCCTGACTCTGGCGGTGGGCAACGACAGCCAGTTTGCGAAGTTCTGCGATGTCGCCGACTTGCCGCACCTGCCCAGGGACGCGCGCTTTGCCACCAATGCGGCGCGCGTGCAGCATCGCGAGCTGCTCGTGCCGCTCCTCGCCGAGCGCTTTGCCGCCCGGTCTCGGGCGCAATGGCTCGACGCACTCGAAGCCGCCAAGGTGCCGGCAGGGCCGATCAACGATCTGGCCGAGGTGTTCGCTGACCCGCAGGTGCAGCACCGTGGGCTGGCGCAGGCCGTCGGACATCCAGATCAGCCGGCGCAGCGGCTCGTCACCAGCCCGATCCGCCTGTCCGCCACCCCCACTGCTCAGCGGCGCGCGCCGCCGCGTCTGGGCGAGCACACGGATGAGGTGCTTGCCGAGTTCGGCCTTGCACGGGATCGGATTGCTTCGCTGCGCGCTGCCGGCGTGCTCGGCTGAGCGCGGAGATCAGGCCGCCAGATACTGCGCGTACTTGTAGTAGATCGGCAGACCGAACAGCAAGTTGAAGGGCAGGGTCACGCCCAGCGACGCGGTGAGGTAAATGCCGGGATTGGCCTCGGGCAGAGAGGCCCGGCAGGCGGCCGGTGCGTCGATGAACGAGGCGCTCGCGCAGATGGCACCGAACACGAAGCTGCCGCCCACACCCAGCCCGACCCAGTGGGCCAGGGTCACGCCTGCGATGCCGTTCACGATCGGCATCAGCACGCCGAAACCTGCCATGAAGAGGCCCACCTCCTTGAAGGCGCGCGCCTGCCGCGCCGCCGTGATGCCCATCTCCAGCAGGAAGAGCATCAGCATGCCGCGGAACAGGCTCTCGTAGAAGGGGCTGATCTGCTGCCACTGCGTGTCGGTGGCGATGTAGCCGATCAGCATCCCGCCAGCGAGCAGCAGGATCCCCCGGCCGCGGATCACGCTGAGCATCAGCTCACCCGCGTGGATGCCGCCCTTGGCCTGACCCATGGCGACCCGCGCAATGACCAGCGAATAGATCACGCCGAACTCCATCAGCGCCACCATGGCAGCCATGTAGCCCTCGGCGGGTGTGTTCATCGCCTTTGCAAAGGCGATCGAGGCAAAGAAGGTCGCGGTGGATACAGAGCCGTAGTGCGCGGCAATGGCGGCCGAGTTCGAGATGTCGAAGCGGCCCACGCGGCGCATGATCAGGTAGACCACGGTGGGGATGGCAAAAGTCATCAGCAGCGTGACGCCCAGCAAGGGCACCACGGCCCCCAGATCGGCCTTGGCGAGTTCCCGGCCGCCTGTCATGCCCAGGGAGAACAGCAGATAGATCGAGAGCAGCTTGATCACTGCCTCGGGCAGCTCCAGTTCGCTCTTCACGAAGCCAGCCACCGCGCCGATCAGAAAAGCGAGAACGATGGGCTGGAGGAGGTTGGTCAATAGCAGATCAATGCCCGGCATGGCGTTCCCCTGGAGTGTGCTTTGTGTTCTGGTCGCGCATCCTAAGGGTGGATGATCATTGCTTCCAGTTAAATGAATGAACACAATCGTTCTGTCTGATAAAACATTGAGGCTTGTCCATGGCTGCGTTGAACTACCACCACCTGCAGTACTTCTGGGCCATTGCGCATGAGCGCAGTCTCACACGTGCCGCGCAGCGCCTGCATGTGTCGCAGTCAGCGCTGTCGATTCAGCTCAGGCAGCTCGAAGATCGATTGGGCCACGCACTGTTCGAGCGACGCGGGCGAGGGCTGCATCTGACGGAAGCTGGCCGCATTGCGCTGGACTATGCCGACACGATCTTTCGCTCCGGCGAGGAACTCGTCAGTCTGCTCAAGGGGCACGGGCAGCGGCGACAGGTGTTGCGCATCGGTACGGTGGCCACGCTGTCGCGCAACTTCCAGCTGGGCCTGATCAAGCCCCTGCTGGGTCGCACGGATGTGGAGGTGGTGATCCAGTCCGGCAGCCTGCGTGAGCTGCTGGCGCAACTGAAGGCGCACTCCATTGATGTGGTGCTGTCCAATCAGCCTGTGGCGCGAGATGCCGCCACGCCCTGGACCAACCACCTGCTCGAGCGCCAACCCGCCAGCCTGGTGGGCCGCCCGCCGGGGCGCGGGCAGCGCTTCCGCTTCCCGGAGGATCTGCGCGAAACGCCGATCGTGCTGCCCAGCCACAACAGCGCCATGCGACAGGACTTCGATGCACTGATGGCCCATGCGCAGATTCGACCGATCATCCTGGCCGAAGTCGATGACATGGCCATGCTGCGCCTGCTGGCCCGCGAGTCGCCCGGCGTGACCCTGGTGCCGCCTGTGGTGGTGCGCGATGAGCTGCGCTCCCGCGTGCTGGTGGAGCGCTGCCAGATTCCGGAGATTGAGGAGCGCTTCTACGCCATCACGCAGGGTCGGCGTTTCCCACATCCGCTGTTGCGCGAGCTGATCGCGGCGCGCGCCGCCACCGAAGCGCTGCCCGGCAAGACTCAGCCGAAGCGGTAGGCATCCATGCTGAGCACGCCGTCCTGGATGCCGCCGTCGATCCGCTGCACGGCGCGCTGGCCGGCATCGGTGAACTGCTTGCCAGCCGCACCCGCCGCCACCATCAGGGGCAGCAGGTGTTCGTCGGTCGGGTGGGCACGTACGGCATGGGGCGCGCGGCTGCGATAGTCCAGCAGCGCGGCCTCATCGCCAGACACCAGCACGGCCTCGGCCCACTGCGCGAAGGCGGTAGCGTAGGCCGCAGGGGCTGCGCCGCCGCGCCATTCGGCCAGGTTGTGTGTGAGGCTCCCGGATCCCAGCACCGCCACGCCTTCATTACGCAGCGGTTCAAGTGCGCGACCCAGGACATAGGCGCTCGCTGGCGTGGCGTCGTGCGGCAGGCTCACCTGCAGCACAGGTTGGTCGGCCTGAGGTCTGAGGTAGCGCATCGGTACCCACGCCCCATGGTCACGGCCCTGCTGCGGGTTGGCCGTGGCCGAGAGGCCCGAGGCCTGCAGCAGCGCCAGTACCCGCTGCGCGAGCGCTGCGCTGCCGGGTGCGGGGTATTGCAGGGTGTAGAGCACGGCCGGAAAGCCGCCGAAGTCATGCACCGTGGCGGGTTGCTCCGCCGCCATGACCTGCAGGCCGCGCGTCATCCAATGGGGTGAGACGACGACCCATGCGCGCACATCCTGAAGGGACTTGCCCAGGGCAGCCAGCTTGGGGCCGATGAGTCCGGGCTCGATGGCCAGGGTCGGTGCACCGTGGCTGACGAAGAGGCTGGGTGCGGTTGCTGCGGTGGACGGGTTCATGGCCTGGGGCCCTGAAAGCCGCCGGCGCGCAGGGTGATGACCAGCGTATCGCGCCAGCCGCCGCGTTCGTCGGTCGGTTGGATCGGTGTGCTTTCGTGGATCACGCGTTCGTCGTCCAGCAGCAGAACGCTCCACGGTTCGGTCAGTGTGAAGCGCTGACCGGCAGGGCCGTTGGCCTCGAAGACTCGGGTCTCGCCCCCCTTGATGTGATGTCGGCCCACCAGCAGCACGGCGACCAGATCCACGCCGTCGCGGTGCGCACCTTCCGGCGTGGGACGGCCGATGCCATCGGCGGTGGTGATGCGAAAGGGATGCACCTCCGCGAACCAGGGCTGCGGGCTGCGCAGCCCATCGGCGACGCTGGCGAGGAACTTGAGCAGCGCCTGGAACCCGGCATCGGCCACCATGGTGCCGGCCAGCGGCTCAAACCAGCGCTCGATGCCGCCGTGCAGCGCGTTGTATTCCACCGGCTGCCAGTGGGCGCGGTGCGGCACCGCCTGCACCTGGCGCGGCGTGAGCATGAAGGCGCCGTGGCGGCGGAAGCGGTAGCGCCCGCCGTCCTTCAGGTGTGTGTCGGGCGGCAGATCGTCCCAGGCCGGAGCAAGGGCGACCAGCGAGGCGCCCGGCGCTTGCGCACCCAGACCAGCCTGCAGCTGCGCGGCCGACAGCACCGCAAAGCCCTGGTGCAGCAGCGTCTGCGGCAGGTCGGCCAGGGCAACAGTCTGGGGTGCAAGCATGATACTTTTGGCCGAAATTAATTTTTATTTAACTTCATGAAATGCCATCTCCGCTTTTCTGATGCGCGGAGATGGCATTTTTGATTGGCTCAGAAGGAATGGCCGAAAGTGAATGAATTGAGCGCTGAAGCAGCTTTCCGACCGGGCGCTCTGCTCGCACGCGCCGGCCGACCCGAGGCGGGGCCGGCGTTCAGACCAGCACCCGCTCGATCCCGCCATCGTTGGCGCGTTTCACGTACTCCGGCATCCACTGCTCGCCGAGCACATGCTTGGCAATCTCCACGACGATGTAGTCCGCCTCCAGCAAGCCGTTGTTCAGGTCATTGCCGTAGCGGGAGAGGCCCTGCAGGCAGCTCGGGCAGCTGGTGAGGATCTTGGTGGCGCCGCCGTTGGCGGTGGCCGGTGCCTGACCTTGGCTGGCGGCCAGCGCCGCGAGCTGCTGCTCGTTCTTGCGCAGCTCCTCTTCCTTGCGGAAGCGCACTTGCGTGGAGATGTCCGGCCGCGAGACGGCCAGCGTGCCGCTTTCGCCGCAGCAGCGCTCGCTCTTGAGCACCGTGTCGCCCACCAGCGCCTTGACGGTCTTCATCGGGTCCTGCTGCTTCATCGGGCTGTGGCAGGGGTCGTGATACAGGTACTGCCCGCCGTTTTCGAGCTTCACGCCCTTCTCGAGCAGGTACTCGTGAATGTCGATGATGCGGCACCCGGGGAAGATCTTGTCGAATTCATAGCCCTGCAGCTGGTCGTAGCAGGTGCCGCAGCTCACCACCACGGTCTTGATGTCCAGGTAGTTCAGGGTGTTTGCCACGCGGTGGAACAGCACCCGGTTGTCGGTGATGATCTTGTCCGCCTTGTCGAACTGGCCGCTGCCGCGCTGCGGGTAGCCGCAGCACAGGTAGCCCGGGGGCAGCACGGTCTGCACACCCACATGCCAGAGCATGGCCTGGGTGGCCAGACCTACCTGGCTGAACAGGCGCTCGCTGCCGCAGCCCGGGAAGTAGAAGACCGCTTCGCTTTCGCTGGTGGTGGCCTTCGGGTCGCGGATGATCGGCACGTAGTTCGCGTCTTCGATGTCCAGCAGCTTGCGCGCTGCCTGCTTGGGCAGGCCGCCCGGCATCTTCTTGTTCACGAAGTGAACGACCTGCTCCTTGATCGGCGCGCGGCCCACGGTGGCAGGCGGCTTGGCCGTCTGCTTGCGGCCGAGCGTCTTGAACAGATCGGTCGCAATGCGCTGCGCCTTGTAGCCCACGCCCACCATGCCGGCACGCACGGCATTGATGGTGGTGGGATCGGTGGCGTTCAGGAAGAACATGGCCGCGGCATTGCCGGGGTTGAAGCTTTTCTTACCCATCTTGCGCAGCAGGTTGCGCATGTTCATCGACACATCGCCGAAGTCGATGTCCACCGGGCAGGGGTTCACGCACTTGTGACACACCGTGCAGTGATCGGCCACGTCCTCGAACTCTTCCCAGTGCTTCAGGCTCACGCCGCGGCGCGTCTGCTCCTCGTACAGGAAGGCTTCAATCAACAGCGAGGTGGCGAGGATCTTGTTGCGCGGCGAATAGAGCAGGTTGGCACGCGGCACATGGGTGGCGCAGACCGGCTTGCACTTGCCGCAGCGCAGACAGTCCTTGACGCTGTCGGCAATCGCGCCGATGTCGCTCTTCTGCATGATGAGCGATTCATGCCCCATCAGGCCGAAGCTGGGGGTGTAGGCGTGACGCAGATCGCTCGCAAGGCCCTCGGCCGCTGGCATGAGCTTGCCCTTGTTGAAGCGGCCCTCCGGGTCCACGCGGCGCTTGTAGTCGTGGAAGGGGCGCGTTTCCTCGTTGGTCAGGAACTCGTACTTGGTGATGCCGATGCCATGCTCGCCGCTGATGACCCCATTCAGGTTGCGGGCGATCTGCATGATGCGGCCCACGGTCTCGTTGGCCTCCTGCAGCATCTCGTAGTGGTCCGAATTCACCGGCAGGTTGGTGTGCACGTTGCCGTCACCGGCGTGCATGTGCAGAGCCACGAACACTCGGCCACGCAGCACCTCCTTGTGGCGCTTGTCCAGCTCGGCCACGATCGGCGCAAACGCGCTGCCGGCAAAGATGCCGGCCAGCCGCGCCTTGAGCTCTCGCTTGTAGCTCACGCGGATGGTGCGGTCCTGCAGCACGCTGAACAGGGTCGCACCGGGCGAAGTGGCCGCACGCACGGCGCATTCGCGCACCGCTTCCGGGTCCACGCCCAGGCGGGCCAGCTCATCGAGTACATCGGTGAGCTTCTCGTCCATGTGCGTGAGCAGGTAGCTCCAGCGGTCAGTCACCTGATCCAGCAGGCTCAGGGCCTGGCCGACGCGGTCGCCGAGTACTTCGTCGCGCGGCAGGCGATCAAGCTCGGCGTCGCCGCCCTTGCCCAGGGGCAGCAGAGCGGGCTCGTCGAACAGGCGGGCAAAGGCATCCACCAGGCGCAGCTTGTTCTTGATGGAGAGTTCGATGTTCAGCCGCTCGATCGCCTCGGTGTATTCGCCCATGCGATCCAGCGGGATTACCACGTCTTCATTGATCTTGAAGGCGTTGGTGTGCTTGGCAATGGCAGCCGTACGGGCGCGGTCCAGCCAGAACTTCTTGCGCGCCTCGGCGCTCACCGCGACGAAACCCTCGCCCACGCGGGCGTTGGCCATGCGCACCACTTCACTGGCGGCGCGGGCCACGGCATCGTCATCGTCGCCGACGATGTCGCCGATCAGCACCATCTTGGGCAGGGTGGCGCGCTTGCTCTTGGTGCTGTAGCCCACGGCACGCAGATAGCGCTCGTCCAGATGCTCCAGACCGGCCAGGATGGCGCCGCCTGCGCGGGCCTGGGCATCCATGTAGTCCTTGATCTCGACGATCGAGGGCACGGCATCCTTGGCCTGCCCGAAGAATTCCAGACATACCGTGCGGATGTGCTTCGGCATGCGGTGCAGCACCCACACGGCACTGGTGATCAGCCCGTCGCAGCCTTCCTTCTGAATGCCCGGCAGGCCGGCAAGGAACTTGTCCGTGACATCCTTGCCCAGACCGACCTTGCGGAAGCGATGACCTTCGACCACAAGGGTCTCGCGCTTGAGCTCGCGCGCCTTGGCAAAGGGCTTGGCACCGTCCTTCCAGACCAGCTCGAAGCTGGCCAGCGGCGCGTCGTGAATCTTGCCCAGGTTGTGGTCGATGCGCGTGACTTCGAGCCAGTTGCCCTGCGGGTCCACCATCCGCCAGGAGAGCAGGTTGTCCAAGGCGGTGCCCCAGAGCACGGCCTTCTTGCCGCCGGCATTCATGGCGATATTGCCGCCGATGCAGGAAGCTTCTGCACTGGTGGGGTCCACGGCAAACACGTAGCCGTTGGCATCCGCAATGTCCGACACGCGCTTGGTGACCACGCCGGCGCCCGAGAAGACGGTGGCGAAGTCCTTGGAGGTCTCTTCCAGCTGGCCGTTACCCGCGGGAAGTTGGGGCCGCTTGCTGACCTGCCCCAGGTCTTCGAGTTTCTCGGTGTTGATGACGGCACTCGTCCACACCAGCGGAATCGCACCGCCCGTGTAGCCCGTGCCGCCTCCGCGCGGAATGATCGTCAGGCCGAGTTCGATGCAGCCGCGCACGAGGCCCGGAATCTCATCCTCGCTGTCCGGCGTGAGCACCACAAAGGGGTATTCCACGCGCCAATCGGTGGCGTCGGTCACGTGGCTCACGCGCGAGAGGCCGTCGAACTTGATGTTGTCCTTGGCCGTCACACGCCCCAGGACGCGTTTGGTCTCTTCGCGCAGGTCCCAGGTGGCGCGGAAGCGCTCCTCGAAGCGATGCACCGCCTCACGGGCTGCCTTGAGCAAGATCTCGACCTTGCGCGAGCGATCCTGACTCACTGCGTCAAAGTGCTCGCGCGCGTCGGCCGCGCGGCGCTTCTCGATCTCGTTCAGCCGGTGGTGCAGCGCCTCGATCAGCATGCTGCGGCGCTTGCGGTTGTCCAGCAGGTCGTCCTGCAGATACGGGTTGCGCTCCAGCACCCAGATGTCGCCCAGTACTTCGTACAGCATGCGCGCGGATCGGCCGGTGCGCCGTTCGGCGCGCAGTTCGTCCAGCACCCGCCAGGCTTCCTCGCCGAGCAGGCGGATCACGATCTCGCGGTCCGAGAAGCTCGTGTAGTTGTACGGAATCTCGCGCAGACGCACGGGATCCGTGGTCTGCGGCAACAGGTTCGACAGCGCGGTGGGGGCGTTCATGGGTGGTGTCTGGGTCGGAGGGGCGCGGCCCGCGCACGGTGCTGCGCGGTTGGCGCGGCCCGGCAGGCATTGGGGCGCACCTCCTGATGCAAGGACGTCCCTTGGGAGCAGGAGTTTATTCCCTGCGTAACCCCTTTGTTGCGGCGCAGCGCCGCGCAAACCCGCATGGGGCGTGGGGTTGCTGGCACCTGCGACACCAGCGCGGGATGTGCAAAGAGCTTATGCCTGCCAATGCAGGGTCTTTGGAATAACCAATCGCGAATCGGCGCGCATAGGTCGGCGGCCGGCTCCCCATACTGCGCTGCACAAGCCCAAACGCGCACTGGACCGACGCTGGTTGGTGATGGCTCGGGCAAACGTACAGGAGTGTCCGCAGTGCTTTCCATCCAACGTTTCGACCGCACACGTCGCGCATGTCTCGCGCTGGCAATGGCCCTGCTTGCAGCCGGCGCGCCGACGCAGGCTCAGCAGGAAGCTACCTTGCTGAATGTGAGCTATGACCCGACGCGCGAGCTCTACAAGGAAATCAACGACGCCTTCGCCAAGGATTGGAAGGCCCGGACTGGGCAAGCACTCAGCATCAAGCAGTCACACGGCGGCAGCGGCCGTCAGGCGCGGTCGATCATCGATGGCATTGAGGCAGACGTCGCCACGCTTGCGCTGGCCTATGACATCGATGCATTGCATGAACGCGGCAAGCTGATCCCGGCAGACTGGCAAAAGCGGTTGCCGCAGAACAGTGCACCGTACACGTCCACGATCGTGTTCCTCGTGCGCAAGGGCAATCCGAAGCGCATCACCGATTGGTCGGATCTGATCCGGTCCGGCGTGAATGTCGTCACACCCAACCCCAAGACCAGTGGCGGCGCGCGCTGGAACTACTTGGCGGCCTGGGGCTATGCCGTGCGCAAGAACAAGGCCAACGAAGCGCAGGCGCGTGACTTTGTTCGCGCGCTGTTCCGCAACGTATCCGTGCTCGACAGCGGCGCTCGCGGCTCCCTGACTACCTTTGCAGAGCGTGGCGTGGGCGATGTGTTCATCAGCTGGGAGAACGAGGCCTTCCTGGCACTCAAGGAGTTCGGCGCTGACAAGTTCGAGATCGTGACCCCGTCGATCAGCATCCTTGCCGAGCCGCCGGTCACGGTGATCGACAAGGTCGTGGACAAGCGCGGCACGCGGAAGGTGGCCGAGGCCTACTTGCAGTTCCTCTATACGCCCACCGCTCAGGACATCATCGGCCGCAACTTCTATCGCCCGCGTGATGCCAAGGCTGCCGCCAAGTACGCAAGTCAGTTCACGAAGGTTGATCTGTTCACCATCGACGAACTCTTCGGCGGCTGGCAGAAGGCCCAGAAGACCCACTTCGAGGATGGCGGAGTTTTCGATCAGATCTTCCGAAAGTAGTCACAGACCGAACCGGAACCGCCCATCATGAGCATTGTCTTGCTGTCTGGAAGCCCTTCGTCGCCATCGCGGTCAGCAAGACTGCTCGATTTGGTTGGCCGTCGCCTGAATGACCGCGGCCACGACACTGAATTGCTGACTTTGCGCGACCTTCCTGCGCAGCCCCTTCTTCGAGCTGACACGCACGATCGCGTGATCGCCGAGGCTGTAGATAAGGTGGCACGCAGCAAAGCGCTCGTTGTGGCTACACCGGTCTACAAGGCGGCCTATTCCGGTCTGCTCAAAACGTTCCTGGATCTGCTCACGCAGGACGGCCTGCTCGGTAAGGTGGTTCTGCCCTTAGCCACCGCAGGCAGTCCTGCCCACGTGCTGGCGCTCGACTATGCACTGCGGCCGGTCCTCCAGTCGCTCGGTCCCTCGCACATTCTTGGAGGTGTTTACGCAACCGACCGGCAGATCCGTTGGGATGAGTCGACGGGTCTTTCGGTTGACGAGGACATCGAGTGGCGCATCTCGCTGGCGGTGGACCAGCTTGACGAGAGCTTGCACTTGCGAGCGCATTCGGATCGCCTGCGCAAAGCCAACGCGGATGCGAGCGGACTTCTCGCCGCGCAGCGATGTTGATGGTCTCTAAGCGCTGATCCGCTCAGCGCAAGCCGCGGCCTACAGCGCCGCACACAAAGCCCCAGAACCTACGCGTATCCGTGCAGCTTGCGCGGGTTAGGCAGCGTTCGGCCCTCACGAGCGCAAGACCCCATGACCACAAGGAACGATGACATGAGTCAAGAACTGAAAGCCCCACCGGTCGCCCAACCATTCGCCGTGCCGTTTGCGGTGCAGGGCGCTTTGCCGCACAGCACCGCAGAAGGCGTGGCCAATCCGCTGGGTACAGATGACCAGGCACGAGAGCTTGGGCGTGGCAAGTCGGCGCAAGGCACGGCGGCGCCTTCGATCCGGACAAGGCTGCTGCAAGCCACGCAGCGCTTTGCAGTGCCATTAGCTCTAGGCTTTGTTGCGCTCTTCGCGCTGATCGCCGCAAGCGTGATTTTCGCGGCGAAAGCGAACGCGCAGGTCACACCCGCCAAGGCGAACGAGGTCTTGCGGATCGGCTTCCAGAAGTCGGCCAGCCTCTTCGTACTGCAGAAGGCGCAGGGCACCCTGGAGAGCAAGCTGGCGCCTCTAGGCGTTGAGGTGCGATGGGTCGAGTTTCCCGCCGGACCGCAGCTGCTGGAAGGTTTGAATGTCGGCAGTGTGGACGTCGGCTTTGTCGGCGAAGCGCCGCCGATCTTCGCTCAAGCGGCCGGCGCCAACTTTGTCTATCTGGGCCACGATCCGGCTGCGCCCGAGGCCGAAGCGCTGATCGTTCGGAAAGACTCGCCGATCCGCAGTGTCGCGGATTTGCGTGGCAAGAAGATCGCACTCAACAAAGGCTCCAACGTCCATTATTTTCTGGTGAAGCTGCTTGAAGCCAATGGACTCAAGTACGGCGACATTCAACCCGTGTTTCTTCCTCCAGCCGATGCCCGTGCTGCATTTGAACGGGGCAGTGTCGACGCCTGGGTGATCTGGGATCCGTTCACCGCGGCTGCTCAGCAGCAGATTGGTGCTCGCATCGTGGCCGATGCCAAGGGCGTGGCCAACAACTTCGCCTACTACCTTGGAGTGCGCAGCTACGTCGAACGCCGTCCGGACGTGATCGCCGCACTGTTTGAGGACACACAACAGCAGGCGCAATGGCTCAAGCAGAACATCAAGCAGGCAGCAGCCATCATCGCACCGCAGCAGGGCCTGTCCACAGAGATTGTCGAGGTCAGCCTGCGCCGCTATCAGTTTGGTGTACGGCCCCTGAGCGACCAAGTGATCCGCGAGCAGCAGAAGATTGCTGACACCTTCGCTGAGCTCAAGCTGATTCCACGCAGCATTGATGTCCGCCAGGCCGCATGGACCCCACCCGCAGCGGTGGCGGCGCGCCTCGCGGCGGCCCGCTGATCACAAGGAGAGCGCTATGGCCTTGCCCATGAAGCGAAGAGAGTGGCTCAGGCTGGCAGCCGGTGCGGCGGCTGGACTGAGTGCCGCGGCCGCGCCTCGTTGGGGGCTTGCACAGACCCCAACCGGACCCGAGCAGTTGCGAATCGGCTTTCAGAAATCCGCGGTCAACCTCGTCATCATCAAAGAGCAGCGCGTGCTCGAGCGCCGTTTGCCAGGCACCCGAGTGAGCTGGGTCGAGTTCCCCGCAGGGCCGCAGCTCTTGGAAGCGCTGTCTGTAGGCAGTCTGGACTTTGGACTGACGGGGGACGCACCGCCGGTATTCGCACAGGCTGCAGGCAAGGATCTGCTGTACGTCGGGGCAGAGCCGGCCAAGCCTGAGAGCTCCGCCATCCTCGTGCCTTCAGGCTCACCGCTGCAGAAGCTGTCAGACCTGCGTGGCAAGCGCATCGCTCTGCAGAAGGGGTCGAGTTCGCATTACCTGCTGGTTCGGGCAGTCGAGCAGGCAGGGCTGGACTGGAAAGACATCAACCCCGTGTACCTGCCGCCAGCAGAGGCGCGCGCCGCCTTTGAGCGAGGCAGTGTGGACGCCTGGGTGATCTGGGATCCGTTCTACGCCGCGACTGAAATCGCGATTCGCCCAAAGATTCTCGCCACCGGTCGGGGCCTGAGCGGCAACAACTCTTTTTATCTCGCATCGCGCCCGTTCGCGACTCAATACCCCCAGCTGCTGAGCATCCTCTTCGAAGAACTCACCCGGGCCGATCGATTCGTGCAGGAAAACCGGAGGGAAGCGGTGCGATTGATCGCCGAGTTCAGCGGCCTGCCGCAGGAGACCGTGCAGCTGTTCATTTCGCGTCGGCCAGCATCGCCTGTCGGTCCTTTGTCTCCCACCACGGTGTTGGATCAGCAGCGCGTGGCCGACGCCTTTCACAAGCTCGATCTCATCCCACGACGGATCGATGTGGCCCAGATCGTCTGGCAGCCTGGGGCGACCCGGCTGGCATCCGGTCAGGGTACGGGCACGAGCACTGCAATCAGCCGATAGATCTCATAAACCCTCGGAATCGTGCGATGAGTATCGACAACATCTTCTGGTTTCTGCCGACCCACGGCGACAGCCGCTATCTGGGCACAACTGCCGGCGCCCGTCAGGTGGATCATGCCTATCTCAAGCAGATCGCCCAGGCTGCGGATCGACTGGGCTACGACGGCGTGCTGATCCCGACCGGTCGGTCCTGTGAGGACCCCTGGGTCGGCGCTTCCAGCCTCATCGATGCGACGACGCGCCTGAAGTTTCTCGTGGCGCTGCGCCCGGGCCTGACAACGCCCACGCTGGCTGCGCGCATGTCTGCGACCTTCGATCGTCTGTCCGGCGGCCGGCTGCTGGTCAATCTGGTAACCGGTGGCGACGCCGGCGAGCTCGAAGGCGACGGGCTCTTTCTTGATCACGCCGAGCGCTATGAGGCTTCCGCCGAGTTCATCCGCGTCTGGCGCGAGGTGCTGACAGCCAGTCATGAGCTACAGACTGTCAGCTACGCGGGAAAGCACATCCGCGTTCGTGATGCCAAGTTGCTCTTTCCCCCCGTCCAGACTCCACACCCGCCAGTCTGGTTTGGCGGTTCGTCAGCAGCCGCACACGATCTGGCCGCCGAGCAGGTAGACACCTACCTGACTTGGGGCGAGCCGCTGGCCGCTGTCGCAGAGAAAATCGGTGAGGTTCGACGACTCGCCGAGGCGCGAGGGCGCTCGATTCGTTTCGGCATCCGTTTGCACGTCATCGTGCGCGAGACAGAGCAGGAGGCGTGGGCGGAAGCCGATCGCCTGATCAGTCACCTCACCGACGAGACCGTGGCGCGCGCCCAGGCGGCGTTCGCCCGGATGGACTCCGTCGGCCAGCAACGCATGGCGGCGCTGCACGGCAACGGCAAAGGGCGCAGCCGCAGTGATCTCGAGATCGCGCCCAACCTCTGGGCTGGCGTAGGTCTTGTCCGGGGCGGTGCCGGTACGGCACTGGTTGGAAGCCCCGAACAGGTCGCGGCACGGATCAAGGAGTACGCAGAGCTCGGTGTCGGCTCGTTCATCTTCTCCGGTTACCCACACCTGGAGGAAAGCTATCGCTTCGCTGAGCTTGTGTTTCCCTTGCTGGAGCGGACACAGGCGAATGTCCCGCAGCCCCTGCCCGGAACGAGTCTCTCCGGCCCGTTCGGGGAAGTCATCGCTAACGGCATCGTCCCTCGCGTGGCACAGAGCTGACACCCATGAGCGTCCAGAGACTTCACCACGTGCAGCTTGCTGTGCCGCGCAAGCTTGTCGCCGCCCAGCGGCGATTCTATGGAGAGCTGATCGGCCTGACAGTCCACGCCGAGGGCGCCACGGAAGACCATCTGCGGATCGGTACCGAAGGGGGGCGAATCGATCTGGTGTCGACAGACGCCGCCGGCTCTCCGGCGCTGGACGCGCACATCGCCCTGGAAGTCGATGACTTCCGGTCGGTGAGACAGCGTTTGACCGCAGCCGGCCTCGCGATTGATGAAACGCGCCCCCTGCCCGGCTATCTGCGGCTCTACGTCGTGGATCCTGCCGGCCATCGCATCGAGATCCTGCAAGCCCTTCCCGGCTCGGAGCTATCGCCATGAGTGCTACACCGACACAGATCAATGCCAGCAATCGCCCGACAGGAGAATTGGTGGGCGAGGCGCTGAACTGGCCTGGCTGGGCCGGTACCGCGCACACGCTGTTCGCCTGGAGCCACCGCCTGGTGCCGTGGATCGTTCCGGCGCTTTTGATTCTCGCGTGGCAGATCGCGTCGCAGTCCGGATGGCTATCCAGCCGTGTGCTGCCCGCACCGGTCGATGTGCTTTCGGCGTTTTGGAACCTTACGACCTCGGGAGAGCTGCTCAAGCACGTGAAGGTCAGCGCAGCCCGAGCGTTTGCCGGCCTGGCAATCGGCGGCGGCCTCGGCCTTGTGGCCGGCTTGTTGACGGGCACCTTCCGTTCGGCTGAAGCACTGCTCGACTCCACCATCCAGATGGTGCGCAACATCCCGGCACTTGCCCTGATCCCCCTGGTGATCCTCTGGTTTGGCATCGATGAAGGCGCCAAGCTCTTTCTGATTGCAGTTGCAACCTTCTTCCCGGTGTACATCAATACACACCACGGCATCCGTAATGTGGATGCCGGATTGATCGAGATGGCCAAGAGCTACGGACTGCGCGGCTGGGCGCTCTATCGGGAGGTCATTCTGCCGGGTGCATTGCCGTCGATCCTTGTGGGTGTGCGTTTTTCCCTCGGACTGATGTGGGTGATCCTGATCGTGGCCGAGACCATCTCGGCGCAGGCGGGCATCGGCTACATGACCATGAACGCACGGGAGTTCCTGCAAACCGATGTTGTCCTTGTAGGCATCCTGCTCTATGCCCTACTTGGCAAGCTCGCCGACTTACTTGCCAAGGCGCTGGAGCGCCGCTGGTTGCGCTGGCACCCGGGTTACCAAGGATCGGGCGCGGTGACGCCTTAGGATCGAAGATCGGTAGGGGAAGGAGTATTGCAATGAGTGTCGTCCAAGCAGCGCACGGCCTAGCGATCCGGATTCGTGGTCTCGGCAAGCGATTTGGCATGCGGGAGGTATTGCGAGAGGTCAATCTTGAGATCGCGCCTGGCGAGTTTGTGGCGATCGTGGGACGCAGTGGCTGTGGAAAGAGCACGCTTCTGCGCCTGCTTGCAGGGCTCGATCAACCCAGTTCAGGATCCATTGAGACCGAGTCGAATGGCATCGGTGACACCTCCTCAGAGGTGCGCATCATGTTCCAAGACGCACGCCTTCTGCCTTGGCGCAGCGTGGTCGACAACGTCGCGATTGGCCTGCAACGGTTCAAACACGGCCAGGCTGTCGAACAGCTACTCGGTCAAGTCGGCCTGGCGGACCGCGGCCATGATTGGCCGAGCAAGCTGTCGGGCGGGCAGCGGCAGCGGGTATCGCTGGCGAGAGCGCTGGTACACCACCCCCAGCTGTTGCTGCTCGATGAGCCCCTTGGGGCGCTCGATGCCCTGACTCGGATCGAGATGCAGACGCTGATTGAACGCATCTGGCAGCAGCGCGGCTTCACCGCAGTCCTTGTGACCCATGACATCGCGGAGGCTGTGAGCCTCGCAGACCGCGTGATCCTCATTGAAGATGGTCGCCTCGCAGCCCAGTGGCGCATTCCCATCGCTAGGCCGCGTGACCGGGGGCTACCCGAGCTCGCACGCCTGGAGGCAGACGTGCTCCAGCGTGTACTGGGAGCCGAGCATGGCAGTGTGCATCGAACCCCGCCTGAGCAGCAGGAGACGCGAGAACTTGCAGATCTCATCGGCATTGGCGGATAGTTCGCGGAGCGGCCGACGCGATTGCCGCCGTATCACGCTTGCACATCACAGGAACGACCCGCCATGACACAGCTCGCGCCTGCATCCTTCTCACCGGCTCAATCTGTGCCAACTCAGGCGCCCGGCATTCGGAGGTTCATCGACAAGTTGGGTGCGGCCGAAGACGCCTCCTTGCAGCTGGACCCCGCGGGGCGCGTCGTCAGCCGATTCTTCAATTGTGAGATCGCCACGGCCTTTCAGGGAATTCATGGCGCGCAGAACGGCGTGGTCGCGTGGCAGGCCTTTGCCCGAGTCCGCGGCGCAGATGACAGTCATGATCTCTCACCTTGGCGACTGTTTGCCCGCGCCGCCAGCGATGAGGATCTCGTGGCCATGGATCGGCGCTGCCGCCTGGTTCACGCCCTCAACTTCTTCCGCCTTGCCGAAGCAGCAACGCTGGGCGACCTGCACCTCTGCGTTCATGATCGGCTGCTTTCTGCGGTCAGCAGCGATCATGGCCGCGCCTACCGGCGAGTCCTCGACAGCCTTGGTGTCGATCATCGTCGGATCGTGATCGAATTGCCCGCACTCCCCGTCGGCAATGAGTATGTGCTGGCCCAGGTGGCTGCGAGCTACCGGCTCAACGGGTTCCGCATTGCGCTCAACCCCGTGATCGACGCGCAGCTGGGGAGCTTGCTGAACCGGATCCGGGTCGATGCGGTCAAGGTCAACGCGCAGGATCTACCGAACTGGCATGGAGCAGGCATTGAAGCCGCACGAAGCGCCGTAGCCGACGGCACGCGCCTGATCGCAAAGCGTGTCGAGACCGAGCAGCAACGACAGTTCGCGATCGAGGCAGGAGCTACCCATCTGCAGGGCTACTTGATGGGCCACCCGGAGCCGGGTATCCCGAATCCCTGAATATGCATGTGCGCGCCGGGCTCGATAGACCGGTGCAGGCTTGGCCAACATTCGGTCTGTAGCCCGCTTCAGACCGAGTCATGACTTCATTTGCACCCCGCCGACTTCTTGCTGCCACGCTGTTCGTGCTTGGCAGCACCGCGCTTGTACCCCTTGCAGCCGCACAGACCACGCTGCTGAACGTCAGCTATGACGTGATGCGCGACTTCTACAAGGATCTCAATCCCGCCTTTGCCAAGTTCTGGAAGGACAAGACCGGGGAGACGATCACCATCAATACGAGCCACGGGGGCTCAAGCCGTCAGGCGCGGGCCGTGGCCGACGGACTGGAAGCCGACGTGATCTCGATGAACCAGTCCACCGACATCGATCTGCTCGCCCAGCGTGGAGGTCTCGTGCCCGCCGACTGGGCCAAGCGCCTGCCGAACGCCTCAGTGCCCTTCACCAGCGCGACGGTCTTCCTGGTCCGCAAGGGCAACCCGAAGTCCATCCGTGACTGGAATGACCTCGTCAAGCCGGGTGTTCAGGTGATCGTGCCCAACCCCAAGACCTCGGGCAATGGCCGCTACACCTACCTGAGCGCCTGGCTTTACGCACAGCGTCAGCCCGGTGGCAATGAGGCCCGGGCTCGAGAGTTTGTGTCCGCACTGTTCAAGAACGTGCCGGTGCTGGACACCGGTGGCCGCGGGGCAACCAGCACCTTCATGCAACGAAGCATTGGCGACGTGCTCGTCACCTTTGAGCAGGAGGCCGAGCTGATCGCGCGCGAATTCGGCCGCGGTGACTACGAGGTGGTCTATCCGTCGATTGCGGTTGCTGTCGAGCCGCCTGTGGCCATCGTGGACAAGGTGGTGGACAAGAAGGGTACGCGCAAGCAGGCACAGGCGTATCTGGAGTTCCTGTACAGCGCGCAGGGGCAGGAAATCGCCGCGCAGAACTACCTGCGCCCGCGCGACCCGGCGCTGCTCAAGAAGTACGAGAAGCAGTTCCCGCCCGTGAATCTGGTGAGTGTGCAGGCGGCCTTCGGCGGCTGGGATGCCGCCCAGAAGGCGCACTTCAATGACGGTGCGCTCTTCGACCAGATCTACAGCGCAGCACGCTGACAGCCAGACTGACATGAGCGCCATTGCCCTTCCAGCCTCCAAACGACCGAGGGCCGCCCGCACAGCCAAGCGGGTGCTGCCAGGGTTCGGTCTGTCTTTCGGTTACACGCTGTTCTATCTGGGCCTGATCGTCCTGATTCCGCTCTCGGCGCTGCTGTTCAAAACGCTGAGCCTCACGTGGGCACAGTTCTGGGACGTCATCACGGCGCCCCAGGTGGTGGCCAGCTACCGGCTTACGTTTGGCGCGAGCTTCCTCGCCGCCACGGTGAATGCGGTATTCGGCCTCGTCATCGCATGGGTGTTGGTGCGCTACGAATTCCCCGGCAAGAAGATCGTCGATGCGCTCGTGGATCTCCCTTTTGCGCTACCCACTGCGGTGGCGGGCATTTCGCTGGCTGCCCTATGGGCGCCCAACGGCTGGCTGGGTCAATGGTTCGACTTCAAGATCGCGTTCACGCCCATCGGCGTGGTGATTGCCCTGATCTTCATCGGCCTGCCCTTTGTGGTGCGGACCGTGCAGCCCGTGCTTGAAGAGGCTGAGAAAGAGCTTGAGGAAGCCGCAGCCAGTCTTGGGGCAGATCGCCTACAGACCTTTGTCCGCGTGATCTTCCCCTCAATCGTGCCGGCGCTGCTGACGGGCTTCACGCTCGCGTTCGCCCGCGCCATCGGCGAGTACGGCAGCGTGATCTTCATCGCCGGCAACATGCCCTTCGTATCCGAGATCACCCCGCTGCTGATCATCACCAAGCTGGAGCAGTACGACTACGCCGGTGCGACGGCCATTGCCATCAGCATGTTGGTCATCTCCTTTGCGCTGATCCTCGCCATCAACCTGCTGCAGGCCTGGCAGCGCCGCCGCAATGGACAACTCAAATGAGCAGCGCCACCCTGAACCGTAAGCTGAGTGAGCCGCGTTGGGTGCGCTACACCCTGATCGGCATCGCGCTGGCGTTCCTCACGCTGTTTCTCGTGATGCCGCTGGTCATCGTCTTCTATGAGGCGCTGGCCAAGGGCGCAGAAGTGTTTGTGGCTTCGCTCACGGAGCCCGACGCGGCGCATGCCATCAAGCTCACACTCACCGTGGCGGCGATTGCCGTGCCCTTGAATCTCGTATTCGGCTTGGCCGCCGCATGGGCGATCACCAAGTTCGAGTTCCGCGGCAAGCAGTTCCTCATCACCCTGATCGATCTGCCGTTCTCGGTGTCTCCGGTGGTGGCCGGCCTCATCTATGTGCTGGTGTTCGGCCGTCAGGGCTGGTTCGGTCCCTGGCTGGCAGAGCACGATCTGAAGATCATCTTCGCGGTGCCGGGCATGGTGCTGGCCACTGTGTTCGTGACCTTCCCCTTCGTGGCGCGCGAACTCATCCCGCTGATGCAGACCCAGGGGACTGAAGAGGAGCAGGCCGCGCTGGTGCTGGGCGCGAATGGCTGGCAGATCTTCTGGCGCGTCACTCTGCCCAATGTGAAGTGGGCGCTGCTGTACGGCGTGATCCTGTGCAACGCCCGCGCGATGGGGGAGTTCGGTGCAGTCAGTGTCGTGTCGGGCCACATTCGTGGCCAGACCAACACCATCCCGCTGCACGTGGAGATTCTCTACAACGAATACCAGTTCACGGCGTCCTTCGCTGTGGCCTCGATTCTGGCGCTGCTGGCCATCGTCACGCTGGTGCTCAAGAGCATCGTCGAATGGCGTGCCGAGCGCGAACGCCATGCGGCCGATCTGCCCATGGAGCGGCCCGATGCATTCAATCCACCCAAGCCCCCCGTCCAGGCAGCGCTGCGTCCGGCGGCTGCGGAGTAAGCCATGAGCATTGCAGTTCAAAACGTGTCCAAGCGCTTCGGCGACTTTCATGCCCTGCGCGATGTCGATCTCGAGATCCAGTCAGGCGAGCTGGTGGCGCTGCTGGGGCCTTCAGGCTGCGGCAAGACCACCTTGCTGCGCATCATCGCGGGGCTGGAGGGCGCAGACACCGGCAGCATCCTGTTCTCCGGCGAGGATGCGACCGACCTGCATGTGCGCGAGCGCAATGTGGGCTTCGTGTTTCAGCACTACGCGCTGTTTCGTCACATGACTGTGTTCGAGAACGTCGCCTTCGGTCTGCGTGTCAAGCCGCGCGGCAAGCGGCCCAGCGAGGCACAGATCAAGGACAAGGTGCACGACCTGCTGAAGCTTGTGCAACTCGACTGGCTGGCGGACCGGTTTCCTGCTCAGCTCTCCGGCGGGCAGCGCCAGCGCATTGCGCTGGCCCGCGCGCTGGCTGTGGAACCCAAAGTCCTGCTGCTCGATGAGCCGTTCGGTGCACTGGACGCCAAGGTGCGCAAGGAGCTGCGCCGCTGGCTGCGCCGCCTGCACGACGAGCTGCACGTCACCAGCGTCTTTGTCACGCACGACCAGGACGAAGCACTTGAAGTGGCTGATCGCGTGGTGCTCATGAATGCCGGGCGGATCGAGCAGGTTGGCACGCCGGCCGAAGTTTGGTCGGCGCCCGCCAACCCCTTTGTCTACGGGTTCCTGGGCGATGTGAACCGCTTCCCCGCACAGGTAGATGCGCAGGGCGCGACTGTGCTGGGCGTGTCGGTGGTCGCACCAGGCGTCGCGGATCACGGCGTCATCGATCGTGCAGGCAACGGCCCCCAGACCGCCGTGGCCTTCGTGCGACCTCACGAGCTGCTGGTCGAGCCGCACGTGCAGGGCGCCCCCGGTCTGCCGGTGCGTCTGATTCGCTCACGTCAGGCGGGCGCTTTGGTGGTGCTGGAGCTTGCAGCCGATGCCGGGCCGGAGCATGTGGAAGCGCAGATCGGCATCGACGAGTTTCAGCGCCTGAACCCGCAGCCCGGTCAGCTGCTGCTCGCGCGGCCGCGCCAGGCGCGGGTCTTCCTTGAGGCGGCGTAGATCATGAGCAGCATCCCGACCCCTCACACCGCTGAACCGGATGCATCCGCTGCAGCTGGCGTGCGCGATGCACTCGATGCAAAGGCCGATGCGCTCTTTGCGAAGGCGGCCGAGCGTCGCGCACAGCTCGAACTGCAGTACGCCGGTGCCGTCACCCCGCCAGAGGCCTGGCACCTTGCGTCCAGTGGCCATGCGCTCATCGTCGACGTGCGCACCCATGCAGAGTGGAACTACGTGGGCCGGCTACCGGATGTGCCGCTGATCTCCTGGCGGATCTATCCCGACAATCGCGTCAACGACGGCTTTCTCGACGAACTAGGGCAACGCGTGCCGCGGGATCGGCCTGTGCTGTTTCTGTGCCGCAGCGGCTTGCGCTCCCACGCGGCTGCGCAGGCCGCCACCGAGGCGGGCTGGCAGGCCGCATACAACATCCTCGAGGGCTTCGAAGGCGATCTGGACGACGCCGGGCAGCGCGGGCGGCGCAACGGCTGGCGCCTGCATGGTCTGCCATGGGTGCAGAGCTGACCCGTTGCCCGGCTCAAACCGGGTGCAGATCGGTTCCTGACATGCGCGACTGAACTGAGGCCCGAGAATGGGCCGCAACCCGCATGCTGCAAGCGGATTGCGGCAAATCTCAATATTCAACAATTGATTGAAAATAGACCGATTGGTAATGGTCTTTTCAAGCGAACGTTGAAACAACGCGTGCTGAAAGTGCAGCATGCGCGGCGCAACTGGCCGGCGCAACGTCTGGGCGCTCGCCTGCGCAGCACGCGAACCGAAAAAGCTTTGTGCGGAATTGCGGGATAACCCTTTGCGCGATCGCCGACCATGCGCAGCATGGAATCGCTCACCCCGCTCGCACGCCATGCACGTGCAGCGCCGGCCGTCTGCCTGATCAATGGCCCCTGCGGCGTGAGCAGCACGCTGGTCTTCTGAGACTCAACTCATGTACCGATACAACGACTACGACAGACGCATCGTCGCCGAGCGCGTCGCGCAGTTCCGCGGTCAGACCGCGCGCTTCCTTGCGGGCGAGCTGACCGAGGACGAATTCCGCCCCCTGCGCCTGCAGAACGGGCTCTATGTGCAGCGCCATGCGCCCATGCTGCGCGTGGCCATTCCCTATGGCCTGCTGTCCGCCAACCAGCTACGCAAGCTCGCCCACATCGCCCGTACCTACGACCGTGGCTATGGCCACTTCACCACGCGCCAGAACATCCAGTTCAACTGGCCGGCGCTGGAGCGGGTGCCGGACATCCTCGCGGAGCTGGCGCAGGTGGAGATGCACGCCATCCAGACCAGCGGCAACTGCGTGCGCAACATCACCACAGATGCCTTTGCCGGCATTGCGCCGGACGAGATCGTGGACCCGCGACCCTACTGCGAACTGCTGCGCCAGTGGAGCACCTTCCACCCGGAGTTCGCCTTTCTGCCGCGCAAGTTCAAGATCGCCATCTCCGGCGCGGAACTTGATCGTGCCGTGGTGCGCCTGCATGACATCGGTATCGAGCTGTATCGGGATTCCGCAGGCGAGGTGCTGGCGCGGATGTATGTGGGTGGCGGCATGGGCCGCACGCCCATCGTCGCGCCCATCCTGCGTGAGGGCCTGCCGTGGCAGCACCTCATGACCTATTGCGAGGCCGTGCTGCGCGTCTACAACCTGCACGGCCGACGCGACAACAAGTACAAGGCGCGCATCAAGATTCTCGTCAAGGCACTGGGTGCCGAAGCGTTCGCCCAACAGGTGGAAGCCGAGTTCGCCCAGCTCAAGGACGGCCCGCAAACCCTGACTGCCGCCGAACGCGACCGCGTGGCAAGGCACTTCAGTGCGCCGGCGTACCGGGCTGCGCAGGCACACAGCGGCGAGTACGAACGCACGCTGCGCGCCGAGCCGGCCTTTGCGCGCTGGGTCGAGCGCAATGTGGCGCCCCACCGCGAGGCAGGCTATGCCGCAGTCACGCTCTCGCTAAAGCGTGCCGCCATCGCACCGGGAGACGCAACGGCCGACGAGATGGACGCCGTGGCAGACCTGGCCGATCGCTACAGCTTTGGCGAGCTGCGCGTGAGCCACCGCCAGAACCTGGTGCTCTCGGACGTGCCACGCGACCAGCTGCCTGCGCTCTGGCGTGACGCCCGGGCGCTTGGCCTGGCCAACCCGACGCTGAACCTGCTCACCGACATGATCGCCTGCCCGGGCGGAGACTTCTGCTCGCTGGCCAACGCCCGCTCGATTCCGATTGCAGAGAGCATCCAGCAGCGCTTTGACGATCTCGACTACCTCCATGACCTGGGTGAGCTGAAGCTCAATATCTCCGGTTGCATCAACTCCTGCGGGCACCATCACAACGGCCACATCGGCATTCTTGGCGTGGACAAGAACGATCAGGAGTTCTATCAGATCTCGATCGGCGGGCGCTCCGGCGAAGGGGTGCAGAACGACACCCGCGTCGGCCAGATCATCGGTCCTTCGTTCTGCGCGGCAGAGGTGCCGGATGTGATTGCCAAGCTACTGGATGTCTATGTGGCTGCACGCCATGCCGACGAGCGCTTCATCGACACCTTCGATCGGATCGGGCTGGCACCGTTCAAGACGGCGGTCTATGGCGAGGGTCAGGTGCACCGCGATCGGGAGGCCGCCCATGCCTGAGCTGATCTTGAATGGCGCTGTGGTCGCTGACACCTTTGTGCGCATTGCTGAGGTCGATGATCTGGCGCAGCTGCCGGTCGATCAGGATGTGCTCGCACCGTTGTCTGTCTGGCAGGCCATGCCGGAGCGTCTGATTGATCGTGCCGGGCGCCGCGGCCTGCTTCTGGCCCCCGATGCAGACCCCACTCAGGCGCAGCCTTTCTTCAGCCGGCTGGATGTGATTGCGGTCGAGTTTCCCAGCATGGTGGACGGGCGCGGCTTCTCGCTCGCCTATCTGCTGCGCACCCGCCTGGGTTGGCGCGGCGAACTTCGCGCAGTCGGCCCGCTGCTGCGCGACCAGCTTCAGATGCTTGCCCGCGTCGGATTTGACGCCATGAGCCTGCGCGAAGGGCAGGACCTTCATGCGGCGCTGTCCAGCCTGCGGGACTTCTCTGCACCTTATCAGGGTTCTGCCGACGAAGCTCGACCCCTGTTTGCGCGCGCGTCACTGGAGAGCAGCCATGTCTGACCTGAAGACCGGCGCACTGCACGCCATGCTGACGGGGATCGCCAAGCGCTATCCGGGCGCTGCGATCGCGTCGTCCATGCAGATGGAGGACATGATCCTCACGGATGTGCTGGCTCGTCTCAAGCTGCCTCTGGCGGTCTTCATGCTAGACACCGGGCGGTTGCACAGCGAGACCCTGGCCATGGTCGGTCGCGTCAAGGAGCGCTACGGCATCGAGGTCGAGGTCTACCAGCCGCAGGAGACCAAGGTGAAGCAGTACGTTCAACAGCACGGCCTGAATGCCTTCTACGAGAGTGTTGAACTGCGCAAGAGTTGCTGCGGTATCCGCAAGGTCGAACCCCTGGCGCGAGCGCTGCGCGACCGTCCGGCCTGGATCACCGGACAGCGCCGGGCCCAGTCCGCCACGCGTACCGAGCTGAAGCTCGAAGACTTTGACCCCACCCACGGCCTGCCCAAGTTCAACCCGCTGACGGAGTGGACGGACGCGGAAGTCCGCGCCTACATCAGCGACTTCGATGTGCCTGTGAACGCCTTGCACGCCCGCGGCTACCCCAGCATCGGGTGCGAGCCCTGCACCCGTGCGATCAAGCCGGGCGAAGACCCCCGTGCCGGCCGCTGGTGGTGGGAGAGCAGCGACAGCAAGGAATGCGGCCTGCACGTCATCCCGATCAAGCAAGAGAGCCACGCATGAGTACGGTCCAGGTTCGAGAAGACGTGCCCCGTTCAGAGGCGCAGCCAGTCCAGGCGCGCAATGCGCATCTGGACTGGCTGGAGGCTGAATCCATCCACATTCTGCGCGAGGTGGTCGCAGAGTCGGCTCGACCGGCCATGCTGTTCTCCGGCGGCAAGGACTCTGTGGTCATGCTGCATCTGGCGGTGAAGGCCTTCTTCCCCGGCAATCTGCCGTTTCCGCTGGTGCACGTGGACACGGGTCACAACTTCCATGAAGTGATCGAGTTCCGGGATCGCCGCGTGGCGCAGCTCAAGGCGCAATTGGTGGTAGGCCATGTGGAAGACAGCATTCGCAAGGGCACCGTGGTGCTTCCCGGTCCGCTGGCCTCCCGCAACGCGGCGCAGAGCGTGACACTGCTCGAAACCATCGAACAGCACGGCTTTGATGCGCTGTTCGGCGGCGCACGACGCGACGAAGAGAAGGCGCGCGCCAAGGAACGGGTGGTGAGCTTTCGCGACAGCTTCGGCCAGTGGGATCCCAAGGCGCAGCGCCCGGAACTCTGGAATCTCTACAACACCCGGGTGCATCCCGGTGAGCACATCCGCGTCTTCCCGATCAGCAACTGGACTGAGCTCGACATCTGGCAATACATCGAGCGCGAGCGACTCGAATTGCCGAGCATCTACTACAGCCACTCGCGCCCCGTGGTGCGCAAGCAGACCCGGCATGGCGAGCTGCTGATGCCTGTGACCGCGCTGACCCCCGCCGCCGAGGGCGACCTGGTCGAAACGCTACCCGTGCGCTTCCGCACAGTGGGCGATGTGTCCTGCACCTGCCCGGTGGCCAGTACCGCCGCCAGCAACGCAGACATCATTGCGGAGACCGTGACGACGGCGCTGTCCGAACGCGGCGCCACGCGCATGGACGACCAGACCAACGAAGCCAGCATGGAGCGGCGCAAGAAGGAAGGCTATTTCTGAGCCTCCGATCGCCCGCAAGCCTGTCCGCGCCCAAAACACCGGAACCAAGATCATGAATGCCATCGCCGAGCCCTTGAACACTTTCGAAGACCGCGGGGTGCTGCGCTTCATCACCTGCGGCAGCGTGGATGATGGCAAGAGCACCCTGATCGGCCGCCTGCTCTATGACGCTCGCGCGGTGCTGTCCGATCAGCTGCTGGCGGTGACCAACTCGCGCCACAAGCGCACCGAAGGCGAGGAGATCGACCTGTCGCTGCTTACTGACGGCCTGGAGGCCGAGCGCGAGCAGGGCATCACGATCGATGTGGCGTATCGCTACTTCGCCAGCCCGGTGCGCAAGTTCATCATCGCTGACTGCCCGGGTCATGTGCAGTACACCCGCAACATGGTCACTGGCGCATCCACGGCCGATGCTGCGGTGCTGCTGATCGATGCCACGCGGGTGAAGGACGGCGCGCTGCTTGAGCAGACCCGGCGCCACGCGGCGCTGGTCAATCTGCTCGGCGTGCGTCATCTGATTGCTGTGGTCAACAAGATTGATCTGCTGGACTACTCCGAGGCCGCGTTCAACCAGATCAAGGCGGCGTTTGAAGCGCTGGCGGAACAGCTTGGCGCCGTGCCGGCCGCGGTGATTCCGGTGTCTGCCCTGCGTGGGGACAACGTGGTGGTGCCCTCGCGCAATACCCCGTGGTACGAGGGCCCGGTGCTGCTGGAAGTGCTCGAGACCCTTCCCGCCGGCGAGGCGGCGCAGGACGCCAGCCTGCGCTTCCCGGTGCAGTGGGTGAACCGCGTGGGCGGCAGCCGTGTGGATGACTTCCGCGGGCTGGCGGGTACGGTGGCAGCAGGCCGTGTGCGAGTGGGCGATGCCGTGCGCATCGAGCCTGCCGGCGTGGCTGCGGCAGTCGACCGCATCATTACCTTCGACGGCGAGCTGCAGGAGGCGCGAGCCGGCATGGCCGTCACGCTGGTACTCGACCGTGATGTTGACGCGTCGCGTGGCGACATGCTTGTGGCCGCTGCCGATCCGGCGAGCGGTGCGAAGAATTTGAGCGCCGAGCTGTGCTGGCTCGACAGCACGCCGCTGAACCCGGCGCGGCGCTATCTCATCAAGCACGGCACGCGCACCATGCAGGCCAAGCTGCTGGCGCTGGAGTCGCGGCTGGATCTGCAGAACCTCGCTCACCAGCCAGCGGAGGGCCTGGCGCTCAATGACATCGGCCGCGTGCGGCTGGCGGTCCAGCAGCCCCTGGTGGCGGATGCCTACGCAGCGCACCGCGCCACCGGCCGGTTCGTCCTGATTGATGCCGCCACCAACCAGACCGCGGCCGCCGGGTTGATCGAGGCCTGAATGCCAAAGCGCACCGCCGCCGATGTGGGCGGCGCGGCGGTTCATCGCAAGAAACCGTGAGTTCGTCCTGCTGGCGCTGGCGGCGGGCAGGGCTGCCCCGCCAGAATTCGGCCATTCCGATCCACTGCGTGAGGCCGAACGATGATCCGCACCCCCCTGAAAGCCGCCGCCACGATGGGCACCTTGCTGGCCCTGAGTGCCGGCACCCTGGCACAGACGGCCGATGATCCGGCACTTCTCGAGCAGCTCAAGGCGCGCTTCGAGAACGACCGCACCGGCGCCTGTGTCGTGGCCGCGGTGATCGAGGGCGCCCAGGTCCGTCGGGCACGCTACTGCGCCAACCCCAAGGCCCAGCGCACCTTGACGGACGACACGGTCTTCGAGATCGGTTCGGTCACCAAGACCATGACCGCCTTTCTGGTGGCGGACCTGATCGAGCAGGGCAAGTGGTCGCTGGACGACTCGATCGCCAGGCACTTGCCCGCCGGCACCGTGCTGCCGCGCCAAGGCGAGCGGCAGATCACCGTGCGTGACCTCGTCACACACACCTCGGGGCTGCCCGCACTGCCATCCCGCATGAATCCGGCTCAGCCGGACAACCCCTATGCCGGCCTCACGGAGCAGCAGCTGCTGGACTCGCTGGCCGACGTAAGGCTCAGCCGGCCGATCGGCAGCCAGGCCGAGTACTCCAATTTCGGCATGATGGTGTTGTCACTGGCCGTGGCACGCGCCAACGGCAATGACTTCGAAGCGGCGCTCAAGCGCAAGCTGTTCGAACCCCTGGGCATGAAGACGGCCTACGTGGCCAAGCCGCCTTCTGGTGTGGTGTCTGCGCGGGGCCACAACCCGGCCGCGCAGCCCACCTCGGCATGGACGATCACGCCGAACCTCGCAGGTGTGGGCATGGTGCGCGCCAGCCTGAACGACATGATCCGCTACGCCCAGGCGCAGGTCGGTGTTGCGGACACGCCGTTGCTCAAGACCATGCAGTTCACTCAGCAGCCCTTGGGCCGCGGCTTTGGCATGAACTGGCTGGTGCAGAACGTCCAGGGCCGCACGTTGATCGGTCATGAGGGCGGTACTGGCGGCTTTTCTTCGCTAGTGAGCATGGAGCCCGCTGCGAAGCGGGCTGTGGTGATGCTGGCCGACACTTCTTTGGCCGACCTCGGCGGACTGGGCGATGTGGCGTCCGCATTGCTGGGCTTGCCACGCGTTGTGGGCAAGCCGCGCGTGCAGCAGCCCATACCCGATGCGCTGCGCAAGGCGCTGGAAGGCGACTGGGCGTTGAGCGGCCTGCCCATCCGGATCTGGACCGACGGCGGCAAGCTGATGGCGCAGGTCCAGGGGCAGGGCGCATTCGAACTCTTCTACGACAGCCGCGGCGACTTCTATCCCACTGTCACCAGTGCCACGCTCACGCCGGTGCTGCAGGACGGCAAGGTCAATACCTTCCGCTGGGTGCAGGGCGGCGGCGTCCTGGAAGGCGTGCGCAAGGGCAGCCGCGTGGCGCCAACAGCCACGAACCCGGCGTGGAAGGACTGGGCGGGCGAGTACCAGCTCGCACCCAGCTTCAGCCTGCGCGTATTCGAGGAGGGCGGCGCGCTCAAGATCCAGGGCACCGGCCAGCCATCGATTCCGGCGGAGGTCACAGGCACCGATCGCATTGAGGTCAAGGCGGTCGGCGCGGTGGTGGAGTTCACGCGCGATGCCAAGGGCGACGTCGTCAGCGCCACGCTGCGTCAGGCCGGGCAGGTGATTCCGGGGCCCAAAAAGCGCTGATCAAGCCCCGATCTGAAATTGAAGATCGGCTTCTGGTGGGGCTTTCCAGCCAAAAATGGCTGGAAAGCCGCATGGAACAAGCGGAAAGCACTTTGGGAACTTCTAGAAACTTACTGCGCGGGCCAATTTGCGCGCTCCGGTGCTCGCCGTACTCCTCGTACTGTCTGCGCTGCACCGCGCGCCTTGCAAGGCGCTTGGACTTGGCAGGCACAGGACAGTCCGCAGGGACTGTCCTGTGTCCCGCCTCCTCCTCACGCGCAACTTGGCCCGCTCGCCACGGTTTCTAGAAGTTCCCTTTCGGATCTGCCTGCGCGCGGCTAAGCCCCGAACAGCCAGCGCAGCGGCGTCAGCAGCCAGGCCCACACCCCGTCGGGCACCCAGAGCAGCAGGCTCGTCATCACCACATAGCGCGTCAGCTTGCCCGCCGTCATCCACAGCAGACAGGGCAGCCAGGGCATGCGCAGCCAGCCGCCCACGGCGGTCAGCGGGTCGCCCACCGCAGGCAGGAAGCTGAAGAACATGGCCTTCGGCCCCAGGCGTTCCAGCCACGCGAGCGCGCGGGGGTTCTGCTTCTCGCGGGCCACCGCTTGATGCGCCCCCCAGCCCAGCGCGTAATTCACCATGCCGCCCAGGGTGTTGGCGATGGTCGCCACCAGGATGCAGAGCCAGAACTGGTCCGGGTTGAGCTTGATGTAGCCGAACACCACCGGCTCGCTGCCCATCGGCACCAGCGTGGCCGACACGAAGGCGACCAGAAACACCATCGTCAGCCCGAACTGGGGCAGCGCGAAGGTGTTCATCAACCACTGTACGAAGGCGTCCATTCGGGATGACCTCAGCCTCCGCGCTTCGATGATCGCTTGCCGCTCGCGCGGTTGCGCATGACTTCATGCCCTGCGGGCATTGAATGACCGGGCTGCGCCCGATGCTTCATTGCCTCGTACAACACATGAGCAGCGCGATCAGCCTCACCCTGCCGATCATTTCGTCATCAAGGCGCGCAGCGCCGCGGTCATTTTGTCATTCCCCAGCCAAATACACTCCAGTCGGAGCACGGGCCTTGCGAGGGAGCGCAAAGACATATGGGACAGGACTATCTCAGGAAGATCCTCACGGCACGCGTTTATGACGTGGCGATCGAGTCCCCGCTCGAACGTGCACCGCAGCTGTCCGCACGCCTGGCCAACAGCCTGTACTTCAAGCGCGAAGACCAGCAGCCTGTGTTCAGTTTCAAGCTGCGCGGTGCCTACAACAAGATGGCGCAGCTGCCGGCCGCAAGCCTGAAGCGTGGCGTGATCGCGGCGAGCGCCGGCAACCATGCGCAGGGCGTGGCGCTCGGCGCGCAGCGCCTGGGCTGCAAGGCCGTGATCGTGATGCCGGTGACCACGCCGCAGGTCAAGATCGATGCCGTCAAGGCGCGCGGAGCCGACGTCGTGCTGCACGGCGACTCGTACTCGGATGCCTATCAGCATGCCGTCATGCTGGAAAAGAAGCACAAGCTCACCTTCGTGCACCCCTTCGATGACCCCGACGTGATCGCCGGCCAGGGCACCGTGGGCATGGAGATCCTGCGCCAGCACCAGGGGCCGCTGGATGCGGTGTTCGTCGCCATCGGCGGCGGCGGTCTGATCGCCGGGGTGGCGGCCTACATCAAGCAGGTGCGCCCGGAAGTAAAGATCATCGGCGTGCAGACCGAGGACAGCGATGCCATGGTGCAGAGCGTGGCCGCCGGCAAGCGCGTGCAGCTGCAGGACGTCGGCCTGTTCTCCGACGGCACGGCAGTCAAGCTCGTCGGTGGCGAGACCTTCCGCCTCGTGCAGAAGTACGTGGACGAGTTTGTGCGCGTGAACACGGACGAAGTCTGCGCCGCCATCAAGGATGTGTTCACCGACACCCGCAGCGTGCTGGAGCCCGCCGGGGCGCTGGCCGTGGCCGGCGCCAAGAAGTGGGTGGAGCAGCACCGCGCGCGCGGCAAGACCCTGGTGGCGATTGCCTGCGGTGCCAACATGAACTTTGACCGGCTGCGCTTTGTGGCCGAGCGCGCCGAGGTCGGTGAGGCGCGCGAAGCCGTCTTTGCCGTCACCCTGCCCGAGGAGCGCGGTGCCTTCAAGCGCTTCTGCGAGGCGGTCGGTCCGCGCAACGTGACCGAGTTCAACTACCGCATCAGTGACTCCAGCGAAGCGCATGTGTTCGTCGGCCTGTCGATCTCAAAGCGTGACGAGAGCGCGGCGATCTCGCGGGCTTTCAAGAAGGCCGGCTTCGCCAATATCGACCTGACCGACAACGAACTCGCCAAGACCCACGTGCGCCATCTGGTAGGCGGCCGCTCCGCACTGGCCAAGGATGAGCTGCTGTATCGCTTCGAGTTCCCTGAGCGGCCCGGCGCGCTCATGCGTTTTCTGAACACGATGCATCCGGACTGGAACATCAGCCTGTTCCATTACCGCAACCAGGGCGCGGACTATGGGCGCATTCTTGTCGGGCTGCAGGTGCCCAGCCACGAGAAGAAGGAGCTGCGCAGCTTCCTGAAGAATCTCGGCTACCGGCATTGGGACGAGACGGATAATCCGGCCTACCGCCTTTTCCTGCGCTGAACGCCATGTCTCATCACACCTTGGCCGTGCTTGCCCTGCTCCTGCTTGGAGCTGCAGCGCCGCGCGCACAGGCCAATCAGCTCGAACTGGATCTGGTCGTGGCCAAGCAGCCGCGCAAGGTCGTGTGCGAACTCGGCGCGGCTGCGTTGCAGTACCCGGAAACCGAGCCGCCGCGGCTGATGAAGGGCACGCTCAACCTGCTGGTGCGCCTGCAGCCGGACGGCAAGCTGGGCAATGTGCGTCTCGTCGGTCAGCAGGGCATGGACGCGGCAGATGCCAGCCTGTTCGTGCCGAACATCAGCGCCTATCTGGCCCAGGCCAAGTGCCCGCCGCAGCGCTTTGGCATCGATGTAAAGCTGTCCTTGAACGTCGACGGCGGCCGGAAGTAGCAGCATGGGCGTCACGCTCGAAGACAAGCTCGTCGTTGCGGTATCGAGTCGCGCCCTGTTCGACTTCGAGGACGAGAACCGTGTCTACGAAGCCGAGGGCGAGGCCGCCTACGTGGCGCTGCAGCGCGAGCGCGAGCATGTACCAGCGCCACCCGGTGTGGCCATGCCGCTGGTGCGCAAGCTGCTCGCCTTCAACACCGAGGCCGGGCAGCGGGTGGAGGTCGTGATCCTCTCGCGCAATGACCCGGTCTCGGGTTTGCGCATGTTCCACAGCGCCAAGGCCGCCGGGCTGGGCATCGAGCGCGGCGTGTTCACGCGCGGCGAGACGCCCTACAAGTACCTGCGGCCCTTGAAGGCGAACCTGTTCCTCTCGGCCAGCGACGATGACGTTCGCGCGGCGCTTGAAGCCGGCTTTCCGGCGGCGCGGGTGTTTCCGAATTCGCGCAAGGAAGCGGAGAGCCATCCCAACGAGATCCGCATCGCCTTCGACGGTGACGCAGTGCTGTTCTCCGACGAAGCCGAGCGCGTCTTCAAGAGCGATGGCCTGCAGGCCTTCACGGCCCACGAGACCGAGCGCGCCAGCAAGCCGCTGCCGCCCGGGCCCTTCGCGCCGTTGCTGGCGGCGCTGCATCGCCTCCAGACTGTGGCGGGGCAGGATGTGCCCCTGCGCATCCGCACGGCGCTCGTGACGGCGCGCAGCGCGCCGGCGCATGAGCGCGCCATCCGCACCCTCATGGCCTGGAACATCACGGTGGATCAGGCCATGTTTCTGGGCGGGCTGGAGAAGCGCGACTTCCTGCGCGAATTCGAGCCGGATTTCTTCTTCGACGACCAGACGCGCCACTGTGTGGGCGCGGCCGAGGCCGTGCCCACCGGGCATGTGCCCCACGGTGTGGCCAACAGCTGAGCGGTGGCCGCTGCCATCGGCGAAAATCGCGCGATGGCATCCTCCAGCAACACCCCAGAGCAGTCCCAGCTTGGCCGCACGAGCAGCTATGTCGATCAATACGACGCCAGCCTGCTCTTCCCGATCGCGCGCAGCATCAAGCGCGATGAGATCGGCGTTTCCGGCACGCTGCCCTTTTTCGGCGCAGACATCTGGAACGCCTATGAGCTCTCCTGGCTCAACCCCAAGGGCAAGCCGCAGGTCGCGCTGTTGCAATGCACGGTGCCGGCCGAGAGCCCGAACATCATCGAGAGCAAGAGTTTCAAGCTCTACCTGAACAGCTTCAACAACACGCGCCTGGCCAATATCGACGCCCTGCGTGCGTTGCTTTCCCATGACCTCAGCGAGGCCGCCGGCGCCAGCGTGGGCATCAAGCTCACCGAGCAGGACGGGTTTGCTGGCGAGCGGGTTCAGGAACTCGAGGGCCGCCTGCTGGACCGGCTCGATGTGGATTGCGATACCTACACGCCCGATCCGTCCCTGCTGCGCGTGAACGAGGATGAGTCACCCACCGACGATCTCGTGGTGAGTTACCTGCTCAAGAGCAATTGCCTCGTGACCAGCCAGCCGGATTGGGGCAGCGTGCAGATCCGCTACTACGGCCACCCCATCGACGAGGCCGGGCTGCTGAAGTACATCGTGAGCTTCCGCAACCACAACGAATTCCACGAGCAGTGCGTGGAGCGCATCTTCATGGATGTGTTGCGCCAGTGCCGCCCGACCAAGCTGGCCGTGTACGCGCGCTACACGCGGCGCGGTGGGCTGGACATCAACCCCTTCCGCGCCAACTACCCGACGGCCTTGCCGGCCAACCTGCGCAGCGCGCGGCAATAGCGCCGCGCGCTCGGCGCCTCAGACCTGCACGATCTTGTGCGTGCCGGCCGGTGCGGGCCAGCCGTTCTCGGCACAGACGCGGGCAATCGCCGCGTTGGTGTCGAAGTACACCTGCCAGTAGTGGTCGGTGTGGGTGTAGGGGCGGATCGCGATCACCGTGCCTTCCAGGCGGAAGTCCAGGATGTCGATCTCCGGCTTCATCTCGGTGGAAATGTTCGGGATCGCAAGCACCGCCGCACGGAACTTCTCGATGGCCTGCAGCGGCTCGACGCTGCCCGCGATCAGCGCCGTGCGCTCCACGCGGCGCGCGGGCAGAGCGGAGAAGTTCTGGATGTTGCCTGAGAAGATCTTGCCGTTGCCCACGGTGGTCAGCACATTGTCTGGCGTGAGGATGGTGCTGGCGAACAGGCCGATTTCCTTGACCGTGCCGGTCACATCCCCGGCGCTGATGAAGTCACCCACCTTGAAGGGCCGCAGCACCAGCAGGAAGGCGCCGGCCGCAAAGTGCGACAGCAAGCCGCTCCAGGCCGCACCGATGGCGACGCCCGCACCGGCCAGCATGGCCGCAAAGCTCGTGGTCTGGATGCCGAAGTAGCCGAGGATGCCCAGCACCAGCGCGATGTTCAGCACCACATTGACAATGGAGCCGAGGTACTTGGTCAGCGTGGGGTCCACGCTGTTGCGCTCCATGGCATTGCGCATCAGGCTGATGACCATCCCGATCAGCCAGCGGCCGATGATCCAGAAGGCCAGAGCAGCGAGCACCTTGATGCCCAGATCCGTGGCGGTGGTCTGCAGAAAGTTCTGAAAGGCTTCGACGTTCATGTGGACTCGCTCCCGTGCGTGATGTACCGGTGCGAATGTATCGGCGTCGTCGTGACACTGTCAGTCGTGGGCCGGTCTTGCCCGGTCTGATCAGCTGAAAACGGGCTGCCCGCCCGGTGAACGAATGCAAGATCGGCTCCTGGCGCGGCTCTTCAGGCCAAAATGGCTGAAAAGCCGCGCGGGACAAGCGGAAAGCCCCTCCAGGCACTTGCTTGTCGGCGCCGCATGGACCGGGCGCAGCAGCGCCCATGCAGGCTCAGTCTTCGAAGCGCGTGAGCGAGATCACCTGGCCGTCGGCCGGGTCGGCACAGGGCTCGTCGTCGAAGGCGATGTCGCCGCCCGCAAAGGGGCTGCCCGTGGTCTTGAGGTTCTTGAAGTCGTAATGCGTCGCATCCAGCATGTGCGACAGGGTGATCCGGGACAGCGCGTTGAAGGCGTTGTCTACGCGGCCGGGGTGGCTCTTTTCCCAGCCGCGGATCATGTTGATCATCTCGCGGCGCTTGAGGTTCTCCTGGCTGCCGCAGAGGTTGCAGGGGATGATCGGGTACTGCTTGATCTCCGCATTGCGGATCAGGTCGCTCTCGGCCACATAGGCCAGCGGCCGGATCACGATGTTCCTGCCGTCGTCGCTCACCAGCTTGGGCGGCATGCCCTTCATGCGCCCGCCGTAGAACATGTTCAGGAAGGTCGTGGCGAGGATGTCGTCGCGGTGGTGGCCCAGCGCGATCTTGGTGCACTTGAGTTCACCGGCCACGCGGTACAGGATGCCGCGGCGCAGACGCGAGCACAGGCTGCACAGGGTCTTGCCCTCGGGGATGTTGCGCTTGACGATCGAGTAGGTGTCCTGGGTTTCGATGTGAAAAGGCACACCGAGCTTCTGGAAGTATTCCGGCAGGATGTGGTCCGGAAAGCCCGGCTGCTTCTGGTCCAGATTGACCGCCACCAACTCGAAGCGGATCGGCGCACGGCGCTGCAGCGCCATGAGAATGTCCAGCATGGCGTAGCTGTCCTTGCCGCCGGACAGGCAGACCATGACGCGGTCGCCGTCCTCGATCATGTTGAAGTCGTCGATCGCCTTGCCCACGAGGCGATGCAGGCGCTTTTCGAGCTTGTTGTTCTCAAAGGCGATCTTGCGCTCGCGCTGGGTGCGGGCGGCGGCGTCGTCTTGGCTGGCTTCGGGGGCGAGGGTCAGACCCTCGGGCAGCGGGGCGTTCATGCGGCAGGCTCGGGCTGGCGGCACGAGCTCACCTCATGCCAAACCCCGCATTTTAGGAGCCGGATTGCTGCGCGGTCAGGTAGCGATGCGCCCGAAATGCTTGCCAGAGGTGAAGCGTGACCAGCACGCCGACGCCGATGCCCCACAGCGGATGCTCGGTGAGCAGCGTGGAGCGTCCCGAATCGTGCGCGCCGGAGGCGGCACTGCCGACGGCGAACGCGACGACGCCGATGACCGCGAGGGCGGCAAGCACCGTGCCCAGCAGCTGTGAGCTGAACGCACCCAGCAGCGTGACGATCACGTCTGCCGACAGGGCGGCGAGCGCGGCGATCACGGCTGCGTCCAGTGCCGCCCGGCCCAGCGGGTTGAGCTGCGAAGACCACTCGTTGCTGCCAATCAGCAGCAACACCAGCCCCAGGGCCGCAATGATCGACACCGCACGCACCAGCTCGGCCGGCACCTGCTCGCTGCGCAGCATGAACGCTTTGCCGTACATGATCCAGACCGCAAGCACCGGCATGAGGCAGATGCCGAACAGCGGCGCAGGTTCGGTCAGCATCAGGCCAGCCAGCCCGATACCGGCCGGCAGCCCGAGCACACAGGCTGCAAGCACCGTGCTGAGGCTGCCCAGTCGCAGACCCAGCATGGGCCAGGCCATCCAGGACACCGTCACACCGAGCGGCACAAGCAGCCAATGCCAACCCGCCGGCAACATCAAGGACGCAGCGAGCAGCCAAATGACGAAAGTAAGACTCGCGGTGCCGAAGAACTTCGCGTAGCGCGGCCCGGTACCGTGCACCCGGGCGGCCTCCGGTGGGTCCAGGCGCTGGTGCAAGCGCGTGAATCCGAGGGCCAGACCCAGGCTCAACGCGGCGCACAGGCCAAAGACCGGCCACGAAACAAGCTGGTCTTCGAGCTGCGCTGCCGTCCAGCCGGACGGCAGGCCCAGCCGGGCCACGAATGCAGCACCGAAGGATAGCGTCATGTAGCCACCAAAGATCAGCGCGCCGACGATGTGGCTTGGCCAGTGAACAGGCGTCTGCAGCCAGTCGTGCCAGAGCTTGAATGTGTCGTGCGGGAAGGCCGGATGGCGAGTGGCATCGATCAGCTCGGCGCTGTTGATGTTGTGGAACACCCATCGCACACGCTGCCTAAGTGCGCCGGTCCAGCGTTGCCATCCGAAGTCCTGCGGGCGCTTGCCGGCCAGCATGTCGCCCAGCAAGGGCTGCGTGCGGCGCAGATCCTGCAGCGCCTGCCAGGCCTTGAGAATGTCGATGCGCTCGTAGAGCCACGCGATCTGCGCATCCGCTCGGGTGCGCGCGTTGAGCACCGGCTTCCAGCCGAAGTAGTCCAGCACGCGTTGCACCATCTCCGCGGAAGCCTCACCGGCCAGCACCCCATCCGCCACACCGGCCTCGAAGGCATTGCGAGCCTCGATGGCAAACAACCTCGGCTCGCCCAGCAGGCGCGTCAGCTCGTCCTCGATGTCCTGGGGAGCACGCTTGCCGAGCTCGAAGGCGGCGTCGTAGATCGCCTGAAGGTCGGCGGGTTCTGCTTGGGCGACGCCCTCCAGGTCCATCAATGCCAGCGGCACCGTGTCAGGAAAGGCATCGCCGTCGCGGGGGGTGTCGGCGTCGATGTCACCGGGGCGCACCGGGCTGGCCAGCGCAGCGTGGACGATTCTCGGTGAATCGTCGGCAACGGGCTCAGGCGCCGGCGCGCTGGCGAGCGGCGCATTGGTAGCATCGACCGGCTCTGCGGCGGCCGCTGTGTCGGTGTCCGAAGCCTGTTTGGGTTGCTGCGCGTCCCAGAGTGCCTGTTCATAGGCAGCGCGCAGTGCTGCAAAGCGCTCCGGGTCTGGCGTGCGACCCAGGGTCTTGAGTTTGCGCGCATAGGCGCGGCGGATGGCGGATTCATCCGCCGTGGCATCAATACCGAGTTCGTCCCACACAGCGTTTTGGCGTCAGAAGGGGCAGAGGGAGAGTGGCAAGGTGATCGTCGGAATCGATCTGGGCACGACCAACAGTCTCGTGGCCGTGTGGGATGGAACTACCCCAAAAATGATACCGAACGCCCTGGGCAGCGCTCTCACGCCTTCCGCGGTCAGCATCGACACCGATGGCAGCGTGCTGGTGGGGCAGGCCGCGCTGGAACGCCTGCGCACCCACCCTGAACGCACGGCCGCGCGCTTCAAGCGCTACATGGGCAGCAAGAAGGAGTTTCGCCTCGCGGACCGCAGCTTCCGCCCGGAGGAGCTGTCCGCGCTCGTATTGCAAAGCCTCAAGCACGACGCCGAAGCCAGCCTCGGCCAGCAGGTGACCGACGCAGTGATCACGGTGCCGGCGTACTTCTCGGATGCGCAGCGCAAGGCCACACACGCCGCAGGCGAACTGGCGGGTTTCCGGCAGGTGTCGCTGCTCAACGAACCGACGGCCGCTGCACTGGCGTATGGCATGAATACGCGCGGCAAGGAGAGCCGCTTCCTGGTCTTCGACCTGGGTGGCGGCACCTTCGATGTGAGCGTGCTGGAGTGGTTCGAGGGTGTCATGGAAGTGCGCGCATCCACCGGCGACAACTTCCTGGGCGGCGAGGACTTCGTCGAGGCACTGATCAAGGCCTTCTGCGCCGAGCATGGCATTGACGCCGCGCAGCTCAGCGCCCAGCAGCGTGAACGCCTGTATGCCGGGCTGGAGCGGGCCAAGCGCGAGCTGTCGGTCGCGGCGCAGGCCAGCGTGCGCTTCGAGCACGGTGGTGCGGTGCGCGAAATGCTGCTTGATGAAGCCCGTCTGCAGACATTGAGCGAGTCCTTGATGGCCCGGCTGCGTGCGCCCGTTGAGCGCGCGCTGCGTGATGCACGCATCCGCCCCAGCGAACTGGAGGAAGTGGTGCTGGCCGGCGGCGCGACGCGCATGCCGATCGTGCGCAAGCTGGTCTCGCGCATGTTTGGCCGCTTTCCCAACACCAAGCTCAACCCGGATGAGGTAGTGGCGCTGGGTGCAGCGGTACAGGCCGGCCTGAAGGCCGATGACGCGGCGCTGTCCGAGGTCATGCTCACGGACGTCTGCCCCTACTCGCTGGGTGTGGAGACGGCGCGCGAGATTGCGCCCGGCCGGGTGCAGGGCGGACTGTTCTCCCCGGTCATTGAGCGCAACACCATCGTGCCGGTGTCCCGCGTCGAGCGCTTCTTCACCATGAACGACAACCAGACCCAGATCGACCTGAAGGTCTTCCAGGGCGAGTCGCGCCTGACCGCGGAAAACATTGCACTCGGTCAGATGAATATCGAAGTACCGCGCAAGCCGCGTGGCGAGGGCTTTGTGGATGTGCGCTTCACCTACAACAACGACGGCATCCTGGAAGTCGAGGTCGAAGTCGGCGGCACCGGCAGCAAGCGCAGCATGGTCATCACCAGTGGCAGCCAGGCCCTGGGCCCTGATGAGATCCGAGAGCGCCTGGCCAAGCTGGCGGAACTGAAGATGCACCCGCGCGACAACCTGCGCAACCGCGAGCTGCTGGCGCGCGGTGATCGGCTGTATCAGGAAGCCAAGGGCGATCTGCGGCAATGGATCGGCGAGTGCAGCAGCCGCTTCGAGGCAGCGCTCAACACGCAGGACGCCGCTGTAGTGCGCCGTGCCGTGAGCGAGTACGAAGAGGTGCTCAAGGAGGCCGAGCAGGCGATGGCCTCGCTGCTCTAGGGCGCCTCGAAGCGCTTCAGCGCTGGCCCGAGACCTCCACGGCCACGCCGTCGCAATCCGGGAAGATGTTCGGCTTGTCGACCCGCACGACCACGGCGCTCACGCCGGGCAGGGCCAGCACGTGCTGGGCGATGCGCCCGGCGAGACTCTCGAGCATGTTGATGTGCCCGGCGTTCACCTCATCGAGGGCGATCTGGCGCACGCGCCGGTAGTCCAGCACCTCGCGTACCTCATCGTGTGCCGGCACCAGCGGTGCGTCGTTCATGCGCACTTCGGCGCTGATCAAAAGAGGCTGCTTGCTTTCGAGTTCATGCGGCAGGATGCCGATGGAGGCCTGCACGCGCAGGCGGTCGAGGAAGATTCGGCGCATCGCTTGAAACGGGAGATCAGAGGAAGCTGACGTCGCGCTGCAGACCCATCAGGTGCTGGCCGCCATCGACGAGGATCACGTTGCCGGTCATGGACTGGTTCTGCGCGGCAAAGAGGACTGTGGCGGCCACGTCTGCAGGGCTGCTGGACTTGCCGGTCAAGCTGAGCTTCTGGCCGCGCTCGAAGTCCTTGCTGTCTTTCTGCAGGTAGCTGGGCAGCGTGAGGCCCGGCGCCACGCCGATCACGCGCACCCGCGGGGCCAGCGCCTGCGCCAGCATGACGGTGGCCGCCTGAAGGCCAGCCTTGGAGAGTGTGTAGCTCAGGAAGTCCGGGTTGTAGTGGTAGAGCTTCTGGTCCAGCAGGTTGATGACCACGCCCTGGCCGGTCTCGCCCAGCAGCTTGTGGAACTCGCGTGCCAGGATGATCGGCGCTGCGAGGTTGGGCACCATGTGGCGCAGCAGGCTGTCGCGCGTGAAATCGGCCGCCGTGTCGTTCACGAAGAGCGAGGCGTTGTTCACGATGGCATCCAGCCGCCCGAGCGACTTCATCGCTGCGCCGGCGAGTGCGAGGGTCTCGCGCTCGCTGTTCAGATCGGCATGCAGGCTGATGGCGCGGCCGCCGAGCTGCTTGATTTCGGCCGTGGTCTTGGCGGCGTCTCCGGCGGAACTGCCGTAGTGCACGGCGACATCCCAGCCGAAGCGGGCGAACATGAGCGCGATCTCGCGGCCCAAGCGGCGTGCGCCGCCGGTCACGAGCACAGCGCGGCGCGGCGCCAGCGCTGCGGGCGCCGCGGTGGGGGTAGAGGCAGAGGCAGCCATGGCGCGGACTATACGCCCGGCTCCAGGCCGGTCCGGCCGCGCCAAACCGGGTGCGACAATCCCGCCCCGTGACCGAACTGCAGCGCCTCATCGCCCGCGAGATCCAAGCCGCCGGCGGGGCCATCCCCTTCTCGCGTTTCATGGATCTTGCGCTGTACGCGCCGGGTCTGGGCTACTACACGCGCGCGACGCCCATGGGTGAGCAGGCCGACTTCATCACTGCGCCGGAACTCACCCCGTTGTTCGGCCGCACCCTGGCGGTGCAGCTCGCACAGCTCTTTGAATCAGGCGTGCCGCCCGTGGTACTGGAGCTTGGTGCGGGCACCGGCAAGCTCGCGCGCGACGCGCTCGATGGGCTTGCGGCGCTCGGTCATGCCGATGTGCGGTGGCAGATTCTGGATGTGTCCAGCAGTCTGCGTGAGGCGCAGCGCGCAACTCTGGCGGCGCATGCGGACCGCGTACAGTGGCTCGGCACGCTGCCCGACACCTTCAGCGGCGTCATGCTCGGCAACGAAGTGCTCGACGCCCTGCCCTGTGAGGCGCTGGCGTGGCATGACGGCGCCGCCTGGCAGCGCATGGTGAGCGAGGACGCGACACATCTTGGCCGCTTCGTCTGGACGGAGCGGCCGGCTCCGCAGGGGCTTTCCGCTTGTCTGGCGCGGCTTTCCAGCCATTTTGGCCTGGAGAGGCGCATGGATGCTGGGCTTTGCTACTCGACCGAGGTGAACCCCCAGGCCGAGGCCCTGGTGAGCACGCTCGCGCGCAGCCTGGAGCACGGCGCGCTGCTGCTGCTGGACTACGGCTTCCCGGAATCCGAGTACTACCACCCGGAGCGCCACATGGGCACCCTCATGGCCTTTGCGCGCCAGCACAGCGTGGATGACGTGCTCGCCCTGGCGGGCGAGCAGGACATCACCGCCCATGTGGACTTCTCCGCGATCGCGCAGGCAGGCGTGCAGGGCGGGCTCAGCCTGGCGGGCTATACCTCTCAGGCTCGCTTTCTCATGAATTGCGGCCTGCTGGATCTGGCCGCCAGCGCCGCACGTGATGCAGCGGCGGACCCGCTTGCCTACACCCAATTGATCGCGCCCGTGCAGAAGCTGCTGAGCGAAGCCGAGATGGGCGAGCTGTTCAAGGTGATCGGGTTCACGCGCGGCGTGGACGCTCAGCTGCTTGGCTTTGAACGCGGCGACCGCAGTCACCGCCTGGGGGTGGCTCAGGGCGCAGACGCGCGCTGAATCGAAGCGCTCAAGGCGCTCCCCGCCGCCTGCGGCGCGAAGTTCGCAAGCAGCGCATCTTCCAGATCCTGCTGCGTGAAGGGCTTGCTCACGTGGTCGTCGAAGCCCACGCGCAGGCAGCGTTCGATGTCGGTACTGAGCGCATTCGCGGTGATCGCGATGAAGCGGGTGCGAGGCAGGCTCATGCTCTGTTCGCGTGCGCGCCAGCGGCTCACCACTTCGTAGCCTGTCAATGCCGGCATCTCGCAGTCCAGCAGCACGAGGTCGAAGCGCTGGCGCATCAAGGTATCCAGCGCCTGTTGACCGTCGGTGGCCGTGACCAGGTTGCACTTGTAGCGCGCGAGCATGGCCGAAAGCACGAGCATGTTGACCGCGTTGTCCTCGGCCACGAGCAGCTGCGCACCGGCGAGATCTTCGATGCGGACGCCGTGCTCGTCGGGCTCCGTCGAGGCACCCTGTGCGCTGACCGGCACCATCGGCTGCTCAGTGTCCAGCGGCAGGGTCGTGCCGGGGTAGGTCTGACTGAACTGGGTGGCACTGAAATCTGCGGGCAATTCGTCGCCCGGCAAGTCGATGTTCACTTCGGCATGGAAGCGCGAGCCGATGCCCGCGCTGCTGTCCACCTTGAGCTCGCCGTCCATGAGCGCGACGAGCTGGTTGGCGATCGACAGACCCAGCCCCGTCCCGCCGTACTTGCGCGTCGTCGATGCATCGGCCTGGCTGAAGTCCTTGAACAGGCGCGCCTGCTGCTCGGGGGTCATGCCGATGCCGGTGTCCTGGACCTCGATCAGCAGCCGGATGCGTTGGGCAGACCGGCCTTGCACCTTCAGACGCAGGGTGACGTGTCCCTGCGTCGTGAACTTGATGGCGTTGCTCACCAGGTTGCTCATGATCTGCTGCAGGCGCACAGGGTCCGCCATCACGACCTTGGGCAGTTGCGCGTCCAGCTCCAGACGAAGCTCGATGCCCTTGTCCTGCGCTCCAGGAGCGAGCAGATCTGCGCAGTGGCGGGCAATCCGGCGCAGCGCCGTGGGCACGCGCTCGAGCGCCATGCGCCCTGCCTCGATCTTGGAGTAGTCCAGCACGTCGTTGATGATGGCCAGCAGATTTCGCCCGCTGCTCTGCACCGTACGCAGCAACTTGCGCTGCTCTGTGTCCTTGACCTGGTCCAGCAGCAGCTCCGTGATACCCAGCACGCCATTCATGGGCGTGCGGATCTCGTGGCTCATGTGTGCGAGGAAGCGTGTCTTGGCCTGGGTGTCCTGCTGTGCGTTGCGCAAGGCCTTCTCCAGTTGCGTCACGCGGGCTTGCAGCGGCCCGTCTGCAGCAGGCTGCTGGCGCGCAGCGAGTGCGCTGCGGGCGGCGCCGAGTTCATCAAGCATTCGGTTGATGGCCTCGTTGATTTCGGCCTCATCCGGATCGCGGGCATCCGGCAGATGCCGCAGTGTGCTGCCATCTTCCCGGAGCAGATTGAGCGAATCGCGAACGCGGCGCAGCGCCTCGCGGCCCGGGCGCTGCCCCCGGCTGTGAACGGCATACAGGGCTCCGGCAAACAGCAGCACCGCAAGCACGATGCCCAGCACCTGTGCGAGCACTTCCGTGCGGGGTTCGGAGAGGTCCCTCACCACCAGCACGCGGCCGATCAGTTGTCCGTCGCGTCCGATCGGCTGCACTACGCGCAGCTCGCCTTGCAGCAGACCGCCACCTGGGCGCACCGGGCGTTCTAGTGTGAGGCAGTCGCCCAGGCGCGCGACTGCATCCCCCTGCGCATCCGCGAGTTCGACGCAGCGCCGGTTGGGCAGCACGCTGAGCACATCCAGAAGGGCTTGCGCCGCCTGGGCATCTCCGGTGGCCAGTATCGGCGCGGCGGATTGCCCAAGGATCTGGGCGACGCTGCGAGCGTTCTGGGCATGATGGGCAGACTGCACAAGCCAAACCAGAACGGCCGGCACCAGGCCGAGCACGCTCAGCCCCGCAATCAGCAGAAGCACTGACCGGCGGGAGGCGGGCTGGCGGGCGGTGCGCCTCGTGGCGCTGTGCGGGGAGCGGGGCATGATCGGGGGCGAGGCGCACCCGATCAAGACAGGCGCACTTGTCTGGTTTTCGGCGGGTGGGGTCTGGCCTTGAACCGAAAACAGCGGCACGCAAGGCGTGTTGCTCGGCGCTTCGGTACAGCCGGCCGGGTGCGCGTTCAGGGCGCTGGCGGCGCGCTCGCGCGAGCCGCCAGTACCGCAGCCACGGCTCGGGCGCGCGCCTCATGGACCGCATCGCGGATCGCCTGCGGTTTGCCCGCATGCAATGCAGCCACCGCACCCGCATCGACGGACTGTGCAGCGTGCAGCGCCTGCAACAAGTGCGCGGCTTGTGGGTAAGGGCGGTGTTCCATGCCCAGCCGGCCGCGCGCATCGGCCTCACAGGCCAGCAGCGCCAGCTCAAACCGTTGCGGTTTGCGCAAGGCGTCGCAGCGTTCGAGCAGTCGTAACAGCGCTGCTGCCCCGAAACCCAGGCAGGCATGGATGTTGCCGTGCTCGCCGGCCACCAGCAGGCCGAGTTCGCGGCAGTCATTGGGCACCTTGAGCCGATCGCACACACGTCGCGCGAGGTCCACGCTGCGCTGCTCATGGCCGATGTGCCGCGGCAGGATCTCGGCCGGCGTGGTGCCCTTGCCCAGATCGTGCATCAGGCAGGCAAAGCGCGCAGGAAGCGGGGCGTTGAGCCGTGCGCTGGCGTCCAGCACCATCATCAGGTGCACGCCAGTGTCCACCTCCGGGTGGTAGTCGGCGCGCTGCGGCACACCCCACAGCGCCTGCACTTCAGGCAACAGGCGCTGCAACGCGCCGCAGGCGCGCAGGGTCTCGAACATGCGCGAGGGCTGCGCCTCCATCAGCCCGCGGCTGAGTTCCTGCCAGACCCGCTCGGGCACCAGCGCGTCCACTTCGCCGGCGGCGACCATGCGGCCGCAGAGATCCAGGGTTTCAGGCGCGATCTCGAAGTCCGTGAAACGTGCCATGAAGCGCGCCAGCCGCAGGATGCGCACCGGGTCTTCGGCAAATGCCTCGCTCACATGGCGAAAGCGCCGCGCCGCGAGATCGGGCTGCCCGCCATGGGGGTCGATGATGCGGCCGTCCGTGTCCTGCGCCATGGCATTGACGGTGAAGTCCCGCCGCGCGAGGTCTTCCTCCAGCGTCACGCCAGGGTCGGTGTGGAACACGAAGCCGTGGTAGCCCGCCGCGGTCTTGCGCTCGGTGCGCGCCAGCGCGTATTCCTCCTGGGTCTCCGGGTGCAGGAAGACCGGAAAATCCGCACCCACGGGACGGTAGCCGGCCTGCACCATGGCCTCGGGCGTGGCGCCGACGACGACCCAGTCGCGATCATTCACCGGCCGCCCGAGCAGGGCATCGCGCACCGAACCGCCGACCTGATAGATGCGCATGGCGCCGTGCTTCAGCCCTTGGGCTTCTTGACCGGCCGTGTCCAGCCCTCGACCGTGGTCTGCTTGGCGCGCGAGATGGTGAGCTTGCCTTCCGGCGCGTCCTTGGTCAGCGTGGTGCTGGCGCCCAGGGTGGCGCCGCGCTTCACCGTCACCGGCGCCACGAGCGCCGAGTCGCTGCCGATGAAGACGTCGTCCTCGATGATGGTCTGATGCTTGTTGGCGCCGTCGTAGTTGCAGGTGATGGTGCCTGCACCGATGTTGACGTTTCTGCCGATGGTTGCATCACCCAGATAGCTCAGGTGCCCAGCCTTGCTACCGTCGCCGAGCGTGGCTTTCTTCATTTCGACGAAGTTGCCCACATGCGCGCCCGCACCCAGCACGCTGCCCGGGCGCAGGCGGGCAAAGGGGCCGACGTCCGAGCGCTCGCCCAGTTGCGCTTCGGCCAGATGGCTGAAGGCCTCGATGCGTGCGCCTGCAGCCACGCGCACGTCGCGTAGCACGCAGTTCGGGCCGATCTGCACGTCGTCGGCCAGCTCCACCGTGCCTTCAAACACGCAGTTCACGTCGATCAGCACATCGCGCCCGCAGATCAGCGAGCCGCGGATGTCGATGCGCGCCGGGTCCACCAGGGTCACGCCGGCTTCAAGCAGACGATCCGCCTGCACGCGTTGCCAGGTGCGCTCCAGCGCCGCGAGCTGGCGGCGGTCGTTCACGCCTTCGACCTCCCAGGCAAAGGCCGGCTGCACAGTGTTCACGGCCACGCCCTCGGCCACGGCCATGCCGATGATGTCCGTGAGGTAGTACTCGCCCTGGGCGTTGTGGTTCTTGAGCTTTCCGAGCCAGTTGCGCAGCAGGGGCGTGGGCACGGCCAGGATGCCGGTGTTGACCTCGTGGATCGCACGTTCGTCCGCTGTGGCGTCCTTGTGCTCGACGATGCGCTGCACGCAGCCTTCAGCATTGCGCACGATGCGCCCGTAACCGGTCGGGTCTGGCAGGTTCACGGTGAGCAGGCCGACCGCCTCAGTGCCGGCGGCATCCAGCAGCGCCTGCAGCGTCTCGACGCGCGTCAAGGGCACGTCGCCGTAGAGAATCAGGGTCTGGCCATCGCCCTCCAGCATGGGCAGGGCTTGCTGCACGGCATGCCCGGTGCCGAGTTGCTCTGATTGCAAGGCATACCGAAGTTGCGGGGTGTCCGTCAGACGAGCGTCATAGTGCGCTCTTACAATCCCCGCTCCGTAGCCGACGACCACGATGGGCGAAGAATTTGCAACGCTCTTCGTGGTCTGCAGCACGTGCGTCAGCAGCGGGCGACCCGCCAGCGGCTGCAGCACCTTGGGCCGCTGCGATCGCATGCGAGTGCCCTTGCCGGCTGCCAGGATCACAACATTCATCAGAGATGCCTTCCAGATTGGTGCATGACGCGAATTCTTTGCCCCTTGCGAGCGCAGCATGCGCTGCGCAGGCGGGTGCTCGCGCCGGGGTGAATCGACTGCGTGGGATTGTATTGAGCGTCTGTGCCGCGGCTGCCGTGCTGACCACGGCCGGCTGCAACGGCGTGGCCGTGCAGGTGAGCTATCGCAACGCCGATCTCGTGGCCATGTCGCGAGTGGACAAGTACCTCGCGCTGGATGACGCGCAGGACGCGATCGCCAGGCGCCAGATGCAGCAGTTCTTCGTCTGGCACCGCTACGAGGAGCTGCCGGAGTATTCGCGCTGGCTGCGCAGCCTCAAGCCGCAGTTTGCGCGGCCGATGAGCACCGACGAATTCGAGCGCGTCATCGCTGAGCTGGAGCGCCGCGCGGACCGCAGCGTGGCCCGCTTTGCCGAAGACATGGCCCCGGTGGTCACGAGCCTGCAGCCCAGGCAGCTTGCGCACATGCGCAAGGCCATGGACGAGCGCACGCGCGAGCTCACCAAGGAATACCTCGACCCCAGCCCCGCCAAGCAGCGCGAGGAGCGCTTTGACGACCTGCTGCGCGTCGCCGAACGCATCTGGGGCAGCCTGAGCGCCGAGCAGAAGCGCGCCCTGCGCGCCGCCAGCGATGCCCGACCGCTGGACCACGCCCTGCTCGTTGCCGAGCGCCGCCGCGTGCAGGACGACTCCGTGGCCACCTTCGCCAAGGTTCAGAAGCTCGCACTGCCGGCACCGCGCGCTGCCGGCGAACTGATCGCACTGTACGACCGCACCCGGCCGAGCCCGGACCCTATGCGCCGGGCGTACTTCGATCAGGTCATGCGCGGCAGCGCCGTGGCGTTGGCGCAGCTCAGCGCGAGCGCCACGCCCGCGCAGCGCAAGCATGCGCTGGAGTTCCTGGAGTCACTCGCCACGGACTTCGATGAACTCAGCCGCCGCAAGGTGGTTGCTTCACGTGCCGAGTAGGCCCGCTAAGGCGCTTAGCTGACAAGGCGCGCAAGAGGCGTCCCGAACAGCACGGCCAGCACGATAGCCAGCGCCCAGCGTGCAAAGCCCAGCAGGTCGCGTCCGGCACCCGAATACGCCTGCGTCTGAGTGATTTGTGTGCCGTGTCGCGCGAGCTGCATCGTGTCAAAGACAAGAACCACCAGCGCGGCGACCCCGAGACTGGCCACGGCCACATCCAGCGCCTGCGGCAGCGAAAGCCAGGCGAGGGCAACGCCGGTTATCGCAAGGAAACCCGCGCATCCCAACGCGCTATGCGCGAGCCGCAGCTGCTTCATCCGATGCAGGATCAATCAAGCCGCGTGCGCCAGGCGTTGCTGCTTGTCGCTGATGAATTGCGGTGCCAGCGAGCCGATCAGCATGCCGATCGCGGCGCCTGCGAGACCGGCCAGCTGGTTGGGGAAGGCCGCACCCAGTTGCTCGTCGATCCGGAAGGGCAGGAAGCAGCCGATGCCCAGGATGATCGACAGGATGGCGCCCTGGGTGGTGGCGCGCTTCCAGTACAGGCCGGCCACCAGCGGGATGAAGGCGCCCACGAGCGTGACCGTGTAGGCCTCGGCAACCAGCGTGTGGATCGGCGTGCCCTGCTTCATCAGCGCATAGCCCAGCACGATCAGCGTGAACACCACCAGCGTGATGCGCATGACCTTCAGTTGGCCCCTGCCGTCCAGCGGCGTCTTGCGGATGTGCGAGAGGATGTTCTCGGTGAAGGTCGTGGCCGGGGCGAGCAGGGTGGCGCTGGCCGTGGACATGATGGCCGAGATCAGCGCGCCGAAGAAGGCTATCTGCAGGGCCACGGGCATGTGCTCCATGACGAGCGTGGGCAGCACCTTCTGCGGATCGTCCTTCAGCATGGCGTCGATGTTGGGCATGATCAGCACGGCGCTGGCCACGATGAACATCGGTACGAAGGCGAACAGCAGGTAGGCCACGCCACCGATGATCGGGCCCTTGCGCGCGGTGTCGGCATCCTTGGCGCTCATCACCCGCTGGAACACGTCCTGCTGCGGGATGCTGCCGAACATCATGGTCACCACCGCGGCAGCGAAGGCCAGCCAGCCTGCCACACTCGCTTCAGGCGCGAATGAGAGCAGGTCGCGCTGCTGGGCCACGGCCATGACCTTGTCCGCACCGCCCGCCAGGCTGCCGGCAAAGACCGCGATGGCCACCAGGCCGACGATGATCACCATCATCTGCAGAAAGTCCGTCCAGGCAATGGCGAACATGCCGCCCGCGAAGGTGTAGATCAGCACCACGGCAGCGCCGAGCACCATGCCGGCCTCGGCCGAGATGGCGCCGCCGCTCAGCAGGTTGAACACCAGGCCCAGCGCGGTGATCTGCGCAGCCACCCAGCCCAGATAGCTCAGGATGATCGTCACGGCGCAGAAGATCTCCACGCTCTTGCCGTAGCGATGGCGGTAGTACTCGCCAATCGTCATCAGCGTCATCTGGTAGAGCTTGTAGGCAAAGAACAGGCCCACCAGAATCAGGCAGAGCGCCGCACCGAAGGGGTCGCTCCACAGGCCGTCCAGGCCGTCGCTCACGAACTTGGCCGACACGCCCAGCACCGTCTCGGCGCCGAACCAGGTGGCGAAGGTCATGGTGACGATCATGATCAGCGGCAGCGAACGCCCCGCGAGCGCGAAGTCGGTGCCGGACTTCACCTTGGTCACGGCGAACAGGCCGATGGCCAAGGTAATGAGCAGGTAGATGAATACCGAGGCGACCAGCATGGTCTGTTCCTTTGCGAGGCTTCAAATATGCGAAGGGCGCCTGCAGACCGCGCGGCGCCCCGATGCATGAGGTGTTCTGGGCAAAATGTTAGGTGTCAGTCGTGTTGTGCTGCGCTGCGGAATTGCGAGTACGCACAAACCCCATCCACGCCCACTGAGAGCGCACCTGCATGAAGCTGGCCGTCTTCAGCACCCGCAAAATGCGACCGAGATCTGCTCAGCGAGGCCAATGCGGTCCACGGGCATGAGATCGCGTTCTTCGATGTCCGCCTGACTCGGGCCACCGCCGCGCTCGCGGCGGGTTGCCCGGCCGTGTGCGTGTTCGTGAACGACGGCGTGGATGCCGCCACGCTCGCGCTGCTGCATGCCGGCGGCACGCGCCTGGTGGCCACGCGCTCCACGGGCTTCAACCACATTGATCTGGCTGCGGCGGCGCGTCTCGGCATCAAGGTCGTTCGCGTGACGGACTACTCGCCGCATTCGGTGGCCGAGTTTGCGGTGGGCGTCTTGCTCGCCCTGAACCGCAAGATCCACCGGGCCTACAACCGCACGCGCGACGGCAACTTCGAGTTGGATGGCCTGATGGGCTTCGATCTGCACGGCCGCACCGTGGGTGTGGTGGGCACCGGCAAGATCGGCTGCGTGTTCGCGCAGATCCTGCGCGGCTTCGGCTGCACGGTGCTGGGGGCGGACGTGCACGCCAATCCGGCCTTCGAGGCACTGGGCGGGCAGTACCGGCCGCTGGTCGAGGTCATGGCGCACAGCCAGATCCTGAGCCTGCACTGCCCGCTCACACCCGTTACGCAGCACATGGTGAATGCGCAGTCGCTGGCCGCCATGCCGCGCGGCGCGCTGCTGATCAACACCAGCCGCGGCGGTCTGGTGGATACCGAAGCCGCGATCGAGGCGCTGAAGACCGGTCAGCTCGGCGGTCTGGCCATCGATGTCTACGAGCAGGAAGCAGACCTGTTCTTCCAGGACCTGTCGGCCAGCATCATCACGGACGACGTGATCCAGCGCTTGGTGAGCTTTCCGAACGTGATCGTCACCGGCCACCAGGCCTTCTTCACGCGCGAGGCGGTGGGCACCATCATGGCCACCACCCTGGCCAGCGTGACCCAGTTCGAGCGCGGCGAAGCGCTCGCCCATGAAATCTCGATCAAACCCTGAAGCGAGCTGAACAACCCATGAGCGTACCCAGTCTGCACCTGATCGCCACCGGCGGCACCTTCGACAAGACCTACGACCCCATCGCCGGGCAGCTCGGCTTTGCGCAGAGCTATCTGAAGGAGATCGTCGAGCGCTGCCGCATCAACGGTGCGGTCAGCATCGACGCGCTGCCGCTGATGGACTCGCTCGACATGCAGGACGCCGACCGGCAGCGCGTGCTGGCCAGCGTGCAGGCCACAGCCGCCCCGCGCATCGTCATCATCCACGGCACCGACACCATGCCCGAGACCGCGCGCGTGCTCGGCCCCGCGCTGAAGGGCTCCGGCAAGACCGTCGTCATCACCGGCGCGATGGTCCCCTACAGCATCCGCGGCAGCGATGCGCTCTTCAATCTGGGTTTTGCCGCCGCCGTCGCGACGACCGCCGCGCCCGGCGTGTACGTGGCGATGAACGCGCAGGTGTTCGGCTGGGAGACCGTGCGCAAGAACCGCAGTGCCGGGCGGTTTGAGGGCTGAGCACGCTGCAGGGCGAGCAAGGCAATCGGCCCGAAAGCCGCTCCGGTGCTCATTTAGCGCATTTTCGGCCGTACATTTTCGGAGCCGAGAACATGCCAAGATCCTCGCTCTGCATGCGGAAACTGGCTGATTGACCAATCTGGATTCGTTTGATTTCGGCCAAGATGTTTTGAGGCTGCGCGCCTCGAACTCCGGCCGTCAGCGCGAGGCCAGGCCACCAAAGCAGGTGGTGACCATCAGTTCCACGATCTGCTCATCGGTGTACTGGCCGGTCTCGCGCAGGAACTCGAGCGTCGGGTCGCAGGCGCGGGCGAAGAGGGTGTACATGACCACCTCGCTGGGCAGGGTGGTGGCCACGCTGCGGTCGGCCTTGGCGGCTTCGATCCAGGTGCCCATGGCCTCGGTCATCTTCACCAGACGCTCGAAATAGGGCGCGTGGTTCACCAGCGCGGCGCGCAGGGATGAACGCGTGCTGGGCAGCAGCGGCATGCTGCCATCCAGATGGGCCTTGAGCGCCCAGCGAAGCACCTGCTTGAGGCTGTCGATCGGGGCCTGCGTCAGGGGCTGCGCGGAGATCACGTCCAGCATGCGGTCCAGCAGCTTCTCCATGGCCACGGCCGCCAGCTGCTCCTTGCTCACGAAGTGCTTGTAGAGCGAGGGCTTGGCGATGCCGACTTCACCGGCCACCTCGTCCATCGTCATCAGGTCATAGCCCTTGGTGGCCAGCAGGCGATTCACCGCGGTGAGGATGGCCTGCTCGCGCGCCGCGAACTGCTGCTCGCGGAAGGAGGGCCTGCGAGCGGGCGCAATGGCGGGGGCGGGCTGGGTGACGGACAGCAAAGCAGAGGCAGACATGGCGATCTCGGTTCGTGCGGGGCGACGCGCAGCGCGCGCCTGGCCCGAGCAAAGCTGCGACGTTGACGCGCATCGCATTTTTGCTACTCAGTGGTTATTGTCGCGCATTCGCAGCGCGGCGAATGCGTCGAATAGCACCGGATGCGGTGTGCAGACGACATCGCGGCTAAGTAAGTGCATGCCAACATGCCACGGGCGGTGCACCCAAAATTCAGGGTTTTCACTGAGGCTCGAAAATACTACCGTGTGGAACCAATAGATACCATGTAGTATCTATTCGGTCGGTTCAGTCGCAACGGCTGCCGCAAACACCACACTCCACGAAGGAAACTCCTCCATGATCAAGAAACTGTTCGCCGTCGCCGCCTTCGGCCTGATGGCTGCCAGCCCGGCCTTTGCCGCGAAGGACATCGTCGACACCGCCGTGGGTGCCGGCAATTTCAAGACCCTGGCCGCCGCGCTGAAGCAGGCCGGTCTGGTGGACACGCTCAAGGGAAAGGGCCCCTTCACGGTGTTCGCTCCGACCGACGCTGCCTTCGCCAAGATTCCCAAGGCCGACCTGGACGCGCTGCTGAAGGACAAGGCCAAGCTGACCGCCGTGCTGACCTACCACGTGGTGCCGGGCACCGTGATGGCCAAGGACGTCAAGCCGGGCAAGGTCAAGACCGTTCAGGGCGGTGAGATCACCGTCGCTGTGGCGGGCGGCAAGGTCACGGTGGATGGCGCGAACGTCACCGCCACCGACGTGAAGGCCAGCAATGGCGTGATCCACGTGATCGACTCCGTGATCCTGCCGAAGTGACTCTCGTCGCAGTCATCCAACGCACCTCCATGGAAGCAGCACGGCAACCCTCTCCTCCTCAGGGCGCCCGGCGCGGGTGACGAGCACCGCGCCGGGACAGCCCGGCACATAACAGCCACGCCGCTTTCCATTTGAAGTTTGCCCGCCCCGCAGCATTGGCTGCCGGGCGGGCTTTGGTTTTCTGACCGGTCGCTCGGTCCGGCTTGCGCACGATGTGCCAGGCCCGAGCCGCTCGCGAGTACGCACTCACATGCCGCTGTGGTCCACCGTCGCTGATGACTTGCCTGCATTGCCTGCCGCGCCGGGCGGCGCGCGCGCGCTCGTCTGGCTCAAGCGCGACCTGCGTGCCCGTGACCACGCCCCGCTGCGCCTGGCCGCCACGGCCGATGCCGCCGCCGCGATCTACATCATCGAGCCCGAGCAATGGGCCGATGGCGCCTTTGCCCCGCAGCATCTGGCCTTTGCCCTGGCCTCGCTCGAGCCCCTTCGCGAGGCACTGCATGCACGCGACCTGCCGCTTTTGGTTCGGGTGGGTTCGGCCGTGCCCGTGCTGCAGCAGGTGCGCGAGCAGTTTGCGTTCACTTACCTGCTGAGCCACGAGGAGACCGGCGCTGCCTGGACCTATGCGCGCGACATTGCGGTCAGCCAGTGGTGCGCCGCGGTCGGCGTGCACTGGCTGGAAGCGACGCAGACGGGCGTGGTGCGGCGCCTGCGTTCGCGCAGCGGCTGGGCCGGGCGCTGGCAGGCGCGCATGGATGCACCGATCGCTGCGCCGCCCGAATCTTGGCCCGGCTGGCGGCCGGGCTTCGAGCAGCTCGGTGCCGTACCCAGCGTCGCTGACCTGCACCTGCCGGCAGCTGGCCAGCCTTTGCCCCATGCCGGCGAAGCCGCGGCCCGCGCCGTGCTCAAGAACTTCCTCGCCAGCCGGGGCCGGGGCTACCGGCGCGGCTTGTCCAGCCCGAACACCGCGCCCGAGACCTGCAGCCGCCTGTCGGCTCATCTCGCGATCGGCAGCCTGTCCATGCGCACGGTGCACCAGGCCAGCGAACGCGCCATCGCGCTCACCGAGGACCGCACGTTGGCCAGCAACCTGCGCGCCTTCACCGGCCGCCTGCGCTGGCACTGCCACTTCATGCAGAAGCTCGAAGACGAGCCGAGCATCGAATGGCGCAACTTTGCCCGCAGCTACGACGGCCTGCGCCCCGGTGACGAGGGCGTGCCCATGACGCCGGACGACGACGTCAGGCTGGCCGCCTGGAAAGCCGGCCGCACGGGTTTCCCGATGGTGGATGCCTGCATGCGTGCGCTGAATGCCACCGGCTGGATCAACTTCCGTATGCGCGCCATGCTGGTGAGCTTTGCCGCCTACCAGCTCTGGCTGCACTGGCGGCTGCCGGGGCTGCATCTGGCGCAGCAGTTTCTGGACTACGAGCCGGGCATCCACTGGAGCCAGATGCAGATGCAGAGCGGCACCACCGGCATCAACACCCTGCGCATGTATTCACCGGCCAAGCAGATGGCTGATCACGATCCGGACGGGACGTTCGTGCGCCGCTGGGTGCCGGAATGGGGCACGCCGGACTACCCCGCGCCCATCGTGGATGAGCGCGCTGCACTCACGCATGCCAAGACCGTGCTCTACGGCCTGCGCAAGACCGATGAGGTGCGCGCCGAAGCCGACGCCGTGCAGCAGCGCCACGGTTCGCGCAAGAGCGGGCTGCCGCAGACCGGTCAACGCTCAGGCAAAGGGCGAGGCACCGGTCGCACGCGCAAGGCTGCCGGGCCATGCGACCTCATCCCTTCACCCCAACAGGAGCTGTTTGAGTGAATCGCCGCTGGCACCGCGCCCATGAGCGCCTTGACTCAAGCGCGCACACGTCCCACGTTGCATGGGAGCCGGACTTCCCGCCCACGCGCGACGCCGCGCTGGCGCGCATCGGCGCGCTGGCGCGCATCGGCGCCATCCAGCTGGCCCGCTACGCCGCTACGCGCAACCATCTGAACGGCGCAGTGAGTGCGCTGTCGCCCTGCATCACCCACGGCTTCACACGCCTGCCGGAGATCGCCGCCCGCCTGCGCGAGCGTGGTGCGCTGCCGGTGGAGCACAAATACATCTTCGAGCTTGGCTGGCGCGCCTTCTTCCGCCATGCCTGGGGGCATTTCGGGCAGGGCATTCTCGACGACCTCCACGAAGGCCCACTGCCGCGCGCGGCCTACGCCAACGAACTGCCGGCCGACATCCGCGCAGGCCGCACCGGCGTGCCGGTGATCGATCAGGCCGTGGCGATGCTCTACCGCACGGGCTGGCTGCACAACCATGCGCGCATGTGGCTCGCCTCCTATGTGGTGCACATCCGCAAGGTGCATTGGCGCGCCGGGGCGGACTGGCTGTACGGCCACCTGCTCGATGGCGATCTGGCGAGCAACCACCTGAGCTGGCAGTGGGTGGCCGGCACCGGCAGCCACAAGCCCTATCTGTTCAACGCCGAGAACGTGGCCCGCTACGCGCCGGCCGACTGGCACAGCCCCGGCAAGGTGATCGACACGAGCTACGAGACGCTCGACCTCATCGCGCGCGGCCGCCAGCGCATCGCAGCACCCGCGGCCAGCGGGCCCGGTGTGGACGAGCCGGCGCTGCACAGCGCGCCACCCGTGGATGCGCTGGCGGCGCTGCCTTTCGCGACGCCGGACGCAGCATCGATCCGCGGCCGACGGGTCTGGCTCGTCCACCCGTGGGCGCTGGACGAGGCACCGGCTGATCTGCCGGCAGACACCCTGCGCATCGCCGTGCTGCCGCAGGAATGCTGGGCGCACTTGCCCTGGAGCGCGCAACGGTGGCGGTTTGTCCTGGCGCGCATGGCCGAGCTTGAACCTGCCGCCGTTTGGTCCGCGCCCACCAACGCGATGGTGGATGCCCTGCGCGCCGCCACGCAGGTGCACGGCATCGATGATCCGCACCTGCCTGCCGCCCTGCGTAGCCTGAAGTTCACGCCGGAGCCGGCGCTGTTCCCTGAAGTCGAACGGCCCTGCAGCTCATTCACCCAGTACTGGACCCGCGCCACCAAGCAAGTCAAGGACGTATCCGATCTGCTCGGCGGCCCGCCGCAAGCCTCACTCTTCAACACCTAAACGCCAACCACAAGAAAGAACACCCATGACTTCCCAGATCGCACTCATCACCGGCGCCCGCGGCGGCATCGGCCGCGCGCTTGTGCAACGCCTCAAGGCCCGCGGCGTGCGCGTGGCCGCAGTGGGACGCGACGCCGCGCAGCTGGCCGATCTGCAGGCCGACGCCGCCATTGCGGCAGACGTCACCACGCCCGAGGGCGCCGCTGCCGCACTGGCGGCCACGCGCGAGCAGCTCGGCCTGCCCACGCTGCTGGCGCACCTGGTCGGCAGCACGCTGATTGCCCCGGCGCACCGCACCAAGGCCGCGCAGTACAGCGAAGTCATGCGCGTGAACGCAGACAGCGCCTTCCACATGCTCACGGTCTGGGTGGATGCCCTGCGTGCTGAACCTGAGGCGGCACGCGGCGCCAGCGCGGTGTTTGCGTCGAGCGTGGTGGCGCGCATCGGCGTGGCCAACCATGAGGCGATTGCCGCCGCCAAGGGTGCCGTGGAAGCGCTGGTGCGCAGCGCCGCCGCCACCTACGCGCCGCAGGGCATCCGTATCAACGCCGTGGCGCCCGGCATGACCGAAACGCCCATGACCGCCGGCCTGCTCAAGATGGACGCCATGCGCGCCGGCGCGGCGGCGCAATACCCGCTGGGCGGCGTGCAGCAAGCCGATGAAGTCGCTGCCGTGGTGGATTGGCTGCTGTCTGAGGGCGCCGCCCGGCTGACCGGGCAGGTGATTCCAGTAGACGGCGGCTTCACGCAGATTCGGCCGCTGGTGAAGGCATAGGCATCAGAATAAATGCGGCCGAATTAGTTCTATTTTTGGGAAGGCGAAACTGGCTTTTCGCTTGTCTGATGCGCGGGAAGCCGGGTATCGGCTAACTCAAAAGATCAGTCCGAAAATGGATGAAATGAGTGTTGGTGCGGCGTTCAGAGCATCGGGCTCGTCAACGATACCGGCCCGCTCGGCGCATCAAACTCCGCGCTGAGCACGGGCGCAGTCCCCGGAAGCACCGGTGTCTTGACCGCCGGGTCCGGCGCAAAGCCGATCGCGCGCAGCCCGCTGCGCAGCGCCGGCAGGTCCGGGTGCTGCAGGCTGAAGCTTCTCAGGCGCACATGGCTGGCCGGCAGCGTCTGCGTGGGGTGCGGCACTTCGCCGGCCTCGCTCGTCTTCCAGTGGATCACCAGCGGCAGGCAGCCGCCCAGGCGGCGCATGGCCGTGGCATCTCCGGTGCGGGGCAGGGCCATCTGCCAGCGGTAGATGCTGCGCTCGAAGTCGCGCACCGCGGTGTCTGCATCGCCTTCCAATGGCTGGCTGGCGCGCGCCACCCAGTGCACCAGCTGCGGGCGGTCGTCGATCGCCGCGCGCACCGCGGGATCGTCCAGCCCGAACCAGCGCGGCCCGGCCGGCGCCGGCAGGCTCGGGTCGATGGCGATCATCTCGACATAGATGCCGTCATTCAGATTGAGCAGCAGATTGTGCGTGCCCATGAGCGGGTGCTGCCCGCCGGGCGCGGCCGCCACGCCGAAGGTCGCCTCGCACCAGGCCGCGGCCTGCGCCAGATCGCGGCAGGCCACCACCAGGTGGTCAATCTGCGCGGTCTGGGCAGCGGCTGCTTCGCTCACATCTGCTCCCAGGGCAGGCCGTGAAAGCGCCAGCCCCCAGTCGTGCCCCGGTGCATGTGCTCGTCCAGCTCGCCCTCAAAGCCTTCCAGCACGTTCACCACGTCGGTAAAGCCGGCCTCCTCCAGCGCAGCGCCCGCTTCGAGCGTGCGCTTGGCCGAGCGGCACAGCAGCACCACCGGCCGCGTCTTGTCGCCCTTGGCCGCGCGCAGCACCTGCGCCGAGAAGTCGGCCGCATCCGGCGTGAACTCCGGGTACTCGTACCAGGGAATGTTCAGCACGCCCGGCGGGTGGCCGACGTAGAGGTATTCGATTTCCATGCGCACATCGACAAACAGCGCATCCGGCCGGGCCTGCACGAAGGCCCATGCATCCTTGGGGTTGAGATGTCTCATGGGTGGGATGGTGCCAGCGGGGAACGCGGGGCGATAGTGGTGCTTGCGAGGAGCTGAGCAGGCTCCTATCACTGCGGACTCAATCCAGCGCCTTCCAAACCCGCCGCATGCTCGGATCGTCCTCGTAGCGCTCGGTCTTGTAGCCCAGGCCGGTCATCAGGCCGAGCATGCCGTCATTGGTGTTGAGCACGAAGCCTTCGATGGCCTTGAGGTGCTTTCTGCGCGCGACCTCCTCCAGCATGCGCATGAGTGCGCCGCCCACGCCCTGGCGCTGGTGGCCGTCGCCCACGGCCAGGGCGTATTCGGCGGTGGTGGCGTCGCGGTTCAGCAGCCAGCGGGAGATGCCGATGATGCGCTCCAGCCCCGGCTGGGCAGGGTCTTCCACGTTGGCGACGAGGGCCATCTCGCGGTCGTAGTCGATCTGCGTGTAGCGCTTGAGCATGGAGGGCGTGAGCTCCTTCATGCTGCTGATGAAGCGCATGTATCGGCTTTCCTCGGACAGGTCGTTCTTCACGAAGGCCTGCAGGGCGCGGGCGTCCTCGGGGCGGATCGGGCGCAGCACGTAGCGCTCGCCGCTCCTCATGGTGGCATCGCGCACGAGGTCGGCCGGATAGGGGTGGATGACCATGTGCGCATAACGGTCGCGCGTGTCGCCGGATTCGCGGTTCAGGTGCAGCGTGGCATCGGCCACCTTCAGTTCGCCATCGGCCACCATGATGGGGTTGATGTCGATGCCGATGAGCTGGGGCAGCTCGCACACCGCCTCGCTCACGGCCAGCAGCAGGTTCTGCAGGCCGGTCATGAGCTGGTCGGCATCCGGCCGGTTGGCCAGCACCTGCGCCACGCGCGTGCGTTCGATCAGGCGCTGCGCCAGGAAGCGGTTCAGCGGGGCGAGTTCGCTGGCGGCGTCGTCAATCAGATGTGCCGCGGTGCCGCCGGCGCCAAAGCTGATCACCGGGCCGAACAGCCGGTGGCGCTGCACGCGCAGCATGAGCTCGGGTGCGTCGTCCGGCGCGGTGCTGTCCGTCACCATCTGCTGCACCAGCACGCCGGCCACCGTGGCGCTGCGGTAGGCGCGCTGGGCGTTGGCCTTGATCTGCACCAGCGCCTCCTGCAGCTCGCGCGAGTTGCGCAGGTCGAGCGCCACGCCGCCACCTCGGCTCTTCTGGATGATGCCCTCACCCTGCACCTTCATCACGATCGGAAAGCCGATCTGCTGGGCAGCCTGGATCGCCGCGGTGGCGTCTGTGGCGTAGGCCGCGCGGGCCACTGGCAGGCCGATGGCCGAGAGCACCGACAGGGCCGTGACGCCGGTCATGGCGCGCTGCTCGTGGTCGAGTGCGTGCTGCATCAGTGCGCGGGCGCCGTCCAGGTCGGCAGGCGTGTGTGCCGCAATTGGCGCGGGAATCTGCTGCAGCAGCTCCTGGTTGTAGCGAAAGCTGGCCAGGTTGCCGAAGGCGTCCACGGCCGCCTCGGGCGTGCGCAGCGCCGGGATGCCGTGCTTCTCGAAGATCTGGCGCAGGGTGCGGGCGCGGGCGTCGCCCAGCACGCAAGCCAGCAGCGGCTTGTCCGGTGCCTCGGTGCGCTGCTTTCCACCGGTTTGGCCGAGCTGCGCGAGTTCCTCGATGACCGCGTCGGTCAATGTGGCGGTGGGCGTGATCATGATCAGCACGCCGTCATTGGCGTCGTCGGCCAGCGCACGGCGGATCTGTGCGCTCCAGGCCTCGGCCACATCGGCGGACTTGGCGCCCGAGACCGTGCTGGACAGCTCGGTGGCCCGCGCCCGAACGCGCACCCGCTGGCCCCAGTCCACCGCCATGCGCGCCGCGGCCGTGCTGTTGGAGAGAATGGCCAAGCGCCGGCCCTGCGGCCGCTGCTTGCTGCCCAGCAGCTTGATGGCCGAGAACATCTGGATGAAGAACCACACCCGCACTGCGCCGGCGCGGGACAGCGCGGTGTTGAACACGGCTTCGTCCTCGCGCACCTCCACGACGGGTGCGTCCGTGGGTGGGCCGTCGCCCGTGGGTTTGAGCACCACCACCGGCTTGCTGGCCGCGCAGGCCCGCAGCGCACTCATGAAGCGGCGCGTGTGCGCGGGCGTGGACGGCATGGTGTCCATGTAGAGCGCCACGGCGGTGGTCTTGGGGTCCGTGGCGCAGAAGTCCAGCAGCTGCGCGACGCCCACCGGGCCTTCGGCCGCGGCGCTGCTCACCAGGGAGAAGCCCACGCGCGTATCGGCCGCCCAGTCGAGGATGGCCAGGGTGAGCGAGGTGCTCTGGGAGATGGCGGCGATGTTGCCTTGTGCGGCCGTGGCCTCTGCAAGGCTGGCATTGAGCTGCAGATGCGCTCGCTGCATGCCGAAGGCATGGGGCCCCAGCATGATGCAGCCGCCTGCGTCGGCGGCCACATGGCAGGCCTGCGTCAGCTCGGTGGGCGTATCCCCGGGCGCCACCAGCACGCGCGCCACGCCGTTCTCGGCGGCGCAGCGCACGGCGGCGAGCAGCTGCTCGTCCGGGACCAGGAGCAGGGCCAGATCAAACTTGCCTGCGGGCGCCTTGAAGCGCCCCTCGGCGTCCGTGCCTACACGGCTGATGGACACCGCGCCGGCGGTGCGTTCGGGCAGGGCATCCAGCAGGCGGTTGCGCAGCAAATCGAGCGCGTGCCCGTGCACCACAAGCACGCGGCGCGGGTCGAACAGGGCGGAGAGCGCGTGGGCCATGATCGCGCACTCAGGCGGCGGGGGTGGTGAGCGGGCCAGCGGCTGGCGCATGCCGCGCTGCAGCGCTGGCCAGCACGGCCGCAGCGCCGGTCTCGGGCAGGGGCGGCAGTTCGGCCATGGGCGTGTCCAGATCGGCGAGCACGCGCACATGCAGGGCCACGCTGCGCGCCAGGGCATCGAGGTCATAGCCGCCTTCGAGCGTGCTGACGATGCGGCCCTCGCACCAGCGGTCGGCCGCGTCGGACAGCACATGCGTCAGCCAGCGGTAGTCCGCGTCCTGCCAGCCCAGTTGCGCCATGTCGTCGGCGCGGTGGGCGTCAAAGCCGGCGCTGATCATGATCAGCTCGGGCTGGAACGCGGCCAGTGCCGGCAGCCAGTGCTCGGTCACGGCGGCACGCATGGCCTTGCCGTCCGTGTAGCGCTTCAGCGGTACGTTGACCATGTTCGGCCCCTTGGGCACATCGCCCAGGAAGGGGTAGAGGTCGGTCTGGAAGGTGGAGAGCATCAGCACGCGCTCATCGCCGGCAAAGATGTCCTCGGTGCCATTGCCGTGGTGCACATCGAAGTCGATCAGCGCAACGCGCTCCACACCGTACTCGGCCATGGCATGGGCTGCGCCCACGGCCAGGTTGTTGAAGAAGCAAAAGCCCATGGCGCGGTGCCGCTCGGCATGGTGGCCGGGCGGGCGCACGGCGCAGAAGGCGCGGCGGGCCTGGCCGCTCATCACCAGGTTCACCCCATGCACCACGGCGCCGGCGGCGTGCAGCGCGGCGGTGAGGGTGAAGGGGTTCATGGCGGTGTCCGGGTCCAGATGCACCATGCCCTCGGTGGGGGCCACGGCCATCAGGCCATTCAAGTGGTGCTCCGGATGCACCCGCAGGATCTGCTGGATGCTCGCCGCAGGCGCATCGTGCGGCACCAGCCCGTCCATCAGCCCTTCGGCCAGCAGTCTGTCCTGGATCACTTGCAGGCGCGCCGGGCATTCCGGGTGACCGGTGCCCATGGTGTGCTTGAGGCTGGAGGCGTGGGTGAGGTAGGCAAGCGACATGGCGGTGCTCGGGCGGCAGGTTTGCCCCAGATTGCCACAAAGCCGGTGATTGCTGGCAGGGGCGAGCCCGCCCGCGTGGCGGCAGCTTGATCCGGTGCAAGGCATGCGAAGAAGCGGGCTCGGGCCGGTCTGGGCGCCGTTCGGCTCAGCACCAGACCAGCGCCGACGAGCTGTGCATTCATCGCATGTTTTCTGCAGCTCGTGCGGCTTTCGGCTGATGGGCGAGCGCGGCGCACCCATAATTCGGCTCTGCGCGAGCTGAAGGCCCGCGCGCCGCCTCCCACGGAGCCCGAACATGAACAAAATGCCTCTCCTCCTCCTGATCCACGCTGTATCTGCGGCCTGCCTGCTCGGCGCGGCAGCTCATGCGGCCAGCCCGGCCACCACCCCCTCGGCCGCGCCTGCCCCTTCCCCTGCGGCTTCAGGGCAAGGGCCGGTCATCGCCATGATCGCTGCCATCGGCGACCGCCTGCAGTACGTGCGCCAGAAGCAGCAGGTCGGCAGCCATCTGGAGCCCTACACGCGTGCGACGCTGCAGGTGCCGGACCAGACCCTGAACTGGGCCGCCTTGCGCGGGCTGGATCGCGCCATCAGTCAGCAGAACCCGCAGGCCAAACGCGTGCTGCTGAATTTCCAGCCCAGCGAGGCGGACTACCAGCGCATCCTGAACGCCCGCAACGAGCAGCGCGGCGCCGTGACCACGGACGTGCTGCTGCCCTATCTGCGCGCCATGCCACAGCGCCAGGAGTGGGACCAGATCATGACCATCACGCCGGCCTACCGCTTCAGCGAGGTGAACGGCATGGGCAGCAAGTTCGCCGGCGTCGGTGTCTACGTGCAGCCGCTGGCCCGCCAGAGCGTGAACTTCTCCGATGGCGGCGGGCTGGCGGTGGATTCGATCGGCCCTGATGGTGACGACACCACCTTCGCGCCGCGGCCCGGCGGCACCTGGGAGCGCACGCGTTCGAGCGTCTATGTGGCGCCGTACTTCTATTTCGAACTGACGACCTACGACGCCAAGACCTTGCAGGTGCTCAAGCGCGAACAGCGGCTGGACTACCGCAAGCTCTACGACCGCAACGTGGCCGCGCTGGATGTGGGCAAGATGTTCACGCCGGAGCAGCTGTCCGAGCAGGTGGACCGGCTGGTGGAGAACTCGGTGGTGCGCGCCGTGCTGGGCGAAGGGCGCGTGGATCGCGGTGACGTGAAACCTGTGCCAAAGCAGAACTGAGATTTGGCCGTTTTTGACCTAAATTGCATGGGTCTATAGGCCGTTTTACGCATATCTATAGCGCTTCTTCCGGGTTTCGAAGAAGTGCTTTTTTATGGCCGAAAATTTACTTACTCGAACCCGGCCGCGGCTAGCACGGCGGCTTCGCGCTCCGCACTCAGCCCGGCCTTGGTGATGGCACGCTCGGCCGGCGGCAGGCTGTGCAGCCACTGCAGGGTGTCCAGCACCGTCTGCAGCAGCGGGCGGATGCCGATGCCGGCGGCTTGGGCGCGGGAGGTGTCGGTCAGCGCCAGCCCGGCCGTGTCACCCTCCGGCGCCGCCCACACGGGCATGTCCGTCCAGGCGGCGATGCCGTGCTCATCGAGTGCCTGCGCATCCGCCCAGACAAAGCGCGGTTGACGCGAGGTGGCGGCCGCGCAACTGGCCAGCAGCTCGCCGATGCTGAATTGCCCCGGGCTGCTTGCGGCATTGAAGGCACCGCTCGCGCCGGTGCGCAGCGCATACAGCGTGAAGGCGGCGAGATCGCGCACGTCGATGCACTGGATCGGGTCTTCCGGCGCGCCGGGTGCAAGGATGGGGTCGAAGTCGCTCGCGCGCTCCACCCGCGCCGGCCAGTAGGTGAAGCGCTGCGTCGGGTCATGCGGGCCGACGACAAGCCCGGGGCGGATGATCAGCGCAGCGTCGCCAAAGGCGTCTGTCACGGCCTGCTCGCACAGCGCCTTCAGCGGCCCGTAGGTGGTGGCGTCCACGGTGGTGGTGTCCGGCGTCTCGGTCTGGCCAAGCGGACTGCCTTCATGGTTGGGTGCCGCAAAGCTCGCGTAGACCGAGATCGTGGAGATGAATACATAGCGCTGCACGCGGCCAGCCAGCGCCGCGGTGCTCGCGCGCACTTCGCCGGGCAGGTAGCCGCAGGTGTCGATGACCGCATCCCACTGGCCGCTGGCCAGCGCACTGAGGTCGCTGCGGCGGTCGCCGATGAGCTGCTTCACATCGGCAAAGAGATTCGTGCCGCTCTGGCCGCGGTTGAAAACCGTGACCTCGTCGCCCGCCTGCAGCGCGGCCTGCACGATATGGCGGCCGACGAATCGGCTGCCACCGAGCACCAATAGCTTCATGACTGTCTCCTCCGCAGTCGGCCGGCGCGTCGCCTGCTCAGCGCGTGCGGTCCGTGTGTTGTGATGCCGCGAGCATGCCCCGCAGCCCGTGCACGAACAAGCCGGCGGCCTGCTCGGCGTAGCGCGCCGCATCGTGCATTGGCGCGTCGGGCCGGGCGTCGGACTGTGCGCTGAATGCTGCTCCCAGTGGCGCATCGATCAGCCCGCGCAGCGCGGCGCGCATCGCAGGCAGCTGTGCCGTGTCAAGCGAAGGCGCAGCACCGGTGATGGCGCGGTCCAGCAGGTGCTCCAACCGCGCGATCTGCGGGGCCAACGCAGCCTGTGCGGCGGCGTCGAGCTGGCGCAGTTCATGCCGCAGCACCGCCGCGGCGTCCGCGTGTCGCGCGCCGAGCACGATCATGCGATGCATCAGCAGCGCCAGCCGGGCTTCGCCATCGAGATCGAGCTGATCGGCCTGCGCATGCACCTGCTGCAGCGCGTCGGTCAGGCTCTGCAGATGCTCGGCCAGAAGCGCGTGGAGCAGCGCCTGCTTGTTCGGAAAGTAGTGGTAAAGCCGCGCCTTGGAACCGGCAGTCACCACGGCCAGTTGCGCGATACCCGTGGCCGCGTAGCCCTGCGCCGCAAACAGCTGCGCGGCGGCACGCAGCAGGGCGGCGCGCTTGTCGGCGTGGTCGGGGGCGATCGGGCGCGCCATGGTGTGCGGTGCGCGCCTCAGCGTTGGATGAGCGCACCCGAAGGCGAGAGCGCATGCTTGAAGCCGAATGCCTGGGGGCTGGGGCCGCGCTCTCCCAGCCAGCGCAGGCGCTCAATGCCCTGCGCTGGTGTGGGCAGCGTGCCCGCCGGAACCCACCAGAGCGCCACGGGCGGCGTGCCGGGCGCGAACTCAGGCAGGTGCGCGACCGCCTGGGGCCACGGAACGAACCAGTCCTTGCGCCGCGCAAACACCGGCCCATGGGCGCTGCGGTAGGTGAACTGCTGCAGGCTCGCCATGTCGCGCCAGACACTCATGTTGAACAGCACGTTCGGGTCGGCGAACTCGCGCTGCAGCGGGTCCCGGCTGTCCGTCATGTAGCGCCACACGAACCCAGGCGAGACGTCGGCCAGCGCGTTGATTTCATCGATTGCATCGGCAAATTCGCGCATCTCCGGCGAATTCACGGGAAATCGACCGTACGCGAGATTGATCTGGGCCAAGTGCCAGGTCTCCGACGGGATGGGTTGCATGGGGCTTGGGGGCGTAAGGGTTAACGGCCGATGGGCGGCTGGGATGAGGTGTCAGGACTCGCAAACAGAGCAGTCGCCCAATAAGTTAATTGATCGACCGATCAATGAATAGAGTCCTGTCCTCGAGCCGCAAGGTGCATCAGCGAGGGTGCGGGGGGGCGACGGGCCCAGTCGCTCCCGGACGCACGTCCGGCTGCCGGCGCGGGCTCGGAGTTCGAGGCGCGGCTCAAGGCGAATCGGCGCCCAGACGCACCCGGCAAATTGACAGCGGCCTCGCAAATGCCCATAATCTCGGGTTCTTCCGACGCGGCGCGCCGGGCGAGTTTGCGAACTCGCAAAGCGAGCCGATGTGCGTGTTGCGGAGGGGTGCCCGAGTGGCTAAAGGGGGCAGACTGTAAATCTGTTGGCTTACGCCTACGCTGGTTCGAATCCAGCCTCCTCCACCAACCCAACGTGTCGGAAAAGACCAAGCCAGCTCCGGTGTCGGGGCGGGTGGGTCCGAGTGGTCTGCGGTGCTGCCCTTGCGGGCCGCGCTGCAGAAGCGGCAGGCGGGAGTAGTTCAATGGCAGAACCTTAGCCTTCCAAGCTAATGACGCGGGTTCGATTCCCGTCTCCCGCTCCAGCGCCCGGTCAAGCAGTTTTCGATGTCGCGCCGACTGCCGGTGCGCATCAGATGCCCATGTGGCTCAGTGGTAGAGCACTCCCTTGGTAAGGGAGAGGTCGCGGGTCCGATTCCCGCCATGGGCACCACTTCTCTTCGAAGCAAAACCAACGTTCTTTTCAGGAGCTGTCGGAAATGGCAAAAGGCAAGTTTGAGCGCACCAAGCCGCACGTCAACGTGGGCA
>LJIA01000019.1 GCA_001295775.1 beta proteobacterium AAP99
GGCAGAGTCCTCGAGGCCACCCGTGCAGGCCCCGGCCGTGAAAGGCACGCCAGAGCTCAGGAAGGGCAGGTCAATCCCATTGAGCCGCCACTGCGGCAAGGGGGTCGGTGTGCCGGTGGCGCTGATGGGAAACAACGCACGGCCACCGACTGTCGTGGTCTGGTCTGCGGGTTGCTGCGTGATGACCGGCGCCACTGCCGACTGCACCGTCAGCGACGCCCCGCCGCCGAAGACCACGCCGCCGGCGCTGTACACCACCACGTTGTAGACCGCACCGTTGTCATTGGCGGTCAGCACCGGCGTGGTGTAGCCCGTGCATGACGTGGCCCCTGGGATGGCAATGCTGTTGCGGATCCACTGGCACTCCGGCGTCGGGTTGCCGCGCACCCTGAGCTGGAAGCTGACCGTCTGACCGGCTGCCGCAGTGCGGGCCGAGGGCTGCTCAATGATCTCGGGTGCGCCCACCACGATCAGGGCAGCGGACTGGCTGCTGGCGGAGCCCGCTGCATTGGAGACGATGACGCTGTAGCTTGCGTTGTCGCTGGCTTGAGCACGCGCAAACGTCAGGATCGGGCCGTTCGCGCCGGGGATGGCTACGCCATCGCGCCGCCACTCAAATGTCAGCGGGGCGCTGCCCGTCACGCCAACCGCAAAGGCCGCGGGTTGGCCTGGCAAGGTGACGATCGTCGAAGGTTGCGTCGTGACCGTGGGCGCGACCGGCTGCGGCGGCGGCGGATCAGCCAGCACATCGAGCACTGCGGCGTTGCTGGTCACCGTGCCCGCGCTGTTGCCCACCACCACGGTGTAGCTGCCGGCATCGGCCGCGGCCACACTGTTGATCGAGTACACCGCCGCATTGGCACCCTGGATGGCATTGCCATCCTTGCGCCACTGGAAGCTGAAGGGCCCGGTGCCGTTCACCCCGACGCCGAAGGTCACCGTCTGCGTGCTGCGCGCAGAGACGCCCGCAGGCTGCGTGACGATCGTGGGTGCCACCGCGCCTGCCGTGCTGCCGGCACTCACCCGCAGCTGCGCCGTCTGGCTGGTGGCTGCACCGGCCGCATTGCTCACCACCACACTGAACTGCGCGCCATCGTCGGCGGAAGCGACCGAGTTCAGGCGCAGCACCGGGCTGTTGGCCCCGGTGATGTTCTGGCCATTGCGCCGCCACTGGTAGGACAGTGGCTCCGTGCCCGTGGCGCTGATGGCAAACACCGCATCATTGCCGCTCGTCACGTTCAGGTTGGCCGGCTGGGTACCGATCTGCGCGGCCACTGGTGCCGCGGTGACCGAGGCCGTGACCGGCGCCGAGGCCACCTGCCCGCCGGTGTTGGTGGCCACCAGGCGGTACTGGCGGCCGTTCTCAGACAGGGGCAGGGGCGCGGTGGTGTAGCTGGCCGTGGTGCCGCCAATGCCGTCGGTCACATCCGTCCAGGCGCCGCTGGAGTTGGCCGGGCGGGTCTGCCACTGCAGGCTGGGTGCAGGCGTGCCGGTGACCGTGGCCGTGAAGTTGGCGGTCTGGCCCGTCAGCACCATGGTGGGCTGAGGTGGGGTGCTGAGCTGGGGGGTGATTGCTTGGGAGCCCAGCGGGATGGTGATCGACTCTCCGAGCCTGCAACTGGTGACTGACTCGGTCTGCGTACCCGGGAGCAGCGTGCTCGTACCGCGAGCGAACCGCGACTCGTACCTCAGACAGGACTGCACGCGGAATCGGATGTCGCCTGTTGTGCGGCCTGCCGTGCTGAAGCGGTGCGAGACGGTCCAGTAGCGCCAGTCCGTCTTCGGCCGGTTTGACGGAGGTTGCCACGCAAACGGCTCACCATCGCTCTGACGGCTCGTTGCGACGGTTGCCCACGACTTGCCGCCGTCATCGGAGCGCTCCCATTGAAGGGTCACGTTCTCTGCGCCCAGTGGGGTTCGATTCGCCCCGCCCGTGTCGTAGCCAACACCGCTCAGCCAAGGGAGTAGTCCTGCCCACGGGCTCGATTCGATGGCCCCTCCAGTCATCTGTGCCGCGACGACGCCTGTTCCATCGGCCACTGGCGTGCGCTGATCCATGCGGACGACGATCACTTTCGGCTTGTCGTCGCGAAGCGCATCAGCACCACGCGGCTGAACGAGCGTGGTCGGGAAATACTCGACGACGTCTCCGATCTGGGGGCACGCCAGGACCGGTGTGATGGTGGCCACAGTGTCGATGAGCTGATCAGGGTCTTCTGTTTCACCAAGCCGCTCCTTGATCATTTCCTCGATGCGACCCAGGGGCACGCTGATCGGACCCGAAGCATCAATCGTGCTGATCGGCACGGATACAACTCGAGTTCTTGGGGACGGAGGGAACAGGTCTGGAAATCGGGTTGGCTGTATCCAGAACTCAATTCGTGCATCGAGGGCTGCTCTACCGGTGCATGGCGACGCTATCGTGCCCCGATTGCTGTTGATCGTGGCAGTCACCTCGGGGATCGAGGTCACGGAGTTGCATGGCTCCCCTCCACAGTCAAAAGTGATGGCTGCCTGCCATCGGACACCGGAACTCAGCGGGGCCACGCGCGCAATTGCGGTTGAGAAATACGAGAAGGAAGTCACTTCAGCAGCGATCCTGCCCCCATTGATCTGTGCGTTCGGGAGAACGACCCATCGTCCGTTCGGCTCCGCCTTCAAAAGGACGTAGATCTCGTCGGCTGCGAGAGGCGCGGCGGGCAGCGGCAGCTCAATGCGTACCGGCACGGCGAAGGTGGTGCCGTGCGGAGTTGCCGCAAATGTCGGCCCAACCGCGCGCAGATTCGACGGCGTGGCCGGAGCTTGCGTCGAGTCTTGAGCGAGCCGAAGTGTGACCGTACCGGTCAGAGCGCCTGTCGGTACAGTGATCGTGGCACCCGCCGGCCCCGTGAGCGTGACGGGCGCCGTCTGCGTCGGCCCGCCGACCGTTGCGGTGCCGGCCGCGGGCGGCGGGGGCGCTGGCACCGGGGCGGGCGCTGCGGGCGAGCTGCCCCCTCCGCCGCCACAGGCGGCCAGACCGGCCAGAACACAGGCCGCCAACAGACTGGCGGCCACCACGCGTTGCGTCTTGCGCTGCATCTTCATCGCTTCGCTCCCTGAGGCCCTGAGTGCTTTGAATGCAAACACCGCGTGCGTGTGCGGTGCTGCGAGGGCATACCGAGGGTTGTAAGCAGCAAGGCGTGACGCAGGCGTCACGCGGAAACCCCTGCAAGGTCACGCGGCCCTTGGCGTGCTTGCGTCAGGGGAGGAAGCGCTACCGCATTTGCGCGGTGCCAGAGTGACCGGGCCGCGCCTGCCAGCGCGTTCCCCGTTGCGGTCTGGAATGGCTTTCCGCGTGCCTTGGGGTTTCGGCGAGCACTGCTCGCCGCCATGGCACGAGAACGCGCCTGCCAGCGCGTTTCCCGTTGCGGTCTGACATGGCTTTCCGCTTGTCCGGCGCGGGTTTCCAGCCAATTTGCCCTGAAGATCCGCACCCAGAGCGGATCTTGCTTCAAGCGCTCGGGCGCGGTGCGTTCAGCTGCGTAGTGCCTGGGCGGAGAGGGTCAGCAGTTGGCGCGCGGTGGCGTTCACCGTGAGGTAGGACGACAAATAGCGGAAATCAGAGGCGCAAGAACAATGCGCCTCCAATCGTCCTATCAGTTGTTTGGGTTCGGAGGGCCGCCGCTGCCTCCGCCTACTTGGCGCAAATCATCCATCGCAAGTTCGGCAGGAAGCTCTCGCTCCACTTGTTGAGTTGCGACTGACGGGACCTTTTTCGCGACCACGCGCTGCACGTTTTCCATGAGAACTCCTGAAGGTATGTTGAAGATCGAAATCTCATGCGGTAGCTCACATGCCTACTTGCAGAGACTCAGGTCGTCGGAACACCGCTGTTCTGTGCAACCAACGGCGTTCGGAGTTAAGTGAATGGAACTTCGCGCGTCAACAAGCTGTTGGCAGATTGGCTATTCATTTGGAGCGCGTCTTGCATGGCGCGTGCAAGGGAGTGCGGCATGCCTAGCCGCGCCGCGCCGCAAGTGCGAATAGCTGCCGGTTGACCAGATTGCGGTGCAGGAAAGAGTCCATGAACGCATCCGGCACATGGGGCAGAGCCGTCTGCTTGATCCAGCGTATGGCGGTGTCCACGTTGTGGTGTGCAGCCTCGTGCTGACCGGCAGCCATTTGTGCCTGGGCACCTGCAAGCCAGACCTCCGGCAGGTAGAGATGCTCTGGGTAGATGCCCTGCTCGACCCAGCCGAGCGCCGTGCGGAGCAGGTCCAGCGCCGTGCGGTGCTCGCCCAGGGCTGACGCCGCCTGCACACCCCGTACCTGAAGCGAAAGCGCCACGCCCATGGTCTCGGTAGATACGGCGTCTTGAGCGAAACGCTGCGCATGTTCAAGCGCTGTGGCCGGTGGCGCGAAGGGCAGCCAGAACGGGGAGGTGGTCATGACATACAGCGGCACAGCGGCCACGAGACTGCGACCCTCTTCAACCAGTTCGGTGACCGGCTGGCCGCGCTGATGGCGCTGCGCCGCGAGCATGAGGCGGCGCAAGCCCCGCAGGAAGGGTGGCATGTCTTCATCAGGCGTGGTGAGCATCTGGCTGGCGCGGGCGCCCTGACCGAGCCGGTTCCAGGTGGCGGCGAGCCAGGTTTCGCAGAGCACCTGCCAGAAGCGGATGCGGTTACGTGCCAGGGCAGTCTGGGCGGTCTGCAGCGCGTCCAACGCCAGATCGAAGTGGCCCAAGTCACGCTGACAGCGGCCCAGTGTGCCCATGTTCTGATGCTTGCGGCCTTCACTCTCGGGGTCCGAGTCGGCGGCTTGTCCCGCCAGTTCCGCATAGTGTGTCGCGTCAGCAAGTTGCCCCAGGCGCACGTAGCACACCGCAATGTTGTTCAAGGTGGTGTGGATGTTGAAGCGCTTGCCGAGTCGGCCGCTGAGCTCGATCTCCTGCTTGAAGTGCTCGATCGCCTGGCGCGACTGTCCTCTCACGGAGTAATAGAGACCACTGGCCGTCGCGAGCAACTGCGCAGTGGTGTCGTTCTGCAACCTGGCTTGCGCCAACTTCAGTTCATCGAGCGCTTCGCCTGCTTCGTCGATCCGTTGGGCGACAGCCAGAGTCGACACCAGGGTCGAGCCCAGACTTATCTCTTCGGCCACTTGGCCGACCTGGCGCGCAAGCATGATGCCTTGCCTTGCGCACTCCACAGCCGCCTGATGCTCGGCACGATTGCCCAGCACGTCGAGGTGAACGCGGATGGCGGCGAGGCTCTGCTCCGGCGTCTTGGCTTGAGCCTGCAGATGCAGAGAGATTGCCACTGCGTTGTCATCGAGCTTGCATTGAGTCAGCGCCTGCACATACTCGACGCGAAGATCGAACGCCTGACTGTCCCGCCCGCAGCGCTCGCACGCGTCTGCGGCCCGTTTCAAGAAATCCGCCTGCTCCGTATAGCGCCCCGCGTTGCAAGCCGCTGCGGCTGCGGCCTGCAGCGCGTCGATGGCCTGATCAAATCGCTCTGCCGCCTCCCAGTGGGCAGCCACACGCGCTGCTTCTCCGCCACGTGCCGACAGGAAGGCTGCGCACTGCGCATGGATGTTTCGAGCGATGACTTGCGGGATGCTGCGACGTGCAGCGTCCATCACGAGGTCATGCGCAAAGGCGTCGTCGCGCAGCACCTGCGCGTCCTGCAGCTGGCACCACGCATCCGTCAGGTCGATGGCGCGCTGACCCATGACGGACTCAGCCAGTTCAATCGAGAAATTCACGCCCGCGATGGCGGCCACGCGCGCGAGTGCAATCGCCTTCTCCGGCAACTGCTTCAGGCGCCGTTCGATCAGGGTGCCCACCGCGTCGGGCTTGGGCAGACGGCCGTCGCGCAGCTGGCCGGTGGCCAGGCCCTGCTTGATGGTCTCCAGCGCGTACAAGGGGTTGCCGCCGGTGTGGCGCGTGAGGGGTGCGGCCAGGGCCTGCGCGTCCAGATCGGCGATCTGCAGGGATGCGACGAGCTGCTCGATCTCGGCCTCCTGCAAGGGCGCGAGCACGAGCGGGTCCATGATGCGCGTCTCTTCCAGGGCGGAGCGCAGTGCAGCGGCCGCCGCGCTGCCTTCGCCCGGGCGCTGCGCCAGCGCAAAGTGCAGCTGCTCATGCAGGCTGCTGATCACGCCCTGCAGCATCTCGACCGAAGCCTCGTCCGCAAAGTGCAGGTCATCGATCACCAGCACCTGCAGGGCCTGCCCGTCCATGCGCGCACCTTGCAGCAGCGCTTCCACGGCATGGCGCAGCGCCAGGCCGGGCGCCTCGGCGGGCAGCGTCGCGCCTGGGGCCAGCTCGGGCAGCAGGCGCGCAAGGTCCAGGCGCTGCGCAGGCTCAAGCGTCACCTCGCAGCGGTCCAGCGTGCTGCGCAGCGCGCGCATGAGGGTGGCATAGGGCACGCCGCTATCGCCCGGGCGCCCCTGCACGCTGATGCAGCGCCAGGGGCGCACCAGCTCAGCCAGCAGGCGGCTCTTGCCCAGCCCGGGTTCGCCCAGCAGCAGCACGGCGCGTGCATCCCGCCACGCGGCTTCGATCTGCGCGATCTCGCGCTGCCGGCCGATGAGCTGCGGCGGACGCTTCACGGTGACCGGGACCTGCGGCTTCACGCTGGGCACGGCCGGCGCCGCTGCCAGGGCCAGCTGCGTGGCGCGCGCCAGCTGCTCGGTCTCCGGCGAGGGCAGCGCGCCATAGCGGGTGTGCAGGTGCTGGCGCAGCCGCTGGTAGGCCGCCTGCGCCTGCGCGATGTCGCCGCGCAGGTAGTGCAGGCGCATCACGGTGCGGTGATTCACCTCGCTGTCGTAGTCTGCATGCAGCAGGTCGGCGGCCAGGGCGAGGGCGCGCTCCAGCTCACCCGCGGCTTCCGCCTCGGCCAGCTGCTGCTGCAGGCGCATGGCGGCGCCGCCGCGGCGGCGCTCGCGCTGCTGTGCAAGCCAGCGGGCAAACAGCTCGCAGTCGTCGAACTCCAGGTCGCCGAGCAGCGCGCCGGACGTGCCGTCGGCATCCTCGTGCGCATCCACCGTCACCGCCGCACTGATCTGCAGGACGTCCTCTCCCTCCAGCAGCTCGATGCCCACGTTGCGGCGAAAGCGCAGCAGTTGCTGGCGCAGGGCCTGGCGCGGGCTGTCGGAGTCCGGCCACAGGAGCGCGGCGGCGCGCCCGCGGGTGGTGCCCGGTTCGAGGGCCACCAGCGCAAGCAGCCCGGCCGCGCGTTTCTCCAGGTGCAGGCTGCTGCCGTCGGGGCGCAGCACGGCTGGCTCGCCAAGCAGCCGCAGCCGCAGCCCATCGGCATGCTGCGGATCCTGCGCGGGGGAGACCTGTCGATGGTTCAAGGAGAGACGCTATCGATTGATGACGTGTGTGAACTGACGCGCGCCGATGATTCCCGAGCTTGCTGCACACCGCAACCCGGGGCTCCACGAGCACTGCGCTGCGTTTGTGGACAGCGCGGGCAGGCGCTCATGCCTTGATTGCTCGCGGTCTGCCGCCGGCCAGCATGGCAAGGGCCGCGCGCCGGCCAAGGGCACGAGGCCCCTGCGGCGGGGAGCAGGCTGTCGGCAGCGGGGTCTGCGCAGCGCTGCGCCCTGTCGGCAAGACGCGCTCTGGATGCGGCTCTTCAGGCCAAAGTGGCTGGAGAGCCGCGCCAGACAAGCGAATCCTCCTGCGTGCGCCGTGGCTTGGCCCAGGGCAACTGGGCGCAGGGATCGCGCCCTGCGTGTCGCAGCGCATCGGTTGCGCCGCGGACGCAGGGCCCCGCCGTTTGCTTCATCGCGTCGGCTGAGCACCGGGCGCGATGCGCAGCCGCGCGGGCGTGCCAGCCGGCCCCTGTGCAGGGACGATCTGCAGCTGGCGCATGCCCCGGGGGGTCTGCTGCAGGGTGATCTGCGGCGGCGCGCTGCGCGAGGCGCCGGGTGGGAGCGCAAGCGGCTTGCCCGCGGGCGCGGGTGCGCGCGGATTGGGCCGGCTCGTGCTTCCCGGCCCGGCAGCGCCTGGTGGCGGACCGATGCGCAGGGTCTGCTTGAACGTCGGGTTCCGCGGCTGCACCGCCAGGGCGGCGCCCGAGGCGTTGCGCAGAATCACGCCACCCCAGCCGCCCGCCAGGGCGTCGCCATTGCCGGCCCAGGCCGCAGACACCATGAAGACGTCGATGGGCAGATCGAGGTTGGTCCAGGTCACGCCGCCATCGGTCGATCGCCAGATGCCGCCCACACCCGTGGCGAAGCCGATGTTTGCATCGCGGAAGCTCACGTCGTTCATGCTGCCAAAGGAGGAGCTGTCAATGACTCGGGCAAAGCTCAATCCCTGGTCGGTGCTGCGCATCAGGGCCGAATCCGTGGCCAGATAGATGGCGCCGTTGGGGCTGCCCCGGATCTGGCGCACCTGACCGCTGGACACCGTGGCGGGCAATGTGACCGTCGACCAGCTCACACCGCTGTCGGTCGTGCGCAGCAGCAGGCCGTTGCCGCCCCCCAGGAAGCCCAGGGTCGGTGTGATGAAGCGTGCCGACCAGTAGTCCCCCTGCACAGGCGCCGAGACCTCCGTCCAGTTGGCGCCGGCGTCCGTGGTTCTGGCCAGGATGGCTCCCTGGTCAGTGCGGATCTGGCCGCCCACCAGGTCGTAGCCTACGAACACGCCTACCGTCGCGCTGGCCATGGCGCCGGTGCGCCAGACGCGCGTGGCAGTCTGTGCGCGGGCATTGGTCCAGTTGTTGCCGCCATCGGTGCTGATGTTCACGCCATAGAAGGGGCCCACGCTGGCGGCCACCGTGTCCGAGCCCCAGCTCATCTTGCCCGCGCCGACCGAGCCGCCCACCGGGTCGGCCCAGTCCACGCCGTTGTTCGTGCTCACCTGCAGCCGGCTGAAGATGCGGCCGAGGAGGACGGTGCGTGAGGGGTTGGCCACGAGTTCGTCCACATTCCAGTTCAGCGACCCGCCGGTGACCTGGTCCCAGGTCTGACCGCCGTCAATGGTGCGCCTGATCGCACCGTACTGCCCGATGGCCAGGCCCTGCTGCGTATTGCGCATGTAGGGCCGCCAGATCTGCTGGCTCCGGAAGGTGCTGGAATTGACCGGCCCCCAGTTCACGCCGCCGTCGGTGCTGCGCACGCTGTCGCCAAAGAATCCGAGCAGTACAACGGTGTTGGCGTCGGCGAAAGCCAGGTGGCAGGCCGGATCGGGCAGGGTGATGGGGGTCCAGCTGGCCCCCCAGTCGCTGGTGCGCAGCGCATCGTTCGTGCAATTGGTCATGATGCCCACGCCCGTGCCGTTGGAGACCAAAGCGGTGCCGTAGCTTGCGTTGATGTAGGGATCGTTCAGCGCCGTCCAGTTCTGCCCGCCGTCAGTGCTGCGCATGGCCAGCGTGTTGCCCACCGCGACATAGGTGTTGTTGCCGAGATAGGCCACCCCGGTGAAGTCATTGGCCTGACCGCTTGGCAGGTTGATGTCGCTCCAGCTGTTGCCGCCGTCCACGGTGCGCACGAGCTGGTTGGCACCGACGGCGACGCCCTGGTTGGCATCCTGGAAGGCCACGCCGGTGGCCGACCGCATGCCACGAGTGCGATTCCAGGTGGCGCCCGCATCGTCACTGATCCAGATGCCGCCGGTGTTCGGTCTGACGATTCCGTTTTCTGCGGCCCCTGCCGCGGCAACGAGGCGGCCGGGGAAGGGCGCCGCCAGATCGCGGAAATCCGGGCGCTCGGTCAACCAGGCCGCCGTCACGGTGCCGCCAAAGTCGGGGCTGGTCAGCACCGTGCCGCGGCTGCCCACGATGGTCACGCCCGCGCCGGTGGCATCAAATGTCAGGCCAAAGAGCCAGTTGGACATGGGGGCAGGCGTCTGGTAGCACCAGCCGAGCGGCCCGCCGAAGCAGGCGCCGCTGGAGGCCGCCGGGCCGACCGTGACGCCGCCGCCCCCGCTGACGCTCAGGGTCATCGGCGAGCTGGTCACGCACTGGCCGCCGGCCGCTGCGCTGTTGCATACCTGCACGCGGAACACCGCGCCGTTGTCGGCCGTCTGCGGGTTGTTCAGCACATAACTGGTGCTGGTTGCACCGAGCACGGCCAGACCGTTGCGGAACCACTGGAAGCTGATGCCGGTGCCCGTGGCATCCACGCTGAAGCTGGCCGGGCTGCCCGCCGCCACGCTCTGGTTGCCGGATTCGCTGAGGATCTGCGGTGCAGGCACGACCAGCGAGAGCACGGCGCCACCGCCAAACACCGCACCGGCGGTGTTGTAGGCCACGATGTTGTAGACCGCACCGTTGTCTGCGAGCGTGGTGGGCGGCGTGGTGTAGCTCGCGCAGTTCGTTGCGCCGGCGATGCCGACGCCATTTCGCGTCCAGAGGCATTGCGGTGCGGGGTTGCCCGTCACCGTTGCGTTGAAGGTCGCGCTGCTGCCCAGGCTCACGCTCTGGCTGGCCGGCGAGCCGCTGATCACGGGCGAGCCCGGTGCCGGCGTGACGACCAGCCCCGCCGCGCTGCTGGTCACGCTGCCCTGTGCATTGCTGACCGTGACGGTGTAGTCCCCCGCGTTCGCGGGCTGGACGTTGGTCAGCGTGAGTACCGGGCTGTTGCTGCTGGGTATCGCGGAGCCGCTGCGCTGCCATTGATAGGTGAGCGGGCCGGTGCCACTCGCTGCCACGGCAAAGGTCACGGTCTGGCCGATGCTGGCCGTCAGCCCCACCGGCTGCGTGCTGATGCTCGGCGCCGCGCCCGCAGGCGGTTGGGGTGCGGTGTTGACGGTGAGGGTGACGGCATTGCTCGTGACGCTGCCCGCAGCATTGCTGATGCTCACGCTGTAGCTGCCGGAATCGGACACGTTTGCGCTGGGTAGGGTGTAGGCGGCCGAGGTGGCGCCGGAGATTGCGGCCCCACCGCGGCTCCATTGAAAGCTCATCGGGCTGGTGCCGCTCACGCCCACGGCCAGCGTGGCGGTGTTGCCGGCGGTCACCGTGGTGTTGACCGGTTGGGTGACGATGCTCGGGGGTGTGGGCGGCGGTGCCACGGTGGGCGGTGCGCTCACCGTGAGCGTGGCGTCGCTGCTGGTCGCGCTGCCCGCACTGTTGGTGACCACGACGGAGTACGTCCCGGCGGCGGCCGGCTGCACGTTGGACAGCACAAGCACCGGGCCGTTGGAGGGCACATCCACGCCGTTGCGCCGCCACTGGTAGCTCAATGGCCCGGTGCCGCTGGCCGCCACGGCCAGATTCACGGTCTGGCCCGTGAAGGCCGACAGCGTGCTGGGCTGGGTGCTGATGGTCGGCGCGACCGGCTGCGGCGGTTGTGTGCCGCTGCCCAGGCGCAGCGTGGCCGTCTGGCTGGAGACCGAGCCGGCGCTGTTGCTCACCGTGACCTGGTAGTCGCCTTCCTGTGCCTCGGCGACGGACGCGAGCGTGAGCACCTGACCGGTGGCACCGGCCAGTGCGGCGCCATTGCGGCTCCACTGGAAGCTGAAGGGTGCCGTGCCCGCCACGGTCACGCTGAAGGAGGCGGAGGAGCCGCGCACCACGGTCAGACTCGCGGGTTGCGTGGTCAGCGTGGGCGCGATCACGGCCGGTGGGGGGGCCGTGGTCACCGTCAGACGCGCTGGTGCGCTCAGCACGGTGTTCTCGACGTTGCTGGCCTCAAGCTGATAGGTGCCTGCATTCGCGTCGTTCACGCTGTTCAGGACCAGCAGGGGCGAGTTTGCGCCGGGGATCGGCTGACCGTTGAAAAGCCACCGATAGGAAATGGGCTGGAATCCCGCCACCGACGTGGCGAACAGCGCCGGTGCACCCGTGGCCACCGTGGCGTCCTGGGGCTGCGTGCTGAAGCTGGGCGCGGGCTGACCCGTTGTGACGAAGATCGTAGTGGGGTTGGTGCTGACCGTGCCGGAGGGGATGGTGTAGGTTGCGCGGAACTGTCTGCCGCGGTCTGCCAAGGTCAGGCCAGGGCTGCCGAAGCTTGTGCTCAGGCGCACTGCGAAGGGCACCGCTCGATCGTCCCCATCGTACGAGGTGAAGATGTTCTCAAACGCGGTCGCATCGACGGGTACCCAGGGGTCGGTGTCGGCACGGCGGGTCTCCCAGACCGGAAAAGCTTGATACACCTGGGGACTGAACTCCGCGTTGAGCACGAGGCGGTCGCCCACGGTGAAGGTCGATGTCCCCGTACTGGAGATCTGGCGCGTTACACGGGGCGGCGGGAAGTTCTGGCTCACGCTGAGCAGGGTCTCGTTGCTGTAGGCGCAGCTCGGCGTGGCGCCCGGCGGGCCGCCGCAGATTCGAAAGCGCGCGAGTGTGCCGTCATGCAGGGCCTGCGAGAGGCGGCCGCCAAGGGCCACATCGCCCTGCAGAAAGACCCCGCCCTGATTGAGGTAGAAGCCCGAAGGTTCATTGATGACAGTCGGCACATCGGCCCATGCCGTGGCATTGGGCAGGCGGTATTGCCACGAGCGGGTGAGCTGGTAGCCGGCCGGCGCAGTTGCGCTGCTTGTCCCGACTGTGACCCGTTGGCCCTGAAGGGCGCTGATGCGGTCCGGCAGGCGGTTCGTGATCACGATGTCGTCCACCGGAAAGCCGCGGGCAATCACCACCGGCTGCACGACCGATGGCATGACGATTGAGGTGGCGCCCGTGGCGGAACCCGTCGCGCATCGGATCTCGAGCTCGACTTGCACGCCCCAGCCATCGATGATGGCGTTGCTCGGGATGATGTTGCTGGGCGTGCCGGAGTAGTCGTTGAACGGCGGCGGGTTCCACTGCACGAAGGCGGTGTTCACCGTCTCGGTGCCGGTGTAAACCGTGTCGAGCTGGGGGGCGAACAGAGGGTCGGTGAAGAAGTCGCCCCTAAACACGCGATCCAAAGTCGCCGCACGGGGCACACGCCGTACGCTGGCGCTTCGGTCCACAGCCACCCGGTTGATGCCGCCGGCGTTGCCGTCGCTGGGCAGCCGATAGAGCGCCACCGGACTCGTGATGATGCTGGCGATGGGCACGGGGCAAGCGAGACCCAGTGGCGACACGCTGCCGATGCCGATGCTCACCGCCAGGTTCACAGGCGTAGCCGGGTCGGCCTGCTGCACGATGCGTGCGTTGTAGCCCGTGGGTGTCAGGTTGGCCAGGCCTGCGGGCGGTACAAGGCTAAGCACCGACTGCGTGGGGTCGAAGACGGGCGGCGGCGGCGGTGGCGGCAGGGTGACTGGCGGGAACAGCCGCGGGCGCGGCAGCGTGATCGCGTTCATCCAAGAGAAGCTGCTCACTTCGAACACCACGAAGCGCCCGTCGACACGCACATCCTCGATCAGCTGCCAGGGCTGGCCGGGCGCAGCCTTGAGTACCGCCGGGCGCTCATTCGGGCCGACGAGCGAGGGATCAAAGGGCAGGCGTACGGTGGCCGGCTGGCTGAGCTCCATGCGGTGCGGCAGCAGTGAGAACGTGTCACTGATGCGCTTGACCCCGCTGGGTGCGGGCGGCGCGTCACTGCTGTCGCGTGCGATCGAAATGCGCACGTCACTGTTCAGGGCACCCCGCGGCAGCGTGATGGCCGCGCCATCCACACCCAGCACCTGCCCGCCAGCCGCGCTGATCGCGCCCACCCCGGCGGGCCGCGCCGCCACCGGTGGCGGCGTGGGCGAGCTGGAGCCCGAGCCGCCCCCACAGGCGGCGAGACTGGCGGCCAGCACCAGCGCCCACGCGCCCTTGGACAGGTACCCCAGGATCGGATGGCCGGTGGCTCGGCGGTGTTCGGTCCGTACGCTTTGAACGGTCATGGCTTGCTCCCTGATCGCGCGCGGTGTGCTTTCGATGCAGCTTCATGCAGACATCGTGGGCCCCGGTGGCGCTGTGCACGTTGTAGAGAGCGCTGCGTTACGTCAGCGTCGCTCTGGGGGGTGTGTGCCAGCACCGAGCGCATGGGCGTACCGCATTCTGGGGCGCAGCCGTGCGAGGGCGTGCAGGGGTCGAATTCGTAGATTGGCTCTGGATGAGGCTTTCCAGGCCAAAATGGCTGGAAAGCCGCGCCAGACAAGCGCAGCGGCTGATTGAAATCACCAAGCCCGGCGCATCGCGCCATGCAGCGCGCCTTGAAGCGTGCGCTCCAGGGTGGGTCTGTCCCTGCGCGCGGCCGCCCTCAGCCGGTGTTGCGCGACGACAGGCTTAGCAGCTCCCGCGCCGCAGCGTTTTGCACCAGATACGAGGGCTGGAAGGGCGCGGGCAGGGTGTCGCGCGCCCGTTGCACCCAGGCCGCGCCCTCACGGTAGAGCCGGCGCGCCTCGTCCGCTGCACCCGCCGCCTGCAACTGCGGCGCGGCATGCAGCACGATCTCCGGCCAGGTGAGGTCGCTGGTGTTGCGCCCGGCGGCCAGCGCCACAGCCTCGCGTGCGAACCCGGCGGCCCGCTCCGGATTGCCCAGCGCCCCTGCACGCCGTGCAAGGCGCGCGAGCGCGGCGGCCTCCAGACCGCGGTAGGCGCCTTGCCGCGCTTGGGCCACGACCGCCTCCAGCGCCGCTCTGGCGGCGTCGTCGTCCAGTACGACGGTACGTGCCAGCGCCACGCGCACTGCGTGATAGCTGGACACCGCATGCGCAAACGCCTGCGGTGCAGCGCCCAGGCGCAGCTCATGCATCCGCCACTCCAGCAGGTGCAGGCCCAGCTCGCCCTGCCGGTTGGCGCAGGCTTCTCGCGCGCGGGCGAGATCCTGCATGGCCCGCGTGACCTGGCCGATGTCGAGCCACAAGCGTGCGCGATCGATCAGCACATGGGCCAGCTTGCCCGGCGCCCGCTCGCGAAACTGCTCCACGGTCGCGTCCAGAAGATGCAGCGCCTCGCCGTATCGGCCCAGCAGCTCGCAGGCCTGTGCCCGCATGAAGGCGTTGGCGTTGCCGGAGCCACGCATGTCGTCGTGCGCCGCCCGCAGTTGGTCGGACTGTTCTATGCAGGCCAGCGCAGCCTCCGGCTGATTGAGCTGCACCCGGGCGTGGGCGGCATTGGCCAGGGCCACCAGACGCACGCGCGGCAGATGCACCGACTGTCGAGCAGACTCATCGAACAGATCTGCGCCCTCGAGGGCGCGGGGGCTGCGCACCAGCACGTAACCGGCCTTGCTCAGCAGGTTGCAGCGCGGCTCATCGTCCGGCCAGGTCCGTGCCCTCGGCAGAAACTCGTCCACCAGCGCCAGGGCCTCGGCCGTCCGCCCGGACATGACCTCCAGCACCGCCAGCGTCGATTGCGCCTCATTGAGGTGCGCGGCATCGCCCGTGGCGTGCGCCAGTTCTGCCGCCCGTGCGGCCGCCTGCCTGCCGGCGTCCAGGGTCTCCATGCGGTGCATGCAATAGTCCGCACGGGCCAGCAGGGCGACAATCTCTTCGCCCGGGCTGCTGGCCAGCCGGTCGAGCAGATCGAGCTGGCTCAACAGCGTTTCATCCAGATCCACACGCAGGCGCAGATCGACCACGATCTCGAGGCTCTTGAAAGCCGCGGCCCGCTGGCCCAGGCGGTCCTCAATCTCCATGGCCTGAAGCAGAAAGCCGACCGCTTCGCGCGGGCGCAGGGTCTGCATGGCCCGCTGCGCTGCGCGGTGCAGCCAGGGCAGGGCGCTTTGCGCCTCGCCCGCGGCAAGCCAGTGCGATGCCATGCGGGCGGGTTCGCCGTTGTGGACTTCCAGCCAGCGCGCCACGTCGGCGTGCAGGGCGCGGGCGATCAGCGCCGGAATGCTGCGCAGCACCGCATCGGCCACCAGATCGTGGGCAAACCCGGCATCGCGCACGACCTGCGCGTCCTGCAGGGTGTTGAGCACGTCGGTGAGCGCCAGGGCGCGCATGCCCATGCAGTGCTCGGCCAGCTGGATCGAGAAGTCCGGCCCGGCGATGGCCGCCACACGGGCCAGCGCGATGGCTTTTTCAGGCAACTGCTTCAGGCGCCGTTCGATCAGCGTGCCGACCGCATCAGGCTGCGGCAGCTGGCCGGCGCGCAGCTGACCGGTGGCCAGCCCCTGCTTGACCGTTTCGAGCGCGAACAGCGGGTTGCCGCCCGTATGGCGTGTCAGCGGTGCGGCCAGGGCCTGGGTGTCCAGGTCTTCAATGTCGAGCGAGTCGATCAGCTCAGCCACCTCATGCTCGCGCAGCGGGGCCAGCACGAGCGGCTCCATGAACCGCGCCTCTTCGAGCTGCGCGCGCAGCATGCCGGCGGCTGCGCTGCCTTCGCCGGGGCGCTGCGCCAGCGCGAAGTCCAGCTGCCGGTGCAGGGCGCTGATGAGGCTCTGGATCATCTCGATCGAGGCGTCATCCGCAAAGTGGAGGTCGTCGATCACCATGACCTCCAGCGGCGCGCCATCCTGATGCGCCGCCGCGATCGCTGCTTCGACGGTCTGGCGCAGCGCCAGACCCGGCGCCTCGGCGGGCAGGACCGTGCCGGGTGCGAGCTCGGGCAGCAGGCGCGCGAGACTCAGTCGCTGCGCCTCGTCGAGCACCAGCTCGAAGTGATCGATCAGGCTGCGGAGCATGCGCGCGAGCGTGGCGTACGGCACGCCGGAGTCGCCCGGTCGCCCCTGGGCAAGCAGCGCGCGCCGGCCCACGATCACCTCGTTCAGCAGCCGGGTCTTGCCGAGCCCGGGCTCGCCCAGGACCAGCACGGCGCGGGACTGGGCCCATGCGGCCCGCACTTGCAGCAGTTCCGTCTGGCGGCCGATCAATCGGGGAGGGCGCAGCACCGTGACCGGCACGGTCGGCAGGCGGCTGGCCGATGCGCTCTGCGCAGCGACGGCTTGCTGGCTGGCGCGCGCAAGCTGCTCGGTCTCCTGACTCGGCGCCACGCCGTAACGCGTGTGCAGATGCTGCTTGAGCCGTGCATACACAGCCTGCGCCTGCGCCATGTCGCCACGGAGGTAATGCACGCGCATGAGGTTGCGGTGATACACCTCGCTCTCGAAGTCGGTCCGCAGCAGCTCCTGCGCGGCCTGCAGTGCGGCATCCAGATCGCCCTCCGCCTGAGCCGCTGTCAGCTTCTGGTTGAGCTGCGCCGCTGCGCCGCCGCGGCGTCGATCACGCTCGGTGGCCAGCCAGTCGGCGAAGTCGCCACAGTCCTCGAAGCTCAGCGTCCCGAGCAGCTCGCCGGCGCCGCCGTCCAGAGCCTCGACGCGCAGAACCGGAGACAGACGCAGCACGTCCTCGCCTTCGATCAACTCGAGGCCAAAGCTGCGCCGGAAGCGCAGGAGCTGCTGACGCAGCGCGCGACGCGGATTTTCGGAGTCCGGCCAGAGCAAGGCGGCAGCGTGGGCACGCGAGCTGCCAGGCTGCAGCGCCACGAGGGCCAGCAGGCCTGCCGCGCGCTTTTCCAGCTGGGTGCTGCTGCCATCGGCGCGCACCACTGCCGGTGCACCAAGCAGCTGCAAGCTGAGTTGGGGAGCAGGCTCGGCGAGGGGGGCGGCGGTCGTGTGTGCGGCAGTCAAGGCGGTGCGGTGGCGCGGGGCGTGCCGGGGTGCGTTCAGTGGCATGGATGATTCCCCAGCACAGAGCCTGCCGCAATGGGGGTGCGGTGTCTCGGCGGCTTGTCGCCCAGACCGGCCGGCGGCCTGAGCGCCGGGCCGCCTTCCGCCGCCCGCGCAGGCTCCGTGCGAGCGCCCGGCGCGATGCGTGACTCCGCGCCTGCACAGGCCAGGCCGTGTTCACTGCAGCACGCGGCAGCGGCATGTACCAGCCCCGCAGGCGCTGCGCGGGCGCGCTCAAGCGGGTGGCGATCCGCGACGGGGTGCCGACCGGATCGCCGCTGAGCGGGCGCGACGGCGCGGGCGGATGCGCTGTGGGTCATGCCTGGGTCCTCCGTGCGCGCGACGTTGGCCGCGCTGCAGAGTCATTGAAGGCAGTGAGGCGTTACGCAAGCGTTCCGTGAGTGATGCGCGGGTGGCGGCTTGCGCTGACCAGGGGGTATCGATTATCAAAAACTGTTTGAAAACAACAGGGGCTGATTCATTCAAATCAACGATTGATTGAATAAGGCATTCATCCAATGTCCGCTTGTGCCGCGCGGATCTTGGGCTGATGAGGCGAGAGCTTTTGGTCAGTGCATTGCACGCCACAGCCTAGCGCATCGCTTGGGCAGATTGCCCTTTTGGCGCTCCCTGCACAACGCTGTCTGGGCGGCGCAGTGATTGCCAGGTAAGCAGATGAAAGCGCCCTGAGCGGATGTGGATACTCCGCGCCCATGCGTTGCCGCGCATGCAGGTGGCTGGCAGCATGAGGCATGGACGCAAACGATTCGCCCGACAGACCCGCGGCGCTGCGCGCAGTGATGCCCGGCACAGCGCAGACTGTTCGCGCCGTTGTGCCGCGCTGCGTTCTGATCGGTGCGCTCGTTCTGCTGCTGTCCGCCTGCAGCCGCGCGCCTGAACCTCCCAAGGCCGAGATCGAGGCGCTTAAGGCCAACTGCGTGCAGGCCATGGTCAGCTCGACCTGTCGTGTGATGCAGGGGCAGGGCGTGTCGCTGGTGCCGAAGGACGCGCAGACGGTCTTTGTGGCCGGCATCGGCCCGATTGACGCCAGCCTGTACGGCAGCCTGCGCGAACAGGGCGAAGGCATGTGCCAGCACCTGGCCGACGTGTGCACCAAGGACTGGGCCGGCAACCCCTGCCAGACGGCGCGCAAGCTCTACGCCACGCCCGGCTGAATCGTCACCACCTGCCCGCCTGTCATTGAACCGACAGGGTCGTGTCGTGCAGGCTTCATCCCGACATCAAACACTTCGTGGCTTTGCTGCCCCTGAACACGGAGTGTGTCCATGTCTGAATCCCGAGATCCCAAGTCATCCGCCGGCCTGACCGCGGCGCCCACTGCGCTGGCGTCCAAGGAGGCCGCGGACCGCACGCCCGCTGAAGCCCGTACCGGCCGGCGCGACTTCCTGCGCATCAGTTCGGCGGGTGCGCTGGTCGCCTCCAGTGGCCTGCTTGCCGCCTGCGGCAGCGACAGCGACCCTCAGGCCCCGGACCCCAACGTACTGTTTCTGGACGGCGTTGCGAGCGGCGACCCGCTCGCGGACCGCGTGATCCTCTGGACGCGCATCACGCCGCAGAACAACCCGCCGCAGGACGTCATCGAAGTGCGCTGGGAGGTCTCCACCAGCAATGCCTTCAGCAGCCTAGTGGCCCAAGGCAGTGCCACCACCAGCGCGGGGCGCGACTGGACGGTGAAGGTGGACGCCAGCGGTCTGGCCGCCGGCACGGCGTACTTCTACCGATTCACGGCCGGGCGCAGCAGCTCGGCCATCGGCCGCACCAAGACCCTGCCCACGGGCGGAGTCAGTCAGGTGAAGTTTGCGGTGTTCTCCTGCTCGAACTTCCCGGCGGGCTACTTCAATGTGTACGCCGAGGCCGCCAAAGCCACGGACATCGACTGTGCCCTGCACCTGGGTGACTACATCTACGAATACAACCGCGCCGGTTACGCCTCGGCGCAGGCCGCTGCACTCGGGCGCCTGAGCGAGCCGGACGCCGAGCTGATCACTCTGGCCGACTATCGCCGCCGCTACCGCCAGTACCGCAGCGACGGTAGCCTGCAGAGCCTGCACGCGGCCATGCCCATGATCTGCATCTGGGACGACCACGAGGTGGCCAACAACGCCTGGCTCAACGGCGCCGAGAACCACACACCGGGCACCGAAGGCGACTGGGTGGCCCGCCGCACGGCCGCGCTCCAGGCCTGGTACGAATGGATGCCGGTACGCCAGCCGGATGCGAGCAATGCGTTGCGCAGCTATCGCAGCTTCGACTTCGGCTCGCTGGTCTCGCTGCACATGCTCGACACACGCCTGATCGGTCGTGACGAGCAGCTCAGCATCAATAGCTATGTGGGCGCGGGCGGCGCGTTCGACGGTGCGCGTTTTGCCGCCGATGTGGGCAACCCCAGCCGACAACTGCTCGGTGCCACGCAAACCACCTGGCTGCAGCAGCGCATGCAGGCCTCCAGCGCCACCTGGCAGCTGCTTGGTCAGCAGGTGCTGATGGGCCGCATGAACGTGCCGGCGCCGCTGCTGCTGAACCAGATCACCGTGAGCGGCTATGCCGCGCTCGCTCAGCGTGCGCAGACCAACCCGACCAGCCTCACCGCACAGGAGCGCGCCATCCTCGCGGCACCATCCATTCCCTACAACCTGGATGCCTGGGATGGTTACGCCGCCGCGCGCGAAACCGTGCTCGGCATGGCACGCACGCTGGACAAGAACCTCGTGGTGGTGGCCGGCGACACGCACAATGCCTGGGCCAATGACCTGCTGGACGCGCAGGGCAACCGGATCGGCGTGGAGTTCGCCACATCGTCGGTGAGTTCACCCGGCTTCGAGGCGATCTTCCCGAACGAGAACCCGGTGCAGTTTGCAGCAGCGCTGGAGCAGCTGATCGGGCCGCTGCAGTATGCGGATACGAGCCGTCGCGGCTTTCTGACCGTCACGCTCACACCCAGCCAGGCGCGCGCGGACTGGGTCTTTGTCTCCACGGTCACCGACCGCAGCTACACGGCCACGGTCGGTCGCTCGCTGCGCGTGCTGCCAGGTGCAACAGGCCGCCAGATCGTGGCGGTGTGAACACCAGACCAGGCGATTGAAGTCGCCACGCGGAGCTGATCGCAAGCTGCTTTCCGCTGTGCTGGAGCGGCTCTTCGGCCACTTTGGTCTGAAGAGCCGCATCAAGCCTGCATCCGCGTCTTTGGCAGCTCACCGTGACACAAAGACCGGAAAGTGGGCCGCTTCAGTTGCCGGCTTGATCTGGCGATTCTGGCAGGCCTGGCGCGAGGTGATCTTGTCGGGCAAGCTCAGCGTCAACCACCGGCGGCGCGGCGACCAGCCAGGTCTTGACCTGCGCCCGCTCCTGGGCCAAGCGGCGTTCGGCATCCGCAGCCCGCGCCGCGTAGCGCGTGCTGTCCTCGTTCAAGCCAAGGGCCGCAAACACGCGTGCGGCATTGGCGCATACGACGTACTCGCTCTCAGGGTCATGCAGCACGTCGAGCATGTCCAGTGCCCTGGCGATCGGTGGTACCGCCTCCTCGGCCTGCGCGAGCAAGCTCAGACAGAGTGCGAGATCGCTGAACGCGCAGGCGATGTCCGGTGTCTGCACTGAGCCGGCAGGGCAGGTGGACAGCGCCGTTCGATAGGACGCTGCGGCAGCTTCGAGATCGCCAAGGATCATCTGTGCCTCGGCCACGAACAAGGTGCTGCTCGATCTGTTCACCGCGGTGCCTGAAGTCTCGACAAGCATGTGGCTAGACAGGATCGACTCCAGGCTCTGCCGCGCCATGGACTCGATCGGCGTGCCGGACGCCCATAGTCGTCGCGCGTGCTCCACCTCCGATGTGGCCATCGCAAGCAATACGCTGCTCACGATTGCCCTGTTGTTGCGTGCGTGTTTCAAGCTGGCGCTGTACAGCTGATTGGCGCGCTTCAGATCGCCCGCGGCCTCTTCGGCACGAGCTAGCGAAATCAGGGCTCTGATGCGAGTCGGCGAGTCATCTGCCGGGGCATGCTCAAGCGCCCATTGCGCCGCCGCGATCGAGTCGCGCGGCTCGCCGAGCATGTCGAACTGGTTGGCGGCGTACGCCTTTGCTCTGGCGGCGAGTGCGCTCTGCCCGGCACGCTGGGCAAGCTCAAAGGCTTCGCTCGTTATCTTCAAGGCACTGGCGGCGTCGCGTTTGCAGTAGTGAAGGAATGAGCGAGCCAGCAAATACTCAATCCGGGCGGCGTCAGTCTCGTCGGGCTGCTCTTCTAGCTGCGTCAGCTGCGCGGCGGCCTGCTCGAATTCGCCGGCGCGCAAGTGCTCATACACCGCATCCAGTTGCAGCTTGTGTGATGCCGAAGCCTGATCCATGCAGCGGAGTATGTCCTCAGCGCCGCCGCATGACAACGCGGCGCCAGGCTCCGCGATGCGACGTGCTTTGGGTGAGCAAGCAAGGCGGTCATAGCCGCCCGGGTTGGAGGCTAGAGCCGGCGAGCGATCTCACCCACCAGCCGCCGCGCGGCGCTGAGTTTGGGCAGCTCAGGCAGGGCCGTCACACCGGCGTCATCAAACAGCCAGAGCGTGTTGGCGTCGGCGCCCATGGCGCTGCGCGCGTTGTTGGCCACCAGCAGGGGGACGCCCTTCTTGGCGCGCTTCTCACGTGCGTACTGCTCGATGTGATCCGTCTCGGCGGCAAAGCCCACGCAGTAGGGCTTGCCCTTGGCCTTGCCGGCTGCGGCCACGGTGGCGAGGATGTCTGGGTTCTCGACGAACTGCAGCGCAGGCACGCTGCCCTCGCTCTTCTTGAGCTTGCTGGCGGCTGCGTTGTCCACGCGCCAGTCGCTGACGGCGGCCACGCTGATGAAGATGTCGCTTCCATCCGCCTCGGCCTGCACCGCTGCGAGCATCTCGCGAGCGGTCTGCACGTTCACGCGGCTCACGCCATGCGGCGCGGCCAGCGCGGTGGGGCCGCTGACCAGATGCACGCTGGCACCGGCTTCCCAGGCGGCGCGCGCAATCGCATAGCCCATCTTGCCGCTGGATACGTTCGTGATGCCGCGCACCGGGTCGATCGGCTCGAAGGTGGGGCCTGCGGTGATCAGCACACGCTTGCCCGCCAGCACCTTGGGCTGGAAGTGGGCGGTGATCTCGGCCAGCAGTTCGTGAGGCTCCAGCATCCGGCCGCTGCCCACCTCGCCGCAGGCCTGGTCGCCCACTGCGGGGCCGAGCAGGCCCACGCCGTCGCCGCGCAGAGTGGCTACGTTGCGCTGGGTGGCGGCGTTGGCCCACATCTCCACGTTCATCGCGGGAGCCATCAGCAGCGGCACCTTGCGCGCAAGCACGAGCGTGGAAAGCAGGTCGTCGGCCAGTCCGTGCGCCACCTTGGCCATGAAGTCTGCGCTGGCCGGAGCGATGACGATCACATCCGCCTCGCGCGACAGATCGATGTGCGGCATGTTGTTGGCCACGCGCGCATCCCAGGCGCTGGTGTAGACCGGCCGACCGGTAAGGGCCTGCATGGTCACGGGCGTGATGAACTGCGTGGCGGACTCGGTCATCACCACCTGCACGGTGGCGCCCTCGTCCTGCAGGCGCCGCACCAGCTCCGCCACCTTGTAGGCGGCCACGCCGCCGGTCATGCCGAGCAGGATGTGTTTGGAGGCGAGATCAGGCATGGCGTGCGCCTTTCGGAGTCAGTTCGACTTGCTTTGCCGCGTGCGGATGAATTCGTCCACCACCAGAAGGATTGCACCGCCGACGATGGCGGAGTCCGCCAGGTTGAAGGCGGGCCAGTGCCAGCCGGCGACGTGGAAGTCCAGAAAGTCCACCACGTAGCCATGCTCCCAGCGGTCGATCACGTTGCCCAACGCGCCGCCGAGGATCATCGACAGGGACAGGGCATACCAGCGCTGGAACCAGTACTTGCCCAGCTGCCAGAGGATCAGCACGGTGGCGATCAGCGCCACGCCGATGAAGAACTCGCGCTGCCAGCCGGACGCACCCGCCAGGAAGCTGAACGCCGCACCGGGGTTATGCACGCGCACGATGTTGAAGAAGCTCGTGAGCGGCATCACATCGCGGTACTCGAAGTTCGCCAGGATCCAGAACTTGCTGACCTGGTCCAGGCCGATGATGACCCCGGCGATCAGCAGCCAGGGGATCACGCGCGCAAACCAGGGGCGCGGCGTTGGGATGGCGGATTCAAACAGCTTCACAGCGACTTTCTGAAAACGTGAATCAAGCATTCATGCGGGTTTCCAGACCAAATTGGCTGGAAACCCGCATGGGACAAGCGAAGAGGCGAAACCAAGTCAGCCTCAGGCATGCGCCCGAGCCTCGCCTTCGCCATACAGGTTGGACGTACACCGGCCGCAGATGTGCGGGTGTTCGGCGTCCTGGCCGACGTCCTCGCGCCAGTGCCAGCAGCGTTCGCATTTCTTGTGGGCCGTCGGCGTGACCTCGATACGCTCCGCACCCGCATGCACGGTGGCGCGGCTGGTGATGGTGACAAAGCGCAGATCGTCGCCCAGGCTGCGCAAAGCGTTCAGCAGCTCACCTTCAGCCCAGACGTCCACCTCGGCCTGCAGGCTCGCGCCCACCTTGCCCTGCATGCGCAGGTCTTCGATCGCCTTGGTCACGCCCAGCTTCCACTCGCGCAGCTGCGTCCACTTGTGCAGCAGCGCTTCCGCATCCGCCACCTTCGGAATCTCATGCGTGAGCTCGGTGAACACCGTCACCGAACCCGGCGCGATGAAGCCCCAGGCTTCCTCGGCAGTGAAGCTCAGGAAGGGCGCCATGGTCGTGACCAGCCAGCGTGTGATGTGCGAGAGCGCCGTTTGCGCACTGCGCCGCGCGAGGCTCTTGGGCGCCGTGGTGTAGAGGCGGTCCTTGAGGATGTCGAGGTAGAACGCGCCCAGATCCTCGGCGCAGAAATTCTGCAGCTTGCTGATGACCGGGTGGAACTCGTAGGCCGCGTTGCTGGCGCGGACCTGTGCGTCGAGCTGTGCAGTGAGCGCGAGTGCATAGCGGTCGATCTCCAGCATCTCGTCCACCGGCACGGCATCCGCGGCCGCGTCGAAGTCGCTGACGTTGGCCAGCAGGAACTTGAGCGTGTTGCGCACACGGCGATAGATCTCCACCACGCGCTTGAGGATCTCGTCGTCGATCGAGAGGTCGCCGGAGTAGTCGGTGCTGGCCACCCACAGGCGCAGGATTTCGGCCCCCAGCTTGTTGGACACCTCCTGCGGCACCACCACGTTGCCCACGCTCTTGCTCATCTTCTTGCCCTCGCCATCCACGGCAAAACCGTGGGTGAGCAGGGCCTTGTAGGGCGCGCGGCCTTGCAGCATGGCGCCGGTGAGGAGCGACGAGTGGAACCAGCCACGGTGCTGATCGCTGCCTTCCAGATACAGGTCGGCGGGCCACTGGTGATCGGCTGGGTGCGAGCCCAGCATCACATGCATGTGCGTGGTGCCGGAGTCGAACCAGACGTCCAGCGTGTCCTTGTTCTTCAGGTACATCGGCGCGTCGGCCGCGCAGCCGATTTCGGCGAGCAGCTCGGCCGCGCTCACGGTCTGCCAGCTTTCGATGCCGCCCGTCTGCACGCGCTGGGCCACGACTTCAAGGAGCTCGAGCGTGCGCGGATGCAGCTCGCCGGTCTCCTTGTGCACCAGGAAGGCCATGGGCACGCCCCACTGCCGCTGGCGCGAGAGCGTCCAGTCCGGCCGGTGGGCAATCATGTTCTGCAGGCGCGGCTTGCCCCAGGCCGGGAAGAACTGCGTGGCGTCAATGGCGGCCAGCGCCGTTTCGCGCAGGGTGCGGCTGTCGCCGTGACCGGTGCGGTCCATGCCGGCAAACCACTGGCTGGTGGCGCGGTAAATGATGGGCGTCTTGTGGCGCCAGCAGTGCATGTAGCTGTGCTTGAACTTCTCGGCGAACAGCAGCGTGTTCGCCTCGCGCAGTTTCTCGACGATCTTCGGATTCGCATCCCAGATCGACAGGCCGGCAAAGAAGGGCAGCCAGCTGGCATAGACGCCGTCGCCCTGCACGGGGTTGAGAATCTCGGCGTCCGTCATGCCGTGCGCCTTGCAGGACAGGAAGTCTTCCTCGCCGTAGGCCGGCGCGGAATGCACGATGCCCGTGCCCTGTTCGAGCGTGACGTAGTCGCCCAAGTACACCGGGCTGAAGCGCTGGTAGCCCTCATGCACATGCGCCAGCGGGTGCTGGAAGCGCAGACCATCCAGCGCCGCGCCCTTCGCCGTGCCAGCCAGGGTGAAGCTGGGCAGCTTCCAGCGGTTGGCGTTGTTCTCGATCAGGTCCTTGGCGATCACGAACATTCGATCGCCCGCATCCATGAGCGCGTACTCGAACTCCGGGTGCAGGTTCAGCGCCTGGTTGGACGGGATGGTCCAGGGCGTGGTGGTCCAGATCACGATGGCCGCGGGCTTGGGCAGCTTTTTCAGCCCGAAGGCCTTGGCCAGGGTCGGTGCGTCTTCCACGCTGATCGGGAAGGCCACATCCACGGCAAAGTCCACCTTGTCCTGGTATTCGACCTCGGCTTCGGCCAGGGCGCTGCCGCAGTCGAAGCACCAGTTCACGGGCTTCAGGCCGCGGAACACGAAGCCCTTCTCGACGATCTTGCCCAGGGCGCGGATCTCGTCGGCCTCGTTCTTGTAGGCCATGGTCTTGTAGGGGTTGCCCCAGTCACCGAGCACGCCCAGGCGCTTGAAGTCCACGCGCTGCTTGTCGATCTGCGTCTCGGCATAGGCGCGGGCCTTGCGCTGCAGTTCGTCGGTGGGCAGGTGCTTGCCGAATTCCTTCTCGATGCGGATCTCGATGGGCATGCCGTGGCAGTCCCAGCCCGGCACATAGGGTGCATCGAAGCCGGCCATCGTGCGGGTCTTGACCACGATGTCCTTGAGGATCTTGTTCACGGCGTGGCCGATGTGCAGATCACCGTTCGCATACGGCGGCCCGTCGTGCAGGATGAACTTGGGCCGCCCGGCGCTGGCGCGGCGGATGGCCATGTAGACGCCCTTGTCCTCCCACTCCTTGACCCACTGCGGCTCGCGCTTGGGCAGGTCGCCACGCATGGGGAAGGGGGTGTCGGGCAGGTTGAGGGTCGATCGGTAGTCGGGCTTCTTGCTGTCTTCGGACATGGCTTGCGATCTCGGTGAATTCTTGTGCGGCGCGCGGCGCGGCAGAGGGTGCGCGCAGGCGGCGGGGCAGTGCGATCGTCGGGGTGAGGCGGGCGGCCGCAATCCTTGCTGGCCGCCGCGCTCACCCCAGGCTAATTCGTGGGGCGCCGTCGGGCTGGGCGATGGCGCCTTGCGAGGCAAACCAGGCGCGCGCGTCGGCGGCGTCACGGGCGATGGCCGCTGTCAGCGCCGGCAGGCCGTCGTACTTTTCCTCGTCACGAAGTTTCTTGAGCAGTTCCACGCGGACGATTTTCCCATAGGCGTCACCCTGCCAGTCCAGCAGGTGCGTCTCCAGCAGCCAACGGCCGGATTCGTCCACCGTGGGGCGCAGGCCCAGGCTGGCCACGCCGGGCAGCGGTGCAGACGCGAGGCCATGCACTTGCGCCACGAAGATGCCGCGTGCTGCGGGCTGGCCAAAGCGCTCGGAGGCTGGCAGGCGCAGGTTCAAGGTGGGGAAGTCCAGCGTGCGGCCCAGCTTGGCGCCATGCACCACGTGACCGGAGAGGGCGTAGGGGCGGCCCAGCAGTTCAGCGGCCAGATCCATGCAGCCGGCTTCAAGCGCGTCCCGCACCAGGCTGCTGGAGATGCGCGCGCCGTTTTCCTTCACGTCCGACAGGGTCGAGACCGCAAAGCCGAGTTCCGCACCCATGCGCTTGAGCAGGTAGACGTCACCCGCGCGCTTGCTGCCGAAGCGGAAGTCTTCACCCACCATGACGAACTTGGCGCGGCAGGCCGCCACCAGCAGGTCGCGCACAAAGTTCTCCGCGCCCATGCCGGCCAGCGCGCGGTTGAAGCGCAGCAGAAAGGTCGTGTCCACACCATGGGCTGCCAGGGCATCCAGCCGATCGCGCAGGGTGGAGATGCGCCGCGGGGCAGCCTCCGGCTTGCCGCTGAGCTGCGCGAAGTAGTGACGCGGATGCGGCTCGAAGCTCATCACCGCACAGGCCAGACCGCGCGGCCGGGCATGGGCCTTGAGCGCGTCGATCAGCGCCTGATGGCCGCGATGCACGCCATCGAAGTTGCCGATGGCCAGGGCCGTGTCGCGATTGGAGGGGGTGAGCGGCAGGCCGCGCAGGATTCGCATGTGGCCGATTGTAGGGCGCCATCATGCCCCGATCCGAAAGCGCAGATCCAGCATTCATGCGGGTTTTCAGGGCAAATTGGCTGGAAAGCCGCATGAAACAAGCGGAAAGGTTTCCCAGAGGCGCCTTCAGGAGGCGTTCTCGCCCCGCTTCAGCCGCTGCACGGCGCCCGCACCCCACATGAGCGTAGGCGCAATGAAGATCCCGCCGAAGAACATGATCCAGTGCGTCAGCGAGGCCGAGTACCGCCCGACCCCAAGCGCAGAGCCGAGCAGCAGCGCGCCGCTTGCCAGTGCCAGCAGCATGAGGCCGACACCGGATGCTTGCAGCACTCCGGCGGTCGACAACTCGCCCATGCCCGAAAGTGCGGTGAAGACGCCGATGGAAAAGCAGAACAGGAACAGCAGCCAAAGCAGGGTGCTGGAACCCGTGAAGCCGCTCATCGGCGGTGCAGCCACCAGTACGGCGCCGCACAGCCAGCCCACGGCAGTGAGCAGAATGCCAATCCACTTGAACACGCTCATGATCGACCCTCCAGATTCGAATGCAATTCAAGTGCGAGCATTGCAGACTGAAGCATCAGACATGCAAAGGGCCTGCCGAAGCAGGCCCTTTGAAGCACAGAACGCCGGTGCGGCGCGACGGATCACTCCGGGCGGATGTTCGAGGCCTGCATGCCCTTGGGGCCGCTGGTCATGTCGAAGCTCACGCGCTGGTTCTCCGTCAGGGTACGGAAGCCGGTGCCTTGGATGGCCGAGAAGTGCGCAAACACGTCCGGACCACCTTCATCGGGCGCAATGAAACCGAATCCCTTGGTCTCGTTGAACCACTTGACGACGCCTGTAGCCATGTAAATCGATCCTTGATGTAAGTGATGAGAACAACCGGGCAGCACGCACGGGCAGGAGGGCTCGGGTGCGACACGGACAAGACACTCAGGGGAGGTTGGAACGAGAACAGACGGTGAGCCTGACGACCGGCAGGGGAGTCGGACGCGGCTTGTTCTGCAGCACGTGCACCGCTTGAAAGACTTGCTCGGGCGAGTGTATGTCAGCGCCTGGGCCGGGCCGCGGGTTTTCACCCACCCCCGCCTACAATCGTGGCGTGAAGCACAAAAACATCGCCATCCTCATCTCGGGCCGCGGCTCCAATATGGAAGCCATCCTCAAGGCCCACAAGGCCGAGCAGTGGCCCTGCAAGATCGTCGCCGTCATCAGCAGTCGGCCCAATGCCGCCGGGCTCGATGCCGCCCGTGCCGCCGGCATCCCCACACAGGTGATCGACCACAAGCAGTTCGCAGGCCGCGAGGCCTTCGACGCCATGCTCAAGAAGACGCTCGAAGCCCTGCGTGCGGACTACGTGATTCTCGCCGGCTTCATGCGCGTGCTGTCTGAGGGTTTCGTGAACAGCTTCCGCGGCCGGCTGGTGAACATCCACCCGAGTCTGCTGCCGGCTTTCCCCGGGCTGGCCACGCACCGGCAGGCACTGGCCGCCGGCGTGCGGGTGCATGGCTGCACCGTGCACTTCGTGACCCCGGCTGTGGATGGCGGCCCGATCATCGCGCAGGCGATTGTTCCGGTGATGGCCGACGACACTGAGGATTCGCTGGCCGATCGTGTGCTGGCGCAGGAACACAAGCTGCTGCCCGCGGTGGTGCGTGCGCTGGTGGAAGACCGCATCGCCATCGAAGGCCGGCAGGTCGTGGTGTCCGGCATGCCCACTCTGGTCGTGGGCTCTTGATGCGCGGGCCAGAGACGGGGTCAGCCAGCGGGTTCCCGGAAGGACAGATTGCCCCGGCGACGCTGCGCCATGTGGTGGGTGCGCTGGGTGAGGTGCTGCGCTTCCAGTACCCCGCAGATGCGGTGGTCTCGCGCTACCTGCGCAGTGAGCGCGAACTGGGCGTGCGTGATCGCGCCTGGCTGGCCGAGACCGTCTTTGCCGTGCTGCGTGAGAAGCGCCTGTTCGAGCATCTGGCCACTCAGATCGACGCGGCACCGTTGCAGCGACTCGCCCTGCTGGCCATCGCGCGGCATGGCGGCGCTGCGGCGCTCTCGTGTGCGGTGCCGGACGCGCTGGCGAGGAAAGCGGCCGGCGTGCTGCGCACCGATCCGGCAAGCCTTGATCCTGCTGTCCGCTTGAGCGTGCCGGATTGGCTGTACGCAGATCTCGCCGCCGAATTCGGGGCTGAGTCGAGCGAAGCGCTGCTCGCGGCGCTGAATCAGCCAGCGCCGCTGGACCTGCGCGTCAATCTCATGAAATCCGACCGCGAAACGGCGCTGGCCGCACTGCGTGGCACCGGATTGACTTCCGAACCCACGCCGATCTCGCCCTGGGGCATCCGCGTCGCAGGCCGGCCCAACGTGAGCAAGCTGGACGTCTTCGAGCAAGGCGCCATCGAGGTGCAGGATGAAGGCTCTCAGCTGCTCGCGCTGCTCCTGAGCGCGCGTCGTGGCGAGATGGTTGCGGACTTCTGCGCGGGCGCAGGCGGCAAGACCTTGGCGATCGGCGCACAGATGCGCGGCACGGGCCGGGTTTACGCGTTTGACGTGTCGTCAAAGCGCCTGGACAAGCTCAAACCGCGGCTGGCACGCAGCGGTCTGTCGAATGTCGTGAGCATTGCCATCGAGAGCGAGAACGATGCGCGGGTCAAGCGCTTGGGCGGCAAGTTGGATCGAGTGCTGGTTGATGCGCCTTGCAGCGGCCTGGGAACCCTGCGCCGCAATCCCGATCTCAAGTGGCGTCAACAGCCGTCTGATGTAGCCGAGCTGCATGACAAGCAGCTGGGCATCCTGCGCAGTGCCGCGCGCCTGGTGAAGCCGGGCGGGCGGCTGGTCTACGCAACCTGCAGCATCTTGAAGCAGGAGAATGCCGCCGTGGTTCAGGCCTTTCTGGACTCGCAGACGGAGTACACGCTGCTCGATGCGGCCGGACTCCTGCGCGTGGCCACGGACTGGCCTTCTGGACTGCCGGTGCCCGAAGGCCCCATGCTGCAGCTGCTGCCGCACCTGCACCAGACTGACGGCTTCTTCGCTGCGGTACTTGAGCGCCGCGTGCCTTGATTTCTCAATCCATCGAAATGACGACTGCCCCCGCCGTTCCGATCATGCCCGCTTCAGCCACGCCGGTGCCTGCAAGCGACTTCAATTTCTTCCGGGAAGTGACTGAGCTGCTGGCCGATTTGCGCGGCCCGGCCGTCCTGTGGCAATTCGCTGCGATTGCCATTGCGTTGCTGGTCGGCTGGTCAGTCACGCGCTGGCTGCGGACCCGCCAGGAGGCACAGGTCGCAGCAGCCAAGCTGACCTTGCGCGTCAGCACGCCGCTCGTCGCGCTCGTGCTGCTGCTGCTGTTGCGTGTGGCCCTGCAGCACTTTGGTGTGAACACGGCCTTCGTCCGAGTAGCGCTGCTTTGGCTCGCCACCTTCGCTGTCGTTCGGCTCGTCGTCCATGTGCTGCGCACGAGCTTCAAGGCTGCGGCCTGGATGGAGTCGTTTGAGCGCTGGATCGTGATCAGCCTCTGGCTGATGCTGGTCTTGCTGGTGACGGGCTGGTATCGCCCGGTCTGGGACTGGCTGGAAGGCTTCGCATTCCCCATCGGCGGCGCAAAGGTGAATATCGCCGAGCTGCTCGCTGGCGTGATCGCGGTGGGCGTGACGCTGCTAGCGGCTCTCTGGGCGGGGACCGCCATTGAGGCGCAATTGAACAAGGCCGCCGGGCTGGACTCCAGCACGCGCGTGGTCTTGTCGCGTGTGGCCAAGGCGGTGCTGTTGCTCATCGGTGTCCTGCTCGGCCTGTCGATCGTCGGATTTCCGCTCGGGGCGCTTTCGGTGTTCGGCGGTGCACTTGGCGTGGGCCTCGGTCTGGGCCTGCAGCGGATCGCAAGCAACTACGTGTCCGGGTTCATCATCCTGCTCGATCGATCCGTCAAGATCGGCGACATGATCACCGTGGACAAGTACTACGGGCGCGTCACGCAGATCACTACGCGCTACACCGTGGTGCAGGGCTTTGACTCCAGCGAAGCGATCATTCCCAATGAGATGTTGGTGTCGACGCCCGTCCAGAACAACACCCACTCGGACTCGCGCACTCAGGTCAAGCTGCCCGTGAGCGTCAGCTACGAAGGCGATCTCGATCTCGCGCTCCGCATCCTCGAGGACTGCGCGAGGGAGCACGCTCGAGTGGTTGCCGATCCTGCACCCAATGCAATGGTGCTGGGATTTGGAGCGGACGGAATCGATTTGCAGGTGAGCTTCTTCATACCTGATCCCGAGAACGGAACCGGTGGTGTGCGGTCTGATGTGGCACGGGCTGTGTGGGCCCGTTTCAAGGCCGAGGGCGTTTCGGTGCCATATCCGCAACGTGTGATCCACCTCAACAGTACGGTTGCAGAAAGCATCGTTTCGGCGAGGGACGGCCTAAAATCCGCGGTTCACAAGGAGTGAGGACGCAATGACAGGATTCACCGACGGCTTGCTCGGATTTTTCAACACGGGCTTGCTCGATCTGTCCGGCTGGCAGCTGCTCGTCGTGCTGCTGGTGCTGACGCACATCACCATCGCATCGGTCACGATCTATCTGCACCGCGCCATGGCGCACCGCGCGCTGGATCTCCATCCGGCGGTCGCTCACTTCTTCCGTCTCTGGCTCTGGCTGACGACCGGCATGGTCACGCGCGAGTGGGTCGCCATCCACCGCAAGCATCACGCCAAGTGCGAAACCCCGGAAGACCCGCACAGCCCGCAGGTCCATGGTCACTGGACCATCCTGCGCTTCGGCGTGTCGATGTATCGCGCAGAAGCGAAGAACAAAGAAACCATCGAGCGCTACAAGCACGGCTGCCCGGAAGACTGGGTCGAGCGCAATGTGTATTCGCGATTCACGTGGCAGGGCATGGGCGTGATGCTGCTGATCGACCTCGCCCTCTTCGGTGCTGCGGGCTTGACGATCTGGGCTGTCCAACTCATGTGGATCCCGATCACCGCCGCCGGCATCATCAACGGCACCGGCCACACGCACGGCTACCGCAACTTCGATTGCCCTGACGCATCGACCAACATCCTGCCCTGGGGCATCATCATCGGCGGCGAAGAACTGCATAACAACCATCACGCCTTTGCCTCGTCGGCCAAGCTGTCGGCCCGTTGGTACGAGTTCGACATCGGCTGGATGTACATCCGCATCCTCGAACTGCTGGGTCTGGCCAAGGCGCGCAAGACCATCCCCAAGCTGAAGCTTCAACCCATGGCCAAGGCCCAGGCCGACGGCCAGACCCTGGACGCGATCGTTGCGCACCGCTTTGAAGTGATGCGCACGTACGCCAAGACGCTGAAGGCTGCCTATAAGTCCGAGCGCGCCAAGTTGTTTGCTCAGCGAGGCGGCGAGTGCGAACAGGTGAAGTCAGCCAAGCGCTGGCTGCAGTTGGATGCCAGCAAGTTGTCCGCCGACGCGCGCGCACATCTGGCCGGGGTCCTGGCGCAGAGCGAGAAGCTGAAAAAGCTCTACGAAATGCGCGATGAACTCGCCCAGATCTGGGCGCGTTCGTCCGAGTCGCGCGAGCAACTCATCAAGAAGCTGCAGGACTGGTGCGCCAAGGCGGAGTCCAGTGGTGTGCAGGCGCTTGAAGAGATGTCGCTGCGTCTTCGTCGCTACGCTGTCGCTTGAGGCCCATGGCGGAAAAGCAGGCAGGTTTCCTGCCCACTCAGCCATGGTCCGAGCAGACTCCGCTCTCTGAAGAGTTTCTGTCTCGCCTGCGCGCCATGGAGCGCGCTTATCTCATGCAGGAAAGCCCGTTGCGTCAGTGCGGGTTTTCGGGGAGCCAACGTCGCTGGGACACACAGCGGCGCCCGATCGTGCAAGCGATCGAAGGTGATGGCGACCTGCTCAATCTGGGCTGTGCCAACGGCTATCTGTTGGAGTCGCTGGTGAAGTGGGCGGAGGAGAAGGAGATCTTCCTGACGCCGCACGGACTGGACGCCGGCAAGCTGCTCATAGAGCAGGCGCAGAAGCGCATGTCACTCTTCTCGCGCAACTTCCACATCGGCAATGCGTGGGACTGGGTACCACCGCGCCAGTATTTGTACGTCTACACCAGCGTCGACCTGGTGCCGCCGGAGTTCGTGCCGGCCTATCTGAAGCGCGTCGGGCGCGACATCGTGGCCGACGGCGGGCGCCTGATCGTGGGTTCCTACGGAAGTCGCTCGCGGCAGCAGGAACCCATGAACCTGCGCCACTTGTTCGACGACATGGGCTGGGCCACAGATGGCATGGCCTCGGCGCCAGGTGGCCCGGACATGCCGGTTGCTGCGCGCTTCATCTGGCGAGACTTCTAGGCGCGTCTACCGGCGCTGAATGAGCGCGCCGGACAAGCACCAAAACAAAAGGCCCGCAGTGCGGGCCTTTTGCGTGGAACCGGATCAATTACTTGATCTTGGTTTCCTTGTATTCCACATGCTTGCGAGCGACCGGATCAAACTTCTTGATCAGCATCTTCTCGGGCTTGGTCTTCTTGTTCTTGGTGGTGGTGTAGAAGTGACCGGTACCAGCGGTCGACTCGAGCTTGATCTTTTCACGCATGATGAGTGCTCCTGGGTCAGCCGTTGATTCAGATCTTGCCTGCGGCGCGCATTTCGGCCAGCACGGTGTCCACGCCGCGCTTCTCGATGGTGCGCAGACCGGCGTTGGTCAGGCGCAGGGAGACCCAACGGTTCTCGCTTTCAACCCAGATGCGGCGGTTCTGCAGGTTGGGCAGAAAGCGACGCTTGGTCTTGTTGTTGGCGTGGGAGACGTTGTTGCCCACCATCGGGCGCTTGCCCGTCACTTCACATACGCGTGCCATGCTGACACTCCACGGTTCTTCGGTCTGATAGGTTGATGACGGTCGGCCAGAAGGGTTGCCGCAGACTCTGCGGCTTCCGATTCACTGGGGCGGCACCCTCAGGTGCGGCCGGCCTCGGCATCTCGGTATGAGTTGCAACTGCGCCGCAAATCAAGGCTTTTGGCGCAATACGCAAAGACCGAGACTCTAGCACGAAAAGGGCTTTCTGATCAAACACTTGTCCCGCTGCAGGCTCGAAAGGCTCTGGAGGGTCAGCTCCATTGCTGATGCAGGCTCAGGAGGGTTGCATTTAGCTCATCCAGCCTGTCCGATTCACCGCGACATGACCCAGCTAGATCAGACCTGCCTGTGCCATTGACCGGGCCGTGCCGGCGGTCACTACAAAGTGATCGAGTACCTGAACGTCCACCAGCGCGAGCGCCGCCCGCAACACGGCCGTCAGGCTGATATCGGCCTGACTCGGCTCGGCCACGCCGGACGGATGGTTGTGCGCGAGGATCACGCTGGCTGCGTTGTGCGCCAGCGCCGCCTTCACGACTTCGCGCGGGTACACGCTCGTCTGCGTCAAGGTTCCGGTGAACAGGCGCTCCGCCCGGATGAGGCGGTTCTGCGCATCCAGAAACAGCGCCATGAACACCTCGGCACGTTCCCCGCCGAGTTGCAGGCGCAGGAACTCGCTGACCTGGGTCGGATCGGACAACGCCGTCGGTTCGCGCAGACGCTCATCCAGCGCGCGGCGCGCAAGTTGAAGCGCGGCCTGGAACTGCAGCGCCTTCGCAGGCCCCAGGCCCTTGATCTTCGATACCTCAGCCGGTGATGCGTGCATCAGCGCAGTGATCGAGCCGAAGTGGCCGAGCAGCTCGCGGGCGAGGTCTACAGCGCTCTTGCCGGCCACGCCCACCCGAAGCAGCACGGCCAGCAGCTCGGCGTCGCTCAGGGCGCCCGGGCCGAGTGAGAGCATCTTTTCTCGCGGTCTGTCGTTCTCGGGCCAGTCGGTAATGGGCATCTAAACTGAACTCTTCTGGAGAGACTGCCTTGAATGTTCAAACCGCATCTGCGGCTGCGGACGCGGGGGCGCAGCCGGTGATCGGCGCGGACTCGTTCGTAACGCTGCACTATCGCATCTCGCTGACCCAGGCTGCGGCTGTCGATGCCGCGCAAACAGGGGAGGCGGACTTCCTGAACACCTTTGCCGACAAGCCCGCGACCCTGCAGATGGGGCTCGGTCAACTTGCACCGGCGCTGGAGCAGCGCTTGATCGGGCTTGCGCAAGGCGAGCATCACGTATTCGACGTGCCGGCCGGCGAGGCCTATGGGCAGCGCAGCGCGGAATTGGTGCAACGTGTCTCCCGCGAGCTGCTCAAGCGCGAAAGCGAACTGTTGACGACCTTCGAGCCCGGTGATGTGGTCGAGTTCAACGCCCCGGCGACCGCGAGCCGGCCTGGTGGACGCTTTGCCGGCGTGGTGAAGGAGATCGATGCGCAGGGTGCGCTGTTCGACTTCAACCACCCGCTGGCGGGTCAGCCGATCCGCTTTGAAGTGAAGATCATTGGAGTGCTCTGATGGATGCCCATGAAGTGACCCGCGAGCCGATGGGGCAGGGCGGCGAGGACGCCGACATCCTGCTGGCCAACCCGCGCGGCTTCTGTGCTGGCGTCGATCGCGCCATCGAGATCGTCGAGCGCGCGCTCACGCTCTATGGCGCGCCGATCTACGTACGCCACGAGATCGTGCACAACACCTTTGTGGTGGAAGGCCTGCGCGCCAAGGGTGCCGTCTTCATCGAAGACTTGGCGGATGTGCCGCAGGGCGCCACATTGATCTACTCCGCCCACGGTGTGCCCAAGTCAGTGCGCCGCGAGTCCCAGGCGCGCGGCTTGCGTGTGTTCGACGCCACCTGCCCGCTGGTGACCAAGGTGCACATCGAGGTGCTAAAGCTGCGCAAGGAGGGCTACGAGATCATCATGATCGGCCATGCCGGTCACCCCGAGGTGGAAGGCACCATGGGCCAGACCGAGGACGGCATGATCCTCGTCGAGACGATCGAGGATGTCAGCCGCATCCATGTGAAGGACCCGGCCAAGCTGGCTTATGTCTCGCAGACCACGCTCTCGGTGGATGAAACGCGCGACGTGATCGACGCCCTGCGTGCCCGCTTCCCGCTGATCCGCGCGCCCAAGAAGGACGACATCTGCTACGCCACGCAGAACCGTCAGGACGCGGTCAAGTTCATGGCGCCCAAGGTCGATGTGGTCATCGTGGTCGGCAGCCCCACGAGCAGCAACTCCAACCGCCTGCGTGAGCTGGCAGAAAAGCTCGGTGCCCGCGCCTACATGGTCGACGGCGCGCACGAGATTCAGCCGCAATGGCTCGAAGGCGCGCGCCGCTTTGGCGTCACCGCCGGTGCCTCGGCGCCCGAGGTGCTCGTCAAGGAAGTGATCTCGGCGCTCAAGGCACGCGGCGCCGGCTCCGTCAGCCAGCTGGACGGTGTGACCGAGCACATCATGTTTCCGCTGCCCAAGGGCTTGAAGCTGCCAGGTGAGCAAGGCGCGGCCACGGCCATGGAAGTCGCGCCGCAGCGCTGACCCGGACTGCGCGAACGGCCGGTGCGCCTCCGCAGGAAAGCCCTGATGCCCCGGGCTGCGGCCGCAGGGCACACTCGACGCCTGTCGCTGCGTATTCACACCAGCAGCGCCGCCGGCCCGAGGGGATCGCATCCGGGTTCGACGTCCATACCTCACAAGGAGACCCCAGATGACACAACCCCGCAAGCTGGCTGCCATGGCGCTGGCGCTGTCCGCCTCGCTGCTCAGCTTCGGTGCTAGCGCCCAGGGCGCGTGGCCCGCCGGCAAGCCCATCCGCGTGATCGTGCCCTTCCCGCCGGGCGGCACCACCGACATCGTCACCCGTCTGGTCATGCCTGAAGTCGGCAAGATCCTCGGCGCGAACGTGGTGATCGAGAACCGCGGCGGCGGCGGTGGCTCCATCGGCGCCACGGAAGTGGCGAAGGCGGCGCCGGACGGCTTCACCTTCGGCGTGGCCACCGTCTCCACGCACGCCGTGAACCCGGCCTGCAACCCCAAGCTGCCCTACAGCCCGCTGAAGGACTTCGCGCCCGTCAGCAACATGGCGCACACGGCCAACGTGATCGTGGTGCACCCCAAGGTGCCGGCGCAGAACATGAAGGAATTCATCGACCTGCTCAAGAAGAACCCGGCCAAGTACTCCTTTGCCACCAGCGGCGCCTGCGGCATTGCCCACATGATGGGCGAGCAGTTCAAGGTGTCCACCGGCACCTTCATGCTGCACATTCCCTACCGCGGCAGCGGCCCGGCGCTCAATGACACCCTGGCCGGCCAGGTGGAAGTGATGCTCGACAACCTGCCCAGCTCCATGCCGCACATCCAGGCGGGCAAGCTGCGCCCCCTGGCCATCGCCTGGGACAAGCGCCTGCCCCAGCTGCCCAACGTGCCGACCTACGGCGAGCTGGGTTTGAAAGAGATGAATGATCCTGCCTGGTACGGCATCGTGGCGCCCGCGGGCACCTCGCGCGACATCATCACCAAGGTGCAGGCCGCCGTGAAGCAGGCCGTGAGCAACCCGGATCTGGCCAAGCGCCTGCGTGAAGCCGGCGCAGAGCCGCTGGGCAACACGCCCGAGCAGTTCGCCGCCGAGATCAAGAAGGAAATGGACAAGATGGCCGCGCTGGTGAAGCGTCAGGGCATCAAGCTCGACCAGCAGTAAGCACGCGCTGCGTGCGACCCGACGGCCCGGTTCACGCCGGGCCGTTTGCTTTTTGCAGGCTGACATTCTCGCTTGACGCTGCGCGCTAGCATCCCGCCCATGAAAGAACCCCGGGCGCCCGCTGCGCCGCTGCACGCCGATGACGCCGCACTGATCGACCGGTTCGCCGATGCGCTCTGGCTGGAGCACGGACTGGCCGGCAACACGCTGTCGGCCTATCGCGGCGATCTGGGTGGGCTTGCGAGGCATCTGCGCGGCAGAGGACGCGCGCTCGACGCCGCCGCCGAAGCCGATCTCTACAGCTGGTTCGCCGCTGCCGCACCCGGCACGCGCGCAAGCACCAGCAACCGCCGCCTGGCCACGCTGCGCCGCTTCTTTGCCTGGGCGCTGCGCGAGCGCCTCGTCGCCGCAGACCCCACGTTGCGCATTCCGACAGCCAAGCGCGCGCCACGTATTCCCAAGACCCTGACCGAGGCGCAGGTCGAGGCGCTGCTGGCCGCGCCAAACACCGACACGCCGCTGGGCCTGCGCGACCGCGCAATGCTCGAACTCATGTACGCCAGCGGCCTGCGCGTGAGCGAGCTGGTGGGCGTGACCTTGATTCAGGTGGCGCTGAACGATGGTGTGTTGCGCGTGATGGGCAAGGGCAGCAAGGAGCGCCTGGTGCCCTTCGGTCTGGCCGCGCGGGACTGGCTGGAGCGCTACCTGCGCGAGGGCCGTGCCGCGATTCTGGACGGCCAGGTGAGTGATGCGCTCTTCGTCACCGCCCGCGGCGCTCCGATGACACGGCAGATGTTCTGGAACCTCATCAAGAAGTACGCCCTGGTCGGCGGCGTGAATGCACCGCTCTCACCGCACACTCTGCGCCATGCCTTTGCGACGCACCTGCTCAACCACGGCGCGGATCTGCGCGTGGTGCAGCTGCTGCTCGGGCATGCCGACATCACCACGACCCAGATCTACACCCATGTGGCGCGCGAGCGGCTCAAGCAGCTGCATGCCGCCAACCACCCGCGTGCCTGAGCCGGGCAGGGCAGACGGAAGACCCATGAGCACCATCGTTTCCTACAGCGGCGGTAAGGACTCCACGCTTGCCCTCTGGCGCGCGCAGCAACTCGCCGCGGCCGGCGCGCTGCCAGCAGTCACTGCCACGCTGACAGCGCTGGAAGAAACCGGCCAGCGGGCGCGCTCGCATGGCGTGAGCCGTGCGCTCCTGCAGGCCCAGGCCCGTGCGCTGGGCCTGGCAAGCCATTTCATCGAAGCCAGCTGGACGGACTACGAAGCCCGCTTCGTGGCGCAGCTTCAGGCGCTGGCCGCGCAGGGCGTCACCGACATGGTGTTTGGCGACATCGACCTGCAGCCGCACCGTGACTGGGAGGAGCAGGTCTGCGCCCGGGCCGGTCTGCGCGCCCATCTGCCGCTGTGGCTTCAGCCACGCCGGGCGCTGGTGGACGAGTTTCTCGCCGCGGGTTTCAAGGCCCGCGTGGTCTGCGTGGACGGCCGCTTCCTGGACGAGTGTTTCGTGGGCTGCGAATTTGACGCAGCTTTTCTGGCCCGTCTGCCGCCGAATGTGGATGCCTGCGGAGAGAACGGCGAGTTCCATACCTTCGTGTATGACGGCCCGAACTTCCGCCATGCGGTGCCCTGGGTCAGCCGGGGTTGCCAGACCACGATGTTGCCGCCGGAGTTTGGCAGCCAGCCGTACCACTTCGATCTGCTGGATCTCGCATGAGCCACTGCATCATGCGCCGGCGTGAGATGCAGGGCAGTTCTTGACGCCGGGAATGGGGCAGTTTCCGCATATTCGATGCGGATCTCAGTCTCAATCTGATTTTCAATCATTCATTGAAAATAAGGCTGGTGAGTGGCTTTTTTTCAAATGATTCACACCCTGCTTGTCCGCTGCTCCGGGGCGCGACGAGCATCTGAACGTGCAGAAGAACTGTGTCTTCTGTTTCGTGGCATGACGAAATGTGAATCAAGCCCTCGAGCCGGACTTAGGGTGGGCGCTCTATCTACATACTTCATCGACCGCGGTTGCTTAAGTCTTCACAATGCGCGCCGTTCACAGAACCGTTCATCTACCGGACACGCTCTTCACAATATGAAAAACATATCCCTCGCTCTTATCCTCGCGCTGGCCGCCGCTGGCGCGGCCCAGGCCACCGAACGCGGCCAGATCCGCGCCGTCAATGGCGCCGCGGGTGCGGAAATCTCCTCGCCGCAGTTTCCCGGCCTGTACGGCCAGTTATGGTTGCAGCAGTACTCGGCCGATACCTTCAAGGACGCCAACGGCAAGAACCCGGTCACCAGCCAGGCCACGCCGCTGGGCACCGTGCTCATCGAGCGCGGCGGCAAGCTGGACGCCACGGCCTTCGTGCCGCGCCTGACCTGGCTGACCGACCAGCGTTTCGGCGAAGGCAAGTTCGGCATTTCGGCCGCGCTGCCGCTGGTGCAGATCGACCAGCAGGTGCGTCTGACCGCCCGCGGTGCGGACGCGAGCGTCTCCCCGGCCGCCGTGGCCTCGGTGCAGGCGCAGGTGAACCCGCTGGCGGCGCGCGCCTCGGGCAAGCAGTCCGGTCTCGGCGACATGGAAGTCATGCCCTATATCGACTGGCAGACCGACACCTATCGCTACGCCTTCGGCCTGGGCGTGGTGGCGCCCACCGGCGACTACGACCCCAAGCGCCCTGTGAATACGGGCACCGGCAATTTCTGGACCTTCCGCCCGCTGGCCGTGGGTTCCTACGTGTTCGACGGCGGCATCGAGATGGGCGTGCGCGCGACCTACTCGTTCAACACGAAGAACAAGGACACCAACAACAAGAGCGGCGAGTACTTCGCGGCCGACTACTCGGTCCACTACAAGCTGTCCGACAGCTGGAAGCTGGGTGCCCAGGGCTTTGCCAACATCCAGACCACGCACGACCGCTGCGCTGCGGATACCCCTGCGGCATTGGCCACCCGCCCGGCCAACAACTGCGGCCTGGTGCGCGCCTACGGCCTGGGCCCGGTAGGCAGCTGGACCAGCGAAGACGGCCGCGTCTTCGTGGACTTCAAGGTGCTGCGTGAATTCGCCGTGCAGAACCGCCCGCAAGGCACCGTGTTCTGGCTGCGTGCCAACTTCCGCCTGGACCAGTAAGCCGTCCCTCCATCAAGACCGTGCGCGCTGCGTGCAGCCGGGCCACAAGCCCGAGCCGCACGCCGGCCACTTGAACCGCCGGCTGCGCCATCCGCCGCCGGCCTGAAAGACCCGTGATCATGAATACTCCCCGCTCCCTGCGCATGGTGGCCGCTGCCGGCTCTGCGCTGGTGGTCAGTGCCGGTCTGTTGCTGGCCAACGCCGCATTCGCCCAGTCCGCGCCTGCGAAGGCTGCCGACGCCAAGGCCGAAGCCTCCAAGTCCGCCAACATCGATACCGTGACGGTGGAAGGCTTTGACTTCCCGGTGGCTGCCCAGGTCGGCGGCCAGCGCCTGGCGCTCAATGGCGCCGGCGGCTCCAACATCCTGTCGGTCAAGGCCACGGCGGTGGCGCTCTATCTGCCCAGCAAGGCCAGCACGCCGGAAGCCGCCTTTGCCCAGCCCGGCTCCAAGCGCATCACCCTCGTCGCGCTGCGTGAACTGTCTGCGCGCGACCTGTCCAGCGCATTGATCGACCGCATCCGTCAGAACGCCACCCAGCAGGAAATCGAGAGCAATGTGATGCAGCTCGCCGGCCTCGGTGGCGTGTTCGGCACCCGCCGCAGCCTGCCCAAGGGCAGCGTGGTCACCATCGACTACAACCCGGCCACGAAGAGCACCGAGTTCCGACTCAACGGCACCGAGCGCCTGGCCGAGCCGATCGCCGGCGAGAGCTTCTTCCCGATGATGATGAAGGTCTGGCTCGGCCCCAAGATCCGCCCCGCCACGCGCAACGCGCTGCTCGGCATCGCCAGCTAAGCGGCGGGCGACCCCTTCGCCTGCTCGTAACCGGTTCCGATCGCCTCAAGACGGATTCGCATCGCTGTCGCCATTGCGCACAGCCGATGCGATTGATGACCACCCCTGCATGGGCAGCGGTGGTCTCTTTTTTTTGCGCGCCGAACGTGCTGAGGGCCAGCGGCAGGCAGCGCAGGCGCTCTGATTGTGGCGAGCGCGCCGCTGCGAAGGGCATCTGCGCTGCTGCTGCTTGCGGCCACATGCGGGCTCACCGTATGGTGCGCGAAGCCTCGAGCCACGTGCCTCGATGAGTGCACCCGCCTCGAAGCAAACACACGCACCCGCCCATGTCTCGCACGCCTACCGCGCCTGCTGTCGATCATCACGGCTTCGTTGCAGCACGCAGGCTCGCCGGCAGCGCCCGAGCGTTCGCATGGCTCGCCGCGCTGGGTTTGATGGCGCCGATCGACCCTGCGCAGGCGCAGGCTGCGCGCCAGGCCAGCGGGCAGGTCGCGGCGGCGAGCATCGAACCGCAGATGGCCATGGCCACGTTGTCGCCGGACGGGCAGCGTGATGCCCAAAACTGGGTGCGCTACGGCAGCTGGCCCGCCGGCGTGCCCGTGGTCGTCACGGCGATTGACTCAGGGCGCACGGTTCGCGCACGCACGGCCGGCGGCCTGGCGGGTAGCGGTGCGGGCATGGTCTATTCCGCTGGAGTGGGTGCCGCGCTCGGCCTGAACCCGGACCGACCGACCGCATTGCTGGTGCGCATGGACACCGCGCCGGGCCCGGCGCCGGCATTGACTGCACCTTCCGCACCTTCCGCCGTGCCCAGCCCTGCGCCTGCCGCGAACGCGAGCGTGGCGCCTGCGCCTGCAGCTGCTCCTCCGGCCACCCCTGCGCCGGCGCAAGTTGTGGATCGCTCGGTGCCCGCCAAGGCCGCTGCGCCTGCGCCACTCGCAGCACCAGCTGCTGCGGCAGCCACTCCCGCGCGCCCGGCCGCTGTACCCGCCGCCGCGTTGACTCCAGCGCCCGTGCCGAGCACTGTGCCCAATCCCGCGCCGGCCATTGCCTCCGCACCGGCGCGTACCGGCGCCGCGGCGCCCACCGCGCCTGCAGCCAAAGTCGCCCCGACACCGGCCGCGCCGAGCGCTGCTCCCGCCTCGACCGCTGAGCCACGGATCGCAGCGCCTGCGGCTACAGCTGCCACCAAGCCGACGGCGCCGGCGAGTAGCGGGCCTGCACCGCGGCCTGCTCCAGCCAGCGCACGGTCGATGTATCTGCAGCTCGGCGCGTTCGCCGACGAGAAGAACGCATGGACCCTGTTTGCCAAGGTACGTGCGCTCAAGCTGCCGGAGGGCGTGAAGTCCGAGATCCTGCAGCTCGATGGTCTGCACCGCGTGCGCGTCGGACCCTTCGAGTCCCGAGCACAGCGTGATGCGGTGAGCAAGCAGCTTGAAGAGGTGGCTGGCGTGACGCCGATCAAGCTGAGGCTGTAGGGCTGGCAGAGCAAGCCGACCATCGACAAGAAGGCCACAGCTATGGTGATCTGCCCGTGCTGCAAGCAACGCGGCATCAGTGAACTTCGCTTCTTGAGCGGCAACCTCGCCGGCGCGGCGACCTGCTCGCACTGCGGCGCGATGATGCAGCAGGATCCGCCACCGAAGTACTTCGCGCTGGTGGGGCCTCTTGTTTTCATGCTGATCTGGTGGGGTCTGGATCAGGGCTGGCCGCAGCGGATCCTCGCGATGGCGCTGTTCTTCACTCCGCTTCTGCTGCTGGCCCGCGACGCAGTGACCTGGACCATCCTCCGGCCGGGCCGATCCGAGCCGGTCTGAAACGACTCGGGGCAGCTCGGGTGGCTGGTGCAGGACGTGCGCTGCGCGAGGTTCACTGTGTGCCGGGGGCCGATGGCTGAGCCGCTGCCTTGGGCGGCGCGACCGGCTCTGTGACCATCTTCGGCTCTGCAGGCTGAGCAGCGCCCGACGATTGCGGCTTGGCAGCGACCGTGGCCGCTGGTTCGATCGGCTGATTGCTGCGAATCCAGGCCAGCGCGCCGAGGACGATCGCTGCCAGCAGCACGGTCAATGCAATCAGTGCGCGCATCCGGCCGCGCGGCTTGCTGCGAAAGCTCAGGGTGGATTGTCCGAAGGCGGGCATGGGGTCGTGCTTCATGGCGGCTCTCCAATGTGCGCGTGCTTGTACTCAAGCATCTCCACAAACGAAGGCGGGTGCCGAAGCACCCGCGGAAAGCCCGAACCCTAGGCGCTGCTGCGCTGCGCGCCAAGCGCGGCTCACATGCTGCAAGCCCTGCTACGTCCTGTTGCGCTCAGACCGATCGCGAAATGCGTCCATACCAACGAAGTGCGCAGCGTCTGCGCTCAGTGCGTCTTGGGCCGCCAGCCGAGCACGCGCGCCGGCAGGTGCACGATCGCGCTTAGTAGGGCGAAGACGCCGCTGACGGCAATCCCAAGCAGCCGGAACGGCAGCAGAAGCAGCCATACGATGGGCCACAGCACCAGCGCGAGCAGTGCCAGCGGCCACGCCACAACAAACAGGATCAACCAGGCGATCAACCAGAACAGCGTGCTCATACGGGGCTCATCAGAGTGGGGTTGTCCGCCGCGACTCTGCGGCGTGGTTCGCACCATAAAGGTCACGCGTCGGTCGAGCGAGCGCCCTGCGACGAAATGCGCTGCGCCGGGGACGAGCCCGGCCAGATGCTGCCGTGTGCTTGCACGCTCCAGAATTCAGCCAGTTCAGGTGGCACGGGGCGGACGACCTGCCCCGTGTTGCCGCTGCAAACGGCGATGCCGATGACCGAGGAACTCAGCGCTTGGGGAAGGCCGGTTGCCGCGGCTCGCGCAGCGGCTTTTCTGCAGTGAGCTTGCGCAGGTGCGCGATGCCGGCGTCCAGCTGGGCATCAGCGCCGTCAAAGCTTGCGCGTGGTGGCATGTCCACCTCGATGTCCGGCACCACGCCGATCCCTTCGATGAGCCATTGGCCGTCGAGCCCGTACTGGCCGAATTCGGCGGCGCGCATGATCCCGCCGTCCATCAAGCCCGTCGAGTTGCTCAGCCACACGCCGGCGCCAGCCGTCTGCTTGCCGATCAGCGTGCCCATGCCCAGGCGCTTGATGCCTTCGGAGAAGGTCTCGCCGTCGCTGTAGGTGTTCTCGTCGATCAGCACTACCAACTGCCCCCGGAAGGCGGCCTGCATGTTGTAGCCACCGCCGTCGCCGCGCCGGCTTTGCCAGTAGGCCCAGGCACGGCGCATCAGCTTCTCGATGATGATCGAGTCGATGTTGCCACCGTCATTGCCGCGCACATCGATGATCAGGCCCTCGCGGTCGAACACGCTGTAGAACTCGCGCGCAAAGGCACCCACGTCCGGCGAGGTCATGGCGCGCAGATGGATGTAGCCGAACTTGCCCTCGCTGGCCTGCTCGACCTTCTGGCGATTGTGCACTTCCCAGTCGGTGTAGCGCAGGTTACGTTCGCGCGCAGGGTTGACGGGCACCACCACAGCCTGGCGCGTGATGGAGCCGCGCTTGTAGCTCAGCAGCACCTGCTTGCCCGCCTGGTTACGCAGCAGTTCGCCCAGCTCGGCCACGTTGCGCGCGGGCTGGCCGTTGATGGCGGTGATCACGTCGCCCACGGCAAAGTCGCGCCCCGGCTGAGCCAGGGGGCCGCGCTCGCCCGGCAGTTCTGGTTCGCCCGCGTAGATGCGGTCGATCCGCAGGCCATCGGCCACCTTGCTGAAGTCTGCGCCCAAACCCGCGGTGCTGATGTTCAGTTCATCGCCACTGCGGACCTCAGTGCCCGAGCCCACCTGGCTATGCAGGGCGTTGATCTCGGCCACCATCTGCGCCATGAGGTCGCCCAGCTCGCTGCGCTCGCTCACGCGCGGCAGCAGGGGCTCGTACTTGGCGCGGATCGCTTTCCAGTCGTGGCCGTGCATGTTGGGGTCGTAGAAGAAGTCGCGGTGCAGGCGCCAGGCGTCGGCAAACATCTGCTTCCAGTCATCGCGCGGGTTGACCTTGATCTGCCAGTCACCCACGCGCACGGCCGCGCGCGCGGCCTCCGGGCCCTGCGGGGGGCGGGCACCCGTGTCGTAGATGAAGAACTCGCGCGCTCCGCCACCACCGCCAGGGCCGCCGCCACCACCGGTCTGACGCACCACCAGCATCTTGCGGCCGTTGGCCGAAATCTGCACCGTGGCGACATCGGTGCTGTGGGTCTCTGCCGGCGTGGCGTTGTTGTCGATCGCGATGCTCTTGAGTGTGCCGCGCACACCGCCCGGGCCGCCGGCGCTCTCGGTCTCGATGAAGTAGAGGCGCCGCCCGTCCGTCTTGATGCTGCGGTAGTTGCCGGCAGGCAGCGCAGCCAGCGGCACTTCGTAGAGACGCTTGTCCAGGCCGTCCCAATCGATGGGGAAGGTCCGTGCTGCTGCATTCGCGCCGCCTGCGGCCGGGGCCGGCGTGGGGGCAGGCCCGCTGCCTTGCGCAGCTGGCGTTGCGGCCGCGCCGGCCGCAGCGGGTGCAGGTGGCGTGGCCGCCGGGGTTGCAGGCGGTGTGGTCGGTGGCGTGCCTGGCGCGGTCGCAGGCGCTTCGCCGCCGTCGGTCAGCTCGTCGCGCCCCATGAAGGGGAAGCGCTGGCCGGTCTGCAGGGCAAGCGCGTAGATGCGGTCGCGCTTCTCAAACAGGGGGCCCATGTTGCGCGAACCCCAGGGCGAGCCGTTGGTGGCGTTCAGGGTGCGATCAGAAAGGAAATACAACCAGCGGTTGTCCGGCGTGAAGGCCAGGCCGTCGGCGGTGTAGCGATCGCTCGTGAGCTGCACGGGCTTGCGGTCACTCACGCGCATCATGAACAGCACGTCGTTGCCGCGCCGATTGGAAAGTGCGCGGGTAAAGGCCAGTGCGCTTGAGTCCGGTGCCCAGACGATTTCGCCGTAGGCCGACGGTGCGTTGTCGATCTGCGCGCTGCTGTTGTCGCTCAGGTTGGTGAGCCACAGGCGATGTTCGATGTCCGTGTGCACCAGCCACTTGCCATCGGGCGAGGGCGCCATGCCTGTGCGTGTGACAGCTGCGCCCTTGGTCACGGCCACCGCTTCACCCAGACCATTGGCTGGCAGGCGCAGGATTTCGGTTTCGCCACTGACATCATTGAGCACGTACACATTGCGGCTGTCCGGCGTGAACACGGCGGCGCGGGTGCGGGTGCCGCTTTGCAGGGGCAGATCGATACGGCGCAGATCACCCGTGCCAGCCACTACGGCGCGGCCGCGCGCGGTGATGACGATGCGCTCGCCATTGGGCGAGAGCGACACGCCGCTGAAGTTGTTCGTCAGCGCCGTGCGCACCCAGCGTTCGCGCGCCTGCTCGAAGTCCGTAACGAGGCGGATGTCCAGCTTCGTGTCGCGCCCGCTGGCGAGGTCGAGCAGCTTGATGTCTGCGCCCTGGGTGTAGACCACCCGGCCGTTGTGGATCTGCGCCTGGCGGATGTCGAAATCGTCCTTGTCGAAGCGGGTGATCTGCTGCGGCTGCGAGCCGTCTGCACGCATGCGCCAGAAGTTGCGCGTGCCGCTGCGGTCACTCACAAACACCAGCTCATTTCCGTTGAGCATCACTTGCGCGTTGTTGCCCTGCGGTATGCGGGTGAGTGGCACGGCCTCGGCCTTGCTGCGTGTATCCAGGCGCCAGATCTGTGCCATCGCGCCACCACGGTAGCGGCGCGTGTTGTCGGACTGCAGGCCGCCGGTGACGAAGTACAGCTGGCCGCGCTCGTCCACCACGCCGTGCGTGCTGCGCCACACGGGCAGCAGGGTGCGCGCCAGGGTCTGCGGGTTGATGGTGACGAGCTGTCGCGCCGGTTGGCCGCTGTAGCGCCCGGTGCTGTAGAGCACTTCTCCTGCCGGCGTCCAGCCCACCACCCAGGCGCTCTCTCCTTCGAAGGTCAGCCGCTTGGGCTGGCCGCCGTCGATGGGCATCACATACACCTCGGGCGCGCCTTCGATGGCGGCGGTGTAGGCCACCCAGCGGCCGTCCGGCGAGATCGCGGCGCGCGACTCTATGCCCGCGTGCGTGGTCAGGCGCATGGCGGTGCCGCCGCTGGTGCTGGTGCGCCATAGGTCGCCTTCAGCCGTGAACACGACGGTGTTGCCATGCAGCGCCGGCCAGCGGTAGTAGCCCTGGGGCGCGGTGGCTGCGGCGGGCGTGGATTGCGCCAGCGCCGGGCTGGGCGCGAGCAAGGCGGCGCCGGTGAGGGCGCTGCCCAGAGTGCCGCTGAACAGAACGCCCAGGGTGAGGGCGGCGGCTTGCCCGGTGCGGGCAAAGGCGGATGAGGTCATGGAGGCTGCGGGTGAGTGTTCTTGGTCTTGCCGTGGCCCGTGCATGTGCCGAGCTCTCAGCAGCGCAGGGTTGTAGCAGCGAGCGGCGGCGCTGGACATCGGGGTCGCGGTGCGCGAGCGACAGACTGCAGCCTGATGGGTGCGGCCTGCAGGCCAGCAGCGGGCGCCTGCGAAGATGGGTGGCTGCGATGGTGGGGGGGTGAAGACGCCGCGCCGGGCGGCACCGACCGCCCGGCGGCGCTCGATGTGCGCTCGCGCCCAGCGGATGCGAAGCGATCTTCAAAGGCGCTCCGCTGCGCATCCCCGGCCTCAGGTGGCCGCAACCTCCGTCCGAACTGGGCAGCGTCGCTGCACCGCGGCCCGGTCGTCACCGGATGGCTGCGAACCGGGGCGCTTCAAGGTCCATCCACCCCGTGAGCGGCTGCATCGGCCTTCCGGCGTACGCATATTGAAAGAATGGGCCCGCTCGTCCGTAGCGCGTTTCCAGCGAATAGCATTGCAACTGAAAGATTGATTGCCTATAGTTCCATGTGAAAGCTGACATGAAACTCCGGAGCGTGGATTGCACCGTCCACTGTTCGGCCGCCTGAAAGACCGAGGCAAGGTCCGCAACAGGTGGCAAGTACCGCGCAAGCCGCCACGCCATGGCCACCATCTATTCCATCAAACGCCCCGCCGCCCAGGCCCAGCCTGCGGCCGATGCTGCTGACGCCGCCCAGGTGCTGGGCAAGGCCACAGCGCGTGCTGCCCAGCTGCTGGGTCTGAGTGGCGCCGCGCTGGCCCGCACCCTGGGCACGAGCGAGGCGACCATCTCGCGCCTGATGCGTGGCGAGCGCGGGCTGGACCCGCAGAGCAAGGAAGGCGAGCTCGCCCTGCTGCTGGTGCGCCTGTACCGCTCGCTGGATGCGCTGGTGGGCAACGAGGATGAGCGCCGCATCGACTGGATGCGCAGCCACAACAGCGCGCTCAACGGCACGCCGCGCGAGCTCATCCTCAGCGCCCAGGGGCTGGTGATGACCCTGGCCTATGTGGACGCGATGCGCGCGCCGATCTAGCGCCGCTACGCCTGCCCGTCCGCGTCTGAACCGAACACGTCATGGCCCGCTACGCCTGGCGCAATGAATGGTGGGCCACCGCCGCACAGCGCGCCGCCGAGCTGTGGCGCGGCGTCGAGGCCCAGCACCGCGTGGCCACCATGCGGCTGGTCGACACGCTTGCGGAGCAGGCTCTGCTCGAAGACCTCATCGAAGGCAGCAAGCCCCCGCCGCCGCGCCTGGCCTCGGATGCAAGCCCGATGCGCTACCTGCTGTACAGCCCGTTCCGCTATCGCAGCCAGCACCCGTCCCGCTTTCGCCGCGGCGGCGAACTTGGCGTCTGGTACGGCGCAGAAAACCTCACTACCGCCGCCAGTGAAGTGGGCTACTGGCGCTGGCGCTTCCTCATGGACAGCGAGGGTCTGAAGAAATCATCGCTTCAGACCCAGCTCACCTTCTTCAGGGCGCACGTGCAGGGCGCGGCGATCGATCTCTCGGAGCCACCCTGGAATGAAAGCGAGCGGCAGTGGACGCATGACAGCGACTACGAAGACTGCCAGCAGCTCGCCGTCGCCGCCCGCAAGCGCGGCCTGCAGTGGCTGCGCTACCGCTCCGTGCGCCACCCGCCCGGCCACTGCGGCGCCGTGTTCGACCCGCAAGCCTTGAGCCAGCGCGAACCCCATGCCGTGCAGACCTGGGCCTGCAAGGTCACGGCGCAGCGCGCATGGTTGGTGGGTGAGGGTGGCGAGGTGGAGTTGAAGTTTCCGACCGCGTGAGCCGGGCGCAGCGCGCGGCGTCTGGACCGGCTTTCCGCTTGTCTGGCGGGCGTTTTCGGGCGGTTTGGGCTGGAGAACGGCTTCCAGAGCCGATCTTCATAACCCGTCCTGCGCTCACGGCGCGGCCAAGATCCCGCTCGATGGCTCGTGCGCGCCGCAAGCGCTCCTGCACGCCGCACGCCACCGCCAGTCGCGCCGCCTGCGCCCGCCGCAGGCATTCGTAGCCAGCACACCCCCCGCCCGCCAAGCTCCGCTCCACCTCAACCAAGGAAAGGAGCAGGGCGAAAGCCCGGCACACATGAACAGCCTTCAGGATCTGGGTGCGACGACTGCGATCAGCGCGGTGTCCGAGACGATGTCGAGCGTGATGTCCACCGCGACACCGACACTCCTCGCCGCTGCCGGCGCGGTGCTGCTGGCGGACTTCGCCAGCGGTCTCGTGCACTGGGCCGAAGACGCCTACGCCCGCAAGGACACGCCCGTGATCGGCAAGTGGATCGGCGAGGCCAACCTGGAGCATCACGTCAAACCGCGCGCCTTCGTGGCCCGCGGCTACTGGGCCAGCTCCTGGGACTTGATCCTCGCCGCCAGCCTGGTGGTGGCCGGCGCCTGGTGGCTGGATCGGCTGGACTGGACCGTGTGGCTGTTCGCGATCGTGGCCGCGAATGCCAACCAGATCCACAAATGGGCGCACCGCGCGCCGCACGAGAACGGCTGGCTGATCACGCAGCTGCAGCGCTTCAAGCTGATCCAGACCCAGCGCCACCACGCCCGCCACCACAGCGGCAGGAAAGACAGCCACTACTGCAGCGTGACCAACTTCCTCAATCCGCTGCTGGAGGAACTGGAGTTCTGGAAGCTGCTGGAACGCGGGCTGGCGAAGCTCGGCATTCACCGCCGGGCCGACCCGACGGCCGAGGCCCGGGCGTCGTGAGCTGGATCGGCTCTGGATGCGGTTCTTCAGGCCAAAATGGCTGGAGAGCCGCTTGAGACATGCGGAAAGGCGGGTTCAGTGCTCGCGCGGCGAACCCGTCACGCGCATCCGCCCCAGGCCCCAGGGCATCAGCGCGAACACGCCCAGCATCACCAGATACACGCTGCCGGACACAGGATCGCGGCTTGCGATGTACGCGCCAAGGGACTGCGCCTGGAGCGCCACAGCCAGCAGCAGCTCCGCAGACACCAGCAGCGCGAGCGCGATCCCGCCCACCGGCAGCCGCACCCTGGCGGTGGCGGGCAACTGGAAGCGGCGCACGACGAAGCGCGCCGCCAGAACAATGACGACCGCCATCACCGGCATCTCGATCAGTTCGGCCGTACGCACACCCAGCCGTGGCACGAGCAGGGGCACGCGGATGGCGCCCAGCACAAACCCTGCGCCGAACACGAGTGCGAAGTAGCTCAGTGCAGCCAGTAGCGCTCTACGCATGAGGTCGGTCGGGCGACTCATTGGATCTGCTTCAACCAATCCCGCGGCGAGACCCCCAGCCGCTGCGCGAACGCGCGCGAGAGCGCTGATGCATTCGCATAGCCCAGATCGGCCGCCACGGTCTTGACCGGCTTGCCGCTGCGCAGCCAGCTCTTGGCCAGTGTGAGGCGCCAGTCGGTGAGGTAGTCCGCCGGGGGTTGGCCGACGACGCTGCGAAAACGCGCGGCAAAGGCGCTGCGCGACAGGCCGGCCACCTCGGCCATGCGCTCGAGCGGCCAGGCCCGGCCGGGCTGCTCGTGGATCGCGGTCAGGGCGCGGGCGAGTTGCGGGTCGGACAGGCCGGCGATGAGCCCGGCGTTGACTGCGGCATTCACCGCGGAATTCACCGAGGAATTCACCGCGGAGTTCAGCTCGCCCGACGGTTCGCCCGTGCTGTCACGCGTTGCAGTGGTCTGCGCGCGGTGATCCAGCAGCCAGCGCAGGATCTGGATCAGCAGTACTTCAAACAGCCGGTCGGCGAGCACGCGCTGGCCGCAGCGCACGCTTTCCGTTTCTGCAAAGAGCAGGGCGATGGTGTGTTCGATGCCCTGCACCTGCGCCAGGGGCAGGGCCACCAGCGGCGGCAGGGCGCGCACCAGCGGGTGCTGCTCGCCGCCTTCAAAGTCCAGCGTCGCGCAGACCAGTTGGGAGCCGTCCTGCGGCGGGTTGTGGAAGGTGTGGTCTAGGGGCCTGGGGTACAGCAGCAGGCTGGGTTCGCTCAGGCGCAGGGTGCCCAGGCCGCTGGCGGCGCGGTGTTCAACGGTCATGCTGCCGGCGCGCAGCACGTGCAGAAAGGCGCGGCCCGGCTCGGCGGCCAGGTGCGTGCTGCCGCAGAGCTGGCCCATGTGGAACAGATGCGCATGCACGCGGAAGCGCTCGAACAGCGCGGACAGCCGGTCCACGGTGATGGCGGGCGCCAGGGCGGACGTGCTCGGGGTCGGGTCGGGGTTTGGCGCGCAGCCGGGGCGTTGCAGCAGGTCGTCCATCGGTTGGCATGCTTCTGGATGAATTGGCATGAAAGATAGACGATAAGAGCCCATTCGTCTTGTTCTTGCGCCCAGAATGCCTTCCATCGAGCAGCTTCACACCGCTGCCCGGTGAAGCGCACGACCCGCCATCGCGGCGGATTCCGATGTTTCTGTCAATTCAGAAATTCTGCAAAGTTTGCTTCAACACCCCATTCAGGAGGTTTTTGCCATGTCCCGCGTCAATCTAGATGCCACCTTCGTCCCCGCCGCCAGCCAGCCCATCCTCGGCCAGATCCAGGGCGCCTTTGGCGGCGTGCCCAACATGTTCAAGGCGGTGAGCAACTCGCCTGCAGCGCTGCAAAGCCTGTGGGCGGCGTTTGGCGCCCTCGGCGGCGGCACGCTCGGCGCCAAGCTCGGCGAGCAGATCGCCGTGGCGATTGCCAACCGCAACGGCTGCGACTACTGCCTGGCCGCCCACACCGGCCTCGGCCGCAAGGCGGGCGCCACGGCCGAGGAAATGAGCGCCGCCCAGGTGGGCCAGGCCTCAGACGCACGTACCGCCGCCGCGCTGCGCTTTGCGCTCAAGGTGGTGAGCGAGCGCGGCGCCGTGACCGAGGCCGACGTGGCCGCTGTGCGCAGCGCCGGATTCGGCGACGAGCAGATCGTCGAGATCCTCGCTCATGTGGCGCTGAATTTGTTCACCAACTACGTGAACGTGGCGCTGGACACGCCGGTGGACTTCCCGCGCGTGGCACTGAAGAAGTCGGCTTGAGCGGCCGCCAGGCCCGCACTTGCAGTGCGGGAGTGAGCATGGGTGCGGTTCTTCAGGGCAAAACGGCTGGAGAACCGCACCAGACAAGCGGAAAGCCCTCCCCATGCGCGTTTCGGCCTGTGCAGATCGGGTGCCATGCACCGGGCTGACTGACCCGCGGCTTCACTATCCTCGTCGCTTGCGCCCGGGATGCCCTGGGCACACCAGCGCACGGAGTGGGTATGCGGTTTGCAGGATGGTTCATCAAGGGGCTGGTCGCGCTGCTGGGCGGTTTTCTGGGCAGTGTCAGCCACGCACAGGCACTCAAGCTGCACGTGCCCTCGCCGGACTGGCGCGATCAGGTCATCTACTTCCTGATGACCGATCGCTTCGCCGACGGCGACCCGCGCAACAACGATCAGGGCGTCGGCATCTATGCGCCGCAGCGTTCGGATCGCGTCAATGGCGGCGACCTGCGCGGCATCATCCAGCATCTGGACTACATCCGGGGCCTGGGCGCCACCGCCGTGTGGCTCACCCCGCCGGTGCGCAACCAGTGGTTCGACCCCTCGCTGGGCTTTGCCAGCTATCACGGCTATTGGGCGCAGCACTTCAAGCAGGTGGACCCGCATCTGGGCACCCTTGCGGACTACAAGCGCCTGTCGGACCAGCTGCACCGCCGCGGCATGTACCTCGTGCAGGACATCGTCGTGAACCACGTGGGCAACTACTTCGACTACGTCGGGGGCTGGGACCCGGCCGACCCCGCGCGCTTCTACGTGCCCAACCTGAAGTCCCTGCCCACGTCTGCGCCCACGCAGTGGCCGTTCACGCTCAATGACCCGCGCCGCGCCGCGGACCGCAAGGCCGGCATCTATCACTGGACGCCTTCACTGGTGGACGTGAAGAACCCGGAGCAGGAGCGGCTGTTCCAGATGTCCGGGCTGGACGATCTGAATACCGAGAACCCGGTCGTGCGCCGCGCCCTGCGCGACAGCTACGGCTACTGGATCCGCACCGTCGGCGTGGACGCCTTCCGCGTGGACACCGCCTTCTACGTGCCGCCCGAGTACTTCACCGACTTCATGTTCGCGCGCGACCGCAAGGCGCCCGGCATGCAGGAGGTGGCCCGCCGCACTGGCCGCAAGGACTTCCTCGTGTTCGGCGAAGGCTTCGGCATCGACAAGCCGGGCGAAACCGTGCAGGCGCAGCGCATCGAAAGCTATGTGCGCGGCCCCGCCAACGAGCCGCGCATGAACGGCATGCTGAACTTCCCGCTCTATGGCGCGCTGGTGGATGTGTTCGGCCGCGGCCGGCCCACGCAGGAGCTGGGCGAGCGCATCCAGTCCATGATGAAGCTGCACCGCGATCCGCACCGCATGCCCAGCTTCATCGACAACCACGACGTCGACCGCTGGCTGGCTGGCAGCTCCGAGGCCTCGATGAAGCAGGCCCTGCTGGCCATCATGACCCTGCCGGGCATCCCGGTCCTGTACTACGGCACCGAGCAGGGCTTCACCGAGCAGCGCGCCGCCATGTTTGCGGCGGGCTACGGCAGCGGCGGGCGCGACCGCTTCGACACCCGCGCGCCGCTGTATCAGCTCACGCGCAGCATGGTGCAGCTGCGCACCGGCAATCGTGTGTTCACGCGCGGCTCGCCCACTGTGCTGGCCGGCAGTGCCACCGGCCAGGGTGCCGTGGCCTGGCGCATGGACCATGAGCGCGACGCGGCGCTGGTGGTGTTCAACACGGCCGACAGCGAGGTGCTGCTCGACCGCATGGCCACCGGGCTGCCGGCGGGTACGCAGCTCGTCCCGCTGTACGGCATTCATGGCCAGCCCGCGGCGCAGGTGGTGGCGGCCGATGGCAGCCTGAGCCTGCGTCTGCCGCCGCGCAGCGGCTGGGTCTGGCGCAAGGGCGCCGTGCAGCCCGTGCCGCAGACCGCGGCGGCGCCCATGCTGGACCCCTTGCCCACCCAGCCCGTCACGGCCGACTTCACCGTGACCGGTCGCACCCCGGATCTGCAGGACCGCAGCCTGCGTCTCGTGCTGGATGGCGACTACGCCGCCGCGCAAGCCCTGCAACCCGATGCCAGCGGGCGTTTCAGCGCCACCGTCAGCACGCGGCGCATGAGCGACCCGGCGGTGCCGCATCGGCTGGTGGTCTGGTCCGACGCCAGCGGGCAGGCCTCCGCCGCGCAGCGCTTCCACGCTGCGCTGCCCTGGCAGCTGCTGGCTGACGAAGCCGACCCCGAAGGCGACGACCGCGGCCCGACAGGCACCTACCTCTACCCGACCCACAGCAGTTTCGAGCCGGGCCAGATGGATCTGACCCGCACGCGGGTCTGGGCGGCCGGCGGCACTCTGCGTATCGAGCTCACGATGCGCAACTTCAGCACGGTCTGGGCGCCGGCCAACGGCTTCGATCACGTGGCCTTCACCCTGTTTCTGGAACTGCCCGGCCGCAGCGACGGCACCGACGTGATGCCCGACCAGAACGCCCGCCTGCCCGAAGGCATGCGCTGGCAGGTCCGGCTGCGCGCCCACGGCTGGAGCAATGCGCTCTTCGGGCCGGAAGGCGCCTCGGCGACCAGTGATGGCCGCGCGCTCAGCCCCGCGGCACGCATCAGCACGGACGCCAAGCGCCGCACCGTCACCTTCACCCTGCCGTCTGCGGCGCTGGGTGACCCGGCAAGCTTTGCCGGCGCACGCCTGTATGTGAGTACCTGGGACTACGACGGCGGCTATCGCGAGCTGGCGCCGACACCAGGCAGCTTCGTGTTCGGCGGCGGCAAGCCGGACGATCCGCGCGTGATCGACGCGAGCCGCGTGATCCGGCTCGGGCAGCCGCTCGCGCCGGAGCAGGCGGCGAAGTGAGCGTGGCACGCCCTTGCGGCGCAGTCCCGCGCCCGCTCAAGCGTCGCGTGGCTCGCGCAGCTTCAGCGTGGCGCCGTCGTAGCGCCTGAACCCCAAGCGCTCATAGAAGCCGGCGAGCTCGGGCCGGCAGGTGAGCGAGACTTCCTCGATGGCCAGCTCGCGGCAGTGCGTCAGCAATGCCTCCACGATCCGCGAGCCCAGCGCGTTCCCGCGCTCTTCGGGCACGACGACGATGTCGTCGAGCACCGCGCGGTAGACCCCGTCACCCCAGGCGCGGCCGAAGCCGACCAGCCGATCGCCGCGCCGCGCCGTGATCAGCAGGAAGGAGCCGTGCATCATCCGGGCGAGATCGACGCGTGTGCGTGTGCTGGCCCAGGGCGCGTGCGCAAACAGCGCAAGGAGTTCTGCTGGCGGCACACCGCCGCTTCGTGCAACGAGCAGGTTGGTCGTCGTGATGAGATCGTCAAAGGGCTTTCCGCTTGTAGGACGCTGCAGGCGGGGTTTCAGTGAGCGCCGCTCGCTGCCGCCGGAAGACCGCGTGCTTGCAAGCGCGAGGCCCCTGCGTCACAAACCGGTTGTTCGGCGCGGTTCTTCAGGCATTTTGGCCTGATGATCGGCTTTGCAAGCCATCCTTCATCTAAAGGTGCTCGTGTGACGTGGACGCAGCACGCTGTGACTCAGCTCGCCCTCGGTGCTGCGCCTCAGCTCGGCCGGCTTACAGCAGCACCCGTGCGCCGCTCAGGATGTACAGCCCCAGACCGATCAGCACCCAGGGCAGGGCGGCCTGCGCCACGCGCTGCACGCGTTCGCCGGCATACCGGTTGTTGACCAGCAGATAGCCCAGCGCGCACCACAGCGCCGTCATGGCTGCAAACACCACGACGAAGAACGCCAGATGCTCCGGCTGAGTGGCAAACAGCGGGATGTAGATGCCGAGGTTGTCCCCGCCATTGGCCACGGTGACCGCGGCGACAGCGACAACCTGCGCTGCGCTGCCGCCACGGCGCGCCCGCTCCAGGCGCGGGTTGTCGGGCGCGTCATCGTCCTCGTCGTCCGTGCTGCGCCAGCGGGCCAGCAGCGCGCGCAGCCCCAGTGCGAGCGGCAGCAGGCCCAGCAGTGCGATCCAGCCCGCCGGCACCACCACCGCCAGCAAAGCCGCCGCCGCACTGGCCGCGACCAGCATGCCAATGCCCGCAAACTGGCCGAGCACCACGTTGCGCGCAGCCAGCGCCTTGTCCGAGAAGAAGGCGGCCAGCAGCAGGATGTCGTCGATGTTCGTGGAGGCAAACACGACTACGGCGAGACCCAGCGTTGTGAGCCAGTCAGGAGCAGGGGGCATGTCGTCAATGGCGAGCTGCGTGCGCCGAGGAGAGGTTTGCGATCAGCTCAACACAGCGGCGTCGGATACGGTCCAAGGGAACGCCCGCTGCCTGGGCACACAAGTTTCAATGGGCTTTCCGCTTGTCTGGAGCGGTTCTTCAACCATTTTGGCCTGAAGAAGCGCCACAGAAGCCAATCTTCACTTGAAGGTGCTGGCGTAGGTCTCGCGCAGCACGTTCTTCTGCACCTTGCCCATGGTGTTGCGCGGCAGCTCGCCCAGCACCCAGATGCGCTTGGGCACCTTGAAGGCGGCAATCTCGCCCTTGAGCCTGGCGATCAGCGCGTCGCCATCGAGCTGCGCGCCGGGCTTGGGGATGACGACGGCACACACGGCTTCGCCAAAGTCCGGGTGGGGCACGCCGATCACGGCGCTTTCGTCCACGCCCGGCTGGTCGTCCAGCCAGCCTTCGATCTCCTTGGGGTAGACGTTGTAGCCGCCGGTGATGATGAGGTCCTTGCTGCGGCCCACGATGGTCACGTGGCCGTCGCCCGAGAGCTTGCCCACGTCGCCCGTCTTGAAGAAGCCGTCTGCGGTGAACTCGGCGGCGGTCTTCTCCGGCATCTTCCAGTAGCCGGCAAACACGTTCGGCCCCTTGACCTCGATGCCGCCGATCTCGCCGGCTGCGCAGGGCTTCCCGTCATCGCCCATGATGCGCAGCTGCACGCCGGGCAGGGCCGGGCCCACGGTGCCGGCACGGCGGTCTGCCGCCTGGCCGGCGCCCTTGGGGTGATAGGGGTTGGAGGTCAGCATGATGGTCTCGCTCATGCCGTAGCGCTCCAGGATCATGTGGCCGGTGGCCTGCGCAAACTGGCGGTGCGTCTCGGCCAGCAGCGGCGCGCTGCCGCTGATGAACAGGCGCATGCTCTTGCACTGCTTGCGGGTCAGTTCGGGCTGCGCGAGCAGGCGCACATACATGGTGGGTACGCCCATGAACACGGTGGCCTGCGGCAGCAGCTTTGCGGCCTGGGCGGCGTCGAACTTGTTGCACCAGATCATGCGCGCACCCGCCAGCAGCGCCGCATGGCAGGCCACGAACAGGCCATGCACATGGAAGATCGGCAGCGCGTGCAGCAGTACGTCCTTGTCGCTGAAACCCCAGAAGCGATGCAGGGTCTGCGCGTTGGAGAGCATGTTGCCGTGCGTGAGCATGGCGCCCTTGCTGCGGCCCGTGGTGCCGCTGGTGTAGAGAATGCAGGCGAGGTCGCTTGCCGCGCGCGGCACCGTGGCAAAAGTGTCTGCATGGCGGCTGGCCGCAGCCAGCAGGCTCTGCGGCGCGGCCAGGTTGGGTGCGGCGTCCAGCGTGAACACATGGGCCACGCCATGGCGCTGGGCGATCGGCGCGAGCGTGGGCAGCGTACTGCTTGCACACACCAGCACCGCGGGCTGCGCATCGCCGATGAAGTAGTCCATCTCGGCGGCCTGGTAGGCCGTGTTCAGCGGCAGGTAGACATAGCCGGCGCGCAGCACAGCCAGATACAGCATCAGGTTCTCGACGCTCTTGTCCACCTGCACAGCCACGCGGCTGCCCGCAGGCAGCTTGAGCTTGGTCAGCAGGTTGGCGATGCGGCCGGAGGCGCCGAGCACATCGGCCCAGCTCCAGGCGCGGTCGTCGGGGCGGTCGGCCGGCAGGATGGCCGCTGCGCCAAGGCGCTTGCCGTGCTGTTTGTGAATCGCGGCTTCAAAGGCAGAGAAGAGGTTGCTGTTCATGGTCGGTGCGCAGCGTGTGGCTGCGGATGGAGATCGCGGGAACGTTCAGGGCTTGCCAAAATGCGGCGCGCGCCGCTCAAGAAAAGCGAGGATGCCTTCGCGGTAATCCGGTGAGTCAAGAAACACATAGGGGTCTTGGCACTGCCCGCGCGCCAATTGCTTTGCCACGGCGACAGCGGCGGGTGCCGTCTGGCTGACGCGGCGCGCCAGATCGGCCAGCTGCCAGTCGAAGCCGGCGCGCGGCCACACATGCTGCAGCATGCCCAGGGTCAGAGCGCGCGGCGCCTCGATCAACTCGCCGCTGATGAGCAGGCTCATCGTGGCGGCGCGGCCGAAGGCGTCGCTGACCACCTGCCACTCAAAGGGCGCCAGCGGAAAGCCCTTGTGCAGCACCGGCGCCCCGAAGCGGGCGTCGTTGTTGGCCACGCGCAGATCGCAGCAGGCGGCCAGCTCCAGCCCGCCACCCACGCAATCGCCCTCGATGCCGGCAATCAGCGGCTGGTCCAGCGCCCGCAGCGCCATGAGCGCCGGGCGAATGACTTCTTCGTGATAGGCCGTGCCTGTGCTGCGGTCGTGCCGCACCGTGGGCATCTCGGAAATATCCGCCCCCGCACAGAAGTGGCCGCCCGCGCCGCGCAGCACCACGCAGCGCACCGCAGGCAGCGTGGCCAGCAGCTGCGCCGCCTGGGTGATCTGGTGCCACATCGCCACCGTCAGCGCGTTGCGCCGCGCCGGGTGGCTGATGTGCAGGATGGCGACCGGGCCGTCAAGAACCAGATTGATCTGGCCCGGTGCGTCCGCCGCCTGTGCGAGCGGGTGGGAGGCCTCGCCCATCAATCGAGCTTGGCTCCCGAGGTCTTGGTCACCGTGGCCCAGCGCGTGATCTCGCTCTGGATGAAGCGGGTGAAGGCTTCGGGGCTCATGGCCACGTTCGTGTCCGAGCCGTTGTTGGTCCAGGTCTCGCGCAGCTCCGGCGATTGCAGCGCATCGGACACTTCCTTGTGCATGCGCTTGAGGATGTCGGGCGGCGTGCCCTTCACGCCCCAGATGCCGTACCAGGTGGAGACTTCATAGCCAGGCAGGCCGGCCTCGGCCGCGGTGGGCAGGTTGGGGAAGCCCGGTGCGCGGGTCTTGGAGGCCACAGCCAGCGCCTTGATGCGGCCGCCGCGGATGTGCTGTGCGCTGGACCCCAGGCCATCGAACATCATGTCCACACTGCCGCCGATCAGGTCGGTCAGCGCCGGCCCTGCCCCGCGGTACGGGATGTGCGTGATGAAGGTCTTGGTCTGCTGCTTGAACAGCTCGCCGGCCATGTGGTGCGAGGTGCCGTTGCCCGCGCTGCCGTAGTTGAGCTTGGCGGGGTTCTTGCGCAGGAAGTCCAGCAGGCCCTTCAGATCATTGGCCGGCACTTTCTGCGGATTGACCACGATCACCTGCGGCGGGTTGGCGATCATCGTCAGCGGCAGCAGGTCGCGCGTGATGTCGTAGTCCAGCTTGGGGTAGAAGCTCGGCGCAATCGAGTGGTGCACCGCGCCGACGAAGAAGGTGTAGCCGTCACCGGCCTGCTTGGCCGCAAAGCTGGCCCCGACCGTGCCCCCGGCACCGCCGCGGTTGTCGATGATCACCTGCTGGCCCAGCTGCTTGGACAAGCGCGCTGCGAGCGGGCGGGCAAACGCATCCGTGCCGCCCCCAGCCGGGAAAGGCACGACGAGCGTGATGGGCTTGGCCGGCCAGTTCTGTGCGAGTGCCGGCGCGCTGGTCGCGGCCAGCAGTCCGACACCGGCGACGAGCGCGGTGGTCAGGCGGGTGAGGGTGGAACGCATCAGTCAGTCTCCTTGTTGTGCTTTGACATCCGCGGTCTGGTGCGAGCAGCGCGCGGTGCGTTGGGCATTGGAGATTGTGACAGTGCCACTAAGCCTCCGCACTTTCCCGAGGTGTTAGCAGCCTTTCGCGGGAGTGCGAAGTCTTGCGGCGCGGGTGGTGTCATTTGAGGGTTAACCCTTTATCGCCGTCCTGTAACCCGGCTGTAGCAGAAATGACATCGAGGGCACCGAGACTGCCGCTCGGGGAGCCTATGTCGGCCTCCCATTGAACACCAGCAGTGCCGCATGAGCGGCCGGAGGAAGCATGAACGGAATCACGCGTCGGGAACTGATGTCTCTCGAAATCACGGCTGACATCGAGCAAGTCGGCACCAATCCGAGCACCACCGAGAACTTCATGAGCTTGGTGCACAAGCGCATGGACCGCCGCCAGATGTTGCGCACCTCGGGCGCTGGCGTGACCCTGGCCGCCATCGGCAGCATGGGCCTGACCGCCTGCGGCAGCGACAGCAGCCCTGCGCCGGCCCCGACGCCCGCGCCGGTGGCCCCGCAGCCGATCACAACGCTGAACTTCAGTGCAGTGAGCAAGTCCCTGGCCGACCGCTTCATCGTGCCGACCGGCTACACCGCGCGCGTGGTCTACCGCACGGGCGACCCGATCGCCGCCGGCGTGCCGGCCTACTCCAACGCCGGCACCGATGACCCCGCCACCTACGACCGCCGCGCCGGCGACTGCCATGACGGCGTCGAGTACTACGGCCTGAACGACGCCGGCACCGCGCGCGACGTCAATGGCAGCAACCGCGGCATCCTGGCGATGAACCATGAGTACATCGTTCCGCAGTTCCTGCACCAGAACGGCGTGACCGCCGGCACCACCCGCGTGCAGGCCGAAGTGGACCGCGAGATCGCCATGCACGGCGTGTCCGTCGTCGAGATGATGAAGCAGAACGCCAGCGGCGCCTTCGACGCCACCGGCACCTGGGGCTACGTGCAGAACTCGGCACGCAACCGCCGCATCACGGCAGCCACGCCGATCGAAATCAGTGGCCCGCTGCGCGGCAACGCCGCCATGGTCACCAAGTTCAGCCCGACTGGCACGCAGACCCGCGGCACCTTGAACAACTGCGGCACGGGCACCAGCTTCTGGGGCACGCTGCTCACCTGCGAGGAAAACTGGGCCGGCTACTTCAACCGCCCCAGCGCCACCGACAACCCCAATCGCAGCACCAAGGAAGTCTTCGCCCTGCAGCGCTACGGCGTGGGTGGTGACCGCTACGGCTGGAGCCGCGTGACCGCTGCCAATGCCGCCGACCAGGACAAGTACGCCCGCTGGACGGCCACCGTCACACCCGGTGCCACCGCCGCGGACGACTACCGCAACATCGCCAACACCTTCGGCTGGGTGGTGGAGATCGACCCGTACGACGTGAACGCCGTGCCCAAGAAGCGCACCGCCATGGGCCGCTTTGCACACGAGGCCTGCGTGGCCAACACCCCGGTGGTCGGCCAGCCCCTGGCCTTCTATATGGGTGACGATTCTCGCGGCGACTACATCTACAAGTTCGTGTCCGAGGCCGTGTGGAGCGCCGACGATGCCAACGCCACCAACCGCATGGCCATCGGTGACAAGTACCTGGACCGCGGCACCCTGTACGTGGCCAAGTTCAATGCCGACGGCACCGGCACGTGGCTGCCGCTCACGCTGGCTGCCGTGCAAGCCGCGCAGGCCGCTGCCGGTGGTACGCCTGCCTACGTGTTTGCTGACCAGGCCGACGTCCAGCTGAACACCCGCATCGCCGCCGATGCCCTGGGTGCCACGCCGATGGACCGCCCGGAGTGGGGCGCCGTGAACTACGCCACCCGCGACATCTACTTCACGCTGACCGAAGCCAACGCCAGCGCCGGCCGCACCGGCCGCCGCGTGGACAACATCGACGGCGCCAACCCCCGCTTCTACCAGGACCAGCGCGGCGCCACGCCCAGCGGCGCGGCCGCCACGACCAACAGCGGCAACACCTTCGGCCACATCGTGCGCTTTGCCGAAACCAACCAGAACCCCGGCAGCACCACCTTCAACTGGGACGTCTTCCTCTTCGGCGCACAGGCCGATGCCGACCCCGCCCGTGTGAACCTGTCCGGCCTGTCCAGCGCCAACGACTTTGCCCGCCCCGATGGCCTGTGGTTCAGCCCGAACACCGGCCTGGGCTGGATCCAGACGGACGACTCCGGCGCCTTCCTCGATCAGACCAACTGCATGATGCTGGCCGTCGTGCCCGGTCGTGTGGGCGATGGCCAGGCGCTTGCCGCGCAGCCCGCCAGCACCGCCGCCGCAGGCAGCACGCCCGCCGGCGCCCAGCTGGCCGCCACGCGCGTGGGCCGTCAGGTCACCGAGAGCACGCTCAAGCGCTTCCTGGTAGGCCCGCTGGACTGCGAGATCACCGGCGTGATCGAAACCCCGGACGGCCGCACCATGTTCGTGAACGTGCAGCACCCCGGTGAAGACACGCCCAATGCCGCCATCCCCACGCCGGCTTCGTACAACAGCTTCTGGCCCACGGCTGAAAAGGGTGCCGCCGGCGCCACGCCGGCCCGACCCCTGTCTGCCACGGTGGTCATCACCAAGGCGGATGGTGGCCGCATCGGCAGCTGATGGTGATCTGACGCGGCGGTGCGCGATTCATCGCCGCGTCATTCAAGACCCGCATACTTCCCTCATAACGATGGTGTCTCCAAGCTGATCCTTCAGCACCCCTCTGATGATCAGTCTTCGAGCCTGCGAATTCCGCAGGCTTTTTTCTTTGTGGGCGCGGAGTCATGAGTACCGAGAGGGCCAAGAGGGCCGAGGGTTTTCCCACTATGCTCGTTGCCAGTCCATATCTACAGAATACGAAGAGCATGCAGGAAGGCAGCCTTCTGGCCGCGGTTGATCTCGGCTCCAACAGTTTCCGGCTCGAGATCGGCCAGTTGCAGGGCAAGCAGATTGTCCGCCGCGACTACCTCAAGGAGCCCGTGCGCCTGGGCGCCGGCCTGAACGAGGCGCGCCAGCTCTCGCGCGGCGCCATGCAGCGCGGCGCCGAATGCCTGGCCCGCTTTGCCGAGCGCCTGCGCGGCTTTCCGGCCGGGCAGATCCGCGCCGTGGCCACCCAGACCCTGCGCGAGGCCGTCAATCGCGACGAGTTTCTCGAACTCGCCCGCGACGCCTTGGGCTACGACGTCGAAGTGATCTCCGGCCGCGAAGAAGCGCGCCTGATCTACTCCGGCGTCTCGCATCTGCTGGCCGACCCCAACGAGCAGCGTCTGGTGATCGACATCGGCGGCCGCTCCACCGAGGTCATCGTCGGCCATGGCCTGAAGCCGCTTGAGGCCGAGAGCTTCAAGCTGGGCAGCGTGAGTTATTCGATGCGCTACTTCGACGCCGGGCGCTTCCCGCGCGCCGGCTTCGAGCAGGCCATCATCGCCGTGGCCGCCGAAGTGGAAGACAGCATCGAGACCTTCCAGCGCTACGCCTGGCGCATGGCCTATGGCTCGTCCGGCACCGCCGGTGCACTGGCGGACATTCTGCGCAGCAACCGCATCACCGACGGCACCATCACCCTGGACGGCCTGCTCTGGCTGCGCGAGCAGTGCGAGCGCGCCGGCCACATCGACAAACTGCGCATCGAAGGCCTGAAGGACGACCGCCGCCCGGTGCTGGCCGGCGGCCTGGCCGTCATGCTCGGCATGTTCGAGGCCCTGGGCCTCACGGAAATGGAAGCCGCCCGAGGCGCCCTGCGCCATGGCGTGATGTTCGACCTGCTCGGCCGCGAACGCATCGAGACCGACATGCGCAACGGCACCGTGCGCCGCCTGCAGCAGCGCTTCGCCATCGACCAAGTGCACAGCCAGCGCGTGCAGGACCTCGCCCTCTCGCTCTACCGGCGCCTCGTGCCCATGTCCGTGGAGCCGCTGCTGGTGGAGGCCGAGCGCGAACTCGGCTGGGCCGCGCTGCTGCACGAACTCGGCATGTGCATCAGCCACAGCGAATATCACCGCCACGGCGCCTATCTGGTGGAGCACGCCGACGCGCCGGGCTTCTCGGAATCCCAGCAGGCCCGCCTGGCCGCGCTGGTGCTCGGCCACCGTGGCGGCCTGAAGAAGCTTGAGCCCTGGCTGGCCGATGCGCGCTTTGTCGAGCAGCTGATGGCCCTGCGCCTGGCCGTCATCCTCGTGCACGCCCGCCGCAAGCTCCCCAACGGCGTCTTCACCCTCACGCGCGGCGAAAAGACCGTCCACCTCGCCCTGGACCCCGACTGGGCCGCCAGCCACCCTCAGACCCTTTACCTGCTCAGCGAAGAAGCCGCGGCGTGGAAGCGGGCGGGGGTGCGGGTGGTGATGGACTGAGGTCGTTCGGTCGGTCCGAACTGGATCACCGAGGCATTTGGCTGCCACAAAGCGGCTTATTTTCAATGGATGTTTGAAAAGCAGTCCTCAGAAAGGCTCATTTTCAAATGAGTCAGAGGCTGAAATGGTCCGAAAGCCTCATCAGACAAGCGAAAAGGCGGTTTGGGATGTTTTGCATGTCACGCTGGGTTGGTGCGAAAGCACAGGCAGGTCTTCTTGCTTTAATCGCTCCGTACGAATGTCTGAGCAACTGCGAAAGTCACGCGGTGTTGTTGTGCGGAGCAAATATCCCAAAGCCAGGTCAACCCGTCAGGCGAGGTGATTAAATTAATATTTGGTATACCTTGTGTCAAAAGGGGCGGATGAATTGGTCGAGTTCTGGATTTGGGACTCTCGCAGCGCACTGAGCAACGAACAATTCGTCAATCAAGACGTTGTCTTCATCGTCCGCATAGCCGGTGTTGCATGCATCTGCCTCAGCGCGCGCTGTACACCATGACCCCCGTGCAAGCACTCAAAAAATGGCAAACCTCGCATCCCGATCTATTCGCCAAGCGCGTGATCAAGCATCCGGGATCCGACATTTAATGGCCTGCTCCTCACAGTACGTCCAAGTAAACGAAAGGCGTGATTCGGTCGATATACTAGACATCGCCAACAGTGCCAGATGAATCATAATTAGCCTCTTTCATCTTTTACTGCGGCTGCACTAAGCAATTTTGCCTCGTTTTCGTTTGCGAGTTGAACGAGGGAAGGTATTTCTTCTGGATGGTTCTCTCTAGCAAGAAAGACAATAGCACCCAATATTTGATGGTTTTGGTTTATAACCTTCGCTAGCTGGCTAAGTGTGCTTTGCAATGCGACTGGGCCAAATTTTCGTTGAATCTCATGCACTCGATCTTCATGAGAGCGTCTGTATTCTTTTGGATTTCTGGCCACGCTGAGTACTCCTGCCGGTGACGACTAACGTGAAATAGATGGCACAACCGCTAGACATCGAGGCGCTTGCGGTCTAAGTCGGCGCGCTCTTTCGCTCTCAAGGTGCTGTCGAAGCGGCGCTTGGCAGAGACGTTGAGTTTTGTACTAGCACTGACTTTGGTCGCAAACGCTCTAAGTTGCAGCGTTCCTTTTGTAGCTTGCAAGACGGGCATGTAGCGGCTGAAGAGCTCGGAGAGCGTCAAGTTTCCGAGACTGGCCCCGAGAGTGCCGCATCAAGTCCGTTTGGAAACGTGATATCCGGTGGGTCAGCGCTTCTCGACCGATGGCATCACTGCGCGCGTTTGGAAACTAGTGAAGGAGCGACCCCCACCCTACAACAACTCCGGCGACTGCACGGCCACCAGGACGTTCTGCGCCACCTCGGCGCGCAGGCGCTGGCGGATCCACCAGACGGCGCCTTTGCGGACGGACCAGGCCTGGGTTTCTCCGCCGATGAGCCAGGCGGCCACTTCACCCAGTGCGGGCTGGTGGCCGACGATGAGGACGGGCTGGCGGGAGTGCGGCCAGTCTGCGGCGGTGAGCAGGTCTTCTGCCGTGGCGTGGGGGCCGATGGCGTCGATGGTGCGGGCCTTGCGGTTGGACATTTCAGTGAGCGCGCGCACGGTCTGCTGGGTGCGCTTGGCGGGGCTGGCGAGGATGCGTGTGCCTTCAGGCAGGCGCTGGTGCAGCCAGGCGGCCACGCGCTGGGCCTGACGCTCGCCCTTGGTGGTGAGGGCGCGGTCGAGGTCGTCCGGGCCGCCGGATTCGCCTTCGGCCTCGGCATGGCGCCAGAGGATCAGGTCCATGCTGGCGCGTTCTTTCACGGGCGGCGGTGCCGCGGCCTTCCTGGGCTGTGGGTCCTTGGGGCTCGCGGCGGGCGCCTGCTCGCTCATGCGCCGCCGTAGATCTGCATGAGTGAGCGCTGGGCCGAGGGCTTGGCGCTCCGGGCGCTCTGGTAGGTGCCGTCAGGCAGCTGCTTGAAGGCGTCCACGCCGTCCAGCAGGTAGGGCGTGAGCGCTTCGTCGATGACGCGCTGGCGCAGCTTCTTGTCGCGGATCGGCCAGCAGAGCTCGATGCGGCGGAACATGTTGCGGCCCATCCAGTCGGCGCTGGCCAGATAGAGCGCTTCCTTGGTGCCGGCGCGGAAGTAGAAGGCGCGAGTGTGCTCCAGAAAGCGCCCGACGATGGAGCGCACGCGGATGTTGTCCGTCCAGCCCTTGATGCCGGGCGGCAGCACGCAGGCGCCGCGGACGATCAGATCCACCTTGGCGCCGGCGGCACCGGCCTCGATGAGTGCTTCGATCAGCGGCTCGTCCAGCAGGGCGTTCATGCGCGCCACCACCCGGGCGGGCTTGCCGGCCAGGGCGGCGTCTCGCGCCTCGTACAGGTGGGCGATCATGGCCTTGTGCAGCGTGAAGGGCGCCATCAGCAGGTGCTTGAGCGTGCCCACCTTGCCCTGGCTGGCCAGGTGCTGGAAGACCTGCTCGACGTCTGCGGTGAGCTCGGGGTCGGCGGTGAGGTAGCCCACGTCGGTGTAGAGCCGCGCTGTCTTGAGGTTGTAGTTGCCGGTGGACAGGTGCGCGTAGCGGGCGAGTTTCTTGCCCTCGCGCCGGGTGATGAGCAGGGCCTTGCCGTGGGTCTTGAGACCCACCACGCCGTACACCACCTGCGCGCCGACGCTCTCCAGACGCTCGGCCCAGTTGATGTTGGCTTCTTCGTCAAAGCGCGCCTTGAGCTCCACCACGGCCGTGACTTCCTTGCCGCGGCGGGCGGCTTCGATCAGCAGGTCCATGAGCACGGAGTCGCTGCCGGCGCGGTAGATCGTCATCTTGACGGCCAGGACCTGCGGGTCCGCCACGGCCTGGCGCAGGAAGCTCACGACGGGGTCGAAGCTCTCAAAGGGGTGGTGCAGCAGCACGTCGCCCTTCTGCAGGGTGTCGAAGATGGACGCTGCCGCCGGCACGGCCTTGGACCACACCGGCGCATAGGGTGCAAACAGCAGCTTGCTCTTGGGGCCGACCGTCACCTGATCGATCATGGTGGTGAAGCGCACCAGATTCACCGGGCCATTGATGAGGAACAGCGCCTCGGCCGGCAGGCTGAACTGCTTGAGCAGGAAATCCGAGAGATCCGGCGGGCAGGCGTGGCCGACCTCGAGGCGCACGGCGTTTCCGAAGTGCCGCGCCGTGAGGTTCAGGCGCAGGGCCTGGCGCAGGTTCGTTACATCCTGCTCATCCACGGACAGATCGCTGTCGCGCGTGACGCGGAACTGCGAGAAGCCGACGACTTCGCGGTCCGGAAAAAGCTCGTGCAGGTGCGCGCGGATCACGCTGGAGAGCAGCACGAAGACCTGCTTGCCGTTGCTGACCTTCTCCGGCAGGCGGATGACGCGGGGTACCACGCGCGGCACCTTGACGATGGCGATCGAATTCTCGCGGCCGAAGGCATCCTTGCCGGACAGGCGCACGATGAAGTTCAGGCTCTTGTTGGCCACCTGCGGGAAGGGGTGCGCCGGGTCCAGGGCGATGGGGATCAGCAGCGGGCGCACTTCGCGCTGGAAGAAGTCTGCCACCCAGGCCATCTGTGCGGCGTCGCGCTCGGCGTGGCTCAGGATCTCGATGCCTTCCTTCTTGAGCATGGGCATGAGCATGCGGGCCAGTACCTCGTACTGCTCGTGCACCAGCGCCTGCGCGTCGGCGATCACGGGGCCGAACCAGCGGGCGGCGTCCGGCATCTCGGGCGGCTTGCCGTTCAGGGGCAGGTAGTCGGAGATGCGGATCTCGAAGAATTCGTCCAGGTTGGACGACACGATGCACAGGTAGCGCAGGCGCTCCAGCAGGGGGACGTCGTCGCGCTTGGCCTGGGCCAGCACGCGGCGGTTGAACTGCAGGATCGCGAGTTCGCGGTTGAGCAGTTCGCGCTTGACGGGGGCTGCGGCTGGCTCGGGCGTTGCGGAAACGGATTCGAGCGGCGCGGCGATCGGATCAGCCGCGGCGGCCTTGGCCTTGGACTTTGCAGCGGGAGCACTCTCTTTGGGCTGCTCGACGGCCGGCTTGCGCGGCGTCTTGCCAGAGGGCTTGGAGGCAGTCTTGCGCTGAGTCTTGTACTTGGCCATCGATTCGGTCATCCATCAAGTGTGACAACTTGATGTCACGGTTTGATGACACGCTTTTAGACCGCGACGGGCCACGGCGTCATCAAGACTTGCCCGCAGGCCGCTGGGCCGGTGCCGCCGCGCCACCGCGAACGGCCCAGGCCCACAGGCCCAGCCCGCCAATGATCATCGGCAGCGACAGCCATTGGCCCATGGACATTCCCCCGGCCAACAAACCGAGCTGGGCATCCGGCTGACGCGCAAACTCCGCGATGAAGCGGAACACGCCATAGCCAATCAGGAACACGCCGCTCACCGCGCCCGTGGCGCGCGGCCGGGACGAATACACCCACAGAATGATGAACAGCAGCAGCCCTTCGAGCGCGAACTGGTAGAGCTGGCTGGGGTGGCGCGGCAGGGCGCCGTACTGCTGCAGCAGGGGCATGAGGCTCGGGTTGGCAGCGGCCAGCGCCGCATCAGCGTTGCGTGCCTGCGGAAACAGCATGGCCCAGAACGCAGCGGGGTCGGTCACGCGGCCCCAGAGCTCGCCATTGATGAAATTGCCCATGCGCCCGGCCGCGAGGCCGGTGGGCACGAGTGGCGCAATGAAGTCGGTGATGTCCAGCCAGGCGCGCTTGCGGCTGCGCGCGAACCACCACATCGCCACCAGCACGCCGAGAAAGCCGCCATGAAAGCTCATGCCGCCCTTCCAGATCATGAGGATCTGCAGCGGGTTCTGCAGATGGGTGGCGAGGTCGTAGAACAGGATGTAGCCGATGCGCCCGCCCAGAATCACGCCCAGGGCGCCGAAGAACACGAGGTCTTCGAGATCCTGAAGGCTGAGGTTGGTGGTGCCCTTCTGGATGCGATAGCGCCCAAGCAGATAGAAGAGCACAAAGGCCACCAGATACATGAGGCCGTACCAGTGGACGGCCACGGGCCCCAGGCTGATGGCCACGGGGTCGAAGGCGGGGTGCTGCATGGGCATGGTGCGGAGGCCGCGCGGGCCTGTTGCTTCAGGGGAGGCTGCGTAGAATAAGCCAGAGGCACTATCGAGCTGTTTCTCGCTGTCCCGGCGCCGTTCGTACCCTGAGTCGGTCGCCCCGCACAGCGCTCGCAGCATCATTGCGAACGCCATTTCTGGCTGGCCAAGACCCGTACCGATCTGTCTTTGCTCACGCCGACGTTGTTCAACGCCGCAACATTCGCCGCTTCATTCGCACAGAAGAACACCATGCCGCATAACGATCGCTCAAAGAACGTCACCCAGGGGGTGCAGCGCAGTGCCAATCGCGCGATGTACTACGCCATGGGCTACAAGAAGGAAGATTTCGACAAGCCCATGATTGGCGTGGCCAACGGCCACTCCACCATCACGCCCTGCAACAGCGGCCTGCAGAAGCTGGCTGATGCAGCGGTGGAGGCCATCAAGGGCGCGAACGCCAACGCGCAGCTCTTCGGCACCCCAACCATCTCGGATGGCATCGGCATGGGTACCGAGGGCATGAAGTATTCGCTGGTGTCGCGCGAGGTGATTGCAGACTCCATCGAGACCTGCGTGATGGGCCAGTGGATGGACGGCGTGGTCGTCATCGGCGGCTGCGACAAGAACATGCCCGGCGGCATGATGGCGCTGGCCCGCACCAACGTGCCGGGCATCTATGTCTACGGCGGTACGGTCAAGGCCGGCCACTACAAGGGGCAGGACCTCAACATCGTCAGCGCCTTCGAGGCCGTGGGCCAGTTCTCGGCAGGCAATCTCAGCCAGGAGGATTTCGAGCAGATCGAGCAGCGCTGCATCCCCGGCAGCGGCTCCTGCGGCGGCATGTATACGGCCAACACCATGAGCTCCAGCTTCGAGGCGCTGGGCATGAGCCTGATGTACTCCAGCACGCAGGCCAACCCGGACGACGAGAAGGTGGTCTCCACTGCCGAGGCCGCACGCGTGCTGGTCGAGGCAGTCAAGAAGGGCATCAAGCCGCGCGACATCATCACGCGCAAGAGCATCGAGAACGCCGTCGCCTGCATCATGGCCACGGGCGGCTCCACCAACGCAGTGCTGCACTATCTGGCGATTGCGCACGCCGCCGATGTGGAGTGGACGATCGATGACTACGAGCGCATGCGCCGCAAGGTGCCTGTGATCTGCGACATGAAGCCCTCGGGCAAGTATCTGGCCGTGGACCTGCACAGGGCGGGCGGCATTCCCCAGGTGCTGAAGATCCTGCTGGATGCCGGCCTGCTGCATGGCGACTGCATGACCATCACCGGCCGCACCATGGCCGAGGAACTGGCGCATGTGCCGAGCACGCCGCGCGCCGACCAGGATGTGATTCGCAGCATCGACAAGGCCCTGTACCCGCATGGGCACCTCGCCATCCTGAAGGGCAACCTCTCGCCTGAGGGCTGCGTGGCGAAGATCACCGGCTTGAAGAACCCGAGCATCACCGGCCCGGCGCGTGTCTTCGACAGCGAGGATGACGCGATGGCCGCCATCATGGCGCGCGCCATCAAGGCGGGCGACGTGGTGGTGATCCGCTACGAAGGCCCCAAGGGCGGGCCGGGCATGCGCGAGATGCTGTCCCCAACTTCAGCGCTGATCGGCCAGGGTCTGGGCGAGAGTGTGGGTCTGATCACGGACGGCCGTTTCTCAGGCGGCACCTGGGGCATGGTGGTCGGCCACGTCGCACCAGAAGCCGCTGTGGGTGGGCCGATCGCGCTGATCCAGGAAGGCGATTCCGTCACGATCGATGCACACAAGCTGCTGCTACAGCTGAACATCAGCGACGAAGAGCTGGCCAGGCGCCGAGCCGCATGGGCGCCGCGCCCGCCGCGTTACACCCGCGGCGTGCTGGCGAAGTTCGCCAAGCTGGCCTCGACCGCGTCGAAAGGCGCGGTCACGGACGCCTCGCTGGATCTCTGATCGATCTTGCGCTGCAAATGAAAAAACGGGGAGCCATGGTGGCTCCCCGTTTTTTTTGGCATTGCGGCGTGGATTACTTCTGCGCCATCACCCAGGCCGCCAGCGTGCGGGCTTCGGCTTCAGACACCTGCGGGTTGGCCGGCATCGGAATCTGACCGAAGCTGCCAACCCCGCCTTCGCGGATCTTCTTGGCGAGCTTGGCCACGGCGTCCTTGTCGTTGGCGTACTTGGCGGCGACGTCCTTGTAGGACGGGCCCACCAGCTTCTTGTCGACCGCATGGCAGGCCATGCAGTTCTTGCTGCGGGCCAGTTCGGGGCTGGCCGAAGCGAGCGGCGCGCTGAGCAGTCCAGCCAGGGTGAAGAGGGCGATGACAAAGGTCTTGTTCATGTTGAAGGGGGCTCCGGGGGGCTTGGAGTGGTTTGCACTGAGTCCACAACGATCATGCGCATGATCGCGCCGACACGGATCGTCATCTGACGCATGGCTCACAGTTGGAACGGATTGTAGGCAGCCGGGTTGACGAATCTGGCGTTGTAGCGCAACGTTAGGGCTATCACTAAACCTGAGAGGGCACTGAGGTACGCAATGCCACTGGTCTGGATCGGTCTTGTCCTGGTTCTGCTGAAGTATTTCGAAGTCGGCCCCTTTGCCACGGTGTCGTGGTGGTGGATCCTCGTGCCGCTGATCGTCGCGTTCATCTTCTTTGAGGTCATCGAGCCCATGTTCGGGCTGGACAAGAAGAAGGCGCATGACGAACTGGCGAAGGCCAAGGAGCGCCGCGTCAAGGAGCAACTGGACCGCGATCGCAAGCGCGCCCGTTGATCCAGCTCTGCCGCGGCGGGCATCGATCCAGCCGCAGCACCAAAGAAAAAGCGCCAGCAGAGCTGGCGCTTTTTGCTTTCGCGCTGAACCGGATCAGTTCAGGGCAACCTTCTTGCCACCGCGGTAGGTGTAGATGGTCATCGCGGGGTTGCGGATTTCGCCGATGCTGTCGAAACCGATGCGTGCAGTCACGCCCTGGTAGTCGATCTTGGCCAGCTGCTCGCGGATGCGCGCAGGCTCAGCGGAACCCGCCTTCTGCACGGCGTCAGCGATCATCATGACGGCGTCGTACACGTAGGGCGAGTAGACCTGGAACTGGCCGGGGAACTGGGCGTCGTAGCGCTTGCGCCACTCGGTGCCACCAGGCATCTTGGCCAGCGATGCGCCGCCTTCAGCACAGAACACGGTGTCGTTGTTGGCGCCGCCGGACAGCTCGGTGAGCTTGTCCGTGCAGATGCCGTCACCGCCCATGAACTTGGCGTTGATGCCGAGTGCCTTCATCTGGCGCAGCATCGGGCCGGCCTGGGGGTCCATGCCACCGTAGAAGATGATGTCCGGGTTGGCCGCGCGGATCTTCGTCAGAATCGCGTTGAAGTCGGTCGCCTTGTCGTTCGTGAACTCGCGGGCCACGATCTTCAGGCCGTTGGCTTCGGCGGTGCGCGCAAACACGTCAGCGACACCCTGACCATAAGCGGTGCGGTCATCGATCACGGCCACGTTCTTGGCGCTGAGTGACTTGGCGCCGTACAGGGCCAGACCGGCACCGAGGGCGTTGTCATTGGCCAGAATGCGGAAGAAGGTGTTGAAGCCTTGCTGCGCGATGCGGGGGTTGGTGGCAGACGGGGTGATCTGCGCGATGCCGGCCTGGTTGTAGATGGCCGAAGCGGGCAGGGTGGTGCCGGAGTTCAGGTGACCGACCACGGCATTGACCTTGGCGTCCACCAGCTTCTGCGCGGCTGCGGTGCCCTGCTTGGGATCCGCTGCGTCATCTTCAGCCTGCAGCACCCAGCGGACCTTGCGGCCACCGACGGTGATGTTGCGCTTGTTGAGGTCCTCGATCGCCATGCGGGCGCCGTTCTCGTTGTCCTTGCCGTAGTGCGCCTGCGGACCCGAGGTCGGGGCCACGTGGCCGATACGGACAACCAGCTCTTGCTGTGCTGCAGCGGCGAAGGCAATGGTGCCGGCCATGGCTGCAAAGATCATCGATTTCTTGAAATGCATGGTTCCTCCTTGGGAGTAGTCAGCCGAGACGCAGAGTCTGGGCGGCATGGTCTGGGTCGATCCAAGACCCGGCGAACATACCTGAATCGCGGCATGCATGTAAAACGTTTGTCATCTGCCGGCGGGAGTCAGTGCAAACCCTTGTCCGGAGGGCTTCGCTGCAATCGATTCGCTCTGGATAAGACGCAGCTCAGCAGGTGCGCAGTTCACGCCGTGTGAAGTGCGTCGAAAGCATCCGAAAGATCCGTGCGCAGATCGTCCGGGTGTTCAAGGCCAATGTTCAGGCGCACGAGCTCGCCTCGAAGCACCGGCCAATCGGCCGCAGTGCTCATGCGCAGCGCGAGGCTGCAGGTACCCCCCCAGCTCGCACCAACCCGGAACACCTTCAGGTGGTCGACCCAACGATCTGCTTCCTGCGACGACACACCTGGAGCGAACTCGAACGAGAACACGCTCGCAGAGCCGGAGAAGTCCCGCTTCCATATCGAATGACCCGGGCAGTCGGGCAATGCCGGATGCAGCACGCGCGCGACTTGGGGCTGCTCGGCCAGCCAGCGGGCGACTGCGAGCGTGCGGCGTCCGAGTTCTTCCAGACGCAGGCTCATCGTCTGCATGCCGCGCAATACGAGGAAGCAGTCATCGCCGCTGACGCTCAGGCCGAGTGCGTTGCGCATGCGACGGACCCGCTCGCCCAGCGCTGCGTCGCGGCAACTGACCGAGCCCATCACCAGATCACCATGGCCGGCGTGGTACTTCGTGAGTGCCTGGATCGACAGGTCAGCGCCGAGTTCAAGCGGCTTCAGGAGCCGACCCGCGCTCCAGGTGTTGTCCACGGCAACGTGCGCGTCGTGCCTGCGGGAAAGCGCGCAGATGGCCGGCAGATCGCACACTTCGAAACTGACCGAACCCGGCGTCTCGACCCAGATGAGCCGGGTGTTGGGGCGAAAAGCGCGGTCGAGCGCGTTGAGGTCAAGCGGGTCATAGAAGTCCGCCGCAATGCCCAGTTGCGGCAGAACATCAGTTGCAAAGCTGCGACTCGGCCAGTAGACGTTGCGCGGCACGAGCACATGGTCGCCCGCGCGAAGGAGCGCCATGTAGGTCAGTGTCAGCGCAGAAAGTCCGCTGGGTGCAAGGCAGGTGTCGGCAGCGCCCTCGCTGATGTTGACCTGGACTTCCAGGGTTCGTGTGGTGGGGGTGCCGTAGGTGCCGTACACCCATGGCGCTGCTCGCTTGCGGTCCTTGAACTGCGCGCTGTTGTCGAACACCACGGTTGAGGCGCGGTAAACGGGTGTGGCTAGGTTCCTGAACCCTTCCGCGACCTGGCCGGCAAGTTCTGGGTGGATGGCGAGCGTGTCAGGGTGGTAGTTGCGCAGACTCATGGAGCGAGAGGCGCGCGCTGGGCGCACTGGGTAAGCTGCGAACCAGCGTAGCAGGCAATCCTCCGAGACCCGCATCATGGCCGTCCTGAAGCTGGACAAGACCGACCGAAAGCTGCTGAACCTGCTTCAGCAGAACAATCAGCGAACCACCCGAGAGCTGGCCCAGTTGCTGCACATCTCGCAGCCCACTCTGGTGCGGCGCCTGCGCGAACTGCGTAGCCAGGGCGTGGTGTGCGCGGACGTGTCCCTGGTCGATCCCATCAGCCTCGGCCTGGGGATGTACGCCTTTCTGGATGTTTCGCTGCACGACCAGAGTGAGGAAGCTGCATCCCAGTTCGAGCGACGGATCCAGGATGAGCCGGAAGTGCTGCAGTGCTACTTCGTGACCGGCGCCTTCGACTTCTTCCTGATTCTCCACGTGGCGAACATCGAGGCGTACTACCAGTTCATCCGGCGAGTGCTTTCGGCGAGCGGGAATGTGCGGCACTTCGAGAGCCGGTTTCCGCTCAAGCGAACCAAATTCACCAATCGGATTGCATTCGATGAGCGCGCACTCCAGCTGGAGGTTCGGACTGCCGAGCCGCAAAAGTCGCCCGAAGCGGCCTCGCCAGGCGCGCGCACGCCGCGCAAGCGGACCGCGCGCTGAAGCCTCAGGCTGAGACGGCGGCTCGGCGACCCGTGCCCGGCGCCGGGCGTGGGACGTCGCCGGTGAACGCGAAGTCCACCTCCGGCGCGCGGCCGGACAGGATGTCCGCCATCGCCTTGCCCGAGCCACAGCCCATCGTCCAGCCCAGGGTGCCGTGCCCTGCGTTGATGTACAGATTCGACACGCGGGTGCGACCGATCAGCGGGATGTTCGACGGCGTCGATGGCCGAAGCCCGGTCCAGTAGAGAGGCGTGTCGTAGTCACAGGCTTCAGGGAACAGTTCGCGTGTGCGGCGCCGAAGCGCCTCGCAGCGAGCAGGGTTCAGTTCGCGATTCCAGCCATTGAGTTCGGCCGTCCCGGCGATGCGGAGCCGGTCGCCGATGCGGGTGAAGACCATCTTGAAGTTGGAGTCGGCCACCGAGACCCAGGGCGCCTTGCTGGAGTCCGTGATCCGGAAGGTCGCCGAGTAACCCTTGGTCGGGTAGATCGGCGCCGACAGACCCGCGGTCGCCAGAGCGAAGGGCGTGAAACTGCCGAGCGCAGTCACGTATGCGTCAGCCCGTTCAATGCGGCATTTCCCATCTGAACCAATGAGTTCGACCCCCTCGATGCGATCCCCGCTGCGCAGCAGGCGCGTGATCTGGTGGTTGAAGTGAAACTGGACGCCGCGTGACTTGCATCGCTCTGTCAGTGCAAGCGTGAACTTGTAGATGTCACCGGTTTCGTCCTCGGCCGTGTAGTCGCCGGCAACGATCCGATCTGCGATGGGCTGCAGCGCAGGTTCGATGCGCAGCACGTCTTCCTTGCTGATGACGCGCCGATTGCAGCCGAGCTCGCGCATGACGGCGGCGTTCTGGTCTGCCCCTTCCGCCTCTTCATGAGAGGTATAGAAGTTCACGATGCCGCGTTCGAGATGGTCGTACTCGAGGCCGAGTTCGCGCCGCAATGACTGCAGCACGTCGCGGCTGTAGGCACACATGCCCACGAGATTCTGGATGTTGTGACGCACACGGCCCGGCGTGCACTCGCGCAGAAAGCGCAGCCCCCAGAGCCATTGCGCCAGCTCGGGCCGGGGGCGGAACAGCAGCGGCGCATCTTCCTTGCCCAGCCACTTGATGAGCTTAAGCAGCGCACCCGGGCTGGCCCAGGGTTCGGCGTAACTCACCGAAATCTGACAGCCGTTGGCAAAGCTGGTTTCCTGCGCAGGGCCTGGCTGGCGATCAATGACGACCACCTCGTGGCCTTGTTGGGAGGCGAACCAGGCTGTCGCGACACCGATGATGCCGGATCCGAGGACGATGACTTTCATGGGCTGTGTGGCGAGGTGGGGCGCAAGGCAAGACGGCAGATTTTAGGTTGCCTCGATGCAACGGCAGCGATTCAACTTCATGCAATCAAGTGAATCAAAACAAGCAAATGGCAAGAGACATGATCATCAAATAGAGAAATGACATGATTGATCTACTCAAATGATTCCTCTCAGATTGATCGAAAAGAGCGATGTGATAGCGGGATTTTCTCGATATCTGTGGTGTGGCGCGCTTAGTCGGGGCACGCGGTGGGCCTAGAGGCTTGTGCCTACAATGCGCCACCCTTGAGCCAGCCCGTTTTCCGCGGGCCCGAGTTGCGGCGGCATCGGGTGACTGCACTGCGCGCTGGCCCTGCCGGTCGCATCGGCACCGAGAGGTGACACACACCTCGCGAATCAACCAAATCCACTGGGGGCATCTGCCATATGGAAGTACTCATCCAGCAGATCGTGAACGGTCTTGTGCTGGGCAGCGTGTATGCGCTCATCGCGCTCGGTTACACGATGGTCTACGGCATCCTGCAGCTCATCAACTTTGCCCACGGCGATGTGCTCATGGTCGGCGCACTGACCGCACTGTCGGTCATCAAGCTCGTGGTGGGTTTCGCACCTGACACGCCGGGCTGGACGCTGATGCTCATCGGAACGGGAGCGGCAATTCCCGTGTGCATGCTGCTCAATGTCTTCATTGAGCGCGTGGCCTACCGCCCGCTGCGCAATGCTCCGCGCCTAGCACCCCTGATCACGGCCATCGGCGTGTCGATCATCCTTCAGACGCTGGCGATGATCATCTGGGGCCGCAACTTTCACGTCGTCCCGCAGCTCCTGCCCGCCGCGCCGATGAAATTCGGTCCGATCCTGATTACGCCCACCCAATTGACCATCATCATTGTCTCGGCCGTGGTGATGCTTGGTCTGGTGCTGCTCGTCGAGAAGACCAAGCTCGGCCGCGCCATGCGTGCCACGGCAGAGAACCCGCGCGTCGCCGGCCTCATGGGTGTGGATTCGAATCGGGTGATCGTGGCGACATTTGCGCTCGGTGCTGCGCTCGCCGCCATCGCAGGCATTCTGCTCGCCGCCAACTACTACACGGCGCACTTCTCCATGGGCTTCATGCCGGGCCTGAAGGCGTTCACGGCAGCTGTGCTGGGTGGCATCGGCAACATCTACGGTGCGGTGGTCGGGGGCTTGATCCTTGGGCTGGTTGAGAGCATCGGGGCCGGCTACATCGGCACGTGGACGGGCGGCGTGCTCGGCAGCCACTACCAGGACATCTTCGCCTTCGTCGTTCTGATCATCGTGCTCGTGTTCCGGCCCTCCGGCATCATGGGTGAACGCGTCGCCGATCGAGCCTGAGCCCGGGAGCAGCACACATGATGATGAATTCCTTCTTTGGCAAGAACGCGTCGCCCCAAAAGGCGTACATGGGCACCGTGCTTATTGCCGCCGCGCTGATCATGCTCCCCTGGATCGTCGGGCAGGGCGGCAACGCCTGGGTCCGCATTCTCGACTTTGCACTGCTGTACGTGATGCTGGCCCTTGGCCTGAACATCGTGGTGGGCTTTGCCGGCCTCCTGGATCTGGGCTACATCGCGTTCTATGCGGTGGGCGCCTACATGTACGCGCTGCTGGCCAGCCCGCATCTTTGGGAGCAGTTCCCGGCGATCGCTGCGGCATTTCCCAATGGCTTGCATGTGAGCATCTGGTGGGTGATTCCACTGGGTGCGGGTCTCGCTGCGATATTTGGCGTGCTGCTGGGCGCGCCGACGCTCAAGCTGCGCGGCGACTATCTGGCGATCGTGACGCTGGGCTTCGGCGAAATCATCCGAATCTTCATGCTGAATCTGAACGCTCCGCTGAATATCACCAACGGGCCGCAGGGCATCAACAAGATTGACCCGGTTTCATTCTTCGGCGTGCCATTTGCCGGCGGCGCGGGCTCCGGGGGCTATGTCGATGTGCTGGGCATGCGGATACACGGCGTGTACCTCTACTACTACCTCTTTCTTGCTTTGACGATCATCACGATCATCATCTGCATTCGGCTTCAGGACTCACGCATTGGTCGTGCATGGATGGCGATCCGCGAAGACGAGATTGCCGCCAAGGCCATGGGGATCAATACCCGCAACACGAAGCTGCTGGCCTTTGCCATGGGCGCGACCTTCGGCGGTGTGGCCGGTGCGATGTTCTCGGCTTTCCAGCAGTTCGTGTCTCCGGAGTCCTTCAGTCTCAACGAGTCCATCGTGGTGCTGGCCATGGTGGTGCTTGGCGGCATCGGCCACATACCGGGCGTGATTCTGGGCGCGGTTCTGCTCGCGGCGCTCCCTGAGGTATTGCGCCATGGACTGCCGCCATTCCGCGAGTTCGTGCTGAACAACATCATCACGCCGCTGGCGGGCAAGACGGATGGCTTCATCGTCACCTTCATCAAGAACCTGCTGGAGCCCGAGGTCTTCCGGTTCCTGATCTTCGGTCTGGCGATGGTGATCATCATGCTCTATCGACCCAAGGGGCTGTGGCCGGCGCCGGAGCACGGCATTGCGCCCGCCCTCAAGGCTGACGGGAGCCGCGCATGAGCGAAGAGATCCTGCTTTCGGTCAAGGGCGTCAACAAGCGCTTCGGCGGGCTGCAGGCCTTGTCGGAGGTCGGCATTGAGGTCGAGAAGGGTCATATCTATGGCCTGATCGGTCCCAATGGTGCCGGAAAGACCACGTTCTTCAACGTCATCACGGGCCTGTACACGCCGGACTCCGGCAGCTTCACGCTCGGTGGCAAGCCCTATTCGCCGCGTGCGGTGCATGAAGTCGCGAAGGCAGGCATTGCTCGCACTTTTCAGAACATTCGCTTATTTCCGGACATGACCGCGCTGGAAAACGTGATGGTCGGGCGGCATGTGCGCAGCAAGAGCGGGGTCTGGGGTGCGATCCTGAAGCTGCCGTCCTTCAAGCGTGAAGAAGCCGGCATCCGTGATCGCGCCATGGCGCTTCTGGAGTATGTAGGCATCAGCAAGTACGCCAACTATCAGGCGCGAACGCTGTCCTACGGTGATCAGCGCCGCCTCGAAATCGCGCGTGCCCTGGCCACCGACCCGCTGCTGCTCGCATTGGACGAGCCCGCGGCGGGCATGAACGCCACCGAGAAGGTGATGCTGCGCCAGTTGCTGGAGAAGATCTCTGGCGAAGGCAAGACCATCCTGCTGATCGAGCACGATGTGAAGCTGGTCATGGGCCTGTGCGACAAGGTCTCGGTGCTGGACTACGGCAAGCTGATCGCGCAGGGTGCACCGGATTCGGTCCAGCGCGACCCCAAGGTCATCGAGGCCTACCTGGGCACGGCGCATTGAGAGGGAACACGCAATGACTCAATCTGCGACTACATCCCAGCCGGTCCTGAAGGTCAGCAGCCTGAAGGTGGCCTACGGCGGCATTCAGGCCGTCAAGGGCATCGACCTTGAAGTTCGTGACGGCGAGCTGGTCACGCTCATCGGGGCCAACGGTGCCGGCAAGACCTCCACGCTCAAGGCCATTACGGGGGTGCTCAAGCCGGCGGGCGGCGAGGTCCTGTACTTCGGCAAGTCGGTCACGGGCACGGACTCGTTCAAGCTCGTTGAGCAAGGCCTGGCCATGGTGCCGGAAGGCCGCGGCGTGTTCACCCGGATGACCATCGTCGAGAACCTGCAGATGGGTGCCTTTGTGCGCAATGACGCGCAGGGCATCAAGGACGATATCGAGAAGTGGTTCACGGTGTTTCCGCGGCTCAAGGAGCGGGCGGCGCAGCTAGCCGGCACGATGTCCGGCGGCGAACAGCAGATGCTGGCCATGGCGCGCGCGCTGATGAGCCGGCCCAAGCTGCTGCTGCTCGATGAGCCGTCGATGGGGCTGTCTCCGATCATGGTGGAGAAGGTCTTCGAGGTGATTCGTACGGTGAAGTCGCAGGGCGTGCCGATGCTGCTGGTGGAGCAGAACGCCAAGCTCGCGCTCGAAGCCGCCGATCGCGGCTATGTGATGGACTCCGGCCTCGTCACGATGAACGGCGCAGCGCGCGACATGCTCACGGACCCGAAGGTACGTGCCGCGTATCTCGGAGAAGTTGAAGCCGGGCCGGCCTGAGCCAGCGAGCCTGCCAGGACAAACGGCACCTCAGGGTGCCGTTTGTCATTGGCGGGCCACGCGTGTGGTGCAGCATGGCAGCGGCGTGAAGGTCTGCGCGTAAACACCGAGCGGCGCGCATCACGCATGCCGCTACAACGCTGTCCAGACCCCGCAAGACGGCAGCGCGCCATCCAGACGGCGCAGGCGAACGGAGGAGATCGACCCGATGCAGAACGACATTGCACGCACCGTGCTCAACGAAGGCGTGCAGCGCCGCGAGGTCTTTGGCTGGGCTGCCTATGACTTTGCCAATTCCGGCTACACCACGGTCGTGCTCACGGCCGTCTTCAACGCCTATTTCGTCGGGGTGGTCGCGCAGGGACAGGACTGGGGCACGCTGGCCTGGACGCTGACCCTGGGCGTGTCGTCCCTGCTGATCATGTTCACGGCGCCGGGCATCGGCGCCTATGCCGATCGCTACGGGCGCAAGAAGGTGCTGCTGGGTGCAGCCACAGCCGCCTGCGTGCTGGGCACCGCCGGGTTGGCGCTGGTGGGCCGCGGGGATCTGTGGCTTGCCGTGGCGCTGATCATCCTGACCAACTACGCCTTCAGTCTGGGCGAGACCTTGAACGGCGCCTTTCTGCCGGAGCTGGCCCGGCCCAACCACGTGGGTACGGTCTCGGGCTGGGGCTGGAGCTTCGGCTACTTCGGCGGCATGCTGACCCTTGGGCTATCTCTTGCCTGGGTCATGCAGCAGCAGGCCGCGGGCGCCACGGCCGAGCAGTTCGTGCCCGGCACCATGCTCATCACGGCAGTGGTCTTTGCCGTGGCCAGCGTGCTGACCTTCGTGTTGCTGCGTGAGCGAGCCGGCGCACAGGGCGCCCGCATCCACCAGCCGGAAGAAAGCGGCTTGCAGCAGCTTTGGCGCAGCTACCAGAAGCTCGCACACACGCCGCAGTTTGCGCGCTTGCTCGCCTGCGGGGTGCTGTATCAGGCCGGCATCTCCGTGGTCATCACGCTCGCGGCGGTGTATGCCGCCGAGGTCATGGGCTTCACGCAGACGCAGACCATGATGCTCGTGTTTCTCGTAAACATCGCCGCCGCGCTGGGGGCCTTCGGTTTTGGCTACCTGCAGGACCGCTTGGGGCACCGGCGCGCGCTGACCATCACTCTGGTGGCCTGGATGCTGATGGTGGTGTTGGCCTACTTCGCGCGCACGGCCACGCTGTTCTGGGTGGCAGCGGTGTTTGCGGGGCTGGCGATGGGCTCGTCGCAAAGCTGCGGCCGCGCCATGGTGGCGCTGCTGGCGCCGCCTTCGATGCTGGCGGAGTTCTTCGGCCTCTGGGCCTTCGCCACACGCCTGGCGGCGGTTGTGGGGCCAGTGACCTACGGGCTGATCACTTGGGTAACGGAAGGCAACCACCGGATCGCCATGCTGGTGACCGGCCTGTTCTTTGTCCTGGCCTGGTGGGTGCTGCGCAAGCTCGACATGGCCGCCGGGCAGCGGCAGGCGGAGGCGCTGGAAGCCGAGCAGGGCTAGCGCGCTATTTTCAATCAAATGTTGATAAGAAAGAACCGAAGATCTCGATTATCAACAATTGATTGAATAGGCCAATTGGCCAGTTTCCGCATGTGCCATGCGGATCTCGGCCGATTCTCTGCTGGCTTTTGCGGCCTGCATTTCACGCCAATGATCGAGCCGGGCAGCACGCCGATCCGGCCCCGGCGCAGCGCACTGACGCAGCCTGCTTTCCGCTGTGATCAGACCGTGGCGACTGGAATCTTCCCGATCCTGGCCTGCCATTCCTTCGGGCCCGTGTTGTGCACGGACGTGCCCGAGGCGTCCACCGCCACGGTCACCGGCATGTCCTTGACCTCGAACTCGTAAATGGCTTCCATGCCCAGGTCCGCGAAGCCGACGACCTTGGCGCCCTTGATGGCCTTGGCCACCAGATAGGCGGCGCCGCCCACAGCCATGAGGTAGGCGCTCTTGTGCTGCTTGATCGATTCGATCGCCACCGGGCCGCGCTCGGCCTTGCCGATCATGGCGATCAAGCCGGTCTTGGCCAGCATCATGTCGGTGAACTTGTCCATGCGCGTGGCCGTGGTGGGGCCGGCGGGGCCGACCACCTCATCACGCACCGGGTCCACGGGGCCGACGTAGTAGATGACGCGATTGGTGAAGTCCACGGGCAGGCTTTCGCCCTGACCTTGTTCGATCTTCTCCAGCATGTCCTGGATACGTTTGTGCGCGGCGTCGCGCCCCGTGAGCATCTTGCCGGAGAGCAGCAGGGTATCGCCGGGCTGCCAGCTGGCGACTTCTTCGCGCGAAAGCGTGTCCAGATTCACGCGCTTGCTCTTGTTGTAGTCCGGCGCCCACTGCACGTTGGGCCAGAGATCCAGCGAGGGGGCCTCCAGATAGGCCGGGCCGGAGCCGTCAAGCACAAAGTGGGCGTGCCGCGTGGCCGCGCAGTTCGGGATCATGGCCACCGGCTTGCTGGCTGCGTGCGTGGGTGCCATGGCGATCTTCACGTCCAGCACCGTGGTGAGGCCGCCCAGCCCCTGCGCGCCGATGCCCAGGGCATTGATCTTCTCGAACAGTTCGAGGCGAAGTTCCTCGAGCTTGCTGCTCGGGCCGCGCTGCTGCAGCTCGTACATGTTGATGTCTTCCATCAGGACTTCCTTGGCCATGAGCATGGCCTTCTCGGCCGTGCCGCCGATGCCGATGCCCAGCATGCCCGGCGGGCACCAGCCGGCGCCCATGGTGGGCACGGTCTTGAGCACCCACTCCACCAGGTTGTCGCTGGGGTTCATCATCACGAACTTGCTCTTGTTCTCGCTGCCGCCACCCTTGGCGGCCACGGTCACATCGAGCTTGTCACCGGGCACCACTTCCATGTGGATCACGGCCGGCGTGTTGTCCTTGGTGTTCTTGCGCTCGAAGTGCGGGTCCGCGAGGATCGAGGCGCGCAGCTTGTTGTCCGGGTTCAGGTAACCGCGGCGCACGCCTTCGTTCACGGCGTCCGCGATCGAGCCTGAAAAGCCGCTCCAGGTCACATTCATGCCGATCTTCAGGAACACGTTCACGATGCCGGTGTCCTGGCAGATCGGCCGCCTGCCCTCGGCGCACATGCGGCTGTTGGTGAGGATCTGCGCGATGGCGTCCTTGGCCGCAGGGCTCTGCTCGCGCTCGTAGGCGCGCGCAAGATGTGCGATGTAGTCGGCCGGGTGGTAGTAGCTGATGTACTGCAGTGCGCCGGCGACGGATTCAATCAGGTCGTCCTGCTTGATGACGGTCATGTGGAGACTCCGGAAAGACGTTGTAGGCAGAAGGGTGTCAGTCGTTCTTGGCGCGGCCGTCGCGCTCCTTGGCCGCCGCATCCACCGGGGCCATGAGGCGATCAGTGAATGCGATCGCCATGGCTGAGAACAGGAAGGCGATGTGGATGATGGTCTGCCACATCAACACCTTCTCTTCGTAGTTGGCCGCATTGATGAAAGTCTTGAGCAGGTGGATCGAGCTGATGCCGATGATCGCCGTGGCCAGCTTGACCTTGAGCACGCTGGCGTTCACATGGCTGAGCCACTCGGGTTGATCCGGGTGGTTTTCGAGATTCATGCGCGATACGAAGGTCTCGTAGCCGCCGATGATGACCATGATGAGCAGGTTGCTGATCATGACCACGTCGATCAGCGCAAGTACAACGAGCATGATGATCGTCTCATTCAGACCGGTGATGGGCTTGTCGGTCTTGTAGCCCATGTTGTTCACCAGGATCTGCAGTGCCTCCTGGTTGCCGAACGCGGCCTGGATCAGATGGGTCAGCTCGACCCAGAAGTGAACGACATACAGCAGTTGCGCGACGATCAGCCCGAGGTAGAGCGGCAGTTGCAGCCAGCGGCTGGCAAAGATGAAGGTCGGCAGGGGGCGAAGAGGGTGGGGCATGGGCGGGTAGGGCGCCAGGCTGGATTGCCGCGCGCGTGAAATGTGGACTGACTGCGTCAGAGACGTGAGGTCAGAAAGCACGCGATTTTAGGTGCCGCCGGCTGCCGCTCCGCTTGCCAGCAGCTGCGGTTTCAGCTCCCGTTGTTCCACCCAGCGCAGGAGAAGCGCGAGGCCTGCCGCCGCGACCATGACGCCGACCGCGGCTGCGATCCAGAAGCCGCTCAGCCCCCAGCCGATGGCACCCGAAGCGCGTGGCGCCTGATACGCCAACCAGAACCCACCGGCCAGACCAAGCCCCCACAGGCTGGCGGCGTAGATGACGGTTGCTGCCGTCGCGATGGCGGGCCGCTTGTAGGCCCGCAGCAGGCTGGACAGGCAGCCCTGGGCAGCGTCGAAGCAGTGGAACCAGGCCAGGACCGGCATCAAGGCAAGCGCAAGCGCCGCCACCCCGGCCTGGTTGGTGTAGCCACGCGTGATCCACGGCCCCGCAAACACGAACGCTGTGCCCACCACCAGTGCGCCACCCAGGCACAGGGTCATCCCCTGCCGGGAGTGGCGCAGCGCCCGGGCATAGTCATGGGCGCCCAAAGACTGGCCGACGAGCACGGCACTGGCATTGGACAGGGCCAAGGGAACCATGAAGGCCAGTGCCGCCAAGTTGGCAAGAATCTGGTGGGCACCCGCCACCTCCGCCCCCATGCGCGCCACCAGCACCGCAATCAGGGTGAAGCTGGAAACCTCGATGGCAATTGCCGCGCCGTTCGGAATCCCGAGTGCGAGCAGGGCGCGCATGCGGGTCCACGCAGGCCGCACCCAATGAAATCGGAAGGGCGCGTAGGCCGGGTCGCGCCGCAGCAGGACGGCCAGAATGAAGATGTTGACCCAGGCGACGGTGAGTGTGGCCGCGGCGCAGCCGGCCGCGCCCATGGCGGGGATCGGCCCGGCGCCCCAGATGAACAGCGTGTTCAGCGGGATCTTCATGGCCACGCCGCCCAGGTTGAGGTACATCGTCACGCGCGGGCGGCCGATGGCCGAGTTCAGGCTCACCCCGACGCGCAGCAACAGGGCGGCGGGCAGGGCCCAGGCGATGGTTGTCAGGTACTTCGAGGCTTCGGTGGCGACGTCGGCGCTGGGTTTGGCCCAGGCCAGCCAAGGCGCCGGAAAGGCAAGGATGACCCCACCAACCAGCGCCAGTCCCAGGGCCAGCCAGCACGCCTGCACCGTGTCCTCGCCCAGCTCCGTGAAACGCTTGGCGCCGAAGTGCTGTGCGGCCACGGGCTGCAGGGCCATGCACACGCCCATGAGGCTCACAAATACCGTGGCGTAGATGCTTGCGGCGAGCGAGACCGCGGCCAGGTCCACAGCGGACGTGCGGCCCACCATGACCGTATCGATCAGCGCATTGGCCATCACGGCCAGCTGCGCAATCAGCATTGGCCAGGCCAGTTTGAAGATGTCCTTCAACGTGCGTTCCGGCCGTTGTCCGGGCGCGCGTCCAGGCGATACAGGCGGAAGCGCTCGTCGCGGTCGGAGAACCGGCGGCCCTCCCAGACCAGTGTCCATTGGCCGGGTTTGGGCCCTTCGGGCAGCGCAGGCAGAAAGACGCTCTCGGACAGGGCGCGCAGGGAGTCCTGGGTCAGCAGCCACTGGCACGAGACGGGTACCGGGCTGACAAAGGCATCATCACGCGCACCATCCCCCAGGATGTCTTCCTTGGTCTGGCCGGGTGTGCCTACGGCTCGCGGTTCGAGGCGCAGTTGCGCGAAGTAGCCGAAGATCGCACGTTGCGGCAGGGACAGGCGTTGCGTGGATACGCACTCATCCAGATGCTGTTGCGGCAGTGCTGCTTTCATCGCGAGTGCCACGTCTCGATAGGTCCGTGTGTGATTGATCCAGGGCATCCAGAGCGTGGTCAACAGGAACCATCCGGTGAGTACGCCCACGCCCGAGATGATCATGGCGCGCCAGACCACGATCGGCTTCTTGGCCGTGCGCCACCAGACGGTGTAGGCCCAGAAGAGCGTGGCGACCACCGCAAGCATGAATGCAAGAACCGAGAAGCTTGGTACCCAACCCGGCGCAAGCTTGGTGAAGTTGCGCGCCAACGTGGGCGGCCAACCAGCCTGCATGGCCAGATAGCCCAGCCACACCAGAAAGATGCCGAAGCTCAGCGACATCAATGCAAACCAGTCGATTGCATTGCTGGTGGAGCGCGACAGCGTGGGGAGCAGAAAGGCGGCAAGGATGAAGCTGCCCGGGAGCACGGAGACCATCAGTGCCTCCTGCCCTTCTGCGCTGATCACCATGATGTACAGCAGATGCGTCAGCACGACTGCGGCGGGCAGCAGCATGTGCGGCGCTGAAAGGCGCTGCCGCCAGCGCCACACCGCAACTAGCGCGAAAGGCAGCGCTGGCCAGCCGAAGATGAGCAGATTGCGAGCAAAGTAGAGCGCCACGCTGCTTGACTGACCACTGTTGGCTGCCAGATTCCAGTTGAGCCACGCCTGCAGGTACGCCTGCGCCTGAGGTCCTTGCTCTCGCAACAGGTAGAGCCACAGCGCTGACGGCGCTAGTGCGAGCGGCAGGGTCAAAAGACCGAGATAGCGGCGCGCTTGCGCCATCGGCCTGTAGAAAATGGCGAGCGCAAGAACGACCAGACCCAGAGGCAGCGCGGCCTGTTGGCCCCGAGTCAGCAGCAATGCGCCAAGCGTGATGCCCAGCCAGACGGCGCCGGCCCGTGGGCGTTCGAGCGTGACAACCAACCCATACATTGCCAGACAAAGCAGACAGAACTGCAGGGCTTCTGGCGTTGCCTCGTGCAGCCGCAGCAGCAGGCCAAGGGTTGCCAGCAGTGTGAGCACTGCACCGTCTGCAATGGCGCGGCCGTAGTCCCGCGGTTCAGGTGCACCACCAAACAGGAATTGAACAGGCTGGGCCTGCCGAGTGCGCGCGAGCGTGTAGGTTGCGTACCAGGTCGCGGCGACGGCCAGCCCGGCGGCGAATCCGGTCGGAATCCGCGCCGCGAGTGGTTCGCCGAACATGCCGCCGAGCAGCCAGATGGACAAGGCCGACAGCCAATAGGTCAGCGGGCCGTCCTGCGCAACCGGATCGCCCAAAACGTTCGGCATCAGCCAGTCGAGCAGGTTTCCGTGGGCCATCGTCCATGCGACGCCAAACGTGACGGCGTCGTCGGTCCGCCACGGGTCGCGGCCGATCAGTCCTGCGGCGCAGTAGGCGACGACCATGGCCAGAAGGATGGTGCGTGGCAATTTGCGCGTCGCCCGCTCGGTGAGCAGGGCAGGGTTCTTGCGCAATGCGGCGGGGCTCACCATGGAAGAAATGTAACGCGCGAGACAGGCAGGAGAGCGGAGGGAGTGAGCACTGCGTGATCGGCTGCATTGCAAAGCAAAAGAGGCAGCTTGCGCTGCCCCTTTTGCTTGGGGTGCATGCTCTTACGCATGCACGGATGCCCGTGAGCCCTGAGCTCAGGCAGCCTTGCCCGTAGCGCGGGCAAACTTCTGGCGGAACTTGTCGATGCGACCGGCGGTGTCGAGCACCTTGTTCTGGGCACCGGTGTAGAACGGGTGCGACTCGCTGGTCACGTCGCACTTGAACAGCGGGTACTCCTTGCCGTCCAGCTTGATCGTCTCGCGGGTCTGAACCGTCGAGCGAGTGATGAATTGGACGCCGTTCGTCACATCGACAAAAACGACATCGCGGTAGTCAGGGTGAATGCCTTCTTTCATGGTGCCCTCGTGATGGATTGGATCGCCAGCGGCATCGGCAAGCTGCCTCAATGTGCGCCACGTGTCCTGGGTGAATGCTGCAAAGCCTTGAATTATCTCAGATTTTTGGTGCTGCCGTCCAAAAGTGGACTGCGGGAGCGTCCCGTTGGATGCGTTAGCTGCAATTCGCTGAGTTGAATTGCCAAGATGACGGTGTCAGCCGCCGCGTCGCATGAGTTCGAAGAAGTCCGCGTTCGACTTGGTTTCCTTCATCTTCGACAGGATGAACTCCATCGCCTGCGCTTCATCCATGTCGTAGATGAGCTTGCGCAGAATCCAGATTTTCTGAAGCTGATCCTTCGGGATCAGCAGTTCCTCGCGACGCGTACTGGACTTGTTGAGGTTGATCGACGGGTAGACCCGCTTCTCGGCCAGGCGGCGTTCAAGGTGGATTTCACTGTTGCCCGTGCCCTTGAATTCTTCGTAGATCACGTCATCCATGCGGCTGCCGGTTTCGATCAGCGCAGTGGCAATGATGGTGAGCGAGCCGCCTTCTTCCAAATTGCGTGCAGCACCAAAGAAGCGCTTGGGGCGTTGGAGGGCGTTAGCGTCCACGCCGCCGGTCAGCACCTTGCCGGAAGCTGGCACCACGGTGTTGTAGGCGCGAGCGAGGCGAGTGATCGAGTCCAGAAGAATGACAACGTCCTTCTTCATCTCGACCAGACGCTTGGCCTTCTCGATCACCATTTCGGCAACCTGTACGTGGCGCGGAGCGGGCTCGTCGAAGGTCGATGCCACCACTTCGCCACGAACGCTGCGCTGCATTTCCGTGACTTCTTCAGGGCGCTCATCGATCAGCAGGACGATCAACACTGCGTCGGGGTGGTTGGCAGAGATGGCATGTGCGATGTGCTGCATCATCACCGTCTTACCGGACTTCGGGCTGGCGACCAGCAAGGCGCGCTGACCGGCGCCGAGCGGCGCGATCATGTCGATGATGCGCCCGGTGATGTTTTCCTCGCCCTTGATGTCACGCTCCAGCGTGAAGCGCCGCGTCGGATGCAAGGGAGTGAGGTTCTCGAACATGATCTTGTTCTTGATCTGCTCGGGGGGAACGCCATTCACCTTGTCGACCTTCACCAGCGCAAAGTAGCGCTCGCCATCCTTGGGCGTGCGGACTTCGCCTTCGATCGAATCACCGGTATGCAGATTGAAACGTCGGATCTGCGAAGGCGAGATGTAGATGTCGTCGGGGCTGGCCAGATAACTTGTGTCCGGGGAGCGCAGGAAGCCGAAGCCGTCAGGTAGCACCTCAAGCACCCCGTCGCCGAAGACCTGCTCACCCTGCTTCGCGCGACGCTTCATGATGGCAAACATGAGTTCTTGCTTGCGCATACGGGCGGCGTTCTCGATTTCGAGCGTTCCCGCCATTTCGACGAGTTCGGTGATATGAAGCGCCTTGAGTTCGTTCAGATGCATGAAAGGCCAAGCCTTGGGGAGAATGCCGCGAACGCGGCGAGAACTAGATGATGCGGAGAGAGGAAGCCGTTCGGCTTCACGGTGGCTCGACCAGAGCTGGGCTCAGGGAGCACTACCGGGTGCTGCGTAGCAGCGAGACTTTCTGAATTATGGCGCCGTGTGCGTAGGCGCGCAAGTTGCGAACGGGTCGGCGTTGCGCCGACCCGTCGAGCTCAGATCACAGGTGACCGTCAAGGAAGGCCGTCAGTTGCGACTTGGAAAGCGCACCGACCTTCGTGGCTGACACTTGGCCGTTCTTGAACAGCATCAGCGTCGGGATGCCGCGAATACCGAACTTGGCCGGCACATCGCGGTTTTCGTCGACGTTCATCTTCGCGACCTGCACTCGCCCGGCGTAATCCTTGGCCACTTCGTCCAGGATCGGGGCGATCATCTTGCAAGGGCCGCACCATTCCGCCCAGTAGTCCAGCAACACGGGAACGTCGGACTGAAGAACCTCTGCGTCAAAAGACGCATCGCTCACGTACTTGATCGAGCCGCTCATGGCATTTCCTGTAAGAGTGGAAGCAGATTGCGCGCGTCCTCCCGCATTGGCAGGGCGCCCTTCTCTATATAGGGCGAGATGTTACACGCGCAAGTGCAGCACTACATTGGCTTGCGTAATCGTCGCGATAGCGGCGGCCTGCCTCGCCGAAGCCCAGCGACTACTGTCGTCTCGCCTCTGCCGCGCGTCGTGCATCGACTCGGAGATACACTTCATCTTGGTGGGCCCCCTCGCATGGGAGTCCGGGAACCGGGTCAGGTCGGGAACGAAGCAGCCCTAACCGGTCGCTTTCAGTGCCGAGGTTCAGGCTCACCTTTGACATTTCGCGGGTCGCCCAAGCGCGCGGCCTGCTATCCACCCTCTCAGGCTGGAACGCATGAGCTATCAGGTGCTTGCCCGGAAGTGGCGGCCCAAGTCCTTCGGTGCCGGTCTTGTTGGCCAGGAGCACGTTGTACGGGCGCTGAGCCACGCGCTTGCCAGCGGTCGACTGCACCACGCGTATTTGTTCACCGGAACACGCGGCGTGGGCAAGACGACGCTCTCCCGAATTCTTGCCAAGGCGCTCAATTGCACCGGCCCGGACGGACAGGGGGGGATCACCGCCGAGCCGTGTGGTGTGTGCGCGTCATGCAAAGCCATTGATGCAGGTAGATTCATCGACTACGTCGAGATGGATGCTGCAAGCAACCGAGGCGTCGATGAAATGACCACGCTGCTTGAGCGCGCTGTGTATGCGCCTACGGCGGGCCGTTACAAGGTGTACATGATCGACGAAGTGCACATGCTGACGAACCACGCCTTCAACGCCATGCTGAAGACGCTGGAAGAGCCGCCGGAGCACATGAAGTTCATCCTTGCGACAACCGATCCGCAGAAGATCCCGGTCACGGTGCTGTCGCGCTGCCTCCAGTTCAGCCTCAAGCAGATGCCCGCCGGCGCGACCGCAGAGCATCTCGGACGTGTTCTCGGCGAAGAAGGCATCGAAGCCGAGCCCTTTGCGCTGTCGCTGATCGCACGCGCAGCGCACGGTTCCATGCGCGACGCCTTGAGTCTGACTGACCAGGCGATCGCCTTCTGCGCCGGACCAATCACCGCGGCTGCCGTAAGGGAGATGCTCGGCGCCGTCGATACGGGGCACCTGGTCGCGCTTCTGGATGCGCTGGCCGCCCGAGATGCCGAGCGCCTCGGGCGTGAACTCGAGCAGATGAGCGTCCGGTCCATCGGATTTGAAGCGGCCTTGTCGGATCTCGCCGCCCTGCTGCACAGGATCGCGCTGGCACAGAGCATTCCGGGCAGTGCGCACGATGACATCGCTGATCAGCAGGACGTGCTTCGGCTTGCGGCAGCCTTTGGACCGGATGAAGTGCAGCTCTTGTACGGCATTGCACTCAAGGGGCTGCAGGAGTTGAGTTGGGCACCTGACCCGGCAACCGGCTTTTCGATGACGCTTCTGCGGATGCTTGCGTTCGTACCAGCGGCTTTAGCCGGGGAGCAGCCGAGCAAGCCTCTGCTCGCGCCGCGCCCAGTCAGCAGGCTGTCTGTTCCTGTGCCAGCCGTGCCGGTCGCTCGTCCGTCAATACCCCACCCCGTGCCAGCGCATCGATCGCCGGCACCACCAGAACCTGCGGTTCGCGCGACTCGGCCCGCGCCCCAGAGCGGCCCGGACGCCATTTCAGACTGGCCTGGCCTCGCTGGGCGCCTGCCGCTCACAGGGATCGCCCAGCAACTTGCCTTGCAGAGCGCATTGATCGCCGATGACGGGGAGTCGCTGGCACTGTCCGTTGCGGCACGCGGGCTGTCCAGTTCGGTGACCATCGGAAAACTGGAACAGGCTTTGGCCTCGAGTGGGTATCGCCGTAAGGTCGAGGTCCGGCTCGATGAGCAAGCCTCGACCGAGGCCGCGGAGGGACCCGTGACGGCGCATCAACGCATGGAACTGGAGCGTACGGTCGCTCGCCAAGCGCTTGAGAGCGCTGTCCAGAATGATCCGGTCGTGCGCGAGATTCAAGATCTGTTCGGAGCGAGCGTGATTTCCTCGTCGATCCGGGCTCCGGAAGCCGGTGCGTAGATCTGACTCGCGCGACGCGTCACACTTGGGCAGCCAAACACATCCACCCTTGAGGAACTTGTCATGATGAAGGGACAGATCGCAGGCCTGATGAAGCAGGCGCAGGCGATGCAGGAAAACATGAAACGCATGCAGGACCAGCTCGGCCAGATCGAAGTTGAGGGTTCTGCGGGTGCCGGCATGGTGAAGATCGTGATGACTTGCAAGCACGACGTGAAGCGCGTGAGCATCGACCCCAGCCTGCTAGCGGATGACAAGGACATGCTCGAGGACCTCGTGGCTGCAGCCTTCAACGATGCCGCCCGAAAGGCCGAGCAGACTTCGCAGGAACGCATGGCCAGTGTGACCGCGGGATTGCCGCTGCCCCCGGGCATGAAGTTTCCGTTCTGAAGTCGCTTCGTGAGGGGATCGCATGAGCCCCCGCGCTGATGCATTTGCAAGATTGCTCGAGGCTTTCGAACGGCTGCCGGGCGTCGGACCAAAGACCGCCCAGCGCTTCGCCGTCTATCTGCTGGCAGAAGACCGGATGGCTGCAGCGCAACTGGCAGACGCGTTGGGCACCGGGCTGCAAAGAGTAGGTCGCTGCGCCCGTTGCAACACGTTCTCGGAATCCGACTTGTGCAGCACGTGCACCGACGAGTCGCGAGACTCAAGCGTGCTTGCGATCGTGGAAACACCTGCGGATCAGCAAGCACTTGAAGCAACGCTCGGATATCGAGGGTTGTACTGGGTCCTGATGGGGCGAGTTTCACCGCTTGACGGCGCGACGCCACAGTCCCTCGGCTTTGAGGCTCTGCTTGATCGCGCCAGTGATGGTCAGGTGCGCGAGGTCATCATTGCGACCAACTTCACGGTGGAAGGCGAAGCCACAGCGTTCATGGTCTCGGACCTGCTCAAGCGCAAAGGTCTCAAGGTCACACGTCTCGCTCGCGGCCTGCCGGTCGGGGGCGAGCTCGAGTATGTCGATCTGCCTACGCTTGCCGCCTCGCTCCGGGACCGCCGGCCGGGTTGAGAGCTATCGGGCTGGCGCGAAAAACTGAAGGTATTGCGTCCTCCCCCCAACGCATCAGTTCAGACCGTCAGTTCCTGCCAGCGCGCAATGTGTACCGGACCGGCGTCGATCAGATCCACCAGGCCCGATTCGCGGAGTCCTGACTGCACGAGTCCTTGCTGAAAGTCTGCAAGCGCGTGATCGACGTGACCGATTTCGGCCTGTGCTCTCTGCGGCAGGAAGGCCGTGTAAACCGGCAGCCGTGGCAGCAGCTCCGCGACCCCGGCTTTCCAATGCGGCTGATTGAGCCCAGAGGCGTCCAGACGGCTCAGCGTAGGTGGGCAGAACGGTCGCCCCAATGTCTGCCAGAACGCGGAACTGCCATCGGCGGCGTGCACGCCCCGCAGCCGAACGAATACCTGACTTGTCGCTGCAGGCCGTACCTCGGCGCGGAGATACCGAAGTGCGCTTGCCAGCAGCGCTCCCGGTGCCGCACCCGTAGCGAGATCTGGCAGCGCTGCCAGTATCGCGAGCCCGCTCATCCCATGCACGTCGTGACCAAGCTGAAGCGTCTGCACCGCATGCAGGATGCCCAGATCCTCGCTCGAATGAACCGTTTGGCCCACGCGCCAGACGGGGTACGCCTTGCGGGTGCCGAAGGCGGGCGTAAAGGTCCCAACCGCAACAATGCCGCCACCGCTGCTCACAACGAGCATCGTCGCTTCATCGGGTGGCAACGCCGTCGGGTCCGCCGGAGCGGCCCAGGGCCCACGCAGCTGTTCAAGCCACCAGGCCAGGGGGAGACGCCAGCCTGATTGGTCGATCGCGTGCTCTTGCAGCAAGTCGAGAATTGCGTCTCGGTCCGTCGTCCGGGCGAAGCGGATCTGCAGCATCACTCGCCTCCTGTGAGGGTCGCACTCAATGACGCGATTCTCAGTTCATCGCCTTCAACGAGTTCAAGCAGCGCACCGTCTTGCGCGCTGATGACGAACACGCCGTCACGAATCTGGCCGTGCACGATGCTCGATCGCGGGTTGGAAGTTGCTGTGTTCAGCGCGATGAAGAGCTCACCGACCGGCTGGCCGAAGCGCACCGGCATGCGGCGGCTGCTGCGTGGCGTGCGCAGCGTGTCAAGCCGAGCATGAACTGTCGGTCCGCCATCGAACAGATCGACATACGTGTTTTCATCGAAGCCCTCGTCCATGAGAATCGAGAACGGGAGTTCTGCTGATGGATGCAACTGGCCAATCGCCAGACGCGCTTGTTCCGGCAACAGTGTCACGTAGATCGGCGCCTGTGGCATGAGTTCGGCGATGAATGACTTGCTGCGGCCGCCTGCGATCCGCTCGGCCTGTGCGTAGTCCATGTTGAAGAAGCGGCGACCGACCGCATCCCAGAACGGACAGTGCCCTGCGTCATCGCACAACCCCGGGCTCTCCGCGGCGACACGGTCGGCAAAGCGGTCTGGATGCTCCGCCATGAAGAGCAGGCGCGCACGCGAAAGCAGTTGCGGCCAAGGCGTGCTTTCCAGATGAGGTTCGATGTAGAACGATGTCAGCAGGCTGTAGCCGCTGAGGTCGTGGCACAGGTGCAGCACGTGGATGCGGTTGGACAGGTCCAGCGAACGCGAGGTATGCACCACGATTTCGTTGCGATAGCTATAGAAGCGATCGTGAAATCCGGCGCTGGCTGTGATGCCGCTTACGCCGGCAACATGGCCACTCGAAGTCTCTTCGAGCACGAAGAAGTAGGTTTCTTCCGTCGGAGCATCCACGTCCGAGTCGAATGAGTGGATTGACCTCCGAACCTTTTCGAGCAGGCGATCCGTGTCCTCTGGCAGAGATGTGACGCCGATCGCCGCCGCCCGTGCAATCCGTTCGATGTGGGGGAGGTCCGACAGCCGGCTTGGTCGCAGGACATAGGTGCTGGGTGATGTGGTCATGAGGACATGCTTCCTGCCTGCCAGTAGGTCGATACGCGGCGGCTGCGTTCCTCGCGCGGCGTCATGCCGAAGTGCGCGCGATAGGTGCTGGAGAAGTGCGGGCCGGACGAAAACCCGCAGGCCAGTCCGACCTGCAGGATGGATTGCGAGCTTTCCTGGAGCAACGTGCGGGCATGGGCCAGACGCATTTCCAGATAGTGCTTCGAAGGCAGTGTGTCGAGGTGCTGCTTGAACAAGCGTTCCAGCTGACGACGCGACACACCCACAAGTCGCGCGATGTCATCGCCCGGCAGTGGTTCTTCAAAATTGGCCTTCATCAGGGCCAGGGCTTCGGTCAGCTTCGGGTGCGTCGTCGTCCGACCCAGCGGTGCAGATCCGCCCAGGTCTGGTGCAGCCACCCCCACCGTGCCGGACGCGGCGATCCAGCGATTCAGGCACTCCGGCGCCCAGCGTTCAAGCACGGCGCGACCGACCAGCTCGGCAAGTGTTTGCGCATCAGCTTCGATCGCATCGGCCGGCGCGGCAGTTTTCATTTCGCCTCGGAGGAAGAATCGACGCTCAGCGGAGCGCGTCAGCCAGTCGAGCGCTGACAGACATTCGGGGTCGGCGACACCGTCAGTTGCCGTGACGACGCGTACGTCGGCGTGTTCTGCGCTGTCCGAAGAGTCTGCGCGGAGCGTGACGCCCTCCGCGGTCACGACATCGGCTTGCGGCGCAAGCGCACAGAGCGCGAGCCTTGTCTCGACGGGCGCGCCGACAGCCTTCAGTGAGTTGTTCAGACGCGCGAGCTGCGCGATGGGTTCGAGCGACTGCCCTGGCGCGACGAGGATGACGATCCGGATCGTTCGCATCAAGTGCTCGCGCCCAGCGGTCTTGCCATGCCTGTTTTGCGGGTGGCCTGCACAGGCGCGGCAGCTACTTCAGGCCGCTGGAGAGGAACTGCTGCAGGCGCGGCGATTGGGGACGTGCCAGCACTTCGGAGGGGTGACCTGACTCCTCCACCATGCCCTTGTGCAGGAACAGGGTCTTGTTGGAAACCTCGCGAGCAAACTCCATCTCGTGCGTCACGATGATCATGGTTCGACCTTCCTCGGCCAAGCCGCGCATCACACGCAGGACTTCGCCCACCAGCTCAGGGTCCAGCGCGGAGGTCGGCTCGTCAAACAACATGACTTCGGGCTGCATGGCCAGCGCACGGGCAATGGCCACTCGCTGCTGTTCACCGCCAGAAAGGTGGGCTGGATACAGTTCCCGTCGGTGCCATACGCCGACGCGGTTCAGATAGGTCTCCGCGCGCTCGGTGGCCTCGGCTTTGGTGAGTCCCAGTACGTGCATCGGTGCTTCGATCACGTTCTCCGTGACCGTCATGTGGGCCCACAGGTTGAAGTGCTGAAACACCATGGTGAGCCGGGCGCGCATCGCGGCCAGCTGGCGGGCGTCTGCTGCCTTCAGCGTGCCATCACGGTCCGGCACCAGACGAAGCGCCTCCCCATCCAGGCTGATCGACCCTCGGTTGGGTTGCTCGAGCAGGTTGATGCAGCGCAGAAAGGTGCTCTTGCCCGAGCCACTGGCACCGATGAGTGTCAACACATCGCCGGATGCCGCTTGCAGACTGACACCCTTCAAGACTTCCACCTCGCCGAATCGCTTGTGGATGTCGCTGACTTCGAGCTTGATGGGCATCGTCGGGCTGTTGTTCAACAAAGGGTTGGCGGCTTCTGCGGGCCGTGCGTTGAGCGGCTCAAGACGGGCGTTCATGGTCAGCCTAGGCACTCAGCAGGCGACCGTGGCGGAAGGGTACACGCCCGGCCACCTTGCACACGTTGGTTCCGCAAGTCACGAAAGAGCGGCCTTCGCGCGCGTACATCACACCTGAGGTATGGCTGACGATGTCCGCGGTTTGGCCAGAGATCGGATCGATGACCTGCGCCACCACATCCTGCGCACTGACGAGGTCACCCGGATTCTTGATGAAGGCGAGTACCCCGCTGATCGGTGCGGCGAGCGTGGCGCTGCCGGCAAGCGGGGTCGCGTCCGCTGCCAGTGGCGGCAGCGCAGCGGTTGCGCCGTTCACATGGCCCTCAAGACGGAGAAACTCCACAATCTGGCGCGCATCTGCCTGCGCAAGTTCGAGATTGATGTCGCGCGTTCCACGCAGCTCTACGGTGACGGACGCGCAGCCCAGCGCGATGGGTGTTTCGGGGCCGAACGATTGTTGCAGGCGCCACCAGATCTGGCTGCAGGCTTCGTCAAAGGGCGCGTCACCCGATTCCGTGGCGAGCAGCGTCGCCTTGGCCTGAAGCAGCCGGGCAAGCGGCTCGATCCGAGACCAAAGGGGCGTCAGGGTGTAGAGGTGCATCACCGCTTCGCTGTCGCAGTGCAGGTCGAGCACGATGTCTGCATCGAACGCGAGCGAAAGCAGAGTCTTGCGAAGACTCGCCAGCTCCGTGGCGGCGGGTACAAGCGCCAGCTCTGCGCGGATCGCCTCGCGGATCACGAGCGTATTGGCTCGCTCATCGGCTCCGAGCAGGCCGGTGATGCGTGCCTTCACCGCTTCAAACAGATCCGGGTAGTGCCTGTTGAAGTTCTCACCGAGGCCAACGTCAAATCGGCCGATCGGCGTATGCAGCAGCATCTGGGACAGACCCAGCGGATTGCTCACGGGCACGACCACGATCTCGCTGAGCAGCTCACCGGAAGATTCCAGCGCTGCCAGCTCCCCGCGCAGGCAGTGAGCCACAAGCATGCCCGGCAGCTCGTCTGCATGCAGCGAACCCTGGATGTACACCTTGCGACCTGAGTCGGCGGGCCCATAGTGAAAACTGACGACTTCCCGGTGGGTGCCGGGTGTCTGGACGGGCAACCGATGTTGTTGACTGATCATGATTTTCTGGGTTGCAGGTAGACAAGCCAGCGTTGCTCGATCTGGCGGAAGGCCAGGACCAGCACGCCGGTCACGGCCAGGTAGAACACGGCGGCCGTCAGAAAGGCTTCGAAGGGCAGGTAGAAGCGGCTGTTCATCTCGCGCGCTGCGCCGGTCAGATCCAGCAGCGTGACGACGCTTGCGAGCGAGGTGCCGTGCAGCATCATGATGACTTCATTGCTGTAGGCCGGAATCGAGCGGCGCAGCGCAGAGGGAATCACGATTCGGCGCAGCATGAGCGCGCGCGACATGCCGCAGGCGCGTGCAGCCTCGATCTCGCCGCGCGAGGTGTTGCGGATCGCCCCGGCGATGATCTCCGTGGTGTAGGCGCAGGTGTTGATGCCAAAGGCCATCACCGCACAAAACCAGGCCGAGGACAGCCAGGGCCACGCGAAGGAGTTGCGCACGAACTCGAACTGCGCCAGCCCGTAGTAGATCAGGAACAGCTGCACCAGCATGGGCGTGCCGCGGATCACGTAGGTGAACGCCCGCACAGGCAGGTTCGCCAGGCTGTCTGGTTGGGCACGCAGCACGGCCAGCGGCAGCGCGAACATCAGACCGATGGCAAGAGAAGCCGCCAGAAGTTGCAGTGTGGTCCCGAGACCACTTGCGTACTGCGGCAATGACTCGATGATCGCTTCCCAGTTCATGCGCGAGCTTCCCGGACACCCTTGGAGAATCGGCGCTCCAGATGGCGGAAGACGAGGCCGGAGAGGCTGGTGATTGCCAGATAGATCGCGCCCGCGGCCAGATAGAACAGGAAGGGCTGCTTGGTGGCGCCAGCGGCCTGGGAGGTCTTGTGCATCATGTCAGTCAGCCCGATGACAGACACGATGGCGGTGGACTTCACCAGCACCAGCCAGTTGTTCGAGAAGGCGGGCAGGGCCAGACGCACCATCTGTGGCAGGACGATCCGACGCAGCGTGTGCCAGCGTGACATGCCGAAGGCGAGCGCCGCTTCCGCCTGGCCCGAAGGGATGGCCAGAATGGCACCGCGGAAGGTTTCGGTCAGATAGGCGCCGAAAATGAAACCAATCGTCAGCACGCCGGCCACGAAGGGGTTGATGTCGATGTAGCCGTCGTAGCCCAGCCTGGCCGCCAGACTGTTCACGAGTACCTGGCCGCCGAAGAACACCAGCAGCATCAGGACCAGATCCGGGATGCCGCGGATCACGGTCGTATAGCTGTTGGCCGACCAGCGCAGCGCACGAGAGCGCGACAGCTTGGCTGCCGCGCCCAGCAGCCCGAGGATGCAGGCGATCGCCAGCGAGGACAGCGCCAGACCAATCGTGATCGTGGTGCCGGCCAGCAGGCTGGGCAGGTAGTCGAGCAGGGCGTCCATGCGAGCGCTGGGTCAGGCCTTGTCTGGGTGCTTACTTGCCAGGTGCGTCGCCGTAGATGTCGAAGTCGAAGTACTTCGCGGCGATCCTCTGGTAAGTGCCATTGGCACGCACTGCCTTGATGGCTGCGTTGACCTTTTCACGCAAGGCGGCATCCTGCTTGCGAAAGGCTGCGCCCACGCCGATCCCGAAGTACTTCGGATCGACCAGCAGCGGGCCGTCGAACTGGTAGCCCTTGCCGGCCGGTGTCTTGAGGAAGCCGCGCTCTGCGGCCAGCCCGTCCACCACCAGTGCATCGACGCGGCCCGCGGTCAGGTCCAGGTAGGCGTCGTCCTGCTTGGCGTAGCGCACGATCCCGCTTTGCTTGAACACGTCCGTGACGAAGCGGTCATTGATCGTGGCGCGCTGCACGCCGATCTTGCGGCCCTTCATGCCCTCGGTCGTGAACTGGAACTTCGTGCCGGCCTTGACCACGAAGCGGTTGGGCGTCTTGTAGTACTTGTCGGAGAAATCCACCGACTTGCGGCGCTCTTCGGTGATCGACATGGACGCCATGATCATGTCGAACTTGCGTGCCTGCAGCGCGGGGATCATGCCGTCAAAGTCCTGCTGTACCAGCGTGCACTGCGCCTTCATTTCCGCACACAGGGCATTGGCCAGCTCGATCTCGAAGCCGATCAGCTTGCCGTCCGGGCCCATCTGCGAGAACGGGGGGTAGGAACCTTCCACGCCGATGCGGATGCGGGTCCAGTCGTTGGCCAGTGCTGCGGTGGATGCAGCAGCCAGCAGGCTGGCGAGAGTCAGGCGCTGCAGCAGGGTCTTGATCATCTTCGGTACTCCAGAGTCTTGTGCCCGAATGCAATGGGCGAGTGTTCAGGCTCAGCGCTTGGCCGGTGCAGAACCGGCGCCTGGCGCTGCAAGCGGAGTGTAGAAAGGCCGGTTCATGCGTACGGGTGTCACGTCCAGCAGCATGTTGGCCACGGTGTAGTCCTCGCCGCCGAAGCTGCCGGTGAACCAGCCGACGGTGTCCGCACCCTTGTACAGGCGGAACTCGAAGCCGAGGTCCGGCTTGCTGTCATTGGCAGCAGGAGCACCGCTGTAGGCCAGACCGAAGGCCTCGCGCTGCTTGTTGTCCAGCAGATTGCCCATGGCATTGACGATGATGCTGTCGCCCAGCATGTCGGGCCAGTAGGCGTCGCTGCTGAAGTAGGGCTTGAAGTCGGCAGCGTTGGGGTCGATGCGCGCATCCTTCAGCTTCTGAGGCGAAGGCGTGATCTCGCGTTTGGCGAGGTCGTAGCGGTCGCCTCGATCCAGGTAGGTCAGACGCGCACCGCGAATGTTGAACTCCGCCAGCGCTGCGTTGCGGGTGGCCTGGGAGAGATCCACCAGCAGCGCACCCTTTGCGCCGATGACCTCAATCTGGCTGCCCCGGATTATGGCGGCAGAGTCCTCATCCACGCCGATGCCCCAGGTGTAGCCCTTGGCCTGCATCAACGGCAGCATGCGGCCGAAGCGCCCGCGCTTGAGGAAGTGCTGGTCCACGAACAGTGCGTCGCCCACGAAGCCCAGTCCGCGGTCAATCTCCTTGCCTTCGCGCATGCCGTGCTTCATCACGTTGAGCACGTCCTGCGCGTCGCGGAACATGGTGGTGGACATGATGGCGGCACCCGCGCTGGAGCCAGCCACGACGCCACCTGCGCGATACACCTCCCACACGGCCTGCAGCAGAGGCGTGGGCTTGCCGCCGGGTTGCAGGGTGTCCGCAATGCGTTCCTGAGCGCCGCCGGTGAAGTACACGCCGCGCGCGGCGCGCACCTTTGCGATCAGCGCCGGGTCTTCAACCGCTCGCTTCAGATCCACGTCCTTCAGACGCGGCGCCACAGGAATGTGCTCGGCCACCGCACCATGCTTCTGCAGGGCAGCGATCGTCAGTTCAGCTGATCGGTTCGGGTTGCCTGCGGCAGTCGCAAACACCACGAAGCGCGCACCCTTGCCACCGGCGAGCTGCACGAGGCGCGCCCACACCGCGTCGTTGTCATACTTGAGTGCGCCACCGATCGGTACCGCATAACCCATGGTCTGAGCTTGCGTGCTCGCCGGCGTCTGAGCAGCGGCCACAGCTGCGCTCAAGCTCAGGCTCAAGCCGATAAGGAGTCGGTGTATCAGGCGCGGACGCAACATTCAAAACTTCCTTGTCGATGCTTCAGGGTCGATTGCTGTGCAGGGGCTGCACCCATTTGGGCGCACGCACCACCAAAGTGCAGCGTGAACAGCAGTGTGTGCATTTGAACAAGAGCCGCTGCGCTCGTGGGGGCTTGCATGACCGAACACCGCTTGTGTGAAAGTCGATGTCGCAATCCCATAAGGTGTACCGACGCGTCTGCAACACGCCCTTTCAGCTTTGCGACCGACACTTTCAGCTTTGCGACTTTCCACCCGGCGACCCACCCGGAAGCGACAGACGCGTCGATAGACTGAATCTGTCCGCATTCGGTGTGCCGCATCTTGGAGACCGCACGCTTCACCGAATCGCGTTCAACCGTCTAGGGGGAACCAGCATGTCATTGAACGCCGGCGCGCCGCGCCGCTTGATCTCGAATACCCAATCGGACGCTGCACCCGTGCTGCGTCCCGTCGCACTTGCCGTGGCCTTTGCCTTCGTGGCGGGCGCAGCGATGGCGCAGACCGCGCCAGCGAGCACTGACACGCAGCAGCCCACTCAGGTGCAGCGCGTGGAGATCACCGGCTCGAGCATCAAGCGTCTCGAGGGAGAAACCGCACTGCCGGTTCAGATCATCACCAAGGCGGACATTGAAAAGAGCGGCGCCACCACGGCCGCCGAGCTGCTGGCCAAGGTGTCCGCCTCGGCCGCTCAGCTGACCGATGGCGCGAGCTTTTCGGACATCGCCGGTCAGCGCGGTTTCAATGGCGCCAACCTGCGCGGCATCGGTGTGTCCAGCACGCTGGTGCTGCTCAACGGCCGCCGCCTGGCCAACTTTGCTTCGCCCGGTGGCAACAGCGGCGTGGACCTGAACGCCATCCCGGCAGCTGCCATCGAGCGAGTGGATGTGCTCAAGGACGGCGCCTCGGCCATCTACGGCACGGACGCCATTGGCGGTGTGATCAACTTCATCACCCGGCGCGATTACCAGGGCGGCGACGTTTCTCTCTACCGTTTCGACACCCAGCACGGCGGCGCGGCCAAGACGATCGTCACCGGTTCGATCGGCTTTGGTGACATCGCCAAGGACCGCTTCAACGTCTTCGCCACCCTGGACTACCAGGACAGCGAAGCCCTGCGCTCCACCCAGCGCGACTGGATCGGCTCGGTCTACGACCAGGCCCTCGGCCTGGATGTGGGCAGCTCCAACACCTTCCCGGCCAACGTGCGCCGCCTGAACAGCGCCGGCCGCCCGACGGGCAGCCGCCTGAACCCTTCGGCGCCGAACTGCAACCCGCCGGCCACCATCTACTCGCCTGGCAGCTTTGTGGGTGCGAGTGCCTGTCTGTATGACTACATGCAGGACACCGAGATCTATCCCGCCAGCAAGCGTCTTTCCCTGATCACGCGCGGCACGTTCGCCGTGACCGACGAGCATCAGGTCTTCGCCGAGTATCTCTACAACGACACCAAGACCAACTACCGCATCAGCCCGCTGACCATCACGGACCTGAACTACCCCGCAGCCGGTCGCTACTACCCGACCTCGCTGGGCGTGACTGGCCCGCTGCGCGTGAACATGCGCCTGTCTGAGGCCGGCGGTCGCACCAATGACGTGGATGCCAACGCGCAGCGCCTGATCGTCGGCGCCAAGGGCGTGCTCGCAGGCTGGGACTACGACACCGCCATCAACCGCAGCGAAAACACCGTCACTGACGCCTACGTGAACGGCTACGTGCGCCGCACCGACTTCAACAACGCCTTTGCCACCGGCAACATCAACCCCTTCGGCCCGAGCGACGCCGCCGGTCTGGCACTGCTCAACAGCACCAAGATCCGTGACGACGCCCGCAAGTCCAAGGGCGTGACCGACAGCTTTGACGTGAAGCTCTCGCGCCCGATCTTCCAGCTCGCCGGTGGCGAAGCCGCGATTGCCCTGGGTGCCGAATACCGCCGCGAGTCCCTGGACTTCACGCCCTCGGCCCTGTTGGCTGCAGGCGAGATCCGTGGCGACGGTCCGGCCACACCGCTGTCGGCCAGTCGCAAGATCACGGCTGGCTATGCCGAGCTGAGCCTGCCCTTCACCAGGCAGCTCGAAGCGCAGGTCGCCCTGCGCGGCGACCGCTACAACGATGTGGGCAACACCACCAACCCCAAGCTGGGCCTGCGCTACTCGCCCAACAAGCAGCTCCTGCTGCGCAGCAGCTACGGCACGGGCTTCCGCGCGCCCTCGCTGTCGGACCTCTACGCCCCGCCGCGCCTGGGCCAGACCAACGGCATCTATGACGACCCCCTGGGTTGCGCCGCCGCTCGCGGCACGCCGTTCGCGGCCGACTACTGCGGCCTGCAGCCGGACAAGCTCACCGGCGGCAACAAGAACCTCAAGCCGGAGGAGAGCAAGCAGTTCTCCGCCGGTTTCGTGTTCGAGCCCGCACGCGTTCTGACGATGAGCGTGGACTATTGGCGCATCGAGAAGACCAATGTGATCAGCGCCCCGGAAGGCGTGCTGTTCAGCGACCCGGTGCGCTTCTCGCAGTTCATCATCCGCGACACTGCACCGTCGCCGATCCCCGGCATCCCCTCGCCGATCGACCGCGTGGACTCCAGCCTGAAGAACTTTGCGGCGCTGAAGACCGACGGCTGGGATCTGGGCGTGGACGTGCGCCTGCCCAAGTTCGACTACGGCCGCGTCAGCCTCGGCTTCAACGGCACCTACGTCAACAACTACAAGACGCAGGACGGCGCCGGCGCCCGCTACATCACCGCCGTGGGCCGCTTTGCCAATGACCAGGTCGTGCAGCGCTGGCGCCATACCGCCACCGTCAACTACGACTTCGGCGATCTCGGCCTGACCCTGCAGCAGACCTACTACAGCAACTACTACGACCAGAACCTCGACGGCGCCGGCCGCGTGCGCAAGATTGGCGCGTACGAGCTGTTCGATCTGGCGGGTTCGTATCAGGTCAGCAAGCAGCTCAAGGTCCGTGCGGGCATCAAGAACCTGTTGGACAAGAATCCGCCGCGTTCCAACCAGGTCTATTACTTCCTGGCCAGCTACGACCCCAGCTACACCGACCCGCGCGGCCGCAGCTTCTACGCCTCGGTGGCGTACAGCTTCCGCTAAGCCGCAACGTCATTCCCCGCAGGTCCGACCGTCTCGGCCTGCTTGTCCCGAGCCCGCAGCATCGCTGCGGGCTTTTTTTCGCTTGATTTTCAGCTTTTGATTGAATATCGGGTTAATTTAAGCTCGCTTATCAACTGATGATTGAAAGCAACCTTACCCCGATTTCCGCATAGACGATGCGGATTCCCGGTCGTTTCCGGGTCTCCACCGTGGGCTTGCATCTCACGAATCCGGTCTTGCGCGTGGCGGCTCTGCTCGCCTCGGCCACTCGGTCCGATCGCCAGCCGGCGTGTCGTCGGCCGGCGGAGCGCCGGAATCGCCCGGCGCGCCCGTGCAGTCGCCTACACTTGCGGGTTGCATCGGCAGCCGGTGCGGCACGCGCCGCGCCCGAGCTGACGGCCCCGCTGCAAGCTCCTTTCACGGCCGAACCCATTTCGACCCCATTCGACCCCTCCGCAGAATCCGCTGCGACGACTGTCGAGACGAACGATTCTGCGAGCCCAATGAGCACGACCCCAGAGAATTCAGACACCCCCGAGTCCGTCGCTCCGGCGCAGGTGGCCGCTCCCGCCGCCGCCAGCGCCGAAGTGCTGTTCCGCGACTTCGGACTCGACCCCCGCATCCAGGCCGCGATCGACGCCATCGGCTACCTGCGACCCACGCCCATTCAGGCCCAGGCCATCCCGCTCGTGCTGGCGGGGCGCGACGTGATGGGCGCCGCGCAGACCGGCACCGGCAAGACGGCGGCCTTCACGCTGCCGATCCTGCAGCAGCTGGTGGCGCACGAGAGCACCAGCACCTCGCCGGCGCGCCACCCCGTGCGCGCGCTGATCCTCGCGCCCACCCGCGAGCTGGCGGACCAGATCTCGGTCAATGTCACGCAGTACGCCGCCAAGACTGCGCTGCGCTCCACCGTGGTGTTCGGTGGTGTGGACATGAACCCGCAGACCGACGCCCTGCGCCGCGGCGTGGAAATCCTCATCGCCACCCCCGGCCGCCTGCTGGACCACGTGCAGAGCAAGAACGTGGCGCTCGGCCAGGTCAGCATCCTGGTGCTGGATGAGGCCGACCGCATGCTGGACATGGGCTTCCTGCCCGACCTGCAGCGGATCGTGAACCTGTTGCCCAAGCAGCGCCAGACGCTGTTGTTCTCGGCCACTTTCTCACCGGAGATCCGCAAGCTGGCCGCCAGCTTTCAGAAGAACCCGGTGACGGTCGAAGTCGCGCGCCAGAACGCCACGGCCACCAACATCACCCAGCGCATCTACGCGGTAAGTGAGGACGACAAGCGCAGCTGCCTGGTGGACCTGCTGCGCGCCGAAGACCCGCGCCAGGTCATCGTCTTCTCCAACAGCAAGCTCGAGACCGGTCGCCTGGCCCGCTTCCTGGAAAAGGAAGGCTTTGCGGCCGATGCCATCCATGGCGACAAGTCGCAGAACGAGCGCCTTGCCGCGCTGCAGGCCTTCAAGGACGGCAAGGTCGAGGTCCTCGTGGCCACAGACGTCGCCGCCCGCGGCCTGGACATTGCCGAGCTGCCCTGCGTCATCAATTTCGATGTGCCCTTCAACCCCGAAGACTATGTGCACCGCATCGGCCGCACCGGCCGCGCCGGCATGCACGGCCGCGCGCTGACCCTGGTCACCCCAGGCGATTCGCGCAACTTCGCGCAGATCGAAAAGCTCATCAACCGCTCCGTGGAAGTGGCCACCTGGACGCCCTCGCGCCCGCGCCGTCCTCGCGAAGACGGCTTTGGCGAGCGTAGTGATCGTGGCGAGCGCGGCGAGCGTTACGGCCGCGACCGTGACAGCGCCCGAGACAGCTCTCGCGAGGGCGGACGCAGCCGCGGTGACGCCTATGGCGGCCGCAGCAGCTACACCCCGCGCCCCGCGCCCGTGGACCCCTTCTTCACCCAGCCTTACGAGCCCAGCGCCCCCGTGGACGGCAGCGCGGCCGGCACGCCTGCGGCCTCCGGCACCAAGCCCGGCGCGCCCCGCGTGCGCCGCCCCGTGGCTGCACTGCTCGGCGGCCGCAAGAGCTGATCGACCCGGCGCGGCCACGCCGCGCTTCGGGTGCTCAGGTCCGGAGCGCCATCCCCTTGCAAGCATTCGGCATGAGATGCACCACCACGTTTCGGTGTGTCATTCAGGCCGGGATCCGCACGGGGCATGCGGAAAGCCGCTGTTCGGTATCTCCAAGCAAACGTTGATAAAGCGGTACTTCTACTCGCTCTATTCAAACATTGTTTGAAAATACCGTTGCCGTGAGCGGGTCTCTTCGAATTCACGCATCAGCGTGAGATGCATCGATCATTTTCACCCTTGAGAATGCCCCGAGATCCGCGCTGCAACTGCGGAAAGTGGCAGATGGCTACTTTCAACCTTGATTGATAAATAAACGCTCAAATCGATCGTTTTTCAATCAAACGTTGAAAATCAAGGCCATCGACTTGCCCAAGCTGCGATTGCCTGGCTCAAGAGCTCGTTCGCGGTCGGACCCTGCAGCTCGCCGAGCGCCAAGTGTCGCGTGGCCTCGCGCAGCACCGCGGTGGCATCCCGCGTGTCCACGGCGGCCGCGCCCGTCTGCTTGCTGAGCTTCTGGCCGTCGGCCGCCAGGACCACCGGCACGTGCAGGTAGCGCGGCACGGGCAGGCCGAGCTGCTGCGCCAGCCAGATCTGGCGGGGTGTCACGGCCAGCAGATCGGCGCCGCGCACCACGTCGGTCACACCGACGGCGGCGTCGTCCACCACGCAGGCGAGGTGGTAGCTGTAGGGGCCGTCGGCGCGCTTGAGCACAAAGTCGCCGCAGGTCTCGGCCAGGTGTTCGCGCTGCTCGCCCGCCGCGCGGTCGGTGAATGCCACCACGGCCTGCCCAACGCGCGCGCGCCAGGCTCGCGGCTCGCGGCCCCCCGTGTCGCTGCGGCACGTGCCCGGATACACCAGCTCGCCGCTCGCCCCCACCCGCGCGCCGGAGTCCGCCAGCATCTTGCGGCTGCAGGCGCAACCAAAGGTGTGGCCCGCCGCTTCAAGCTGCGCGAATGCGGCGGCATAGGCGGCCGTGCGCCGCTGCTGGTCGCTCACCTCGCCATCGGGCCGCAGATGCAGCGCATCGAGCTGGGCGAGGATCGTGCGGGTGTGTGCCGGGTCGCAGCGCTGGGCGTCGAGGTCGTCGATGCGCAGCAGCCAGCGGCCGCCGTGCGCCCGCGCATCCAGCCAGCTGGCCAACGCCGCGACGATCGAGCCGGCATGCAGCGGCCCGGTGGGCGAGGGCGCAAATCGGCCGACATAGCCCATGCGTGCTCACCCTCAGGCGGCCGGCGCCTTGGGGGGGCGTGCGCCGAAGATCGCCGAACCCACGCGCACGATGGTCGCGCCCTCAGCCACGGCGTCATCCAGGTCGTCGCTCATGCCCATCGACAGGGTATCAAGCGCCAGACCGGCGGCGTTCAGCTCGGCCAGCAGCGCGGCGAGGGCCTTGAACGGCGCACGGCGCTGCTCCGCCGGTCGCGAAGGGTCCGGAATGCACATCAGCCCGCGCAACTGCACGCGGGGCAGGGTGGCCACGGCCTGCGCCAAGGCCCGCACCTCGTCCACAGCGCAGCCGCTCTTGGTGGCTTCGCCGTCCACATTCACCTGGATCAGCAGTCGCAGAGGCGCAAGGCCCTCCGGGCGCTGCTCGGAGAGGCGCTGGGCGATCTTCAGGCGGTCCACGCTGTGCACCCAGTCAAAGTGCTCGGCCACGGGGCGCGTCTTGTTGCTCTGCAGGGGGCCGATGAAGTGCCATTCCAGCGGCGGCAGGCCCAGCGCACAGGCTTGCGCGATCTTCTCCACACCCTCCTGCACATAGTTCTCGCCAAAGGCCCGTTGCCCTGCGGCCACAGCCTGAGCCACTGCCTCAACGCCAAACGTCTTGCTCACCGCCAGCAGGCGCACGGCGTGGGGCGGCCGGCCCGCCTGTGTTGCGGCGCTTTCAATGCGTTGCCCTACTGCAAACAGGCGCTGTTGCAACTCTTTAGAAGTCAAGCAGATAATCCAGATGCTTAAAGTGCTTTGTGAGCTTCTTCCTCGCTCACTTCGTCACGTGTCCCATGCGGTGCACGGCCCGACGTTCATGATGCGGGCGGCAATCGCGCTTAATCTGCGGTGAGGCCCGCACGGCAACCAGCCAGTGCAGCCCTCAATCGCCAAGAGGCTGGTCGCAACGCCTGACAGAGGGATCAGGCAGGTGCTGCACCCCAGCGGAGAATTGTATGGATATCACCGAACTGCTGGCCTTCTCGGTCAAGAACAAGGCTTCCGACCTGCACCTGTCGGCCGGGCTGCCACCCATGATCCGCGTGCATGGCGACGTGCGGCGCATCAACCTGCCGGCGCTCACCCACGAAGACGTGCATCGCATGATCTATGACATCATGAACGATGCCCAGCGCAAGCAGTACGAAGAGATCTTCGAGTGCGATTTCTCGTTCTCGATCCCGGGCTTGGCGCGCTTCCGCGTCAATGCCTTCGTGCAGAACCGTGGCGCCGGTGCGGTGTTCCGGACGATTCCGTCCAAGGTGCTCACGCTGCAGGACCTGAATGCACCGCGCATCTTCCAGGACATGTCGATGCAGCCGCGCGGCATCGTGCTCGTGACCGGCCCCACGGGCTCGGGCAAGTCCACCACCCTGGCCGCGATGGTCAACCACATCAATGACAACGTTTTCGGTCACATCCTCACCGTCGAAGATCCGATCGAATTCGTGCACGAGAGCAAGAAGTGTCTGATCAACCAGCGCGAAGTCGGCCCGCACACGCTCTCGTTCAACAACTCGCTGCGCTCCGCGCTGCGCGAAGACCCTGACGTGATCCTCGTCGGTGAGCTGCGCGACCTCGAAACCATCCGCCTGGCACTCACCGCTGCGGAAACGGGCCACTTGGTGTTCGGCACCCTGCATACGTCGTCGGCCGCCAAGACCATCGACCGCATCATCGATGTGTTCCCCGCCGCGGAAAAGGACATGGTCCGCGCGATGCTGTCCGAATCCCTGCGTGCGGTGATCTCGCAGAGCCTGCTCAAGACCAAGGACGGCTCGGGCCGCGTGGCTGCACACGAAATCATGATCGGCACCCCCGCCATCCGCAACCTCATCCGCGAGGCCAAGGTCGCGCAGATGTACTCCATGATCCAGGCTGGCCAGCAGTTCGGCATGCAGACCCTGGACCAGTGCCTGCTCGATCTCGTGCGCCGCAATGTGGTCAGCGCCGAGGAAGCGCGCGTCTACGCCCAGAACAAGGAAAACTTCGGCTGAGCCTCGCGCTCCCGTTCACGCGCTCAGACGCGCGCAGCACGCGCGCCTGAGCCTCACCCTCCCTTAGCAGTACTGGACCGCACATGGAACGCGATCAGGCCACCAAGTTCATGCACGACCTGCTGAAGCTCATGCTTCAGAAGCGTGGCTCGGACCTCTTCATCACCGCCGCCTTCCCACCGGCGTTCAAGATCGACGGCCGCGTGGTGCCGGTCTCCAACCAGGCGCTCACGCATGTGCACACCGCCGAACTGGCGCGTGCCATCATGAACGACAAGCAGGCTGCCGAGTTCGAAAACAAGATGGAGTGCAACTTCGCCATCAACCCCTCGGGCATCGGCCGCTTCCGCTGCAACGCCTTCGTGCAGCAGGGCATGGTGGGCATGGTGCTGCGGACCATTCCGGCCAACATTCCGACGGTCGAGGGGATGGGTCTGCCGCCGCAGCTCAAGGACATCGTGATGGCCAAGCGCGGCATCGTCCTGCTCGTGGGTGCCACGGGTTCGGGCAAGTCCACCTCGATGGCTGCGATGCTGCGTCACCGCAACGAAACCACGCACGGCCACATCATCACGATCGAGGACCCGATCGAGTTCGTGCACCCGCACGCCAACTGCATCATTTCGCAGCGTGAAGTCGGGGTCGATACGGAATCCTGGGAAGCCGCACTGAAGAACGCCCTGCGTCAGGCGCCCGATGTCGTCCAGATCGGCGAAATCCGCGACAAGGACACGATGGAAAACGCCATCGTCTTCGCTGAAACCGGCCACCTATGCATGGCCACGCTGCACGCCAACAACTCCAACCAGGCCATCGACCGGATCATCAACTTCTTCCCTGAAGAAAAGCGCCAGCAGTTGCTGATGGACCTGTCACTGAACCTGCGCGCCATGATTTCCCAGCGACTGATCCCGCTGAAGGATTCCAAGGGCCGTGCCGCGGCCTGCGAAATCCTGATCAACTCGCCGCTGATCTCCGACATGATCTTCAAGGGCGAGGTGGGCGAGATCAAGGACGTGATGAAGCGTTCGCGCGAACTGGGCATGCAGACCTTCGACCAGCATCTGTTCGACCTCTTTGAAGACGGCAAGATCAGCTACGAAGACGCGCTGCGCAATGCCGACAGCGTCAATGACCTTCGTCTGCGCATCAAGCTTGAATCCAAACTCGCGCAGCGCGACCCCTCGCTCGGCGTGGGCCACCTTTCCATTGTCTGAGAGCGCGTCAGCCCTTCATGAGCACTGCCTACGATTTTTCCGCCAAGCTGCTCGACGGCAGCCCAGCCGACCTCGCCCAGTACCGCGGGAAGGTGCTGCTTGTGGTGAACACCGCCAGCAAGTGCGGCTTCACTCCGCAGTACAAGGGCTTACAGGAACTGCACGACAAGTACAAGGACCGCGGGTTGGTCGTGCTCGGGTTCCCTTGTGACCAGTTTGGCCACCAGGAGCCGGGCGGCGCCGAGGAAATCGCAAGCTTCTGCGAGCGCAACTACGGCGTGAGCTTCCCGATGTTCGAGAAGATCGAGGTCAACGGCGGCAATGCCCATCCGCTGTTCAGTTTCCTGAAAAAGTCCGCACCCGGCTTGCTCGGGAGTGAAGGCATCAAGTGGAACTTCACAAAGTTCCTGGTTGATCGCGAAGGTGCTGTGAAGGAGCGCTACGCCCCGACCACCGAGCCCGGCGCGATTGCAAAGGACATTGAGGCCCTGCTCTAAACCCGTCAGACTGCACTGCCTGGCACGCCTGCTCGTTTGTGCGCTGCGTCGATATGCGATATAGTCTTTGTCTCGACGCGAGGTGGAGCAGTCTGGTAGCTCGTTGGGCTCATAACCCAAAGGTCGTAGGTTCAAATCCTGCCCTCGCAACCACATTCAGATCGGCGCATGGCCAGTACAGGTGTCGATCAAGAGGGCCCGCGATACGCGGGCCTTTTGCCATGTTCTCCCGCCATGCGTCGCGCGCGAGTGCGCCGGGCGGGACGCACAGGGCTCAGGGTATCGATGCGTTTGGCCCGCGAGTGCGTTGCACCGCCGGCAAAGCACGGCCGGACCATGCTTGAAGCCCAGGCCCGCCGTCTCCGGGATGACTCACAAACCTGCTCTCTGGTGCGCTGACCAGGCGCGCCGCAATTCATGACGACACTGCACGCCAAGACCGTCATCGAGACGGCGCTGCTGGTTGCCCAGCAGCCCATGCCAATCGCCGAGCTGCGCAAGCTGTTTGACGACGAGATTGGCGCGGACACGGTCCGCTTTGTGCTTGAGGAACTACGCCAGGAATGGTCTGGGCGGGGTGTGGAGTTGATCGGATTGGCCAGCGGCTGGCGCTTCCAGACGCGGCCCGAGATGCGCGAGTATCTTGACCGGCTCAATCCAGAGCGGGCGCCGCGCTACTCGCGCGCGGTGCTGGAGACGCTTGCGATCATCGCCTACCGCCAGCCGGTAACGCGCGGCGACATCGAGGACATTCGCGGCGTGACCGTGGCGGCCACCGTGGTGAAGACCCTGGAGGACCGTGGGTGGATCGAGACGATTGGTCACCGCGACACGCCCGGCCGCCCGGCCTTGTTTGGCACGACCAAGCTGTTCCTCGATGACCTTGGCCTGGCTTCATTGAGTGAACTGCCGGCACTGGGTGACGACGGAGCTGTCCCCGCCCTGCCCATGCCAGGCCAGCAGATGATCGACTTTGACGGACCCGCGGTGGGCGTTGCGAGTGATGCGGTCGCCGAGATCGACGCGAGTTCGGATTCTTCACAGCAAGGCGATGGGGCGGATGAATCGTCCGACATCACGCATGCTCCGGGCGCTGAAGCCCCGGCGGCGGCAGCCGAGCTTTCGATCGATTCCACGATCGCCGAACCCGAGCTCATCGCGCCAGTTACTGTGCCTTCCGCACCGGACGCCGGCCCTGGCGCGAAAGCGGGCCAGAGTGAGTCTGCGGCTTCGACGCCGCCCCAGGAAGAACGCCCATGAGCGATAACGATCCACAGATCAAGAATCCGTCGCAGACTGCCGAGAGCAGCCCAGCTGCCCAGTCAGACGGCGCCCAACCCGGCGAAGGTGGTGGCGCGCGCCGGCGACATCGGAGCCGACGCGGCGGCAAGCGCGGTCGTGGCGATCGCGATGCACGTCCCCCACATCAAGGGGCAGACAGCAGCGCCCAAGCGGGCGCATCTGACGAAGGTGACCCACCGCCTGCCGCTGCAGGCCGAGCTTTTGATGCAATCGTCAACAAGGGTGCGCTCAATCCCGATGAGGCTCCCAAGCTGCACAAGGTGCTGGCGGATGCAGGCATCGGGTCGCGCCGAGAGATGGAGGAACTGATCCTCGCCGGACGCATTTCGGTGAATGGTGAGCCCGCCCATATCGGCCAGCGCGTTCTGCCGTCCGACACGATCCGCATCAATGGCAAGCAGATCATGCGCAAGGACCTCACCCGGCCGCCGCGCGTCGTCCTCTATCACAAGCCTGCAGGTGAAATCGTCTCGCATGATGATCCGAACAAGCGCCCGCGTGTCTTTGATGTGCTGCCGCGTGTGAAGACCGGCAAGTGGATGTCCGTGGGCCGGCTGGACTTCAACACCGAAGGTCTGCTGGTGTTCACCAACTCCGGCGAGATCGTCAACCGTCTGGCACATCCACGCTTCGGTCTGGAGCGCGAGTATGCGGTGCGCTTTCTCGGCGAAATGACCGAGGAGCAGCGCAACCAGCTGTTGACCGGCGTGCAGCTCGATGACGGTCCGGCCAAGTTCGCGAGCATCGAGAGCGCCGGCGGCGAGGGCGCGAACCAATGGGCACGTGTCGTCATCAGCGAAGGACGAAATCGTGAGGTGCGCCGCATGTTCGACGCGGTCAATCTGCCGGTCAGCCGGCTGATCCGCATTCGCTTTGGCGGCTTTGTGCTGCCACCGCGTCTGAAGCGCGGACAGTGGATGGAGCTGGATGCGGACACCTGTCGCGCACTGCAGTCCGAACTGGGGCTCGGCCCGAAGCCGAAATCGGAGCCCGACGAAGAGGACGGCAACCGGATGGATTACCAGCCACCGAAGCCGCGCGGTCGTCGCGAGAAGTTCCTTGCGACGCACAATGAAGCCGGCCATGTCATGCTGACGAGCCATGCCTTGAACATCAATCCGGACGCCTGGATGAGCGGCATGGGCCAGCCCGGCGCCGCGCCCGGAGGGCGCAATCGGCCCGCGGGCCCAAAGCAGGGCGGCGGTGGCAAGCCTGGACGGCCAGGCAAGAAGGCCGGCGGCAATCGACCCCAGGGCAATGGCGCGCCCCGCCGAGGGCCGCAGCCCGGCAAGACGGCGGCCGCTGTGGATGGCGCCTCGCAACAGCCGCAGCCCAAGTCGCGCAATCGGCGCCGCGGTGGACGCCGTGGCGGCAAGGGCGGCGCTGGCGGTTCAGGTCCACCTGCGCCTTCGGAGGGCTGAGCAGCGTCCGGCGCACAGGCGGTGAATCAATTTGCAGTGGCGCTTTGAGCTTCCAGGCAGAATTCCTTATAATTCAAAGGATTAGCTACTGCTGATGGCTCAGTTGGCTGTTCAGGCGTGATTCGCGCCTGATGCAGCCGGCGTAGAAGCCGCCTGAAATTGGGCCTTCCGGCCCATTTTTTTTTCTGGCGCGCGTTTTGATGCTGTAGCAGTGCCGAGTGGATATCGATGGCCGACCTGACCCAACTTGTTGAATCGACGATTGCGCCGATGGGCTATGAGCTCGTGGATGCCGAGCGCGCCGGCCGCGGCCTGCTGCGCATCACCATCGATCGGGCAGACGACAGTGGCGAGCGGATCAGGATTGAAGACTGCGAGCGCGTCAGCCGGCAGCTGACCAATGTGTTCATGGTCGAAGGCATCGACTACGCGCGTCTGGAAGTCGGTTCGGCCGGTGTGGATCGTCCGCTGAAGAAGCTGACGGACTTCGTGCGGTTTGCAGGGGAAAACGCCGTGCTCAAGCTGCGCGTGCCGCTGGCAGGTCGCAAGAATTTCGAAGGTGTGCTGCAGACTCCCGAGGGTGAAGGGCCTGACGCGAAGCTCGCGCTGGTCTTCAAGGGCAAGGATGGCACCGAGCAGGTTTTGGATTTTGTTCTGTCGGACATTGAGCGTGCGAACCTCAACCCGGCGCTCGATTTTGGGAAGGGCAGGAAATGAATCGTGAAGTGCTGATGCTCGTGGACGCACTGGCGCGCGAGAAGAATGTCAGCAAGGAAGTGGTCTTCGGTGCCCTGGAGACCGCCCTGGCTTCGGCGACAAAGAAGCGCTTTACCGATCCCGAAGTGGATGTGCGCGTCTCGATCGACCGGGATTCCGGCGAGTTCGATGCATTCCGCCGCTGGCAGGTTGTGGCCGATGACGCCGTCGAGAATCCTTCGGCGCAGATGGCGCTGTCCGAAGCGCGTTCACAGCTGCCCGAAATCGATCTGGACGACCACGTCGAAGAGCAACTCGATGACGTCGAGTTCGGCCGCATTGGCGCCCAGGCTGCCAAGCAGGTGATCCTGCAGCGCATCCGCGACGCCGAGAAGGAACAGATCCTCAACGACTTCCTCGAGCGCGGCGAGAAGATTGGCACCGGCATGGTCAAGCGCATGGACCGTGGTGACTCGATTGTCGAAATCGGCAAGGTCGAAGCTCGCCTGCGCCGTGACCAGATGATCCCCAAGGAGAACCTGCGCATTGGCGACCGAGTGCGCGCATACATCGGCAAGGTGGATCGCACCGCGCGTGGCCAGCAGGTCGAGCTGTCGCGCACGGCACCGGAATTCATCATTGAACTATTCCGCCTCGAAGTGCCCGAGATGGAGCAGGGCCTGCTGCAGATCAAGTCGGCGGCCCGCGACCCCGGCGTGCGCGCCAAGATCGCCGTGACCACGAGCGACCGTCGCATCGACCCGATCGGCACCTGCGTGGGTGTGCGCGGTTCGCGCGTTCAGGCCGTCACAGGCGAGCTGGGCGGCGAGCGTGTGGACATCGTGCTGTGGAGCGAAGATCCGGCCCAGTTCGTGATCGGCGCGCTGGCTCCTGCCAACGTGCAGTCCATCGTTGTGGACGAGGAAAAGCACGCGATGGACGTGGTCGTCAACGAAGATGAACTCGCCGTGGCTATCGGCGTTGGCGGTCGGAACGTGCGTCTGGCCTCCGAACTGACCGGTTGGCAGATCAACATCATGACTGCCGACGAGTCCGCAACCAAGCAGACTGCCGAGCGCGATCGTGTAGTCAAGCTCTTCGTGGACAAGCTTGATGTGGACGAGGAAGTTGCAGGCATTCTCGTGGACGAAGGCTTCACGGGTCTCGAGGAAGTGGCCTACGTGCCCATCAACGAGATGCTGGCGATCGAGGCCTTTGACGAAGACACGGTCAATGAGCTGCGCAATCGCGCGCGTGACGCGCTCCTGACGCAGGCCCTCGCGCAGGAAGAGTCGCTCGAGACGGGCGCAGGCAAGACCGACCTTCTCGGCATCGAGGGTCTGACCGCGGACATGTTGCCCAAGCTGGCGGACATCGGCGTCTACCTCATCGAGGACCTCGCCGAGTTGGATAGCGAAGAATTGAATGAAGCCATTGGTGTGGGCGAGGAAGCCGCCAAGAACATGATCATCCAGGCTCGCCAGAGCTGGAGCTGATTGCCGGCCACCCGAGTGTCCGCACCCTGAAAGATTCTGAGGACTGAATGGCAAGTACCACCGTCGCCCAACTCGCCAGCGAACTGAAGCTCTCGGTTCCTGTGCTGCTCGAACAGCTCAAGGCCGCCGGCGTCTCCAAGGCAGCGGCGGATGATCTGCTGGCTGAGTCGGACAAGACACAGCTGCTCGACAGCCTGCGCAAGGCGCATGGGTCCTCCGGCGAGGATAAGAAGCGCATCACGATCACGCGCAAGCAGACCACCGAGATCAAGCAGGCAGACGCCACCGGCAAAGCCCGCACCATTCAGGTGGAGGTTCGCAAGAAGCGCGTGCTCGTCAAGCGTGACGCCACCGAAACGGTTGCGGTGCCTGTCGAGGCTCCCGTTGCAGCCCCGGCCGCACCCGTCGTGTCTGATGAGGAGCGCGTCCGCCGTGAAGATGAAGCGCGCCGCCAGGCCGAGCTGATCGCACGCCAGGAGGCCGAGGCCCGCGCTCGCGCGGAAGCCGAGGAGGCTGCGCGCGAAGCGCAGCGCCAGCGCGAGGCACAGGCCAGTGCAGCCGCGGCCCAGGCCGATGCACCTGCTGAAGCTGCCCCGGCTGCAGAGCCCGCGCCGATTGAAGCGGTGGCTGCGCCTGTTCCCGCAGAACCGAGTGCCGCCGAAGTGGCCGCAGCCCGCGCGAAGGCCGAGGAGGACGAGCGCAAGCGCCGCGATGACGCGCGCAAGCGTGCCGAGGCTGAAGCGGCTGGCATCCGCCAGCTCATGGCGGCGCCCAAGAAGATCGTCAAGGCGCCTGAAGCCCCCGCTCCTGCGTCTGCACCGATTTCGGGCACCCTGCACAAGCCTGCGAAGGCAGCCGGGACCGAAGAGGTCAAGAAGGATGACAAGCCGGGCACCAAGACCAAGACCCTCAAGGCGGGCGAACTGTCCTCGAGCTGGTCTGCAGACGGCGCCCGCGGCAAGAAACCCGCCGGAAAGCCCGCGACCCCTGCTGGCCGCGATGGCTGGCGTGCGGGCGGTGGCCGGGGCAAGGGTGGCCGTCGAGGCGATGATCGCGGCGATGACCAGCGTGCCAACATGCCCGCCGAGCCAATCGTTCGCGAAGTGCACGTGCCCGAGACCATCAGCGTGGGCGATCTCGCGCACAAGATGGCCGTGAAGGCTGCCGAGGTGATCAAGTCCCTGATGAAGATGGGCCAGATGGTCACCATCAACCAGGTGCTGGACCAGGACACCGCAATGATCGTGGTCGAGGAGCTCGGCCACAAGGCGATCGCGGCCAAGCTGGATGATCCGGAAGCCTTCCTGACCGAAGAAGAGACCACGAGCGAGTTCGAGTCCCTGCCGCGTCCGCCGGTCGTGACCGTGATGGGTCACGTCGACCACGGCAAGACCTCGCTGCTGGACTACATCCGCCGCGCCAAGGTCGCTGCGGGCGAAGCCGGCGGCATCACGCAGCACATCGGTGCCTATCACGTGGACACGCCGCGCGGCGTGGTCACCTTCCTCGACACCCCGGGTCACGAGGCCTTCACGGCCATGCGTGCCCGCGGTGCCAAGGCCACCGACATCGTGATCCTGGTGGTCGCTGCTGATGACGGCGTCATGCCCCAGACCAAGGAAGCCATCCGCCATGCCAAGAGCGCCGGTGTGCCGATCGTGGTCGCGATGAACAAGATCGACAAGCCCGAAGCCAACCCGGACCGCGTCAAGCAGGAATTGGTGGCTGAGGAAGTGGTGCCCGAAGAGTACGGCGGCGACTCGCCCTTCGTGCCCGTGTCTGCCAAGACCGGTCAGGGCATCGATGACCTGCTTGAAAACGTGTTGCTGCAGGCCGAGGTGCTGGAACTCACGGCACCCAAGGATGCGCCGGCCAAGGGTCTGGTGATCGAAAGCCGTCTGGACAAGGGCAAGGGCCCGGTCGCCACGGTGCTGGTGCAAAGCGGCACCCTCAAGCGCGGTGACGTCGTGCTCGCCGGCGCCAGTTTCGGCCGTGTGCGCGCCATGCTGGACGAAAACGGCAAGCCCACACAGGAAGCCGGCCCGTCCATCCCCGTGGAAATTCAGGGCCTGACCGAAGTGCCGGCCGCCGGTGACGAACTCATGGTGCTGGGCGATGAGCGCAAGGCGCGCGAAATCGCGCTGTTCCGCCAGGGCAAGTTCCGCGACACCAAGCTTGCACAGCAACAGGCCGCCAAGCTGGAAAACATGTTCCAGAACATGGGCGACGGCGCCAAGAAGAACCTCACGCTCATCATCAAGGCCGATGTGCAGGGTTCGCAGGAAGCCATTGCGCATGCCATGGGCAAGCTGGCCAACGACGAAGTGCAGGTCCAGATCGCGTTCAGCGCGGTGGGCGGCATTTCCGAGAGCGACGTCAACCTGGCCATCGCCACGAAGTCCGTCATCATCGGCTTCAACACGCGTGCCGATGCTGGTGCGCGCAAGCTGGCCGAGAACAACGGCATCGACATCCGCTACTACAACATCATCTACGACGCCGTGGATGACGTGAAGGCTGCACTGTCCGGCATGCTCGCGCCCGAGAAGAAGGAAGAAGTGCTGGGTCTGGTGGAGATCCGCCAGGTCATCAGCGTCTCCAAGGTCGGCAAGGTGGCGGGTTGCATGGTGCTCGATGGTCTCATCAAGCGGGGCGCACAGGTGCGCCTGCTGCGCAACAACGTGGTCATCTGGACGGGCGAGCTCGACAGCCTGCGCCGCTTCAAGGACGACGTGCGCGAGGTCAAGGCCGGTTTCGAGTGCGGTCTCTCGCTCAAGAACAACAACGACATCTCCGAGGGCGATCAGCTCGAGGTCTTCGAAGTCAAGGAAGTGGCCCGCACGCTCTGATGCGCGCAGCCCGATGAACACCCGATGCGCAATAAGCCCAAGACCGGCGGCAGACCCCTACGGGTCGGCGACCAGATCCAGCGCGATCTGGCCGAGCTGCTGCAGTTCGAGGTCAAGGACCCGCGCATCGGCCTCATCACCCTGACCGGGGTCGAGGTTTCGCCTGACTATTCCCACGCCAAGGTCTATTTCACGACCCTGGCCGAGGATGCCAAGATCGATGAAGTCATTGCCGGCCTGAACGCTGCACGTGGCTATCTGCGCCGCGAGCTCGGCCGCCGCCTGTCGATCTTCCAGACCCCTGAGCTGCACTTCATCCACGACCAGTCGATCGCCCGCGGAGCGCATCTCTCCGAGCTGATCGATCAGGCGGTCAAGGACAAGGCACAGGACTAGCGCATGGAAGCCACTCTTTCCACGCGCCCGGCCATTCCCGCCCGGCGTGTGGAGCGGGTGGCGGTCCACGGCGTGCTCCTGCTGAACAAGCCGCGCGGCTTGTCCAGCAATGATGCGCTGCAGAAGGCGAGGCGGATCCTGCGCGCCAGGAAGGCGGGCCACACCGGCACGCTCGATCCGGAAGCGCACGGCCTGCTGCCGCTGTGCTTTGGCGAGGCTACAAAGTTCTCGCAGGACCTGCTGGATGCAGACAAGACCTACGAAGCCAGCGTGCGCTTCGGCATCAAGACCAGCACGGGGGATGCCGAGGGTGAAGTGATCGCCACGCGTGAGGTCACGCACGACCAGAAGGCCCTGCAGCTTGCCTGCGAGCGCTTCGTCGGCCCGATTGACCAGGTGCCCCCCATGCACTCGGCGCTCAAGCAGGGCGGTGTGGCGCTGTACGAACTGGCGCGCAAGGGAATAGAAGTTGAGCGGGCGGCGCGCCGGGTGCAGATCCATGCCATCGACGTGCTCAGCCAGACGCCGGATAGCGCGGTACTGCGCTGCCACGTCAGCAAGGGCACCTACATCCGGACTCTGGCCGAAGACATTGGCGAGGCACTGGGCTGCGGCGCGCACCTGACCGCGCTGTACCGCACGCAGGTCGGCCCGCTGAGCGTGGCGGATGCTGTCACGCTGGAGCAATTGTCTGCGGCGCAGAATCCCGCAGCTTTGCTCGCGCCCGTGGATAGCCTGGCGCAGGGCTTGCATGCCGTGCGTCTGAGCGAAAACGAACGGGATCGGGTGCGCCAGGGGCAGCGCCTGATCATCAATGACGACTTTGACGGCACCGTGCGTATGTACGGGCCGGATGGATTTCTTGGCATCGGCACGCTTTCTCAGCGCCGCTTGCAGCCCACCCGAGTTTTGAACCTGAAAGACTGAGATAGGCCTCCCATGTCCCGCCAGCTACGCAACATCGCCATCATCGCCCACGTGGACCACGGCAAGACCACGCTCGTGGACCAGCTCCTGCGCCAGAGCGGCACCTTCCGCGAGAACGAAAAGGTGGCCGAGCGCGTGATGGACAGCAACGACCTCGAAAAGGAACGTGGCATCACGATCCTGGCCAAGAACTGCGCGGTGCAGTGGAACGGCTACCACATCAACATTGTCGACACCCCGGGGCACGCAGACTTCGGCGGTGAAGTGGAGCGAGTGCTCTCCATGGTGGATGGCGTGCTGCTGCTGGTGGACAGCGTGGAAGGCCCGATGCCGCAGACGCGCTTCGTGACCAAGAAGGCGCTGGCCCTGGGTTTGAAGCCCATCGTCGTGATCAACAAGATCGACCGCCCGGGCGCGCGGCCGGACTACGCCATCAACTCGACCTTCGAGCTCTTCGACAAGCTCGGTGCCACCGAGGAGCAGCTCGACTTCCCGATCGTCTATGCCTCGGGCCTGAACGGCTTTGCCGGCCTGACCGAAGACGTGCGCAGCGGCACCATGGACCCGCTGTTCCAGATGATCGTGGACCGCGTGCCGACGCGGGATGACGACGTGGACAGCCCCCTGCAGTTCCAGATCTGCTCGCTGGACTACAACAGCTATGTGGGCCGCATCGGCATTGGCCGCGTGAACCGCGGCCGCATCAAGCCCGGCCAGCCCGTGGCCCTGTGCAACCCGGTGGATGGCAGCGTCGTCACGCGCAAGATCAACCAGGTGCTCAAGTTCCGCGGTCTGGAGCGCGAGTTGGCCGACGAGGCCCTGGCCGGCGACATCGTGCTGATCAACGGCATCGAGGACATCGGCATCGGCGTCACGCTGTGCGCCGTGGACACGCCCGAGCCCCTGCCGATGATTGCCGTGGACGAGCCCACGCTCACCATGAACTTCATGGTCAACACCTCGCCTCTGGCCGGCCGTGAAGGCAAGTTCGTCACCAGCCGCCAGATCCGCGACCGCCTGACCAAGGAGCTGAATAGCAACGTGGCCCTGCGCGTGAAGGACACGGGCGACGACACCGTGTTCGAGGTCTCCGGCCGCGGGGAACTGCACCTCACCATCCTCGTGGAAAACATGCGCCGTGAAGGCTACGAGCTGGCCGTCAGCCGCCCGCGCGTGGTGTTCCGCGAGATCGACGGTGTGAAGCAGGAGCCGATCGAGGCCCTGACGGTGGACGTGGAAGACGACCACCAGGGCGCCGTGATGCAGGCCCTGGGCGAGCGCAAGGGCGAGCTGGCCAACATGGAAAGCGACGGCCGCGGCCGCACGCGCCTGGAGTACCGCATTCCGGCCCGCGGCCTGATCGGCTTCCAGGGCGAGTTCCTGTCAATGACGCGCGGCACCGGCCTGATGAGCCACGTGTTTGACGGCTACGCGCCGGTGCGCGAGGGCATCGTCGGCGAGCGCCGCAACGGCGTGCTGATCACCCAGGACGACGGCGAAGCCGTGGCCTATGCGCTGTGGAAGCTGCAGGACCGCGGCCGCATGTTCGTCAGCCCGGGCGAAGCGCTGTACGAGGGCATGATCATCGGCATCCACAGCCGGGACAACGACCTCGTGGTCAACCCCATCAAGGGCAAGCAGCTCACCAACGTGCGCGCCTCCGGCACCGACGAAGCCGTGCGCCTCGTGCCGCCGATCCAGCTCACGCTGGAGTACGCCGTGGAGTTCATCTCGGACGATGAGCTGGTGGAAGTCACACCCAAGAGCATCCGTCTGCGCAAGCGCCATTTGAAGGAACACGAACGGAAGAAGGCTGAGCGTGAAGCTGCTTGAGGAGCTTCGCGCTCTGCCTGCGGCTGTTGATCAAGCCCCTTCGTTTCCTTCAGGGGAGACTCGCGGCAACTCTGCAGCCCAGACTTGATTCGCTAGAAGCCCATTTCATGCGGTTCTTCAGGCCAAAATGGCTGGAAAGCCTTGCGGGACAAGCGGAAAGCACTTTCGACCTGCCATGACAAAGGGCGCTGAGTTCATCAGCGCCCTTTGCTTTTCTGCAGGCCGCAGCCTGCGTCGCCTTCAAGTGTTCACGGCTTGAGGTGCTTCACAAAGAAGCGCTCCATGGCGCCGTAGAACTCGAATTTGTTCTCTTCATTCTGGAAGCCGTGGCCCTCGTTGTCCTTGACCATGTACTCCACATCCACGCCGCGCTTGCGCAGGGCCTCGACGATCTGGTCGCTCTCGGCCTTGTTCACGCGGGGGTCGCGCGCGCCCTGGGCCACGAGCAGCGGCGTCTTGATCTTGTCGGCGTGGAACACGGGGCTGGCGGCCATCAGCGCCTCCTTTTCGGTCTCCGGGTTGCCGACCATCTCGTACATCTGCTTGCGCCAGGGCTCCCAATAGGGCGGGATGGTGTTCATGAAGGTCAGCAGGTTGGACACCCCCACATAGTTCACGGCCGCCGCATAGAGGTCCGGCGTGAAGGTCACGCCCGCCAGCGTGGTGTAGCCGCCGTAGCTGCCGCCATAGATGCCCACGCGCTTGGGGTCGGCAATGCCCTGGCTGATGAGCCACTGCACGCCGTCGGTCACGTCGTTCTGCATGGTGCGGCCCCACTGCTTGAAGCTGGCCTCCCAGAATTTGCGGCCGTAGCCCGTGGAACCGCGGAAATTCATCTGCAGCACGCAGAAACCGCGGTTGGCCAGGAACTGCACCTCCGGGTTGAAGCCCCAGCCATCACGCGCCCAGGGGCCGCCGTGCGGGTTGACGATGCAGGCCAGGTTCCTGGCTTCCTTGCCCACGGGTAGGGTCAGGTAGCCGTTGATCGTCAGGCCATCCCGGCTCGTGTAGCTGGTCGGCCGCATCGGCGCCATGTCCTTGGGATCGATCTTCGGGTTGATCACGGCCAGGCGGGTGAGGGTGTCGCCCTTGGCGTCGTAGATGTAGCGGGCGCCTTCGGTCATGTCGCTGGAGGCGGCGACGATGAACTTGGTCTCGTCGCGTGTGGCGCTCTGCAGGTTCACTTCCATGCCCGGCAGCTTGGCGGCCAGGGTGGCAAAGCGCTTGGCCACCGTGTCGTCAAAGAACTTGCGTTCCATCTTGGCGGTCATGAACTCGGCGTGCGTCATGCGCTTGGCCTTGCGTGACCACACCGCACCCCACAGGTCCACGTCATTGCGCTCAAAGACCAGTTGCTCGGCATCCGGCCTGGCCGGGTCGATCGTGACGAGCGCCTTCTTGTCGCGCCCGCGGTTGGACAGGGCGTAGAAGCGCTTGTTGTCCGCGGTGAAGAACAGCGGCTGCACCTCAGTCTTGAAGTCGGTCTTGATGATGTCCTTGAACTGGCCGGCATTGCCGGCGCGGTGGATCACAACGGTGTCCGTGCCGCGGCTGGCCACGCCCAGGCGCAACTGACCGCGGTGGTCCGTGATCCAGCCGGTCACGTCACCCGGGTTCTGGCCCACCAGAGCGGAGGCACCCGTGGCCACGTTCACGCGGTAGATGTCGAACACATTCTTGTCGCGCCTGTTGTGGCTGACGAGCATGTGCTGCGGGTCGTCCGGCAGGTCGTCGATCACCTCCGCACGCACGCCCTCCCAGGGGGTGAGATCCGTCACCTTGCCGGTGACGGCATCCACCGCCACCACGTGGTAGTTCTCATCACCACCAAAATCCTTTTGGTAGATCAGTGTCCGGCTGCCCTTCCAGAAGTAATTGTTGATGTCGCGCGCGGACTCCTTGGTCAGCACCCGCGGGGTGCCGATGGGCGTGCTGCCATTCAAGTCCTGCACGTGGATGTTGCGGCGGCTCACGGTGCCACCCTTGCCGTCGGGCATGGGTACCGGGGCCATGAAGCCCAGGCGCTTGCCGTCTTCACTGAGCCGGAAGTAGGCCTGCGGCGGGTTGGAGAAGAAGTCGCGTACGTCGTAGCGCTTCGGTGCCGTCGTTGTCGGCGCACCAGACGGGCTGGTGGCAGGCGCCTGCGCCAGCGCCGATCCCGCAGCCAGCAGGCCCGCGCCGGCAAGTGTGGCCCACGCGCGCGGCGTGGTCTTGAACCATGGCATATCCATCCTCCTTGTCATGCATGCGGCCTGCAGCCGCTGCGAAGCCTGTGCTGGCGCACTGCCAGCTCAAGCGCGCAAAGGTAGCGCCCTCGCGGCGATTCGCCGATCAAGCTGCGACAGGCTGCAGAAAGCCGGGCATGGAGCGCAGGGTCTTCGCGCGCCGCCTGCGGCCCTGTGCAATCGCCTGCCCGCAGCGCCGGTGTGGCTTGCTAGGCTCTAGCCGAAGCGCTGCGGACGCGCCGGTGCAGCGCAGGTAGCCCGGATCACAAAAGCAAGATCAGCCATCCATGCGCTTCTTCAGGCCAAAATGGCTGGAAAGCCGCATGGGACAAGCGGAAAGCCCACGCGATTGAATGCTGATTCCCTCCCCTGCATGCAGGGGAGGGTTAGGGTGAGGTTGGCTCCAACTACGGAAACCCCTCCCGACCCCCTGCGGCAGGGGGAGGAGCAACTCGCAGCGTGACGGCCGCCAATCGCTACGCCGCGAACACATCGAAGCGTCCCAGACGCAGCCGCTACAACAACAAGATCTTCCGCAACGAACCATGTCCACCACCAGCCAGCACCGCACCGCCGTCCTTGTCGTCATCGTCGCCACGCTCATGTGGTCTCTGGGCGGCGTGGCCTCGCGGCAGGCACCCGCCGTGGCGGGCTTCGAGCTCACCTTCTGGCGCAGCCTCATCGCGGCGCTCACGGTAGCCATCCTGCTGCCGCTCACGCAGGGGCGCGAGTTCATCGGCAAGATCCGTGACGCCGGGCGCACCGTCTGGATCTGCGGGCTGTGCTGGGCCGTCATGTTCAGCTGCTTCATGATGGCGCTGTCGCTGACCACCGTGGCCAACGTGCTCATCACCCAGTGCCTCGCGCCCGTGGTCACGGCGTTGCTCACCTGGGCGGTGTTCCGCAAGCCGCTGGGCGCGCGGCTGTGGGCCGTGATCGCCGTGGCCTGCAGCGGCATTGCGCTCATGTACATCACCGACGTCGGCGCCATGGGTGGCAAGCACCTGCTCGGCATTCTGGTGGCCCTGGGCATCCCGGCTGCAGCGGCGGTGAACTTCGTCACCATGCAGAAGAGCGGGAAGTCCGTGGACCTGTCGGCCGCGGTGTTGATTGGCGGCGCCATCTCGGCGCTCGCCATGCTGCCGCTGGCCACGCCCTTCAAGGCCAGTGGCATGGACTTCTTCTGGGTCACTCTGCTGGGCGTGGTTCAGCTCGGTGTGCCTTGCGTGATGGTGGTGTGGGCCGCGCGCCATTTGCCCGCGCCGGAGCTGTCACTGCTCTGCCTGCTGGAAGTGATCTTCGGCATCGTCTGGGCGCTGGTCTTCGTGGGCGAGCGCCCGGGGCTCATGACGCTGATCGGCGGTGTGATGGTGCTGGGCGCGCTGGCCGTAAATGAATTTATCAACCTGCGCCGCAATCAGGCGGGGCAGGGTGCGGTGCCGATGGATTGACGGGCACGAGCTAGCCCAGATTCCCCACAAACAAGGTCCGCGCCACTCGATCCGCCAACGGCAGATCGCCGCCCATCAGCCCCATCCGCTCCACCGCTGCACGCAGCCGCGGCTCGCATTCCACTTCACTCGCCCCGACACCGCGTACAAAGGCCTTGGCCAGCTGTGCGGGCTCGGAGAGCTGCGCCTTGAGCTTCTGCAGGGCGCGGGCGGCGGTGAGTTCGGCTTCGGTGAAGTCCGTGCCGAAGGGGAAGTCCGGCAGCAGGCCTTCGGTGTGGAAGGGCGCGAGGCGGGCCTTGAGCACCTCCGGCAGGTTCTGGCGCTGCTCGGCGGGCAGGTGATAGCTCGGATCCAGCTTGCCGGCGGCCTTGGCGCGGGCCATGAGTTCGCCCTGGAAGCGGCTGTCTGTGATGGCGAGCAGGCGCTTGACGCAGTCCTCATCCGTGGCGCCGCGCAGGTCGGCCACGCCGTATTCGGTGACGAAGATGTCGCGCAGGTGGCGCGGGATGGTGGTGTGCGGGTAGTTCCAGACGATGTTGGACACGGGCTTGCCCTTGTCCGTACGCCATGAGCGCAGCATGAGGATGGAGCGCGCATCGGCCAGCGCATGACCTTGCGCCACAAAGTTGTATTGCCCGCCCACGCCGCTGATGAACTGGCCGTCTTCCAGCGCATCGCTCACCGCGGCGCCCAGCAGAGTGACCATCATGCAGGTGTTGATGAAGCGCGCGTCCTTGCGCTGCAGACCGGCCAGCGCGTGGCTGTAGTGGCCCGTGCCCTGCATGCCGTTGATGTAGGAGATGCGCGACATGTTGATCTTGTCCAGCATCGCCTTGGGCATGGCGCGCAGGCGTTCGTAGAAGTGCTCCGGACCGAGGAAGAAGCCGGCCTGCAGCACATGACCGTGGCGCAGGTGGCTGCCCAGGGCATGGCGGGCCATGTCAGCCCGGGCTTGCGGGTCGGCAGGCAGGGCGGGGATGCGCAGGCTGTGCTCTTGCCCCTGGGCGTCCACGCGCTCGATGACGAGCTCGCCCGCGTCCAGCCCCACCGCAGCGTGAAACACGCCCCAGTACTTGAGCCACTGCAGGTTGCGTGCGGTGAGCGGGCTGTCGATCACGCCGTCCTCGAACAGTGCGGCGATCATGGCTTCGTCGGGCGCGGTGCCGATGCGCCCACGATGCAGCAGGCTCTGCAGGTGCACGTCGTCAAACACTTCGCGGCGGATCAGGCCCGCTTCGAGCAGTTCCAGCAGGCCGCCGACGAACATCTCGCTGCAGGCAAAGAGGCCGGCCTTGAAGGAGGCGGTCTCGGGCTCGCGCGCCGGCTGGCCGGGCAGGGCGGCGAGCACATCGCGATAGGCGGTGTTGTCCCGGTCGCGCAGGATGAGTGCATGGGCAATGCCGTCACCGAGCGATCCGATACCCACCTGCACCGTGCCGCCGTCCTTGACTAGGCTGCTGGTCCAGAAGGAGATGGCGTAGTCCTGATCGTCCACCTTCATGTTGGGCGGTGCGAAGAGATGGTGCGTGCAGGCGGGGGTATCGACAATGAGATCGAAGCGTTCGGGCCCGATGTCGGCGTCATTCGGCATGAAGGGCAGGGCGCGGTTCACACAGCCGACGACGAACAGACGTTTCTGCCCGCCACCGTTAAAGACATCCATCGCATCCAGCGTCAGGTCCGGATTGCAGGACAGCGAATAGCGCGGGCCGCCCGCGGTGTCTTGTTGCGCCACGGCCTGCGCCAGCACATTGATGCCGTTGGCGAGCATGTCGCGCACCACGAAGGTGTAGTTGGTGTAGACGAAGGCGCGCTGCATCGGCGCGTTGTGCACGTACTCCGCGGTCTTGAAGAAGAACTCGTGCACTTCCACATTGGGCGGCAGCTTGCCGGCCTGGGCGTCCAGGCTGTAGTCCAGGTTGGGGTAGTCGCCGAACACGCGCTCCACAAAGGGCGAGAGAAAGCGCTTCTCCAGGCTGCTTTTGCCGGCCGGCTTGTTCAAGGACAGCGCCGTGAAGATCTTCAGCTTGAGCGCTGGGTTCTGTCTGGCGCGCCGGTACAGGGCGTTGGCCCATGCATTGGGCTTGCCGATGCCCAGGGGCAGGGCAACGCGCAGATCCAGGCCGACGGTGGCAATGAGTGCATCGATCGATGCCTCGATATCCTTGTAGCTCTGCATGTTGATGTCTCCTGCATCAACGATAGGCAGGGTGGCTGGCGCGCGCTTTGAGTTACGTCATCTGCGGCCACGGCACTTGAGCGCATCGGCGAAAATGGCGGCATGTCTGAGTCTTTGCACCCCGCACCGTCGCCCTGGCGCCTGACCATCGCCCCGATGATGGACTGGACGGACCGGCACTGCCGCGCCTTCCACCGCCTGATCTCGCCCAACGCCCGGCTGTACACCGAGATGGTGACGACCGGCGCGCTGCTGCATGGCGATGTGCCGCGCCATCTGGACTTCAATGCCAGCGAGCATCCGGTCGCGCTGCAGCTCGGCGGCAGCGAGCCGGCCGATCTGGCGCAAGCGGCCCGCCTGGGTGCACAGTGGGGCTACGACGAGATCAACCTCAATTGCGGCTGCCCCAGCGAGCGCGTGCAGCGCGGCGCGTTCGGCGCCTGCCTGATGGCCGAACCCGCCTTGGTGCGCGACTGCGTCAAGGCGATGGTGGACGCCTTGGACATTCCGGTGACGGTCAAGCACCGCATTGGCATCGACAAGACGGAGAGCTATGACTTCGTCCGCGACTTTGTGGGCACTGTGGCCGAGGGCGGATGCAGCGTGTTCATGGTGCACGCGCGCAATGCCTGGCTCAAGGGTCTGAGCCCGAAGGAGAACCGCGAGATTCCGCCGCTGCGATATGACTTTGCAAGACGTTTGAAGCAGGACTTCCCGCAGCTCACCATCGTGCTCAACGGTGGACTGAAGACCGTGGGCGACGTGCAGGGCGCCACGCTGCCGCAGGACGGTCTGCCCGCACTGGACGGTGTGATGATCGGCCGCGAGGCCTATCACAACCCCTGGGTGCTGCGTGAGATGGACAACGCGCTGTTCGCCCCGCGGGCGATGGATGCACCGGACAGCGAAGCGATGGATGAAGCGGACGAGCAAGCGCGACAGTCCAGCGCGCTGGACACCTCGCTCGTTGCCCGCATCGCGACCTGGGGCCGGCTGATGGACTACATCATCGAGCGTCGTACGGCCGAAGGCACCCACCCCTTTGCCATCACGCGCCACACGCTTGGGCTGTTCCAGGGCCTGAGTGGCGCGCGGGTCTGGCGCCGCACCCTGTCGGACCCGCGCACGCTGGGCAAGCTCAGTGACGAGGAGCTGCGCGCGCTGCCGCTGCCAAGAGTGACGCAGCGGCTGGCGGCATGACTCGGCTTGGCATGAAATAAGTTGTTTTCGGACGTGTTTTTAAGATTGTTGAGATCAGGCTTTACGCGCATCAGACAAGCGGAAAGTCGATTTTTTGATCTATAAAAAACGTTATTTTCAGCATCGATTGGACAAAGCTGTCTGCTCAGCGTGCCGCATCCGCGCCGGCCAGCGCCTGGCGGGCAAGCTTGAGCCACGGTGCGTTCAGCTCGCGGGCGTGGCCGGGCCAGTGCTTGGTGCTTTGGTCGATGTCGGCTTGAATGCGCCGCGCGGCATCCACCTGGCCGACACTCACCAGCCATTCAATGAAGCGGGCCTTGGCTTCCAGGCCGCTGCCGAGCTGGGCGGCCGCCTCGAATGCCGCCAGGGTTTCGGGCTGCGATCGTGACAGCGCGCAGGCGCGGGCCTTGAGCAGGGCGACGCTGTCCGGATGCCAGTCCGGCCGTGCCTTGATGAGCGCCTCCAGGCTCCGCAGCGCAGCCTCGCCCTCGCCGGTTTCCACCTCGGCACGGGCCAGACCCACGAGAAGATCCGGGTCGTCCGCCAGCGGGCCATTGACGCAGGCGCGGTAATGGTCGCGCGCCGCAGCGGCATTGCCCTTGTTGAGTTGGGCCGTGGCCAGGCGCATGCGGTTCTGCACCGAGGGCGAGATCTCATATTCACGCGTGGCGTCGCGCAGCTCCCGATCCGGGTCGAGCACCTGTTCCATCGCGCGGTAGGCCTTGCGCGCTGCCGGGTTGTTGCGCATGTCGCCCATGTACTCCGCAAAGAAGTAGACGATGGAGCAAAGCAGCGGAAAGGCAAACAGAATGAAGAGCCAATAGGTGTTGCGGCCAGTCTTCACGGCGTGAATGGCGAAGAAGATGGCCACGATGACGTGCAGGCCAAGTCCCAGAATGTGCATGGTGTGTGATCCTCCCTGGATGAATGCGAATGCTCTTCGCCAGCACCTTCGGTGCCGGGTGCGGGGTTTTCAGCGTGCTGCCGGGCACGCCGCCGCGTAGTCGTCGGCGGCGCGTTGGGCGCGGCGCCTTGCGGCCTCCTGCTTTTGAGGAGACGCCTTCGCGGCCTGCTCGGATGTGCGCTGTGCATGAAGCTTGAGCTTGGCGCAGTGCTTGCTGCGCTGCGCTGCCGCCTGCTGAGCCTTGCGCTGCTCGGCCGCGTCAGCGCGCCCCCTCTTTTCTCTTTGCGCCTGCAGCTGATTTGCAGATCGTGCTTCGCCGGCAGCGCGCTGCTGTGCGGCGCGTTGCTCGTCGGTGCTGGCGGCCGGGCTGGTGTTGACTTCGCGCACGGCACGCAGGCCGGCGGGGCACTCGCCCTGCACGTAGGTCACCTTGCCGGTCGGGTCTTCGCAACGGGTGAGCGCAGCATGCGCAGGCGCGGTGATCAATGCGCCCAGCAAGAGTCCACACATAGACGTCCATGACAGCTTCATTGGTGCGCGCCCTCCCGAAGCGCGGTATCTGAGTCGAAAGCGCGTCGCTTCATCCTGAGCCGATGCGCCTGGATCTTGATTGAGTTTGCCGCAGCGCGGCGTTGGTGCTGCATTGCAGCGGTGTCCATCTGCTGTCAGCTTGAATCGCTGGACAGTGTCCAAGCCTACGCAAGGAATCCGTAAGCAAGCGGTGCGACGCTTGCATCAGGAGCAACAGGCGCCGGATGCAACACGCGGGATTTTGATTGTGGATCGTGTACTGCGTCACTACCCTGTTTGGAAGATCCGCTGCATCAATGCGCAGCAGGGTCAGAGGTGGTGGAGCCGGCTTCATCAGCCGGTCTAGGAGGAGGTAGACATGGACATGAACCGGAGACAGTTTCTCCGGGTCAGTGGCGCCGGGCTGGTGGGTTCCAGCATCGTCGCCCTGGGGTTCTCGCCGACGGCCGCCCTGGCCGAGACGCGGAGCTTCAAGCTGGCCCGGACGACCGAGACCCGCAGCACCTGCCCCTACTGCTCGGTGAGCTGCGGGGTCATCATCTACACGCTGGGTGACAAGGCCAAGAACGTGAAGTCGGCCATCGTCCACGTCGAGGGTGATCCGGACAATCCCGTGAACCGTGGCACGCTGTGCCCGAAGGGCGCGGGACTGATGGACATGATCGGCTCGCCCGACCGGCTGAAGTTCCCGCAGGTGCGCGAACCGGGCAGTGCCGAGTGGAAGCGCATCAGCTGGGACGAGGCGCTGACGCGAGTGGCCAAGCACATGAAGGCCGATCGCGATGCCAACCTCGTCAAGACGGTCGAGAAGGACGGCAAGCAGATCACGGTGAACCGCTGGAACACCACCGGCTTCCTGATCTCCTCGGCCTCCTCCAACGAAGCAGGTTATCTGAGCGTCAAGGTCGCACGCGGCCTGGGGCTCGTATCGCTCGATACGCAAGCGCGCATCTGACACGCGCCGACGGTGTCCAGTCTGGGCCCGACTTTCGGTCGCGGAGCGATGACCAACTCGTGGACGGATATCAAGAACACGGATTTCGTCCTTGTGATGGGCGGCAATGCCGCCGAGGCTCACCCCTGCGGATTCAAGTGGGTGACCGAGGCCATGCAGCATCGCAAAGCCAAGCTGGCCGTGGTGGACCCGCGCTTCACGCGCACCGCCGCCGTGGCCGACTACTACGCCCCCATACGGGTGGGCACTGACATCGCCTTCCTGGGCGGTGTCATCAACTACCTGCTGAGCAACAACAAGATCCATCTGGACTACGTCAAGCTCAACACGGACGCCACCTTCCTGACCAAGCCGGACTACAAGTTCGAGAACGGCTTCTTCAGTGGCTACAACGAGGCCAAGCGCAACTACGACAAGGCCAGCTGGGGCTACCAGCTCGGCGAGGATGGCTTCGTCAAGGTCGACGAGACCCTGCAGGACCCGCTGTGCGTGTTCCAGCAGATGAAGAAGCACTACGCGCGCTACACGCCGGAGATGGTCAGCAAGATCACCGGCACGCCGCAGGACCAGTTCCTGAAGGTGGCCGAGATGATCGGCGCGACCGCCGCGCCGGACAAGGTAATGACCATCTGCTACGCCCTGGGCTGGACCCAGCACTCGGTGGGCAGCCAGAACATCCGCACCATGGCCATGATCCAGCTGCTGCTGGGCAACATGGGCCGGCCGGGCGGGGGCATCAATGCGCTGCGCGGCCACGCCAACGTGCAGGGCATCACCGACATGTGCGCCTACAGCGAAGTCATGTCCGGCTACATGAGTTCACCCAGCGAAGCAGACGTCGATCGCGAGACCTTCCTGAAGACGCGCACCGGCAAGCCGCTGCGTCCGAATCAGATGGCTTTCACGCAGAACTTCCCCAAGTGGCACACCAGCCTGATGAAGGCCTACTACGGGGATGCAGCCACCAAGGACAACGACTTCGCCTACGACTGGTTCCCGAAGCGCGACGGGGCCTACGACGTGCTGGCCATGTTCGAGCGCATGCACCAGGGCAAGATGAACGGCTTCATCTGCCAGGGCTTCAACCCGCTGGCGGCTGTTCCCAACAAGAAGAAGCTTTCGGCCGGTCTGTCCAAGCTGAAGTACCTGGTGGTGATCGATCCGCTGGAGACCGAGACGGGCGAGTTCTGGAAGAACTTCGGGCCGCTGAACGATGTGGATCCGGCCAAGATCCAGACTGAAGTCATTCGCCTGCCGGCTGCCTGCTTCGCGGAGGAAGACGGCACCTTCACCAACTCCAGCCGGGTCATTGCCTGGAAGGAGAAGGCGATCGATCCGCCGGGCGAAGCCAAGCCGGACCGCGAGATCATTGCGCGCCTGTTCCAGAAGCTGCGCGGCATGTACGCCAAGGACGGCGGCACGCTGCCCGAACCCGTGGCGGCGCTGACCTGGTCGTATGTGAATCCGAACGTGCCGAACGCCGGCGAGGTGCTGCGTGAGATCAACGGCCGTGCACTGGCGGATGTGTTTGCCTTGCCCGCGCCTCCTGTGCCCGGCGCCAAGCCAGCGCCTGCGCCGGCGGCCAGTGCCGCGCCGCCCACGCCGCTGGTGAAGGCGGGCGATCAGTTACCCGGCTTTGCCATGCTGCGCGATGACGGTTCCACGTCCTGCGGCAACTGGATCTACTGCGGCGTATGGGGCCCCACGGGCAACCTCTCCGCCCGCCGTGACACCAGCGATCCGACCGGGCTGGGCGTGTTCAGCAATTGGGGCTACGCATGGCCGGCCAACCGGCGCATCCTCTACAACCGTGCGAGCGCGGACAAGGATGGCAAGCCTTGGGACGCCAGCCGCAAGTACCTGGCCTGGAATGGCAAGAGCTGGGCGGGTGGCGCCGATGTGCCCGACATGCGGCCCGACGCCGCGCCGGATCAGAACGTCGGCCCTTTCATCATGAACCCGGAAGGCGTGGCGCGGCTGCACGCGATCGGCATGAACGAAGGCCCGTTCCCGGAGCACTACGAGCCTTTCGAGACGCCCGTGGGTGTCAACCTCATGTGCCCCACCAATCCCAAGGCGGTCAGCAATCCGGCCGCCCGGGTCTACAAGGGTGACATGGAGGCCTTTGGGAAGAAGGAGGAGTTCCCCTACGCCGCAACCACGTATCGACTGACCGAGCACTTCCATTACTGGACCAAGCACGTTCGCAGCAATGCCATCACGCAGCCCGCGCCCTTTGTCGAGATCGGCGAGGAACTGGCGCGCGAGAAGGGCATCAAGCAGGGTGACCGGGTCAAGGTGAAGAGCAATCGCGGCGAGGTGGTTGCGTCCTGCGTGGTCACCAAGCGCATCCGCACGCTCATGGTCAACGACCAGAAACTGCATCACGTCGGCATCCCGATCCACTGGGGGTTCAAGGGTGTGACGCAGAACGGCTACCTGGCCAACGCGCTGACCCCCTTCGTGGGCGATGCCAATTCGCAGACGCCGGAGTTCAAGGCGTTCCTTGTCAACATCGAGAAGGTCTGAGTCATGGCTAGCCTGCAATCACAGAACGTGGTCGCCCGCTCGGCCACGACCACGCCCCCGCCGCAGGTGCGCAGCGCCGTCCCGGAGGTCGCCAAGCTCATCGACGAGTCCAAGTGCATCGGCTGCAAGGCCTGCCAGGTCGCCTGCATGAACTGGAACGATCTGCGTGATGACGTGGGCGAGAACCACGGCGTGTACGACAACCCGCGCGATCTCACGCCCAGTTCCTGGACGGTGATGAAGTTCTTCGAGGTGCAACCCAAGGAGAACGACCTGGAGTGGCTGATCCGCAAGGACGGCTGCATGCACTGCGAGGATCCAGGCTGCCTGAAGGCATGCCCCTCGCCGGGTGCGATCATCAAGTACGCCAACGGCATCGTCGACTTCATCAGCGAGAACTGCATCGGCTGCGGCTACTGCGTGAAGGGCTGCCCATTCAACGTGCCGCGGATCAGCGCCAAGGACAACAAGGCCTACAAGTGCACGTTGTGCTCGGACCGGGTCGAGGTGGGTCTCGAACCTGCCTGCGTGAAGACCTGCCCCACCGGCGCCATCACCTTCGGGCCGAAGACCGACCTCGTCAGCTATGCCGAGAAGCGCGTGTCGGACCTCAAGGAGCGCGGCATGACGCAGGCCGCGCTCTATAACCCGCAGGGCGTGGGCGGCACCCATGTCATGTACGTGCTCAAGCGCGGCGACGACCCGACGCTGGTGGGTCTGCCCGCCAACCCGAAGGTCAGCATGGCGGTGGAAGCCTGGAAGGGCGTGGGCAAGACACTCGCCCTGGCTGGCATGCTCGGCGCAGTCGTCGCCGGCTTCTTCCACTACATGCGCGTAGGCCCGGTCGAGGAGAAGCTCGACGGCGCAGATGCCTCGGACAAGGAGCGTGTGTGATGGGACAGAAACTGCTCAAGCGCTATGAACACGGCGACCGCATGAACCACTGGTTCATTGCGTTGATGTTCGTGCTGGCCGGTCTGTCGGGGCTTGCCTTCTTTCACCCCAGTCTGTTCTTCCTCACCAACCTGTTTGGGGGCGGGCAGTGGACGCGCATCCTGCACCCCTTCATGGGGGTGCTCATGGTGGCGGGCTTCCTCGTGCTGTTCCTGAAGCTGTGGCGTGAAAACGTCGTCAATGACGCGGATCGCGAGTGGAAGAAGCACATGGGCGACATGCTGCGCGGCAATAAGGCGGCCATGCCGCCGGTGGGCAAGTACAACTACGGGCAGAAGATGGTGTTCTGGGTCATGGCCGTGAGTCTGGCCGTGCTCGTGATCACCGGCTTCATGTTCTGGCGCCCGTGGTTCGCACCGCTGTTCCCGATCCCTGTCATGCGCATTGCCGTGCTGCTGCATTCAATCGCTGCGGTTGCGCTGGTGGCGTCGGTGATCATGCATGTGTATGCCGCGATCTGGGTCAAGGGCACGGTGCGCGCGATGACCCGCGGGACCGTGACCGAAGGCTGGGCCAAGGTGAATCACCCGCTCTGGTACGAGCAGGTCAGCAAGGAGCGTTGATTGACAGGCAGCGTGACCGTCCGGGTGATGTCCCCGGAAGAAATTGCAGCGCAGTCCGGTGGCCAGACGGCGTTTCTTGTCTGGCCGCAGCGCGGCAGCGTCTTTGCCGAGCGCGCCATGCGCCTGCGGCAACTCGCAAGCGGTCACCCGATGGGCGACTATCTGCGAGCGATGTCGGCGCTCGCCCAGGCGCAGCAGCGTCAGCTTGACAGACTGGGCGTGCCGGAGTTGCCTGCTGCAGATGCGCTGGCGAATGCTGCCAATCTGGCCACCCCCCCTCTGCCAGCCACCGACTTCGAGCCGCCGCAGGTCTGGCGCGAAATTGCACGTGCGCTTGCCGCTGAGCTGATGCCGGCACTTCCAGAAGCAGGGCAGCTGACGCTGCGGTCTCTGGCCGGCGCCGACGATGCGTTTCTGGACACGCAGGCCGACGCGCTCCTGCACGGCGTGGCGGCCGGTGTGGATCTGGGCGCCGCCCCGGTGATCGGTGCTGCGCTGCAGGTCGTCTGGACAGGTGCCTGCCTGGCCCTGAAGGACAGTGCCTGGCCCGTTCCCAGCGCGGCGATCCATCTGACGGAGGCTGGGCGCTGCCCGTGCTGCGGCTCACGACCGACCGCGAGCATCACTCAGAGCGGCGGCGAGTCGCTCGGTCAGCGATATCTGCACTGCAGCCTCTGCAATCTGCGCTGGTACATGCAACGCAGCCGTTGCGCGCACTGCGGCGACAGTGCGCAGATCAGCTTCCACTCCCTCGATCGGGCTGACTCAACGGAAAGTGACGGCGCACGGGCCGCCCAGGCAGCGATTCAGGCCGAGTGCTGCGACGCGTGCAACCGCTATCTGAAGATCGTGCATACCGATCGAGACCCCTTCGTCGAGCCGGTCGCTGATGACCTTGCGAGCGTGACGCTCGACCTGCTGGTCGGCGAAACAGGCAAGCTGCGGCACGGCATGAACTTCATGCTGCTGTTTGCCGAGGCGGACGGGCCACCACCCGACCCTGGAGCGCGCTGATGCGTACGCCTGACGAATCCGTCGTGAACGGTTCGAAGGCGGCCCAGGCCAGTGCCAAGGACCTTCCTTCCATCGATCGGCTGCTCAAGCAGCCCGCAGTTCAGCGCCTTGTGGGTGAGCACGGGCATACGCTCGTCGCACGCTGCTGCCGCGAGGTGATCGAACGTGCGCGTGTTCGCGCGCTGGCCGGATCGCTCGACATCGGCGGCGCCCAGCCTGATCAATTGACCCAGGCGGTCGACGAAGCGATCCATGCGCGCCTCGCTCCGAGCATGCGCGCCGTTCTCAATCTGACGGGCACGGTGATTCATACCAACCTCGGCCGGGCCTTGCTCGCGGAGCCGGCGCTGGAGCATCTGTTGCGCATGATGTCCGGCCCGAACAATCTCGAGTACGACCTCGATGCGGGCGGTCGCGGCGATCGTGACAGCCTGATCGAAGGCCTCATTTGCGACATCACGGGTGCCCAGGCCGCCACGGTGGTCAACAACAACGCTGCCGCGGTGCTGCTCACGCTGGCTGCGCTGGGGCGCGGTCGTGAAGTGATCGTGTCACGCGGTGAACTGGTCGAGATCGGCGGCGCATTCCGCATGCCGGACGTCATGGCCGCGGCGGGTGCCACGCTCGTCGAAGTGGGAACCACCAACCGCACCCACCCCCAGGATTACGAGCGCGCCATCACGCCGCAGACCGCCTTGCTGATGAAGGTGCACACCAGCAACTACGCGGTGCAGGGCTTCACGGCGGCAGTCGACGAGGCGCAGCTGGCCGAAATCGCGCACCGCCACCAGCTTCCGCTGGCCAGCGATCTGGGCGCAGGCTCGCTGATCGATCTGGCCGCATACGGATTGCCCAGGGAGCCCACACCCCAAGAGAAGCTGGCTGCGGGCTGCGACGTGGTGACGTTCAGCGGGGACAAGCTACTCGGGGGACCGCAAGCGGGCCTGATCGTTGGGTCCAGGGACGCAATCTCCAGGATCCGGAAGTTTCCGCTGAAGCGCGCATTGCGCTTGTCCAAGCTGCCGCTGGCTGCGCTGGAAGCGACGCTGCGCTTGTACCTGCGACCCGAGCGCCTCGCGCGGGACTTGCCGACCTTGCGCTTGCTGACGCGCCCTCAAGAGGAGATTCTGGCGCAGGCGAACGCAATCGTGCAGGCGGTGGAGAGTGCGGTGATGCCGCAATTCTTGGTGCAGGTCGAGACGACGCTCGGACAGATCGGTTCGGGCTCACTGCCAGTGGAACGGCTGCCTTCGGCGGCGATCACGCTTGCGCCAACAGCGAAGTCGGGTCGTGGGCGAGCGCTGGATGCGCTGGCCAGCGCTCTGCGTGGTCTCTCGTTGCCGGTCATCGGCCGCATCGGGGATGATCGGCTCTGGCTGGACCTGCGCTGTCTCGAGCGCTCCGAGCTGCTCACCGACCAGCTGCCGGCGCTCAAGGAGGCGCTCGCATGATCATCGGCACCGCAGGCCACATTGATCATGGCAAGACGACCCTGGTTCGTGCACTGACCGGGACAGACACGGACCGATTGCCCGAGGAAAAGCGCCGCGGGATCAGCATCGAGCTGGGCTTCGCCTTCATGGATACACCCTGTGGCGAGCGTATCGGCTTCGTGGATGTTCCGGGGCATGAGCGTCTGGTTCACACGATGCTTGCCGGCGCGACCGGCATGGATCATGCGCTCCTGCTGGTCGCTGCGGACGATGGGGTGATGCCGCAGACCCGTGAGCACCTTGCGGTGCTGAGCTTGATGGGGCTCCCTCATGCGACTGTGGTAATCACGAAGGCAGACCGCGTGGATATCGATCGCCTTCGCGTTGTCGAGCAGGAGGTTCGTGACTTGCTTGCGCCAACGCCGCTGGCTGATGCAGCGATCTTCGCAGTCAGTGCTCCGACCGGGCAAGGTGTCGATGCACTGCGTGAGCACCTGTACCAAGTCTCCGAGAGATCACGCGCGGCACGCCCTGCGCAGGACGCTTCTGCGCAAGGCTTTCGTCTTGCTGTGGATCGGGCATTCACGCTTGATGGTGTGGGCACGGTGGTCACTGGCACGGTGCATGCAGGAAGCGTTAGCGTGGGCGAAGAGCTGGTGCTTGTTCCCGGCCACGCGGGCATACGGGTGAGGGTTCGAAGCGTGCATGCCCAGAGCCGCTCCGCAGACGGCGCATACCGTGGACAGCGCTGTGCGCTGGGGTTGGCGGGGCTGTCGCGGGAGCTCGTCCATCGCGGGAGCTGGCTGGTCACTCCCGAGCTGGAGTTGCAGACGGACCGTATCGATGTCGAACTGACGCTCTGGCACGGCGAAGACCGGCCGCTCAAGTCGGGTACGCCTGTTCAGGTGCATATCGGAGCGGCGAGTGTGCTCGGTACGGTCGCGATCCTAGATGCGGAGTCGATTGCGCCCGGCGGTTCTGCCGTGGCCCAGTTGGTACTTCGCGAACCCATCGGTACGTGGCATGGGGATCGGCTTGTGCTGCGTGATGCATCGGCCAGCCGGACGATCGCGGGTGGCAAGGTGCTGGATCCGTTCGCGCCCGTCCGCTACAGGCGTACCCCCGAGCGCCTGGCTGCGCTCTCTGCACTGCAGCTTCCCCGTTTTGAAGATCGTCTCGCGGGCATCTTGTCGGCCGCACCTCTTGGGGTCGACCTAGGGCGATTCGCCAAGGCACAGGGGCTTCGGATACTTGCTTCCGAGTTCACCGGAGCCACGCGCGTGGGTGACTGGTTGATCGCCGCCGACCACGCGGTGGCGGCTCAGAACGCGGCGATTGGTGCATTGAGTGCGTTCCATGAAAAGCACCCGGACGAACTCGGCCCTGACCTGGCGAGGCTGCGCCGGCTGGCGCTGCCTCGCGCGCCGGAGCCGCTGTTCCGCGCGTGGATTGCAGCATTGCGTGCGCAGGGGCGCGTGGGCGTGCTGGGCGCCTGCGCGCACCTGCCGGCGCACGCGGTCAAGCTCTCAGCAACGGAAGAGCGAATTTCACAGCGCCTCGGCCCCGCGTTAAGTGCCGCCGGCTTTGAAGGGGCGTGGGCGCGAGACCTGGCTCGCGACAGCGGCGAAGGCGAAGCGCTCGTGCGGACCACTTTGAGTCGTCTAGCGCAACGTGGCGAGCTTCACCAAGTGGTGAAGGATCTGTTCTACCCGGCATCGACCATGGCCGAGCTGGCAACCCTGGTCCGCGACCTTGCTGCGCGCGATGGTGAAGTGACCGCGGCCAGCTTTCGTGATGCCACGTACTTGGGGCGCAAGCGGGCCATCCAGATTCTCGAATATCTTGATCGCCTCGGTATGCTTCATCGGGTTGGCGATGTGCACAGGCTGCGCAAGGATTCCAGGCTCTTCACCGACGAGTCGGTTACGGCATGAGCAGACAGGTTTTTGCGGAGGGGAAACGATCCTGGTGGGTCGGCCGGGCTTCAAACCCGGTGGGTGACGCCACGCGTCGCCGGGTGGGTTCGACTCCCATTCCCCTCCGCCATTCATTTGTGGGCCGCGCCATCAACGTCAGCTTGGTGTACTCATGAACATTGCGGGCTGTTCTTTTCCAGAGCATCTCTGGTTCCATGCTGAGCACCAGCTCTGGGTCGAGCTGGAGTCCCCAGCGATTGCTCGCGTGGGCATCACGGAAATGGGCATCCGGCAGTCCGGCGAGATCTACATGTGCCGCGTGAAGCAGGCAGGTACCGAATTGGCGCAGGGCCAGTCGCTTGCCGTCGTAGAACTGGCCAAGTCCATCGTGTCGGTGAAGTCCCCGGTCAGCGGGCAGCTGCTGGACATCAACACCGTGCTCGCCGACCAGCCGGAGTGCGTACATGAAGACCCTTACGGAGCGGGTTGGCTCGCTCGAATTCAACTGTCGAGCTGGGCCGCGGACCGCACCGCCCTGGTTCACGGTGAAGCGGTTGAAACTGCGATGCGCAACTATGCCTGGTTGAATCGGGTCGAGGAAAGCACCGGGGGCGAGTGATGGGCTTTGTGGAGAATGCGGCCGATGGCCTGGCCATTCTGCTCTGGGCCGCCGACCCGGATGCCCCGCAGCGCCTGGCCACGCCCTTCCTTCACGCGGCCGCGGCGGGCGCGATGGATCTGCCTGTCGAGATCTACTTCACCGCGCGCAGCGTGCACCTGCTGCTACCCGAGGTGGCTGCAGGGTTGCGCGCCTCTGAGCGCTTCGACAAGACGATCCTGGATGCCATGCGTGAAGCCGCATCGTTCGGCGCACGGTTCTATGTCTGCACCGACGCCTTGCGCGCTCAGGGGCTGGACAATCAGCCGCTGATCAGTGAGTGCACGGGACACGGCGGTGCGGTCCAGTTCATGGCCCGCGCAGCGGATCTGCGCTGGCGCACCTTGGTGTACTGAGCCTCAGCCCAGCACCTTGCCCGGATTCATCCGGTTGTCAGGGTCCAGTGCCTGCTTGATCCGGCGCATCAGCGCGAGTTCCACCGGGCTCTTGTAGCGCAACAGTTCACTACGCTTGAGCTGGCCGATGCCATGCTCGGCCGAAACGCTGCCGCCGTAGCGATGCACCTGATCGTGCACGGTCTCGTACACGGCAGGTTGCATGGTGATGAAGCTGCCGTCGTCCTGCCCCGAGCCGAAGCCCGGCGCCGAGACGTTGTAGTGCAGGTTGCCATCGCCCAGGTGGCCGAAGGTCACCATGCGCATACCCGGGAAACGTTGCGCCAGCAGCGCATCCGTCTCGCGGACGAATTCGGCAATACGTGAGATCGGCACCGAAATATCGTGCTTGATGTTCTTGCCTTCCGCGGCCTGCGCTTCGCTGATGTGTTCGCGCAGCTCCCAAAGCTCCGCGGCCTGCGTGCCGCTTTGTGCGATGACGGCATCCTCGATCAGGCCGGCGGCGAGCGCGGTCTCCAGCAGATGCTCAAGCAGGGTGCTGGCCGATTCGGCCGCCTGGTGATTGCTGATCTCGATGAGCACATGCCAATCGTGGCGTGCTGCAAAGGGCGAACGATGGTCGGAAAAGTGCCTCTCGACCAGGCTCAGGCAGAAGTCACTGAACAGCTCGAAGCCGGTGAGTGTGCTGGCGGCATGCTGCTGTGCCAGGTCGAGCAGGGCGAGAGCGTTTTCGACGCTGCGCAGAGCGACGAGTGCAGTCCCTTCGCTTTGCGGTCGCGGAAACAGCTTGACGCAGGCGGCCGTAATGACGCCCAGCGTGCCTTCCGCGCCGATGAACAGGTCGCGCAGGTCGTAGCCCGTGTTGTTCTTGCGCAGAGCGTTCAGACCGCTCCAGATCTCGCCTTCGGCCGTGACCACTTCCAGCCCAAGGCAGAGTTCTCGCGCGTTGCCGTACCGCAGCACCTGGGTGCCGCCGGCATTGGTGGAGAGGTTGCCGCCGATCGTCGCGCTGCCCTCGGCGGCAAGCGACAGGGGGAACAGGCGCCCGGCTTCACGTGCCGCCTCCTGGGCGTGCGCCAGCGGCACGCCGGCTTCCAGGATCATGGTGTTGTTCAGCACATCCACGCTGCGCACGCGGTTCAGCCTGCTGGTGGACAGCACGATGTTCCGGCTGCCTGCATCAGGTGTTGCGCCACCGCATAGGCCGGTGTTGCCGCCCTGGGGCACGACAGCCAGACCATGCCGCGCGGTCAGTCGTACCACCCTGGCGACTTCTTCGGCGGTGGCTGGGCGCACCACGGCAAGCGCGGCCCCGGTGAAGCGCTTGCGCCAGTCGGTCAGGTAGGGCGCCGCATCGGCGCCGGTGATCACGTTGGCCGTGCCGACGATCTCTGCCAGCGCAGCAAGCACGCCTTCCGTATCCAGAGGCTCAGCCATTGGCCGGCGGTTGCTCGGCCTTCGCGGCCTTGGCTGCCTTCTTGAACGGCCGGACGTGCAGGATCAGCCCGAAGAAGGTCGCCCAGGCAAAGGTGAATGCCGCCCAGCCCAACAACTGCGACGGGCCTGTGCTGGTCATGCCGCGGACGCAGCCTTCGGCCATGTAGAGCAGAACGAACATGCTGGCCCACTGCATGGTGTAAACGCTGCCGCGCATCACGCCGGGCAGCATCAGCAGCAGCGGAATCGTCTTGAGCGAGGCGTAGATCCAGGCAATGGCGTTGTTCTGGTGCGGGTCAAGCACCAGCTCCCACAGCACGGAGATGGCAATCAGATGCGCCAGACCCAGCAGGGCCACGAAGTGCGGCAGGCTGCGGATGAAGCCGGGGCGAGAGGCAGGCGTGTTCATGCGAAGGTTCAGAGAGGGCGGTGGAGCTTGAGGGCAGTCTGCGCAAGCCGCTTGCCCAGGGCTACGGCCAGCCGAGCCTGTTCAGTCGAGACGGCGCGCGTGTTGTCCACGCCCGCCACCGTGCTTGCACCGTAGGGCGTACCACCGCCTGCTGTGGACAGGAGATCGGTCTCGCTGTACGGAATGCCGACCATGATCATGCCGTGGTGCATCAGCGGCAGCATCATGGATAGCAGCGTGCTCTCCTGCCCACCGTGCAGGCTGCCCGTGCTGGTGAAGACGCAGGCGGGTTTGCCGACCAGTCCGCCGGACAGCCACTGCGCCACGGTGCCGTCCAGAAAGTGCTTCATGGGGGCTGCCATGTTGCCGAAGCGTGTGGGTGAACCCAGCGCCAGGCCGATGCACTCCTCCAGATCCTTCAGTTCGCAGTAAGGGCTGCCGCTCGCGGGCACGGGGGGCGCCGCCACTTCCGTGGTGGGTGAGACCGGTGGCACCGTCCGCAGGCGGGCTCGGGCACCAGGAACGCGTTCAATACCGTCGGCGATGTGTTCGGCCAGGGTACGTACGTGACCGTTGCGCGAGTAGTAGAGGACGAGGATCTCGTGGGCGCTGCTTGCAGACATGGCACCTATCATAGGCGGCATGAGCGAGAGGACATTGAACCCGCTGACCTGGTTTACCGCGGGGCGTCACGCCGTGGAATACGGCCGGCGCGTGCTGCAGCGCATGCGCGAGGAAGAGCTGCCCACTGCAGCGGCCAGTCTCACTTTTTCCACGCTGCTGGCGCTGGTGCCGCTGGCCGCGGTCACGCTGGCCATCTTCACCGCATTTCCGCTGTTTGCCGCGCTGCGTGAGGCCTTGCAGGAGTACTTCATCGAGTCCCTCATGCCACCCACGGTGAGCGACCCGATCATCGGCTTCTTCAACGGCGTAGCACAGAAGGCGCGCAGCCTGACCGTGTTCGGCCTGCTGTTCCTGTTCGTGTCCGCGCTGCTGGTGCTGGTCACAATCGAGAACGCGCTCAACAAGATCTGGCGTACGCAGCGCCGCAAGGGCAGCTGGGCCACGCGTCTGTTGAGCTGGTGGGGTGCGCTGACGCTCGGGCCTGTGCTGCTGGGCTTCAGCCTGTATCTGACGGGCCTCGCGGCGGCGCAAGTGTCGGGCATCAAGGCGCTGTCGTGGTTCACCAACTTCACGCTGCTGCTGGTGCCTGTGCTGCTGGCCGCGCTGGGCTGGGCGATCGTCTACAAGACCGTCCCGCACGCCACCGTACGCTGGAAGCATGCGCTGATCGGTGCCTTGCTCGCTGCGGTCTGCTTCGAGCTGGTCAAGCGCGGCTTTGCAAGCTACCTGAGCACCTACGCGAATTTCAGGCAGCTCTACGGCGCCTTGTCGGTGGTGCCGATCTTCCTGCTCTGGATCTATGCGTGCTGGCTCATCACCTTGGGTGGCGCGGTGATCACCGCCTTGGCGCCGGAGTGGGGTGTGATCGAGTGCAAGCGTGAAGCCCGGGTGGGTGACCCGCTGGCGGACTGTCTTGCTGCAGTCAGGCTCCTGCAGGCTGCGCGTGGCGAAGCGCCCTATGCCCTGGACTTCGAGGGGATCGCGACCCGGGCAGACATTCCCCGCGAAGACGCGCAGAGCGCGCTTGACCGGCTCGAAAAACTGGGCTGGGTGCGCAGAGTCGAGGCGAGCGAAGAGCGCGAACTCACTTACGTGCTTGCCGTGGACCCCAGCGCGGTGACGCTGTCTCCGCTGCTCGATGCCACGGTGCTGGCCGATCAGCACCCGCAGTTGCGTCAACTGAGTGCACAGTTGGCCACCCTGCGCGCGACCCCGCTTGCGCAGGCGCTCTAGCCAGATAAATGGCTCATGCGCCGCGCTCTACGGGACAACCCTGATCGTCCCGTGCGAGTGCGAGTGATCGCCGAACAACCGTTGCACGCGGTTACAGCAGGTTGATCGGGCCATCCATAGACTGGCGCGACTGTGTTTTGCCTGATCGAGGTTGTCATGCCCCATCCTTCGCGTCGCCTCCTGCATGTCGCGCTCGCCGTATCGCTCGGTGCAACGGCCGTGGCGGGTCTATCCGCTTGCGGAGGCGGGTCCGAATCGCCGCAGGCTGGCACGCCCGCGCCGCCGCCGCCGGCGCCTCCACCACCTCCGCCACCCCCAGCGCCGCCGCCACCTGCGCCGGCGCCTCCG
>LJIA01000002.1 GCA_001295775.1 beta proteobacterium AAP99
ACACCTGAAACTCAGAATGCCGAGTTCCGCGTGGTGGGCGCGGATCTTGGCAAAGACCGAGTGCCATCAAACGACGGCCGATTTCGATTGAAATCAGCCGGGTTGCGGCGCTCCCGGATCCCGCTCCTTGCCCTCGGGTGCAGGGTTGCTCTGCACGGGCACGAGCTGCGAGGGCACCTGGCTGCCGGGCAGCACGGGCATCACACCGCCGGGCGGCAAGGTCTGCGGCATCGCTCGCGGGCCGGCCGTGTTGATGGCGCCGGCAATCGTCGCGGACGGCGGCGGCAGCGCGACGCGCACCGGCTGGCCGTTGCGCTCGATGAGTGCGGCGCGCGCCTCGAGCTGCTTGAGCACGAGGCCCGGCGCGATGTCCTTGCCCACGGCGTAGGACTTGGGCGGGCCGTCGTTCAGGCTGATCAATGCACGGCCGCCGCCGTCGCGCTCGGCGATCAAGCCCAGCAGCTTGATGCTGCTGTCAGTGGCCAGTGCGGCCCCGCCGAAGAGGTTGGTCAGATCGCGCGGCGGCGCCTCGGACAGGGACGTGTCCGGCGTGAGCGTGCGGGCAGCGCCCTGCGGCACGCCGGCGGCGAGCTTGGTGAACCAGAACACGCAGATGACGGCGAGCAGCGCGGCCAGCAGCAGGGTGGTAATCCTTGGTAACCAGACGGAGTTCATCAGCACGCGCGTGAAGGAGTGGCTGGCTATTATTCCCGCAAGTTGCGTTGTTGGCGCATTGCGTTGCACTGTGCTCGTTACGAAACTTCTCCACGCGCAGCGCGCCCAAGCAGGGTCGGCGCAGCTCGGCCCCGGCTTCACTCACCCCAAGGCTTCGGAATCGCATGTCGACGTCCCTGACTTTCGCTCGCCGCGCCCGCGGCTTCACGCTCATCGAGATCATGGTCGTGGTCTCGATCCTCGCCATCCTGGCGGCGCTGGTGATCCCCAACGTCATCGGCCAGAGTGACGACGCGAAGCGCAAGGCCGCGGCGGTGGAGATCGGCACGCTCAAGCGCGCGCTGCAGATGTACTACCTGGACAACGGCCGCTATCCGAGCACCGAGCAAGGCCTGCAGGCCCTCGTCATCAAGCCGACGGTCGCGCCAATTCCGAACAACTGGAAGGCCGGCGGTTATCTCGAGAAGCTCAATCCGGACCCCTGGAAGAACCCCTACCAGTATGTGAACCCCGGCCTGAACGGCGCGCCCTTCGAGGTGTTCAGCTACGCGCGCGACGGCAAGCCCGGCGGCGAAGGCCCGGATGAGGACATCACCTCCTCCAAGCTCTGAGCCTGCGATGCGCGCGCGACTGCCGGCCCGCAACGCGCGCGGCTTCACGCTCATCGAGCTGCTGGTCACGATCGGCATCATGGCGCTGATCGTCTCGATGGTGTCGATCTCCGTGACCACCGACCCGGCGCAGATCCTGCGGCGTGACGCGCAGCGCCTGGCGATCTCCCTGCAAGCCGCCACCCAGGACGTCGCGGCCACCGGCAGCCCGATGCGGCTGGTGGCCAATGCGCGCGGCTGGCACTTCGAGCGCCGCACGCGCGTCAGCGAAGACCCCGCCGAACTCACCCGCACCCGCTGGACCGAGATCAACCCTGCCGAAGGCGGCGCGCTCGCGCCCTATGAACTCAAGGCCGAGGAAGCGCGCCTGCTCGTGCCCGGCGGCGCCCTGCTGCTGTCCGGCGAGCCCTACGCGCAGCGCATCGAGGCGCGGCTGGAAAGCCCCTCGGCGCGGATCACGGTCGTGCAGGAAGGCACGCGCGTGCCGGCCCGGATCGAGTCGATCCAATGAACCGATCCCGCGGCTTCACGCTGATTGAGGTGCTGGTGGCGCTGGCGATCGTCGCCCTCGCCTTGCTGGCCGGCCTGCGCGCCGCCGGGCAGCTGGGCGAGAACACGCGTGCCCTGAACATCCGCACCATGGCTCTGTGGTCCGCGGACAACCGCCTGGCCGAGATCCGTCTCAGCGGCGCGCAGCCGGTCGTGGGGACGCGCAACTTCCCCTGCCCGCAGGCCGATCAGGTCTTCGAGTGCGAGGAGCGCGTCACGCAGACGCCCAACCCCTTCTTTGTACGCGTGGAGGTCAGCGTGTTCGACAACGCCGCGCGCAATCAGGAGCTGGCCATGCTCTCCACCGTGGTCGGACGGGCGCGGCAATGAGGCTCGCGCGACTCCCTAGATACCGCGGCCGCCGCGGCTTCACGCTGATTGAGCTGCTGGTGGCGCTGACCATTCTGGCGATGATGTCGCTCATGGCCTGGTACGGGCTGGACGGCGTGATCCGATCGCGCGCGCAATCCCAGTCCGAAGCCGACCGGCTGGCGCGCATGGCCGCGGCGCTGGACCAGCTCGCAGCCGATGCCCGGGCCGCCAGCGACCTGGGCACCGAAGGCGTCTTCATGCTGGCCGACGGGTTGCAGATCACGCGCAACACCACCCTGGCCGACGGGCGCAGCGAAACCGTGGTCGCCCGCTGGGAGGTGCTCGATGGCGCGCTGATCCGCACCCTGCTGCCTCTGTCGAGCAATGCGCCCGGCGCCGCCGCAAACGCAGGCAGCGCCAACGCAGCGGCCGGCGGCAACGCGGCGCCCCAGACCCTTTCGGTCGACAGCGCCGGGCCCACCATCGTGCGCCTTGAGGCCATGACCGGCGTGCAGGCCTTTGATGTGCGCGTGTTTGCCGCCGGGCGCTGGTGGTCGCGCCAGGACTGGGCTCAGGCCCGACTGGAGAACCGCCTGCCTGCGCCGCTGCAGGGCCTGGGCGTCAAGCTGCAGCTGCCGCAGGGCGAAGTGCAGCGCACGCTGGTACTGGCTGGGCAATAGATGCGCCAGCCCGCGAGCGCAGACCCCGCATCCATGGCCAACGTACCTGCCCGCAACTCGCGCCGCCTGCTGCTTGCCAGCGTAGGCTGGTTCGCGCTCGCCGCGGTGCTCGGCCTGACCTTTGCCGCCTACTTCAACCCCGCGCTGCGCGTGGAGCTGTCCAACTTCTGGGCGATGTGCGTGAGTGCCTTGAAGTAGCACTGCACGCCGCCCGAACGCCAACCCTTCCGGAGATGCCATGGCCCAGGCCGCTGCCACCCCTGCACTCACGCTCGTCTCGCACGACCTCTGCCCCTACGTGCAGCGCGCGGCCATCGTGCTGCTTGAGAAGAAGAAGCCTTTCGAGCGGCGCTGGATTGATCTGGCCAACAAGCCCGAATGGTTTCGCGCCATCTCGCCGCTGGGCAAGACGCCGGTGCTGCTGGTGGGCGACACACCCCTGTTTGAGAGCGCGGTGATCTGCGAGTACCTGGACGACACGCTCACGCCGCGCCTGCACCCGGCCGATGCGCTGGCCCGTGCACAGCACCGCGCATGGATGGAATTTGGCAGCGCCCTGCTGGGCAGCATTGCCGGCTTCTACAGCGCGCATGACCGCGAGGCACTGGACAAGAAGCGCATCGAGATCGCCGAGCGCCTCACGCAGCTCGAAGTGGAGCTGGGCCAGCGCGCGGCCGCCGGTGCCCACGGCCCCTGGTTTGCCGGTGCCGGCTTCTCGATCGTGGACGCCGTGTTCGGCCCGATCTTTCGCTACTTCGATGTGTTCGACCGCTTCTCGACTTTCGAATGGACCGCCGGACTGCCGCGCACCGACGCATGGCGCAAGGCGCTGGCCGCACGGCCCTCGGTGCAGCAGGCCGTGGTGCCGGACTATGCGCAGCGCCTGCTGGCCTTTGTGGAGCGCAAGAACTCGGCGCTCACGGCGGTGATGCGGCAGGCGCAGGCTGCGCCAACACCCTGAAGCGACCGGCCGCGCTCAGTGCTCGAAGCGTGAGCCGACCGTCAAGCTCGCCGCGCGCGCCCACTCCCCCGCGTCCTGCCGCTTGCCGCCAGCGCGCTGCACCTCGGTGACCTCGAGCGCGCCTTCGCCGCAAGCCACGACGAAGCCGTGTTTGCCGCAGGCCAGCACGGTGCCCGGGGCGGCGCCATTCAGGGGCACGACGCTCGCGCGCCAGAGCTTGAGCTCCTGATCGGCAAAGCGCGTGCTGCAGCCGGGGAAGGGGTCGAAGGCGCGCATGCGGCGCTCGATCACGGCGGCGCTTTGGGTCCAGTCGATCGGCGCTTCGTCCTTGCGGATCTTCTCGGCGTAGCTCACGCCTTCGGTGGGCTGCGGCACCGGGGCGATGCGCCCGGCGACGATGGCCGGCAGGTCGCGCACGATCATGAAGGCGCCGAGGTCCGCGAGCCGGTCGTGCAGGCTCGCGGTGGTGTCTGTGGCGGCGATCGCGGTGCGCTCGATGCTGAGCATGGCGCCGGTGTCCAGACCGGCATCCATCTGCATGAGGGTGATGCCGGTTTCGGCATCGCCGGCCTCGATGGCGCGGTGGATGGGCGCGGCGCCGCGCCAGCGCGGCAGCAGGCTGCCGTGCAGGTTCACGCAGCCGGCTCGCGGCAGATCCAGCACCCACTGCGGCAGGATCAGCCCGTAGGCGGCCACCACCATCACATCGGGCGCGGCGGCGACCAGCGCCTCGCGCGCGGCGGCGGCTTCGTCCGGGTATTTGCCGTCCAGACGCAGGCTGCGCGGCTGGGCCACGTTCACCCCAGCAGCGAGCGCGACTTCCTTGACCGGGCTGGCGGTGAGCTTCATGCCGCGGCCGGCGGGGCGATCCGGCTGGGTGAGCACCAGCGGCACCTGTGCACCGGCCGCCAGCAGCGCCTTGAGCGCTGCAGCGGCAAATTCCGGCGTGCCAGCAAAGGCCACGCGAAGGCTGGACAGCTCGGGCAGGGGGGGTGCGTTCATGGGCGCTGAGGCCGCACAGGCGGCGGACATGGATTCAGGTGCGGGCTGCGGCGCAGGTGGGGAAGGCGCGCGGCGCCGGGGTGGATGGGCATTCTGTCATGCGGCGCAGCGGGGGGCGTAGAGAGCGGCGTAGATAAGGGGGCAGCGGGTGCGCAGAGGGCAGATGCCCGGAGAGGCGCATCCACGCTGCATTCATTCTTTTTCGGCCTTATTTTTTCTTCTACCAAACTTGCCACTTTCCGCGCACCAGACAAGCGGAAAGCCGGAATTGAACGTTCAGTAATACGTCGTTTTCAGCCAATGCAGTCGGCATCTCCCGCGGCAGTGACTAGCGGGGCAGGACCCGCTCGACGATGACTTCCGCCTCGCCCTGGCCGATGAAACCCAGCTGCGCGGCCGCGGTCCAGGTCAGGTCGATCACGCGGCCGGGCTTGAAAGGGCCGCGGTCATTGATGCGCACCACCACGCTGCGCCCGTTGGCCGGGTTGGTCACGCGCGCGTAGCTCGGGATGGGCAGGGTGCGGTGTGCGCCGGTCATGCCGTACATGTCGTAGATCTCGCCGCTGGCGGTGCGGTTGCCGTGGAACTTGCGGCCGTACCAGCTGGCCAGCCCGCGCTCGCGGAAGGGCGCGTCGCCCACGCGCGGCGTGTAGCGCTGGCCCAGGACTTCATAGGGCTTGTTGGGGCCGCGCACCTCGCGGGCTGCAGGCTCGTCGCGCGGCACGGCGCTCGGGATGCTGGCCCAGTTGGCCGGCGGCTTGTCGCCGGGGCCGTCGGTGGCCGGGCGCTTGGGCGCGCTGCCGCAGGCGGCAAGAGTCAACGCGAGCGCGGCCAGGCTCAGAGCGCGCAGTGCGGCGCGGGGCCGGGTCAGGGGCAGGAGCATGGAGGCGAATTATCGCGGTGCAGTTGCCGAACTCGCACCCGGGCGCACCCTAGCGGGCCATGGGGGCGACGCGCGCACAACCCGTTCGAATGCCCCGATTTGGCCGGCGCTCTGGCCTCCACGTCAGCTGCCGATTCGGCCGAACGTGAACAAGCCCGCAGACCGCGCCCCACCGCAGCCACGGACTGGGCCGCCGCTGTGCGCCCTGAGTCGCCCATTCTGCAGTCTGTCGCAGCTGGCGCGCCAGGCGGGAACGGCTGGGGAACAATGCGTCCATGAACTTCATTTCCAGACTCTTCTCGGCGGTGCGGGACTTCTGGCGCAAATTCGGCGCCGGTTACGCCAGCCGCCAGACCTTTGCGCTGGGCCGCGGCTACAACCGCCTGGCACTGTGGCTCACGGCCGTGACCTGGAAGCGCCTGTTCGTCATCGGCATCCTGTTCCTGATCCTGTCCAGCCTGATGTCCAGCGTGCTGGACGATCTGTTCAGCGGCCGCCCCATCCGCCCGCTGGTCGAGGTGAACAACCCGCAGAAGAAGCCGATGACCATCGTCGTCGAGGCCGACCCCACCGGCGTGCGGGTGCGCTCGTCCGAAGACCCGCCCACTCCCAAGCCGCCCAAGGCCCCGCAGGCTCCCAAGCCACCGGTGCCGCCGGTGATCATCACCAAGGACGGCGTCAGCATTCCGGCCGACCCGAGCGCGCCGAATCGCCCGCCGATTGTCATCAACAAGGACGGCATCAAGGTCGGCAAGGACGGCGAAATCGTCAAGATCGACCGCGAAGGCATCGTCATCCAACCCGAGAACGCTGAAAAGCTCGCCGAGCTGGATCGCGTGGCGCATGCGCCGATGGACGAGGTGACCAAGATCCTCGAGGAGCCCGGCAAGCACAGCGAAGCGATTCTCGCGCGCGCCGCCGAGCGCCTGGCCGAACTCGCGACCATCGAGGCCATGGAGAGTCTGCCGCTCGAAGAGCGCGGCGAAGTGGTGCTTGAGAAGGATGGCCTGACCGTGCGCGTGGACAAGCGCGGCGAGCTGCCCGCGGACTTCGACGCCATCATCAAGGACATCACTCAAGGCATCGAGGAAGGCTTCTCGGGCAAGAGCCCCAACATCAAGATCAACAACCAGGAGCCGCGCAAGTTCTGGCTGGCCCGTTCGCTGACCGACATCGTGATCATCCTGATCGCGGCGCTGATCACGCTGAAGGTCATTCTCAACACCCAACGCAAGGCCGAGGTGAAGGTGGCCGCGGCGCAGAGCGTGGCCCAGGCTGCGCAGGAAGAGAGTGAGCGCGAGGCGCTGAAGCGCCAGCTGGTGGAAGCCAAGCTCGTCACGCTGCAGGCGCAGGTGGAGCCGCACTTCCTGTTCAACACCCTGGCCAGCGTGGATCACCTCATCGAGGTCGATCCGGCACGCGCCAGCCAGATGCAGAAGAACCTGATCCAGTACCTGCGCGCCGCCATGCCCCACATGCGCGACACCACCAGCAACATGGGTCGCGAGGCCGTGCTCGTGGAGAGCTACCTGAAGATCCTGCAATTCCGCATGGAAGAGCGCTTGACGTACACCGTGGACATCCCGGCCGGCCTGCGCACCGCCGAGGTGCCGCCGATGATGCTGCTCTCGCTCGTGGAGAACAGCATCAAGCATGGCCTGGAGCCCAAGCCGGAAGGTGGCCACATCGACGTGAAGGGCGAGATTGCCGACGGCAAGCTGCGCGTGACGGTGAGCGACACCGGACTGGGCTTCAAGGAGGGCATGGTGCCCACCAGCGGCACCGGCGTGGGCCTGTCGAACATCCGCGAGCGCCTGGCCATGCTGTATGGCGGCGGCGCGAGCTTCACCATCGGCGCAGGCGAGATCAACGGCCAGCCCGGCGGCACGCGTGCCGTGATCGAGATCCCCTATCGGCTGGCCGATGTGCGCAGCAACGCCAGCGCGGTCTGAACACCGTCTCACCACCACACAAGAACCCACCGACCTCCAGGGAGCCCGCCATGAAACGGATCGCCAAGTTCAGTCTCATCACCTTTCTTGTGCTTATTGGATTGACCTTCGTCGGCGCCGTGCTGACGATGAGCTTTGCCTCGATGCTGCCTTCGGACGTCACCATCACGACGCTGGGCGACACCGTGAGTGTGTCGGAGATCCCGAGCCTGGGCATCCTCGCCTGGGTCTTCGCGCTGCTGGCGGTGTGGTTCGCGTACTTCGTCGCCCTGTGCGCGGTGGGCTTCGCGATGTTCGTGACCGCCGGCATCCTGGCGTTCACGGCCTTTGTCATGCTGTCGCCCTTCATCCTGATCGGCCTGATCGTGTGGTGGTTCATGCGCCGCAAGCCTGCCCCGCCTGCACCGCCTGCGCCGACGATCGATGCGCCACCCGCTGGCGCCGGGGCCTGATCCGTGACTGAAAAGGAGCAGCCGGCCGGCAGCAAGCTCACCCGCATCCTGCTGATCCTGATCAGCGCGACCGTCGCGCTCATGGTCATCCAGAACGTGGAGCTGCTGATCAACGGCGTGCGCTACTTCACGGAGTCCGGCGTCAAGCTGGTGTTCAGCGTGATGAAGGTGCCCTTTGTGGGCGCGGCCGGTCTGCTGGAGCTGGCGCTGGAGGTCCTGCTGTTCGGGCTGGTGATGCTGATCCTGTTCGCGCCCGTATGGGTGGTCATGCTCGTCATGCGCCGCCGCAAGCGCCTGCGCGCCGGGGTGGACGTGCCCAAGGAGATCCAATGAGCGCCATGAAGCGCTGGCGCGGCCGGGCAGCGGCCGCCACAAGTCTTGCAGCCACCGCAGCACTCGCACTCACTCTGCTGCTGGTCGGCAGTGCCATCCTGCTCAAGCCCTGGCTGCCACAGCAGCTGTGTGTGGGCGCAATGCTCAGCAGCGGGGCGCAACCCAAGGGCGCTGGTGCCGCAGCCGCGCGCGATCCCGGCAAGGGCGCGATGTTGCATTGGGACATCGGCGGTACCGAGCGCGCGGTCAACAGCATCAGCCTGGGCGCGTTCTGGATCGATGACGCCACGCAGACCTGTCTGCCGCTGACGCAGATCATGAGTACCCAGCCGCTGCTGTTCGCGGCCATGTTGGGGCTGTACTTCGGCAGCTTCTTTCTGCTTCTTTGGATCTTCATGGTGGTGATGCCCGGCATGCTGGCGCTGGGCCTGGCGCTGGGCCTGGCGGGCATCCTGATCGGCGCAGTCGCGCTGGTCGGTGCCGTCGCCCTGCCTGCCGCGCCGCTGCTGATCTTGCTATGGTGGCTGCTTCGCAAGCCGGCGCGGGCTGCCACGCCGCCGGCCCCCTGAACTGCAAGGAGCCCCGATTGCCCACCGCCATCATTGCGGATGACGAGCGCCTGATGCGCGACCAGATCCGCCTGCGTCTGTCTGAAGTCTGGCCCGAACTCGAGGTGCTGGCCGAAGCCAAGAACGGCATGGAAGCCGTGGAACTGGTCAATGAGCACGCACCGCAGATCGCGTTCCTGGACATCCGCATGCCCGGCATGACCGGCATCGAGGCGGCGAGCCTCATCCAGCAGGCCCGGCCGGACTGCCACCTCGTCTTCGTCACGGCCTATGACGAGTACGCCGTCAGTGCCTTTGAGCGCGGCGCGGTGGACTACGTGCTCAAGCCCGCAGAAGCAGCGCGCCTCGCCACCACAGTCGAGCGGCTCAAGCAGCGCCTGGGCGGCGCGGGCCAACCACCGGCGCTCAACGACCTGCTGAACCAGCTCAAGCTCGCGATGAGCGGCGGCAAGAAGGAGTACCTCAAGTGGATCCAGGCCACCGTGGGCGCGCAGCTGCGTCTGATCCCGGTGGAAGACGTGCTCTTCTGCATCAGCGACGAGAAGTACACCCGCGTACAGACAGAGAAGTTCGAGGCGCTGATCCGCAAGCCCATCAAGGAACTGGTCGATGAGCTGGATCCGGATCTGTTCTGGCAGATCCATCGCTCCACGCTCGTGAACGCTCGCAAGATCGCTGGCGTGGTGAATGACGACCGCGGCCACAAGATCGTCAGCGTTGTCGGCCATCCGGAAAAGCTGGAGGTCAGCCGCAGCTATCTGGGCCTGTTCAAGCAGATGTAAGGCGTACGGCACGGCGCCGAATGAGAAAGGCCCGGATGATCCGGGCCTTTTTTCTTGCTGCCCCGCGTGGTGCGGGGCGATGTCTGAGGCTTAGCTGCCGCGCGCAGCGCCCGCAGGCGCCCCGCCGAACGGCAACGGTACGGGCTGACCATTGAGCGTGGCCTTGCCGGCCGAGAAGTTGAAATCTGCCTTGAGCAGCTCACCTTCGCGCTTCACGAGACCCTGGGCAGAAAGCTGGTCCAGCATCATCGGCAGCTGCTGCGCCTGTGCCGGGGCCACGCTGGCAGCAATCTCTTCCACCCAGGCCAGCGGCAGGCTGGCGCTGGCCTTCACTACGGCCTTGCTCATCACCACGGCCATCGGCGGCGCCTTGAGATCGTCTTCCGTCACACCTTGGGTGGAAACGGAATAGCTGATCACGCCTTCCTTGCCCTTGTACGTGGCCGCAATCTTGTCCACGGCGTACTCGGGATTGTGTGGCAGCAGGCCCTTGAGCAGATCGATCATCGGCGCCAACGCGGCCTGCGGGTCCTGCTTCTCGCCCGGCTTCGGGCAGGCGTAAGCCTGCTTCATGAAGGCCTGCATGCCCTTCTCGTAGCTGGGTGCGTGCAGACGCCGCATGCCGCCGGCGAACTCGATCTTGTCGATCTTCACCTCATTGACCTGCATCGCGCCACTCATGCTCACGGTGCTGGCGGCCAGATCCTTGTCCAGGGAGGCGTCGGACTTGAACTTGAGTGCGGTCATGCTCACGCTGACCGGCTGGCCCGGGCGCGGTACGGCTGAGGTCCTGGCCATGCCCGGGTTGGCCTTGAAGCTGATGCTGTCGATGCCGCCTTCGGTCGTCCCCACGGAGAGAAACATGTAGTCGCCCGGGCGCTGGGTGTTGCCGGCCATGCGCAGGCCGCTCATCGTCAGCTCGCCGCCATCCTTGGGGCTCTTCACGCTCAGGCTGGGGGCCTTGGCTTCGAAGGTGGTGCTGCGGCCCGTGAAGTCGCTGCCGCTGAAGGTGCCGGCCAGTCCGTCCCAGGCCACCACAGTGCCGTCGGGCGCGGTGAAGCCGGCCTTGGGGCTTTCGAAGCTGCCCCTTGTGCTGCCGCCGTAGCTGACGAGCGTGCTGCTCTTGAGCAAGGGCTGACCACCGAAGGCCTTCTCGACCTCGGCCTTGCCTTCACCGGCAAGGCGCACTTCGGTCTGGACGCGGGCCAGCGCTGCAGCGGAGAAGCCGGGCAGCGGGCCGTGCTGGATGGTGTCTGTCACCGTGAACCGGATCGGCTTGCTGCCGCCCTGACCATCGGGGCCGGCAGGCGTCTCGCAACCGACCTCGATCGTGGCGGTATGCGTGGCCGACATCCAGCCTTTGTCGTAGCGCTGCTCCACCAGACGAATGAAGGGTAGTTGCTGGAACACGCGGGCATAGGCGCCCTGTACCTCACCCTGCACCTTGCCACCGATGATTGCCGGCCCACCGGCCAGCGCAGCCACCACCACGGCGGCGAGGCCGCCTCCGATCACGATCCCTCTATTCACGGCAACTCCCTGATGCAATTCCGCGGACTCTAGCGCGCAGCCCCTGCTGCGCCCGATGCGCCGCAGTCTAGGTGGCGTCTTCGCGCTGATCGACATCCGGGCCTCCCGCATGCAAGGGATGCCCGCCGACCCACGGACGGCGGCCACAAAAAAGGCGCCACGGGTTGCGTGGCGCCTTGAAAAGACTGCGTCCGGGGGTCCGGGCGGTCGCAGGATCGGAGTGAGGGCTGCGAGCCGGCAGTCGAGGGGAGGGGTAGGCCCTGCTCAGCCGGGCGTGCGTGCCTGACTGCGAAGCGCGTCATTGCGCTCGGCTTCGGCGAGCATGGCCTTGCGTGACACGACGACTTCGACGCGGTCGAGCTTCACGACTGCGTCGGTACGGGGCGGCTCGGCGGGGCGGGTCGGCATGAGGGCCGTGGCCAGGCTGAAGGCCGCGACGGCCAGCAGCACCGGGGCGGTGTAGTACTTGAATGGGGTCGATTTCATGATTCACTCCTTGGTCTTTTGTGACTCGCCGGTTGCGCTGACTCGCTACCGGCAGATGACGCGATGTGGCGTCGATGGATGGCATTCTGGACAGTGGTGGGGCAGCGCGCGTGCGGTTTGCGATGAAGCGACGGATTGGGCGCGTGAACTGCGTGCAGCGTGCGCAAACCCGTGTGCCTCATCGCCGCCGTTGGCCTACAGGCGCGTGGTCTCACGCAAGACGGCGACGATCTCGCCGTCCTCATAAACCACGCCGACTTCACGCCCTTCAAGCCGGGCGACACCGAACTCGCGGCGCGCGGCGGCGCCATGGTCGGTACGCGGCGCGTGGATCACCGCAAGTCGTGCGAGCACCCGGGCAGCGCCGTGCAGGAGCACGGCCACAACGAGCACGAGCGGCCGCGTGCGGCTACCGACGGGGATGGAATGGATTCTGGACATGGCGCTTCTCCTTGTGGGCTGTGCACCTGCGGCGCTTCGCGGTGCACTCGTTCGAACAAACGGTGTGTTGGGTCGGCATCAGTGGATCTGGGTTGATGGGCTGCATGCGCATCACGCCTGACTGATGAGGGCGCGCAGCTGGCGCTTTGCGGCCTGGCGCTCGCCGCCACCGGAGCGCCCATGGGCGCCGGCTTTGCGCGTGAGCGCTGCAGCCACCAGCGGATTGCGCGGCGCCTGCACCGGCAGTGCGATCGAAAAGCTGCGTGCGGCCGCGGACGAGCGTGGGGCAGAGGTCTGGGTGGTCTTCATGGCAGTTCTTTCCTTCAATTCGGTCGAGCACAGAAACAAAAAGGGCCCGGTCTTTTCAGCACCGGGCCCCGGATGGGAAGCGGATGGGACGCGTTCAGTTGCGTCTGCATTCCGGCTTGCGCCATGGCCCGGGGCTCGGGCGGGTGATGTCTTGACTGACGACTGCCAGCACAAAGGCTTGGCCGCCGACTTGATTCAGGGTCTTGCCCAGCACAGCTGCACCACGGGACGTCCGCGTTGCAAACCGCTGCGCACCGGCTGCGTTGGCCAGCGTGACGCAGGCGTCCGCCGCAAACGCGGGCGCGGGCTTGGCATACGGGCGCATCAGCACGGGCACGGACTCCTTGTGGTTGGTGGTTGAGGGGCAGAGGGAAATTCGTTGGCGTGGGCGGGAGGCAACTTCACCTCAAGGGCCGGAACTTCAGCCTGCTGCGCGCCGCGCCGTGCCTTCAGGCACTACACAACGCACGACACCGCACACCATGCCTCGCATGATAAACGTTTATTTATCTTGCGCAAGAACTTTTTATCGCTTGCGCTTCAGCGGGGTGATGCCTTGTTGGCTTTTTGCAAAGTCCAGATCGGCGTCGGACCGCCCTGGCGCGAGCGGCGCAACGGGCGGCCGCGGCGGGTTGCCCATGTCAGGCGAAGGCACGTGCGATGGCGCGGCAGACTCTCCGCGCGGCATTGCAGCGCCCGGGCTGACGAGCACCTCGGACAGCAGCTCCAGCAGGCGAGTCTTGGCCCGCTGCGGGTTTCGGCGGTAATAGGTGATCACCAGCCCGAGGATGAAGCGCTCGTCGTCATCACGTGCCGCATAGGCATCCTCGGCGGGCGCGGCGGCGGCAGGCGTTCGCGCTGCTCCGCTGGGCGGCTCTGGACGCACGAGGCCGTGCGGCGTGTCCATCCAGCCGAAGGGCTTGCCGGCCAGCTGCTCGAACTGCCGCGCCAGGCGCTCGCCGATCTGGCGCGAGCGGCTCTTGATCTGACTCCAGTAGCTCGGCTGGATCTGCATGCGCTCGGCAAACCGCCGCTCCAGCCCGCGCAGGGTGGTGGCGTCCGGATGGCTGACGGTCTTGGCGACGAACTCGTCAAACAAGCGCAGGGCGTTGTCCAGGCGGACTTGTGCCAGATCGAAGGGGCGGACGCTCAAGATGGCAGGCCGGGTGAAAGCAAAACGCCCGCGCTGAGCGGAGATGCGACGCGGGCTTATGCGAATGATAAAGGTTCAAGCATCAGCCGGGAGGCCCGTTTGGCCGTCAAGGGCAGAAACACTTGCTGACGAAGCGGCATGTTTCAGCTTGAAAAGCCGGAAACCTTGCGGCCAGCCAAGCATCCAATCCCACCTGTAGCGCCGCAGGCTGCGGCATCATGAGCTTGAAGCGCTGCTTCACTTCCACCGAAGACATCACCACCCACAACAACGATGACGCACATGCACGCACTCACACAACACGCCTCCACTCCGATCCGGACTACACCTCGCCTGCTGGTGCTGGCTGCCCTTAGCACCACCCTTGCGTTCACCGGCTGCGCGAACATGAGCGATCAGCAGCGTTCCGCCGCCACGGGTGCGGCCATCGGTACCGCCGCAGGCGCCGTACTGGGCCGGGCCACGGCCGGCGGGGACCGCGCGGGCAGCACGCGCACCGGCGCGGCCATCGGTGCCATCGCCGGCGCGGCCGGCGGCTACATCTGGAGCCAGCGCATGGCCAAGCAGAAGGCCGACATGGAGCGCGCCACGGCAGGTACGGGCGTGGGTGTGACGCAGACGCCGGACAACCAGCTCAAGCTCGACATCCCCAGCGACATCTCCTTCGCCGTGAACCGTGCAGACGTGGAAAGCAATTTCCGCCCGATCCTGGATCGCTTTGCCGCATCGCTCAAGGAGCACCCAGACACCGAGATCCGCATCGTCGGCCACACCGACAACACGGGGTCCGATGCGATCAACAACCCGCTGTCGCAGCGCCGCGCCGACAGCACGCGCGACTACCTCGTGGACCGCGGAATCGCGCCGCGCCGGATCCAGACTGCGGGGCGCGGCGAGCGTGAGCCGATTGCCGACAACAACACCGACGCCGGCCGCGCGAAGAACCGCCGCGTGGAGATCTACATCGCCGAACCGGCGCAGGCCGCTGCTGCACCGGCGCGCTGAACACCGCGCGCGTCAATGAAAAAGGGGCTGGATCGACCAGCCCCTTTGTTCTTTGCCTCGTTCTTCTGCTTGCGCAGTGCAGCGCGCTCAGGCTAAAGCCTGTCCGGCGAGCAGGCTGACCGGGGCAATGTTCGGGAAGTTGGAGGTGTAGGGCGGCAGCTTGTCCGCTGTGGTGCTGCGCGTCTGGGCGTACAGCGGCATCACCTGGGGCAGTCGGCGCTTGATCTCCGCGATGCGGTTCTCGCCCGCCGGATGGGTCGACAGCCACTGCGGTGGCGAACCGCCCGCGGCCAGGGCCATCTTCTGCCAGAGCACAACGCCCGAGCGCGGATCGAAGCCGGCACGGGCAGCGAGATCCAGGCCGACGACATCGGCCTCGGTCTCATCCTCGCGCGAGTTCTTGTTGGCCAGCAAGTTGGCGCCGAAGTCCACGCCCAGGCGCCCGAGATCGCCGAGACCGAACAGGCTGCTAATGGCCGAGGCACCCAGCGACATGCCCGCCTGCTTGGCCATGCGTTCGCGCGCATGCTCGCGCAGCGCATGGGCGACTTCGTGGCCCATGATCATGCCCACCTCGTCGTCCGTGAGCTTCAGCTTGTCGAGGATGCCCGTGTAGAAGCCGATCTTGCCGCCGGGCATGCAGAACGCATTGATCTGCGGCGAGTTGAAGACCTGAACCTCCCAGGGCCACTGACGCGCTCGTTCGTTCCAGCGCGGCGCAAAAGGCAGCATCCGCTTGGCGATCGCATCCAGGCGCTGCACCTGGGGGTGATCGCGCGGCAACAGCGCGCCTTTGTTGCGGGCATCGGCCGACATCTGCGCAAACTGCTGCGCGCCCATCTTTTCAACCTGTGCAGCAGGTACGAGACGCGTCCACTTGGAGCGCTCGCCCACGCCCTGCACGCCGTCGGGCTGCGCGGGTGCGGTCTGTTGACCGAACGCGGCGGTGCAGAACAGGCCCGTGCAGCCCAGGCAGAAGGCGCGGCGATTGAGTCCGTAGTTGTCCATCAGTGCAATCGTTTGGAGGAGCTTGGCTTGCGGGAATAATAGGACTGCATTGGTTGCATATCAGTTCCAATGCGCCGCCCGCTCGCCTCGGCCCTTCTTGCACCCCTCCTGCTCTGACTGCGCATGCCCCCTGACGTGTCCGCCACCGCAAGCTCCTCGCCCGCGCCCCGCTCCTGGCTGGCCACGCTGAAGGTCTACACCGAGCCGGTGGTACTGCGCATGCTGCTGCTGGGCTTTTCGGCCGGCCTGCCGCTGCTGCTGGTGCTTGGTACCCTGGGATTCTGGCTGCGCGAGGCCGGCATCGACCGCAAGACTATCGGCTACCTGAGCTGGGTGGGTCTGGCCTACGGACTGAAGTGGGCCTGGGCGCCGCTGGTGGACCGCCTGCCGCTGCCTTTCATCACGCGCTGGCTGGGCCAGCGGCGCAGCTGGTTGCTTTTGGCACAGCTGGCGATCATGGGCGGGTTGATCGGCATGGCGATGAGTGATCCCACGGTCGCGCTGCGCCCGATCGTGATCTGCGCGCTGATCGTGGCCTTTGCCTCGGCCACGCAGGACATCGCGCTGGACGCCTTTCGCATCGAGTCGGCTGAAGCCGAGAAGCAGGCCGCGCTGGCGGCGGCGTATCAAACGGGCTACCGGCTGGCGATGATCTGGGCCGGCGCCGGCGTGTTGTGGATCGCCGCCGGCATCACCGAAGGCGCCAAGGGCTACCTCTATGCCGGCTGGCAGGGCGCCTACGTGCTGATGGCCGCGAGCATGCTGGTGGGCGTGATCATTACCCTGGCCAGCCGCGAACCGGCGCCGCGCGATCTGGAAGCGGAACGCGCCGAGCGCCAGACGGTGGCGCATACCTTCAGTACCCAGGGCATCGTGTTCAGCTGGCCACTGCTGCTGGCCATGATCGGCGTGGGCGGCCTGCTGGTGACCATGGCGCGCGTGACGCTGGGCAGCGCCACGATGGCGGAGTTTCTGGTGTTTGCTGGCTGCGCGGCGGTGGGCTTTGTCGGGCTGGACCGACGCTGGGGCACTGACGCCCCACTGCGTGTGCCGGCGCCGGGTGCGATCACGCCGCTGCTGGCGCATATGAACCTGTCTGCCTACCGGCCCTTTGCGGACTTCATCGTGCGCAATGGCCGGCACGCGCTGCTGATCCTCGCGCTGATTGCGATCTACCGCATCAGCGACGTGGTGATGGGCATCATGGCCAACCCCTTCTATGTGGACATGGGCTACACGAAGGAAGAGGTGGCCGCGGTCTCCAAGGTGTATGGGCTCATCATGACCCTGGTGGGCGGCTTCGTAGGCGGGGCGCTGGCGCTGCGTTTTGGTGTGCTGCGCGTGCTGTTTCTTGGCGCAGTGCTCTCGGCGCTCACCAACCTGCTGTTCAGCTGGCTGGCCACGCGCGGCCATGACGTGACTGCGCTGATCTGGGTGATCTCGGCCGACAACCTGGCCAGCGGCATGGCCGGCGCGGCCTTCATTGCTTATCTGTCCAGCCTGACCAACCTGCAGTATTCCGCCACGCAGTACGCGCTGTTCTCAAGCATCATGCTGCTGCTGCCCAAGTACGTGGCCGGCTTCTCGGGCGCCTTCGTGGATGCCTACGGCTATGTGAACTTCTTCAACAGCACGGCGGCGCTGGGCGTGCCGGTGCTGATCCTGATTCTGCTGGCCATGCGCTATCACCCGAACAAGGCTGCAGACCCGCGCACCGACACCCCCAAGGAGACCTGACATGCCGACCATCACCAAGGGATTCCGTCAGCTGGTGGACGAAGCCAACGCGCAGATCAAGACCTACCCCACGCCCGAGGCCATCAACCTGCACGGCAGCGACCGCGTGCTCTTCGTGGACCTGCGCGATGTGCGCGAGCTGGAGCGCGAAGGCGTGATCCCCGGCGCCTTCCATGCCCCGCGCGGCATGCTGGAGTTCTGGGTCGACCCCGAGTCGCCGTATCACAAGCCCTTCTTCACGCAGGACGACAAGGAGTACGTACTGTTCTGCGGCGGCGGCTGGCGCAGCGCCCTGGCCACCAAGGCGCTGAAGGACATGGGCATGGCGAACGTGGCGCACGTCGACGGCGGCTTTGCCGCGTGGAAGAAGGCGGGTGGGCCCGTGGGTGAGAAGGAACAGAAGGCCTGAGCATGGCGGCCCGCGCACCCGGCGCCGAGACCTGCCCCTGCGGCAGCGGCAAGCCGCTGGCAGTCTGTTGCGGCCGCTTCGTCTCGGGCGGCGAGCTGCCGGCCACCGCCGAGCAGCTCATGCGCAGCCGCTACGCCGCCTATGTATTAGGCGACCGCGCGTATCTGGCGCAGACCTGGCATCCGGACCACTTCGACCCTGCACTGTCCATCGAGCCCGGCACCAAGTGGCTGGGGCTGGAGGTGAAGCAGCATGTGCAGCAGGACGCCGACCACGCCACCGTCGAATTCGTGGCGCGCTACCGCCTGGGCGGGCGCGGCCACCGGCTGCATGAACTCAGCCGATTTGTGCGCGAAGACGGGCGCTGGCTGTATCTGGATGGCGTCGACCCCGGCAAGCCGAGATGATCAAACAATTTCAGCCAAAATGTTTGAATCACAGTCAAAGACGACTTTCCGCTTGCTGGTAGTCATTCTTCAGGCATTTCTACGCAAGAAGAATGATAAAATTACATCAATATCGGACAAATTTGGCGTTTCGAGACGCTTTTGACCCGACGCGGCCTCCATCGGCCTGATCCACATCCGCAGCCTGCCCAATCCGGCACGGCGGCCCCTACACTTTACGTTTACGTAAAGTAGCGATCCGTCGCGGTCTGGCGCATCGTTGCAGCCGCTCCGGCGTTCCTCCGGGCGCCACCGTCGGGTTGCGTCTTCGGCACGTCGACGCACTCGGACCTTCTTCGACGCTCTTCGACTTCCTCCACCCGCCCGCGCGATGCCCGTCTTCGACTCCAAGATCAATCCCCGCTCGGCAGACTTTGCCGCCAACGCCGCCGCCATGCGCACCTTGGTCGACGACCTCAAGGCCAGGCTGGCGCAGATCCAGAAGGGCGGCAGCGACGACGCCCGCGCCAAGCACACCGCCCGCGGCAAGCTGCTGCCGCGCGACCGCGTGCATATGCTGCTGGACCCGGGCACGCCGTTTCTGGAGATCGCGCCGATGGCGGCCTTTGGCATGTATCAGGACGCCAGCGGCCAGGACGAAGCCCCCTGCGCCGGCATGATCGCGGGCATCGGCCGCGTCTCGGGTGTGGAGTGCGTGATCGTCTGCAATGACGCCACGGTCAAGGGCGGCACCTATTACCCCATGACGGTGAAGAAGCACCTGCGCGCGCAGGAGATCGCCCGCGAGAACCGCCTGCCCTGCATCTATCTGGTGGATTCCGGCGGCGCCAATCTGCCGCGCCAGGACGAAGTCTTTCCGGACCGCGACCACTTCGGCCGCATCTTCTTCAACCAGGCCACGCTCTCGGCCGAAGGCGTGCCGCAGATCGCGGTGGTGATGGGCTCCTGCACGGCGGGCGGCGCCTATGTGCCGGCGATGAGCGACGAATCCATCATCGTCAAGAACCAGGGCACCATCTTCCTGGGCGGCCCGCCGCTGGTGAAGGCGGCCACCGGCGAGGTGGTGAGCGCCGAAGACCTAGGCGGGGGCGATGTGCACACGCGGCTGTCCGGCGTGGTGGATCATCTGGCGCAGAACGATCTGCATGCCCTGCGCATCGCGCGCGAGATCGTGGCCGATCTGAACTGGCAGAAGCCCTCCCCGCTGCTGCTCAAGGAGCCGGCGGCGCCCAGGTTCGATGCCGACGAGCTGCTGGGCATCATCCCGACCGACACCAAGAAGCCCTTCGATGTGCGCGAGATCATCGCCCGCATCGTGGACGCCAGCGAGTTCGATGAATGGAAGGCGCGCTTCGGCACCACGCTGGTCACGGGCTTTGCGCACATCCACGGCATGCCGGTGGGCATCATCGCCAACAACGGCATTCTGTTTTCCGAGAGTGCGCAGAAGGGCGCGCACTTCATCGAGCTGTGCTGCCAGCGCAAGATTCCACTGGTGTTCCTGCAGAACATCACTGGCTTCATGGTCGGCCGCAAGTACGAGAACGAGGGCATTGCCCGCCACGGCGCCAAGATGGTGACCGCCGTGGCCTGCGCCGCGGTGCCCAAGTTCACGGTCATCATCGGTGGCAGCTTCGGCGCCGGCAACTACGGCATGTGCGGCCGCGCCTACAGCCCGCGCTTCATGTGGATGTGGCCCAATGCGCGCATCTCGGTCATGGGCGGCGAGCAGGCCGCCAGCGTGCTGGCCACCGTCAAGCGCGACGGCATCGAGGCCAAAGGCGGCACCTGGGTTGCGGCGGATGAGGAAGCCTTCAAGGCGCCGATCCGTGCTCAGTACGAGCGCGAGGGCCACCCCTACTACGCCACTGCGCGGCTGTGGGACGACGGCATCATCGACCCGCGCGACACGCGCACCCTGCTGGCCCTGGGCTTGAGCGCGAGCCTGAATGCGCCGATTCCGGACACCAAGTTCGGCATTTTCCGGATGTAGGCCGGCCGCGTGGTGTCCATGCCCATCTTCCGTTCCGTGTCACGCCGTGCCGCAGCGGCCTTGCTGCTCGGCGCCGTGGCGCTGTCGGCCGGGGCGCAGAGCGCGTCCAACCCGCTGAGCATTGCGGGCCCGCAGGGCCTTGCGCTGCAGGTGCACTGGTATCCGCTCAAGGACGCGCGCGGCCCCCAGCCCGTGGTGATCGCCTTTCATGGCTGCGCGGGGCTGTACCGCAGCGACAGCGTCAGCTTCGATGACCGCTACCCGGACTACATCAAGTACCTGCATGAGCGCGGCTATGCCGTGCTGCTGCCCGACAGCTTCACCTCGCGCGGCAGCGGATCGATCTGCGAGATTGCTGCGCGGGACCGGACGATCAACGTCGAGACCCGGCGCGAGGACGTGATCAGCGCGATCGCCTGGCTCAAATCCCGCAGTGATGTGGATCGGCAGCGCATCGCCTTGCTGGGCTGGTCCCATGGCGCAATGACCGTGCTCAGCGCGCTCAACGCACAGCGCGAGCCGCATGCGCAGGGCGTGGCCGGCGCGGCGGTGTTCTACCCCGGCTGCAGCGAGCTGCTGCGCCGCGGCTACGGCCTGAAGGTGCCGCTGCTCATGCAGCTGGGCGCGCTGGATGACTGGACTGCGCCGGCACCCTGCGAGAAGCTCGTCGCGCAGCTGACGGCCCAACCCGGCAGTGACGTGACCCTGCGCATCTACCCCGACAGCTACCACGGCTTCGACAGCCGCACGCCCGCGCGCTTCCGAAGCGGCGTGCCGAACGGCACGAACCCCAACGGGGTGCATGTCGGCGGCAACCGCAAGGCCCGCACGCAGTCCCTTGAAGAACTCGACCGCTTTCTGAAGCGCATCCTCCAATGAGCTACCAAACCCTCGAAGTCTTTGCCGACGGCCCCGTGGCCCAGGTGTGGATCAACCGGCCTGATCTGCGCAACGCATTCAACGAAACGGTGATTGCCGAGCTCACGCGCGCCTTCACCGAGCTCGGTGCGAACGATGAGGTGCGGGCCATCGTGCTCGGCGGCCGCGGCAAGGTGTTCTGTGCCGGGGCCGACCTGAACTGGATGAAGGCCATGGCCGGCTACACGCGCGAGCAGAACCGCGCAGACGCCATGGGCCTGGCCACCATGCTCAAGGTCATGCAAGACTGCCCCAAACCCACCATCGCCCGCATCCACGGCCCCTGCTTTGCCGGCGGCATGGGCCTGGCCGCGGTGTGCGACTTTGCCTTTGCCGCCCTGAGTGCGGAGTTCTGCCTCAGTGAAGTGAAACTCGGCCTGATTCCGGCGACCATCGGCCCCTATGTGGTGCAGGCGATGGGCGCGCGCGCGGCGCAGCGCTACTTCCTGTCGGCGGAGAAGTTCACGGCATCCGAGGCCTATCGCATTGGTTTCATCCATGAGATCTGCCCTGACGAGGAACTGGACGACACCATCGACGCCCTGCTCGGCCTGCTGGTGGACAACTCGCCCAACGCCGTGCGCGCGGCCAAGCGCCTGGTTCATGACCTGACCGATGCGCCGCTGACCGACGCACTGATTGCCGACACGGCTGAGCGCATTGCCGACATTCGCGCCAGCGATGAAGGCCGCGAAGGCGTGAAGAGCTTTCTCGAAAAAAGAAAGCCGTCCTGGATCATCCCGGAGCCGACACCCGATGAATCCTGATCTGATGCCCTGGGCGAACTACCTCGCCTACCTCGCCGCAGCCATGGTGTGCATTGCCGCGCCGGGGCCGGACAGCCTCACCACGCTGTCGGTGGCGGCCAGCCAGGGCAAGCGCGCGGGCAGCCTGTATGGCATCGGCGTGGGGCTGGGGTGTCTCACGCACACGCTCTGGGCCACGCTCGGCATTGCCGCGGTGATTGCGGCGTCCGCGACGCTGTTCGCAGCCATCAAGTGGGTCGGCATCGCCTACCTCGTCTATCTGGGTGTGCAGGCCTGGCGGGCGGGTGTCGCTTCGCTGCCCGACAGTGCGTCGCCAAGCAGGCAGTCTGCCGCCAAGCTGCTGAGCACCGGCTTTCTCATGAACGCGCTCAACCCCAAGGTGATGCTGTTCTTCCTCGCCTTTCTGCCGCAGTTCATCGACCCCGCCCACCCCGTGGCGCCGCAGATGCTGCTGATGGGCCTGTCCTTTGCATTCATCACCGGCACGGCCTACGGGCTGATGGGCTGGGGTGCGGGCAGCGCCGCACGGCGCCTGCTGACGAACGCGCGTTTTGCGCGGATCATGAACCGCGTGACCGGCAGCCTGTTTCTGAGCCTGGCCGTGGCGATGGCGGTTTCAGATAGGAAATAGAAGCGTAGATGTCCATTTCATGCGCCTCTTCAGGCCAAAGTGGCTGAAGATCGGCACCAGACAAGCGAATAGTGGTGCTACGGGGCTTGCGCTGGTAGGCGCAAGCTCTTGCCCAAGCGCCGAGCATGCTCGGCGAAACTCTTGGGCAAGCTCCAGACAAGCGGAAAGCCCTTCCGGAACCTTCCTGAGCGAACCCGAATGTTCTCCAAGATCCTGATTGCAAACCGCGGTGAGATCGCCTGCAGAGTGATCACCACCGCCCGCCGCCTCGGCATCAAGACCGTGGCCGTCTATTCGGACGCCGACCGCGACGCCAAACACGTGGCCATGGCGGACGAAGCCGTGCATATCGGCGGCGCGGCGCCCAAGGACAGCTATCTGCGGGCCGATGCGGTCATTGCCGCGGCCAAGGCCACCGGCGCGCAGGCGGTGCACCCCGGCTACGGCTTCCTGAGCGAGAACGAGGACTTTGCGCAATCGCTGGCGCGCGAGGGCATCGTCTTCATCGGCCCGCCGGCTTCGGCCATTGCCGCCATGGGTAGCAAGTCTGCCGCCAAGTCCCTGATGGAAAAGGCCGGCGTGCCGCTCACACCGGGCTACCACGGCGACAACCAGGACCCCGCGTTTCTCAAGGCCGAGGCCGACAAGATCGGCTACCCCGTCATCATCAAGGCGGCCGCCGGCGGTGGCGGCAAGGGCATGCGCGTGGTGACGGAGGCGATCTTCTTTGCCGACGCGCTGGCCAGCTGCAAGCGCGAAGCCATCAATGCCTTCGGCGATGACAAGGTGCTGGTCGAGAAGTACGTGACCCGCCCGCGCCATATCGAGATCCAGGTGTTTGCCGATACGCAGGGCAACGCCGTGTACTGCTTCGAGCGCGATTGCTCCCTGCAGCGCCGCCACCAGAAGGTGCTGGAGGAAGCGCCGGCACCGGGCATGACGCCCGAGCGCCGCGCCGCCATGGGCGAAGCCGCCGTGGCCGCCGCCATGGCCGTGGGCTATGTGGGTGCGGGCACGGTGGAGTTCATCGTTGAGCAGGCGGGACCGAGCGCCGCCGGGCCACAAGGCGAACGCAGTGATGCCTTCGGCATCGAAGGCGCGAGCGCCCCCTCGGGGGGCAGCGCAGGCGCGAATGCGCCAAGCGTGGGGGGATTCAATTTCTACTTCATGGAGATGAACACCCGCCTGCAGGTGGAGCACCCGGTGACCGAAATGGTGATCGGCCATGACCTCGTGGAATGGCAGCTGCGCGTGGCTGCGGGCGAGCCGCTGCCGGTGCGCCAGGAGCAGCTGCGCATCACCGGCCATGCGATCGAGGCGCGGGTGTATGCCGAGCATCCGGAAGGCGGCTTCCTGCCCTCCACCGGCACGCTGACCCACCTGCACTTTCCTGCGCACTCGAGCTTCACGCGCAACAGCGCCGTGCGTGTGGACAGTGGCGTGCGCAGCGGCGACACCATCACGCCCTTCTACGACCCGATGATCGCCAAGCTGATCGTCTGGGGCGAGGACCGCGCCCAGGCGCTGGCGCGCCTCGCCGCTGCGCTGGACGCCACGCACATCGTCGGCCCCAAGACCAATGTGGCCTTTCTGGCCCGCTGCGTGCGAAATGCGGCCTTCGCAAGTGGCTCGGTACATACCGGGTTGATCGAGCAGGAACGCGCCGAGCTGCTGCCTGCCGCCACAGCGCCTGGCCGCCGCGCAGTGCTGCTGGCGATCGCCAAGCGTCTGGCTGAAGAAGTGGTGATGGACAGCCACGACCCGTGGAATGCACGCACGGGCTTTCGCATCGCCGGCAGCGCCACGCGCAACTTCGTCTTCGAACACGAGACCGGTACCTTCACCATCCCCGTGCGCTACCCCGGTGCGGATGAAGCTCGCTACACCGCGCTGATCGATGGCGAGTCCGTCAGCTTCGAGATCAGCCCCAAGGGTTCCGCCCCCGTGGTGAGCACGGCCACTGGACGCTTCGGCGGCGAAGTGATTGCGCGCGGCGAGGAGCTGCACGTGTTCGAGAGCGGCACGCTCACCGTGCTCACGCTCGTCGACAGCCTGGCCCATGCGGGCGAAGACGCCGGCGAAGGCGGCCGCCTCACGGCCCCCATGCCCGGCAAGATCGTTGCCGTGCTCGCCCAGCCCGGCGCAGCCGTGGAGAAGGGTGCGCCGCTGGTGGTCATGGAAGCCATGAAGATGGAGCACACCATCACCGCACCCGCGGCCGGCGTGTTGGAGGAGGTGCTGTTTGCAGTGGGCGATCAGGTGACCGAGGGCGCGCAGCTGGTGCGCTTTGCGGCCAAGGGCTGATGCTGCCTGACTGACTATGGCCGTCCTCCTCGCCCTCGCCTCCGTCGTGCTGCTGCTGGCTGCACTGGCGCCTGTGCTGATGATGGGCGGCGAGATGATTGCGGCCTTCATGGTGCGCCAGCAGATGGGCCGGCATCTGGCGGCGACGCTGCTGGTGCTGGGTGCCTTGCTCGGCGGCGCCTTCTTTGCAGTGCCGCTGATGGCCACCGGACAGCGTCTGCTGGCGGGGGCGCTGCTCGCCGCCCTGCCCTGGGCGGCGTTGTGGGTGGCGCGGCGCTTCATCCTCCCGCGCCCGGCCGGCGCACCGAACACCCCGCCTGACGAGCCGCCGCAATGAAGATCTGCATTCACATCAACGGCGGCCGGCCGGACGGCTGGCTCGCGGCGCTGCCCGAGGCACTGCGCAGCGCAGGGCTGGACGCCGAAGTCGCGGTCTGGGCGCCTGGCGATACGCAGGCGGACTACGCCATCAGCTGGTCGCCCTCGCCGGCGTTCATGGCCGAGCAGGGCGCCGGGCTGCAGGCGCTGTTCTCTGTGGGCGCAGGGGTGGATCACATTCTGGGTGTGCCCGGCCTGCCCGATTCACTGCCGATCATCCGCGTGGAAGACGCCGGCATGGGTGCGCAGATGGCGCACTACGTGAGCTGGGCCGCCCTGCGTCACCTCTACGGTTTTGATGCCCTGCAGGCGGCGCAGCGGGAACGGCGCTGGACCCATCGCCTGTTTGCCGAAGCAGATTCCTGCACCGTGGGCGTGCTGGGTATGGGCGTGCTGGGCGAGCAGGTGGCCGCCACGCTGGACGGCCTGGGCTTTGCCGTGCGCGGCTTCTCGCGCAGCGCCCGCGACCCGCAGACCTACATCCCCGGCGTGCAGCACATGGATGCCAGCCACGGCCTGGACGCCTTCCTCGACGGGCTGAACATGCTGGTGCTGCTCGCGCCGCTGACGCGCGAGACGCGGGACCTCATCACCCTGGATGTGCTGCGCCGGATGGCGCGGCCGAGCTACCTGATCAACGTGGCCCGCGGCGCCCTGGTGGTGGAACACGACCTGCTCGCCGCGCTGGATGAAGGCACGCTGGCCGGCGCTACGCTGGATGTATTTCGCACCGAGCCCCTGCCCGAATCCCACCCCTTCTGGACCCACCCGAAAGTCACGGTCACGCCGCACATCTCGGCCAAGACCGTGCTGAGCACCTCGGCCGCGCAGATCGCCGGCAAGATCGCGGCGCTCACGCGCGGCGAAGCGGTGAGTGGCGTGGTGGACCGTGGCCGCGGCTATTGAAAGCACATGATGACCCTGCCCAAGCACGTTCACCTGATCGACGTCGGCCCGCGCGACGGCCTGCAGAACGAAAAGACGCCGATCGACACCGCCATCAAGATCGAACTCATCGAACGCCTCACGGCCGCTGGCATCCGCCACCTGGAGGCCGCCAGCTTCGTGTCGCCCAAGTGGGTGCCGCAGATGGCCGACGGCGCCCAGGTGCTGGCCGGCGTGAAGCGCGCGCCCGGCGCCACCTATGCAGCCCTGGTGCCGAACATGAAGGGCCTGGAGGGTGCACAGGCGGCGCGTGCAGATGAAGTCGTGATCTTCGGCGCGGCCAGCGAGGCCTTCAGCCAGAAGAACATCAATTGCAGCATTGCGGAATCCATCGAGCGCTTCCGGCCAGTGGCTGAAGGTGCACTGGCGGACAAGCGCCAGCTGCGCGCCGCGATCTCCTGCTGCCTGGGCTGCCCGTACCAGGGCGAGGTGCCGATTGCCGCGGTGGTGGATGTGGTGCAGCGCCTGAAGGACCTGGGTACGCAGGTGTTCTGCATTGCCGACACCATCGGCGTGGGCACGCCGGAGCACACCAAGCGCGTGATCGAGGCCGTGGCCGCAGTCGTGGGCATGGAGCGCATCAGCGGCCACTTCCATGACACCTACGGCACGGCCCTGGCCAATGTGTATGCCTGTCTGGAGCTGGGCGTGAGCACGTTCGAGTCCAGCGTGTCCGGCCTGGGCGGCTGCCCCTATGCCAAGGGTGCTACCGGCAACGTGGCCACGGAAGACGTGGTCTACCTCATGCACGGCCTGGGCATCGAGACGGGCGTGGATCTGGATGCGCTGATCGACACCGGTGCATGGATCGCCCAGGCCATCGGCAGGCCGTACGCTGCCCGTGCCGGGCGTGCGTTGCTCGCGAAGCGCCCCCAATGAGCGCCCCCAACAATCGCCCTCTCCTCCGATCAAGCCCACCATGATCTCTCCCGACCTCCAGCCCGGCCTGCAATTCGAAGACAGCTTCCGCGTCGAGGACTTCATGACCGTGCCTCGGCTCTATCCCACGGTGGAGTTCTGCGCCGACATGCCCGATGTGCTGGCCACGGGCTACATGGTGGGCATCATGGAGCTCACCTGCACGCGGGCCATCATGCGCTACGTGGACTGGCCGCGCGTGCAGAGCGTGGGCACGATGGTGAACTTCACCCACACCGCGGCCACGCCACCCGGCATGACCCTGCGCATCAAGGGCGAGGTGCTGGAGGTGGACGGCCGGCGCCTGAAGTTCCGCGTCGAAGCCTGGGACGATCACGACAAGATCTGCGAAGGCACGCACGAGCGCTTCGTGATCGACCCTGCCAAGTTCAACGGCAAGCTCGCCGACAAGAAGACCAGGGCAGGCCTGTGATGACGCCCGAGCAGGTCCGCGCGCTGCCCGAGGGTCAGCCCGTCCCGTCGCCCTGCATCAATGTGTGCAGCATGGATGCGGCCACCGGCCTCTGCCGCGGCTGCCTGCGCAACATTGACGAGATCGTCGCCTGGGGCAGCGCCTCGGACGCCTACAAGCGCCGGGTCTGGGCGCGGATCGAGCAGCGTCAGGCCGATCAGTTCAAATAGCGGCTCTCTCGCGCCACTTCCTTTCACGCCTTCTCATGAGCGACAAGCAGGACGTCCAGGTCAGTCTCGATTCCGCCAAGGCGCTGTCGGCCACGGGCTACGCCTACCCAGCCGCGGTGCGCTGGGTGGCCACGGCCCTGGTGCTCGGCACCGTGATCACCGGCTTTCGCGCCTGGGAGGCTGCCACGAGCGAGCTGCTGCACCAGGTGAAGTGGGTGCACTGGCTGCTGGCGGCGGCCATCCTTGGCCTGCTGGGCTGGTACTACGCCTGCCTGATGCGCTCGCGCACCACGATCGCGAACGGCGAGGTGCGCCAGACCTGGATGTGGGACAAGCACACCAGCATCGACAACATCCTCAAGGCCCGCTTCATCGGCGTGCCCTACGCGCCCTGGCTCGTCGTCACGCGATTGGCCGTGCGCACGCGCGACGGCAAGTGGATCGTGTTCTATTCCGGCAGCCGTGAGGTGTCTGCCGCCTTTGCGCACATCGACGTCGCGATCAATCAGGATCTGCGGCGCCAGATGGGGCTCTGAGCAGGTCCGCACCATGGCCCTGCCCGATCACCTGCGCTTCATCGAACGCGGCTGGCTGTCGGCCAACAATGTGGTGTTCGGTGGCGAGTCCCCCGCCATCATCGACACGGGCTACTGCACCCACGCCGCCCAGACCACCCTGCTCGTCCAGGGCGCGCTTGACGATCTCGGCGCCGGCCCGCTGGCCCGCATCATCAACACCCACCTGCACTCGGACCACTGCGGCGGCAATGCCGCGCTGCTGGCCGCCTGGCCGCAGGCGCAGGTGGCCGTGCCGCCGGGCGAAGCGCAGGCGGCGCGCGACTGGGACGAGTCCGAACTCAGCTACCGCGCCACGGCCCAGGACTGCCCGCGCTTTGCGGTGCATGCCGTGCTCACGCCGGGAGAGCGCATCCAGCTCGGCCCGCTGTACTGGGAGGTGCTCGCTGCGCCCGGCCATGACCCGCACTCCGTGGTGCTCTACCAGCGCCATCACAAGCTGCTGATCTCGGCCGACGCGCTCTGGGAGAACGGCTTCGGCGTGGTGTTTCCCGAGCTCGAAGGCGAGCAGGCCTTTGATGAAGTGGCCGGCACGCTGGATGTGATCGACGCGCTGAACATCGAATGCGTGCTACCCGGCCATGGCGGGCTGTTTCATGATGCGCAGGCCGCCGTGGCCCGCGCCCGCGTTCGGCTCGAAGGCTTCGTGCGCGCACCCAGCAAGCACGCGCGCTATGCCGTGAAGGCGCTGGTCATGTACCGCATGATGGCCGAGCAGCGCTTGCGCGAGGACGCGCTCGTGCAGTTGCTGGCACCGGCGCACTTCTATCAGGTCGTGGCGCAGCGCTGGGCCGGTGGCGACACCGCAGGCCTGCTGCGCGATGTGATCAATGAACTGGTCGAACGCGGACAGCTCGTGCGCCGCACTGACGCAGACACGGCCAGCCCGACACTGCTGCTGGCAGCCTAAACTTTGAGCAGCCCTGGCGCGCACCGTGCGGCGCGCCGGACCCGAACACCGTCAAGGATGGATCCATGGCCTTCCCGCTTCGCATCTCGCTCGCGCTCGCCGCGCTCACCGTCTCCGGCGCAACCTTCGCGCAAAGCGCCAAACTCGGCGCCATCGAAGTGAGCGACGCCTGGTCGCGCGAAACCCCGCCGACCGCGGCCGTGGGCGGCGGCTTCATGACGCTCAAGAACACGGGCAAGACCGATGACGCACTCGTCGCCATCAAGGCCGACGTCTCCAAGACCGTGGAGCTGCACACGCACATCATGGAAGGCGGCGTGGCCCGCATGCGCGCCGTGCCGAAGATTCCTGTGGCCGCAGGCGGCAGCACGGAACTCAAGCCCGGCAGCTTTCACGTCATGTTCATCGACCTGAAGGCGCCGCTGAAGCCGGGCACGAAGATCCCCGCCACGCTGGTGTTCGAGAAGGCGGGCGAAGTGAAGGTGGATTTCCTGGTGGAAGCCTTCGGTGCGCGGCGCACGGCACCGGCGCACAAGCACTGAATTTCGGCAAAAACTGGATGATTTATGGCCGAAAACAATCTATTTCTGTCTATTTCAACACATTGACGAGCCGAAGATTGGCTATTGACAAGCGGAAAGTCATTTTCAGCCTATTCTTCATTTTGTGGCCGAAATTGATGGCTACTTGCCACCCAGCCGCTGCTTCACATCCAGCCCCACGCCCTTGTTGACGAACTGCGTGGTGGCCACGCGGCTCAAGTCCACCTCGCCGGCCTTGTAGAGCCCCGCCTTGACCATCTTGGCGTAGAAGTCGGCAATGCGCTTGTCGTCGATAGCGCCGATGCCGCGCGTGAGCGAGTCGCCGGAATCCACCACGCCGTATTTCTTCATCAGCGCCACGCTGCCTTCGAGCTGCTCGTCGGTGGCGTCCGGGTTGACCTTCCGGATCAACGCGTGCGCGGCCTTGCGGTCGCCGTAGAGGTAGTTGTTCCAGCCGATGATCGAGCCCTCGACGAACTTGCGCACGAGTTCCGGGTTCTTCTGCACGAGCTCGGTGCGGGTCTCGATGGTGGTGCTGTAGGTGTTGTAGCCCTGGTCCGCGAGCAGGAAGACGAGCGGCTCGAAGCCGGCCTGCTTCTTCACGGCCAGCGGCTCCTCGATGCTGTAGCCCTGCTGGATGCTCTGCTTGTTGGCCAGGAAGGGGCCGAGGTTGAAGGTGTAGGGCCGCAGCGCTTCGTCGCGGAAGCCGTGCTCGGCCTTCATCCACTGCCAGAAGCTGAACTGCGCGTCCTTGGCGATGAAAGCCACCGGCGCACGCGTGAGGTCCTTGAAGCTGGCGTAACCGGCATTGGGGTGCGCAAAGATGGCCTGCGGGTCCTTCTGAAACATCGCGGCCACCACGACGGTGGGCACCCGGTTCTTCACGTTGTCGAAGCTGTGCAGCAGGTTGCCGGTCATCAGGAATTCGATGCGCCCGGCCGGCAGCAGCGGCCGGTTGTTCACCTGCGGCCCGCCCTGCAGGATCTCCACATCCAGCCCCAGACGCTTGTAGGTGCCATCGGCCACCGCCTGATAGAAGCCGCCGTGCGCGGCCTGGGCTTTCCAGTTGGTGGCAAAGCGCACGCGCTCCTGGGCGGCAACGACACCTGCGTTGGTAAGCATGAGCAGGGCAAGGAGGATGTTCCACAGGTTCATCGGGGGCGGCCTTCTTTTCAGGTGCGCAGTTCAGTGACCGCAATCAGTGCAGCGGCATTCAACAGGTTGATGGCGATGTAGTAGAGCACCGAGCCAACGAGCGTCAGCGTGGCAACTCGGGCAGACCGCGTCCGGTACAGATACACCGGAAAGAACACGGGCGGAAGCAGCGCCGCCCACAGCGCAAACCGGCCGCTCGGTATGACTGCGCGCTCGGCCGCCTCAGCGCGGCACCACGTGTAGACCATGACCGCGGTAAGAACACCGATGAGCAGATCGGTCGCACCCTGCTCGCGGACACTGAGCGGCCGCAGAGGGCTGAGGATGCCGACGATCACGCCGGCGGCAACGAAGAGCAGCGCCCAGGTCAGTCCGCGTCGCGCATTGGGCGACCAGCCCGTCCGCCCGGAAGGCTCCTGCAAGGTTGGCAAGCTCATGCCAGCAGCCCGCGCAACAGCAGCCGCGCCGCCGCTGGGTTGGTGGCGCAGGGCACATCATGCACGTCGCAGGCGCGCACCAAGGCATTGATGTCGGGCTCATGCGGCTGCGGGGTCATCGGGTCGCGCAGGAAGATCACCGCGTCCACCTCGCCCACGGCCAGGCGCGCGCCGATCTGCAGGTCGCCGCCCAGCGGGCCGGATAGCAGGCACTCGACATCGAGCTCGGCCTCGCGCTGCAGGCGGCTGCCCGTGGTGCCGGTGGCCATCAGGGTGTGAGCACGCAGACCGCTGGCGAACTCGCGCGCCAAGGCGACCATGGCGTCCTTTTTCTTGTCGTGGGCAATCAGGGCGATGCGCATTTGGCAAGCGTAACGCGGGAAGACAGCCCTGACCCTTAACCCCACAGGCCGGTTCGCGCCGTTCAATGCCAGTGATTGCCGTCCACAGCCGCCGCATAATGAGTCTCATGAGCTCCGGGCCGACCGATGAAGCCAGCGCCAGCCGCACTCGACCGCGGCCGCGGCTGGCGCTCGCTGACGACCCGGCCCCCGCACATGCCGCCGCCGCCCCCAGCGTGCAGCGGGCGGTGCCCGCAGGCAGTGACGCCGATCTGATTGCCGCCTATGTGGCTGGCGACGCCGCAGCCTTTGCCGTGCTGTATGACCGCCACGAGCGCGCCGTGTACCGCTTCATCCTGCGTCAGGTGCAGGATGCGGCGGTGGCCGACGATCTGCTGCAGGACACCTGGCTGGCGGTGGTGCGGGCGGCCCAGACCTACGCACCCCAGGCCAATGCGGCCTTCACCACCTGGCTGCTGACGATTGCGCGCAACCGCGTGCTGGATCACTTCCGTGCCAGGCGGCCGGACGTCTCGTTCGATGACGGCGGAGAAGACGACGAGGGCCTCGCCCTGGCCGACCGCCTCAAGGCCGACACGGCGGCGCAGCCGGAGACCCGTGCGCTGTCGCGCCAGCAGGCTCGCGCCTTCGTGGATGCCGTGGAGGCCCTGCCCGCTGCGCAGCGCGAAGCCTTTCTGCTGCACGCAGAAGGTGGGCTCAGCGTGGAAGAGATTGCGCAGCACACCGGCGTGGGCTTCGAGACCGCCAAGAGCCGCCTGCGCTACGCCATGAACCGCTTGAAGCAGACCATGCAGCAGCACGGCTTTGGCTTGCCCGGCCTGGCTGCCGACGGAGGCGCCGCATGAGCCGCCAACCCCTGTTTGATGACGACGCCGACCGCGTGCTCTCGCACTACCGCGCAGCCAATGCCGTGCTGTCCGACGCGGCCGAGGGCGACGCCCGGCCGGACCCGCGCGTGCGCCGCACCGTGCTGGCCGTGGCCGCCAGGCAGCTGCGCGAAGTAGCGCCGGCAGTGCAGGCCGCGGCCGCGCCGAGCAGCGCCAGCCCGTCCGCCGGCAGCGCGGCGGCTGAGGCTTCACCGAAGTTGCGCCTGCTGCGCTGGCCCAGGATGCCCGTCTGGGGCAACGCACTCGCGGCCACGTTGATGATCGGCGTGCTGGTGGTGGCCGTGACCCCGCGGGTGCAGGAAGAGGCCGCCATCCAGGCCGCCGCGGGCGACTTGAACGTGCCCGTTGCGCCCGCGCAGCCGCCGGCCGCCGGTGCTGCGGGGGCAAGCACTGCTGCCGCAGACGTGGCTGCGATGAGCGAGCCGCCGGGTGTTGCTGCTGGAAGCGGGCTGGCTGCGGGTGCGCCGCTTGCCGAGCGCAGCACGCCCGGACCGGCCGTTGCGGCAACGCCTGCACCTGCCCCAGCTGCCGCCAGGTCGGCCACGCCGTCACCGGCTGCCGAACGCTCGGCTGCTTCGCCACTGGCCGCCGAAAGGCTGGCCGCTTCGCCGCCGGTCGCTGCAGCCGGGTCAAATGCCCGAGCGGCGTCGATGCCCGCGCAGGACGGTGCGCCCGCAATCACCTTGCAACGATCGGCCCCCGCTCCGGTGGCGGCAGACGCCGTGCCGCTCGTCGCGCCATCGACAGCGCCACCGGCAGCGCCCCAAACCGCGGCCGCACATGCCGCTCCTGCGCGGTCGGAGGCATTCTCCGCGCCACTGAGCCCAGCGCCCGCGGTGGCTGCGGCGGCCGACAGCTCGGCCGAAGCGCGCACGGGTCGCAGCGCCAATGCCGCGCCGACGGACGGGGCGGGAAAGGCGGGGAAGACGGCGCCGGGGCAAGTAGCGGCGGACCGTGAAGCGCCCGCGGCGGCGCCGCCCCCGGCGATCGCCTCGGCGCCCGGCGCAGCGCAGCGCAGCAAGGCCGCTCCACCCGCCAAAGACACGAACTCAACCCGCGAGGCCGCGTCAGCAGCGCCGTTGCCCCTGGCCACGCCGAGCGCAAGCCCCGCGCCCCTTGGCGAGAGCGTCGTCAGCGAGGCAGCGCGTCGTTCGCCCGCCACCTGGGCCGAGGCCGTCCGTGGCCTGTTGCGTGCTGGCAAGCCGGACACCGCCCGCGCCGAACTGCGCCGCCTGCAGGCCGCGTACCCGAGCTGGTCGCTGCCCGAGGATCTGCGCGCGCTGGCGGAGTCGACGGGTCGCTAGCGGCGGCAAATGGCCGGTTCGCCAGCCTCAGTTGGAATTCATAATCGGCCAAACGCCGATTCGAAAGTTGCTCATCTAAGATGGTCTACTGACAAGCGGAAAAAAGGGTAGCGATCACTCACATTGATGCATTGATACGCCACTATCGGCCAGTTTTTTAACAGCTCGGCCGACGAACGCTCAGTCGGCCGCGTCCTGATCGTCCGCTGCTTTCCCGCTGGCAGCCCGCAGCGCCAGCGCCCGCTCGTAGAGTGCGTTGCGCGGCTCGCCTGTGAGTTCGGCGGCCAGCCGTGCGGCTTCCTTCACCGGCATGAAGGGCACGAGGCGCGCGAGCAGCGTGTCGGTCTCCATGCGCAAGGTGCGTGCGGCATCCGCAGCCTGAGCCTGCGGTCCGAGCACGAGGACGAACTCGCCCTGCGCATGATGCGCGCCCGCTGCCACCCAGGCGGGCAGCGCGTCCGCCTGCAGGGTCTCGATCTGCTCAAACTGCTTGGTCAACTCCCGGCACACGCTGACGCGGCGCGCGCCGGCGGCGGCGAGCTGCGCGGCGCAATCCGCCATGCGGTGCGGCGCCTCGAAGAACACCTGCGCCTCGGCAGCACCCAGCAGCGCCGCGAAGAAGCGCTCGCGCTCAGCACCCTTGCTGGGCGCAAAGCTGGCGAATCGAAAAGGCCCGTCCACCAGGCCGCTGGCGCTCACCGCGGCGGCCACGCTGCTCGCGCCGGGCAGCGGAATCACGCGGTGGCCGGCGGCGCGCGCTGCATCCACCAGGCGCGCACCGGGGTCGCTGATGGCCGGGGTGCCGGCATCGCTGACGTAGGCCACGCGCTCGCCGCCCGCCAGACGCGCGAGCACCAGCGGGATGGCCTGCGCCTCGCGGTGTGCATCGCAGGCGAGCAAGGGCTTCTTCAGGCCGATGCGCGCGAGCAGCTGGCCTGCGACGCGGGTGTCCTCGGCCGCGATCGTGTCAGCAAGCTGCAGGAATGTGAGGCTTCGTAACGTGAGATCAGCCACGTTCCCGATGGGTGTGGCCACTACATACAATGCCCCCCGCGGCCAGGACTGCCCGGCGGCATGCTCGGCCAGCTGCTGCAGCCGCGTGGCCAGGCCGGCAGCCTGCGTGGCCGAGTCCTTGCCGGCATCTTCCGGTGTGGATTGCGCCGAACTCACTGATGCCGCCCCGCTTCCATTGATCTGCCTGCCCCCTGCCATGCACGCCGCGCACCGCACAGACCGCCTCACGCACCGCTTCGCGGTGTGTCGCAGGTCCGCATTGCTCGCTGCGCTGCTGCTCGCGCCTGCGCTGGCATTGTGCCAGCCGGGTTCGCAGACGGGCTTGGGCGCGGCGGGTTTCTTGCAGCTTGCACAGGCCTCGGCACCCAGCCAGACGCCGTCGGCTCCGCAAGCGCCCGCAGCACAAGTTCCCGCACCCACCCCCGCCGCTGCGGAGGTGCTGCCCGCCGCGCGCCGCGTCGCGCTCGTCCTGCCCACGCTCAACGCCAATCTGGCGGAGTCGGCGCGCGCGGTGGCGGCCGGCGCACAGGCTGCCGCCGCGCGCGCCGGCAATCTGAGCGTGGAGCTGATCGCCACGGACGACAGCACGGAGGCCAACCTGAACGCGTGGCGGCGTGCGCAGGCCGAGTTCGATCTCGTCATCGGCCCGCTCACCCGTGCAGGCGTGGCCACTGCCGCCACTCAGCAGGCGGCGCGGCCCACGGTGCTGCTCAACACCCCGCCGGCTGCGGACGCGGAGCGACAGACCCTTCCCGCCGCCCTGCCCGGTGCGCCGACGGTCTTCTTCAGTCTCGCGCTGGACGCGCAGGCGCGCCTGGTGGCCCGCGCCGCACTGCGTGACCTCCGCACTGCAACGCTGAATCGCCGGCCACGCGCCTGGGTCCTGCACACGACCACGCCCCTGTCCAGGCGCACGGCACAAGGCTTCTATGAAGGCTTTGTTGCGCTGGCTGGAGAAGCCACCAGCTTCGAGATCACAGGCACCACGGTCGGCGGCCTCGGCGAGCGCCTGCGTGACAGCGGCAGCCTGCCCGACGTGATCTTCATCGCCATGGACAACGTGGGCGCGCGGCAAGTGCGAAGCGCCCTGCCTGAAGGCGTGCCGGTCTGGGGCACGGCGCTCACCGCGACGGGCACGCGTCGTGAACTGGCCGAGCTCTCCGGCCTGCGATTTCTTGAAATGCCCTGGATCATCAAGCGCGATCACGCCGCAGTGATGAGCTACCCGCGGCCGACGGCGGGCAGCCCCGGCGCGGGTGGCGATGACGAGGCCCGTCTTTACGCCTTCGGCATCGACGCGGTGCGTCTCGTGCTTGCACTGGCAGACGGCCAGGGCGCCATCCGCCTGGACGGTGTCACCGGCCAGCTCAGCGTCGACGCACGCGGCGATCCGCGCGTGCGCATGGCGCCGATGGTGGCGCTGATCGCCGAGGACGAGGTCGTGGCCGATCCGGTGCCCCTCGACGGCGCGGCGCGCTGAGCGGCACCAGCCCGATGCTTGATCGCGCTGCCCGCCTGCTCGGTCGCCTGAGCACCAAGGCCCGCGGCGACGAAGCCGAGGCCCGCGCCCGCCGCTTTCTGGAGTCGCGCGGGCTCAAGCATCTGGCCAGCAACTACCGCATCAAGGGCGGCGAGATCGACCTCATCATGCGCGAGGGCGAGGAGATCGTCTTCGTCGAAGTACGCGCCCGCAGCCACCGTGGCTATGGCGGGGCGGCGGCATCGATCTCTTCACACAAGCAACAGCGCATCCTGCTGGCGGCGCAGCACTGGCTGCAGCAGCAGCGCGGCCCGCAGGCACCTTGCCGCTTTGATTGCGTGCTGATCGACGGACCGCAGGCCGAACTCACCTGGCTGCGCGCCGCGTTCGGAGCCTGAGTGCGCGCTGCCGCTTGGGCGTAAAGCTGTTTCGAACTGCTTCTGTACGCGGCCGCTGCGGGAGATGCCGGGAACTCGCGGGCTATGCTTGCTGCCCTAGCCTGAAGCCGCAGCACTCGCATGCGGCCTGCACCCAGATTCATCCCTGCCAAGGACGCCCCATGCCCCAGACCTCTGCCCTGCCCGCTGCACCCCGCCTGAATCCGCGCCTGGCGCGTCTGGGACTGGCCGCGGCGCTGGCACTGACCGCGGTCACCCAGCTCTCCGGCTGCTTCACCCTGGCCGCGGCCGGCGTGGTGGGCGGCACCCTGGCTGCCGCAGACCGGCGCACGCTTGGCACGCAGCTGGAAGACCGGCAGATCCAATTGCGCGCAGAAACCTCGATCGCCACGTCCATGAAGGGCGAGAACGTCAACCTCACGGTCTACAACCGCCGCGTCCTGATGACCGGTGAAGTGCCTTCCGAGGCCCTGCGCAAGCAGGCGGAGGACACCGCACGCAGCGTGACAAACGTGCGCGAGGTGATCAACGAGCTGCAGGTGGCAGGCGCCGCGGCGCTGACCTCGCGCAGCAATGACGCCCTGATCACCACCAAGGTCAAGACTGCGTTTGTGGACGCCAAGGACATCTCGGCCAATGCCTTCAAGGTCACCACCGAACGCGGTGTGGTCTACCTCATGGGGCTGGTGACGCCGGCCGAAGGCGACCGCGCCGCCCAGGTGGCCAGCCGCGTGTCGGGTGTGGCCAAGGTGGTCAAGGTGCTGGAGACCCTGTCCGATGAAGATCTGCGCCGCCTGCAGAACACGCCAGACCCCAAGCCGGCTTCGCAAGCGCCGGCACCGATCACGACCAAGTAGCACCTGCCGCTGATGCAACAAAGGCCGCTTGCGCGGCCTTTGTGCTTTGTGCATCCGGGCTCAGCGCATGCCCAGGGCGTGCGGCAGCATGAGCGACAGACCCGGCCAGTAGGTGACCACGATCAGGAAGCCGATCATGGTCATCAACCAGGGCCAGACCGCCACGGTGAGCTCGGTGATGCCCATCTTGGTGATGCCGCTGGCCACATAGAGATTCAGACCCACCGGCGGGTGACACATGCCGACCTCCATGTTCACCGTGATCAGGATGCCGAAGTGCACCGGATCGATGCCCAGCTTCATGGCCACCGGGAACAGGATGGGCGCCATGATCAGGATGATCGAGCTGGGCTCCATCACGTTGCCCGCAGCCAGCAGCAGCAGATTGACCACCAGCAGGAAGACCACCGGCCCGAAGCCCTGCCCGATCATCCAGTCCGCCATGGCCTGCGGAATGTTCTCGCTGGTCATGAGGAAGCTGAACAGCACGGCATTGGTGATGATGTAGAGCAGCATCGCGCTCATGGCGGCGCTATCGAGCAGCACCTTGGGCAGGCGCGACAACGGCAGGTCGCGGTAGATGAACACCGCGACGATGAAGGCATAGACCGCGCTCATCGCCGCAGCCTCGGTGGGCGTGAAGATGCCCGAGTAGATGCCGCCGATCACCACCACGATCAGCAGCAGGCCCCAGACGCTGTCCTTGAAGGCCAGCAGGCGTTCGCGTGCCGTGGCCCGCTCCAGCCGCGGGAAGTTGTTCTTGCGCGCGATCCACCAGGTTGTCAGCCCCAGCAGGAAAGCCAGCGCCAGCCCCGGCACCACGCCCGCCATGAACAGGGAGCCGACCGAGGTGTTGGTGGACACGGAATACATCACCATCGCGATCGAGGGCGGAATCAGGATGCCCAGCGCGCCACTCGTGGTGATGACCCCGGCGCCGAAGCGCTTGGGAAAGCCCTGCTTCACCATGGCCGGCAGGATGACCGAGCCGATGGCCACCACCGTGGCAGGCGACGAGCCGGAGACCGCGGCAAACAACGCACAGGCCATCACCCCGGCCAGACCCAGCCCGCCGTGCCAGTGGCCCACCATGCTCGTGGCAAAGCGGATCATGCGCCGCGCCACGCCGCCGTGCGTCAGGAAGTTGCCGGCCAGCACGAAGAAGGGGATCGCCATGATCTCGAACTTCTCGATGCCGGTGAACAGCTTCAGTGCCACGCTCTCGATCGGCACCTGCGTCATCGTGAACAGGAAGGTGAGTACCGTCAGGCCCAGCGAGATGCTGATCGGCATGCCGGTGAGCATCAGCGCCAGCAGCAGCGCGAAGATGATGGCGGCGTTCATGACCGGGCCCCCTCTTCTTCAAGACCTTCGACGTGGCCGTGGTCATGGTGCGGCAGTTCCCCGCCGCCGAAGAAGGTCCAGGCCACCTGCAGGAAGCGGTAGCACATCAGGTAGGAGCCCAGCGGCACGCACAGGTAGATGATCCACATGGGCCACTCCAGATCGGCCGAGACCTGATCCGTGTGCGCCATCTCCCAGACGAACTTGGCCCCGAGGCTGCCGACGATGCCGGTGAACAGCGCGCCGGCCAGCAGCCCGAAGAGGATCATGGCGCGCTGCGGCCGGTCGGCCAGCTTGCGCACCAGCACATCCACGCCGACATGGATGCCGGTGCGCACGCCGTAGGCGGCGCCGAACTTGGCCATCCAGACGAACATGAAGATGCACAGCTCCTGGGCCCAGCTCACGTTGAGCTTGACGACCCAGTCCTGCACCACGGGCACGCTCGCGAGAAAGCGGTGCACCACCGCCAGAAAGATCACCAGCGTGGCGGCGCCCATCAGCACTGCGATGAGCGTCTCCTCCAGCCGGTTGAGGATTCGGTTGAACATGGGCAAGCCCCTCCCGGGCGGGGGCTGCGGCCCCGCCTCGCGTGCTATGTCTTGTTCTGGATCGGCGCCCGCGGCCCGTTGCAGACCGCGGCGCCGCCTGAAGGATGGCCGGCGCTACTTGGGCGCGACGAAGCCCGCCGCCTTGTAGGCCGCCGCGATCGTCTCCTTGCCCACGCGTGCCTCCATCTCCTTGTGCACGGGCATGAGCGCCTTCTTCCACTCGTTCAGCTCGGCGGGCGTCGGCGTGTAGACGTTGGTCCTGCCGCTGGCGCGGATCTTGTCCATGGCGATCTTGTTCTCGGTGTTGGCGATCGCGTTGGCGTAGGTGGTCGATTCGCGCATCGCGCCTTCGAGCGCAGTGCGGATGTCTGCAGGCAGGCCGTCCCAGAACTTCTTGTTGACGATCACCGCGTAGGCCAGGTGGCCGTGGTTGGAGACCGACATGTGCTTCTGCACCTCGTAGATCTTCTGGGTGTAGAAGTTGCTGGCCACGCCTTCGGTGCCGTCCACCACGCCGGACTGCAGGGCCTGATACAGCTCGCTGAAGGCCATGACCTGCGGGATCGCGCCCAGCGCACGCATCTCGGCGTCGAGCACCTTGCTGGACTGGATGCGCATCTTCAGGCCCTTGAAGTCCGTCACGGCGTGCAGCGGCTTGTTGGCACTCATGATGTGAAAGCCGTTGTCCCAGTAGGCCAGACCCTTGATGCCCTTGGGCTCGAGCTTCTTGAACAGCTCCTGCCCGAGCGTGGACGTGGTGCTGGAGAAGCTGGCGTCATCCTTGAACAGGAAAGGCAGGTCGAAGACCTCGAACTCCTTGACGCCCAGCGGCCCGAACTTCGCCAGCGAAGGTGCCAGCATCTGCACGCTGCCCAGCTGCAGGGCTTCGAGCTCTTCCTTGTCCTTGTAGAGCTGGCTGTTCGGATAGATCTCGATCTTCACGCGGCCGCCGGTGGCCTTCTCGGCCAGTTCCTTGAAGCGCTGCGCACCCTTGCCCTTGGGCGTGTCCGGTGCCACGACGTGACTGAACTTGATGACGATCGGCGTCTGCTGGGCGAGCGCTGCGGCGCTCAGGCCCAGAGTCAGTGCGCCAGCGAGCCCGAGCTGGCGAAGCATTCGATTCAACATGATGTGTCCCTCCATCGGCGATTTGGTGCTGCCGGGATGCATTCTGGTCAGCGGTGGCCGCGCGCGGCAGTGTGGACTTCCACATTTCTGCGCGGCATGCATGCGGGTTGCTTTGGCTGCAGCACGCGGCACCCTATGCTTTTCCTCATGCCCGCCACAGCCCGCACTCCCGGCTTTCGCGCCGCCGCCGCCAGCGCGCGCGTGCGCCCCTGGCTGTGGGCGCTGCCGCTGCTGCTTGCCCTGCTGCTGTTGGGTGGCGCCGCGGCCTGGCTGCAAATCAGCGACAAGCGGGATCTGGAGGAGCGCCAGCGCACCCTGCTGGGGGACGCCCTGTCGCTGGAACAGCAGCTGCGCAAGGAGATCGACTTCGAGCGCGAGCGCCTGAGCGAGATCGCGCGCCAGGCCGATGCCGGTCGCTGGACGCCCGCCCGGCTGGCCGGCGATGCGGACGTCAGCGCCGGTCTGCGGCGACGCTGGGTCTCGCTGACCTGGCTGGATGCGCGCGGGCAGGTGCTGGTGCAGGTGCCCGATGGTGCGGCGAGCACGCCCGAGCGGCGCGGCATGACCTACCACCTCAGCGCCCCGATGAACGGCGGCGGCAGCCTGCTGGCACGCTACGCACTGCAGCCGCTGCTCACGCAGCAGACACCGTGGTGGATCAATCGTCGCTATGCAGTGCGCATGGTGGACGAGTTCGACGAAACCCTCGCAATCGCAGCTGACGCCACGCGCGCACGTGACGGCCGGGTACACCGCATCAGCTTCGATCCGCCTGTGCCGGGCGTCTGGCTGGAGCTGGCCGAACGCGAGGCCTTCGTACCCTGGTACCGCGCCCTGCCCCTGCCGCTCCTGGGTGCCGTGCTGGCCTTGCTGGTCTGGGCCACCTGGCTGCTGGCGCGGCAGGTGCGGCAGGTCGAACGCGCGCAGGCGGCCTGGCGCGACGAAGCCGCCTGGCGTCGCGCGATGGAGGACTCGCTCTCCGTGGGCCTGCGCGTACGCGATGCCGACGGCCGCCTACTGCATGTGAACCCCCGCTTCGTGGAACTCACGGGCTACAGCGAGCGCGAGCTGCTCGATCACGCACCACCCATGCCCTACTGGCACCCGGACGAGATGGACGAGGCCTGGACGCGTCACCACCGCAACCTTGCCGGCAACGCGCCGCGCGCGGGCTACGAGGCGCGCTGGCGCACCAAGGCCGGACGCGACCTGTGGGTCATGATTCTGGAGGCGCCATTGATCGACGCCGCGGGCGCGCAGATCGGCTGGATGGGCAGCGTGGTCGACATCACCGAACGCAAGCAGGCCGAGGAGCTCGAGCGCCGTCGCAATGAGCGTCTGGCCGATCAGGCGCGGCTGATGACGGTCGGCGAGATCGCCTCTTCGCTGGCGCATGAACTGAACCAGCCGCTGGCGGCGATCGCCAGCTACAACGCCGGGCTGCAGAACATGCTGGCCACGCTGCCCGAAGTGCCGCCACGTCTGCGCGAGGCGCTGGAGCGACAGGCCGAGCAGGCGCGGCATGCTGGGCGGATCGTGCAGCGCATCCGCGCCTTTCTCGGCCGCCGCGCGCCGCAGCACGAGGCCTGCGATCTGGTGGCCATCGCAGACAGTGCGCTGGCGCTGCTGCGCCATGATCTGCGGCGCCAGCGGGTGCGCATCGAGGTGCGGCACGAGGCGACCCCCCTGCCGATCCACGCTGATCCCGTGCTGATCGAGCAGGTCGTCATCAACCTGCTGCGCAATGCGGCCGATGCCCAGCAGAGCGCAGAACAGCCGGCTGCAGGCGCTCAGGCGCATGTGTGGCTGCGAACCGCCATCACCGAAGGCCAGGCCCGGCTCACCGTGCAGGACGCCGGCCCCGGGCTGGGCGGCCACAGCCTCGATGAACTGACAGCCCCCTTCTTCTCCACCAAGGCCAGCGGCATGGGCCTGGGACTGGCCATCAGCCGTTCGATCATCGAGGCCCACCGCGGTCAGCTGCGCGCCGAGGACGCCGCCCAGAGCGGGGCCTGCTTCAGCTTCAGCCTGCCCCTTGCACAGGCCGGCACGCGGACGCACAGCGAGGCAGCACTCCATGAGTGAGCCCTTGCGCCGCGTGATCCTTGCCGATGATGAACCGGCCGTGCGCGATGCGATCGCCTTCCTGCTGGAGTCGCGCGGTCTGGCGGTCAGCGCCTTCGAGAGCGCCGAGGCCCTGCTCGCCTGGCTGGACGGCGCACCGCGGCTGGAGACAGCCTGCTTCCTGCTGGACGTGCGCATGGAGGGCATGAGCGGCCTGGCGCTGCAGGACGCCCTGCTCGCGCGCGGGCTGGCACACCCGATCATCTTCCTCACCGGGCATGGCGATGTGCCGATGGCGGTGGACGCACTCAAGCGCGGCGCCAGCGACTTCCTGCAAAAGCCCTACAGCGACAACACCCTGGTCGACCGGCTCGAGGAGGCGCTGGCTGCAGACGGGCAACGCCATGCGCGCGCGCAGCGCCAGCAAGCCGAGGCCGGGCGGCTGGCTGCACTCACGCCGCGTGAGCGTGAGGTGATGCAGCTCGTTGCCGCGGGCAAGCTCAACAAGGTGATCGCGGACGAGCTCTGCATTTCCGTGCGCACCGTGGAGGTGGCACGAGCCCGGGTGTTCGAGAAGCTGGGTGTGCGCTCAGCCGCCGAAGTGGCCACGCTGCTGGCGCGTTCGCCGCAGGTTTGAAGGCTGATTGCGACACAATTTAGTAAGGCTTTCCGCTTGTCCCATGCGGCTTTTCAGCCACTTTTGCCTGGAGAGCCGCTTCAAATGGACATCCAGCCCGCGACTTCGGGGCGCCAGGCAACTCAGACCGGCGCCTCTGCGCGCAGGCGATCGATGTCGCGCTGCCAGCCTTGCCAGCGCTGGTGCATCTGCTGGCGCATGCTGTCGCCGGCGCTGCTCGGCGCGTTGATGAACTGGACGATCGAGCGCATGACTGCATTGCGTACTTGCAGGGCATGATCGCCCTGCGGGCTGGCGGCGATCTTGTCTGCGCCGGGGCCACGCTCCAGGCTGCGCAGCAGCGGGGCGCGGGCCTGCTCGATCGGCAGATCGGCACGCGCCAGCGTCCGCAGGGCCTGCTTGATTTCGGCGCGACGCTGCTCGGCCGAGCGCAGGCTGGCGCTGCGATCCAGCGGCCAGCTCCGCTCCATGGCCACGATCTGCGCTCGCTGGCTGCGATCGACATCGCCGATCCAGCGCTCCAGTGAACGTTCAAAGCCCTTGGCACGCTCCGCGCGCACCCGCTCGTCACTGCCACTCCAGCGCTTGGCGGCCTGCGCGCCCTGCTTGTCGATCGAGCGTTCGAGCTCCTGCCACTGCGCATCGCTCAGGCTGCGCAGCACGGGCGCCAGCTCGGTGGCCGCCACCTGCAGGGTGCGCGTCAGGCTGGCGGACAGGCGCGCATCAAGCGCCTGCAGTTCGTCCTCGGTCAGCGCGTTGTCGGTCGCGCGGCGCGCCTCGGTGATCATGGCCGACCACTCGGCCAATTCGTTTCGCCGATGCCAGACGATCAGCCGCTGCATGCCCGCACGCAGCTGAGCCTTCTGCACATCATCCAGGCTCACCATGCGGGTGACCCACCACATGGCGAGCGTGTCCAGATTGTTGTAGCCCTCGCGCAGGGCCGAACAACCGGACAGCCCGAGCACGAGGATCAGGGCAGCAAGCAGGGCGCGGGGCCGGGAGGGCAGCAGGCTCATGCATGCATTCTTGAACCCGCCGTCATGCGGGCCCACTGGTGATTTCCAGTAATTGGCGGCGTGCAAGCGGCTCTAGACGGACTGCAGTAGCACCGGCAGACCCGCTGGAGGATGCGCGATCGGTGCGAAGGCCATGCGCGCTGCCGCGCTGCCCGGCGCCAGCCCCCAGCGGCCGCGCGCCAGCAGGCTGCGCAGTACGAGACGGGCCTGCATCTGCGCGAAGTGCTGGCCCAGGCACATGTGCGCGCCGCCGCCGAAGGGCACCCAGGCATGGCGATGGCGCTGCGGGTCGGCACGCTGCGGTGCGAAGCGCTCCGGGTCGAAGCGATCCGGGTCCGGCCACCAGCGCGGATCGCGCTGCACCGCCAGCAGAAAGAGCGTGACCACGGTGCCGCCGGGCAGCCGCTGGCCGTCCACCTGCATGTCCGCCCTGAGCTGACGCGCCAGGGTGGGGATCGGCGGGAACAGACGCAAGGCTTCCTTCACCACCCAGCCGAGACCTGCCAGGGCGTTGAGCGCCTCAAGATCCGGCAGGGCGCGTGCGGCGGCGCCGGTGCCCAGCTCCTCGCGCAGCCGGCTCTGCCAGCTGATGTCCAGCGCAAGCGCACGCGTGGCGGTGGTGAGCGCGCTGCGCGTGGTGTCGTGCGCAGCCATCCAGAGAAAGATCATGTGGTCCACGATCTCCTCGTCCGAGAAGGCCAGGCCGTCCTCGTCACTTAGCACGCAGAGCTGGGAAAACAGGTCGCCCCCCGGGTCAGCCCGCCGCGCGGCGATGCGCTCGCGCAGGAACGCACCCAGCCGAGCGCGGGCCGCCAGACCGCGGCCGTAGCGCGTGTGGCGACGCCACGGCTCGGGCAGGCGCAGGATGGCGGCCGACGCGTCCACGAGCTGCACGAAGTCGTGATGCGCTGCCTCGATGTCTGCGGTCTCGCGCACGCCCAGGAACACGTCGCTGGCCAGATTGAGCGTCAGCCGGCGGAACGCATCGTGCAGATCCAGCTGCCCGGCCTGGACCCAGGATTGCACAGCGGCATCCACGCGCGGAGCCATGCGGGCAAGGTGCTGGTCCAGCGCATCGCGCCGCAATGCCGGCAGAATGCGACGGCGGTGTACACGGTGGTCCTCGCCATCGCGCATGATGAGCCCGCGCGGGAACAGCTCGCCCAGGAAGGGTGCCCAGCCGCCCGCCGCCGACACACGGCCGCTGGTGTCCATGAGCACGGTCTCCAGCGCGTCGGCCGACATCAGCAGGGCCTGCGGGCGGCCAACGAGGATGGCGCGCGAGACCGGCCCGGCGCGCTGCTGCACGCGCCGCGCAAAGCCCAGCGTGTCACGCAGCAGCGCGATATCCACGTGCAGGGGTGCATAGCCGCAATGCGGCAGGTGCGAGAGGGCACGCCACGATGAATGGAAGGCGGGCGCGGGCCCTGGATTCGAGCGGTTTGAGAGCAAGGCGGTTCAGCGTGAGACTTACGTGCTGAGTTGACCGCAAGCACTTGCTGTTGAACAGAGCCGGCCCAGCGCCGCGGGCTAAGTCCGATTAGAGAACACTTGCAGCAGCCGCGCGGTGTAATCCATGACGCTACCAATGCGGAGATAACGCTCCGCGAACGCTTGGCCGGCGCGTGCGACAACTTGGTAGCGCCCAGGATACGCGGCTTCCTCAGCCAGGATACGTTCAACATCGGCGTCGCTTTCGACGGCCAGGTACTCCTTCCCCGCGCTCATCGCGCTGAAGTAGTACAAATCATGAGGTGACGAGTACTTGACCAACACGCCGTTGCTCATCAAACCTTTGACCACACGCGAGCAAGTTGCTCCATTACCGTCCATAGACAGCAAGAAGCGATGCCGCAGTTGCGTCGGCCAGCTGATGTACTCCGAAAAGTAGGGCTGACGTTCCAGCAGGGCGCGCGCCTCATCAGTCAGGCAGTTCGCCGCCTTGGCTATTTTGAAGAGGACTGTCGGATGCCCTTTAAAGTAGGTCGCCGCCCTTAGACGTTCGGTACGCGATACGAGTATGGCTTCCTCGTCCAGAAAGTCGCCGGTGGATGCGCCGACAAACACCGCGCTGCAAGTCTTTTCCTCATAGCTCAGCGTGTCGCGCTGGCCGCGGTACCACTTGCAATGAAAGAAGTCGACATCAGGCAGTAGGGGATTCGCGCTACCTCTTGGACTCTGAAAGCAGAACACCGGGAAATGTTCTGCTTGAAGGGCAAGATCATTGACGTCGAGCAGCAGTTCCATCTGCAGGGGCGTCCGAGCGCGGCGCAAGGTCGTCTCGATGAATGCACGGTACAGTTTGGCGCGCTTCAGACAGGCATTCGTGTGTTCACTGCGGTCGCCCGTTGTGCGCTTGGGCTGCAGACGCACTTTGACCCCGTCGATGCTAAGTATGAAGCAGCTGTTTGAGTTCTCGGCGACAGCCGCCCTGGCGGCACGAGCCGGAGCGCCCTGCAACGCGCGCCCTGTGGGCCATTTTGCGGTCTGGCGGGCCACCAGAGCATCGATCTCTGCAGAGCTAGCTTGCGTAGAGCTCGGCACCTCGTGCAAGGCCAGTGCCATCCGCGCCTCAAACTTCCACAGGTCACGACGAGCACGAAGGGCGTCAAGTATGCGACTTGGATTCATCATCTCTTCAGCGTTGAACCAGCCCTTTTTGCCGCGCAATGCTCATGAGGATGCCGCAGGCCACACCCAGGGTGAGCAGCGCCGTGCCGCCGTAGCTCATGAAAGGCAGGGGTACGCCCACCACCGGCAGGATGCCGCCCACCATGCCCATGTTCACGAAGGCATAGACGAAGAAGATCATGCTCATCGCACCGGCCAGCAGGCGCGTGAAGGCGGTGGGCGCCGCAGCCGCGATCGATAGGCCGCGGAAGATCAGCGCGATGTAGCAGGCGATCAGCAGCAGCACGCCGATCAGTCCGAACTCCTCCGAGTAGACCGCCAGAATGAAGTCGGTGGTGCGCTCCGGAATGAACTCCAGGTGGGTCTGCGTGCCCTGCATGTAGCCCTTGCCAATGAAGCCGCCGGACCCGATGGCGATCATGGCCTGGATCGTATGGAAGCCCTTGCCGAGCGGGTCGTTGAAGGGGTCGAGCAGGGTGCAGACGCGGTTCTTCTGGTATTCGTGCAGGATGCGCCAGTCGAAGTCCGGCGCGCAGAGCCTGTCTTCCATCACCACGATGGTCACCAGCCCGATCACGGCCGCCACCGTCAGCGGAATGATGATGCGCCAGGGAAAGCCGGCGAAGAACAGCACGAACAGGCCGCTGGAGAGAATCAGCAGGCCGGTGCCCAGATCCGGCTGCTTGAGGATCAGCGCGAACGGGATCAGCAGGATGACACCGGCGATGATGAAGTCCTTGAACTTCAGCATGGACTCATACTTGTTGAAGTACCAGGCCATCATCAGCGGCAGGGCGATCTTCATCAGCTCGCTGGGCTGGATCACCGTCACGCCGACATTCAGCCAGCGCTGCGCGCCCTTGCGGATGATGCCGAAGGCTTCCACGCCGATCAGCAGCACCACGCCCACCACATAGAGCGGCACGGCCACGCGCAGCAGGATCTGCGGGCTGACATTGGCCAGCACGAACATCACGCAGAGCATGATCATGTAGTTGCGAAAGTGGTCCACAAAGCGGCCGGGGAAGTCGAAGGCCGCAGACCACATCACGAGCATGCCCGCACAGGACAGCACGAACAGGATCAGCAGCATCGGCAGATCGAACACAGCCAGATGCGGCTTGATGCGCTGCCAGAGCGGCGGGCCTGCGAGCGTGGTCATGCCGGTCTCCGGGTGCGGGGACTGCGCTGCCGGGGTGCCGGCGCGGTGACGGACTGGCGCGGGGGTGCGGCTGGCGGAGCCTTGCCTTCGGCCGGTGCCGGCGCTGGTGCAGGGCGCTTGTCTTCGGGTTGCGGCGCACCTTCAGGAACCAGCGGCGGCAGGGTTCGAGGCGTCTCGGTGGGACGCTCCGGGTTGTCGTCGGGAATCTTCTGCTCGAAGGGGTTGGACTCGCGGCTCTCGAATAGCTCGCTGTCCACGTTCACGGTCTGCATGTAGGCATCCGGCTTCTCGCCTTCCGGCAGCTTGCCCAGCAGGTAGTAGTCGAAGACCTTGCGTGCAATCGGCGCGGCACTCGCTGCGCCAAAACCGCCGTTCTCCACGATTACCGCTAGTGCAATTTTCGGGTCCTCGGCAGGCGCGAAGGCCATGTAAAGCGAATGGTCACGCAGGCGCTCGGCCACACGGCTGGCCACATACTTCTCGCCCTGCTTGATGGTGAACAGCTGCACCGTGCCGGTCTTGCCCGCGGCGTTGTACTGCGCACCGGCGAACACGCGCGCTCCGGTGCCGCTCTCGTTCACCGCCAGCATGCCGCGCTTCACCAGCTCGATATTCTCGGGCTTGAGCGGAATGCGATAGCTCTCCTTGGGCACGGTGGGCGTGCGCTGGCCGGTCTTGGGGTCTTCCACGGCCTTGACCAGATGCGGCTTCATGACGACGCCGTTGTTGGCCAGGGTCGAGGTGGCGTGCGCCAGCTGGAGGATGGTGAAGGTGTTGTAGCCCTGACCGATGCCCAGGGAAATCGTCTCGCCAGGAATCCAGCGCTTCTGTTCCGGCTTGCGGAAGGCGCGCTGCTTCCACTCCTTGGAAGGCAGGATGCCGCGCCGCTCGCCCTGCAGATCGATGCCGGTGAGTTGACCGAAGCCCCAGGGCTTCATGAAGTCGTGGATCGCGTCCACGCCCATGTCATTGGCGAGGATGTAGTAGTAGACGTCGCTGGATACCGCAATCGACTTGACCAGATCCACCGAACCCCAGCCGCCGGGCTTGCTGTCGCGGAACATGTGGTTGCCGAACATGTAGAAGCCGGGGTCGGAGTAGAGCTTCTCTGGCGTGCGGTATCCGCCTTCCAGCGCCGCCAGGGCCATGAAGGGCTTGTAGGTCGAACCCGGCGGATACAAGCCGGTCAGCGGCCGATTGATCAGGGGCTTGTCGATGTTCTCGTTGAGCTCCTTCCATGTATCCGCATCGATGCCCTCGACGAACAGGTTCGGGTCGAAGGTCGGTTTGGACACGAAGGCCAGCACATCGCCGGTCTTGGGCTCGATGGCCACCAGCGCGCCGCGGCGCTCGCCGAACCAGCCTTCGATGCGCTGCTGCAGACTGATGTCCACCGACAGGATCAGGTTCTTCCCCGGTGTGCCTGCGCTGCGCGCCAGGGTGCGCACGGCGCGACCGGCGGCGGTGACTTCGACCTCCTCGCTGCCCGGCGTGCCGACCAGATCGCGCTCGTAGAAGCGCTCCAGACCTTCCTTGCCGATGTGCTCGATGCCGCGATAGGCCTCGTCAAGATCCTCCTGCTCGAGGCGCTCCGCATCCTTCTGGCTGATGCGGCCGATGTAGCCGATCACGTGGCTGGCGGTTTCGCCCAGCGGATACTGACGGAACAGCCGCGCCTGCAGTTCGACGCCGGGGAAGCGGAAGCGGTTGGTGACGAAGCGGGCGACCTCTTCATCCGTGAGGCGCGTGCGGATCGGCAGGGACTCGAAGCGCTTGGAGTCTTCGCGCAGCTTCTTGAAGCGGCGCCGGTCGCGAGGCGTGATCTCCACCACCTCGGCCAGCGCGTCGATGGTGGCCTCCAGATCCTTGACCTTGGCCGGCGTGATCTCCAGTGTGTAGCCGGAGTAGTTGCGCGCCAGAACCACACCCTTGCGATCGACGATCAGGCCGCGGTTGGGCGGGATGGGTACCACGCTGATGCGGTTGCGCTCGGCGTCCGTGGAGAAGCGGTCATGCTGGATGACCTGCAGCCAGACATATCGCGCCAGCACCAGCCCGAACAGCGTGAGCACGAAACCCGCCGCCACCAGCAGGCGCAGGCGGAACTCGCGCAGTTCGCGTTCGGCGTTGCGGATCTCAGTCATTCGATGACCACGATGTTGAATGACCTGGCTTGGACATCGCTAGATCGGCCGGGTTTCGTCCTTGTCGATCGCCCGGCGCTGCGGTGCCAGCAGCAGTGCCGTGGCGATCGGCCAGAGCAGCGCCTGAGTCAGCGATTCAAGGAAGTACAGCACACCTGGGAAGGGGTCGCCTACGGCCATCCGGACCAGCAAGCTCACCAGCTGCGCCATGAGAAAGAGGGGCAGCATGTGCAAGGCCTGAGTGCCGACGGTGAACCAGAGCACACGCCTGTGCAGGCTGATCGCGCCGTAGGACAGCAGCGTGTACGCAAGGGCATGCTGCCCGAGCACGGCGGCCTCATGCACGTCCATCGCGATGCCCAGCAGAAACGCCACACCGATGCCCACGCGACGCGGGTGATGAATGTTCCAGAACACCAGCACCAGTGCAACGAAATCCGGCACAGCCACCCAACGCCCCCAAGGCAGCAGATTGAGCAGGAAGGCCAGGGCGAGCGTGAGCGCAATGAACCAGGGCTGCACGGGCAGCAGAATGCGCGTGGGTCGGGTGGGGGACTGACGCGGCGTGATCATCGCGCGGCTCCGCTCTTGGGTTCTTCGCTGCGGCCGGGGCCGGCGGGCGCGAGCTTGCGGCTGGCCTTGGCCGGCACGTCTGCCTCGGCGGGCGGTGGGGGCGGGGGCAGACCATTCTTGTGCTGCAGCACCATCAGGTAGCGGTGCCGATACACGCCGGCCAGAGGCGTGCACAGGATGCGCGCAAAGCCCGTGACGCCAGTACGGTCCACACGCACCACCTTGGCCACAGGCAGCCCCGGCGGGTAGGTGCCGTCCAGGCCAGAGGTGAGCAGCACATCGTTCTCCTGCACATCCGCATTGCCCGGCAGGAAGCGGATCTCGAGGGAAGCGCTGTCGCGCCCGCCCGCCGAACCGAAGACGATTGCCCGCAGCCCGTTGCGCGCCACCTGCACCGGGATGGCCTGCTCCTTGTCGGTGATCAGCGTCACTTCGCTGGTCATCGGGAACACGCGAGTGATCTGGCCGACCACGCCCACGTCGTCCAGCACCGGCATGCCGACGGTCATGGCTTGCGCCGAGCCGCGATCCAGCACGATGCGATGCACGAACGGGTCTCGCGCCTCATAAAGCACCTCGGCAATCACGCCGCCCGGGCGCTGCGTATCGCGCAGGCCAATCAGGCGCCGGAGCTGCTCGACTTCGGCCTGAAGCTGCTGCACTCGCTCGGCGCTCGCGGTCTGCTGGATCGACTGCTGCTTGAGCGCGCGATTTTCTTCGAGCAGGCGCTGCTGGTCGCTCAGATAGCCCCAGCCACCACGCGTCAGCTCGCGCGGCAGGAGCATGACCTGCTGCACCGGATACAGCGCCGTGGCCGTGGCCCAGCGCGCCCACTTCAGCAGGCCGAAGCGGTAATCCATGACGATGAGCGACAGCGCAAATACCGCAAAGAACAGCAGCCGCGCGTTGGCCGAGGGGCCTTGCTTGAAGAACGGCGGCGGGGTGTGTTGCATGTCGGGCGCGGCAGCGCGGTGGTGTGCGAGGCTTCGGGCTGAATCGGCGCACTAGCCTGGCTGGGGGAGCACGAGGGGGCCAGCCCAGCCCTCTCGTACCTCCTGGTCTTGACCGTTCAATCAGCTGCGCGCAGCGCGTGACGGCCGAACAGCGAGAACATCATTCATTCGCAAAAATCGACCCCAGCTTGTCGATCCGCTCCAAGGCCACGCCGCAACCACGCACCACGCAGGTCAGGGGGTCTTCAGCCACCACCACGGGCAGGCCGGTTTCCTCGACCAGCAGGCGATCCAGATCGCGCAGCAAGGCGCCGCCGCCGGTGAGCATGATGCCCTTCTCTGTGATGTCGGCGCCCAGCTCGGGCGGAGTCTGCTCCAGCGCGTTCTTCACGGCCGAGACGATCTGGTTCAGCGGGTCGGTAAGCGCCTCAAGGATCTCGTTGGACGAGACCGTGAAGCTGCGCGGAATGCCCTCGGACAGGTTGCGGCCCTTGACCTCGATCTCCTTGACCTCGCTGCCCGGGAAGGCACTGCCAATCGTCTTCTTGACCATTTCGGCGGTCGGCTCGCCGATGAGCATGCCGTAGTTGCGGCGGATGTAGTTGATGATCGCTTCATCGAACTTGTCGCCGCCGGTGCGCACGCTGCCCTTGTAGACCATGCCACCGAGCGAGATCACGGCCACTTCGGTCGTGCCGCCGCCGATGTCCACCACCATGCTGCCCGTAGCTTCCGAGACCGGCAGGCCGGCGCCGATGGCCGCGGCCATGGGTTCTTCAATCAGATACACCTGGCTGGCGCCCGCGCCCAGGGCCGCTTCCTTGATGGCGCGGCGCTCCACCTGGGTGGAGCCGCAGGGCACGCAGATGATGATGCGCGGGTTGGGCGCGAACAGGCTGCCGGGGTGCACCATCTTGATGAACTGCTTGATCATCTGCTCGGTGACCGTGAAGTTGGCGATCACGCCGTCCTTCATGGGCCGGATAGCCTCGATGTTGCCGGGCACCTTGCCCAGCATCTGCTTGGCCTCGTGGCCCACGGCCTGGATGACCTGCTTGGAATGCGGGCCGCCTTCCTGGCGGATGGCCACCACGGAGGGCTCGTTGAGAACGATGCCCTTGCCCTTGACGTAGATGAGTGTGTTGGCGGTACCGAGGTCGATGGCGATGTCGGTGGACAGGTAGCTGCGGAAGAATCCGAACATTCGGTGATCTCTGATCGTGTGTTGATGGCGGCCCAGCGGGCCGCGACGGCTGCAAACCCGCAAGTCTGGCGCAGCGCGTCGAAAAGGGGTGTGTTCAATGGCAAAACCGCCCGGCGCACCAAGGCTCGCGGGCGGTCTTTCAACCAGAGCGCGATGTTAACCTAGCGCTCCCCGACAAACCCGCGCCAAATCAGGCAGTTACGTCTGTCTTGCGGGCTTTGGAGGCGGGGCTCGATCGCACGCCCGCAACTGCCTTTCGCGGGGCTTGGGGTCCCTGGCGGTACGCACCTGCCCAAACACTTGTTTACAACCCCGGCCCCGAACGCGCTCGGGGACCAAGGCTCACCATGCAACTCTCCGACGCCGACATCCAGCGCATTGCCCGCCTGGCCCGGCTGGGCGTCTCGCCCGCCGAACTGGACGCCACCCGCGACAAGCTCAACGCCATCCTGCAGCTCATCGACGAGATGCAGGCCGAAGACACCGCGGGCGTGGCGCCGCTGGCCCACCCCACGGCCTTCGAAGGCGCCATTGCCCTGCGCTTGCGCGAAGACGCCGTGACCGAGCCGGTCGGCGAGGCGGGCGAAGCCGCGCGTGAGGCGCTGATGGCCAACGCCCCCGCTCAGCGTGAGGGCATGTTCCTCGTGCCCAAGGTGATTGAATGAGCGCGCCGACGAACGCCCCCACCGTGGCGCAGGCCGCCGCCCTGCTGGCAAGCAAGAAAGTCAGCGCCGTGGAGCTGGCGCAGGAGGCGCTGGCTGCCATCGAGGCCAAGCGGTACCTGAATGCCTTTCTTGACGTCCAGCCGGAAGTCACTCTGGCTCAGGCCCGTGCGGCCGACGCCGCCCGCGCTGCCGGGACCGCCGGTCCGCTGGCCGGCGTGCCCATTGCACACAAGGACATCTTCGTCACCCGCGGCTTCAAGAGCACAGCCGGCAGCAAGATGCTGGCGAACTACGTCTCGCCCTTTGACGCGACGGTGGTCGAGCGCCTGGCCGCCGCCGGCATGGTGACCGTAGGCAAGACCAATTGCGACGAGTTCGCCATGGGTTCGTCGGGCGAGAACTCCGCCTTTGGCCCCACGCTGAACCCGCGCGACGAGCGCGCCGTTCCCGGCGGCTCCACCAGCGGCAGCGCAGCCGCCGTGGCTGCCGGCATCGTGCCCGCGGCCACCGGCACGGACACCGGCGGCTCGATCCGCCAGCCGGCCAGCTTCTGCGGCATCACCGGCATCAAGCCCACCTACGGCCGGGTGTCCCGCTACGGGATGATCGCCTTCGCGTCCTCGCTGGACCAGGGCGGCCCGATGGCCCAGACCGCCGAGGACTGCGCCCTGCTGCTCAATGCCATGGCCGGCTTCGATGCGCGTGACGCCACCAGTATCGAGCGCCCGGCGGAGGACTTCACCCGCCTGCTCGCCGCACCGGTCGACGGTGCCACGGCAGGCGCTCCACTGGCCGGTCTGCGCATCGGCGTGCCAGCCGAATTCATGGGTGAAGGTGTTGCCCGCGAAGTGCGTGACGCCATTGACGCCGCCATCCGGCGCCTGGAAGGCCTCGGCGCCGCGCGCGTGCCGATCGCCCTGCCGCGTACGCGCCTGGCCATCCACGCCTATTACGTGATTGCCCCAGCGGAGGCCTCCAGCAACCTCTCCCGCTTTGATGGCGTGCGCTACGGTCACCGCTGCGAGAACCCCAGGGACCTGCAGGACCTCTATGAGCGCAGCCGCGCCGAAGGCTTCGGTGCCGAGGTGAAGCGCCGGATTCTCGTGGGCACCTATGTGCTGTCTGCGGGCTACTACGACGCCTATTACAAGCAGGCCCAGAAGCTGCGCCGCCTGCTCGCGCAGGACTTCCAGAGTGCCTTTGCGCAGTGCGATGTGATCGTTGGACCCGTGGCACCGACCACCGCCTGGAACCTGGGCGAGAAGGCTGACGACCCGGTAGCCAACTATCTGGCCGACATCTTCACCCTCGGTGTATCCCTGGCCGGCCTGCCGGCCATGAGCGTGCCTGCAGGCAACGGGGGCGATCGCGGTCGTCCCGTGGGTCTGCACATGATCGGCAACTACTTTGACGAAGCGCGCCTGCTCGGGGTGGCCCATGCCTTCCAGCGCGCCTGAACGCCGTTCTGCCGGCCGCTGGCTGCGCACCGGCCTGGCGCTGGGCTGGATGGTGGCCGTACTGACCGGCTGCAGCCTGCTGCGCTCGCCCATGCCCCCGGACGCACCCAGGCCGAGCCCCCAGGCTGCACCGCCGGCTGCACCCGCCACCAAGCCCGGGCCGGTACCCGCGCCACGAGGCGGCATCACCCTGGATGGTCAGTGCAGCCAGAAGGAAGACGACGGCTTTCGCGAGCAGGCCACCCTGCAGGTGCGTGGTGGCGAAGTGCAGGCACTGGACTGGAAGCTCTGGGTCGGCAACAAAGGCAGTTGCAGCTTCAGTCTGGCGCAGTTCCGCCAGACCAAGACGCGCCCGTCGATCGAGCTGCAGCCCGTAGACGGCGGCGCGTGCAAGCTGATGATCTGGTCGGACCCGCGCCGCATCACGCTGGCGCACGCCAACTGCCAGCGCTACTGCACGGGCAACGTCTACGACCGCGCTTGGCCGGTCATGTTCGACCCCAAGAGCGGCGCTTGCGCCAAGAACGACCGCTAGGCTCGCACGCCTTCCAGCGCGCGCCGGCCCGTACCACGCATCCACACGAGACACACCATGACCTGGGAAGTTGTGATCGGCATCGAGACCCACGTTCAGCTCTCGACCGCCTCGAAGATCTTCAGTGGCTCGTCCACGCAGTTCGGCGCCGCGCCCAACACACAGGCCAACGCGGTGGACATGGCCCTGCCCGGTGTGCTGCCAGTCATGAACAAGGGCGCCGTGCAGCGCGCCATCCAGTTCGGCCTCGCAGTAGGCGGGCAGGTGGCCGCCGTCAGCCAGTTCGAGCGCAAGAATTACTTCTATCCGGACCTGCCCAAGGCCTATCAGATCAGCCAGTTTGAGGTGCCGGTGGTTGCCGGCGGTGGCATCGCCATCCTGCGGGAGGACGGCAGCGAGAAGACCATCCGCCTGACGCGCGCGCATCTGGAAGAAGACGCCGGCAAGAGCGTGCATGAAGGCATGGGCGCGTTTTCCGGCATCGACCTGAACCGCGCCGGCACCCCGCTGCTGGAGATCGTCAGCGAGCCGGACATTGCCAACGCCAAGGAGGCTGTCGCCTATGCCAAGGCCCTGCACGGGCTGGTGGTGTGGCTGGGCATCTGCGACGGCAACATGCAGGAAGGCAGCTTCCGCTGCGACGCCAACGTCAGCGTGCGCCGCCCCGGTGCGCCGCTGGGCACGCGGCGCGAGATCAAGAACCTGAACAGCTTTCGCTTTCTGGAAGAAGCCATCAACTACGAGGTGCGCGAGCAGATCCGCATCATCGAAGACGGCGGCAAGATCCAGCAGGCCACCGTGCTCTTCGACCCCGACCGCGGCGAAACGCGGGTCATGCGCACCAAGGAAGACGCGCACGACTATCGCTACTTCCCGGACCCGGACCTGCCCCCGCTGACGATTGATGCGGCGTGGATTGAGCGCACCCGCTCGGAGATGCCAGAGCTGCCTCAGCAGCTCAAGGCCCGCTTCGAGCAGGACTACGGTCTGTCGGCCTACGACGCGGCGATGCTGACGCAGAGCAAGGCCTTTGCCGGCTACTTCCAGAACGCCGTGAATGCCGTGGGCGAGCCGAAGCTCGTGGCCAACTGGATGCTGGGCGAGCTGTCGGCCTACCTGAACCGCGAAGACCTCGCCATTGACGATCCGCGCGCGCCGACCTGGCCCGAACTGGCCGCAGTCGTGCAGCGCATCAAGGACCAGACCGTCTCCAACGCGCAGGCCAAGAAGCTGTTCCAGGCGGTGTGCGAAGACACCCGGATGCAGATCGACGAGCTCGCCGCGGCACTGGCACGGATCGACGCGACGATCGAAGCCAAGGACCTCAAGCAGGTCACCGACACCGGCGCCATCGAAGCAATCATCGACGAGGTGCTCGCCGCCAATGCCAAGTCCGTGGACGAGTTCCGCGCCGGCAAGGACAAGGCCTTCAATGCGCTGGTCGGCCAGGCGATGAAGGCGACCAGGGGGAAGGCGAACCCCGCACTGGTGAACGAGCTGCTGAAGAAGAAGCTCGGTTAGGTCGCGCTAGCGTCCTTTCCTCATCCGCGGGCGGCGGATCTGCCCCGCCACGGCCGACCGGCCCGGACCGGTCGGCGGCAGCCTGGGAGCGCAAATTCGGCCCGAATACGCCGTTTCTGTCCGAATTTTATTGTTTTTTAACGTTTTTTGGGCGAAAAGCGTTCAAAACTGGCTTCTGACAAGCGGAAGATCACTTTTATCTGTTTTTCATTTTTCTGGCCGACTTTGATCTTTTTTAGAGCCAAACGGCAGATTCCCCCATTGCCCGTCTCCTGACACTGCGTCGTCAGCAGGCCGGCCGCTGCTTGGTTGTGCGCCGCCGCAGAGCGCGCTACAACGCAAACGGTTTCGCGTAAACCCTTAGGCAGTACCCCGAACAAGCACCACAACCCACTGCCGGGTGCGGACTCTTCGCTCCGCTGTTTCCACTCCTCTTTCGGATCTGCTCACCATGCAAGCTGCTCACTTGCGGTCTGGCGGCCCCCGCGCCGCCCTGCGTTTCGGCTTTACCAGTGTTCTGCTCGCCGGCTTGCTTGCGGCCTGTGGTCAGGGCGGCGGCGGGCACGGCGGCCCGGGAGGACCGCCGCCGTCGGTGTCCGTGGCGCCGGTCACCCAGCGCACGGTGCAGGAGTTCGATGAATTCACCGCGCGCCTGGAGGCGACGGAGAGCGTGGACGTGCGCTCCCGGGTGGCCGGCACCCTGCAGCAGGTGCACTTCCGCGAAGGCCAGCGCGTGGCCAGGGGCGAGGTGCTCTACACCATCGACCCGCGGCCCTTTGCAGCCGACGTCGCGCGCGCCGAGGCGCAACTGGCCAGCGCCCGCACCGGCGTGGAGCTGTCGCGCAGCGAACTGGCCCGGGCCGAAAAGCTCGTGAGCCTGAACGCCATCAGCGCGCAGGAGATCGACCAGCTCAAGGCCGCGGTGCGCAATGGCGATGCGAATGTGGCCGCCGCCAATGCGGCACTCACGAGCGCCCGGCTGAATCTGGAGTACTCGCGCATCACGGCGCCGATCTCCGGGCGCATCTCGCGCACCAACGTGACGGCTGGCAACCTCGTGGGCGTGAACGAGCCGGTGCTCACCAGCATCGTCTCCCAGGACAAGGTCTACGCCTGGTTCGACGCCAGTGAAGCCACCTACCTGAAGTACGTGCGCGCCAGCCGCGAGGGCACGCGCCCCTCCTCGCGCGAGACCGCCAACCCGGTCTTCATGGGCCTGGCCAACGAGGAGGGCTACCCGCACAAGGGCGCGATGGACTTCGTGGACAACCGCCTGAACCCGGCCACCGGCTCAATCCGCGGGCGCGCGGTGTTCGACAACAAGGACGGCAGCTTCACGCCGGGTCTGTTCGCGCGCATCAAGCTCATCGGCAGCGGCAGCTACAGCGCCACGCTCGTGCCGGAGGCCGCCATCAGCACTGACCAGACCCGCAAGATCGTGCTGGTGGTGGGCGCCAACAACATCGTCATGCCGCGCGAGGTGAAGACCGGCGCGCTCATCGACGGCATGCGCGTGGTCAGCGGCGTGAAGGCCGGCGAAAACATCATCGTCGACGGTCTGCTGCGCGCCTTCCCTGGCGCGCCCGTCACCCCGCAGCTGCTCAAGGTCGATGACAAGGGCATGCCGATCTTCCCGCCGCCGCAGCAGCACGGCGGGCCTCCGGGTGCGGGCGGCGACGCGAAGGACGCCAAGAAGGACGAGAAGAAGCCTGAAGCTGCCGGCGAGAAGAAGTAGGGCGGCCGCACCATGGACATCTCACGCTTCTTCATCGACCGACCGCGCTTTGCCGCGGTGCTGTCGATCTTCATCTTCCTGATCGGCTCACTGGCGATCTTCCGCCTGCCGGTGTCCGAGTATCCGGAGGTCGCGCCGCCCAATATCGTGGTGCGCGCGCAGTTCCCAGGCGCCAACCCGCGCGTGATCGCCGAGACGGTGGCCGCGCCACTGGAAGAACAGATCAACGGTCTGGAGAACCTGCTGTATTTCTCCAGCCAGGCCACGGCCGATGGCGGCATGTCGCTGACAGCCACCTTCAAGATCGGCACCAACCCGGAGGCCGCCGAGACCGCGGTGCAGAACCGCATCAACCGCGCGCTGCCGCGCCTGCCCGAAATCGTGCGGCAGATCGGCGTGACCACCGAGAAGGCCTCGCCCAACCTGACCATGGTGGTGCACCTGGTCAGCCCGGACAACTCGCGCGACGCGCTCTATCTGCGCAACTACGGCACCCTGCAGGTGCGTGACGAGCTGCTGCGCATTCCGGGCATGGGCAGCGTGCTGAGCTTCGGCGCCGGCGACTACGCCATGCGCATCTGGCTCGACCCGGCCAAGCTCGCAGCGCGCAATCTCACCGCGGCGGACGTGGTGGGCGCTATCCGCGAGCAGAACGCCCAGGTGGCCGCCGGCGTCGTCGGTGCGCCGCCGTCGCCGCGTGGCACGGAGTTCCAGCTGGCCATCAACACGCAAGGCCGTCTGGCCACCGAGGACGAATTCGCCAACATCATCATCCGCACCGACACCGCCACCGGCGCGCTCGTGAAGGTGAGCGACGTCGGCCGCGTGGAGATGAGCGCGAACACCTACTCGCTGCGCAGCCTGCTCAACAACAAGGAGGCCGCAGCCATCGCCGTGTTCCAGGCACCGGGCAGCAACGCGCTGGCCATCTCGGACAACGTGCGCGCGACCATGGAGCGCCTGAAGCCCAGCTTCCCGCCCGGGGTGGACTACAGCGTGGTCTATGACCCCACACGCTTCGTGCAGACCTCCATCGAGAAGGTGGTGGCCACGCTGATCGAGGCGGTGCTGCTGGTGGTGCTGGTGGTGGTGATCTTCCTGCAGACCTGGCGGGCGTCGATCATCCCGCTGCTGGCCGTGCCGGTGTCGATCGTCGGCTCCTTTGCGGTGCTGCTGCTGCTGGGCTTCTCGATCAATACGCTCACGCTCTTCGGCCTCGTGCTGGCCATCGGCATCGTGGTGGACGATGCCATCGTGGTGGTGGAAAACGTCGAGCGCAACATCGAGAACGGCCTCACGCCACACGACGCCACCGTCAAGGCCATGCAGGAGGTGAGCGGGCCGATCATCGCGATTGCGCTCGTGCTGTGCGCGGTGTTTGTGCCGCTCACGCTCGTACCCGGCCTGTCGGGCCAGTTCTACAAGCAGTTCGCCGCCACGATCGCCATCTCCACGGTGATCTCGGCCTTCAACTCGCTCACGCTCTCGCCGGCGCTCTCAGCCATCCTGCTGCGTCCGCATGATGCGCCCAAGGACGTGCTGACCCGTGGCATGGACAAGCTCTTTGGCCGCTTCTTCGGCTGGTTCAACCGCTTCTTCCACCGCGAGAGCGAGCGCTACGGCCGCGGCGTGGTGGGCATCCTGCAGCGCAAGAGCCTGGCGATGATCGTGTACGCCGTGCTGATCGGCCTGGCGGTGCTGCTGTTCACACGAGTGCCCTCAGGCTTTGTTCCGGCCCCGGACAAGCAGTACCTGATCGGCATCGCGCAGCTGCCTGCGGGCGCCAGCCTGGACCGCACCGAGAAGGTGATCCGCGAGATGAGCGACATTGCCCTGAAGGTGCCGGGCATCGTGGACAGCGTGGCCTTCCCCGGCCTGTCGATTGCGGGCTTCTCGGCGGCACCGAACGAGGGCATCGTGTTCTTCGGGCTGGAAGACTTCGAGAAGCGCAAGACGCCCGACAAGAGCAAGAACGCCATCCTCGGCAAGGTCAATTTCGCCATTCAGCAGATCCAGGGCGCGCGCATGTTCGTGGTGCCGCCGCCGCCCGTGGACGGCCTGGGCAATGCCGGCGGCTTCAAGGTCGAGGTGCAGGACCGCACCGGCCAGGGCGAGCAGGCTTTGTACGGCGCCGTCTGGGGCACCCTGGGTCAGATCTACGGCAACCCAAAGAGCTCGATCGGCACGCCGTTCTCCACCTACGACATCAACGTGCCGCAGCTCTTTGCCAACGTGGACCGGACCCGCGCCAAGCAGATGGGCGTGCCTCTGCAGGACATCTACAACACCCTGCAGATCAACCTCGGCTCGCTGTATGTCAATGACTTCACGCGTTTCGGCAAGACCTATCAGGTGATCGTGCAGGCCGACGCGCCCTACCGCGCCACGGCCGACAGCATCACCCAGCTCAAGACCCGCAATGAACGCGGCGAGATGGTGCCCCTGGGTGCGCTCATGCAGGTGGAACCCACCTTCGGCCCGACTCGAGTGACGCGATACAACGGCTTCCCCTCCGCAGACATCAACGGCGCGCCCAACCCGGGCTTCTCCAGCGGCCAGGCCGAGGCCGAGATCGAGCGCCTGCTCAAGGGGCTGCCGCGGGGCATGACGTATGAATGGACGGACCTGTCCTATCAGGACCGGCTCACGCGCAGCGTCGCCCTGCCGGGCACCGACATCCATATCCCCACACTGGCCGCCGTGCTGATGCTGTCCGTGATCCTGGTGATCCTGGTGCTGGCCGCGCAGTATGAAAGCTGGAGCCTGCCGCTGGCCATCATCCTGATCGTGCCGATGGGCGTGCTGTCCGCGCTGTTCGGCGTCTGGGTCTCGCACTTCCCGCCCTTCATGCAGCCCGGAGACCTCAACATCTTCACCCAGGTCGCGTTGGTGGTGCTGGTGGGCCTTGCGTGCAAGAACGCGATCCTGATCGTGGAGTTTGCCAAGGAGCTCGAGGAGCAGGGCCGCGCGCTGCACGAGGCGATCATCGAGGCCTGCCGCCTGCGGCTGCGCCCGATCCTGATGACCTCGATCGCCTTCTGCGCCGGTGTGCTGCCGCTGATCTTCGGCTCCGGCGCGGGCAGCGAAATGCGCCGCGCCATGGGCATTGCCGTGTTCTCGGGCATGGTCGGCGTGACCCTGTTCGGCATCTTCCTCACGCCCGTGTTCTACAGCCTGCTGCGCAAGAGCACCGAGAAGCGCCGGGCCCACGCAGCCGAGGTGCGCGCAGCGATCGACGCGGCCGCGCATCCCTATCACCCGGGTGCAGACGCGCCGCCGGCCGCCACGCCGAAGAAGGAGGGCGCAGAATGAACCGCACCTTGATCGGCGCGGCCTGTGCCGCCCTGCTGCTGTCGGCCTGCTCCACCGCACCGCGCTTTGACCCCTACCAGCCCGCACTCGCCGACAGCTTCACCAACCGCGCCGAGGGCATGCGCAGCGACGCGCCGGCCGCGCAGTTCTGGCACGGCTTTGATGACGCGGATCTGGACAACCTCGTTGCACGGGCCTTGCAGTCCAATGCCGACATCCGCATCGCCGCGGCCAACCTGCGCGAGGCGCGGGCCCTGGCCGGCTTCTCGGACGCACAGCTGTTTCCGCAGGTCGGCGTGGCAGTGGGCGCCGCTCGCGTGCGTGGCCGCAACAACAACGGCCAGGCCGAGACGAATGACGTGTACAGCGCCGGCTTTGATGTGAGCTACGAGCTGGACCTGTTTGGCCGCGTACGCGATGACCGCCGCGCCACCGCGGCCGGTGTGCGTGCCGGCGAAGCGGGCCTGCGCGCCACCCAGCTCACGATTGCCGCCGAAGTGGCTCGCAACTACTTCGAGCTGCGCGGGCTGCAGGAGCAGTTGCGCGTGGCGCGGGCCGCGTTGGACACCCAGCGAGCAGCCCTGAAACTCGTGGAGGCGCGACAGTCTGCCGGGCGCGGCACCGCCTTCGACACCGAGCGCGCCCGCGCGCTGGTGGCCGGGACCGAGGCCACCGTACCCGCCCTGGAGGCCGCACTCATCCGCACGCGCTACCGCTTGGCCGTGCTCTCTGGCCAGACGCCGACTGCGCTGGACCTCACGCTCGCCGAGCAGAAGCCGCTGCCCGGCATGAGGGGCCTGGAGCTGAAGTCGATCGGCTCGCCAGAGGCCCTGCTCACGCGCCGGCCGGACGTGGCCGCCGCCTTCGCCCAGGCCGAGGCCGCCGCGGCCCGCGTGGGCGTGGCGCGCAGCGCCCTGCTGCCACGCATCACCCTGGGCGGCACACTGGGCGTCAATGCGGGCAAGGTCGGTGATCTCGGCAACTCCGCCGCCTTCGCCTACAACCTGGGCGCGCAGATTCTCTGGAGCATCCTCGACTTTGGCCGCGTGAAGGCACAGATTGCCGCGGCCGGCGCGCGCAATGAGGCCGCCATCGTTGGCTACGAACGCACCGTGCTCACCGCGCTGGAGGAAACCGAAGGCGCCCTGGCGGCGTACAGCCGCAGCCAGCAGCAGGCCGACGCGCTGATGCGCGCCGCAGTGGCTGCGCAGAAGGCCGCGGACATCGCGCGGGCACGCTTCGAAGTGGGCGTGTCCGACTTCTTCGCCGTGCTGGACGCCGAGCGCGAGCTGCTGAGCGCACGCGATCGTCTGGCCCAGGCGCAGACGGCGGCAGCCACCTCGGTGGTGGCCGTCTACAAGGCGCTGGGCGGGCCGGTTGTTGCCAAGGACCAGACTGCGGCGCGTTGATCAGCGGATATCAGGGTTGGCGTGGGTTGTCGGTTGGATCGAAACCCACGTCGAGCGCTTTCATCGCCTGGTCGATCGGGATGAAAAGGTTCAGTCCCTGTCCTGCGCCGCCACTGAGCTGCCCGACAGCCAAGGCGATCACGGCACCATCCTTGCGCAGGAGTGGACCACCGCTGTTGCCAGGGTTGATCTTCACGTCACTTTCAACAAAGAGCTGGCCGCGAATCGTCGGCATGGCACCGACAATCCCGCGAGAGACGGTGCCCGCCAGCGCATTCGCCCCCAGCGGGGTACCAAGGGCGGTCACCGACTCGCCGATCACCGGAGACGAGTCAGCCAGCGGCAGCGGCGCGATCTGCACGGGTTCGGTCCGCACCAGGGCGACGTCGCGACCAGGGTCGCTGCGGATCACCTCACCAGCCAACTCGCGGCCTGAGGCCAGCCGGATTCGGACGAAGCGGGCATCGCCCACGACATGCCTGCAGGTCAAAAGGTGTGTGCCCCGAGCATCGATGTAGAAGCCGCTACCGCTACCGGTTCCGCTGCTGAGGGTGACTGCCGCCGAGCGCGCAACCGTCATTGCGGCGTCAGGGGCGTCGCTCGCTTGGACTCTGCGGGCGAGGCTCAGAACTGCACGTCTGCCGGAATCGTCTGGAGACGCCTGTGCGGCAGCAGGCTCGGCACGCGCAGCGGCGAGGACCAGGTCGCGAAATGCCGGCTGCGCAAGCAGGTTGTTCAATGCGACTTGCAGTGCGGCCGCGTGGTAGCCGGGGATCGTTCGATTGATCTTGCTTGCGGAGGCGAATCGACCCTCCGTGACAGCGCTGTAAATCAGCTTTTGCTGGCGATTGGAGTACAGCTCCCACTTGACCTCCATCCAGACGCCGCCAGCAACATCGCGAAGGTCGTTGGTGCAGACATTCGACTCGACGCGCCGAATGACGGGCGCCAACTCGAGATCGGCGCTCGCCCCGCCATCCTGACTGCCAAATGCAGAAGAGTCTCGTTGGAACAGCGTGTAGCCAGCTGCCCGCAAGGTGTCACGCTGTGCGCTAACAAAGCCCATGGTCATGATCCGAACCCAGTCCGGCGACTGGCGGATCTCGGTCGTGTCGCCGCAGAACAAGCCGCGCCTGAGCTCGCCCACGCGATCATTGTTGGCTTCCCAGACACCCCGTCGCACCACAATGGTTCCTGCAGGCTGACCGGCCGCAATGGGTAGCGCACTGTTTGCTGGTGATTGAGGAACCGCAGGAATCTCCGCGGCATGCGCAGGATCGACTGCAACGGTCACAGCGATCACAAAGAGCGTGAAGCATGAAGCCGCACGTGCAGCGCTCAGGAACATGGGGGTCCTCACCTCGAGTAGTTAATTCAGCGTAGCGGAGTCGCCGCGCCCCCCGACACATCCCAGACAGGGCAGTGACAGAAAAAGGTGATCCGTGTGTCTTTCGAGATGAGGCCTCAGGCCAGCTGCACCCGCCCCCGCACCAGCCACCACGCCGCCCACCCAGTGGCAATCATGAGTGCCGAGGCCGTGGCCAGACCCAGCGGGCTGACCATGGCGATCGGCGCGATCACGCCGGCCGTGACGCCGTTGAGCGCACCGCCCATTGCGCCCTGCAGGCTGGAGGCCATGCCGCGGCGGGTGGGGAAGGTGTCGAGCACCAGCAGCGTGACCGCAGGCATGGCCATGGCCCAGCCCAGCGCAATGAAGCCTGCGGGCAGCAAGGCCCAGGGCAGTGCCGCCGGGGCCAGCGCATTGCCCGCCACGTTGACGGCTGCCATGGCGGCCATGAGCGCGTAGCCCAGCGCCACCTGCTTGCGCGGCGTGATGCGCCCGGCCAGCCGGCCCGAGAGCGCGGCGCCGGCCATGATGCCGCCGATGGTCACGCAGAACAGCCAGAAGAACTGCGTGGGCGCCAACCCGAGATGCTTGCCCAGGAAGGTGGGCGAGCTCAGGATGTAGATGAACATGCCGTTGAAGGGCACGGAAGAAGTGAGTGCCAGCAGCAGGAAGCGCGCATCCGCACCGACCTCTCGGTAGCCGTGCATGAGGTTGCGCAGGTTGAAGGGCTGGCGATTGGGTGGCGCCAGGGTCTCTGGCAGCTGTCGCAAGATGACTGTCCAGAGCACCGCACCCACAGCAGTGAGGAAGGCGAAGATCCACGGCCAGCTCGCCACGCTGATGATCAGCCCGCCGATCATCGGCGCAATGGCTGGCGCCACGCCGAAGAACAGTGTCACCTTGGCCATCATCTTCTGTGCGGCCACGGGGTCGAACAGGTCGCGAATGATCACGCGCGCCAGCACCATGCCGGCCCCGGCGCTCATGCCCTGCAGGGCGCGCAGGGCAATCAGCAGGTTCACGTCGCGCGTGAGCGTGCAGCCCAGCGACGCGAGCGTAAAGATCGCCAGCCCCCAGAGCACCACGGGCCGCCGCCCCAAGGCATCGGCCAGGGCACCGTGGAACAGCTGCATGAAGGCAAAGCCAAAGAGATAGGCCGAGAGCGTCTGCTGCAACTGCAGCGGGCTGGCCGGCAGGCTCCGGCCCATGGCGTCGAAGGCCGGCAGGTAGGTGTCCACCGAGAAGGGGCCGATGGTGGACAGCCCGGCCAGCAGCAGGGCGAGCGTCCAGAGCGGGCCGCGCCAGTGGGCGGCATGGCCCGCGCTATGTGGTGCGGCGGCAGGATCAGCGGGGGGAACTTTGGAGGTGAACACGGCAGGTGCCAGCAACAGGGCGGCTCGGATTTGGGCGCGGCCGGCGACGGTTCGGCAAGACACAGAGAAGCCTGCAGCCTAGCAGCCGCAGCTGCGCCTGCGGCCCGGTGCGCCGCGCGCACCGCAGCGCTACCCTAAGCACCCCACCGCTGAGCGCCGCTGATGCACCCGCCCGACAGTCAATACCTCTACTTCGCCTACGGCTCCAACATGCTCAGCGCGCGGCTGCAGGCGCGCACGCCCTCGGCACGGGCGGCGGGCATCGGCCAGGTGCAGGGTCATGCCCTGGCTTGGCACAAGCGCGGCACGAGCGACGGCTCCGGCAAGTGCGACCTGCTACTCACCGGCCGCGACGACGACTGGGCCTGGGGCGTGCTCTGGCACATCCATTGGGACGAAAAACCGCACCTGGATGAGGCCGAAGCCCTCGGGCGCGGCTACGAGGAAAAGCAGGTGCCGGTGATCACCGCCCAAGGCACGCTGCTGGCCTGGACCTACTGGGCCACCGACATCGACGCGCGCCTGCCGGTCTATGACTGGTACCACGCCTACGTGCTGGCCGGCGCGCGCGAGCACGGCCTGCCGCCGGAGTACGTGGCGCGCATTGCAGCGCAGCCGGTGCTCGTGGACACGGATGCACAGCGCCGAAGCGAGCGCTGGGCGCTGCTTGATTGCTAGGCACTATTCCGGTGGGTAGATCCTGTGCACGCTGCGGATGGTCATGGCGTGCTTGTCGATCTTCTGCGCATAGATCTTCCACTGGCCGGCCACACGCACACCGATGACGTTGACCGAGCGGGAGTCAATGTCGTACTTGAAGCGGCCCCAAGCCTGCTGACCCGGCACATCCATGCGCGCGTTGAGCTGTTGGCCGGTCTCGTTGTGCGGCTGCAGATGCGTGACTTCCACAGCACCTGGAGTGCCCGCGACAGGGCGGGCCACAAAGGTGCAGCCTGTGAGCTTGGCCGTCAGCATGAGATCAGGCCCCCCGCCGTCAAGGCGGTACCACACCGGCCCCGCACTGCTCTGGCCCGTGTGCACGCCGTGCACCGGGAAGGGATGGCCCTCGCCGAGCTGGCCCGGCATGGGCTGGATGTTGAAGGTTTCCGTGGTGTGCATGCGCGCGGTCTTGAGGATCGCGCCGGGCCGCTGCCCGGCGGCGCCGTTGAACAGGTAGGCCGTGGTCATGCCCGAGACCATGGGATCGAAGTTGCCCTGAATGGGGAACTTGCGCAGGAAGTTGCGCGGGTGTGTGCGCAATGCCGTCAACGCAGCGCCAGGGCGCATCAGACGGCCTGCATTCCACTCGGCGTTCAGCCAAGCCCAATACTGTGGATCGATCGGCATGGTGCGTCCTCCCCGCTCAATGTTTTGCGCAGCTAGGCTAGATCGGCGCTCAGCAAGTCTCAATCCTGTACATGCTTTGGTCCCCTGCTTGAGGCATTGCAAGGTGGCAGCGCGTGCTCAGGCCGCAAAAGCCTGCAGATCGCTGCCGACCAGATGCAGATCGGCATTGGCGGCAAAGCGCTCCAGCAGATAGGCCACCACCGCCTTCACGCGCGGCGCAAGGTGCTCGCGGTGCGGATACTGCAGCGCCATCTCGCGGCGCACGGGCTGATAGCTGTCGAGCAGCACCACCTTGAGCTGGCCGGCGCGCAGCAGGGGCAGTGCGTGATGCACCGCGACCGAGCCGATGCCCAGGCCCAGCGCCGCGGCCTCGCATACGGCATAGGGGTCGGACACGGTCAGCACGCTGCGCGGCTCGAGCTGCTCGGTCTGGCCCGCGCGCTCGAAGCGCCATTCGTTCATCAGGCCGGACAAAAAACGCAGGCCGATCAGATCGTGCGCCAGCAGATCCTGCGGCCGCTGCGGCACGCCGCGGCGCGCGAGGTAGTCCGGGCTGGCGACGAGCACGGTGGACAGCGCGCAGATCGGCCGCGAGACCACGTTCGCGTCGCCCAGCACGCCGCCGCGGATGACGATGTCGAAGCCCTCGCGCACCATGTCCACGCGCCGGTCATCCAGCGCCAGTTCGATCTGCACCTGGGGCAGCGCGGTGCGCAGACCCGGCAGCTCGGGCAGCACATAGCGGCGCGCAAAGCCGCCGGCCACGCTGATGCGTACCAGCCCGGCAGGTGCATCCCCGGCCGCGGCGCTGTGCACCGCATCGCGCAGGCGGGCCAGCGCGTCGGCCGCCTGCGGGTAGAAGCGTGCGCCTTCGTCGGTCAGTGCCATGCTGCGGGTGCTGCGGTTGAAGAGGCGCACGCCCAGGGTGGCTTCCAGCCGCGCCACTGCGCCCGAGACCGCCTGCGGGCTCACGGCGAGGTCCATGGCCGCGCGGCTGAAGGACAAGGTCTGCGCTGCCGCCACAAAGGCGCGCAGGCCGCGGAGTTGATCAAGGTCGGGCAGGGCGGGGGTGAAAGCAGGGAAGGACACGGGGCTGCACTCCAGCAGGAAACCTGGGGCAATTTACAAGCCATACTTGTGAATCATTCAAGATTGCAGCGCTTTTTCTTTCAGATCGCGGCGCCTAGAGTGCAGCCCATCGGCCCTGCCGCTCCTCCCCTCTGAAAGGAAAGATCATGAGCAACCGCATCCTCGTCACCGGCGCTTCCGGCACCATCGGCTCAACGCTGGTCAAGCTTCTGAGCGAAGCCGGCGCTAACTTCGAAGTGCTTCGCAGCCAAGGCAGCGCCAGCCCCGGCACCCGCGTGGCCAGCTACGAGGACGTCGCCGCGCTCACCGAAGCATTCCGCGGCATCGACACCCTGTTCCTGCTGTTCCCGCTGGTTGAGAACAAGCTGCAGCTCGCCAAGAACGCCGCCGCAGCCGCCAAGGCGGCGGGCGTGAAGCACATCCTGCGCTCCTCCGGCGCCGGGGCGGACCCCGCGAGTACGTTTGCCCTGCCACGCCTGCAAGGCGAGATCGACGCCGTGATTGCCGCCACCGGCATCCCCAGCACCTTCATCCGCCCGGCCGGCTTCCTGCAGAACTTCGCCAGCTTCATGGCCGGCCAGGTGCAAAGCGGCACGGTGTACGCCGCGCAGGGCGATGCCGCGCAGAGCCTGATCGACGCACGCGACATTGCCGCCGTGGCCGCCAAGATCCTGCTCAACCCCGCGCCGCACGCGGGCAAGGCCTACACGCTGACGGGCGGCGAATCACTCACCACTCAGCAGGTGCTGGATCTGATCGGCGCCGCCGCCGGCCACGCCGTGAAGTACCAGGCGGTTCGCTTTGAGGACGCCGTGGCCGCCATGAACGGCATGGGCATGCCAGCATGGATGGTGAATCTGTTTGATTCCCTGAACCGGATCGTCGCGGCCGGCTACGCCGCGGGCATCTCGCCGGACGTGCAAGCGCTGCTGGGCCGCAAGCCCACCAGCGTTGCGCAGTTCGCCCGGGACTACGCCGCAGCCTGGAAGAAGGCCGCCTGAAGTCACTCGCAGTGCAGCGCGCCCGTCCGACTCGATGACGTGCTCCGGGCAGTGACTTGATGTCCGCAAGGCCCCGCGCTCGCCGAGCTCAAGGCGCAGCGCGCTCGAGCCGCGCGACCGGACACGAGGCGGGCGCGCGGTAGACCGCGGGCGGAGTCTGCGCCACACGGCGCGAGCGGGCTTGAATCTGCACATCGCAAGCGCTGTCAGGGCAGTGTTCGCACGGGCGGTCGCATCGATGATCGACCGGAATCACTCAAGAGTGTTGATGAATTTCCAGCAAGCGAGATTGGCTCCAGCCATGCGGAAACGATGATAGCGCTCGCTCACTTCAGCCACCTCTCGCCCAACTCGTGCAAACGCTTTGCACGAAGGCCTGCGGTCAGCTCACCCACCAATTGAGCGCGAAGAACGGCGCCTCGCCCGCCTTGAGCAGGAATTGGATCTCACCCCGGCCCATCATCGGCCCCGGGCGCGTGCCGAGGTAGCGCACGGTGATGGCGCGCACCGGCACGGTCTGGCCCGCCGGAATCACCGTCGCGCGGCCGCGCTCCAGGTAGTCACCCACCGTGGTCTGGACATCCGAGCCTGCCCCCTTGGCGGCATTCGCATCCAGCGGCGCGCAGCCGAATTCATCCGGCGTGCTGCCCGCCGCCTTCAGCACGCCCGCTGCGCGATTGGCCAGCAGCGCGGCTTCCTGCCCGGCAACGGTGTTGATCTTCGCCGGCCGCGCGTCCGCCTCGGCCTGCAGCGCGCGCCGCGGCAGGATGACCACCGCCGCGGCCGTCGTCAGGGACACGCAAGGCTGCGGCAGGCGCGTGAGCAGACTGCGCGTCATCGACTGATCCACCGCGACGCCGGCGGGCGGGCGTTTGAGCGGCGTTTGCGCCGCGAGCGGCGAAAGCGCGGCGGCCAGGGCGAGCACCGCCAGCGCGCGTACACCCCGCCGAGTTGTGCTTGCCCGAGTCAGGCGCCCAAGCTGCCGCGCGCTCATGCTCAGCCCCGCGTGAGGTTGGGCAGCGTGGAGATCAGCGTGGCGCCGCAGCTGGTCTTGTGGCCTTCGAGCGCGACGGGCACGCCGTCGATGGTCCAGTCGGGGTCACCTTCGATGATGGTGCAGCCGGCGGCGTGGCCAGGCAGGGGGCAGACGCATTTGTCGCCCTTGCGGGCGAGGGGCTTGCCCATGATGTCGGTCTGCATGGCGCCCACCTGCACGACGGTGCCGCCGTGGCTGTGGGGGTCGCCGAGTCGGATGGCGCGTTTCATGTGAGGGTTCTTGTCACCAGTGGGTCTCGGGCGCAGCGGGCTGCGATGGGTTCAGTCGGTCGGATCGGTCATGCGTGGCGCGCGTGGTGGCGTCGCGCCGGTCTGATGCCTACACGCCGGGCTCGGCCGCCGACTCCGCGGCGGACTCGAACGCCGCCATCGACACGGGCCGATGCTCCCAGGGCGCGTAGTCGCCCACCGCGGGTTCGGCCACGCTGCCCTCGGGGCTGGACCATGCGGCCACGACCAGCGCGAAGACGGCGTCCGGCGCGCGGCAACCGACCACCAGCGCGCACTGCGGCGCATGCTCCCGCGCCCATCGGGCCGCCAGGGCCAGGTTCAGGGGCAGCGCCGCCGCACCGGGCAACGGTACTGAATCATCGAGATTGCGGCAGCGCGCAAAGAAGGTATCGCCGGTGAGCAGATGCAGTTCGGTGGCGGCCTGCGCGAGCGCGGCGTGGGCCGCGCTGCCGCCGGGTTCGTCGTTGCCTTCGGGGTCGCCACTGCCGGCGTCGTGAAAGATGCAGCCGATGGCGGGTGGGGCCTTGGCGCTGCGGGTCTCTGCCGGCGCGGCCTCTGAAGTGGTGCGTGTTGCCGTCGCTTCGCCAGCCGTGTCCACGCCAGCAGGCTCCGATCCGGCCGGCGCATCCGGCAGCGGCAGGCCGGCCCATTGCAGCGCAAGGCTGAGGGCTTCACGCAGGGCTTCAGCGCGCGTGCGTTCAATGGTCTGACCCTGCGCGTCCTGCTCAACGAGCTTGACGCGCACCGGTGTGTAGATCGCGGCCAGGGCCTGCTGCGGTGCGCTCAGCTTCAGGTTGGGCGCGGCCAGCCCGAGGGCCATGCCCTGCTCGCTGGCGGCGGTGCCGCCCAGCGACGTGCCCACGAGGGTGACGACGGCGTCCTGCTGCTGGGCCACGCGCTGCATGGCCAGCGCCAAGGCGGCAAAGCCGGCGTGGCGCGCCTGGCCCGTGGCCTCGGTATGCACCTGCACCTCGGGCATGGGTGGCAGGGGCTGGTCGATCAGCGACGCGGGCTGGGGTGCATCCGCATCCACCGCGGTGCTGCGCCGAGCCACAGCCACCAGCGCGGCCACATGGCGGGTGAACGCCGCGCGGTCCAGCAGGCTGGCCTGGCTCTGCGCGGCGGCCAGCTGCTCGCGCGTGATCAGTGCGCGCTGGCCGCGTGGGCTGGGTGCCGTGAGTGCGCTGAAGGGCGACCAGTAGTCGAGCCACTGCTGCGCGGCGGGGTCGTGGCTTGGCGTGTCCTCGCCTGGCGCCGTGCCGAGCGGCGCGCCCAGGTGCTGTTCGGCCAGGCTCATGCACACCAGCGGCGCAGTGAGCAGGCCACAGGCGGGCGAATTGAGTGCGCTCTCCAGCAGGCTGCCCAGCGAGGCCAGCGGCCGCCGGCCGAAGCGCCGGTAGCGGATGCGCGGTGGCGCCACGGGCGCCTGCGGCTGGCCGAACTCGTCCTCGCGCGGCGCGGTGGCATCGAGCGCGGCCTGCAGGCAGTGTTCGGTGGGGGCGTCCGGCGGACAGTAGGTGCCGACCCATTGGACCGTCAGGAGCACGGCGCGGGGTACGGGCAGCGGATGCGGCCGGGCACTGAGCCAGCCTGGATCCAGCACCGGATGCTCCGCCCGACGCACCGGCGCGGCGGGCGCGGCAGACTCGGTGGGCTCGCGCAGCTCAAAGGCGCGAAACAGCCGGGTGACGTTGGGATCGAAGCTTTCGGACACGCAGAACCGTTGCGAAGGGCGCCTGCGGTGGCTGCGGCGGGGCCGCGGGCACACACTGCAAGGTGAAGCACGGGATTCTAGGCAGGCGCCCGCTCTCAGGCGCACCGGTTGTCGCGACGGCTACCTGATGCAAGTGAGTGGCGCCACATGCGCCGCCGCGGATCTGCGGAGCGAATGTTTGGCGCGACGCCGGCGACCAGCTGATCCATGTGGTCGAGTTTCAATTTCGGCCATGATTTTTGGTTTCATAGAATCATTGAAAATCGGCTCTGGACAAGCGGAAACCGGCTCTTTTTTCTATAAATATCAATCGTTATCGGCCACTATTACGCTGCAATCCACTGCGCTGACCACTGCGTCCCCGCACGGTCGAATCGCGCTCGGCGGTGGCCGCGTGCATCCAGCAGCAGGGTCTCGATGCGGCGCGGCACGAACACGCCCCAGGCAAAGCAGGGCCAGGCCGGCTCCAGCTCGGCGCGCTGCCAGCGGCGCCGGCTGAGCACCGGCGGCAGGCCATCCAAGGGCGTGCCAGGCGCCGCACCCAGGTAGGGCAGCAGGGTGTGCGGCGCGTTGGCGGCAATGCGCTCGAACTGCTGGCGGGCGGTCGCGTCGCCCACGTGCAGGCTCGCCGTGCCGTCTATGCGGATCTGCAGCTTGAGTGTGGGTGAATAGAACAGCAGCGCCGCTTGGGGGTTGTGCGCAAGCTCCGCCGCCTTGGCACTGCGCGCATCGGTATGGAAGCTGAGATGGCCCGCGGCACTGTCGGCGGCGCGCAACACCACGGTGCGCAAGGCGGGCGCAGGCTCCGCGCCAGCGCCGTTCACGGTGCCCAGCACCGGCGTGCGCAGCGGGTCGTCCGCCTCATCCACGGCCGCGCAGAGCAGCTGCCAGACGGCCTGCTGCGTGAGCGCAAGATCATCTTCCCAGCCGGCGGCAAGGGTGGCGCTCATGGCGCGGCTCGCGCTGTGATGCCGCGCGCGGGTTGGTCGGTGGAGCACGGCGCCCAATGCGCGTCGGTTTTCGCGTCGGTTCGTGCGCTGCAGTGGCGCGCAGATCGCGACACCACGCACTCAAGGTGCGCCTGCACGGCACAGCGCCGCCAAGCGCGCAGTCGACGCACCGCCACGAACGCGCCGCTGTTCACGCGGCAGCCGCTTGCAATGTGCCCGAACTGCCCAGCTGCGCCTGAAGTTGCGTCTGATGTTGCGCCCAGCCGCGCGCGCGCAGTTCACAGGCGGGGCATTCGCCGCAGCCATAGCCCCACGGGTGCCGGTGCTCACGGTCACCGCGGTAGCAGGTGTGCGTGTGCTCGATCATCAGATCCACCAGCGCAGCGCCGCCGAGATCGCGCGCCATCTGCCAGGTGGCCGCCTTGTCGATCCACATCAGCGGCGTCTCGACCGCGAAGCGGCTGTCCATGCCCAGATTGAGCGCCACCTGCAGGGCCTTGAGCGTGTCGTCGCGGCAGTCCGGGTAGCCGGAGAAATCCGTCTCGCACATGCCGCCCACCAGCACCTTCAGGTCGCGCCGATAGGCCACCGCCGCCGCAAACGTGAAGAACAGCAGGTTGCGCCCCGGCACAAAGGTGTTGGGCAGACCCGACTCATTCATGCGAAAAGCCACATCCTGCGTCAGCGAAGTCTCGCTGATGCGCCCGAGCACCCCCATGTCGATCAGGTGGTCCTCCCCCAGCTTGCGCCCCCAACCGGGAAAGCGCGCGCGCAGCGCATCAAGGAAGCGAAGCCGAACCTCCAGCTCCACCCGATGCCGCTGCCCGTAATCAAACCCCACCGTCTCAACACGCTCGAAGCGCTCCAGCGCCCAGGCAAGACAGGTGGCGGAGTCTTGACCGCCGGAGAAGAGGACTAGGGCTGTGGTCAATTACACAAACGCAACGTTCGCTGTGCCGCCACCTACAAGCAGCAGCTCAACCTCGGCCAATGCTTGTGCACTCAGCGGCGCAACGTCGGTACGTACCGGGGCGGTCGTGAGAGCAACGGGCTGATTCTGTTCGGTGATCGGGTTCATGGTGCGGGGCTCCGGCAATTGGTGATGGCTAAATGTGATTCAGTACCAGCGGGCTTCGCAGGCTCAAACGAATGCCACATTCGCTGTGCCGCCACCTACAAGCAGCAGCTCAACCTCGGCCAATGCTTGTGCACTCAGCGGCGCAGCGTCGGTACATACAGGGGTGGTCGTGAGAGCAACGGGCTGATTCTGTTCGGTGATCGAGTTCATGGTGCGGGGTCTCCAGTGAAAACTCTTACTTCGTCGAGTAAGGCGGGTTGCAAAAGCGGTACTCGCTGCGCGACGAACCGGTCTGACGTTGAGACTTCGTCTACGTCAAACGTCGAGGTTTTGAAGTCGGTTCGTTGCAGAGAGTAGAAATAGATGCTAGCCAACGCATTATCTGGTTAGGAGTATGTTTCGGCAATGAGCTCTCCGCACTCTGTTGACGCGCCATCAAGTCTTGTCGCCAATGAGGCTAAGGTCGTCCCGGATGACCTCGATGCCCTGCAAGCCCTCGCGTCGCAGCAGCTTGCGCACCCCGGCCCCGACTCAGCAACCCGAGCCCATCAAGTTGAGCGCGCTTTGGACGCGCTACCGAGGGCTTTGCTCGCACCCCAAGTTATCGACACCTACCTGTCGCTGGCACAGTTGCACTATGTATTGGGTCACCCTGAAAGTGGCCTCTCGTCGGCGACGAAGGCAGTGCAGGCGGCAACGCTTCAAGGTGATGACCACCGCCGACGCAAGTCCCTCACGTTTGAAGGAATCCTGCTTGCAGACTGCGGAAACATCGCGTTGGCATTGGAGCGCTATGCGACGGCGCTGGAGATCGCAGAACGCTTGCAAGATCGTCTGGCCTTGATTGGGTTGTTCGTGAACATCGGGGCCGCATTGATATACGGCGCGCTCTATGCCGAAGCGGTCGCGAGCCTTGAACATGCACTCGACCTGATCGGTGAAGATGCTCGGTTTGCGTCGTTACGTGAAGTTGCGCTGTCAAACATTGCTCTTGCGTGCATCCATACCGAAGATCTGGCGAAAGGCCTACGTTCGGCGAAGGCCTCCGTTCACTCGAACGCCCAGCTGGGGTCAGCGTCCGATTTCATGATGCGCGTGGTTTCCGAGCGCAACTACGTTCGGTTGCTGCTTGAAGTTGATAGTCTCGAACGTGCAAAAGAGCGTTGCGAAGCGGCGAAAGGTTTCGCTGCACAGGCCGGCACGGAGCGCGCATTGGTGCAAGCAGCGCTGTGTGAGGGCTTGTATGAGGTACACGCCGGCTTGGTTGACCTCGGTTTATCTCGACTGACCCAAGCGCTAGACAAAGCTCTACTAAACCCCCCCGCACTACGTGATGCACTCATCGTTATGGTCAAGGCGAATGAGGTTGGCGGACGTCCTGATGAGGCCCTCAGATACCTGAACGAGCTCAAGAGTCACACGCAGTCCCTGCAAGAGAGAAACGCGTTGTTCCATCACAAGCTGCATATCTCTCGGATTGAGGCGGACCTCGACGTAGCGAAGGACACATCCGACGGCATCTTCCGCCGCCACGAACGCCTCATCGAAGGCCAGCAAGCCCAGCAGAAACTCCTCAAGGCCCAGATCGAGCAGCTCGAGCGCCTGGCGGTTACCGCGGAGCTGCGCGATGACTCCACGGGCGAGCACTCCTACCGCGTGGGCCGGCTGGCGGCGCTGCTGGCGCGCGAAGCCGGGCTGGATGAGCAGACCTGCTTCACGATCGACCTGGCAGCGCGCCTGCATGACATCGGCAAGATCGGCATTCCGGATGGCATCCTGCTCAAGCCGGGGCATCTGAACGCAGCGGAGCGCGAAATCATGGAGACGCACACCACGGTGGGTGCGGAACTGCTGGCCAAGAGCGACATTCCGCACATGCAGGTGGCCGAGGACATTGCGCGCCATCACCATGAATGGTGGGCTGGCGGCGGCTATCCGGCGGGCATTTCGGGCGAGGCGATCCCTATTGCGGCGCGGGTCACGGCGCTGGCGGACGTGTTCGACGCGCTCACGCACAAGCGCCCCTACAAGGAGCCCTGGCCAGTGGCGCGCGCGCTCGACGAGATCCAGCGCCTGCGCGGCTCGCAGTTCGACCCCAGGCTCACCGACATCTTCATCGGACTGATCCAGCGCCTGCAGCGTGAGGTGGGTGATCTGGACGAGTTTCTCGGTGCCGCCGCGCGCGAAAGCAGCTTCAACCAGGCGCGCAGCCGCATCGCTGAAACCCTGCGCCGCAATCCGGAGCGCCGCGGCTACGACCGCGGGCTGGACCCCCGGCTTTAAGCAACGCGCGGGTTCGACTCGCTTCGGTTTGCTTGCACGAAAGCGGTTGCGCCGATCGCTTGTCAGGCGTGATCGCTAAGATTCGTGAATGAACGAACATGTGCACGCTGGAGCGAGCTCGCCAGCCAGCGATCAGCTGGCGCAATCCTTTCCGGCTGCACTGCGCGCGCACAGCGCAGCCGTCAGCCGTGAGACAGCGACCCTCACCCCAGCCAGCCGTGCCGTGGCTCAGGCCGCCTGGGACTGGATCAGAAGCGCGCCCGCGGTGCAACGCGAGGCCGAGGCGGCGCCCCTGCTGATCGACGTGGGGACCCTGTTCTGTCTGGCTGGCGAGCCGGCTTCGGCGATCGAACCGGCCGAACTCGCGCAGCAGATCGCGGTGCTGCAAGGTCGACCCGACTTCAGGCGCAAGGCGCTCAACCTGCAGGCGATGGCGCTGGCGGATTGCGGCGACCTTGCCCGATCCATCGAAATCAGCGCACAGGCCCTGGAGCTCAGCCGTGTGTTGGGCGACCCGCCGGGGCAAAGCCGGGTACTGGCCTGCCTTGGCCGTTCATTCATCTATGCCGGCCTGTATGCGGATGGCATGGCTGCGCTGGAGCAAGCGGCGGCGCTGGCGCGAGCAACAAGCCCACCGGACGGCACCGCGCTGTGCATCGCCCTGAGCAACCTGGCCTGGGCGTGCATCCATACGGAAGACATCGCCAGCGGCTTGCAGGCCGCGAAAGCTGCGATTGCCGCCGAACGCGAGCCGGCAAGCGCCTTCGCGCACCTCGCGCGCGCCAACGCCGAATGCTTCTATGCGCGGCTGCTGCTGAAGGTTGATGACTTGCCACGGGCGCGCCAGCACCTTGCAATCGCCGCGCAGGCTGCCAGTTCCACGCAGTACGCGCCGCTCTCGGTGCAGGTGGACCTCATCACTGGCCTGTGCGAGGTCCGCGCCGGTCTGATGGACGCGGGTGTGGCGCGAATCCGGGCGGCCGCAGGACGCCTGGCCCACAACGTGGGGGCGCACCGCGACGCGCTGCTGATGCTCGTGGAAGCGCTGTCGATCGCCGGTCGGCCTGATGAAGCGATTCAGGCGCTGGAGGCGCTAAAGCAGCAGGCTCAGCAGATCGGCATCGAAAGCGCTTCGGCAGCACGCGTCAGCGCGATGGCGCTTGCGGGCGAAGATCACTCTGACGTCCCGAGTTTTGCCCGGAGCGTGCTTCAGCGCCACGAGGCGGCTCTGCTCGGTCAACAAGCGCGGCAGCGCCTCTTTGACGCCCAGATCGAGCAGCTCGAGCGCCTGGCGGTCACCGCTGAGCTGCGGGATGACTCGACCGGTGAGCATTCGTATCGCGTCGGCCGGCTGGCGGCGCTGCTGGCGCGCGAGTCCGGGCAGGATGAACACCTCTGCCAGAGCATCGAGCTGGCCGCGCGCCTGCACGACATTGGCAAGATCGGCATCCCGGACAGCATCCTGCTCAAGACCGGCGCGCTCGACGACACCGAACGCCGCATGATGCAGAGCCACACGACGGTGGGCGCCGAGCTGCTGGCGCAAAGCGACGTGCCGCACATGCGGATGGCCGAGGAGATCGCGCGCCATCATCACGAGCACTGGGCCGGCGGCGGCTACCCGGCCGGTCTGGCGGGTGAGGGTATTCCGTTGGCAGCCCGCGTCACGGCTCTGGCCGATGTCTTTGACGCCCTCACGCACGCGCGGCCCTACAAGCCGGCCTGGACGGTGGATGCCGCGCTGGCAACCATCGGCTCGCTGGCCGGAGTGCAGTTCGACCCGCGGCTCACTGCGATCTTCCTGAGCCTCGTGGATCGGCTGCAGCGCGAGCACGCCGATCTGGACGCCTTCCTCGGTGCCGCCGCACGTGAAAGCGGCTTCCAGCAGGCTCGCCAGCGCATCGCTGCCGCCTTGGCGCGCGCCCCGCAGGACGCGGCGGGCGCCTGAAGTCGAGCGGAACTGCAAGGGCTTTCCGCTTGTCCCGTGCGGCTCTCCAGCCATTTTGGTCTGAAGAGCCTTGCTCAGAGCCGATCTTGCTTTGAACTCCCGGGCTTGGTGACGGCTGTCAGCGCACCCGCTCAGCGCTTGAGTTCGATGATGCGATCCACCTCGCGCACGGTGTCCGGGCGATGGCTGACGATCACGATCGCCATACCCAGGCCACGCAGCTGGGTGGTGATGCGCTGCTCCAGCGCCAGATCCAGCTGGTCGAAGGTTTCGTCCAGAAAAAGCACCGCGGGCTGACGGTAGAGCGCGCGCGCCAGCAGGATGCGCTGCTTCTGCCCGCCGGACAGCGCCATGCCCAGGCTGCCGACGAGGGTGTTGTAGCCCATGGGCATCGCGTCCACGTCGGCATCGACCATGGCGAGCCGGGCGCAGGCGCGCACCGCCTTGGGGTCGTGATGCGGGTCGAAGAAGCTGATGTTGTCCTCGATCGAGCCGACGAAGAGCTGGTCGTCCTGCATCACCACGCCGACGCGGCTGCGCAGGGCGCCCAGGTCCCAGTCGCGCAGGTCGCGCCCGCCGACCAAGAGGTTGCCTTCGGTGCGATCCAGCAGGCCCACGAGCACCTTGACGAGGGTGGTCTTGCCCGCGCCGCTGGGGCCGACGATGGCCACCATCTCGCCGGGCTTCACGTCCAGATCCACACCGCGGAACACCGGCCCCTCCACACCGTAGGCAAAGCCCAGACCGCGCGCCTCGATGGCGAAGCTGCGCGGCGCGGGGCCGGCCGCCAGATCGCCGCCGGGCTCAGGCTCGGTAAGGGTGATGTCGGCCACGCGCTCGGCATGCAGATCGAGCATGCGGAACTCCACGAGCTTGTCGGTGAGGTTGATGATGCGGTTGATGAACAGCAGCTTGAAGCCTAGAAAGCCGAAGAGCATGCCCACCGAGAGCTGGCCCTCGATCACGATGCTGGCGCCGAGCCAGACCACGATCACGCTCTCCAGGCCGAAGATCAGCGCATGGGCCGTGCGCTGCACGATCGCCACGCGCTGCACCTGCGCATCAGCATTGGCCTGAGCCACCAGCAGGTTCTGGTAGGCGCCGCGCCGTTCCAGCTCGCGGCGGTTGAGCTTGATGGCCATCATGCCGCGCAGGGTCTCGATGAAGTGCGTGGAGCTGCGGCCCTCGTGCAGCAGCTTCTCGTCTGTGGCGCGGCGCAGCGGCGCATACAGCAGCCAGCGCGTCAGGCCATACAGCAGCGTGGCGGCCAGCACCACGGCGGTCAACGTCAGGCTGTACCAGGCCATGAGCAGCAGGGTGACGAGCACCATGACGCCGTCCATCACGCTTTCCAGGAAGGTGACGGTCAGCGTCTTCTGGATCGCATCCACGCTGCGGAAGCGCGCGACGATGTCGCCGATATGCCGCTTCTCGAACCAGACCATCGGCAGCCAGAGCAGCTTGCCGAACAGGCCATCCTGCAGGCGCAGGCTCATGTGGGTGGAGAGATAGGCCCCCAGCCAGGCACGCACGCCGGTGATGGCGGCAGCAAACAGTGCCAGGCCCACAAAGCCCACACCCAGCACCGTGAGCAGCTGGGCGTCCCGCGAGACCACCACGCGATCCACCGCCAGCTGCAGAAAGAAGGGCGCAGCCAGGCTCAGCACCTCCAGGGCCAGGCTCAGCAGCAGCACCTGCACCAGCACGCCACGCAGGCCGGAGAGCGACCCCACCAGCTGACTGGCGCGCACCTGCTGGCGTTCGTCCTTGCGCTGGAACTCCGGCGTCGGCGCAAGCTCCATGGCCACGCCAGTGAAATGCTTGCCGACCTCGGCCAGGCTCATCACTCGGCGGCCGACGGCGGGGTCGTGCACGGTGATGCGCTTGCTGTCGGCCGCCACCAGCACCACGAAGTGGTTCAGGTCCCAGTGCAGGATGCAGGGCAGCTTGAGCTGGGCCAGGCCTTCGGGCTCGGTCTTCAGCCCACGGCCGCTCATGCCCATGCCACGCGCCATGGCCAGGATGTGGGCCAGCGTCACGCCCTTCATCGAAGGCGCCAGGCGCAGGCGCATGGCGGCCAGATCGGTGCGCCAGCCGTGGTAGCTGGCGATCATGGCCACGCAGGCAATGCCGCACTCCGGCGCCTCGGTCTGCAGGATGAGCGGCACGCGTCGCGAAAAGAGGCTCATCGCACGGCCTCGCGCAGCGTCAACACGGGCTCGAAGATCCATTCGGCAATCGTGCGCCGTTCGGCCAGGATGTCGGCCTGCACCAGCATGCCGCGCTTGAGCGGAAAGCTCTCGCCCGCCGCGCGTACGGCCTGTTCGTTCAGTCGTACGGTGACGGTGTAGACCGGTTCACGCACGGTGAGCGGACCGATGCGGTCGCCCTGGCTCCAGACGCTGCGGCTGATGCGCTCCACCTGCCCGCCATACTGACCAAAGCGCTGGAAGGGAAAGGCCTCGTAGCGCAGCAGCACCTGCGCGCCGGGGCGCACGAAGCCGATCGCGCGCGTCGGCACCAGCAGCTCCGCGTGCAGGCCGGCGCCTTGCGGCAGCAGCAGCGCCACGAGCTGATCGGCCGCCACGCTCTGGCCGCGCACCACCGCGATGTTGCTGACCACACCGGCAAAGGGCGCGCGCAGCACGGTCTCGCGGCCGGCCTGGGCGGTCTCCTGGATGCGGTTCTGCGCCAGCTCGCTCTTCTGGCGGCGCAGCTGTTCAAGCTGGGTGCTGGTGCGGGTGCCGATGCTGGGCAGCTCGCCGCGGGCGGCTTCCAGCTGCGTGCGCGTGGCCTGCTGCTGGCGCTTGAGGGCCGCGAGCTTGGTCTGCTGGTCGATCACGTCGTCGCGGCGCTGCTGGGCCACGATGTCGCTGACGAACTTCTCCTCGGTCAGCTGGGCGTAACGCCTGGCCAGGGCCTCGGCGTTGGCGACGCGCTGCTCCTGCAGGCGGATCTCGGTATCGAACTGGGCCAGTTCCTTGTCCAGATCGGCAATGCGGCGGCGCTGCTGATCGCTCTGCTGGCCGGCCAGCTGCTGGGTCTGCTGCGCCTCGCGCTCCAGCGCGGCGATGCGCTCGTCGATCTCGCGCTGCACGGCGGCGGTGGACTGTGCATCGGTCTTGCGCGTGGTCTCGAAGCTGATGCGCGCCAGCGGCGCGCCGGCCGGCACCGTGTCACCTTCCTTGACGAGCAGCTCAGCCAGCACGCCCGCCTCCGGCACGAGCACGCGCGCGGCGCCCGCATCCACTTCCACGTAGCCCTCCACGCGCTCACGGCGCGCCACCTCACCCCAAAGCACGAAGGCCACCAGCGCCGCAGCGGCGGCTACGGCCAACGCCGTAAAAGCCCAGGCGGGAACCGGTCGCACCTGCAGCACATCGCCCAGCTGCTTGAGGCGCTGGGCATCAATCGCTTCGGCACGAAACAGGGAGGCGGCCGTCGGCGCGGGTGGCGCCGACGCGGTCGGTCTGCCGGCCGGGGGCGTGCCGGTGGGTGGCGGGGCAGGGTCGCTCACGAGGGGGCAGTAACGGAGAGCATCCGCGGTGAAACAAGCCGCCGATTATGGGCCTAGCCCCGCGCAGACGCGTGATCGGGCCATGTTGACGCACACGGGCTGTTGTTTCAGCGGCGCAGCGCGCTGTTCACTCGTGGCGGGGTGCCTTGGCCGCAACAGCCAGCGCTGCGCCGCACAACAAAAACAGGATGAATGCCCAGCCCGGGAAGCTGATGCCCAGCACCGGCGGAATCGGATCGCTGCACAGGCCCGTGGCAGCGAACCAGGAGGGCGCCCATTGCGCCATCGGCAGGCCATTGACGAAAGCTTCGACGGCATCGCGGCCGCAGGCCTCGGACGGCACGGCAAGCCGATAGAGGTGAAAACCGGCAACACCGAGGCCGGAGAGCGCGGCCAGTCCGGCCAGCCAGGCCGCAGGGCGCCAGAAGAGCGCCAGCACGCAGCCGGCAGCCAGGGCGATGAAGGCGTAGCGCTGCAGGATGCACAGCGGGCAGGGATAGAGGTTCCAGGCCTTCTGCAGGATCACTGCACTGGCCAGCGCGGCAATGCAAGCCAGCAGGCAAAGCGTGATCAGCGGCACGCGCAGGCGTGCCCAAAGGGGTACGACCACGTCCGGGCGGGCAAGATAGGCGGGGCGCATGCTGCAACCTTACTGCGTGACGATGATGCCCGCGTTGACCACCAGCAGGCACCGGGGTTCAGCGCTCAGTTCACGCGCTCGCTCGACCGGCCGATCGTCCAGGCCACGCCCACACCCGCCGCAGCGCCGCCGTTCTTCAGGTGCAGCGGGCTGTCCGTGTTGGCGGCGCCGCCGGTGTAGTCGTAGCGCACGAAGCCGAAGACGCTCCAGTCCGGGTTCAGCCGCTTCCAGCCTGACAGGCCCAGGCGGCTCGTCACCAGACCGGACTGCGCCTGATAGGCCGGACGGCCCGCCCGCGCGAACTGCGCCGGCACGCCGTACAGATACTGCGCGTATTCCTTGTCGGCGTAGACCAGACTGCCGCTGACCTGCCAGCCCCATTGATCGTCCGGGCTGTCGAAGTCGTAGGACAGGCGCGGCTCGAAGGCATAGCCGCGGTGGTTGATGCCGCTCTTGGCCTCGAACACCGCACGCAGGGGTAGGTCCAGGCGCAGCTCAGCGCCGCGCTCCGGGCGTGCAAGGATGAAACGGGTGCGCGGGCCGAATTCGAACTGGAAGCCGAGATCCGGCATGCCGCTGCGGATAGCCACATCCTTGCTCGATGCGCCCAGCGCGCCGGCAAAGCCGATGTCGAACTTCACGCTGTCCTGGCTCACCACGCGCGCGCCCACGTTGCCGTCAGCCACGCGGAAGACCTTGCCGCGATACACGCCCCAGGGCACCAGCAGCGCCCGGCTCACGTTGTCCGCCGCGCCGGGGTAGGCCGGCTGGCCCAGACCGAATCCCACGAGACCGGCCTCCCACAAGGGCTTGTTCCTGTCGTTGCCGTCGTCATCCACCTGGGCGTGGACCGCGGCAGCCAGCGAGAAGCCCAGCAACAGCGCAAATATGCGCAGCCCGGGCCGATTGGGACGCTTCATGGGAGGAGTTCCTTGTTCTGGGTTCAGCCGATCCTGTGCCGGTAGCGCCGAGAGTTATAGCGCCTGCCCCGGCTGCGAACCTGTCAGGGTTTGCGGAGGGCAGGGTCATGACGATCGTGGAGGACACTGTCGGGAAATCCCATGACCGAATCTGAACGAAACGATATATATTGTTTGTACTGTTTCCACTAGGAGTCCTGTGCGATGAATACCCAACCCGCTGCCGCCGACAACGCCGCCACTGAACCCGCGACCAGTGCGGACAAGGATCTCGGTGCCAAGCTCGAGCGCATCGCCCCTGCCGCGAAGAGCGCGCTCGACGCCGAGGCAAGCGTCAAGGCCGCCAAGAGCATGAAGAAGGCCGTCAAGAAGATCGTCAAGCCGGCCGCCAAGAAGGACGACAAGAAGGCTGAAAAAAAGGCGGCGGCCAAGACTGTGAAAAAGGCCGAACCCAAGACCGCAGCGACGAGCGTCGCCAAGGCTGCGGCCAAAGCCACGGCCAAACCCGCTGCGAAGAAGCCCGTCGCCAAGCCGGCCGCCAAGCTTGCTGCAAAGCCCGCTGCCAAGAAAGCCGCCGCGCCCGCCGCAAAGGGCAAGCCCGCTGCGAAGCCCGTGAGCAAGAAGGCGCCGTCCAAGCCGACCTCCAAGCCTGTGGCAAAGGCCGCCGCCAAGCCGGCCGCTCAACCGGGCGCACTGGCCAAGGCTCTGGCTTCGGCCGAGCAGGCGATCGAGAAGCGCGTGAAGATCGTGCGTGACAGCTTCACCATGCCCAAGCCCGACTTCGAACTGATTGACCGCCTCAAGGCGCGCGCAATCAAGCTGGGCCGCCCCGTCAAGAAGAGCGAGCTGCTGCGCGCCGGTCTGCACGCGCTGAACAACCTGCGCGAAGACATGCTCAAGACTGCGCTTCAGGCGCTGCCGGTGCTCAAGACCGGTCGGCCCAAGAAGCGCTGATCGCCTCGATCACGACGTCACAATGGCAAAGCGGCAGGTCCTGGACCTGCCGCTTTTGCTTTGGCGCGCACCGGACACCGTGCGCCGGCGTGCGCTGCCTCGCTCTACTTCGCGGCCTTGCACTTCACGTTGGGCAAAGGCTCGCGCTTGCCGCCTTCCACTTGCTCGATGAGGCACTTGCCGCGCTGCGAAAGCAGCCGGAACTTGGCCGGCTTGGTGAGATCGCGCGCGGTGGCGGACTTGCCTGGTGTGCCCTGCGCCGGCGGCAGCACCGTGAGTTCAGCGCTGGCCGCAAAGGTGTCGTCGGGCAACTGCACGGTGCTGCCGTTAAGCAGCCGTGACAGGGTGCCGGCAATCTCGATGCGCTGCTCCGCCGAAGGCGGATCGAGCAGCGCCGGCGAACTGGGCCAGGGCATTGAGGGCATCTTGAGTTCCGGCATCTCGATGGCCGGGGCGGCGCAGCCCGCCAGACACAGCAGGGCGCCGAGCACGCATGCCGCGCGCCGCAAACCTGATTGATTCATGAGACCTCCGCCCATCGGTCAGGGTTGTGGGATGGGATGGGCGTCGAATGTACGCCGAGCGGCCACGCCCGCGTAGGGGTGCGCGGCGGACACCCCGCGTTCAGGCGAGCGGCCCCACGCGAACGCATGCGGGTCCGCGCAGGCGGGTGCCCGCTCAGGCGCCCGCGGGCGCAGTCAGCAGGGCGTAGAGCTGATCCTTCAGCTGCAGCCGCTGCTTCTTGAGATCCTCAAGCGCGGCGTCCGGCAGGGCTTCGATCCCGTTCTCCACGCGGACGATGCGCTTGTCGAGGTTCTCGTAGTCCTCGGCCAGACGGGCGACATGTCGATCGGCGAGCTTGCGCTCATGCAGCTGTTCGCGCAACTGCGGAAACTCGTCGACCAGGGGGTGGTGCGAGACAGTCATTGAGGGCTCCTCGTTCAGTGGTGTTCAGATTCAGGGGTTCGGCTGCGCGCTGCGCGACTCCGCGCCGGACTGGCAGTCGATGCAACGCAGCGCCGTCGGCTGGGCGAGCAGGCGCGCCTGGCCGATGGGTTCGCCGCACTCGATGCAGCAGTCGAAATCCGGCCGCTCCAGGTGCTTGAGCGCCGCGTCGATCTCCGCGAGGCTGAGCTGTTCGTGCAGCACCTGGGCGCGCGCCGCGTCATTGAGCGTCTGCACCGCGGCGTCATCGTCCGTGGTGTCGCTGTAGTTGGGTAGGTGCACGCCATCATCGTGCTGCAGATCTGCGCCCAGGGTGGATGCATGGGCGCGCCTGGCCTGCAAGAGCCGGGCGCGAAGTTGCTGGCGCAGCTGGGCGGCGGCAGGCGATTCGGACAGGGCAGCGGACATCACGGTCTCCTTGTGTGTGCTCTGCAACGAGCCTAGAACCGCCGCATGCACGCGGCATTGATGCAGCGCAGACTGTCGGCACCTGGATGGCAGATGCGACGGCTTTGCAACAACGCCGCCAAGCGTTCGGCACGAGGCGCACTGCTGCGCCGTACCCACGTCTGGCCCCTAGAATCGACAGCGCTTTTCGCTGCCGAACCCCGCTGCCGAACCCATGTCCAACCTACTCAGTCAACGTCTGGAACAGCTGCTGCAGTTCAGCACCGACTGGCTATGGGAAACCGACGTGCAGCATCGGCTGGTCTGGATGTCGCCAACTTTCGAGCGCGTGACCGGCGTGGCCCTGAGCCGGATGCTGGGCAAGCACCGCTGGGAGATCACGCCCGCCTCGGAATCCTTCTGGGCGGCGCACCGGGCGACGCTCAATGAGCATCTGCCGTTTCGGGACTTCGTCTATCCCGCACGCCGGCCCGATGGCAGCGAGGTCGAGTTCCAGATCTCCGGCCTGCCGCAATTCGATGACGCAGGCAGCTTCACGGGCTATATCGGCGTCGGCCGTGACCTGAGCCAGGCGCGCCGCAACCAGCGCGAGCTGGAGGCCAAGGAGCAGCGCCTGCGAGCGATGAACGCCACCGTGCCCGTGGCGCTGCTGGTGCATCGCGGCGGCGTCATCCTCGAAGCCAACCCCGCCACCGCCACATTGTTCGGTGTGGGCGACCCTGACGCGCTGGTGGGCCGCTCGGTGATGAGCTTCGTCCACCCGGAGCTGCGGGCCAAGGCGGCGGCGCGCGTGCAGCAGGTCATGGCCGCGCCCTTCGGTGTGGTCAATCCGATCGACGAGTTCGATGTGCAGCGGCCCAATGGGCAGGTGCGCCGCGCACGCGGCACCAGCGTGAAGATCGATCTGCCCGACGGCCCGGCCCTGCAGCTGGCCTACATGGACATCACGGATTCCGAGGAGGCTGCGCGGCGCGTGCGCGACTCCGAGGTGCTGCTGTCCAAAGTGATCCAGAACACGCCCGATCTCGTGGCCGTGCAGGACCTCAAGAGCGCCAAGTACGTGATCGTGAATGAAGCCTTCGAGCGCATCACGGGCTTCTCGGCCGTCGAGGCGCTGGGCAAGACGCCTTACGAACTCAAGCTCTGGGACGATGCCGACGAGGCCGAGTCCGTGCGTCAGAACCTGCTGCGCACGCGGCAGTTCCGCGACTACGTGATGCGCCTTCAGACCAAATCCGGCGAGCTGCGCTTTCTGCAGCTGGCGGTGCAGATCTTCGAGATGGGCGACGCTCGCTACCTGATCGCCAACGGTCGCGACGTCACCGAGACCGAGCGCATCCGGCTGGAACAGAACGCGATCCTCAAGAACGCCTCCACCGGCATCGCCTTCACGCGGGACCGCACCTTCCAGTTCGTGAATCCGGAGTTCGAGCGCATGTGCGGCTGGCCGCCCGGCGAGCTGATCGGCCAGCCGGGCCATGTGGTCTGGCCCAGCGAGGCGGCCTACCGCGAGATCGGCCAGACGGTCGGGCCGCTGCTGTCCCAGGGCCGCACGGTCGACCTGGAGCGCGAGATTCTGCGCCGCGACGGCAGCACCTTCATCTCGCGCATCCGGGCCGGTGTGGTGGACCCGACCAACCCGGTCCACGGCGGAACGGTGTGGAACTTCGTGGATGTGACCGAGGAAAAGCGCGCCATTCAGGCCATGGTCCAGGCACGCGAGGCGGCCGAGGCGGCCAATAACGCCAAGACCGCCTTCCTGGCCAATACCAGCCACGAGCTGCGCACACCGCTGAATGGCGTGGTGGGCATGGCACGCCTGGCGCAGCAGACCGAAGACCCTGCCCTGCGCGACCTGTACCTGCGCCAGTTGGTGGAGAGCGCGGACTCGCTGTCCTCGATCATCAGCGACATCCTGGATCTGTCCAAGATCGAGGCCGGCAAGCTCACCGTGGAGCGCGTGCGCTACGACCTGCCCGATGTGCTGGAGGCCGTGCACACCCATTTCGAGCTGGCGGCGCAGGATCGCGGCCTGGCCCTGTCGCTGTCGATCGAGCCGCTGCTGCCGCGCTGGGTGGTGGGCGACCCGACGCGGGTGCGCCAGATCCTAACCAACTTCGTCAGCAACGCGATGAAGTTCACGCCGCGCGGTGCGGTGCGCATGCGCGCGCGGCAGGTGGGCGCGGACCGGCTTCGTCTGGAAGTGACGGACACCGGCATCGGCATCGAGACCGCTGCGGTTCAGCGTCTGTTTGAACCCTTCTCGCAGGCCGACGAATCGACCACGCGCCGCTACGGCGGCACCGGCCTGGGTCTGGCGATCAGCCGCGAGCTGGCCCAGGCCATGGGCGGCGATGTGGGTGTGGAAAGCACGCCCGGGCAGGGCAGCGTGTTCTGGGTCGATCTGCCCCTGGTGCTGCCGCCCGACGAAGCGGGCAGCGGGCCTCAGGTGGTGCCCTCGGCCGACCTGCTGGCCGGGCGACGCGTGCTGCTGGTGGAAGACAACAGCGTGAACCGGCTGATTGCGCGCGAGATGCTGCGCGGCTGGGGCATGGACGTGATCGAAGCGGTGGATGGCGAAGACGCGCTGCGTCGTTTCAGCGCCGAGCGCCCGCATCTGGTGCTGATGGACTTGCACATGCCGCGCATGAACGGCTTTGTGGCCACGCGCGAGCTGCGCAAGCGCGCCGACGCGCGGCTCACGCCGATCATCGCCCTGTCTGCCGCGGTGCTGGACGCCGAGCGCGAGCAGGCCGAGGACGCCGGCATGAACGACTTCATCGCCAAGCCGATCAACCCGGAACGCCTGCTGGCCGTGCTGGCACAGTGGATGAACGCGGTCTCAGCAGCCGAGACCGAAGCGCGCTAGATCAATTTCGGCCAGTTTTCTTGGATTCGAAAACCAGCTTGAAGTGCGCTCTAGACAAGCGGAAAGCCGCATTTCTCAATCTGATTTTGAGTCATTTTCGGACTCAAATGACTCAGGCAGGTCAAGCAGCAGCTTGTCCAGCTCGGCAAGCGTGCGTGCCACATCCAGCGGCTTGGTCCAATAGCCTTGAAAGCCTTCGGCGCGGGCGCGGCTGATTTCCGCACTCGTTGCCGCGGCCGAGACCACCACCGCAGGAATGTGCGCCAACCCTGGCTCGGCGCGCAGGCGCTGAAGCAATTCGAAGCCATCCATATCGGGCAGGTGCAGATCCAGCAGAAACAGATCTGGTGGTGCGGCACGGGCCTGCGCAATCGCGCTCGCGCCATCGCGCGCCACCTGTACCCGCACGCCGGGGCGCCGCGCCAGGATGGCCTCCATCAGCACGACGTTGACGGTGTTGTCCTCCACGTACATCACCGTCTGCGTGCCGCTGGACGCGCTGCGAGTTTCTGAACTCTGCGCGTCCGAAGGGGGTTCGGCGAGCGCCCGCACGGGCGCGCCACCCGCCGGCGCAAGCCCCCCAGCGGCGAGATCCGGCGCGCGGCGCAGGCTCACCGTGAAGCAGCTGCCCCGCCCCTCGCGGCTGTCCACTTCAATGTCGCCCTGCATGTGCTGGACCAGCTGGCGCGTGATGACCAGACCCAGCCCGGTGCCCGGAATGTCCGTGCGCTCCGCACCGAGGCGGTTGAAGGGCTGGAACAGGCCGGCGAGCTGGGTCTCGTTCAGGCCGGGGCCGGTGTCGTGCACGGCGATCTGCACGCCGCCCGCCTGCACCAGCACGTGCAGCCAGACCCGACCGCCCGGCCGGTTGTACTTGATGGCATTGCTCAGCAGATTGGCCAGCACCTGCCCCAGCCGCTGTGCGTTGGCCAGCACCTGGATCTGCGGTGCGCAGGCCGGCGCATCCATGGTGATCCCGGCCGCGGCGGCCTGCGGCTGCACCAGCGCCACCGAAGCCGTCAGCAGCGGCGCGAGCGGCACGGGTTCACAGTCGATCGACAGACGCCCGCTTTCCAGGCCCGTGGTGTCCAGCACCTCGTTCACCAGACTGAGCAGGGTGCCGCCGGCCGAGTAGATCGTCTGCAGGCGTGCAAGCTGGTCGGGGCTCAGATTGCCCACCTGCTCACCCAGCATGAGCTGCGTGAAGCCCAGGATGGCATTCAGCGGCGTGCGCAGCTCGTGGCTGATGCGCGCCATCAGCTCGCTGCGCGCGCGGGCCGCTTCCTCGGCGGTCTGCTGCTGCAGACGTGCGGCGGCCAGCTCCTGGCGTAAGGTCACATCGGACACATGGCCGTGCCAGAGCGTGCTGCCGTCGGCCCGGCTGCGCGGGCGCACGGTTACCTCGTGCCAGCGCAGGCTGCCGTCGGGCAGCTGCACCCGGAAGGTCTCGCTGCGCGCCTGCTGGGTGAGCGCGCTTTCCCTGAAGCCCTGCATCACGCGCGGCAGATCATCCGGATGAATGCGGTGGAACACGGCATCGGCCGAGGTCGCAGCCGCTTCGGCGGTGACGCCATAGAGGCTGCGCACGCTTTCGCTGGTGTAGGGAAAGTGCATCGCACCGCCGACACTGCGCACGAGCTCGAAGATCATGCCCGGGGCGGAATCCGCCGCGCGCTTCACGCGCAGTAGCTCCTCCTGCGCACGGCGGCGCTGACGCAGGGGCATGAACAGCAGCTGCACGCCGCGCTCGGAGGGCCCGGCAAACAGCATCACGCCCAGGTCCTGACCATCGCGCCCGCGCAGGCTCAGCTCGATTTCCTGCACATTGCCATGCAGGCGCAGCAGCGCAAAGACATAGCTCTGGAACAGAACCGCCGAAGCCGGCGCAAGCAGCTGGTCGACCGGCTCGCCGCGCAGCGCATCAGCTGCCCAGCCCAGCTGGGTCTGCACCCAGGCGTTGCAGTCGAGGATCAGGCCCTCGCTGCTCATCAGCACCCAGCCGCCGGGCAGATCGTCGTGGCTTGGCAGCGCGGGTGCGGCGGTACTCATGCCGGTGCGCGCTCCTGAAGAAACTCGCGGATCAGTGCGATGGTCTGCTTGGGGTGCGTCAGGTGCGGACAATGCCCGGCGCCGTCGATCAGGCGGTAGCTCGACCCCGCAATCTGCCGATGCACGTACTCGCCCACTTCGACGGGAGCGATCGCATCGTGCGCCACCTGGACAATCAAGGTCGGCGTCGTGATCCGTGGCAGGTCGGCGCGGTTGTCGCCCAGAAAGACCGCCTGGGCGAAGCGGCGGGTGATGAAGGCATCTGCGCTGCACAGGCTGCTGTGCAGCTGCTCCACCACCTCGGCGTCATGGCCCTCGCCCATCACCACCGGCGTAAGGAAGTCTGCCCAGCCGATCAGGTTGGTCTCCATCATGTCGATCAGCCCGTCGATGTCCGAACGCTCGAAGCCGCCGCGGTAGTGCGGCGGATCATTCACGTAGCGCGGCGATGGCCCGAGCATCACCAGCCCGGCAAAGCGCTCGGGTTGGGCGATGCTCGCCAGCGCGCCGATCATGGCGCTGACGGAATGACCGACAAAGACGACGCCATCCAGGTCCAGATCGACGAGCAGGCGATTGACGTCCTGCGCGTAGCCCTCGATGCGTGCGTGGCGCTCCAGGTCGTAGGCGGTGTAGTCCGACAAGCCGCAGCCGATGTGGTCGAACAGCACCACGCGATGGGTGGCCTCGAAGGCGGGGGCGACGTACTTCCACATGTTCTGGTCACAGCCGAAGCCGTGGGCAAAGACCAGCGTGGGGCCGTTGCCGCGGATGACAACGTTGTGCCGAGCAATCGCGTCGGATGCCTGCATGGGACGAACCTTGGTCAATCTTGTTTGTGAAGACCTTTTAACACCGCTCTTTGGGGCGGTAAAAGCTCAAAATCACGCTATCACTCAGTGCAATCGTTGTCATCAGACGGGCGGCGAGGGGCGGGCTTGACACCGTGGCGATGCTGCCTCGCCCGTGCGGCACGCGCATGACCAGACACTCCGGATGGCCGCGTGAGCGCGCGACCGCTACGCTGCGGCGCCATCGGCACTGACTTCGACCACCCCGACCGGCCGAGCCCCCCAATGCCCGACCCGACCCTGACATCTGCAACCGCGCCCTCCGGCGCATTGCACCCGCAGCTGCTGGAGCAGCTTGGTCGCGCCCGGGCGCTGCAAGCCAACGAGCCGGAGCAGGCCACAGACCTGGCGCTGCAGGTGCATGCCCAGGCTGCGGCCGCGCAGTGGACCGACCTCGAGTGCGATGCGCTGATCCTGCTGGGCAGCCTGGCGCAGCGCCGGGGCGACTTCCCCGCCGCGCAGGAACATCTGCACGCTGCGCTGGCGCTGGCCCAGACGCAGGCCGACGCAGATACCCACGCCCAGCGCCGTGCCGAGGCGCTGCGCGGTCTGGGCTTTGTGGCCGACGACCTCGGCGACTATCCGCAGGCCCTGCAGCACTACCTGGGCGCGCTCGAGATCGATCAGGCCCGTGGCGACACCGGCGCGCTGGCCCGCACCCTGCGCACCATCGGCATCGTGCATTCCAAGAGCGGCGAGCCGCGCCTGGGCCTGCAGTTCTACGAACAGAGCCTGGCCGCAAGCCATGCGGTGGGCGATGACGCCAACAGCGCCAGCACGTTGAACAACATCGGCATCAACCGCAAGAACCTCGGCGATCTGCCGGGCGCGCGCGCGGCACTCGACGAAGCCTTGGCCCTGCTGGAACGCACCGGCAACCTGGCCGGACAGGCCGGGGCGCTGTCCAACCTCGCGCTGGTGCTGGAGTTGAACGGCGATCTGGAGGGCGCGGCAGCGTGCCTTGAGCGCAGCGCCGCGCTGGCCGAGCAGACCCGCTACGCCATGGCGCGCGTGAAGTCGCTCACCGCGCTGGGCCGCGTGCTCACGCGCCTGGCGCGCTTTGCGGACGCGCGCCGTACCCTCGACGCAGCGCTGGCCGTGGCCGACGGCATGAGCGCCAAGCCCGAGCAGGCCTTCTGCCACGAGGCGCTGGCCGCGCTCTACAAGGCGCAGGGCGACTTTGGGCAGGCGCTGGCGCATCACGAGCGCTTTCATCAGCTGCAGAGCGCCGCGCTGAACGAAAGCTCCGACCGCAAGCTCAAGGGCCTGCACCTGCGCTACGAGCTGGCGCAGGCCCGCCGCGAGGCCGACGCCCAGCGCCTGCGCAGCGCGCAGCTCGAAAGCGCCTTTGCCCGCCTGCAGCAGGAGAGCCACGAAGACGGCCTGACCGGCGTGTTCAACCGCCGCCATTTCGACCTTGAACTGCTCGAACTCGCGGCCCGGGCCGACGCGCAGCAGCCGCTCGCGCTGGCGCTGATCGACGTGGATGACTTCAAGGGCATCAATGACCGCTTCGGCCACCTGGTGGGCGACGATGTGCTGCGCGCGCTGGCCGCGCAGCTGGCCGCCGGCTGCCGGCGCAGCGACGTGGTGGCCCGCTATGGCGGCGAGGAGTTTGCGCTGCTGCTGCCGGCCGCCCAGCTCGACGCCGCGCACGATCTGCTGGAGACCCTGCGCAGCGCGGTGGCCGGCTACGACTGGAACCGCCTGCAGGCCGGGCTGCGGGTCACCGTGTCGGCCGGCGTGGCCGCCACGACGGAGGCCGCGCAGGCCGATGCGCTGATCGCTCTGGCCGACCGCCGTCTGTATGCCGCCAAGCGGGGCGGCAAGAACCAGGTCTGCGCGGCGGGCTGAGCGTGCGCTGACGGCTCAAGACATCAAGTCAATTTCGGACAGATTGGCGTAGAACGTCAATTTGCCTGAAGACGGCTGCAGGCAAGCGGAAAACGCACTATTGCTAGTTCAGTTTCTGCCGTTTTCGGCCAGAAACCTACATCCCGAACGGCCGCACACCGATCCATGCACCATGGGCCCAGAAGGCCACCCCGGCCCACAGCGCCGTGCCGATGACCACGTTCACCACGTCCCGCACGGCCGAACCCGGCGGGTAGCTGATGCGATCGGCGGCATCCCGCTTGCGCGCGGCGCGAAAGCTCAGCACCGCCCAGACCAGGAAGGCGCCGAACAGCAGCACGTCATGCAGCGTGCCGTTGGCCAGCAGGTGCGCAAAGGCCCAGGTCTTCACGCCCAGCACCATCGGGTGCTTCACCGCAGCCTTGAGCTTGGTGCCCGGTACGTAGGCGGCGGTCAGCAGGATGAAGGCGATCAGCGTGAGCAGCGCCGCGATGTGCTTGGTGAAGGTGGGCGGCGAATACAGCACGATCGGCGCCTGCCGCGCCAGACCGTAGCCGTAGATGATCAGCAGAAAGCCCAGCAGCGAGACCACCGAGTACGCCACCTTGTATTGGTTCGGCCCCGTGCGGGCGATCAGGCCCTGCCGCCAGGGCTCGGCAAAGACGCGCACCGAGTGTGTGGCCAGAAAGACGAACAGACCGAGAACAAGCATCCACATGGGCAAACCTCGCAACGGTGACAGACAGCGGCGCGGCAAAGTGTAGGTTGATGCTCCGGCCCGGCCACACAGTCGCGCTGTGCCTGCGCGGCGCAGCGTCACTGCGCATCAACCCGCAGGGCGCCGGGCGCACTGATGTAGTAAACCTACATGCTTGAGCTTTTGATTGAGACCTTCGGCAGGCGCTGCGCAGACAGTGCCGCCCATGCAGTTTGAGGAGACGCTGCCATGCAGCACACGCAGAATCACGCCGGCGCGCAGGTCGCGGTGAAGAAGGTCGTCATCGTTGGCGGCGGCACCGCGGGCTGGATGTGCGCCGCGGCGCTCGCGCGCCTGGCCCCGCCGGGCACGCAGGTGCAGCTGGTGGAAAGCGACGAGATCGGCACCGTGGGGGTGGGCGAGGCCACCATCCCGATGATCCGCCTGTTCAACGAGACCCTGGGCATCGACGAAAACGAATTCGTCCGCGCCACGCAGGGCAGCTTCAAGTTGGGCATCGAGTTCGTGAACTGGCGGCGCCTGAACCACCGCTACATCCATGCCTTTGGCGTGATGGGCCGCGGCCTGGGGCTGATCGGCTTTCATCAGTACTGGCTCAAGCACGCCCTGAAGCACGGCTTTTCGGACACCGCGGCCTTCTTCCCCAGCGGCGCGGCGGCCTATGCCAACAAGTTCGTGCGCGGCGGGCCGGCGGAGTCACCGCTCTCGGGCCTGAACTACGCCTTCCATTTCGATGCCGGCCTGTACGCGCGTTTTCTGCGCGGCTTCGCGGAGCCGCGCGGCGTCAAGCGGCATGAAGGCAAGATCGCGCGCGTCGAACAGTCCGCCAGCGGCGACATTGCCGCCGTGCATCTGGAGAACGGCACGCGCATCGAAGGGGAGCTGTTCATCGACTGCTCAGGCTTTCGCGGCCTCTTGATCGAGCAGACCCTCAAGACCGGCTACGAGGACTGGACCCACTGGCTGCCCTGCGACCGCGCCGTGGCTGTGCCCTGCGCCAGTGCAGACCCGCTCACGCCCTACACCCGCTCCAGCGCGCACACCGCCGGCTGGCAGTGGCGCATCCCGCTGCAGCACCGCACGGGCAACGGCCACGTGTACTGCAGCCAGTTCATGAGCGAAGACGAAGCCACCGCCATCCTGCTCAAGAACCTGGATGGCGAGCAGCTGGCCGAGCCGCGGCCACTGAAGTTCGTGACCGGCCGGCGCAACAAGTTCTGGAACCGCAACGTGGTGGCCCTCGGTCTGGCCTCCGGCTTCATGGAGCCGCTGGAGAGCACCAGCATCCACCTGATCCAGAGCGGCATCTCGCGCCTGCTGGCCTTCTGGCCCGCCGCAGGCTTGAACGAACACGAAGTGGACGAATTCAACCGCCAGAGCGCCTGGGAGTTCGAGCGCATCCGCGACTTTTTGATCCTGCACTACCACGCCGTGGAGCGCACGGACTCGCCCTTCTGGCAGCGCTGCCGCAGCATGGAGATTCCGCCCGGCCTGCGCAGCCGCATGGCGCTCTTCCGCCAGCACGGGCGGTTCTTTCGCGAAGGCGACGAGCTCTTCACCGAAGCCGGCTGGGTGCAGGTCATGCTCGGCCAGGGCATCGAACCCGCGGGCTACCACCCGCTGGCCGACCAGCTCACGGATGCGCAGCTTGAGGAGTTCATCAGCAGCACGCGCAACGACATCGCCCGCGCGGTGGCCCCGCTGCCGCGGCACGAGGACTTCCTCGCCCGCTTCTGCCCGGCGCCGAAGGTGGAGCTCAAGGCCATGATGCCGAGCGTGGCGGCCTGAGCGCCCGCTCGCCCGCTGCCTGATACCCGTTTACACGCCGCACTGATGACCCCCTTCGAACTCTCCGTGATGTTCTTCCTGCAGATGGCCTTCATCCTGGCCGTCTGCAGGGTCTGCGGCATCGTGTTCAAGCGCCTGCTGGGCCAGCCGCAGGTGGTGTGCGAGATGATCGCCGGCGTGCTGATGGGCCCCTCGCTCATGGGCTGGATGTTCCCGGAGTTCAGCGCCTGGCTGTTCCCGGCCGAGAGCAAGCCGATCCTGTTTGCGGTGTGCCAGGTGGCGCTCGTGCTCTACATGTTCCTGGTGGGCGTGGAGTTCGATCTGGATCTGCTCAAGACGCGCAAGAAGAGCGCGGCCTCGGTCTCGGTGGCCGGCATTGCCCTGCCCTTTGTGCTGGGCATGGGCTTCGCGTACTTCATCGCGCACGACCACCGCCTGTTTGCCGAACGCACGACCGATCTGCAGGCCATGCTCTTTCTGGGCGCGGCCATGTCGATCACGGCCTTTCCGATGCTGGCGCGCATCATCCTGGAGCAGGGCCTGGCCAAGACCTCGCTGGGCACCCTCGTGCTGGCGGCCGGCTCGATCGACGACGCGATTGCCTGGTGTGTGCTGGCCTTTGTGCTGGCCAGCTTCAAGAGCGAATGGACGATTGCGCTCTTTGCCCTGGGTGGTGGCGTGGTGTTCGTGCTGGTGTGCATGTATGTGCTGCGGCCACTCTTGCGGCATCTGGGCGAGCAGACCGAGCGCACGGGCCGCATCTCGGAGAGTTCGCTGGCCATCGTGCTCATGCTGCTGATGCTGGCCGCCTGGTTCACCGACGTGATCCAGCTCTATGCCGTCTTCGGCGCCTTCGTGCTCGGCGTGGCTATGCCGCGCGGCAAGTTTGCGGAAGAACTGCACCGCATCATCTTCCCCATCACCACCGTGCTGCTGCTGCCCACCTTCTTCACCTACTCCGGCCTGAACACCAAAATCGGCCTGGTGAACACGCCGGAGCTTTGGCTGCTGGCCGGCATCGCGCTCGTGGTGGCCTGCGTGGGCAAGGGCTTTGGCTGCTACGCCGCCGCGCGCCTGAACGGCGAGCCGCACCGCGAAGCCCTGGCCATCGGCACGCTCATGAACGCGCGCGGACTGATGGAACTCATCATCCTGAACATCGGCCTGCAGAAGGGCATCATCCAGCCCACGCTCTTCACCATCATGGCGATGATGGCCATCTTCACCACGCTCATGGCCACCCCACTGTTCGAGCGCATCTACGGCACGCCGGCCTCGCGCGCGGCCAGCGGCGGGCTGCCGCCGCCGCTGCGAAGCTGATCGCGCCACTGCACGCAAGCCCGCACCTGAAGGCCTATCCGCGCTCTGGGTGCGGCTCTTCAGGCATTTCTGCCTCAAGAGCCGCACCAGACAAGCGGAACGTACTTACCCGCTTGTCTGCCCGAACCCTCAGCGCCACCAGCACGGCGGCGGGTCCGGGGTGTAGCGCGCCTGTTCCGGGAAGGGGTTGGGCTGGGCGGGCGGGTTGGGCCACCAGGGGCGGGGGATCACGCCCTGCGCGACCAGGTTCTCGCGGCTGTCGTAGTAGATGGTGATGACCTCGGCCGGGCGGCGGCTGGCGCGCTCGAAGCTGGTGCGGCCGGCGTAGGAGTACTCGCTGGCGCCGTGGCCGGTGCCCAGACGCTCCTGTCGTTGCGGCGCCGCGGCGCCGAAACCCTTGTTCATCGCGGAGGCTTCGGGGCTGCGCGCGGCATCGGCACTTGGCGAGGCAGGTGCCGGGGCGGACTCCGCCGCAGCACCCGGCTTGGCGGCGCCGCCACGGCCTTCGAACCAGGGTGCAGGGGCAGGGGCGGTGCTCACCGGCGGCTCCCAGCGCGGCGCCTGCTCGCGGAACAGGGCCACGCCGATCACGCCCACGTTGTCCGGCCGGCCGGTGCGCGCGGCATAGCTGTCGGGCAGGGCGGTGAACACAAACTGCGCGATGCGCGAGTCGCTCTTGCGCCAGCCGAGAATCTGCGACTGCTGGTAGGGCGAGAACACATAGCCGTCCTGATCGGGCGCGGCGGTATCGCCGGTGATGACGTTCACGCCATCCACCGACATCACCGCCAGCACACGCTCGCCGCGCGGATTGCGCAGGGAGATGGCATACCGGCTGCCGGGCGTGCCTTCCACGTACCAGCGGTCGCGGTGCTGATAGACCGGCAGCTGGCGGCCGGTGTCGCGGTCGATGATGTCCACGTCCGCCAGGCGGCCCACGGCGTGGGCAGGTGCGGCACTGAAGGCGCCAGCCAGCGCGGCGGCGGCAAGGGTCAAGCTGAGCGGGATGTTCTTCATGGTCTTGCTCCTGAGCAGCCCTTGGAGGCGGGCTGTTAAGGCTTCAACGGAGCAGGACCCGTGGCGGGGTTAAAGCAGATGTGGCAGATGTAACCGGAGACTGCAGCGTTCAACGACGGCGGAAACGAAACACCGCCAGTTCGCCACGCAGATTGGGCAGCAGGCTCACGGGCTGGCCGTGGTGCAGGGCCACGCGGTCTTCGACATCCAGGCCGAACCGGGCGGCGAGGTCGGCAAAGTCATTGAGCGTGGCGCAGCGGATGTTGGGCGTGTCGTACCACTGGTAGGGCAACGTCTCGCTCACGGGCATGCGGCCGCGGATGAGCTGCCAGCGGTGCGGCCAGTAGCCGAAGTTGGGAAAGCTCAGAATCGCTTCGCGGCCGACGCGCGCGATCTCGGCGAGCATGGGTTCGACGCGGTGCATCTGCTGGAGGGTCTCGAGCTGCAGCACGACATCAAACGCGTTGTCCTCGAACAGGTTCAGGCCGGCTTCAAGGTCCTGCTGGATCACGTCCACGCCGCGCTTGAGCGTGCCGAGCACGGCGGCATCGTCGCCATCCACACCGAGCACGGTGCAGCCCTTGTGGTCGCGCAGCCAGGCGAGCAGCTCGCCATCGCCACAGCCCAGGTCCAGCACGCGGCTGCCTTGGGGCACCCATTGGGTCACGTAGAGCTGATCAGGGCGCAGGCTCATGCCGCAGCCTCCATGCCCGGACTTGAAAGGCGAGAATGGCTTTGGGAGCCGCTCTTCAGACCAAAATGGCTGAAAGCGCCCGCGGGACAAGCGGAAAGGCTTTCGGGATTTCGAGCGCTGCGCTGCATGCCTACACCTCGATCCGCTCGAAGTAGGCCCGCACGTCGGCGTGGTAGCGCGCGTCATCGAGCAGGAAGGCGTCGTGCCCGTGTGGGGCGTCGATCTCGCAGTAGCTCACGCGGTGGCGGTTGGCCACCAAGGCCTTCACGATCTCCCGGCTGCGCTCCGGCGAAAAGCGCCAGTCGGTGGTGAAACTGGTCAGGAAGAACTGGGCGCGGGCGGGCGCGAGGGCTTTGGCCAGATCGCCGCCGTGGTCGCGCGCGGGGTCGAAGTAGTCCAGCGCCTTAGTGATGAGCAGGTAGGTGTTGGCGTCGAAGTAGGTGCTGAACTTGTCGCCCTGATAGCGCAGGTAGCTCTCCACCTCGAAGTCGGTGCCGAAGTCGAAGCGCGGCGCGTCGCCCTTGAGCTGGCGGCCGAACTTCTCGGCCATGTCATCGCCGGAGAGGTAGGTGATATGGCCGATCATGCGCGCCACGCGCAGGCCGCGCTTGGGCACCACGCCGTGGGCGTAGTAGTCGCCACCATGAAAGTCCGGGTCGGTCAGGATGGCTTGGCGCGCCACGTCATTGAAGGCAATGTTCTGCGCCGAGAGCTTGGGTGTGGAGGCCACCACCACGCAGTGGCCCACGCGCTCCGGATACTGGACGGCCCAGCTCAGGGCCTGCATGCCGCCCAGGCTGCCGCCCATCACGGCCGCAAAGCGCTCGATACCGAAGTGGTCTGCCAGCCGCGCCTGCGCCTGCACCCAGTCCTCCACGGTCACCACCGGGAAGTCGCGCCCCCATGGGCGGCCGGTGGCGGGGTTGATGCTGGCGGGGCCGGTGGAACCGAAGCAGCTGCCCAGGTTGTTGACGCCGATGACGAAGAAGCGGTTGGTATCCACCGGCTTGCCCGGGCCGACCATGTTGTCCCACCAGCCGATGTTCTTCGGGTCGTCAGCGTAGTGGCCGGCCACATGGTGCGAGGCATTGAGCGCATGGCACACCAGCACGGCATTGCTCTTGGCGGCGTTGAGCTTGCCGTAGGTCTCTACGCGTAGGTGGTAGGGGCCAAAGCTCGCGCCCGAACGCAGGCGCAGCGGATCGCCGAAGCCGATGTCGGTGAACTGAACGACGCCCTGATCCACGATCTCTCTATTCCGGCCGCGCAAAGAAAAACCCCGCAGGACTCGCAAAGAGGGCCGGCGGGGTTCCGATTCCTCTTTAGCCGTATTTGTTGTGCTCTTTCGAACACTGCGCCCGCAAGCAGGAATGCAAATCGGCGCGTGGAACGGATTGTATGCGCTAGTCCTGGGTGAGGGTGCAGCTGTCGCCCACGCCCTCGCGCCAGACGCGCACGCGCGAAAGCCGCACGCCTTGATCGGCAAAACGCGCGGCGATGAAGCTGCACAGGTTCTCCAGCGTGGGTACACCCAGGCCAGGGACGTCATCCAGAAAGTGGTGGTCCAGCTGCTCGCGCACCGCGGCAAGGTGCTGGCGAATCAGCCCGAGGTCCATGACCATGCCTGTCGTCGCATCGGGCGTGCCACGCACGGCCACCTCGGCAAAGTAGGTGTGGCCGTGCACGCGGCGGCTGCCCTCGGCCTCGATCTCGCGGCGCAGGGTGTGGGCGGCTTCGAAGTTGAAGCGCTGGGAGATTTCGTGGGGCATGGGTGGCGACGGCGCTTGCGCGCCATGACTTTGGCTGCTTCCTCGGTGAAGGAATGACTCGGAGCAGAACGCAACCGAGCGCAGTGTAGGCGGGCGTTGGCGCAGCAGGCAGTTGCACTCCGCCAGTTATCAATGGCTGATAGCGGGTCTCATCGAAGAAAGCTCAGCCGGAAGATTGCGATGGACGAAGAGCAAACCAGGCGTCCAGAACAAGACGCGCATCCGACTTCGAGCCATCGTAGTAATTCACGTCAGTGCAAAAGCCTTCAATGGAAACCCTGAATTGGCTCCCATCTCGCTCCAGCACACGTAACGTCCAGTCCCGCACGGCGTCGTGCGCCACATAATAAATGCGTGCCAACCCTCCGCCGCCAATGTCGCCTTCGGGGATGGAAAACGCTCTGCCTACGAGATCGTCCTTGTCCAGCGACACCACCTCGACGCTGAACTCTCCGTTGGGCACGGCGCGCAACGATTCTGTATCCGGGAGGGTTGCCAAAGGGGTGTCCGCTGCCTCGAACTCGAATAGCAGGGAACAAGCACTGTCGTCGCCCCCTTTTAGCAAGAACAGCTCAGCACTCGCTATGGAAAAGCGTTCGGTGCCGTTGAACCGATGAAGTGAAAGCGTCCCGACGTCCATGACCAAGAGCGCTACCGGATGCCGGTGATCTTGTGTGTCTGCAGCGACAGCCGCCAGGCGGGCCGCGCCATGCAGGTCTCGATGCAGGTCTGGGTGTTGCGGCGCTGGGCGGTGAGGTCGATCACGCCGGCCTGTGCGCGGCCGTCCATGGGCTGCAGGAAGCGGTGCGCAAAGTCTGCGGCCTCGGCGTCATCCAGCGAGATGCCGGTCTGCGGCCAGATGAGCTTGAGCTCGTGGCCGCTGCGTTGCACCCAGTCGGCCCCGGCCTTGGGGCTGACGCAGATCCAGTCCAGCCCCGGCGGTGCGGGCAGGGTGCCGTTGGTTTCCACGGCGATCTCGAAACCCTGGGCGTGCAGGGCGTCGATCAGCGGCCCGTCGATCTGCAGCAGGGGCTCGCCGCCGGTGCAGACCACGAAGCGGCGGGCACGCTCGCTCGTGGGCCAGTGCGCGGCAATGCGTGCGGCCAGCAGCTCAGCCGTCTCGAACTTGCCGCCGCCCGTGCCGTCGGTGCCGACGAAGTCTGTGTCACAGAACTTGCAGGTGGCGTTCTCGCGGTCGGCCTCGCGGCCGCTCCAGAGGTTGCAGCCGGCAAAGCGGCAGAACACGGCCGCGCGGCCGGCCTGGGCGCCTTCGCCCTGCAGGGTGTAGAAGATTTCCTTGACGCTGTAGCTCATGCCTGCAGTGCGTTGGCCGCCGGTGCCGACGCTGCGGCCGCCGAGCCGCGGATGGCCGCCTTCACCGGCAGGATGCAGCCGGCGTGCATGGAGAAGCTCTTCAGCCCCATGCGCAGCAGCCGCTCGGTGTACTTGGTGTCACCCGCCATCTCGCCACACACACTCACGGGCTTGCCGGCGGCGTGGCAGGTGCGGATGGTGTGCTCGATCAGGTGCAGCACGGCGGGGTGCGCGGGGTCGTAGAGGTGGGCGACTTCGGCATCGGCCCGGTCGATGGCCAGGGTGTATTGGATGAGATCGTTGGTGCCGATCGAGCAGAAGTCCAGCTTGGGCAGCAGGCGCTCCAGGATCAAGGCTGCGGCCGGGATTTCGATCATGGCGCCCACGGGCACATTGGTCGCGCACCTTTCGCCGCGCGCCTTGAGCTCCTTCTTGGCGCGCTCAATCGCCGCGCGCGCCTGATCGACCTCGTGCTCATGCGCGACCATCGGGATCAGGATCTTCACCGGGCCGAGCGCCGAGGCGCGCAGGATGGCCCGCAGCTGGGTGCGGAACATCTCCGGGTTGGCCAGGCAATAGCGGATGGCGCGCAGGCCCAGCGCCGGGTTGGGCGCCACCACGGCCTGCAGATCCACCTCCTCATCGAGCGTCTTGTCCGCGCCGATGTCCAGCGTACGAATGACCACCGGCTTGCCGGCCATGGCCAGCACCACGCGGGCGTAGGCGGAGAACTGCTCGTCCTCGTCCGGCAGCTGTTTGCGGCCCATGAACAGGAATTCGGTGCGGAACAGGCCGACGCCGTCGGCGTTCATCTCCACCGCGCCGTCCACGTCCTCGGGCACCTCGATATTGGCGGCCAGCTCGATCGCTTCGCCCGCGGGCGTGACGGCGGGCACATTGCGCAGGCTGGAGAGCGCTGCGCGGTCGGCGCGCTCCTCGGCGGCCTTGCGCGCAAAGCGCTCGCGCGTGGCGGCGTCCGGGTTGACGTAGATCCGGCCGTCGTGGCCGTCGACGATGATGAAGTCGTCCTGGTGGATCAGCGTGGTTGCATCGCTGGCGGCCACCACGGCGGGCAGCTGCAGGCTGCGCGCGACGATGGCGGTGTGCGAGGTCCCGCCGCCCAGGTCCGTCACGAAGCCGGCGAAGCGCGTTTCCTTGAACTGCAGCATGTCGGCCGGCGCGATGTCGTGCGCGATGATCACGATGTCCTCGCCCAGCTCGTCGGCGGGCCGCGCGCTCTGGCCCGCCGCGCTGTCCTGCGTCATGTGCTTGAGGATGCGCTCGCCCACCTGGCGCACGTCATAGCTGCGCTCGCGCAGATAGGCGTCGTCCATGTCCTCGAAGGTCTTGGCCAGGGCCTCGACCTGTGTGGACAGCGCCCAGGCGGCGTTGTAGCGGCGTTCGGTGATCAGGCTGCGCGGCGCCACCGTCAGCATCGGATCGGCGAGCATCAGCTCATGCACCTCGATGAACGCGCCCAGCTCGGTGGGGGCGTCATGCTCCAGGTTCTGGCGCACCTCGGACAGCTCCGTGCGCGCCAGCTCCACGGCGGCGTCAAAGCGCGAGAGCTCCGCGTCCAGCTGCTCGGGCTCGATGAAGTGGTGCGACACCTCCACCGCCAGCGCCGCCAGCACATGCGCCCGCCCGATGGCGATGCCACCCGAAGCTGGAATGCCCGACAGCGTCTTCATTGCGCACCCGTATCCGTGAAGGCGCCGGCATGAGATGCACCGGCAGAAAAACAACCCAAAACACCCCGGGATCCGCTTGCTACATGCGGAAAGCCGGAAATCAAGCTTTCAAACTGAGGTTGAAAAACAGGCTTCTTGAAGCGCATTTTTCAAGCATTCGTTGAAAGCATTCAGCCTGGACTCCAAGCAACAGCAAGTGCGGTGCCGCGTGAGCATGCTCGCTCTCGCTGGCCTCCCCCCGCTCGGCGGGGGGACGGAAGGGGGGAGCCCACATGCACCCCGACGGGGAGGGGGAAAAGGCGCTTTGCGCCTTATTCCCCCTCCCCGAACTTGTCATTGATCAGCCCCGTCAGCGCGTCCATCGCCTCGGCCTCGTCCGGCCCGTCGATCTCCAGCGTGACGGTGCTGCCGATGCCGGCGGCCAGCATCATCACGCCCATGATGGACTTGGCGTTGACCTTGCGGCCGTTGCGCGAGATCTGCACGTCACTCTGAAAGCGGCCGGCGGTCTGCGAGAGCTTGGCGCTGGCCCGCGCGTGCAGGCCCAACTTATTGCTGATGTTGATGTCTTGCCTGAGCATCGGGTATGGGTCGGAACATCTGGTTCTGCGGCGCGTGGCTGGCAATGCGCACCACGCCCTGCGCCGCGCTGGAAATGAGTTGCTCGGCCAGCTGCGGCAGCGGCTGGGTGCGGTAGTTGATGGCGCGGATCAGCAGCGGCAGGGACACGCCGCTGATGACTTCCACGCGCCCCGGCTGCGACAGGCGGCTGGCGCAGTTGCAGGGGCTGGCGCCGTAGAGGTCGGAGAGCACGAGCACGCCGTCGCCATCGTCCATGGCGTCGATGCGCACGCAGGCGCGGGCCTGGATGTCGGCCAGACTCTCGTCGGCAATCACGTCGATCGCCTCGCAGCGCGGCACCGTGCCGCCGAACACGTGTGCCACCGCCTGCAGCAGGGCCGCGCCCACAGGGGCATGCGTGATGAGCAGAAATGAAACCATGTCAGGGGTGATTATCGCGGCGGATGCAGCCGAGCCGCGTCAATAGCCTGCGGCAATGCGCTGCTCGAGCGCGTCGATGAAGATCGCTGCCACGTCCACGCCGCTTTGCTGCGTGATCTCCTGGAAGCAGGTCGGGCTGGTGACGTTGATCTCGGTGACGTGATCGCCGATCACGTCCAGCCCGACGAGGAACAGGCCGCGCGCAGCCAGCGTGGGGCCGAGGGTCTCGGCAATCTCGCGGTCGCGCCGCGTGAGTTCGCGGGCCACGCCGGTGCCGCCGGCCGCGAGGTTGCCGCGCGTCTCGCCGCCCTTGGGGATGCGCGCCAGGCACCAGGGCACGGGCTTGCCGTCGATGATCAGGATGCGCTTGTCGCCATGCACGATCGCCGGCAGGTACTTCTGCGCCATGATGGTCTGCGTGCCGCCCGCCGTCAGCGTCTCGAGGATCACCGAGAGGTTGTGCTCGCCCTGCACGGCGCGGAAGATGCCCATGCCGCCCATGCCATCGAGCGGCTTGTAGATCACGTCATGATGCTCGGCATGGAAGGCGCGCAGACGCTCCATGTCCCGCGCCACGAGCGTGGGTGCCGTGAATTGCGGGACCTCGAGGATCGCGAGTTTCTCGGGGTGGTCACGCAGGGCCTGGCCGCGGTTGAAGACGCGCGCGCCCTGGCTCTCGGCGCGCGAGAGCAGATGCGTGGCGTAGAAGAACTCGATGTCGAAGGGCGGGTCCTTGCGCATCAGCACGCCCGAAAACAGGTTCAGGCTCATGCGCTCACGCCGGCCTTCGGGTGCATACCAGGCGTGTTCATCGCCGGTCAGCGTGATCTGCTGCACGGTGGCCTCGATCAGGGCGCTGTCCGGGTCGGCGGCCAGATCCTTCACCTCGCAGGCGTAGAGGGCATGACCGCGGCGTGCGGCCTCGCGCATCATGGCGAAGGTGGAGTCCTTGTAGGTCTTGAAGCCGTCCAGCGGATCGGCAATGAACAGCAGCTTCAGCGGTGCTTGGCTCATGGGCTCGGGCTATTGATCAGGCCAGCACCGGGGCGGCTGCCGCCGATGCGCGCGGGCGCGTGGCTTCCAGCTCCAGCGAGGCAGCCAGGGCGGCGAGGCGGCCGATCACGCCGTAGGTGTAGAAGCGGTTCACGCCGGCGTCCACGGCGTCGCTGCAATCCGGGGTGTTGCAGGGCGCGGCGAAGGGCAGGGGCTTGAAGGTCATGCCCGGGGCGTTGAGGTTCTCGTCGCGGCCGCGTGCGGCATTGATGCGATAGAAGCCGCCCACCACGTGCCGATCGATCATGTAGACCACGGGCTCGGCGCTGCCGCCATCCACCTGCTCGATGGTGGGCACGCCTTCCTGCACCAGCACCTCGGAGACCTGCAGGCCTTCCTTGACCACGCTCATCTTGTTGCGGGCCTTGCGGTTCAGGCCGATCATCTCTTCCGGGTTGGTCACCTTCATGATGCCCATGCCGTAGGTGCCGGCATCGGCCTTGGCAATCACGAAGGGCTGCTCGGTGATGCCGTATTCTGTGTACTTGGCCTGGATGCGCTTGAGCACGTCGGACACCGCATCGGCCAGCTGCTGTTCGCCTTCGCGCTCGTGGAAGTTCACGCCGCGCACGGGCGCGAAATAGGGGTTGATCAGCCAGGGATCGATATCGATGAACTGCGCGAACTCGCCCACTGCGCGGTCATAGGCGGCAAAGTGGTGCGACTTGCGGCGCACAGCCCAGCCGGCGTGCAGGGGCGGCAGCAGGTTCTGGTTGGGTGACAGGCCTTTGAGAATATCGGGCAGGCCGGCAGACAGATCATTGTTCAGCAGCACGATGCAGGGCCGAAAGCCCGGCAGGACGATGCGGTCACCCTCGCGCTGCAGCGGTTCCACGGTCAGGCTCTGGCCGTTGCCGGCATCCAGCGCGATGGCCTCCGTGACTTCGGGGTTCAGGCTGCCCAGACGGACGTTCAGCCCGCTCTGCTTGAGGATCTGCTGCAGACGCAGCACGTTCTGCAGGTAGAACTGGTTGCGGGTGTGGTTCTCCGGGATCAGCAGCAGGCTGCGCGCGTCGGCGCAATGCTGCTCCACAGCGCCGGTAGCCGCCATGATGGCCAGGGGCAGGGTGTCGGCTGCAAGGTTGTTGAAGCCGCCGGGATACAGATTGGTATCCACCGGGGCGATCTTGTAGCCGGCATTGCGCACATCTACCGAGCTGTAGAAGGGCGGCGGGTTGTCCTGCCACTGCATGCGGAACCAGCGCTCGATCTGCGGGCTGGCGTTGAGCACCGTGCGCTCAAGCTCGGCCAGCGGCCCGGCCAGCGCGGTAATGAGGTGAGGAACCATGGGATCTAGTTTGCGTGAGAAGGAGGGTTTTCAAGCATTCTAGGGAAGGCCCATGGGCGTTGCGTGACTATCAATCCACCATTGCAGCATCGCGGCGGCGCCCAAAAGCACAAAGGCGCACCTTGCGGTGCGCCTTTGCTTGGGACGTCAGTCCGCGACGATCAGCCGTGGTAGGCCGTTTCGCCGTGGCTGTTGATGTCCAGACCTTCGCGCTCTTCCTCTTCCTTCACGCGCAGACCGATCGTCCAATCCACGAGCTTGTAGGCGATGAGGGCGACCACACCAGACAGGATCACCGTGTAGATCACGCCCTGGGTCTGGATCCAGACCTGTGCGCCAATGCCGGGGAACACACCGCACTTGTTGGCGATGTAGTCGCACGCGCCCTGTCCGCCCAGGCTCGGTGCAGCAAACACACCGGTCAGGATGGCGCCGAGGATGCCGCCCACACCGTGCACGCCGAACACATCCAGCGCATCGTCGGCACCCAGCAGGCGCTTCAGGCCGTTCACGCCCCACAGGCAGATGACGCCGGCGGCCAGGCCCATGATCAGCGCACCGCCCACACCCACGAAGCCCGCAGCCGGAGTGATGGCGACGAGACCCGCCACGGCACCGGAGGCGCCCCCGAGCATCGAGGGCTTGCCCTTGCTCATCCACTCAGCAACCGTCCAGGACAGGACGGCGGCAGCCGTGGCGACCAAAGTGTTGATGAAGGCCAGTGCGGCCAGACCGTTGGCTTCGAGGTTGGAGCCGGCGTTGAAGCCGAACCAGCCGAACCACAGCAGCGCGGCGCCGACCATCACGAGCGTCATGTTGTGCGGAGCCATGGCTTCACGGCCGTAGCCGATACGCTTGCCGATCAGATAGGCCCCCACCAGACCGGCGATACCGGCGTTGATATGCACCACGGTGCCGCCGGCGAAGTCCAGCGCGCCCTTGGCCCACAGCGCGCCTGCGGCTGCAGTCACTGCGTCGAGCGTGGCCTGATCCTTGATGGCATCCGGGCCGTCCCAGTACCACACCATGTGTGCGATGGGCAGATAGCTGAAGGTGAACCAGATGACGAGGAACACGAGCACGGCAGAGAACTTCATGCGCTCGGCAAATGCGCCCACGATCAGCACGCAGGTGATGGCCGCGAATGTGCCCTGGAAGGCCACGAAGATCAGCTCAGGAATGACCACACCCTTGCTGAAGGTGGCGGCGACCGAATCCGGCGTCACGCCCGACAGCAGCAGCTTGGAGAAACCGCCAAAGTAGGGATTGCCGGCCGTGAACGCGACCGAGTAGCCGTAGATGACCCACAGCACCAGGATCAGCGAGGCGCCGACCATGACCTGCATGAGCACCGACAGCACGTTCTTGCTGCGCACCAGGCCACCGTAGAACAGCGCCACACCCGGCACGATCATCAGCAGCACGAGGGCCGTGGAGATCAGCATCCAGGTGGTGTCACCCTTGTTGGGCGTGGGTGCGGGTGGTGCCGCTTCGGCCGGCTTGGCATCAGCCGCCGGTGCAGCAGCTGCAGGCGCCGCAGCAGCCGGCGCCGCAGTCGCTTCGGCCGGCTTGGCGTCCGCCGGAGCAGCGGCGGGCGCTGCCGCCGGGGCCGTGGCTGCCGGAGCAGCATCGGCCGGTTTCGCTGCCGGCGCCTGAGCCTGGGCCGCGAACACGGCCAGACCCAGCACGGCGGCTGCAATCAGTTGAGAAAAACGCTTCATTATGAGTGCTCCCCTGTGCTTCAAAGCGCCTGGCCGCCGGTCTCGCCGGTGCGGATCCGGACGACCTGTTCGAGCGAGGTCACGAAAATCTTGCCGTCACCGATCTTGCCGGTGCGCGCCGCGGCCTCGATGGCTTCGATCGCGCGATCGACCAGATCGGCGGGCACGGCTGCCTCGACCTTCACCTTGGGCAGGAAGTCGACGACATACTCGGCACCCCGATACAGCTCGGTGTGACCCTTCTGCCGGCCGAACCCCTTCACCTCGGTGACGGTGATGCCCGACACCCCCAGCCCGGACAGGGCTTCGCGGACTTCATCAAGCTTGAAGGGCTTGATGATCGCGGTGATCATCTTCATGGACGTGCTCCTCAGAACGACTTCTTGATGCCAACGACCAGGGCGTCCTTGCCAAGGAACTTGGTGCTGTTGGCGAGTGCGCCGGGCACATAGAAGCCCTTGTTTGCATCGGTGCCCACGTAGGACGCCGTCCAGGCCAGACCGAGCACTTCGCCACCGAGGCCGAGCGAGTAGTCGGTGTAGGACGCATTCGCAGTGTTCTTGATCTCCTGGCGACCGACGTGCGCCGTGAGCGTCAGACCCTTGGCGATCTCGAAGTTGCCAGTGAGATCAAGGTAATAGGAGTTCTTGCTGTTCGGATTGCCGAACAGGTTCGTCACCGCGTGGCTGTACTTTGCCGTCACGGGGCCGTAAGTCAGCGCGCCGTAGATCTCGGTCGTATTGGGGTTCGAGTAGGGCGTAGCGGCCCAGCCGGGCGTGACCGCAGACGGGTACCAGTAGTTCAGCACGCCAACATCAAAGCCCAGCTCCTTGGTGATCTCACCCTTGTAGCCGCCGTAGATGTCCACTTCCACGCCGGCATCGCCGCGCGCATCCTTGATCCACTTGATGGTCGATGCCCATGTGCCGACGTAGAAGCCACCCGCGGTGAAGTCCGCGCCGCCCTGAAGCGCAGGCTTCAGGCGGGTTTGCGAGATCCCCCGGTAGCGGTAGTCCGAAACGGCACCAACGTTGAAGGACAGGCCATCGTCGGCCATCACGGGCGCTGCCACGGCGCCAAGGGAAGCAATCAAGGTGGCGAGAACGAGCTTCTTCATACTTCCGTACCCCCTAAGTGAAAGTCAGCACTTCTGCTTGTGGTCGGATTGGATCGGTCAGGCCCATGCCTCGGGCCAGCTGATCCTTGCCGCGCTTGCCCTCTGTTCGCAGAAATCGTGCCAACTGCTGCACTGCGTCAATCGTGCACGGCGTTCGTGCAGGGCCGTGTCGCAGAGGTGCATTCCGATCCAATCGGCACCATTTCGGTGCGCCTCGCCAGATCAAAGCTCGTGGTGCACCTGAACGGTGCTGAAGCGGCGCGTCGAAGCCCGGACTTCGAGCGGCCGCTAAGCTTCAGCACCTCAAGGGAGCCGGCATGGACCGAAACGCATTTCTCGATGACCTGCAGCAGAAGATCAGTGCGGTCATCGCCAATACGCCCGCGGCGGACATGGAACGCAACGTGAAGGCCCTGGTGGCACAGGGCCTGGCGCGCTTTGAACTGGTCACGCGGGAAGAATTTGAGGTGCAACGCGAACTGGTTGCCCGACTGAGCGCCCAGGCTCAAGCACTCGAGGCTCGCCTGGCGGCGCTCGAAGCCGGTCCGCGCAACGTCGACCGCGCGGCGTGAGTCTCGCCGTTGTTCGCAGCCGGGCGCTCGCCGGTATGGCTGCGCCCGCCGTTCAGGTCGAAGTGCATCTGGCCAACGGCCTGCCCAGCGTCACGCTGGTCGGCCTGCCGGAAGCCGAGGTCAAGGAAGCACGGGAACGGGTGCGCGCGGCGCTGATCAATTGCGGCTTCGAGTTCCCGCAACGGCGCATCACGATCAACCTGGCGCCGGCAGACCTGCCAAAGGAGTCCGGTGCGTTCGATCTGCCCATCGCGCTGGGGGTGCTCGCCGCGAGCGGGCAGATCCCGATCGAGGCCTTGGCCGACACGGAGTTTGCGGGCGAGCTGTCCCTATCCGGTGAGCTACGCCCGATCCGGGGCGCTCTCGCCATGGCCTACGCGGTCAGCCGCGAGCGCGCGGCCGAGCGCGAGCCCCGCTTCATCCTGCCGCAGGCGAGTGCGGCGGAGGCAGCGCTGGTGAGTGGCATCAAAGCCGCAGGCGCAAGAAGCCTGCTCGATGTCTGCGCACACCTCGCGGGCACAGCGCCACTGGATACGGTGCTCACAGCGGCGGCCCAAGGGTGCGCAGCCACCTACCCGGACATGGCGGACGTGCGCGGCCAGGCGGTGGCGCGTCGCGCGATGGAGATCGCCGCAGCGGGCGGGCACTCGGTGCTACTCATTGGTCCGCCGGGCACTGGCAAGAGCATGCTCGCAAAGCGCTTCGCCGGCTTGATGCCTTCACTCACCGAGGAAGAGGCGCTGGAGTCCGCAGCCGTGCTCTCGCTGGTCGGGCGCTTCGATCCACACGCATGGCGTCAGCGGCCTTTTCGCGCGCCGCACCATACGGCCAGTGCGGTTGCCCTGGTAGGTGGGGGATCGAGCCCACGGCCGGGAGAGATCTCCCTCGCACACCATGGCGTGCTCTTCCTGGACGAACTGACCGAGTGGGATCGGCGCGTGCTGGAAGTACTGCGCGAGCCCCTGGAGAGCGGGCGGATCCACATCAGTCGCGCGGCCCGCCAGGCGGAGTTTCCAGCACGCTTCCAGCTGATCGCTGCGATGAATCCCTGCCCCTGCGGCTACCTCGGGCACCGGGTCAAGGCCTGTCGCTGCACGCCTGATCAGATCAGCCGCTATCAGGGCAAGCTGTCCGGTCCGCTACTGGATCGGATCGATCTGCAGGTGGAGGTGCCAGCGCTGTCGGAGTCCGAACTGCTGAGTGCCGCGCCTTCCGAGCCAAGCAGCGCGATTGCAGAGCGTGTGAACGCCGCACGCGAGCGCATGCTTGCGCGGCAGGGCCGCTTGAACGCACTGCTGGACGAGGGCGATCTGCGTACTCATTGCACACTGCGCCCGCAGGCCGACGAAATGTTGCGCCGCGCGATGAGTCGCATGGCCTGGTCTGCGCGGACCGTGCATCGCGTGCTCAAGCTTGCGCGCACCACGGCAGATCTGGCCGGGAGCACCGATATTGATGCGCCGCATCTTGCAGAGTGCGTGCAGTACCGCGGTGTGCTCAACGCAGCTTGAGCGAGGTGACAAACTGCTCTGCCGCTTCCGCAGACAGGCTGCGATCCGGGCCGAGCGCGATGGCACAGAACACATCGCCGCCACGCCACGCAAATCGAGCAAGCAGCTGGCCGCTTGAACCCTCGACCGTGCCCCGGGCGGCGACTTCAATCGCCCCCTCTGCCCCGGCTACCTGAACGGTCTTCGGCGCTGCGGCAGCAGCGCCACGAAGATTCGCCTGCATTGCCGCCGCCCATTCAGCGGCAACCGCCTGCGCAGACCGGCCCTCGGGCACCTCGAGGTACCCAGCAGCAAATTGCGCCTGGTCGACGCGCGCGCCAGTCAGCGTCATGACGTAGCTGGCCGCACCCAGCATCACCTGGCGAGTTGCACTCTCGGGCTTGGCTGGGAATAGCGCTGTCACGCGCTCGTTGGCCGCCGGCATCTCGCGCCAGTCGAACTTGGGCGAACAGGCGCCGAATGCAAGCGCGCAGACCAGACCGATCAGCCCGCGCCGAACACCCGCCGGCAGCCAGGAGATGTTGTGAGCAGATTGCATGCACACACTGTAGCCCCATTGCACAATGCGCTGATGGACCGGAAGAACATACGCGCCGGCGGCGATCCGCTGGGCATGCGCCGCCGCGGCGGATTGCGCCGGGACCTGCTTCGCGATGCCTTGCTCGCCGGTCTCATCATCCTGCTTGCGGTTGCACTGATCGTCGTGCTGCGCTTCGGAGCGCTGGCCGACACGCGCACACAGGCGCAGGTGCAGAAGGCCGAGCAGATCAGTGCTGTGGCCAGCGACTTGCAGCTGCAGGCTCTTGAGCTCGCTCGATGGCAGGCCGCCCTTGCTTTCGAGTTCATGCAAAGTGCCGGCCCGGTATCTGCGGATGCCGAAGCGCTCCAGGCGTTCAACCGGGCGCGTGGACGATACGCAGAGCTGCTTTCGCACATGGCCGCACTGCAGCCACCGGGCAGTCCCGGCTCGTTGGTGGCGCCCTTGCGAACGCAGCTCGATCAATTCGACGCCCTGCACGGACAGCTGCTGTCCCGTCTGGCACGGCCCGACTTGAACGCATCGATGGAAGCGCTCGGTGTGCTGCTGGTTGCCGAGCAGCAGACCATCAATGCGCTCATGGCGCTGAGCGGGCAGACAGCGTCCAGCGCGCGCGAGTCTGCACTCACGCTCAACCAGATCCAAGGGTCGCGCGACGTGGCGCTGCGCCGCCTACTGATGGGATTGATCGGCCTGATCATCGGTCTGGCTGTGCTACTCATCTTCCTGCTGCGCCGAAGCCTGGTGCGCCAGCAGGAGCTTCTGGACCGGCTCGAGTCACTCGCGCGGACAGATGCGCTCACTCAGCTGCCCAACCGCCGTGCATTCGAGGAGCGGCTGGCGCTTGAGATGAGTCGCGCCCAGCGGTCTGGTGGCCCCTTGTGCCTGGCGATCATCGACCTTGATCGATTCAAGCGCTTCAACGACACCTTCGGCCACCCACAGGGCGATTCACTGCTCAAGGAGGCCGGCCACGCGTGGAGCCTGCAGCTGCGGCCCGCCGACCTGCTGGCGCGTTATGGTGGCGAGGAGTTCGCGGTGCTGCTGCCGGACTGCGCACTGCACGACGCACAGCTGATGCTGCTGCGCCTGCTTGCCGCCACGCCGCAAGCACAGACGTTCTCCGCCGGCGTGACGCTTTGGCGTCCAGGCGACGATGCCGCGCGCATGATCGAGCGTGCGGATCGGGCGCTCTATGGCGCCAAGGACGCGGGGCGCGCCCGTATCATGAATGAGTTCGGCCAGGTGCTGATGCCAGACACGTCGGTGCCGCCGCTGACCATCGACCTCACGCTCGCCGCCCGTGATGCACCAAGCCCCGGTGCGGCGGCATCCGGTTCCTCCGCCCTCTGAGTCATGCTGTTTACCTTCCGCTCCAAGGCCTGCGCCGAGTTCTACATGCTTGGATCACATGCCACGACCCTGCTGGATCTCATCGGCAAGCCGGCTACAACCACCGGAATCATCACGACCGATCAGCTCCCGGACGCAATTGCCGCGATTGAAGCGGCCATCGGACGGGCCCCGGCGCCGGATCGTCAGGATGACGACGAAGCTGTTCGCGAGGTGCCGCGCGAAGTCGGTCTGGCTCAACGCGCATGGCCGCTGCTGGATATGCTGCGCCGGGCCAGGGCAAAGGGCGCAGATGTGATCTGGGAATCGCGCTGATTGCACCCAGCGAGCGGAGCTGCGCCTGTCCTGCGGCACGGTTGCCGGGGGTGCATCCAGACTGATCTCTGCTTGTCGAAGCGAGTTGAAGCACGTAGCCTGCGCAGCTTTCCCGCCAAGGTTCAGTCATGAAAGCCGCTGTCACTGTCGTGTTCTCCGCCGAGTCTCGCTTCGAGATCGAGACAGAGACCGGCCTGTCCGGCGAAGCCGGCATGGAGTGGCTGGACGAGCAGTTTGAACTGCTCGAGGCAGAACCGCTGCGCGCGTCCGGCAAGGTGCTGCTGGCCGACAAGGTGCTGGCGGTGGCGGCGGCGGCCGGGCCGCGCCGATTTGCGAACCCGGACTTCGCGCAGGCCTACGCGTCCTACAGCGTCGCAGCACTCGGACGGCCCGTGATCAATGTGGACGTGCCCGAACTCACAGTGACGTTCTGACCCTCACGCGCACGTCTCTTGGCAATTCTTGACAATCGCAGCGGCGTGCCGCGCGCGCTTCACTGCCATTCGCTGGTTTCGACGGCCTAGACTTTCGCGCTGCCGCTTTCGGTACGTGGGTCTGGTCATCAATGCTTTCTGCTCAGCAGCGTCTCGCACGTCTGCATCTTCGCGACTCCCTGCTTCTGTTCGGACTCGCAGGTCTGTGCGTCTTCCTGCTCGTGCGGGTCTGGACGATCGGCGATGAGTTGCGCAGCACCCAGCTGCGTTCTGGCGAACTGATCCGGCTCACCGAGCAGGCCCTGCTCGTCAACGCCAAGGCGGCGGCTGCCCATCAAACCGAGACCGCGTGGATTTACGTACTGATGGACCCGGCGAGCCAGGCAGATCGTCTGGGCGCCGCTGCAGACGCGTTCTCGCTCGCGCAGGGTGAGTTCTCGGGTGCCGTGAACGGCTTGGCCGCGCAGGTCAGTTCGGATGAATGGACCGGCGTGCTCATCGCCAAGCTGCGCAGTGAGCACGGCGCATTCGTCCGCCTGCATCGCAGCATCTACGAGCGGGTCCAGTCGGCCCCGGACCGTGATCTCACCCTGCTGCGCGCTCTGCTTGCGTCCGACGGCTTGCGCCTGTCGGAGTCCGTCAGCGCCTTGACGCAGACCCTTGCCTACAACTTCTCGCGCGAAGCCCAGCACAACCAGGACGTGCTGACCAGGCGCATCGCCGCCCTGCGCCTGCGACTTCTCGGATTCGTGTCGCTGGCGCTCATCCTCGTTGCCCTTTTGGGCGCCCTCGGTCATCGAGCCTGGCGTGCCACGTCTCGCGAAATGGAAGCACTGCACCTGAAGTCCCACACGGATGCACTGACGCAGTTGCCCAATCGACGCAGCCTGAACCTGCGGATCCGCGAAGAGACTGCGCGCGCTCGGCGCGACGGCACCGCATTGACGGTGGCGGTCATCGATCTGGATCACTTCAAGGCCTACAACGACCTGCATGGCCATGATCGAGGCGATCAACTGCTGCGCAATGCAGCAGCCGCGTGGCGCGAACACGTGCGTCCGACGGACTTTCTTGCGCGTGTAGGCGGCGAGGAGTTTGTGCTGCTGATGGTCGACTGTGACACGTCGCAGGCCGCCGCACTGCTCGATCGTCTGCGGTTGGTCACGCCTGATGAACAGACCTTTTCCGCCGGGTTTGCGCAGTTGATGCCGGATGAGACGGCGCCCGACTGGCTCAGACGCGCAGACACGGCACTGTATGCAGCAAAGCGCTCCGGCCGGGACCGCTTCGAGCCCGCCGCACCCTGAGCGCTATCCGGCGAGCGACGGTGCAAGCGCCCGGCGCAATTCCGCCTCCGCCCGTCCGCTTCGGGCCATGTAGTCGGCGAACTGATCGGGGCCGATCGGGCCGACGTTGAAGTACTGGCTGGCAGGATGGCTGAAGTAGAAGCCGCTCACGCTGGCCGCCGGCGTCATGGCCAGCGACTCGGTCAGCGCCATGCCGATGTCCTCGCATTCGAGCGTATCGAACATGGCGCGCTTGATCGTGTGTTCCGGGCAGGCTGGATACCCCGGCGCCGGACGGATGCCACGATAGGCTTCCTTGATCAGCTCCTCATTGCTGAGCTGCTCGTCGCTTGCATAGCCCCAGAGGTCCTTGCGTACCCGTTCGTGCATGCACTCGGCAAAGGCTTCAGCAAATCGATCAGCAAGCGCCTTGATCATGATGCTCGAATAGTCGTCATGCAGCGCCTCGAACTGTGCTTCCTTCTTGTCCACGCCAATCCCGGCAGTGACGGCAAACAGGCCGATGTAGTCTGCGATACCGCTGGCCTTGGGCGCAATGAAGTCGGCCAGGCACTTGTTGTCCACGCCCTCGCGCTTGGCCAGCTGCTGGCGCAGCCCGTGCCAGACAAACGCGACTTGCGAGCGTGAGTCGTCGGTATAGACCTCAATGTCGTCTTCGTTCACTGTGTTGGCCGGGTAGAAGCCCACCACTGCGTTGGCCGTTAGCCAGCGGCCCGCAATCGCCTTCTCCAGCATGGCATTGCCGTCTGCAAACACACGGCGCGCCGACTCGCCCACGACCTCGTCCTGCAGGATCGCAGGGAAGGGGCCATGCAGATCCCAGGTCTGGAAGAAGGGCTGCCAGTCGATGTAGCGCGCGAGTTCCGCCAGATCGAAGTTCCTGAATGCGCGCCGGCCGATGAACTTGGGCTTGGGTGGTGTGTATCCGCTCCATTCAATGCGCGGCTTGTTGGCTCGTGCCTCGCTGATGGACACCAGCGCGGCGGCCTTCTTGTTGGCGTGGTTTTCGCGAACCTTGTCGTACTCGGCACGGATGTCGGCAATGAAGCGCGTGGCCTGGTCGCTCACCAGATTGGTGGCCACGCCCACGCTGCGCGAGGCGTCTGTCACGTAGATCACCGGTCCTTCGTAGTGCGGCGCAATCTTCACCGCCGTATGCACGCGGCTGGTGGTCGCCCCGCCGATCAGCAGGGGCACGCCCTTGGTGCGGAAGTACTCGTCACGCTGCATCTCGCTGGCCACGTAGGCCATCTCTTCAAGACTGGGTGTAATCAGGCCGGACAGACCGATGATGTCGGCGTTCTCTTCCTTGGCCTTGGCGAGAATCTGGGCGGCCGGCACCATCACGCCCATGTTGACCACCTCAAAGTTGTTGCACTGAAGCACAACCGAGACGATGTTCTTGCCGATGTCGTGCACATCGCCCTTGACGGTGGCGATCACCATCTTGCCCTTGGGCTTGGCATCGCCCCCGGCCGCCACAAGCTGGCGCTTTTCCTCCTCGATGAAGGGCACGAGATGCGCCACGGCCTGCTTCATCACGCGGGCGCTCTTGACCACCTGGGGCAGGAACATCTTTCCGGCACCGAAGAGGTCGCCCACGATGTTCATGCCGTCCATCAGCGGGCCTTCGATCACCTCGATCGGTCGGCCGCCGTGCGCTGCGATGTCTGCACGGCAGGCTTCGGTGTCCTCGACGATGAAATCCGTGATGCCGTGGATCAGCGCATGGGCAAGCCGCTTCTCGACGGCCTCGTCGCGCCACTTGAGGTTCACTTCGCGCTTGGCGCCACCGGCCTTGAAGCGGTCAGCGATCTCGATCAGGCGGTCGCCGGCGTCCGGCCGCCGGTTGAGTACGACGTCCTCGACGCGCTCGCGCAGCTCCGCGTCCAGTTCCTCGTACACGCCGAGCTGCCCGGCGTTCACGATGCCCATGGTCATGCCGGCCTTGACGGCGTGATACAGAAAGACTGTATGGATCGCTTCACGCACGACGTCATTGCCGCGAAAGGAGAAGCTCACGTTCGACACGCCGCCCGAAACCTTGGCGCCCGGCAGGTGCTCGCGAATCCAGCGCGTGGCCTCGATGAAGTCCACGGCGTAGTTGTTGTGCTCTTCGATGCCCGTGGCAATGGCGAAGATGTTCGGGTCGAAGATGATGTCCTCGGGCGCGAAGCCCACCTGGTCGACAAGCACGTGGTAGGCCCGCGCGCAGATCTCGGTCTTGCGCGCGAAGGTGTCGGCCTGGCCCTGTTCATCGAAAGCCATCACGATCACGGCCGCGCCGTAGCGGCGGCACAGCTTCGCCTGACGGATGAACTCGGCCTCGCCTTCCTTGAGCGAGATCGAGTTCACGATCGCCTTGCCCTGCACGCACTTCAGGCCGGCTTCGATCACCTCCCACTTGGAGCTGTCGATCATGATCGGCACGCGGGCGATGTCCGGCTCGCTGGCGATCAGGTTCAGGAATCGCACCATGGCGGCCTTGCTGTCAAGCATGGCCTCGTCCATGTTGATGTCGATGATCTGCGCGCCGTTCTCGACCTGCTGGCGGGCCACGGCCAGCGCGTCCTCGTAGCGGCCTTCGAGGATCATCTTCGCAAAGACCCGGCTGCCCGTGACATTGGTGCGCTCGCCGACGTTGACGAACAGGCTGGTCTCGTCAATGCGCAGCGGCTCAAGGCCCGATAGCAGCAGGGGCGAGACCGGGGTCGGGGCTGAACGGACGGATGTAGCTGGGGACATGCGACTCACCTGAAGATGCCAAGGGGTGGATCCAGATGAGCGTGGTTCTTCTGACCGCGGGCCTGACGATGTTTGACAATCGCTGCAACGCTCCCCGACGAATGTGTCAGTTTAGCCTCGGCTCATCGTCCAATCCCGAGCAACAAAGTCCTGAAGCGCGGCCAAAATGGCTGCCTGTTCGGCCACCCGGTGTGGCATCACACCTCTCCCGGCACTCCCATGCTCAAGCTGCCCGCTTTGATCGCCAGAACCCAGGCTGCCCGCCTGGCGGCGGCCGATCCGCTTGCGGCGGCGCATCTCGCCGTGGACGAAGTCGTCTTGCTCGCGCGCGCGCGCGAGGCCGCCGCTGCCCGCGCGCTGCTGCAGGCTCTGCGCGCGACCGGTGTGACTTCGCAACACGCTGCGCTGGCGCTGCGGGCGGATACCGCGGAGTGCCTCGTGCGCTACTACACGGACGACTGGGCCGGTCTGGCGGATCGATTCACCGAACTGCTCGAACAGGCACGGCGCCCGGGCGAATCCGACGTCCTCGCCGAAGTGGCGGAACATTCGGCACTATGCGGTCATGTCCTGCTGGTCCCACCGGCGCAAGGCCTGGAGCGGGCGCGGCTGGCCTGGTCCCTTGCACGACCCGGCACCGAGCCCCACCTGCGAGCTGCGTTTGCCGTCGCCCTGGCATGCGGCGCGCTGAACCGGTTTGCCGACGCCGTGGCCTGGGGCGAGCACGCGCTGGTCTGTGCCAGCCAGCTGCAGGACGAGGCCCTGCAGTCCTCGATCATGCAGGCTCTGGTCGTGCCCAAGGCCAGCGCCGCGCGTCTGGCGGACCTGCGCAATCAGCTTGATCCGGCCAGACTCACCGAAGCCCTTCGGCTGCTCCAGGGTGTACTGGGTCTCACGCAACCGCCCGCGGCGCCGCTGTGCATCGTGCTGGCGGATCTGCTCAATGTGGCGGGCCGCCGTGCCGAAGCTCTGGACGCCCTCGATGAGGCCCTGCCGCGGCTGGACCCCGGCTACGCGCATCTGCGCCTGCTGGGCGAAGCCAACCGGGCGCTCGCGCAGGCTGGGCTGGGTCAGCACGAGACCGCCCGTGTGGGCGCAGAAGCGCTGATGCACATGACCGGCCGCAACTGGCCGAGCTTCATCGAGGCGGTCGTGGTGCACATCGGCGAGCGCATCTTCACGCTGACCGGCGACACGGCTCGCGCCGCGGACTTCAATCAGGTAGCCGCACTGGCCGTGGCTCGCCATGTCGGCGAAGTGGCCCGCCACCAGCGCGATCTGGGCGAACTCGCGGCCTTCATTGCCGCCGGGCCGCATGCTGCAGCTCAGCGCCCGCCGGCCGCTGAGCTGCAAGGCCGCTGAGCCGCCGCTCAGGCGGCTGGGCGCTGGCCACCGGCCAGCGTCGCCCAGAGCGCCTGCGCTACTGCCGCGCTCGACGCCGGGTTCTGGCCAGTGATGATCACGCTGCCGGAACCTCCAACGTCCTGCGTGCAGTACGGCGCCCACGCCGCGCCGGCTTCGAAACGTGCGCCCAAGGCGCTCAGACGCGACTCCAACAGAAAGGGCACGACGTGATCGAGCCCCGCGAGCCGCTCCTCATGGTCCGTGAATGCGTTCACCCGCAAGCCGGAAACGATCGGCTGCCCGTCAGGCCGGCGTGCGCCGACCAGACCCGCAGGGCCGTGGCAGACCGCGGCAATCGGCTTGCCCGCGGCGTAGAAGGCCTCCACCAGCGGTGCCGCGCCGTCCGGCAGATCCCAGACGGTGCCGTGTCCGCCCGGCAGCAGCAGCGCGTCGAAGCTGTCGGCGCGCACTTCGGCCACTGCGGGGCTGTCCGCGAGCAAGGCGCTGTGCTCGCGCAGGAAGCGGCGCCGCGGATCGGAGTGTGGCGCATCGGCAGGCGGCAGCGACGCCGGATCCAGCGGAATGACGCCGCCGGCTACCGACGCCAGGCTGATGACAGCACCTTGCTCGGCAAGCCAGTGCATGGGTAGGGCGAGTTCTTCCAGCCACACGCCCGTGGGCTTGCCGGTGGCACCGAGCCGGGCATGTGAAGTGGTGAGCACCAGGATTCGGGGTGTCGAGGGGGTCATGAATGCGTTCCTTGAAGTTGGAGGAGGCGTGGCGTCCGGCTGGGGTCAGTGCGCCACACACGGCATTTTGGTTGTATGGTTTCGTTTGAAAAGCGATCTCACCCAACTAGGATTTTCAAATGAACGTTGAAAACATCACTGACCTGAAGATCTTTGTGGAATGTGCGGAAGCCGGCAATTTGACAGGCGCTGCCGAGATCTTGCATATCACGCCCGCTGCTGCCAGCGCCGGGCTCAAGCGTCTGGAGGCGCAGCTGGGCGTGCGCCTGCTCGAGCGCTCGACCCGCACTCAGCGCCTCACGCCCGAGGGCGAGGCCTACCTGGGCTACGCGCAGCGGGCGCTCGCCCTGCTTGCCGAGGGCGGTGCGCAGGTGTCGGAGTCGCAGCGCGAGTTGCGCGGGGCGATTCGCCTGGCTGCTCCGAGCGACCTGACGCGCCGAGTGCTGCTGCCCTGGCTGGATGCCTTCGCCGACGCGCACCCCGGCGTATCGCTGCAGCTCTCGGTGGCCGACACCCTGCATGATCTGGTGCGCGACACCGTGGACATCGCGATCCGCTATGGCGATCTGGCCGACAGCCGCCTGGTGGCCGTGAAGCTGGCGGACACCGCGCGCGTGCTGGCCGCCAGCCCGGCCTACCTGAAGCAGGCCGGCTCGCCCTCGCACCCGCGCGAGCTGAGCCAGCACGATTGCCTGAGCTTCGAGGTGGCTGGCCGCCGGCATGTGAGCTGGACGCTGGGCACTGGCGCGGGCGACACCGCCACGGTGCGCACGGACGGCAAGCGCAGTGTGGACGACGCTGACATCGCCCACCGCTGGGCGCTCGAAGGCCGCGGCATCATCTTCAAGAGCGCGCTGGATCTCGCTGCTCACTTCAAGGCCGGCGAACTCAAGCCCGTACTGCCCGACTGGCGCGAGCCCATGCCGCTGAACGCCGTACTGCCCAGCAACCGCTTCCTGCCGGCCCGCGTGCGCGCGCTCGTGGAGGATCTGAAGACGCGTTTCGCCGCGCTTGGCTAGCGTCGGGCGCGCGACGCGCCTCAGTCCTCCGCTTCGACGATCACCTTGAGCTTGCCGGCCTTGACGGCGGCGGCCAGCGCGGCGTGGTCTGCCTCGTTCTGGTCGGCGTAGGCGAAGGCGTGGCGCGTGATGGCTGCATCGAAGGCGTCGCCCTTGCCGATGTAGCCAGCGATCAAGGCCGGATCGCCGGCCTTGGCCTGGCTGCGCGCCATCGCGTAGCCGCAGGCCTGCGCATAGTCGGCCAAGTCGTCGGCGGAAAACTGCGTCACATCGAGCGAGGCCTTCATGTCGCGCAGCTGCCGCACATAGAACTCGGCGCCCAAGGCCTTGCTGGAGGCCCAGCCCAGAAAAATGTCGCTGGCAGCCTGACACAGGCGCTGGCCGACAACAATGCGCTGGCCGTCATGTTCGTAGGGGCTCTGGCCCAGCCAGGGCTCAAGCACGGAGTCCGCCGCCTCCTTGAACTGCAGGAACAGCGGGTGATGGCCGTCGGCCGCAAACAGCGCGATGAAGCAGCGCCGCCCCACGCTGCCCACGCCCGGCACCTTGACGGCCACGTCCATCAGTTCGTAGCGGTCGAATAGCTCGCGGCGGTCTTCCGGCAGGCTGGCGCGGTAGTCCTCGAAGAAGATCTGGATGCTGCTTTCGAAGCGGCTGATCTCGCGTTTCGTGGCGCCCGCGTCGTGATAGACCCAGGGCGGCGCATCCTTGATGCGCATCTCCCGCCCGCTCGCGCCGTCCACCCATTCCACCGCATCGTCCACGAGGGCTCGTGAGTTCTTGCGCCGCGCCTTCTCGATGACCTGCTTCTCCTGCTTGCTCGCGCCGCCGAGCGTGAGCAGCAACTCGGCCGTGTCCTGGTAGTACCAGACCTCCAGGGTGTCCATCTGCGCGAACTCGAGCATGCGGGCGTGATAGGTGTCCAGTAGCGTGCGCACCACCCGTTCCTGCGCGCTGCGCGACAGCTGCAGTTCGCGCCCCGCAATCACGAAGCTTGCCGCGAGGCGGCGCACGTCCCAGTCGAAAGGTCCGGGCAGGGTTTCGTCAAAGTCGTTCAGCCCGAAGAGCAATCGGCGCTCCGGGCTGGCAAACAGGCCGAAGTTAGACAGATGCGCGTCGCCGCAGAGCTGCACGGTCACGGGGCAGCGCACGCCCTGGGCGAGATCGTGCGCCATGATCGCTGCCGCGCCGCGGTAGAAGGCAAACGGGCTGGCCAGCATGCGCCCGTAGCGCACGGGCAGCAGCTCCTGCACCCGCCCCTGGTCGGACTCGCGCAGCAGCGCCAGCGGATCGCGCTTGCCCGGCAGATGCTGCGCAAGGCTGGATCGGGGCGCCTGCTTGCGTGCCGCGCGCCCTGCGTCCATGCGCACCTGCAGGGGGCCGCGGCCAATGAGATGGTCGGTTGTATGTTTCATGCCTTCCATCATGGTGGCTGAAGCAGGTTGCCGCTCTCAGGGCTTGCCCGGAGAGCGACCGTGTCCGCCGCAGGAACGATGAAGGCCATGAACTCACTGATGCAATCGAACGTCCCGCAGCAACGCCTGGGATTCATCGGGGCCGGACGGGTGGCACAGACCCTGGCCCGCGCCGCGCAGCAGGCGGGCTGGACGGTGAGTCACGTGGCCAGCCGCCACGCGGAACACGCTCAGGCCCTGGCCGCTGCACTGCCCGACTGCACGGCAGACAGCGCGCCGGCGGTGGTGGCCCGCTGCGATCTCGTGCTGCTCACGGTCAGCGATGACGCGATCGCCACGGTCTGCGCAAGCCTGCCCTGGCGGGCCGGTCAGGCCGCGATCCACTGCAGCGGCGCAACCGAGGTCTCTGCCCTCGCACCCGCCGCCGCAGCTGGCGCCTCGACCGGCGGCTTTCACCCGCTCACCGTCTTCGCGGACCCGGCAGCCACGCTACCCAGCCTGCCCGGCTGCACCGTGGCGATCGAGGCCCAGGATCCGCTGAAGCGCATTCTGGAGCAACTTGCGCAGGACCTGCAGCTGCGCCCCCTCAGCCTTCCCCCTGGCGCACGGGCGCGCTACCACGCCGCCGCCCACTACGCGGGCGCCTTTCTCAATGCCCTGCTGGGCGATGCTGCGCGCCTTTGGGCCAGCTTTGGCGCCACCGAGGCGCAGATGCTCGCCGCGCTGGCCCCGCTGGCACGCAGCACCCTGAATGCAGCGCAGGCCGGGGGCCTTGCAGGCAGCCTGCCGGGCGTCGTGTCGCGCGGGGATGTCGGCACGCTGGCCAAGCACCTGCGGGCGCTGGACGATCTGCCTGAACCGGATCTCGCGGCGCTGTACCGCACGCTCGCACTGCGCACGCTGGAGACTGCACGCCGTGCCGGCCGACTGGATCCCGCACAGGTGGCCGCGATTGAAGCGCTACTGCGCTCGGATCAGCAGCTCGTCCAGACGGGCCGTGAGTCCGTCCAGTGACAACGGCTTGGTCCAGAAGTCCGCAAAGCCTGCAGCCAGCGCGCGATCCCGGTCCTCGGCCATGGCGCTCGCGGTGAGCGTGACGATCGGCACGCCGTTCAACATCGGTTCACGCCGCAAGGCCTCCAGCACGCCGTAGCCATCCATATCCGGCAGATGCAGGTCAACCACGATGAGGTCCGGCGGATCGGCGATTGCCGAGCGCACGCCCTCGCTCCCGGTGGCGGCGCAGCGCAAGGCCACGTTCGGGCGCGACATCAGCAGGCCCTCGAACACTGCACGGTTCAAGGCGTTGTCCTCGATGTAGAGCACCTTGCCCTTCGCACGCTCAGCCGGTGCGGCACCCTCGGGAACGGCGCGCGCATCGGAACGCGGCGCTGCGGACGCCGGCACGCGGCGCAAGGTGAGCGTGAAGCAGGATCCCTGGCCCTCAGCGCTCTGCACATCGAGGCGTGCATCCATCAGCTCGGCCAGCTTGCGGGTGATGACGAGACCGATGCCGACACCCTCGATGCCGGACGTCTCCATGCCCAGCCGGTCAAACGGTCGGAACAGCCGCCGCTGCTGCTCGACACTCATGCCCCTTCCGGTGTCGCGCACGGCAAGACGAATCAGCTGCTCGTCCTGGTCGATCTCGACGCGCACCTGACCGCCGGCGCGGTTGTACTTGATGGCGTTGGTGATCAGATTGGAGAGCACCTGCTTGAGTCGGGTGGCGTCCGCATGCACATGCCAGCCTGCACCGATAAGCAGGGGCAGCTCGATGCTCACACTGGCCTTCCGCGCCATGGGCTCGAGCAGTGTGCCGATCTCGCGCACGATGGCGCCCAGTTCGATCGCCGTGCACTGCACCATGCCCTGGGACGCATCGATGCGCGACAGCTCGAGCACTTCATTGATCATCTCCAGCAGATGCCAGCCTGCAGACTCGATGCTCTGCAGATGATTGCGCTGCGGCAGGCTCAGGGTCTGGGCGGGGTCATGCAGCAGCAGCTGCGAGAAGCCGAGGATGGCGTTGAGCGGTGTGCGCAGCTCATGGCTCATGCGCGACAGGAACTCGTTCTTGGCCTGGTTCTCGCGCACGGCAATCTCGCGCTCACGGCGGTCACGCTCGGCCTGGGCCACATCAGTCACGTCCCAGTTCACGCCAATGATGATGCGTTCACCCCGTGCGTTGCGCGAGACCATGCCGCGCGAGGCCATGCTGCGTTCCTGCCCGTCGGCGCGCCGGATGCTGAACTCGCGGGTGAGCTGCTGATCGGGCTGGGCACTGGCAAGCAGCGCCCGCACGGCCTCGCGTTCGGCTGCATCGACGGCGGCGTGCCAGACCTCGGCAGGCGAGCGGCCACTGGCGCGAGGTTCACCATAGAGCTCGAACATCTGTGCGTCCCACCAGCTCTCGCGGCGGTCCACGTTGTGCTCGAAGATGCCGATGCGCGCCGTCTGCGTAGCCAGGGACAGTCGGTCCAGCGCGCTGCGCAGCTCCAGCTCGATGCTGCGCTCATAGGTGATGTCGCGCTCGGTGCCGACGAGCTTGATCACCTTGCCCGACGCATCGCGCACCGCGGCTGCGTTCAGGCGCAGCAGACGGCTGACGCCATCGGCGCGCCTGATCCGGTAGACCAGGCCGCGCGTCTGACCATCGTTCGCGACGGCGTCGAGCAGGGCGCTGTAGCGCGCGAGATCCTCCGGCTCGACCTGCTCGTCCATCCGGGTCTTGCTGAGCTGCATTTGACGCTCGCCCAGGCCCCAGATGCGCATGACCTGTGCGTCGTTGTCAAACAGGCCACTGGCGGGATCAAACTCCCAGAAGCCGATGCCCGACGAACTGGCCGCCAACTGCAGGCGCTGGTTGATGCTCTGCTCGGCTTCAAGCGCCACGCGAATCTCGGTGACGTCGGACGCGACACCGATCACCGAAAGCAGGCGGCCCGCAGCGTCGCGCTGGGCGCGGCTGCGCGTCTGCAGATGACGGATGCTGCCGTCAGGAAGGCGCACCCGGTACTCCACCAGTACCACCTCGTCAGTGTTGAAGCTGGCGTCCCGGGCCCGTTCGACCTGCGCGCGGTCTTCGGGCAGCACGCCGTGGATCGCGGCGTCCAGGGTCCAGGTCTGGTTCGGGTCCAGGCCGTAGAGCTCGTAGGCCCGGGCGTTGGCAGTGATGAGATTGGTTGCCGCATCCAGGCGCCAGATGCCGACACCGCCGATGTTGGCGGCCAGATCCAGTTGCTCGGCCAGGGCCTGGCTTTCCAGGGCCAGCCGATAGCCCGGCGTGTTATCGGTCACCAGGCCGACGGCATGCACCGGAACCCCGTCGGCATCCACCTCGGCTTCCCACACCGAACGCAGTGCGACGATGCGCCCGTCATCGTGGCGGATGCGATAGAACGCCTCCGCAATGCCGCCGCTGCGCAAGGACTCCGCCCATACGGCGCGCGCGCGCTCGCGGTCGCCCTCGATGAAGCGGGCGCTGGCCTCATCAAAGCTCGGCACCGGCCCGGCGGGATCGAAGCCGAACAGCTCGAACATGCGAGCATCCCACTGACCCTGGCCGGTGCGCAGATCCCGCTCCCAGAAAGCCGCATGGCCGGCATGGTTGGCAAGCCGCAGGCGGTGTTCCAGTCGCTGGCGCGTCTGCATGACGGCCGAGATGTCCTGGAAGGTACCCACCACAGCCACAGGCTGCCCGGCCAGCTCGATGCGTTGGCCGGCGGATCGCACCCAGACCACACGGCCATCCGCCCGGCGCAGCTCGTTCTCGATGATGAAGGGTGTTCCGTCCTGGATGCAGGCCATCAATGCCGGCTCGAGCAGCTCGCGTGCCCTGGGGGTGTAGTAGGAGATCGCCTGCTCGACCGTGAGCTGCGGGCCATCGGGATCCAGCCCATAGATCTCGAACACTTGCCGATCCCAGTGGTGAAAGCCGGAGATGAGATCGATCTCCCACAGGCCCACGCCCGCCATGCGCTGCACGCAGTTCAGCAGCGCATCGCCGCGCAGCAGTTGCACGTGCGCATGGTCGTCTTCGTGCAGGAGGTCCAGATGGCCCGCCGCCCCAGAGGGCGTTTGCCGGCCGCTGAGCGCCACTTCGATCGGGCCGGCCGGCAGGTTCAGCTGCACGCTGATCTCGAAGCTGCGTCGGTCGCGCATGCAGGCATCGAGTGTCGCGCGCAGCATGCCGCGCTGAACCTCGGGCACCAGGCGCAGAAAGCCTTCCAGCGAGTTCAGCGTGACCAGCGGCGCCAGCGCACCGTGTTGCGGTGCCCAGAGGCGCAGCGCGCCGCTACCGCGCTCCAGACTCCAGAGGGCGGCGTCCAGGCTGTCGAGCGCTGCGCGCAGATCGGGGTCCGCCTCGGAGGCGGCCAACGTGAAGGAATCGGAGCGTGCCATGTCCAGCAGGCGGGCCCATGCCCGCGCCCGGCAAGACTAGCAACCGCCTGCGCAAACCACCAGCGCGGGAAAGCCGGAATCGACGGGCTGCGCTGGCATTTCAGTCAATCTCGAAACGGATGCCCTGGGCCAGCGGCAGGCTGCTGCCGTAGTTGAAGGTGTTGGTGGCGCGGCGCATGTAGATCTTCCAGGCGTCCGAGCCGCTTTCGCGGCCGCCGCCGGTGTCTTTCTCGCCGCCGAAGGCGCCGCCGATCTCGGCGCCACTGGTGCCGATGTTGACGTTGGCAATTCCGCAGTCGCTGCCTTCGTCACTGACGAAGCGCTCGGCCTCGCGCATGTCGTTCGTGAAGATGGCCGAGGACAGGCCGTGGTTCACGGCGTTGTTCAGGGCGATCGCCTCGCTCACGTCGCCTTCGTACTTAATCACGTAGAGAATCGGCGCAAAGGTCTCATGGCAGACCACGGCCGTCTGCGACGGCATCTCCACGATCGCGGGTTGGACGTAGTAGGCGTCTGCGCCCAGCTCGGTGAACACGCGCTCGCCGCCCGTGACGCTGCCGCACTGGGCGCGCGCGTCATCCAGCGCACGCTGCATGGCTTCGAAGGCCTGCTTGTCGATCAGCGGGCCGACCAGGGTGCCTTCGGCCACCGGCGAGCCGATCGGCAGCTTGCCGTAGATCTGCTTGAGGCGCGGCACCAGTTGCCCGTACACACTTGAGTGGACCAGCAGGCGGCGCAGCGTGGTGCAGCGCTGGCCGGCCGTGCCCACAGCAGAGAAGGTGGCCGCACGCTCGACGATCTTGAGGTCCGCGCTCGGCGCAATGATGGCGGCGTTGTTGCCACCCAGCTCCAGCAGGCTGCGCGCAAAGCGCTTGGCACAGGCCTCGCCCACGGCACGGCCCATGCGCGTGGAGCCGGTGGCCGACACCAGCGGGAAGCGCGCATCGTTCACCAGCTGTTCGCCGAGTTCGCGCCCGCCTTGCAACACCACGGACAGGCCCGCTGGCGCACGGCCGAAGCGCTGGGCAGCCCGCTCAAAGATGGCCTGGGTGGCCAGGGCCGTGAGCGGCGTCTTTTCGCTCGGCTTCCAGACGATGCTGTTGCCGCAGACCAGGGCCAGCGCGGCGTTCCAGCTCCACACCGCCACCGGGAAGTTGAAGGCACTGATGATCAGCGTGGGGCCCAGCGGGTGCCAGGTTTCCATCATGCGGTGCTCGGCGCGTTCGCTCTGAATCGTCAGGCCGTAGAGCTGACGCGACAGGCCGACGGCGAAGTCGCAGATGTCGATCATTTCCTGCACTTCGCCGAGACCTTCCTGCAGGATCTTGCCGGCTTCGATCGACACCAGCTGGCCGAGCGCGGCCTTTGACGCGCGCAGCTCTTCGCCCAGCAGACGCACCAGCTCGCCTCGCTGCGGTGCCGGCAGCTTGCGCCAGGCGCGGAAGGCGTCGGCGCTCTTGGCGACAGCGGCATCCGCCTGCTCGCGTGTGGCCGTGGCCACCGGGCCGATCGTTTCGCCTGTGATCGGCGTGCGGGCGATCAGATCGTGCGCGCCGGCCGTGGCAGGCAGGGTGACGCCGAGTTCGGCGAGCAGCTTCAGGGTGTCTTGCTTCATGGCGGGCCTCGGGGCAGGGCAGCGGGTGCGGGCCGACTGCAATCAATCAATGGAAGGTCGTCAGGCTAGCGGACGCGTCGTGGCGCGCTGATCCATCGGTGCCGCCAGCACAATTTCTGAAGACGCTTTCCGCTTGTCTGGTGCGGTTCTTCAGCCATTTTGGTCTGGAGAACCTCATGAAATGGACTTCTACGTTTCCGGGTGCGGGCTGGATTGATCAGAACACTGACTCAGGAGATGGACTCCACCCGGCCGCTTTCCTCATACGCGCGGCCAAAGCGGTTGGCGAGGAAGTCGGCGAGCTGAATCTGCTCCTGGCGGATGAAGCCGGTCTTGGGCAGCTTGCCTTCGCGGAACAGGTCCACGGCGCAGCAGATGCCCGCGGCGGTGGTGATCTGGATGGCCGACAGGGGCTTTGCGCCGCGCTCGGCAAAGATCTTGCGCGCGAACACTTCCTGCACATAGGCGCCGTTCTTCTCGCCGCTGACGGTGATGAACACCAGCACCACGTCCTGCATGGTGGTGGGCACGCTCTTGCGCATGATGTTCTTGAGCGTCTCCTGATCCTCGGACAGACGCAGCTCCTGCAGCAGCACCTTCATGAGCGCGTTGTGGCCGGGGTAGCGCACGCTCTTGTAGTCAAGGTTGCGCACACGGCCGCTGAGCGTGTCGCACAGGGTGCCCAGGCCGCCGGAGGTGTTGAAGGCTTCGTACTCGACGCCGTCCAGGGAGAAATGCTCCATGCCTTCGAGTGCCTGCAGCTCCGTGAGGCGGCCCTCATGGATGGCCTCGCAGGGGTGGCAGTACTCGTTGATCAAGCCGTCCACGCTCCAGGTCAGGTTGTACTTGAGCGAGTTGGTCGGAAACGCCGGCAGCGCGCCCACACGCATCTTGATCTCGTCGATGGTGTCGAAGGCCTGCGCCAGCGAATGCGCGGCAATGCCGATGAAGCCGGGCGCCAGACCGCACTGCGGCATGAATGCGGTCTTGGCGTCCTTGGCCATGGCCATGATGGCCTTGGTGGCGGCCACGTCTTCGGTCAGGTCGAAGTAGTGCACGCCGGTGGCCTTGGCGGCCTGAGCCACCTTGATGGCCATGTGATACGGCAGGGCGTTGATGACCGCATCGTGCCTGGCGAGCACGGCCTTCAGCGCGGCGTCATCCTCGGTGTCCACCACGGCAGTCTTGACGCCAAAGGGCTTGAGCTTTTCCAGCGGCGCGGCGATCTGATCCACCACGGTCAGCTGGTAGTCGCCGCTTTCGGTCAGCAGGCGGGTGATGGTCTGGCCGATGTGACCGGCGCCAAGCAGGACGATCTTCATGGTGGGGTTCTCTGTGCTGTGGTGATGTGGCCTGCACGACAGATGCAGGCAATGGCGCGCAGTCTAGAGAGGGCTGCTGACGATATGAAGGCGCAAACTGGCTAATTCGGTAGGTAAACGAGACAATATGTATTTGCTTTGCAGCCAAAGTGATCATATCGCGCCATGAGTACCTCGACCGACGCCACCGACCGCGCCCTGCTCGCCCTTCTTCAGGCCAACGCCCGCGAGAGCGTGACGACGCTCGCCAAGAAGCTCGGCGTGGCCCGCACCACGGTGCTGGCGCGCATGCAGAAGCTGGAAGCCGCCGGCGTGATCACCGGCTACAGCGTTCGGATCAATCGGGCGGGTGTGGAGGCCGGGCTGAGCGCCTATGTGGGCCTGACGGTGGAACCCAAGCGCGGGCGCGATGTGGTCAAGCGCCTGGGCAAGCTGCCGGAGGTGGCGCTGCTGGCCTCCGTGAGCGGCGAGTTCGACTACCTGGCGCTGGTGCGCGCTGCGTCGAGCAACCAGCTCGACGCGCTGCTCGACGAGATCGGCGAGCTGGACGGCGTGGTCAAGACCACCAGCGCGGTGGTGCTGGCCGAGAAGCTCAACCGGCTCGGGTAGCTGCCGCGGATCATTCGGCATTCATGGCAGGCCGACAGCCGGTGTTCAGCCAGCGTGAGCGCGCTGCCGCTAGGCTCTGCGGCTGCCTGTCTGCCAACCCGCGGGCCTCCCGTGCCTGACTGCTTTCAATGACGCTTGTTGATCTCTGTGTGCTGGCCCTGATCCAGGGCTTGTGTGAACTGCTGCCGGTGTCCAGCTCGGCCCACGTGATTCTGGCCGAGCGCCTGTTCGGTCTGGACCCGACCACGCCGGAGATGACCCTGCTGCTGGTGATGCTGCACACGGGCACCATGTTCGCCGTCATCGTTTACTTCTGGGCCGATTGGAAGCAGCACTTCTTCTCATCACGCGCTGCGCTGCGCGAGGCCGCCGTGCAGATCACGCTGGCCACCGCGGCCACGGCGGTGATCGGCCTGCTGCTGCTCAAGGGTCTCGAACATCTGCTGCAGCAACCCGGCCTGCAGCCGGAACAGTTGTTCGGTAACACCCGCTTGATTGCCGGCGCACTCGCGGCGGTGGGGGTGCTGATCATCGTTGCCGGGCTGCGCGCGCCCGGCGAACGGCCGCTGGGCCGTGCCGAAGCGCTGACCATGGGGGCGGTGCAGGGTCTGTGCCTGCCGTTTCGCGGCTTCTCGCGTTCGGGCGCAACCATTTCCAGCGCCATGCTCATGAGGGTGCAGCGCAGCCGGGCCGAGGCCTTCAGCTTTGCCATGGCGGTGGTGCTCACGCCGCCACTGATCGTGCGCCAGGTGCTGCGCCTGATCCGTGCGCAAGCCCAGCGCGGGCCACTTGCCGCCAAGCAGTGGCTGCATCTCGCCACGCCGAGCCTTGCGGGCGCCGTGCTCGCCTTCCTCGCCGGCCTGCTGGCCCTGCGTTGGCTGTCCGCCTGGCTGGAGCACGGCCGCTGGCACTACTTCGGCATCTACTGCCTATGTTTGTCTGTAGTGGTGTTCGTTGCGGGCTAGCGTCTAGTTGCGCGGCTCAGGTGGCTTGATCGACTTGTCCATCTTCATCGCTGCCTTGATCAACAGGTGCGCGGAGACCGGCGCGGTCATGAAAAGGAAAAGGGTGATCAGCAGCTCGTGCAGGGACAGCATGCCCTGGGCGTTGAACCAGATCATGGAGGCGATCAGCACACAGCCCACGCCGAGCGTGGTGGCCTTGGTGGGGCCGTGCAGGCGCTTGAGGAAGTCGCCCAGCTTGGCCAGACCGTAGGAGCCGATCAGCGCGAACACGGCGCCGATGATGATCAGCACTGCGATCAACACATCAAGCCAGAGGGGCAGGGCGTTCATTCGACGATGTCTCCGCGGCTGACGTACTTGCTCACACACACGGTGCCCACGAAGCCGAGCAGGGCGATGACGAGCGCCGCCTCAAAGAACAGCATGGTCTTGAACTGGATGCCGATCAGCAGCAGCAGCGCGACGCTGTTGACGTAGAGCGTGTCCAGCGCCAGCACGCGGTCCGGCAGGCTGGGGCCCTTGAGCAGGCGCAGCAGATTCAGCACGAGTGCGAAGGCGAAGGCGCCGATGGCGATGGGCAGCACGGTGCTCAGCATGGCGCGCGCTCCCCTTGAACAACCGAAAGGGCTGTCCGCTTGTCCCATGAGGCTTTCCAGCCATTTTGGCCTGAAGACCCGCATGGATGCTGGATCTGCGCTTTTGGGTGCTGGTGATTCATTCGAAGATCTCCCGCAGCGGGTCTTCGTAGCGGGACTTGATGCCGGCAATCAGCTCGGCTTCGTCATCCACGTTGAAGGCGTGAATCAGGAGGTGCGTGCGGTCCTGCGTGAGGTCCGCAGACAGCGTGCCTGGCGTCATGGTGATGATGCCGGCCAGTGCGGCAATGCCGTGTGGGTCGCGAAGGGTCAGCGGCACCCAGACGAACTGCGGGTTGAGCCTGGACTCCGCGCCCAGGATCTGCTTGGCCACGGTGATGTTGGACATCACGATGTCGTAGAGCACGATCAGGCCGAGCTTGATGATGGTGCCGGGGCGCTTCAGCCGCGCGCGGTCTTCACCACGGAAGCGGTCCGTGAACCAGGGAATGCTGATGCCAAAGAGCACCGCGAGGATGAGGTTGCCCGGCGACACGGAGTTGTTGAGCATGAGCCATGCAAGGGCGATCACGAGCGACATGAGTGGGGAGGGCAGCAGTTTCACTTTTCACCTCCCGCCTTGACGCGTTCATTCATTTCCTTGCGGATGTCATGCACCGGCGGCACGGGCTCCTTGCCCAGCACGGCGCGGATGTAGGTCTGACGCTCGAATAGTTGCTCAGCCGTGGCCTGCGTGTAGCGGGACAGCGAGCCCGCCATCACGCTGGTCATGACCAGCAGGCCAAGCAGTGCCCACACCGGCAGCTCGCGCGCCAGGCTGAAGGGCGCACCCTCGGTGCGTTCGTTGCCGCTCTCCCAGAACAGGCTTGCACCCGCACGCGCAAAGGCCACCACCAGCAGCAGGCTGGAGACGAGTACCACCGCCCAAACCCACACGTTCAGGCTCGAATCCGCTGCGCCCTTGAGCAGCAGCGCCTTGCCGAAGAAACCGGCCAGGGGTGGCAGACCCGCCACAGCCACGGCGCCGATGAAAAACATGACGCCAAGCCGCTGCCGGTCCGCACCAAAGGCCGCAGCAGCCAGCGCGTCACCCCCCACAGGGCGTGAGAGCAGCACGCGATCGGCCACGAGGAACATGGCGCAGGCCGCCAGCGTGCTGTTGACCATGTAGAAGAGGCCGGCGCTCACGGTGTCCGTCTGCGCCAAACCCACGGACAGCAGCAGGATGCCCGCCGAGGCGACCACGCCGTAGGCCACCGTGCCGCGCAGGCGCATGGCCGCGAGCGTGCCGAGCGCGGCGAGCAGCAGGGTGAGCAGCGCCAGCACCGCCAGCCAGGGTTGCACCGTGCCGGCGGCCGCGCCGGCATCACTGCCGAAGATGAGCGTGCTGGTGCGCACGATGGAATACAGGCCCACCTTGGTCATGATCGCAAACAAGGCGGCCGCCGGTGCCGTGGCAGCCGAGTACGTGTCGGGCAGCCAGAAGTACAGCGGCAGGAGCGCCGCCTTCACGGCAAACACCACCATCAGCAGCAGACCTGCGGTCTGGACGAGCTGCGCGTTCTCGGGCCCGAGTTGCGGCACCTTCACGGCCAGGTCTGCCATGTTCAGGGTGCCGGTCAGACCGTAGAGCAGGCTGACGGCGATCAGGAAGAGCGCGCTGGCCGCAAGGTTGAAGGTGATGTAGTGCAGGCTGGCCTTCAGGCGCGCTGCGCCTGCGCCGTGCTGCAGCAGGGCATAGGAGCTGATCAGCAGCACTTCGAAGAACACGAACAGGTTGAACAGGTCCGCCGTCAGGAAGGCGCCGTTCAGGCCCATCAGCTGGAACTGGAAGAAGCTGTGGAACAGTGCACCGCGCTGGTCGTCTCCTGCGCGTGCGTAGATGAGTGCAGCCAGAGCGACCACGCTGGTGAGCACCAGCATGAGCGCGCTCAGGCGATCCAGCGCCAGCGCGATGCCGAAGGGCGCCTTCCAGTTGCCCAGCAGGTAGGCGCTGATCTGCCCGGTATCCGCCTTGAGCAGAAGACCGAGGTTCACCGCCAGCACGGCCACCACACCGAGCACGGACAGCACGCCCACCCAGCCCGGTCGGAGACGTTCGATGAGGATGAGCGCCGAGCCGACCATGAGTGGCAGCACCACCGGCATGATTACCCAGTGTGCCCACAGCGAGTCTGCAATCCATTGCACGGGGTTCATCGCTCCGCCCCATCCACATGGTCCGAACCCGTGTCAGCACGGGCCCGCAGCGCAACCACGAGCATGACCGCCGTGAGCGCAAAGCTGATCACGATCGCCGTGAGCACCAGCGCCTGAGGCAGCGGGTCGGCATAGCTGGCCAGCGTGGGCGGCACGCCCTTTTCAATGATGGGTGGGGCGCCGACCTTGATGCGGCCCATCAGGAAGATGAACACGTTCACCGCATAGGACAGCAGCGTCAGACCCATGATGAGGTCGAAGGTGCGGGCACGAAGCATCAGCCAGATGCCGGAGCCGGCCAGGATGCCGACCCCCAGGGCCATCAGCCCCTGCACGGAGAAGAAGCTCACTTCCATGTCGGCTTGCCTCCCGCGGTCAAGCGCGCAATCGCGAGCAGCGCCAGCACGGTGGCCCCCACGACCGTCAGGAACACCCCGAGGTCAAAGATCGACGCGCTGGCCAGCGGCACGCCGCCCACGCCCGGCAGCCACGGGTAGTCGTAGGTGCTGGTCAGGAAGGGATGCGCCACGAACCAGCTGCCGATACCGGCGGCGCCGGCCACCAGAAGGCCCCAGCCGATCCACGGGCGGTAGTCGCCCGTCGCTCGCTGGCCCATCCAGGCTTGTCCGTTGGCCACGTAGGTCAGGATGATGGCAATCGCCAGCACCAGGCCGGCAATGAAGCCGCCACCCGGCAGGTTGTGCCCGCGCATGAACAGGTGCACCGCCACCACCGCAGCCAGCGGCAGCAGCAAGCGGCTGATGAGCTTGAGCAGCAGCGGATGCTTGTCGCGCTCGGCTTCTCCGGCCATGGGGCGCAGTCCATCGGGCGTGAAGTTGCGCAGCAGGGCGAAGATCATCAGGCCTGCGATTCCCAGCACAGTGATCTCGCCCAGGGTGTCAAAGCCGCGATAGTCCACAATGATCACGTTCACTGCGTTCGCGCCGCCGCCCTGAGGCACCGTGGTCTCCAGGAAGTAGGGGGAGATGGAGTTGAAGGGCCGCGTCAGCACCTGCCAGACGATTGCCGTCACGCCTGCACCGGCGAGCACGGCCACCGCAAGATCGCGTACCTGCCGCAGCCTGGAGCGCTCCGGCGGACTCTCGGCCGGCAGCCAGTGCAAGGCCAGCATCATGAGCATGATGGTGACCATCTCCACCAGCAGCTGCGTCAGTGCAAGGTCCGGTGCAGACAGGTACACGAAGCCCAGCGCCACCACCAGACCCGTGGCGCCCATGAGCATCAGCGCCAGCAAGCGGCGCTGATAGCAGAAGGCCGTGGCGAGCGCGCCCGCCATGCCGATCAGCCACACTGCCACAAAGCCGAAGGACAGTGGCGTGGTGGCCAGGGCCTGCGGCACGGGCGCACTGCTGAAGCCGCTGCGCACAAAGGGCCAGGCACCGAGCACCAACGCAGTCCCGAAGAACAGCAGCAGATAGCGCTGGAGACTGCCGTTTTGGAGCGCCAGCGTGAGTCGGTGGGCGTTGCCGATGATGCGGTCCATCTTCCACACGAACAGATCCCGCCCACCCCGCGGCAGGTGGTTGGTGGTGTGCAGGTTGATGCGCTTCTGCAGCCAGAAGTACACGACCAGGCCGCCCGCCAGCGCGATGCCGCTCATCAGCAGCGGCAGGTTGAAGCCGTGCCAGATCGTGAGCTTGTAGACCGGCAGTTCGCCCGGGCCGCCGTGCAGCGCGGCCTGTGCGGCCACCGCGAGCGTCGGCCCGATGACCAGGCCTGGCACCACGCCCACCAGCAGACACAGCAGCGCCAGCACTTCGACAGGCAGGCGCATGAACCAAGGCGGTTCGTGCGGCGTCTTGGGCAGATCCACAGGCTCACCGTTGAAGAACACATCGTGGATGAAGCGCGCGCTGTAGGCCACGCTGCAGATCCCGGCAATGGTCGCGCCGATCGGCAGAATCCACTCCATGGCAGCGTGGGTGCTCTTGTTCACCGCCTCCATGAAGAACATTTCCTTGGACAGGAAGCCGTTGAACAGCGGCACGCCCGCCATGGCTGCGCTGGCAATGATGGCCAGCACGCCGGTGATGGGCATGTACTTCATCAGCCCGTTGAGCTTGCGCATGTCGCGCGTGCCCGATTCATGGTCGATGATGCCCGCCGCCATGAACAACCCCGCCTTGAAGGTGGCGTGGTTCAGGATGTGGAACACGCCTGCGACGATCGCAAGCTGCTCATCCAGGCCGAACAGCAGCGTGATCAGACCCAGGTGGCTGATGGTGGAGTAGGCGAGCAGGCCTTTGAGGTCATGCTTGAAGATGGCGATGTAGGCGCCGACCATGAGCGTGGCCAGGCCGGTCAGCGACACGATCCAGAACCAGGGTTCGGTATTGCCCAGTGCCGGATACATGCGCGCCAGCAGGAACACCCCCAGCTTCACCATGGTGGCCGAGTGCAGATAGGCCGACACCGGCGTGGGCGCCGCCATGGCGTGGGGCAACCAGAAGTGGAAGGGAAACTGCGCGCTCTTGGTAAAGCAGCCCAGCAGGACCAGCACCAACGCCACCTCGTAGAGCGGGTGGGCGACGATCTGGTCCCCGGCGCGCAGCACCTCGTCGAGCTGGTAGCTGCCGACGATATTGCCGATGATCAGCACACCCCCCAGCAGCGCCAGGCCGCCCAGGCCGGTGATGGCCAGCGCCATCTTGGCGCCTTCACGCGCGTCATCGCGGTGGCTCCAGTAGCCGATCAGCAGGAAGGACGCAAGGCTGGTCAGTTCCCAGAACACCACCAGCAGGATCAGGTTGTCTGCGGTCACCGCGCCGATCATGGCCCCCATGAAGAGCATGAGGAACATGAAGAAGCGTGGTGCAGGATCTTCCTTGGCCAGGTAGTAGGCCGCATACAGCACGATCAGGCTGCCGATCCCGGTGATCAGCAGCGCGAACATCCACGCCAGCCCGTCCATGCGGAAGCCGAAGTTCAGGCCGAGATCGGCCAGCCAGGGCACGCTGTCGCGCAGCACCTGCCCGCCGAACACGGCAGGGGCGGCAACCAGCACCATGGCCAGCGCAGCCAAGGCGGTGGCCCCGGCCAGCCAGGCGGCCGTCTTGCGGGCAGAGTTGGGCAGACAAGCAATCAGCGCCGCGCCGATGTAGGGCGCCAGCGCCAGCCAGATCAAGCTCATGCGGTCGAGGGTTGGTTCTTTTGGCGGAAGAAGGACACCAGCAGCGTGATGACCGTGATCGGCACCACGAAATACAGCATGGCACTACTGAACATGGGCAGCGCGTCATGCTCCTGCGAGGCCATGATCAGATAAGCGGTGTAGGCCACGTAATAGCCGACAAAGACGGCGCCTTCCCAGCGCGCAATCTCGCGGCCGGTGATGAAGATCGGCAGGCAGGCCACGGCCACAGCGAGCATGACCCAGATGTCGAAGCTCACGATCGAAGGTGCCACCGCCAGACCGGCCGGCGCGACCAGGCCCGAGATCCCGAGGCAGCCGAGGATGTTGAAGGTGTTGCTCCCCACCACGTTGCCCACGGCGATATCTCGCTGGCCCTTGATGGCTGCAGTGACCGAAGTGGCGACTTCGGGCAGCGAGGTCCCAGCCGCGACGATGGTCAGGCCGATGACGAGGTCGCTCACGCCCAGCATCTTGGCCGTGGTGACAGCCGCTTCGACCAGGAAGCGGCTGCCGATGACCAGCAGCACCAGACCGGCAAGGATCAGCAGCACCTGCACGGACCAGTGACGATCCCAGGTGGAGCTCATGTCGACTTCGTCGTCGAACTCGCCGTTGCCGGCTGCGGCCGTCTGCTTGCGCGACTGGACCACAAGGAAAGTGGTGTAGCCAACCATCGCCGCCAGCAGGAGGCCACTCTCCCAAACGGCCAGGTTGCCGTCCAACACCATGAGCAGCAAGGCGATGGAAGCGGCGATCATGATCGGCACTTCCTGCTTGATGAGTTGGATGTTCACGATCAGCGGCGCGATCAGCGCCGACACGCCGAGAATGAACAGCACATTGAAGATGTTGCTGCCCACCACGTTGCCGATGGCGATGTCGACCTTGCCGTCAAGCACGGCACCGACCGACACGGCCACTTCGGGCGCGCTTGTACCGAAGGCGACCACGGTCAGGCCGACCACGAGAGCCGAGATCCCGAAGGACAGGGCCAGCTTGGCGGCACCGCGCACCAGCAGGTTCGCGCCGATCACCAGCGCAATCAGGCCGCCGGCGAACATCAGGAAGAAGGTCATGGTCTTGTTGTGCGGAAATTCTTCAAGGACCAAGAGCCTACTTGCACTTGATGCACCGCCGCATCGCGGAAATCCCGCGTGAAGAATGAAAAACGGGTGACTCCGTCTGCGGAATCACCCGTTTCGTCGCAGCTTGCGCCGCGAATTGCGCACTAGCCCTGCTCGATCGGGGGCATCGGCGGTTCCGGTTCGATCAGAAAGCGCGCAAAGGCCACAGTGTCTGCGGCGTCAGCCGGCGAGGTATTGGGTGCGAGCTTGGCCTCGATGTCCGACAAGAGTGCGATCAGCCCTGGCCGCGTGTAGGTGCGCGAGATCTTCACCATCAGCATGGCGCCTTCCTGTGGTGCGTCGCGGCGCAGCGCCGTGATCAGATGCTCGCGTGCCTGCTCCAGGGCGATGTCCTTTTGCAGGGGCACGACCGTGACCTTGGGCATCAGGTCCATCACGTCGCGGTTCAGGATGCTGTCCGACGGCCACTCAGGCATGGCCGAGCTTTGCGTCGTCTCCAGAGACGGCGCACCAGGAATCGCTGCACCGGTCGGTGTCTTGGGAACCGGCGCAGGCGCGGGAGCTGCGGCTGCGGGCACTGGCGCCGGACTCGGCGCCGGGACGGATGCCGGTGTGATGACGCGCTGCGGCCTCGTGTCGACCATCGGCGGTGCACCCAGCCAATTGCGCATGTCTCGTGGCGCGTCAGCCGCAGGCGCAGCAGCGGGCTTGGGTGCGATCACGGGCACGGCCGGGACCTGCACGGGGCTTGCTGGCGGGGGTGCGGGAGCGACTTGCGCCACCGGTTCGGGCTCAGGCTCGACCACCGGCGTCGGTGCGGGAGCCGCGGCCGCAATGGCCTCCGGCTCGGGCGCCACGGCTTCGACCACCGGCGACGCGGACGCTGGCGCGGGCGGTGGCTCGGCAATCGCTTCGGCGGGCACCTCGACCATGCCCATGTCCTGCAGGACGAGCAGCGAGTCGGCCGGCGCGCCGGCCTTGACGGCCAGCATTTCGATCATGGCAGACGAGCGCTTGCCGTCCACCAGAAGGAGGACGGTGCGGAGTCTTTGGGAGATGCCCTTGGCCCGGGTTTGGAGTTCCTGGCTGCCGACGGCGGTCCGGGTAGGTACTGAATCTGGACGCATGGCGACCGAGAGTTTGACTGATTGCGTGTTGTTTGCGGCGAGTTTAGGGAAGACCGAGAACGCACAGGGCTGTTTCGCTACTGAATCGTCTCAAACGCAAACAATGTGTCGCCGAGACACCAACGGGCCACCGGCTCGACGCATTTACTTGACGTTTACGTAAACGTAAGATCCTTGGCTTGCGACGCAAGGCGTTCGCGCCTCGGGGTCCTGCGCCGGCTTGGCGCTCGGGAATGTCCGCGCATGCAGGTCGGCGTGGCGATCTACGCTGACCACACGCTGCCGCCAGGCGCCTGCCTTCACTGAATCTCCGTTCTCATCTGAGTGCCGTCATGACCGATCTGTCCGCCGACGCCAAGGCCTTGGCCAACTATCGCCCCACGCACAAGGTGCGCTTTGTCACCGCCGCAAGCCTCTTCGACGGCCATGACGCCAGCATCAACATCATGCGGCGCATTCTGATGAGCATGGGCGCCGAGGTCATCCACCTGGGCCACAACCGCAGCGTGGACGAAGTGGTCACCGCCGCCCTGCAGGAAGACGCCCAGGGCATTGCCGTCAGCTCCTACCAGGGCGGGCATGTGGAGTACTTCAAGTACATGGTCGAGCTGCTCAAACAGCGCGGCGGCGGCCATGTGCAGGTGTTCGGCGGCGGTGGCGGCGTGATCGTGCCGCCCGAGATCCGCGACCTCGCCAGCCATGGCGTGCGCATCTACAGCCCGGAAGACGGTCAGCGCCTGGGTCTGGCCGGCATGATCGGCGAGATGGTGATGCGCTGCGACTACAACCTGGCCGACAAGGGTGCGGTGGCCGCGGCCCAGCTCAAGGGCGACTGGACGGCGCTGGCGCGCGCGATCACCCTGCTGGAAAACGGCGCCATGCCTGCGGCCGAGCGCGATGCCCTTCTGGCGGCCACACAGCACGTCAAGACGCCGGTACTCGGCATCACGGGCACCGGCGGCGCGGGTAAGAGCTCGCTGACCGACGAACTCATCCGCCGCATCCGTCTGGATCAGAACGACGCACTGAACATCGCGGTGATCTCCATCGACCCGAGCCGGCGCAAGAGCGGCGGCGCGCTGCTGGGCGACCGCATCCGCATGAACGCCATCAGCCCGTGGAGCACGGAACCGCGGGTGTACATGCGTTCGCTCGCAACGCGTGAAGCCGGCTCAGAGATTTCCAAGGCGCTTCCGGACGTGATCGCCGCCTGCAAGGCCACGGGCTTCGACCTCATCATCGTGGAGACCTCGGGCATCGGCCAGGGTGACGCCGCCATCGTGCCGCATGTGGATCTGTCGATGTACGTGATGACGCCGGAGTTCGGCGCGGCCAGCCAGCTCGAGAAGATCGACATGCTGGACTTTGCCGACTTCGTGGCCATCAACAAGTTCGACCGCAAGGGTGCGGCCGATGCGCTGCGTGATGTGAGCAAGCAGGTCCAGCGCAACAAGGAAGCCTGGGCGCAGAGCCCGGACACCATGCCTGTCTTCGGCACCATGGCCAGCCGCTTCAATGACGACGGCGTCACGGCCCTGTACCAGGCCCTGCTGCCGCGCCTGCAGGCGCTCGGCCTGAAGGCCGCCGGTTCGCGCCTGCCACAGGTGAGCACCCGGCACAGCACCAACCAGACACCGATCGTGCCGCCGGCGCGCAACCGCTACCTGGCAGAGATCTCCGACACCGTGCGCGGCTACAAGCGCCATGCGCGCGAGCAGGCGCGCATCGCCCGTGAACGCCAGCAGCTCCTCGCGACCAAGCGCATGCTGGCCGAGCGCGCCTACCCGGAGCTTGGTGACACCCCGGTCAAGGCCCAGCACGCCATCGACCTCGTGGTCGCGGAGCGCGAAGCCAAGCTCGGCCATGCCGAGAAGAAGCTGCTGGCCATGTGGCCCGACATGCAGCGCGCCTACGGTGGCGACGAATACGTGGTGAAGATCCGCGACAAGGAAATCCGTACGGCGCTCACGCACACGACGCTGAGCGGCAACAAGATCCGCAAGGTGGTGCTGCCGCAGTACGAGGACCACGGCGAGCTGCTGAAGTGGCTGATGCTGGAGAACGTGCCCGGCAGCTTCCCGTACACGGCTGGCGTATTCGCCTTCAAGCGCGAGGGCGAGGACCCCACGCGCATGTTTGCCGGCGAGGGCGACGCCTTCCGCACCAACCGCCGCTTCAAGCTGCTGTCCGAAGGTATGCCGGCCAAGCGCTTGAGCACCGCCTTCGACTCCGTCACGCTCTATGGCGCGGACCCGGCGCTGCGCCCGGACATTTACGGCAAGGTCGGCAACTCTGGTGTGAGCATCGCCACGCTGGACGACATGAAGGTGCTGTACGGCGGCTTTGATCTGTGCAACCCGAGCACCTCGGTGAGCATGACGATCAACGGCCCGGCGCCCACGATCCTGGCCATGTTCATGAACACGGCCATCGACCAGCAGATCGAGAAGTTCCGCACGGACAATGGCCGCGAGCCCACGATGGATGAAGCCGCCAAGATCCGCGCCTGGACGCTGGAGAACGTGCGCGGCACCGTGCAGGCCGACATCCTGAAGGAAGACCAGGGCCAGAACACCTGCATCTTCTCCACCGAGTTCAGCCTGAAGGTGATGGGCGACATTGCCGAGTACTTCGTGCACCACCGCGTGCGCAACTTCTACTCGGTCAGCATCTCCGGCTATCACATTGCCGAGGCCGGTGCGAACCCGATCAGCCAGCTCGCCTTCACGCTGTCCAATGGCTTCACCTTCGTGGAGGCTTACCTCGCGCGCGGCATGCACATCGATGACTTTGCGCCCAACCTCTCCTTCTTCTTCAGTAACGGCATGGACCCGGAATACACCGTGCTGGGCCGTGTGGCGCGGCGCATCTGGGCCGTGGCCATGCGCGAGAAGTACGGCGCGAACGAACGCAGCCAGAAGCTCAAGTACCACGTGCAGACCAGCGGCCGCTCACTGCATGCGCAGGAGATTGCCTTCAATGACATCCGCACCACGCTGCAGGCGCTGATCGCGATCTACGACAACTGCAACAGCCTGCACACCAACGCCTACGACGAAGCCATCACCACCCCCACCAAGGAGAGCGTGCGCCGCGCCATGGCGATCCAGCTCATCATCAACCGCGAGTGGGGTCTGGCCAAGAACGAGAACCCCAGCCAGGGCGCCTTCATCATCGACGAGCTGACCGAGCTGGTCGAAGAGGCCGTGCTGGCGGAGTTCGAGCGCATCAGCGAACGCGGCGGCGTGCTCGGCGCCATGGAGACCGGCTACCAGCGCGGCAAGATTCAGGACGAATCGATGCACTACGAGATGCTCAAGCACACCGGCGAGTATCCGATCATCGGCGTGAACACCTTCCGCAACCCGCAAGGCGACGCCATCCCCGACCAGCTCGAGCTGGCCCGCTCCACCGAGGAAGAAAAGCAGAGCCAGCTAAAGCGCCTGAACGACTTCCATGCCCGCCATGCCGGCGAGGCACCCGCCCTGCTCAAGCGCCTGCAGCAGGCCGTGATGGACAACGGCAATGTGTTCGAGGTGCTGATGGACGCCGTGCGCGTGTGCTCGCTGGGGCAGATCACGAGCAGCCTGTTCGAAGTGGGCGGGCAGTACCGGCGCAACATGTAAGGGGCTCGTGCGGTCGGTTCCGCAGCACCCCCTTGCCGACCTAAGCTCGCGCTCTGCCCACGGGAGAACGCCCATGACCGCACGCGCCCTGTCTGTTCACCCGGTTCACCTGGATGCTGACCGCGGCGCCCACAGCGAGCCGGCCTTCAGCGGCATGCCCTGGTATGCCGACTACGTGCAGCGCCACGCCGCCGACGGCGCGCGCGGCCGGCTGGTGAGCCTGTACCGCTTCGATGCGAGCTGGGACAGTTGGGAGATGCACCCCGAGGGCAGCGAGGTCGTGGTCTGCACTGAAGGGCGCATGACCCTGCTGCAGGAAACCGCAAACGGTGTGCAGCGCGTTGAATTGGCGGCCGGCGACTACGCCATCAATCCGCCCGGCGTGTGGCACACCGCCGACCTGACCGAGCCGACCACGGCCCTGTTCATCACGGCCGGCTGGGGTACGCAGCACCGCGCGAGATAACGTCCCCTCGCGCCCCAGTGGCACACATTTGAAGAAGCTTTCCGCTTGTCCCATGCGGCACTTCAGCCATTTTGGTCTGAAGAACCGCATGAATGCTGGATCTACGTCTTGGAGAAATCAGCCCACGCGCAGGTTGTTCACCACGATCAGCCCGATGTTGGCCAGCACGATCAGCACGAGCGGTGACAGATCGAATCCGCCCACCGGCGGCAGGATGCGGCGGATCGGTCGCAGCATCGGGTCGACCAGGTTGGCCGCAAAGTAGGCCGCCGGGTGATGCGGATTGGTCCAGCTCATGATGGCCTGCACGATCAACACCGCGATCAGCAGGTACAGGCTCCAGCGCAGCAGCACGATCAGCGCAAATAGCGGCGCACCCAGGGACATCATTGCGCCGCCGTTCAGCGCGCCCACCACCAGCACCGACAAGCTCACCATCACCAGCGCCGCGCCATAGGCCAGCAGCAGGCTCGCCAGATCCACGCTGCCCGTGCGCGGCAGGATCTTGCGCAGCGGCAGCACCGCAAAGTCCGTGAGCTTCATCACGAACTGGCCGATCGGATTGCGCATCGGCGCTGCCGTTGCACTGGCCCAGGCGCGCAGCAGCGCGAGGAAGGCCAGCGCGCCGAAAGCGAACTCGATGAGGTAGAGAAGTATTTGAGTGAGCGTGTTCATTCGTCTTCCGAGAAGAAGTCGAGATCAATCTTCTTGATTTCATATCGCGCTTGGACGGCGACGCCGAGCCCGGACTCGACCATGAGCTGCGCGATGCGATCTCCATCGAGCAACACGATCCGATACTGACTCTGCTGGGCGTATTCGCGCGCTTCTCGGGTAAATCCAGAAGTTGTAATGAACACGCCCTTGTTGGCGCGTTGTCCAGCGAGAGCCCCGACAAATTTCATGATTTCCGGCCGACCGACGACGCCCTCCCAGCGCTTGGCTTGGATATAGACGGCATCAAGGCCTAGCCGATCTTCGTTGATGATTCCATCGATACCACCATCACCGCTACGGCCGACAGCTTGTCCAGCTTCTGCACGCGAGCCCCCGTAACCCATGCGCAATAGCAGTTGAACCACGATGTCCTCGAAATAGGCCGGTGACACTCGCTTCAGTTGATCGAGAACTTCGGATCGAAGCGCAGCATCGAGACTTGCTGCGGCCCAGGCGAGTGCATCTTCGGGTGTTTGCCGCTCATCCGCCCCGTCGATTGATGGCCGATCAGGCTGGCCCATGTCGGATTCATCGCCTGCTGCCTTGCGACTCCTCCGCGTGAAGTCAACGAAGCTGGGATAGCGCTTCAGCGTTTCACTGGTGATTGCGCTCGGGCCGGTCCGCAGTAAGTCGATGCCTGATGGGGTGATCTTGATCACCCCACGGGTGGGCTGTTCGAGAAGTCCAGCTTGCTTGAGATATGTCTTGGCCCATCCAACCCGACTTCGAAGTGTTGTGGTCTGCCCGGAGGGCAATCTGAGCGCACGTTCCTCGTCAGTCAGGCCGAGCGCAGATGCCAGCAATTCGGTCACTTCGGCAGTTTTGATCGGGCCGCGTTGCTCAACCATCTTGAGCAACGGGAGCATCAGCGACTCGTAGTCAGGAATCGGCATGCGCTGCTCACTGCGCCACAAACCCGCTCTTGCGGATGATCTGCGCCCAGCTCTTGCTGTAGGCCTGCTCACGTGTGGCGAGCTGCGCGCCGCTCATGAAACCCACGGCCAGGCCCATGGCGGTGAGGCGCTCGCGTACCTCCGGCAGGGCGATGACCTTGGCGATGGCGGCTGACAGGCGATCCAGCTCGGCCTTGGGCGTGCCCGCCGGGGCCCAGAGGCCGTAGAAGGGCACGTCCTCGAAGCCGGGGACGCCCAGCTCGGCAAAGGTGGGCACATCCGGCAGCACGGCCTGGCGCTGGGTGCCGATGACGGCGATGACGCGCAGCTTGCCGGCCTTGTGCTGCTCGATGAAGTCCGGCACGGAGCCGGTGCCCGCGGCGATCTGGTTGCCCAGCATGTCGCCGATCATCGGCGCGCTGCCGCGGTAGGGGGCGGCGACGAGATCGAGCTTGTAGTGATCACCCACGGCCTTGACCAGAAACTCCGGAATGCTGGCCGGCGCAGGCACGCCCACGGCAGACTTGCCCCCTTGCTGGCGCACCCAGGCCACGTAGTCCGCCAGGCTGCGCGCCGGCGTGTTCGAGGACACGGCAAAGGCGTTCACGAAGGTGGCGAAGCCGGCCACGGGCACAAAGTCCTTGGCCGGGTCAAAGCCCGGGCTCTTCTGCGTGAGCGGCAGCACGGAGATGGTGTGGTCGTGGCTCAAGAAGACGGTGCTGCCGTCAGGCGCCGCGGCCTTCAGCGCCGCCGCAGCGATCTGGCCGCCGGCACCGGCGCGGTTCTCGACCAGCACGGAGGTGGTGAGCTCGTCCTTGAGTTTCTCGGCCAGCACGCGCGCAATCGCGTCCGTGCCGCCGCCGGCCGGAAAGCCGACCAGGATCTTCACGGGTTTGGCAGTTTGAGCGGCCGCCAGCGGGCTGAGCATGGCCAGGGCGGCGGCAGCAGCCAGCAGGCGCAGCAGCGGGCGACGGGCGTAAGCAGCGGCAGCATGTAGACGAAGCATGGGCGGGTCTCCGGTCAGAGAGGTCGGTGCGCACCGGTCGGGCGGCAGGACGGGCCGCGTTGGCACCCGGTGCAGGGCTGCGCTCGATTATGTCAGCGGTCCATGGAGCAGCGACACCAGGCGCAGCGGCCGCCGGCCTGCCGCGCCCGGTTACACGCACCCCATTGAAGCGCGCAGGTGCGCGGATCTACCGTCTGGACTCCCCAAAAGAACCGGAGAACGCTCATGACCGTCGCCAAGGTGATCGAACTCATCGCATCCAGCCCCAAGAGTTTTGATGATGCGCTGGCGCGCGGCATCGCTCGCGCCCACGAGACCCTTGCCGGCGTGACCGGCGCCTGGGTGCAGGACCAGAAGGTGGTGGTCGAGGACGGCAAGATCGTTGAATACCGCGTGAACATGAAAGTCACCTTCGTGCTAGGCGGCGCGGAGGCGACCCGGGCCAAGCCGAAGAAGGCCAAGAAATAGGTGGGCGCGGAACCTGCGCGGGGGTGATGCCATCGAAGCGGCCGAGCGCCCATACTGACGGCCAAACGGACTGCTGCATGCATCAAACGACCTTCGCCCCCGCGCCTGATCGATCGACCGCGCCAAACGCTGCACCGGATGCGCACCGGCGCGCGTTTGTGTCCGCCATGGGGGCCGCTGCCGCGCTCGGCACGATTGGCTGGGCCGATCCGGCAGCTGCGCAAGGCGGCACCGAACCCTTGACGCGCCCCATCCCCAAGAGCGGCGAGCGGCTACCCGTGATCGGTCTGGGCAGCTGGATCACCTTCAACGTGGGCAAGGACCCTGCCGCGCTGCGCAACGTGACCGAGGTGATGCGCGCCTTTTTTGCAGCCGGCGGGCGGATGATCGATTCATCGCCCATGTACGGCTCCTCGCAGCCGGCCATCGGCCAGGCGCTGGCGGCACTGGGCCAGCCCAAGGCCTTGTTCTCCGCCGAAAAGGTCTGGATGGGTGATGTGGCGCGCGGCGCGGCGCAGATGGAAGCCACGCGCGCCTTCTGGGGCGTGCCGCGCATCGATCTGATGCAGGTGCACAACCTCGTGAGCTGGGAGGCGCATCTGCCACGCCTGTTCGACATGAAGGCGGCGGGACGCCTGCGCTTTGTGGGCATCACCACCTCGCACGGGCGGCGGCACGACGAGATCGAGCGCATCATGAAGAGCCAGCCGATCGATTTCCTGCAGATCAGCTACAGCCTGGCGGACCGCGAGATCGAGCAGCGCATCCTGCCGTTGGCTGCCGAGCGCAAGATCGCCGTGATCGTGAACCGGCCGTTTCGCGAAGGCGCGCTGCTCGATACGCTCAAGGGCAAGCGCCTGCCCGGCTGGGCGGCCGAGCTCGGCTGCGAGCACTGGGCCCAGGCCGCGCTCAAGTTCGCCGTCAGCCACCCTGCCGTCACCTGCGCCATCCCGGCCACCAGCCAGCTGGCGCATCTGCAGCAGAACATGGCTGCCGCACGTGGCCCGATGCCCGATGCGGCGCTGCGCGAGCGCATGGCGCGCGATGTGGCCGCGCTGATCGGCTGAGGCTTGCGGGCGCGGCGGATCCGCCCGGCGACACGCCCAGCGCCCTGCAGCACACTTGCACCATGCTCAGCGAATGGTGGACCTACCGCCCGCACGACTTCCTGATGTTCGCGCCGCGAACCTACTGGCGGCTGTTCGAGCTGCAGGCCGACACCTGGCCGCTGCTGCGCTGGAGCCTGCTGGCCGCGGGCGCCCTGGTGCTGCTCGCGCTGTGGGTCACGAGCGGCGAGCACGCCGCGCCGGAGGCGGCGCGCTGGCGGGGCCGCTGGCTGCCGTCCGTGGCGCTGCTCGGGCTGACCGGTGTCTGGGCGTTCGTGGCGCTGGCATTCATCCATGCACGCCTGGTGCCCATCAATTGGGCGGCGCAGGGGCTGGTGGTGCTCTGGCTGGCGCAGGCACTGCTGCTGGCTTCGGCGGCGTGCGTCCGGGCCATCCCGCCCGCACCGCTTGCGCGGCGCGTGGTGGGCCGCACGCGGCGTTGGCTGGCCGGGGCGCTGGGTGTGCTGGCGATCGCGCTGTACCCCGTGCTGCCGCTCTTTGCCGGCCGGCCGCTGTCGCAGGGCGAGTGGTTCGGCATGGCGCCGGACCCGACGCTGGTGCTGACCCTGGCTGTGCTCTTGCTGCTGCCGACTCGCGACTCTGATGCGGACGCGCCGCCTGCAGGCCTGCGCTCGAAGCTCTTGCGAGCGCTCACCGCGCTGATCTGGCTGTTCGCGGTGCTGACGGGTATGGCGAGCTGCGCCGTGCTGCTGGTGATGGGTGCGCCGGAGGGGCTGTTGCTGGGTGGCGTGCTGCTGCTTGCGCTCGGCATGGCCGCTCGGACCCCAAGCCGGGCGGCGCTGCGGCATCGCTCCTGAAAGCGCAAGGCATCATCTCATGAAGCGGCCGATAATGATGCTTTGTTGAAGGTACAAACCGACTTTCCGCTTGTCTGATGCGCGGAAAGCCGGTTTACTGACTACTCGATTTAATGGCCGAAAACGCTGTTTCCAGACCATCGCATCGCGCTACTTGTCGCAGAAGCAGTGCATGAGCACGACAAAGGGCTGGCCGGCGCGGCTGCGCTGCATCAGATCGTTGACCCACATGAAGTCCTCCACCATCGGCGCGGCGGCGCTGTTCAGGCCGACGGTGGCCAGCGGCGCGTTCTGCACCATGGCCGAGCTGATCGCCGCGCCGACTGCGGCGGCGCTGCTGTCCACGGCGGCGTCTGCAGCCGCGCCCAGGCCGAAGTTCTTCAGGAACTGCTCGAAGGGGCTGGGCGGGGCTTCGACGTAGCGCACGAGCGCGTCCGCCTTGAGCTTGGCGCGCTCGCGGGCGCTCTTGAGGGCGTCATCGAAGCTGCCGACGCGATCCACCAGCTTGCGGTCCAGGGCCTGCTGGCCCGTCCAGACGCGGCCCTGCGCAACCTTGTTGAGATCCTCCACGCTCATCTTGCGGAAGGCGGCGGCCTTGCCGACGAAGTCGTTGTAGAAGTGGTTGATGGCGCTTTGCACCATGCCCTCGAATCGCGGGTCCAGGCCGCGGCGCGGGTCGTAGGCGCCGCCCAGCCAGGTGGTGGTGTAGCCACCGGTCTTGATGGAGAGCTTTTCCATCAGGCCGCCGGCCGTGGGCAGCATGCCGAACACGCCGATTGAGCCGGTGATGGTGGTGGGCTCGGCAATCACTTCATCGGAGGCCATGCTGATCCAGTAGCCACCGGATGCAGCGAGGTCGCCCATCGACACCACGACCGGCTTGCCAGCGGCGCGCGTGAGCTCGAGTTCGCGGCGGATCAGTTCGCTGCCGAAACCGCTGCCCCCAGGGCTGTCCACGCGCAGCACGATGGCCTTGATGCTGTCGTCCTCGCGGGCCTTGCGTACGAGTTCTGCGGTGCTGCGGCCGCCGATGCGCCCCGGCGGTGCAAAGCCGTCGCCGATCTCGCCTTCAGCCACGATCACGCCCACGGCCTCACCACCTTTGGCGGGCTTGATGGTGGAGAGATAGTCGCCAAAGGACACCTGGCGGAAAGTCTTGTTCTGCTTGTCCTCGGCGCCGCGCTCCGTCATGAGCGCGCGCAGCTCGTCACGGGTCTTGAAGCCGTCGATCAGCTTGCCGTCGATGGCGAGCTTGGCCGGGTCGCCGCCGGCGGCCTTGAGCTGCTCGGGCAGGGCCTCGATGTTCTTGGCAATGCTGCCGGCCGGCAGCTTGCGCGCCTTCTCCACGCCGTCGGTGTAGGCCTTCCAGAGGGCGTCCCAGAGATAGGCTTCGGCTTCCAGGCTCTCCTTGCTCGGGCCATTGGCAAAGTAGGGCTCGGCGGCGTTCTTGAAGGTGCCGACCTTGACCACGTTGGCGCTTACGCCCAGGCGGTCGAAGGCGTCCTTGTAGTAGGTGCGGTAGCGGCCGAAGCCCTCGATCATCACCATGCCCATGGGGTGCATGTAGACCTCGCTGGCGTGCGCGGCCAGGTAGTACTGCCGCTGGTCGTAGCCGCTGCCCCAGGCGACGATCTTCTTGCCGCCGGCCTTGAACCGCTCCATGGCGGCGGCGGCCTCGCGCAGCGTGGCCATGCCCGCGCCGCGGAACTCGTCGGTGATGAGCACGACGCTCGAAATCTTGTCGTCCTTGGCCGCCTTGTCGAGCACGGCGATCAGGTCGCGCAGCTGGATCTGGTCGGTGTCCTGGCCCTGGGCCTGGCGGCTGATGCGGTCGCGCACGCCGCCGTGGTATTGCTCGACGATCGGGCCGTCCAGCGCCAGCACCAGCGCGGTCTTGTCCTGCACCTTGATCCCGCCGCCGGAGAACATCGAGATCAGCAGCAGGATGACGATGGCCAGGAAGATCAGGTTCATCATCAGGCGGCGGCTTGCGTCCACCCAGCCCCAGATGCGCGCGAACCAGCCGGGCTTCTTCGGGTCGCCCGGTGGCGTGGGCGGCGTGGGTGGCGTCGGCGGTGCAGGGGGCATGCCGCCGCTGCGGTCTGCAAACACACCGCCCGACGTCCATGCGGACGGGCTGGCGGCGGGAGCGTCTGCAGCGGGTTGGGCTGCGCCGGGTGCAGCGGCAGCGGGCGTGGGCGCGGGTGTGAACATGCGGGGCTTCTCCGAAGTGAACTGCGCGAGATTAGCCAGCAGGCTGATGGGCGCCACGTGGTTTTCGATGAGCTGCGGCTTGCCGGGCACAGACACGGGCTTTTGCTGACTGGCTGGCGGCTGGGCGCTTCACTGTGAACACTGTGGCGCGGCGTGTTCACCGGGTGTGGCCGGCAAAGAAAAGCGCGCCCGGAGGCGCGCTTTCAGGGCCGGACAGGCCGGGCGCGATCAGTCGCGCGCCAGATCCATGATGAAGCGCAGCACGTACCAGAGCATCAGCGCGATGGACGCAAACAGATGCAGGGCCGCGCCCACCGGCCGGTCGGTCGGGTAGTGGCGCAGGATGTTGTTGGTGTCATAGAGCACGCAGCCGCCCGCGAACAGCACCATGGCGCCACTGAACACGATGCCCAGGGTGAAGCCGAACACGATGCTGGCCACGATCACGCCCAACGCGACGATGCCGCCCACCTTCAGGAAGCTGCCCAGGAAGCTGAAGTCGCGCTTGCTCGTGTAGGCCGTGACAGTGAGCGCCACGACCAGCGTGAGCGTGACCAGGGCCGCGGTCCAGATCGAGCCCGGCGCCACCTTGGCCGCGATGGCAAACAGCGGCGCAAACATCAGCGCCTCGGCCGCCACGTACAGGCCCAGGCCGGCCAGCTGCGCGCCCTTGGACTCCATCGTGTCGGCCATGCTGGACGCCAGCCAGCCCACCACCATGAAGCCGCCCAGATACGCGAGCCACATGTACTTGCTGCCGGCCATGAAATTCACCATGGCCACGCCCACGCCCAGGCTGCTGAGCACAAACGACAGCACCGCAAAGCTCAAGATGGCGATCGACAGCCACTTGTAGGTATCGATCACGAAGCTGGCGCGACTGGCCTGCGCCTGCGCAATGCCGGCGCTCAGATCCTGATCCTGCGCCGTGTTCTGCATGACATCTGACATGCGACTCCCTCCCTCACCTTTTGAATGGAACCCGGATCGATGTCCGGTGTGCGGGCGATTCTAAGTAGAAACCCCGGTGCGGGTCCGGGGTTTGCGGATTGCGCATCGCGCGCAGCATCCGTTGAACAGGGGAGCGCTGATGGCTTGGGGCAGGCTGGCGCGGGGCGGCAGACCCTGCGCAGTGCTTCGCGGGCAGAAGCAAGGCCGGCGCAACGCGCAGGGCGCTGAACGATCGGTGCGACTGCGATCAGTCGCGCCGCTCGCAGGCGGCGTTCGCGCAGCTTTGCGCGACCATGGCCTTGGCGCGGCGGCGCAGCAGGCGCCCCATGAGCCAGTGCATGAAGTGCTGTGCACCGAGGGCCGTGAGCCAGTGGCGGTAGCGCGCAATCCAGGGGTAGAGCCGGTCGAACACGGGGCGCAGGCGCGGGTGGCTCCACAGACGCACCATGGGCGCCAGGCCCGCGGCGGCATAGACCTGCACGAACACGTCCACGCCACGCAGCCAGCGGCCGGCGGCGTCCTGCGCATGGATGATCTGCATCAGCTGGGCGGGGTCGATGCCGGCTTCGTGCACCAGGGTGGCGTCGAAATCCGCGGCGGAACAGTCGACGAGCGCGAAGCGGTTCTCGCTGTCCAGCGCCTTCAGGCCGTGCATCTCGCTCGCGCACAGGGGGCACGAGCGGTCGTAGTAGACCGTGAGCGGATAGGCGAGGGCATCATTCATGATCAGCTTCAGAAATCAATTTCGGCCATATGATCAAAGGCATCAATGTCATCCAAGATTGGCTTTTGGCATGCGGAAAGTCGATATTGACTGCTCTCAAATAGGTTGTTTTCGGTCAATTCTGATTGCGCACCAGCTTCTGCACCGTGGACAGCAGCTTGAGCACCTTCTGCAGCGTGGCCGGGTCCAGACGAAGCATCTCATCGGCCCAGGCCGCCACGGACTCCGTGAGGGCCAGGGTGTCCCGAATGCGCTGTTGCGCCGCAGCCGGCTCCTGGGCAAAGGCGGGGTCCGCCACGCTCTCGCGCAGCAGGGCGGCGGTGGGGTCGAACTCGCGGCGCTTGCGCTCGGCCACCACGGTGCGCAGCAGCTCCCAGACGTCGCCGCTGGTCTCGAAGTGGTCGCGCCGGTCGCCCATCACGTGCACCACCCGCGCCAGGCGCCAGGCCTGCAGCTCGCGCAGGCTGGTGGACACATTGCTGCGCGCCACGCCCAGGGTGGCCACCAGCTCGTCGGCATGCATCGGCCGGCCCAGGTAATAGAGAAGCGCGTGAATCTGCGCGACCGTCCGGTTTACCCCCCAGCGGGTGCCCATCTCGCCCCAATGCAGCACGAAGCGCTGAGCGAGCGGGGAGAGCGCCACCGGGCCGTGGCCAGTGTCCGGCAGGTCGGTGCCGGGGCTGGCAGGTGTGGAAGGGGTGGCGGAAGGGCTGGCGGACCGAGGGGCCGATCCAGCCGCCGGGGGCGCAGCAGCCCCTCCCGCCACGGCGTCGCTCGGTGGCAGCACAGCGCCTGCAATGTGAGCGCCTGCTTGCGTGGAATCTGCTGCCAATGCTTCGGATTCGCTTGTTGATGCTGCAATATCAGCGGGATTGTTCGGGGTCGGCGTCGTGTTCATGGACCCACCATACACGATCTCACCCCGATCTGTTACCGTAATTTCTGAATTGACAGAAAATTCAGACAAACACTGCAAGCCCACATCGCGCTGCCGGCGCAGGGGCAGGCAGGGAAGGCGAGGCCGATCATGCGGGTACTGGTTCTGGGTGGACGGGGATTCATTGGTCGGCATGTGGTGGCAGCCCTCCGGGCGCGCGACCATCGGGTGGAAATCGGCGGCCGGCGGGCGGATGCGGCCGCTCCGGTACCGGTGCAGGCGTTGGCCATGCATCGCCGCCTGCAGCCGGCCGACTGGCGCGCCGCTCTGGCCGATATGGACGCGGTGGTGAATTGCGTGGGCATCCTGCGCGAGCGCTGGGCCCAGACCTACGACCGCGTGCATTGCCAGGGGCCCGCCGCGCTGGCGGCCGCCTGTGCGGCACGGGGCCTGCGTCTGGTGCACGTCTCCGCGCTGGGCTTGAGTGCAGACGCGCGCAGCCGCTTCATCCGCAGCAAGTGGGCGGGCGAACGAGCCATTCGCGCGGCCCACGCGCACGCCACCATCGTGCGGCCCTCGCTGCTGGACGGCGAGGGCGGCTTCGGTGCGCGCTGGATCCGGCGCGTGGCGCAGTGGCCAGTGCAGCCGCTGCCGGGCGCCGCGCGCGGCCAGATCGCGGCCCTGCACGTCAGCGAGCTGGGTGAGGTCATCGCGGCGCTGGTCGATGCGCCGGCCGCAGACTGCCCGCGCGAGGTGGAACTGGGTGGGCCCGAGGCGATGCCCATGGGCGATCTGCTGCTGCGCCTGCGCGCGCCCGGCCGGGCCGCGCCGCTGCAGATTGCGCTGCCCGGCTGGCTCGCGCGCATGGGCAGCCATGTGTGCGACCTGCTGCACTTCTCGCCGTTTTCCTTCGGGCACTTGGAGCTGATGGGCCGGGCCAACGTGCCGGCGGTCAATGCCGCCGAGCGCTGGCTCGGGCGCGCACCTGCTGCGCTGGGTGCAGCGCCCGCCATGCCGATGACCGTGCGCCCCGAGCTCAAGGCGGCGCGATGAACTGCCGCCCCGGCTGCGGCGCCTGTTGCATCGCGCCCTCCATCAACACGCCCTTCCTCGGCATGCCGCAGGGCAAGCCGGCCGGCGTGCGCTGCGTGCACCTGCTGGACGACATGCGCTGCGCCATCTTCGGCCGCCCGGAGCGGCCCGCAGCCTGTGGCGGGCTGCAGCCCTCGGCCGAGATGTGCGGCGAAACCCGCGAGCAGGCGATGTCGTGGCTCACCCGCATGGAGCAGCTCACGCACCCCGGCCGCTGAACACCCGCGCGACGTCGCGCTGCGTTGACAAAGCCCCAAGATCGTTTGCGGGCGAACAAGGTTGCGCGCTACAACCCGCACTTCAGTTGCTGCATTGCAGCGTAATCATTCGGGATCTGTTCGATGTTCATGCTCCGCCGCGCGGTCGTCCCCGCCTTGGCCGCCCTTGCCCTGTGCCTTGCCGCCCCGTCCATGCGGGCACAGGCGCCGGCCCCCGCCACGACCGAGGCCGCCACCCGCCCGTTCTCGCTGTCCACCGGCACGGTGCAGGCCAACATCGGCAATGACCTGCTCTGGCGAGTGCGCGAACCCGTGGCTGAGCGTTTTGCTGCGGCTGGCCGCGACAGCGATGCCGTCACGGTCTTTGCAGAAACACTTGGCATCCCCTGGCGCGAGTTCGCCGAGAACACCGAACCGCGCGCCGACCACCCCTGGGTGCGCATGCAGCGCGAACTGGCTGACGCGGCGCGCGCCACGGGCAAGCCGGTGTCTCTGCAGCTGACCCTGGCCCGCGAGCGCTATGCGCGCGAGGCGGTGCGCAGCGGCACGTCCATTGAGCTGCGCGACATCGGCGCGCGCTGCTTCGATCTGAACCAATCCACCGACGCGCTGTACGTCACCGCCTATCCGCGCTACGTGACCTGGATGGTGCGCACCTATGCGCCGCGCTGGGTGAACGTGTCGGCCGAGATCAACGGCTACCTGACGGCCTGCGGTGACGGCCCCGCCTGGCGCGCCCTCGTGGACCTGCAGCGCGCCAGCTACCGCGCTGCCAAGGCCGTGGATGCCAACGCCGTGGTGTACGCCTCCTTCCTGATCGATGAGCTGTACGGCAAGGCCCTGGATGGCTTTGATGCCGCGCACTACGCCGCGCTGAACAATCTCTCGCGCGATCGCTTCGGGCTGGCGATGCAGATCCACGGCCCCCGCGTGACCGACCCCGCACAGTTGCCGCGCGACTATCTGAGCCGCGTGCGCGATCGCAACCCCAAGGAAGCCCCCTTGCTGGTGGCCGACACGGGCTGGAACTCGCGCGACCTGTCCGTGGGCACACCCAGCAGCTGCCAGCGCGCCGCCGTGCCCGGCAATGACGCGGCCGCCGCCGCCTATCTGCGCTGGCTGCTCGACCAGGCCCGCGCGCTGAACATGGATCTCGTGACCTGGTCCACCCTGTTCGACGCGCTGCCGGCAGACGTGATGACCAGCTGCTACCCGAGCGCCAGCTGGCCCTTCTACCGCGCCTGCAGCGGTGATGCGAACTGCGTGCTGATGAACACGCAGCGCTCGGCGGCCGAGAACGCCAACGCCGGCGAGCTGCGGTTCAAGGCCGAAGGCGCCATGGGCCTGCGCACCTTCGAGGGCACGCCCAAGGGCGCGCTGATGCAGGTCTGGCAGGAGGCGCTGCGCCAGCCGCGCCGCTGATCCAGGCGCGCGGTGCGCGCGCCTAAGCTTGCGCCGTGACCGAAACACTCAACTACGCCTTGCTGGGCACGCTGTTCTGCGGCGCGCCGCTCACGCTCATGGTGCTGGCCTGGTGGCTGCGCCGGCGCCTGCCGCGCCTGGCCGGTGCGGGCTTTGCGGCCGGAGCACTGACCATCTGGCTGGCGGCCACCCCAGCGGTGGCGTCCCTGTGGATCGGCAGCATCGAAGGCCTTGTGCCGGCACTGCCGCCGGGTGCCGATGTTTCCGCGGCGCAGGGCATCGTGGTGCTCTCCGGCGGGCGCTCGTTCAATGCGCCGGAGTACGGCGCAGCGCAGCCGGACCGCACCACCTCGGCTCGCATGCGCTACGCGGCGCGCCTTGCCCGCAGCAGCGGTTTGCCCGTGATCCCGACGGGCGGCGGGCGGGCCAGGTACGGGGCACCGGTGGGCGAACTGATGGCGCAGTCCTTCAAGCAGGACTATGGCATCGAGGTCGCGGCGGTCGAGGGCGCTGCGGTGGACACGCGTGAGAACGCGCTGCGTACGCGCTCGCTCAAGCCGGAGTGGCGCACCGTGGTCATCGTGACCTCGGCCTTTCACATGCCGCGCTCAGTACGTGCCTTCGAGGCCGCAGGGTTCACCGTGATTGCGGCGCCAACGGACTATCGCGCCGAGCCAATCGACTCGCTGTATTCCTGGATCCCCAACCAGCGCGCCCTGCTGACCACGCAGCTGGCGTTTCAGGAAAGCTTGGCGCGTGTGTTGGCGCTGATCTGAGTCTGCCGCCTGTCCTTCGGGCTGCACCGGTCGGCCGCGCGGGCATGGGCAAAAGCAAGGGTTTGGCGCAACAATCCTTGCAATCAGGTCTGCCGCCTGCCGACAGGAGCCCCGATGCCCGATCGCGCGCTGATCGCCCTGGAGTGCCGCCGCAACAGCCTGCGCGATCTGCGCGCCGTTGAGCACAGCCTGCCGGAACCGGAGGCGGGCGAAGCCCTGCTCGCCATTGAGCATGTGGGCTTCTCGGCCAACAACGTGAGCTATGCCGCGCGTGGCGAGCAGCTGCACTTCTGGCGCTACTTCCCGGCACAGGATGCGGACTGGGGCCGTCTGCCCGGCTGGGGCTTTGCCACGGTGCAGACGAGCCGCGCCGCGGGCCTGGAAGTCGGCGAACGCATCTACGGCTACTTCCCGCTGGCCAGCCATGTGCTGGTGCGCCCCAAGGGCCTGAACGCCGGCAGCTTCGTGGACGGCGCGGCGCACCGCGCCGATCTGGAGCCTGTCTACAACCACTATGTGCGCTGCGCGGCTGATCGGGACTGGCGCAGCGATCTCGAGCCGCTGCAGGCCCTGCTCAAGCCGCTGGCCCTGCAGGCCTATCTGCTGGACGACTTTCTTGAAGAGGAGCAGCTCTTCGGCGCGCAACAGGTGCTGTTCTCCAGTCCGAGCAGCAAGAGCGCCTGGATGACGGCCATCCTGCTGGCGGCGCGCTCGCGCACGCAGCAGGGCGTGCGCCTGATCGGCATGACCACTGCCGGCAACCTGGGGCATGTGCGCGACCTGCCCTGCTATGACCAGGTGATCCTCGGCGACCAGATCGGCACGCTGGCGCGGGTGCCGACCCTGTACCTGGACTTTTCCGGCAGCGCGGCGCAGCGCATCGCTGTGCATGGCTATTTCATCGAGCAGCTGGAATACAGCTGCATCATCGGCGGCGCCCAGCCCGACATGATGGGCAGCGGCCAGTTCACCGCCGGCCTACCGGGTGCGGTGCCGAACCACTTCCACACTGCGCCGCGCGTGGCCAAGCGCACACAGGACTGGGGCCTGGCGCAGCTCACAGCGGAGTTCTCACTCGCCTGGAAGCGCATTCACCAGACCGTGAATCAGGATCGGCGATGGATGCAGATCGAACAGGTACGCGGCGTGTCCCCCGCACTGGCGGCGCTGGCGCAGGCGATTGACGGCCGCTTTGATCCGCAGCGCGCCTTCATGATCGGGCTGGGCGCCTAGCGCGCCGCCGCGCTCCCGAGCGGCGCGACCCCGGCCCCTGCCACGAGAGGGCCTGGGGAGGCGTGCAGGATGGTCGCCGGGCCGAGACTGCCGCTGACGCGTGCGAACAGTCCGCGGTTCTCCACCAGCCAGCGGTCAAGGGCCTGCGGATCGCCGGCGCGCAGGGTGGCGTCCAGAAACAGGGTGCTGACCTCGCGCGTGGCGCGCTTGACCACGCGGTTGAGCTCCGCGCCCGCCTGATCGGTGCGGTCGGTGAAGATGTTGTGTGTGCCGCCTCGGAACACTGCCAGCAGCTTGCGCGGGCTACCGGTCGCCTCGAACACGGCCACGCGGTCGGTGGGCTCGCTGCGGTAACCGGGAATGCGGATCACGTCCTCTGTGCCCGTCACGTGCAGCGTGGGCACCTCGATGCCGCCGAGGATCGGCCGCATGTCGGCCTCGCCATAGAAGGGGGGTGCAGACAGCAGCACGGCGGCCTTCACGCGCGGATCGCGCAGATCGTTCGGCAGACCCTCGCGCAGCACCCGCGCGCCTGAAACCAGCAGCGCGGTGTTGGCGCCATAGCTGTGCCCCGCCACGGCAATTGCATCGCTGCGGATGTGCGGCGCAAAGCGCGGCTCGGCGAGCATCTGGCTGATGGCGAATCGCACATCCAGCGCGCGGTTGGCGGCGTTCAGGTCGCTGGCGGCGGCCTGCAGATTGCTCACCAGGCTGAAGACATTGCCGCGCCAGACCTCGCGATCACTGCCCGCGTGCTGCAGATGCAGGCTGGCATAGCCCTGCTGCGCCCAGTACTGCCCCAGATGCCGGTAGCCCATGCGCGAGCCGCCAAGTCCGTGGCTGAACACCACCAGCGGCACGCTGGCTGCCTGCGCCTGGGCGGGCCAGTACAGGCGTGCCGGTACGGCGCGCTGGCGGCTGGCGTCCTGCCACTCCAGATCAATGATTTCGAAGGCCGCGGCGGGGGCGGTGATGGCGGCCGACACGGCGGCTGGATCTGCGGCGCTGGCCTGGGCGCGCGGCGCGCAGGCCCAGAAGCTCAGACCGATGAGTGCGGCGCCGAGCAGCGCACCAGTCAGCCCGAGGCGATGCCGCGCAAGCGAAAACGTGTTCATTCAGACCTCTGGAGGAGTGGTGTTCTTGGACGTCGGGGCTTGTGTTGCTCCCGATCGAACTTCACTGACCCGCCGCAGCAGGGTCAGTTCCATGCCACGTGAGTGATAACCCAAAGCGAGTTCCGTGCCTTTGCAAGACTACAGTGCAGCTCCGTGGCCGTCCTCGCGCGGCTTAACGCTCCGCCAATCGAAAACCCTCATGCTGCGTCGCGCCCTGCTCATCGCCTTCGCCACCGCCCTGCTGGCTGCCTGCAGCCGCTCGGATCCGGAAAAGGAGCTGCGCGCCGCGGTGGACAAGATGCAGACCGCCATCCAGGCCAAGGACGCGAGCGGCTTTCTGGAACACTTGGCCGATGACTTCACGCGCGAGTCCGGCAACTTCGACAAGAAGGAGGCCCGGCGCATCCTCGCGGGTGTGTTTCTCACCAACCAGAACATCAACGTGGTGGCGACAGTGCGTGAAGTCAAGATCGATGGCCAACGGGCCACCGCGCAGATCGGCGTGCTGGCCACCGGGAGCAGCGGCCTGCTGCCCGAGCGCGGCCAGAGCTGGACCTTCACTACGAACTGGCGGCGCGAAGGCGGCCAGTGGCGCCTGTTCAATGCAGAGTGGAAAGAGGCGCTATAGCGCCTGCACGAAGACGCGGTTCTCGTAGACCTTGTCTTCCCACACATAGGGCAGCTCGCCCACGTCCTGATAGCCGATGGCCGTGTAGAAGGCGCGTGCGCGGTGGTTCTCGGCCCAGGCGGTCAGCCAGACGGTGTCGGCGCCAGCGATCCGGCTGCGCTGCGCCGCCACCTGCATCAGCGCGCGGCCGACGCCACGGCGCTTCTGATTCGGCTGCACGTACAGGCGCACCAGCTCACAGCCCTGATGCCCGGTATCGCCTGCCTTCGAGATTGCGGTGGACAGTTGCGCGAAACCAAGCAGATGCTCGCCCTGCTCGGCCAGAAGGAACACGGTCTGCGGCTCGTGCAGATGCGCCGCAAATGCGCTGGCGCTGCACAGGCTGAACACCTCGCGCGCGAGATCCGGGCGGATGCCCTCGGTGGCGTAGGTGTCCAGGAAGGTCTGCGTGGCCAGGGCGGAGATGCACAGAGCGTCGTCGGGCGTGCCGCTGCGGATTCGGAAGTCCATGGCCGACAGCGTAGCGGCTGTCTTGCGCGCAACGGCACCCCCTGCGCTGCGGCGCCACTCATGTCACGATTTCCGCAACTCGTGCATGCAGCACACGCCCGCGGGCGGCTTGGGGCTACGGTTCAGCCTCGGATCGTCTGTCTGGGGGATGTGTCATGACATGTGCTCTTGTTCATCCGGTACGCGCTGTGCCGGGGTCGCACTGGTTGAAGTTCGGCGCAGTGCTGCTGGTGGGCGCCTTGTGGACTGCGCTGCCCCGGCCCGCGGCCGCGCAGACCGACGCTCCTGCGCTGCCGCGCAAGGCCGCGCTGGGGGCGCAATTGAGCGAGCTGCAGATCGGTGTGCGGGTGGATGCCGTGGTGCCGAATCTCACCGCGCAGGCACTCGGCCTGCAGGTGGGTGACGTGATCGACCGCCTGAACGACACAACCGTGCGCACACCCGCCGAGGTCGTGGCCTGGCTCAGCACGCAGACCGAAGGCGCGCCGATCCGCGTGGCCGGCGAGCGCAACCGCAAGCCCCTGCGCACCAGCGGCACCCTGGCCGGCAGACCGCGCGAGGTCTCGGCGGACTACCAGGTGAGCTACGGCCAGGTGAAGAGCGAACGCGGCTGGTTGCGCACCATCGTCACTGCACCGAATGCGGGTGCAGCGCAGAAGCACCCGGCCCTGATGTTCGTGCAGGGCATCGGCCCGGGCACCGTGGACTTTGCGCTCACCGCCGACAACGGCTACGCCCGGATCATCCAGCCCTTTGCGCGCAGCGGCTACGTGACCCTGCGCGTGGACAAGCCGGGCGTGGGCGATAGCGAGGGCGGGCCCTTTGCGGCTGTGGACTTTCAGCAGACCCTGGATGGCTACCGGCAGGCGCTCAAGGCCCTGCTGGCCCGGCCGGATGTGGACCCGGAGCGCGTCTTTCTCTTCGGCCACAGCATGGGCGGCTACTGGGGGCCGCTGCTGGCGCGCGAATTCAAGCTCAAGGGCATCGCGGTGAGCGGCACGGCGTTTCGCACCTGGATCGAGTACGACCTGGAGAACACCCGGCGCCAAGGCACGCTGGGCGGCACGACGCCGCTGGACATGCACAACCTGCTGCAGGACAAGGCCCTGCTCAACAGCGCCTGGCTGCTGGAGGGGCTGGATCTGAACCAGATCACGGCGCGCTACCCGCGCCTGAAGCCGCTGGTGGCGCAGAGCTTCGTGCAGACGCCCTCCGGCCCGCAGTACAGCGGCCAGCACATGCGCTTCTGGCAGCAGGTCGCGGCGCTGAACATGCCGGAGGTCTGGGCCGGCGCCAGCGGCCACGTGCTGGCCCTGTACGGCGCGAGCGACTTCCTGACCGATGCGCGCGACCATGAGCTGCTGGTGAGCTGGGTGAACTTCATGCGGCCGGACAGCGCACGCTTTGTGCAGCTGGCGAATTCGGACCACGCCTTTCTGGACACGGCGACACAGCGCGACAGCCTGCTGCAGTGGGGCAAGCCGGGCGGCAAGGTGAACCCCAACATCCTGCCGGTGCTCAATGAGTGGGTCACGCCGCTGTCCGGCGTGCCGCTGAAGCTGTAGTGCTCCTGTAGGCTTGCGGCTAGCCCGGGGAGTTCAGGCCCCGATCCGAAAGCCGATCCGCAGTATCCATGCGGCTTTCCAGCCACTTTTGCCCGGAAAGCCGCATGGGACAAGCGGAAAGCCCTTTTGACTCTGAGCCAGCCGGCGCGCCTGCGGGGTCGTTTGCAGCGCTCACGCCGGACGTCGTGCTCGATGCGCTGGAGGCCGCCGGCCTGCTGCCCGACGGTCGGCTGCTGATGCTCTCCAGCTACGAGAACCGGGTCTGGATGGCGCATCTGGATGACGGCAGCGCCGTGGTGGCCAAGTTCTACCGCCCCGAGCAGGGCGCGCACGGCCAGCGCTGGAGCACGGCGCAGATCCTGGAAGAACACGCCTTTGCCGCCGAGCTGGCCGCAGCGGAGATTCCCGTGGTGGCGCCGCTGGAACTCGCGGGCGCAACCCTGCCCGGCAGCCGCACCCTGGCCGAGCACGGCGGATTCCGCTTCAGCGTGAGCCCGCGGCGCGGCGGTCGCGCCCCGGAACTGGACGACCCTGCCGTGCTGGAGTGGATCGGCCGCTTTCTGGCGCGCATTCACACCGTGGGCGCGGCGCGGCCGTTCGCCGTGCGTGAGCGTCTGGACATCGCCATCCTGGGCGAGGCGCCTCTACGCTGGCTCATGGAAGACGGCGAGCTGCCGCCCACGCAGCGCGAGGCCTATCGCGCCGCGGCACAGGACGCGCTTGAAGTCGTGCGCGAGGCTTTTGCGCGCGCCGGCAACGTGGCGCAGATCCGCCTGCATGGCGACTGCCACCCCGGCAACATCCTCTGGACACCGGAAGGCCTGCCCCAGCCCGGCCCGCACTTCGTGGACCTGGACGACGCCCGCACCGGCCCAGCCGTGCAGGATCTTTGGATGCTGGCCAGCGGCGACCGGCGCGACCAAACGCGCCAGTGGGGCGCGCTCATTGACGGCTACGAGACCCTGCGCGAGTTCGACCGCCGCGAACTGCATCTGGTCGAAGCGCTGCGCACCCTGCGCCAGATCCACTACGCCGCCTGGCTGGCGCGTCGCCGGACTGACCCCGCCTTCACCGTGGCCTTCCCCTGGTTCGGCACGGACGCCTACTGGGCCGGCCAGGCCCAGCAACTGCGCGAGCAGTGCGTGGCGATGGCCGAACCCCCGTTGATGATCTAGGCCGCCTTCGCAAGGCTTATCCACCCATTGCGCCGCAACGTTGGCACCTAGGATGTGCTCAAGGGGGTGCGCTTCCGAGCACCCGGGAGCCGATCATGGATCACGAGATCACTGTTCAACTGGCCGCCGCCGTGCTGGCCCGCGCCGTGGTGACGCGCGCAGCCCAGGCTGCGCTCGATGCGCCCGTGCCGATGCCACCGGCGCACGTGACGATCGACTCCATCGACCTGCCGCTCTACTGGGACGAACATCGCCTGCTGCCGCGCCTGCGCGAGCTGGCCGCGGAGCATGGCGTGCACATTGATGTGCAGCGCATGCAGTTCGACCGCATCTACGGCATCGAGACCCTGGTGGAACTTCATGCTCTGGACGCGCCGCTGCTGCAAAGCTGCGCTGTGACGCTCATGGGCATGTACGAGGCGCCGCACTGGGGCCCGCGCGCCGCGCACTGAGCCGCTCAAGCCGGGTTCATGCGCCGTAGTGGCGCAATCCCTCCAAGTCCAGCACCTGCACGCCGCCGTAGCTGACCTTGAGCAGGCCGCGCTCCTCGAGCAGCTTGAGCGCCTGATTCACCCGCTGGCGTGACACGCCAGCCAGATAGCCCACCTCTTCCTGCGAAATCGCCAGATGCGCCCCGCTGCCCGGATAGAGCAGGGGGTTGTAGAGCTCGGCCAGGCAGCGCGCCACGCGTGCATCCGGCTCCAGCAGGCGCTCGTACTCCACCACCGCAATGAACTGCCCCAGGCGCTCGTTGAGCTGCTTGAGCAGGAAGCGGTTGAAGCCGATGGAGTGGTCCAGCAGCCAGTGGAAGGTGCTGCCGTTCATCCAGGCGATGCGCGTGTCGCGCAGCGCCACCACGTCGTACTTGCGCACCTCATGCTTGAGCAGGGTGCCCTCGCCAAACCAGCCGCCGGTAGGCACGCCGGTGAATGTGGCGGACTTGCCGCTGGCGTTCACGGCGTTGATCTTCACCAGGCCTTCAATGACCCCGAGCCAGCAGTCCACGCGCTCTCCCTTGCGCACGATCACCTGCCCGCCGGTGAAGAAGCGTTCTTCGATGCCCGCAATCGCGCGTGCGCGCTCGCTGTCGGTGAGGTAGTCCCACCAGGGGGTTCGCTGCAGTGCAGCGTGAAGAAGCAGGGGTTGATGCTCTGTGTGCAAGGTGCGTTCCGCTGGAAACGATCGCGGTAAACCCGGATGCGCACATTGTCGCGAAAACGACAGCATCCGGGTACCGGGCGACTTCTAATGCGCCCAACGACCGCAGGCCTTGAGTCGGCGGCGAATAAAGAAGTGGAACGCTCTGGCGCGGCCTACGCCGTGCCCACGCGACACAACAAGGAGACATCCGTGACCGTTTCGTCGGGCACTGGCGATACCTTCCCGCGCCTGCTGCTGGAGCATGCGCGCGTGCGGCCGAATCATCCGGCCATCCGCGAGAAGGACCTCGGCATCTGGCAGACCTACACCTGGGGCCAGGCCGCAGAGATCGTGCGCGCCATGGCCTGTGGTCTGGCCGCGTTGGGCTTCAAGAGCGGCCAAAACCTCGCGATCATCGGCGACAACCGGCCGCGCCTGTATTGGAGTTTCATCGCCGCGCAGTGCCTGCGTGGCGTGCCGGTCCCGCTGTACCAGGACGCGATCGCCGCCGAGATGGCCTTCGTGCTGGACAACGCGGAGATCGAGTTCGCGATTGCCGAAAACCAGGAGCAGGTGGACAAGCTGCTGGAGATGCGCCGCGAGCTGCCGCGCCTGACGCACATCATCTATGACGACCCGCGCGGCATGCGGCACTACGCGCAGGAGGGTCTGCTGTCCTTCGAGGAACTGCTGGCCAAGGGCCGCGCGCACGACGCAGCGAACCCCGGCTTCTTTGATGCGCAAGTGGCCGCTGGCGACACGAACGATGTCTCGGTGATGCTCTACACCTCAGGCACCACCGGCAAGCCCAAGGGCGTATGCCAAACGCACGCCAGCTTCATCGGCAGCGCGCGCGGCGGCGTGGGCTTTGACAAGCTCGGGCCGGATGACCAGATCCTGTCCTACCTGCCGATGGCCTGGGTGGGTGACCATCTGTTCTCCGTCGCGCAATCGCTGGTGGCGGGCTTCACCGTCAACTGCCCGGAATCCGGTGCCACGGTGATGAACGATCTGCGCGAGATCGGGCCGACCTACTACTTCGCACCGCCCCGCGTGTTCGAAGGCTTGCTGACTCAGGTCTCGATCCGCATGGAAGACGCCGCGGCGCCCAAGCGCTGGCTTTATGAGAAATTCATGGCCGTGGCGCGCCGCTGCGGCGCCGAGATTCTTGATGGCAAGCCCGTGGCCTTCACAGACCGCTTGCTCTATGGACTCGGCACCTTCTTTGTCTACGGGCCGCTGCGCAATGTGCTTGGCATGAGCCGCATCCGCGTGGCCTACACGGCGGGCGCCGCGATCGGCCCGGACTTGTTCCGCTTCTATCGCTCGATCGGCGTGAACCTGAAGCAGCTCTACGGCCAGACCGAGACCTGCGCCTACGTGTGCCTGCAGCCGGATGGCGGCGTCAAGCTGGAAACGGTCGGGCCGGCCGCACCCGGCGTGGAGATCAAGATCGCCGACAGTGGCGAGGTGCTCGTGCGCGGTGTGGGCGTGCTCAAGGAGTACTACAAGCGCCCGGACGCCACCGCCGAGGTGATGGACGCCGAAGGCTTCTTTCACACCGGTGATGCCGGCGTAATCGACAGCGACGGGCATCTCAAGATCATCGATCGCGCCAAGGACGTGGGCCGCACGGCGCGCGGCGCACTGTTCGCACCGAACTACATCGAGAACAAGCTCAAGTTCTTCCCGCAGATCAAGGAAGCGGTGTGCTTCGGCCACGGCAAGGACACGGTCTGCGCGCTGATCAACATTGATGCCGACGCCGTGGGCAACTGGGCCGAGCGCCGCGGGCTGCCGTATGCAGGCTACGTGGACCTGGCGGGCAAAAAGGAAGTGCTGGCCCTGATCCAGGAGTGCGTGGAGAAGGTCAACGCCCAGCTCGCCAGCGAGCCGCAGATGGCCGACACGCAGATCGCCCGTTTCGTGGTGCTGCACAAGGAGCTGGACCCGGACGACGACGAGCTCACGCGCACACGCAAGGTGCGCCGCGGCTTCATTGCGGAGAAGTATGGCGTGCTGGTCGACGCGCTCTACGAGGGCCGCAAGGACCAGTTCATCGAGACCCCGGTGAAGTTCGAGGATGGTCGAGTGGGCAAGATCTCCGCGGTGCTTGAGGTGCGTGACGCCAGACACTTTCCTGCTGGCGACAGCGCTGCAGACCGAAAGGCGGCCTGAGCATGAGCGAACGCAACTCTGAGCGCAAGATCGGCGAAGTCATTCTGGATGTGCAGAACATCTCGCTGTCCTTCGGCGGCGTAAAGGCGCTGACCAATATCTCCTTCAACGTGCGCGAGCACGAGATTCGCGCCATCATCGGCCCGAACGGCGCGGGCAAGTCTTCGATGCTCAACTGCATCAACGGCGTGTACACCCCGCAGGAGGGATCGATCACCTTCCGCGGCAAGACCTTCAAGCACATGAACTCGCGCCAGGTGGCCGAGATGGGCGTCGCGCGCACCTTCCAGAGCCTGGCGCTGTTCAAGGGCATGAGTGTGCTGGACAACATCATGACAGGCCGCAACCTGCGCATGAAGAGCCATCTGCTTCTGCAGGCCCTGCGCATCGGACCGGCCGAGCGCGAGGAGCTGGAACATCGCGCCTTCGTCGAAAAGATCATCGACTTCCTGGAGATCCAGGCCTATCGCAAGGTGCCCGTCGGCCGGCTGCCTTACGGCCTGCAGAAGCGCGTGGATCTTGCCCGCGCGCTCGCCATGGAACCGCAGGTGCTGTTGCTTGATGAACCGATGGCCGGCATGAACGTGGAAGAGAAGCAGGACATGTGCCGCTTCATCCTCGACGTGAACGACGAGTTCGGCACGACGATCGTGCTGATCGAACACGACATGGGCGTGGTGATGGACATCTCCGACCGCGTGGTGGTGCTGGACTACGGCAAGAAGATCGGCGACGGCACGCCCGATGAAGTCCGCGGCAACCAGGCCGTGATCGACGCCTATCTCGGCGTGGCGCACTGAGGAGCGGTCATGAAGAAAAAGCTCCCCGTCATCGTCCTGATCGTCCTGTTGACCATCGGCCTGCTGCTGCCCCTGACGCAGAAGAACACCACGCTGGGCTTCTATATCGAGGTGCTGCTCGGCGGTCTGATGTCCGGGGTCATGTACTCACTCGTCGCCCTGGGCTTCGTGCTCATCTACAAGGCCAGTGGCGTCTTCAACTTTGCGCAGGGTGCCATGGTGCTGTTCGCAGCATTGGCCGTGGCACGCCTCTCAGGCGAGGGTCTGTCCGCAGCGCACTTCTGGATCGTCGCCTTGCTGCTGGGCGGCCTGTCCGGCGTGCTGGCTCTGGGCTTCCTGAAGAAGGGCGGCGCCGCCAAGTCTGCGCCGCCGCTGAGGTTCGGCGTCCCGCTGGCCGGCGGCATCGGCGCCGGTGTGATCCTGTGGAGTGTGTTCGGCAGCGGCGGCTGGCCGCTGTGGCTGGCCATGCTGGGCGCCGGTGCGGTCATGGTGTTCGTGGCCATGATCATCGAGAAGCTGGTGCTGCGCCCGCTCGTCAATCAGGAGGGCGTGGTGCTGCTGATGGCCACGCTGGGCGTGACCTACTTCCTTGACGGCCTGGGTCAGACCATTTGGGGTTCGAGCATCTACAAGATCGATCTGGGCATCTCCAAGGACCCGGTGATCCTGCTGGAGAACGTCTTTCAGGGCGGCATCCTGGTCAACAAGATCGACGTGTTTGCCGCCGTGGTGGCCACGGTGCTTGTGGCAGCGCTGGCCCTGTTCTTCCAGAAAACGCCGGTGGGTCGCGCGCTGCGCGCGGTGGCTGATGACCACCAGGCCGCGCAGTCAATCGGCATTCCGCTGAACCGGATCTGGGTCATCGTCTGGAGCGTGGCTGGCGTGGTGGCTCTGGTGGCCGGGATGATCTGGGGCGCCAAGCTCGGCGTGCAGTTCTCGCTGGTGGAAGTCGCGCTCAAGGCACTGCCGGTGGTGATCCTCGGTGGGCTGACCTCGGTGCCCGGCGCCATTCTGGGTGGCCTGATCATCGGCGTGGGCGAGAAGATGGCCGAGGTCTTCCTTGGCCCGCATCTGGGTGGCGGCATCGAGTACTGGTTCGCCTATGTACTCGCACTGCTGTTCCTGATCGTCCGGCCCGAAGGCCTGTTCGGCGAAAAGCACATCGATCGCGTCTGACGGCCTGGAGAACGCCACATGCTCTACAGAGAAAACGGCCAGTTCAAGACCAGCTACCGGGCGGATCAGCAGATCTTCCCGATTGCGCAGGATCGCATCGCCATCCTGCTGGTCATCGCATTTGCCTTCATCGGCCCGCTGGCGCTGGGCAATGAATACCTGTTCCGCGCCATCCTGATCCCCTTCCTGATCCTGTCGCTCGCGGCGATCGGCTTGAACATCCTTGTGGGCTACTGCGGCCAGATCTCGCTGGGCACCGGTGCCTTCATGGCCGTGGGGGCCTATGCGGCCTACAACTTCATGATCCGCGTGGACGGCATGCCGCTGGTGGTGGCCATGCTGCTCGGCGGGCTGGCGGCGACCGTGGTGGGCGTGTTCTTCGGCATTCCCAGCCTGCGGGTGAAGGGTCTGTATCTGGCGGTGGCGACATTGGCCGCGCAGTACTTCGTGGACTGGGCGTTCATCCGCATCAAGTGGTTCACCAATGATTCGCCGTCCGGCTCCGTGTCGGCCGGCACCTTGAACGCCTTTGGCTGGACAGTGAACGAACCACACGAGAAATACGTGTTCGTGCTGCTGTTCGTCGTGGTCTTCGCACTGCTCGCCAAGAACCTGGTGCGCAGCGCGATCGGGCGCGAGTGGATGGCGATTCGAGACATGGACGTGGCCGCCAGCGTGATCGGCATCCGCCCCGTGTACGCCAAGCTCACTGCGTTTGCCGTCTCCAGTTTCATCGTGGGTGTGGCCGGTGCGCTCTGGGCCTTCGTGCATCTGGGCTCCTGGGAGCCGGCCGCCTTCAACATCCAGCGCTCATTCCAGCTGCTGTTCATGATCATCATCGGCGGGCTGGGCTCGATCATGGGCTGCTTCTTCGGGGCGGCCTTCATCGTGATCCTGCCGATCGTGCTCAACCAGGCGCTGCCCCTGCTGGCTGCCCCCTTCGGCATCGAGATCAGTACCGCACTGGTGGCGCACGTGGAATTCATGATCTTTGGTGCGCTGATTGTCTTCTTCCTGATTGTGGAACCCCACGGGTTGGCGCGCCTGTGGTCGATTGCCAAGGAGAAGTTGCGCCTTTGGCCGTTCCCGCACTAGGCAGGCGGTCACACCCGCGAGAACCCTCATTACGAAACCCAGTGCCAATGCATTTACTGGAGACACCGCGCAGATCGGATGCGCATTTGGAGGCGACATGAAGCTCAAATCTCTACTACTCGGTGCAGCGATGCTGACTGCGGTGGGCACCACCGCACTGACGGCGCCCTCTGCCAGCGCCCAGGCGCAGGCGCGGGAGCAGTTCTTTCCCGTACTCGTCTATCGAACCGGGCCTTTCTCGCCCAACGGCATCCCCTGGGCCAACGGCTTCGTGGATTACCTGAAGCTGATCAACAACCGGGATGGCGGCATCAACGGCGTGAAGATCACGTTCGAGGAGTGCGAGACCGGCTACGCGACCGACCGCGGCGTGGAGTGCTACGAGCGCCTGAAGGGCAAGGGGCCGACCGGGGCGACCATGTTCCAGCCCCTGTCCACCGGCATCACCTTCGCGCTGACCGAGAAGGCGCCTGCCGACAAGATCCCGCTGATCACCGCCGGCTACGGCCGCAGCGAATCGGCGGATGGCTCGGTATTCGCCTGGAACTTCCCGCTGCTGGGAACGTACTGGACCGCTGCAGATGTGCTCGTGCAGCACGTGGGCAAGCGCGAGGGCGGCTTGCCCAACCTCAAGGGCAAGAAGATTGCGCTGGTCTATCACGACAGCCCCTTTGGCCGCGAGCCGATTCCGCTGCTAACCGAGCGCTCCAAGATGCACGGCTTCGAGTTGCTGACGCTGCCGGTCACCTCGCCGGGGGTGGAGCAGAAGGCCACCTGGCTGCAGATCCGCCAGCAGCGCCCGGACTATGTCTTCCTTTGGGGCTGGGGCGTGATGAACTCCACCGCGCTCAAGGAAGCACAGGCCACGGGCTTCCCGCGCGACAAGATGTACGGCGTGTGGTGGGCCGCAGCCGAGCCGGACGTGAAGGACGTGGGCGAAGGCGCCAAGGGCTACAACGGTCTGGCCATGCAGCACGGCGCGGGCCTGTCCAAGGTGCACGAGCAGATCCTTCAGCATGTGCACGGCAAGAACGCCGGCACCGGCCCCAAGGATGAAGTGGGTACCGTGCTCTACACCCGCGGCATGATCTCCGCGATGCTCGCGGTTGAAGGCGTGCGCCGCGCTCAGGAGCGCTTTGGCAAGGGCAAGCCGATGACCGGCACGCAGGTGCGCTGGGGCCTGGAGAACCTCAACCTGGACCAGAAGCGTCTGGACAACATGGGCTTCGCAGGCGTGATGCGCCCCGTGTCCACGAGCTGTGTGGATCACATGGGTGCGAGTTGGGCCCGAATCCAGACCTGGGATGGCAAGAAGTGGAGCTTCACCTCAGACTGGTATGAGGCCGACGACACCATCCTTCGCCCGATGGTGCGCAATGCCGCGCAGCGTTACGCCACGGAGAAGAAGGTCACGCCGCGAACCCCGGCAGACTGTCAGAGCTGAGCAGCGCTCAGCGCTGACGCCGGGGTCGCGGCGTTGCCGCCTTTTAGCGCCCCTCCCCGGCTTTGCCGCCCCCTCCAGAAGGGGGTTCACTGGGCCGCCTCGGCGGCCCCTTGGGAAAGCGCACTGCGTGCGCTTTCCCAAGTGCATCGAACAGGTTGAAGCCATGCAGCCCCTGCTGAACGTCAACGGCATCGAAGTCATCTACAACCACGTGATCCTTGTGCTCAAGGGCGTGAGCCTGCAGGTGCCGGAAGGTGGCATCGTGGCGCTGCTGGGTGGCAACGGTGCGGGCAAGACCACGACCCTGCGCGCGGTGTCCAACCTGCTCAAGGGTGAGCGCGGCGAGGTGACCAAGGGCACCATCGAGTACCGCGGCGAGCGCATCCAAAACCTCACGCCGCCCGATCTCGTCGAGCGCGGGGTGGTACAGGTCATGGAGGGCCGGCGCTGCTTCGCGCACCTCTCCATCGAGGAAAACCTCATGACCGGGGCCTATACCCGCGGCGCCTCGCGCGCAGAGATCGCCCGTGATCTCGACATGGTCTACACCTACTTCCCGCGCCTGAAGACCCGGCGCACTTCGCAAGCGGCCTACACCTCGGGTGGCGAACAGCAGATGTGCGCCATAGGCCGCGCGCTGATGGCCAAGCCACGCATGGTGCTGCTTGATGAGCCCTCCATGGGTCTTGCACCGCAGATCGTGGAGGAGGTGTTCAACATCGTGCAGGACCTCAATGCAAAGGAAAAGGTCACCTTCCTGCTGGCCGAGCAGAACACCAACATCGCCTTGAAGTACGCCCACTACGGCTACATCCTGGAAAGCGGCCGCGTGGTCATGGACGGCGAGGCCAAGGCGCTGCGCGAGAATGAAGACGTCAAGGAGTTCTATCTCGGTGTCTCGCGCGAAGGCCGCAAGAGCTTCAAGGACGCCAAGTTCTACAAGCGCCGCAAGCGTTGGCTGTCCTGAGCGCGAGCGTGCGATGAGCGACTTCTTCTCCGAGCTCGAGGCGCTGAAGGGCGGTGGGGGCGCTGGCCCGAGTCCGGCCCTGCTGCGTCAGCTGCGTGCGCTGCCAGGCGTCAAGGAGCGCGGCCAGCAGCACTTTGTGCTGGATGCCGGCGTGGAGCTGCACTTCGAGGTCAAGGACACGAGCGTCACGGCACTCATCGACGAGCGCGGCCGGACCCAGCGTCTGCCCATCGCCAACCCCACGGACGAACGCAAGCTGCTGGATGTGGTGCGGCGCCTCGCCGGCCGGCGCGATGAGGATTGAGGGTGACGGTCCCTCTGCGATGAGCCTGAGCCTTGCGAAAGCCACTGACTTCTGCGCCGGGTTGCCCGGTGCGGTGGTTGATCTCAAGTGGGGGGCTGACCTCTGCTACTGCATCGGCGGCCGGATGTTTGCGGTCTTCCAGACCCGGGATGGGCGCACGGCCTGCGAACCGCCCTCGTTCAAGGCCGATGCCCACCGGTTTCTGGAGCTGACGGACCGGCCAGGGATTGTCCCCGCGCCCTATCTGGCGCGCGCCAAGTGGGTGCGCATCACCCGCCTGGATGCGATGCCGCAGGACGAACTTCATGCATTGCTGGCGCGCAGCCACGCCCTGATCGCGGAGAAGCTCACCCGCAAGCTGCGCCAGGAATTGGGAATCGAGCCATGAACACTACAACCTACGACCCCCGAGAACTGCGCCCGGCGGAAGCCCGGGAAGGCGCACTGTCCGCCGCCTTGCCCGGCTTGATCCAGGGCGCTCAACGGGCGGCCGGCTGGTCGCGCATTCTGAGCGGGGTGGACCCGCACGCCATCACCAGTCGCAAGGCCCTGGCCGCGCTGCCCGTCACGCGCAAAGGCGACCTCAAGGCCCTGCAGCAGCTCGATGCGCCCTTCGGTGGCCTGAACACCACCCCGCCGGGTCAGCTGCGTCGTCTGTTCATGTCGCCCGGGCCGATCTTCGACCCCGAGGGCCACGGTCCTGACTGGTGGCGCACGGCCGCCGCGCTGCACGCTGCCGGCATCCGCCCGGGCGATGTCCTGCAGAACTGCTTCTCGTATCACATGACTCCGGCGGCCTTCATGATCGAGGCCGGCGCCGCCGCGCTGGGCTGCCCCGTGATTCCCGCAGGCATCGGCAATACCGAGCAGCAGGTGGAGGCGATGACCGTGCTCAAGCCGCGCGCCTACGTGGGCACACCCAGCTTTCTGCGCATCATCCTGGAGCGCGCGGCCGAGATGAACGTGGATCTGCGCCACGTGCAAAAGGCGCTGGTTGCGGCCGAGGCCTTGCCGCCCTCCCTGCGGCAGTGGTTCATCGACCGCGGCATGAGTCAGGTGCAGCAGTGGTACGGCACGGCCGATCTGGGTTGCGTGGCTTTCGAGACCTGCACCGACGGTGTGGTGCACCCGGGCATGGTGTTGTCCGAAGACCTGCTGCTCGAGATCGTCAAGCCGGGCGCGGGCGAAGTCTGCGCGCCGGGCGAGGTCGGCGAGATCGTGATCACGATGTTCAACCCGGACTACCCGCTGATCCGCTTCGGCACGGGCGACCTGACCAAGCTGCTGCCCGAGCCCTCGCCCTGCGGCCGCACCAACCAGCGCATTGCCGGCTGGATGGGCCGCGCGGACCAGACCACCAAGGTGCGCGGCCTGTTCGTCCACCCCGCGCAGATCAACGACATCTCCAAGCGCTTCCCCGAACTGGGGCGCGTGCGCATGGTCATCACCGGCAGCATGGGTCAGGACGACATGGTTCTCAAGGCGGAGTCCGGAGAACAGCACGACGGTCTGGCCTACCGGCTGCGCGATGCCATCCGCGACATCACCAAGCTGCGCGGCGAAGTTGAGCTTGTGGCACCGGGCAGCCTGCCCAACGACGGCAAGTTGATTGAAGACGCCCGCTCCTACCAGTAACCTGCGCGGCTTACTTCTCATTCAGCACGGAGGGCCGGTGGTCTCAATGCCGGCGGCGCGCAGTTGGCGCGTCTGGCTCGGTGCGGCGCTTGCGAGCCTGGCCCTCGCGGCCGCAGCACAGCCGAACAAGCAAGGGCCTGAACGCGCAGAGCGCGGCGATCGCAGCGAACGCGTCGAGCGCTTCGCCGATCTGTCCTTCACCCCCGAGACACCCTCGTTCGCACCCGGCCGCAAGGACTTCACCTCGGATGCCGAGCTGGCCGCCTTCATCGCACGGCTGGATGCTTTGTCGAACACCATGACCTGGCGCATCCTGGGCAAGAGCCCGGGCGGGCGCGACATCCATCTGATGGTGTTCTCCAGCGAAGGCAAGTCCGCCCCGCCGGAGCTGGCCGCGACGCGCAAGCCGGTCGTGTGGCTGATCGGCCAGCAGCACGGCAACGAGCCGGCGGGGGCCGAAGCCGCCCTCGAGGTCGCACGCCGCCTTGCGGTGGGTGATCTGCGCAGCGTGCTGGACAAGCTCACGGTGGTCGTACTGCCGCGCGCCAACCCGGACGGCGCAGCCATCAACCGACGCGAAACCTCGGTGGCCGATCAGAACCGCGATCATCTGCAGCTCGCCACGCTGGAAAACCAGCTGCTGCACCGCGCCATGCGCGCCATGCCGCCGGCGCTGGTGATCGATGCGCATGAGTTCGCGCCGGCCGGCCGCCTGCTGGAGCGTTTCGGCGTGACGCAGGCCAGCGACGTGCTGGTGCAAAGCGCCTCGCACCCGGAGATCTCGGATTCGATCCGCGCCTTATCCAAGGAAAGCTTCGATCCCGCGCTGGAGACCGCCTTCAAGAAGGCCGGGCTGCGCTCGCATCTGTATCACTTCCTGATTGATCGGCCGGGGCAGCCCAATGACAAGCCGCTCATCACCGCCGGCGGCAACTACGCCGGCATCGCACGAAACACCTTCGGCCTGTACGGTGCCGTGAGCTACCTGATCGAGACGCGCGGCATCGGCCTGGGGCGCGAGCACTGGCAGCGTCGCGTCGGCGCGCATGTCCTGGCTGCCAGCACGCTGATCCGCGCCGCCGCGACCAATGTGGAGGCGCTGCGCCGCGCGAACGCACAGGCACGCAACGGCTGGACCGGCGATATCACCGTCGATTACGAAAGCCGCCGCGAGGTGCGCGAGCTGCCCATGATCGACGCCATGACGGGGGAGGACCGCAGCCTGCGCGCGGACTTCATCAACACCCTGCAGGTCACGCCCAGCATCCGGCGCAGCATTCCCGTGGGCTACATCCTCGGCCCGGACCAGGAGGCCGCGGCGCAGCGGCTGGCCCAGCACGGCCTGCGCGTAGTGCGCCTGTTTTCGGCGACGGATGCCAACGTCGAGCGCTTCATCATGCGCACGCCGCGCAATGAGGCGCCCGAGCAGGGCGTGCCGGGGGATCGGGTCGTGGTCGACACACAGACAGTCACGCTGAACATGCCGGCGGGCAGCTTTCTCGTACCGATGAATCAGCCCCTTGCACGCGTGGCCTCTGTGGCGCTTGAGCCTGATGCACCCGGCAGCTTCGTCGCCACCAAGCTCATCCGGACCAACCCCGCCAGCGGCACCGAATTGCCGGTGTATCGCCTGCTGCTGGGGCTGCGCGCCGCCGGGCCGCTGGTCGAAGCACCCTGAGCCTGCGCGCTGCGCTCAGGCGCCGGCGCCCGCCTCGTGCAGGGCAACGCGGTTGCCCTCGCTGTCCTCGATCTCCGCGACCCAGCCCCAGTCGCCCGCGCTCTTCTTTTCGTAGAGCGTCTTGGCACCCCGCGCGCGGGCTCGGCTGAGCGTCGAATCAATGGAGTCCACGGCGAAATAGACGATCGGCCCGACCTGCGCCGGCCGATACACATCACCCTTGGCAAGCGCCGCAGTCGCGCCATGCGCGGCGGGGTCGAAGGGAAACAAGGCCATCTCGTAACCGTCGATCGTCTGCCGCTCGAGATCGACGCTGAACACGGCCTCGTAGAACAGGACGGCGCGGTCCATGTCGGTCACCGGAATCTCGACAAAACGGATCGGATTGGTACTGCTCATGTGCATTCGGGGTTGGGGCTGGCGGGCCAGGGGGTGGCGTCAACTGACGGTCGATCCGGCGCCCCGGTGGGCACACGCTCTAGAACACGGCGTTCGGCAGGCCGAACTTGGCGCGCACCAGTGCCTCGATGCGCTCACCACTGGCTTCGCGCGGCACGCTGTAGCGCTCGCCGCGGCCCATCGGGCGGCCTTGCTCGTTCAGGCGGTATTCCAGCCCCCAGATGCCGGTCAGCGACTCGCCGGGAAAGCCATAGCGCGCATCGTGCAGGCGCAGTACCTGGGTCCCATCCTCGCGCTGCAGGATCTCCGGCACGATCGGCCCGGTGGCAAAGCGGCGGTAGCGGCGGCCGTCGCCCTCGCCGGACAGGATCTGATCGGCCAGGCGCTGCGCCACGGGGTCGACCTCGACCCGGCGCCATTGGATCGGCTGGGGGTTGAGCGTGCTGACGAAGCCGATCAGGTAGCCGCCTTCCGTTTGAGCCACGACCCGCCGCAGGAAGGGCGTGAACATGGTGGTGTGGCTGCTCACCTGCAGCACCGCGGGCCCGTTGAGACCTTGACGCGTCAGTTCCTTGTGCGCCATGTGGGCCCCCAGCGGCTGCTGCAGCGCGGCCACCGCGATGTAGGCACAGGACAGACCGAGTGCGATGCGCGCACGGCGCTCTGCGCGCTGCCCGCTGGTCAAGGCCGCAGCCAGCAGGCCGCCGATCAGCAGCAGGGAATACAGCGGGTCGATGATCGGCATGGCCGCAATCCCGGCGCGCCAGTCCGTGAAGGGCGCAAACCACTGCGTGCCGTACTGGGTCACGGCGTCCAGCAGCGGGTGCGTGAAGATCGCCAGAATCCAGACTGCGAACCATGCGCGGCGCGCGGCGTCGTCCAGGGACGGTTGCTTCCGGCGCCGACGCAGGGCATCGGCCACCGCCACGCTCAGCATCGCCAGCGCACTGCCCACCAGCGGCCCGAACCACAGCGAATGCGTGACGCCGCGGTGGATGACCCAATGCTCTACACCGGGCACCTGCGAGAAGAACACGTCACTGTCAGGCAACAGGCCGCCCAGCGCGCCGAATGCCGCGGCCTTCCAGCCCAGACGGCGAGCGCCGACCGCGGTACCCACCGCTGCGCCGAGCAAGCCCTGTGTGACGAGATCCATGCGAACAACACCCAATGCGCGCGCCACGGAACGGCGCGCCAAGACGCAGGAGTTGGAAGCCCGTGCTGCAGCGGCGCGAGGCGCACGTCAGCACAAAGGGGCACGCGCCATGAAAACGTCGCGCATGCCGCAAGCGGCCACTCTCTCCCTGTCTTTCTTTCTCTGTCGAAAGTGTGTCGCGCCGCAGCAGGCATTCCAAGGGCCTAGACTCAGGTCTTTCCCGCACCAGCCCCGCGTTTAGGGGAAGGTCTCAGGCGGGTTCTCCCGCAATGCCCGGCCGCTGTCCGGGACAACACACCGCGATGTAGTCGCGCCGCAGTTTGCGCCGGGCGTGCGGCCCGGCGCCTCGCTCAGTCATGCATTCTTCCCACAGCTCATCCGACACCGGCCGCGCGACGCTCGCGCTGCTGCTCAATGCCTCCGTCTGGGGTCTGTCCTGGATCGGCTTTCGATCGATGCAGGCCGACGGCCTGCACCCGTTGCTGGCGACCGCCCTGGCCTATGCGCTGGCGGGCAGCGTGGTGGCGTTGACGTATCGCGGCGCGGTGGGGCAGCTCTTCACCCATCCGGCGCTCTGGTTGATCGCCGCGGCTTCCGGCATCACCAATGCCGCATTCAACAGCGCCGTGGCCTTTGGCGATGTGGTGCGCGTGGTACTGCTGTTCTATCTCATGCCGATCTGGGCGCTGATCTTCGCGCGCCTGTTCCTGCATGAAGCCATCACGCGCCCCGCGGCGCTGCGCATTGCGGTGGGTCTGGCCGGCGCGATGATCGTGCTCTATTCGCCGGCCAGCGGCTTGCCGATCCCCACGACGATGGTGGACTGGTTCTCGGTGCTGGGCGGGGCGGCCTTTGCGCTGAACAACGTGCTGCTGCGCCGCCATGCGGCGCTGCCGCGTGAAGGCCGGGTGTTTGCGATGTTTGTCGGCGGGGTGCTGATGGCCGGGGGTGCGGCGGCGGTCGCGCTCACCCTGGGCAAGCTCAGCCTGCCGACTGCAGGCACCTGGACGCAGACCCCTGTGCTGCCCGTGCTGCTGTTCTGGACCTTGGCCTTCCTGGCCGGCAACATGGCCCTGCAATACGGCGCCACGCGCCTGCCCGCCAGCCTGACGGCCGTGATCATGCTGTTCGAAGTGGTGGTGGCTGCGGCGTCCAGCTGGCTGCTGGGCGCCGGTACGCCGCGCTGGCAGGACGCGCTGGGCGGGCTGCTGATCATCGCCGCGCCCTTCCTGTTCAACCGACCAGCCGTATCAGGTGTCGCTTCGGCGTCTGGTTGATGTGACAGAATCGGTCAGCAAAAAATCAGGCCGCGATTCTGTCAATTCTGGCTTCAGACAAGCGGAAAGTCGCATTTCCGTCCATCGTATTCATTTGTTTTCGGCCAAGATCGTACTCGCCAAAGCATAGCCAATTAGCGCGCCTGCACACTGCGCCAGCATGAAGCCCGGCGCATCGGCCGGCGCGATACCTGCGAAGGTCGGCGTCAGGCTGCGCGCCAGGGTCACGGCCGGGTTGGCAAAGCTGGTGGAGGCCGTGAACCAGTAGGCCGCGCCGATGTAGCAGGCGACGCCCGCCGCCACCTGCGCCGGCTTGAAGCGCACGAACAGGCGAATGGTCAGGATCAGCCCCGCAGTCGCTGTGGCTTCCGCGATCCACTGGCCCAGCCCTGTGCGCGGCTTCACGCCAAGCTGCAGCACCGGCAAATCAAACATCGCATGCGCCAGCCACACCCCCAGCACACCGCCCGCTATCTGCAGCGCAATGAAGGCGCCCAGCAGACCGGCGGAGAGCGCGCCGTCCTTGAAGGCCATCACGCTCACCAGCGGGTTGAAGTGCGCGCCGCTCACCGGGCCAAGCGCTGAGATCAGCACGTAGAGCATGAAGGCCGTGGCCAGGGTGTTGGCCAGCAGCGCCACGGCCACGTTCCCGCCCGCGAGCTGCTCGGCCATGATGCCGCTGCCCACCACGGTGGCAAGCAGCGCTGCGGTGCCAATGAACTCTGCGGCCAGACGTGCTTGGGTCGGAGGCGTGCTGCTCATGCCTTGCCGATTTCGTCGACCTGAGTCTGCAGAGCCATCGAATCGAGGCTAGCGATCGGCAGCGACAGCAAGAGCTGGATGCGCCGCTGCAGCGTCTCGAAGGCTCTGAAGAACGCGCGGTCCTTGTCGGCCTCGGAGCCCAGGAACGCTGCCGGATCTTCGACGCCCCAATGCGCCGTCATGGGCTGGCCTGGCCACACCGGGCAGACCTCGTTGGCTGCGTTGTCGCAGACCGTGAACACGAAGTCCATGACGGGCGCGCCGGCGCCGGCGAATTCGTCCCAGCTCTTGCTGCGGTAGCCCCCGGTCGGGAGGCGGGCTTCACGCAGCTGCTTGAGCGCGAAGGGGTTCACGGTGCCGGTGGGCTGGCTGCCCGCCGAGAATGCACGGAACTGGCCGCCGCCCCAGTGGTTCATCAGCGCTTCGGCCATGATGGAACGGGCCGAGTTGCCGGTGCACAGAAACAGCACGTTGTAGATGCGTGAGTCCGTCATGCTTCCTCCGTCAAAGATTCCATGCCGCGCAGGCGCTGTGCGCCCGGCGGCCGCAGCTCAGTCGAGCTTGCCGATGTCGGTCAGCGCCTGCTTGAGTTCGGCGGCGGGCAGCGCGTCCAGATCCAAGGCGACAAAGGCCTCGACCTTTCGACGCAACTTTTGGTAGGCCAGCTCGAACGCGGCGCGCTTGGCGGCATCATCGCCGGCCACGTGCGAGGGGTCTTCAATGCCCCAGTGAGCGCGCACGCCCGGGCCGGGGAAATAGGGACATTCTTCGTTGTTGGCGGAGTCGCACACGGTGAACACGAAGTCGATGGGCGGTGAATCGGGCTTGGCGAACTCATCCCAGCTCTTGCTGCGCGCCTCAGGCAGCGCCATGCCGTGAGCGGCGAGTGTTTCGAGCGCGAAGGGGTTCACGCGGCCCATGGGCTTGCTGCCGGCGGATAAGGCGCGGAAGCGGCCGGCGCCGAGGTGATGCACAAGGCCTTCGCCAAGGACGGAGCGGGCGGAGTTGCCGGTGCACAGGATCAGGACGTTCTTCATTGGGGGCTTGTCGGGTTTCAGGTGAGCGCTTTGCGCATCAGGGTGGAACTGCCGGGGCACAGCGCGCTGAACTGGCGGCTGCGGGCGATGGCTGCGGGCGCAGCGTCGCGCACGCAGATGACATAGCCGCGACGCGCAAAGAACGCGGTCGCGGTGGTGGTAAGCAGGTAGAGCTGCTTGACGCCCTGAGCACGGGCCAGAGACTCCGCCTCGCCGAGCAGCGCGGTGCCCAGGCCCGTGCCGCGCTCGGACGGGGCGACCACCAGCGAGCGCAGCAGTGCGCAGTCGGCCTGCGCCTCACCGCGCTCCAGGCCTACCGCGCCGACGGCGACGCCCTCAAGCTGCGCGAACAGGAATTCGGCCTGCGCATCTGGCAGCGTGGCCGGTAGATCGCCGGTGACGAGCTGCGCCTCGTCCAGCAGTGCGTGCAACGTCGGCAAGTGAGCGGCCTGCGGAGCCATGAACTGCAGCGCACGAGTGGGCGGGGCGACGGACATTGCAGGCCTCGGAATCTCGATCAGCAGCAGCCGGAGCCGGGCGCGCAGGCCAGCGCCTCGCCCTTGTTGAGCTTCGGCTTGCTGCTGCGTGCGACGGCAATGCTCGCACTGACTGCGACGGCCTCGGGTGGGGCGCAGCACATGGCGCCGCTACTCGCCGCAGTGGGGGCGCCGCCATAGGTGGTGGCGCTGCCGTGGGTGACGAAGGTCTCCCAGGCGATGCCCGTGGGATCGTGCACCCAGCCTTTGTCGCTTTGCGCATAGCAGCAGGTGGTGCCACGCTCATCCAGCACCGCCACGTCCGCCGCTTTCAGGGCAGACGTCATGAGGTCGAGTTCGTCGCTCGACTCAAACTGAAAGCCGAGATGCTCAATGCCGGCAGCCGCACCCGCGTGGTGGCTGATGGCGAAATTCAGTCGCGGGTCCTCGAGCATCCACTTGGCGTAGTCGTCCTTCAGCACCGCGGGCTGTTGCCCGAAGAGGTTCGAATAGAAGTGGATGGAGCGGGCGAGGTTATCGACCTTCACATGGACGTGGAAGCGCTTCATGTCGGGGCTCCTTGGGTGGGGCAGGGTAGATTGCGGGGGCTGGTGGGGAGGCGCGGGGCGCGCACTGGCAGGCGCAGGACTAGGCGCAGTTCGGGGTGCTGCATGCAACCTCTGCAGCAGCGTCCAGGCCACCCCCGGAATTCGCGTGGACAGCACCCGGGAGGCACTCGCCCGAGCAGTCTGCGCCATCCGTGGGGGTGAGCGTGTCCACTGGGGCGCAGCCCGCGCCACCGCAGCAGTTCTCCAGCAGGTAGTCCGTCAGGCCGCGCACCCGCGCAAAGACCGGCGTGTAAATGATCTGGCGGCCGGCGGGCAGGGCGGCAACAAGCCCGGCGCGTGCGAGGTGGGCGAGATGGAAGGACAGGGTGGAGGCAGGCATGCGAAGCCGCACCGCAATCTCGCCCGCCGCCAAGCCCTGCGGCCCGGCCTGTACCAGCTGGCGGAAGATCTCAAGCCGGGCCTCATTGGCGAGCGAAGCCAGCACCAACACTGCATCCGCACTTCGGGCGGCGGATACAGCCTGCTCGGGCTGCGGCTCGACCACTTCCGGATACTTAGTTTCCATATTTCTAGAATAGTCGAATAGAGAAGGTCTGCACAAGCCTGAGGTGATGGCGGACGGCGAGGTCTCAGGCCGGGTGTTCGGTTCTGGCGCAAAAACTGCATAGATTTAGTTCGTTTTCGGCCTTTTTAGCACTGATTGGCTCTGGGCCACCTTCCGCTTGTCTGTTGGACTTTTCCAGCTCATGTAGAGCAATTGGCATTCTTTGATTGATCAATATCGGCCATAAAATGACCATAGTCTGCGTGTTTGACTTCAGCGCGACCTTGTGCACGATCCGGCGGCAAAAGTAAGAAAAACTTGACACAAGGGTAGTTGCAACGAGACTGCATATGTCATGTATTTTTTACTGGAAGTCCAACTTACCAGACACCACTCAGGGGAGCTGCGATGAATCTCTCGTTCAAGGAAAAGAGCCTCTGGCTCATGCTGATCAGCCTGCTGGTGGCCTTCGGCATCTACTTCGGCATGACGCTGCCGGAGCACTTCGCCCTCGCACACTCGCCTGAGCACGAGCGCGCGCTCTGGATGACCCTGGCCCACGCCAACCGCTTTGCCGTGGCCGTCATCGTCCTGGTGGCCTTGAGCATCATCGGCCACACCTTGATCGCATTGATCGACCGCCGTACGGAGACGGATGAGCGCGACCGGCTGATCAGCCTGATCGGCGCGCGCAATGGCGGCTTCGTGCTGGCCTGCGGCGTGTTCCTTGCGCTGGTGGCCGCGGTGCACACGCGCGGCAACTTCATCTTTGCGCACGTGCTCATGCTTGGCTGGGTTGCGGCCGAGCTGGTCAACCTCGGCACCCAGCTCTGGCTGCACCGCCGCGGGGTGATGTGATGGGCAAGGCCGGCGGTTCCATCAGCAACAACATCCGCGCGCTGCGCTTTGCCGCAAGCGAGATGACTCAACAGGCCCTGGCCGATCAGGTCGGCGTCACCCGCCAGACCATCATCGCGATCGAGGCCAACAAGTACTCCCCATCGCTGGAAGTCGCTTTTCGCATCGCGCGAGTGTTCGGCGTGCCGCTGGAGCGCGTGTTTCAGTACGAGGGGGCGGCGAAGCCGCCCGCCTAGGCCGCGGCCTGGGCCTTGCGGATCAGTTCGTACACCGTGCGGGCGTCATCGATGAGATCGAAGCACGGCACGATGTAGTGCACCCGACCGGGTCGGCCGAACGGCCCGGTCGCCCCAAAGGTGATCGACCCCCGCCCATCGGCCGTGGTCGTCAGCGTCAGTTCATTGAGCGCATGCAGACTCAGCGACTTCGTCTGCCGGCTCCGCCCGCCGTGCGAAATGAGCACCCGCTGCGTCGTCACGGCGTAGTAGGTGGTCGCTCGCTGGCGCGCGTCGGAGAAGTAGCGGCCGATCACGAGGTAGATGCCTGCGAGCACAAACGGCGTGCCGAACAGCACGAAGAACAGCGGCGCACCCGATGTCGCCGCGCCGTACATCCAGAAGACCGCAAACCCCGTCCACACCAGGCTGAACGGAATCAGCACGGCGTCCGATGAGCGCAGAAAGATCCCCTGGCGCGGCTGGCCCGACCACAACACCTGCTCGCCGGGGGTCAACTCCTCTCGGATCGGATCTGCAATGTTCACACTGGGTCCTTCAGTTGCGTGGTCCTCATTTGATGAGGCGCCTTTCGCGCTGACAAGCAGCCTGTTGCTGTATCGCTGCGATGCGCCTCGAAAGCGTGCCCGCAAAGAAAAGGCCCACCGAAGTGGGCCAAAGTTGCTTCTGAGGAGATGACTGACTAGCGGAGTTCTTTTGGGGAGGAGAGTGCTTCTGCTTGTTGTCTGGGTCTGACGCGAAAACTGGGGTCTTGCTGCGCGCCAGCCGTTGCCGGAGCCGGGGGCCTCGGCTGGCGGCTGGAATCAGAGCTTGACCGGCGCGGCGACGCTCTTGGCGGCGAGCATCGTGCCGCCGGCAACCGTGGTCTCCGGAGCGATGCGCTTGGCGGTGATGGTCACCGTGTCCAGGCGAGCCACCTGGGGCGCAGCGCTCTCGCGCTTGGCCACGATGGTGACGGTGTCCAGGCGAACCACCGGCTCGTCCTTGGTGAGGGTCATCGCGCCGCCGACGGCTGCGGTGATCGTTGCGGCGAGCATCAGGGCGCCGATGGTGCTGTAGCTCAGGGTGTCGATCTTGGTGTTCATGTTGGGCTCCTTGCGGTGGTGTTTCTGTGATCTGTCTTTCAACGTCGTCGACGTGTTGTGTGTGTCGATGGAGGCATTGTGGGCAAGGGTCCGTACGCATGCAGCCCGATTGCGACGAACTGCACCTGCGGGCGCGTGAACTGCAAGAAATCGTGGATTTCTGCATGGCGCGGGGTGTGGCTTGAACGGCGCTTCACGGTCCTGTCATCTGGAAAGCACGGCGGGAAAGCAGGGCGCTGAAGGCCGTTACAGTCGCATGCATGGCCGCTTCTGAATCTGCCTCTCCCTTGCTGGCGCTCAACGGCGTACACAAGCGCTTCGCCAACGGCACGGCCGCGCTCGCTGGGCTGGATCTCCATATACATACAGGCGAGTTTCTGGCACTGCTCGGCCCATCGGGTTGCGGCAAGAGCACGGTGCTGCGCCTGATCGCGGGGCTGACGCCGCCCTCGGCCGGGCAGGTGCAATGGATGCATCAAGCGGGCAACGCGGCCGCGCCATCCATCGGCTTCGTGTTCCAGGAGCCCACGCTCATGCCCTGGGCCAACGTGTTCGACAACGTCTGGCTGCCGCTTCGGCTCGCGGGGGTGTCGCGGGCGGATGCAGGCGCGCTCATCACACCGCTGCTGGCCCGGCTGGGCCTGGCGGACTTTGCGCAGGTCTATCCACGGGAACTGTCCGGCGGCATGAAGATGCGTGTGTCGATTGCCCGCGCGCTGGTCACACAGCCCGCCGTGCTGCTGATGGATGAGCCCTTTGCCGCGCTGGACGAGATCACCCGCTTCGCGCTGAACCGCGACCTGCTGGCCCTGTCGGCCGAACAGGGTTTCACCACCGTGTTCGTGACGCACAGCGTGTACGAAAGCGTGTTTCTGGCGGACCGTGTCTGCGTGATGAGTGCGCGCCCGGGGCGCGTGGTGGCACAGATCGCCATCGATGCGCCCGCACCGCGCGAGGCCGCCTTCCGACACACGCCGCAGTACGCCACCTGGTGCGCCGAGGTCTCCGATGCGTTGACGAGCGCCAGCGGGGTGCAGGCATGAGCAGCACACCGTCCATGAACAACGGTCCGTCGAACGGCGGCCTGCCAACGGGCGTGCGCGTGCTGCTGCCCGTTGGCGTCATCCTCGGCGCGCTGGTGCTCTGGGAAGTGCTGGTGCGCGTGAACCAGATCCCGCACTACATCCTGCCCGCGCCCACGCTGGTGGCGCAGACACTGGCGGAGAACTTCGGCTCGCTGGCCGGGAGTTGGTGGTTCACGATCAAGATCACCTTCGGGGCGCTGCTGCTGGCAGCCAGCGGCGGCGTGTTGCTGGCGGTGATGTTTGCGCTCTCACGCTGGGTGGCGGCGAGTCTGTGGCCCTTTGCCATCGTGCTGCAGGTCACGCCGATCGTCGCGATTGCGCCGCTCATATTGATCTACGTGGAGAGCACGACCGCTGCGTTGCTGCTCTGCGCCTGGATCGTGGCCTTCTTCCCGGTGCTCTCCAACACAGTAATCGGCCTGCGCGCGGCCGAGCCGGGGCTGCGCGAACTGTTCACGCTGTACCGCGCCACGCCGGTGCAGCGCCTGCGCTTTCTTCTTGTGCCCAGCAGCCTGCCGTACTTCCTGGCCGGGCTCAAGGTCGCGGGCGGCCTGTCCCTGATCGGCGCCATCGTGGCCGAATTCGTGGCCGGCGTGGCGGGCAAGGAGACCGGGCTCGCCTCGCGCATTCTCGAAGCCAGCTACCGCACCGAGACTCCCAAGATGTTCGCCGCACTCGTGCTCGTCTCGCTCACCGGCGTGGCGATCTTCTTCCTGTTCGAAGGCCTGTCCCGCTGGCTGCTGGGCAGCTGGCACGCCACGGAGCGCGAACGCGGCGAGTGAGCGCGGTGACGGTCGGGGTTGGCGCGCTCAGGCGCCCAGCTCCATCAGCGCCGCGGCATCCAGATGCCGGCTGGCCCGTGCGGCCAGTGCGATGAAGGCGGCGTCGCTTGCGCGCGTCCAGCCGCGTTGGGGTGGGGCGATGAGGGTGTGCTCCAGATGCGGTTCGAAGCCGCGCTTGCGCTTGAAGTCGCCGGCACCGCTGGAGAAGTTGAAGCGCAGCTCGTGCGTGATGGCGTGATGGATCAGCCAGGCCACGAGCTGGCGGTACAGGCCCTGGCGCGTGTCGGCGGCGGTGTCATAGCCGAGCATCGGCACGGAGAGCACCTCGCCCACGCGGTGCAGCGCTGCGAAGGCGACGAGGCGCAACCCGTCGTCCTGCGGCTGGGCCAGGCCGACCAGCCGCAGCACCCCGGCGCCGCGCGCCCAGTGCAGGAAAGGCGCGGTGTAGTCCGGGTTGCGCGGGCCGTGCTTCGCGCGATAGACCAGCGTGTAGAGCGCGAGCGCCTGCTCGACCAGCACCGAATCATCAAAGGCACTGTCGGGCAGCTCGATCAAGCCGCCCTTGCGCAGCAGGCCGAGATCCCGCTTGGTGTGCGAGGCGCGATTGGCACGGGCCGCGTCGAGCCAATACACAACGCGGGCGGGCAGGGCCGTAAAGCCCTGGGCCTGCAGGGTGATGCGCAGGTCTTCGTCGGCCGCGTCGATGTTGCGCACGGCCGTGGGCCGATGTGGCCAGAGTGCACGCAGCGCGTCTGCGCTGCGGCGCAGGGTGTCGCGTTGGGTGCGGCTGCGCAGGGTGGTGGACAGCGGCAGGCTGCCGAGTTGCACCGCGCGCGCCCAGGGGCCGAGCCATGCGAGGCTGGCCACGCCATGCAGCGCGGCATAGCCCGCCGCCAGGCGCAGGGTGCCCATGCGCTCGGGCGCGCGGCCGGCCCATTCGTCCACCGCGTACCCTACCGAGGCGGACCACAGGCAGCTCACCCAGCTGCGCTGCGTCATGGGCACGCGCGCCGGCCGCTGCGGCACGATGCAGGGCAGGCCTTGGGTGAAGCAAAGCTCGGCGTCGGCATTGCGCACCCAGGGCGCCAGCGGCTGCGCGGCCACGGCCGTGGCCTGTGGTGGCCGGGCCGGGCTGCCCGAGGGTGCGGGCAGCGGGTGCGTGGTCACGGGAGAGCTCATGGCGGGCGGGCTCATGGTGCTCTGCGGCTACTTCAGCTCGTAGACGAAGAAGCCGCCATAGATGCCGGAGCGGTCTTCGGCATTGAGCGCGCTGGCCGGTTCAATGCGCTGCCAGGCGTCCAGCAGCTCGGGCGGCAGGGCGGCTGGCAGGGGTGAGTCCGTGCCCGCGGTGCGGAACACCACGCGTGCACCTGGCCGCGCGGTGCGCGTGATCTGCGTCCACAGGCGCGTGAGCTGTGCGTGGCTCATCCAGTCCTGCGCGTCCAGCAGCACGTAGCGGTCCAGGCTGGCGGAGGCTTCGCTCGCGAGATGGTCCAGCACGTTCTCATGGCGCAGCTTCAGGCGGTGGGCGTGCGCGCGCAGGGTTTCGAAGTGGGCGCGCTGCAGGTAGGGCGGCAATGGCCCCTCATGCCCGGCGGTGGCAGCACGCTGTTGCAGGCCGCGCCAGGCATAGCCGCCGGTGAAGGCCTGCCAGGCAAAGTAGTTGTCCTCCCGCGCGCTCACGGTCGCCAGCTGGCGGGCGCGCGCCTTGAGCACGTCGGCCATGGTCTCGGGCCGGCCGTTGCACAGGGCCTGGTACTGCGCGGGCGGAATGCCCAGGTTGTAGACAATCAGCGGCGAGCTGCAGACCCAGCGCGCGAAGCGGGTGTTGAAGATCGGCGCGACCTTGGCGTCGAACCACGCGGCCTGCTCGAACTCGGTGCGCTGCTCGGCCCAATCGCTCAGGCGCACGCCATGCAGACGCGCGAAGAAGCGGGCTGCGCGCACAAACTTGCCCAGCAGGCCCTGCTTGTAGAAGCCGCGCGCAAACCAGCCGATGCGCCGGCGGCCCAGCCAGTCGCGCTGGTTCCAGTAGGCGCGCACCTCCGGCGCCAGTGTCGGCGCGATGAGCTCGTCATACAGCGCCACGTTCATCTCGTCGGCCGCGCCGGCAAAGAAGCGCTGGTACTGCGCGGCATCGGGCAGGGCACGCGCGGCGGCCTGCTTGAGCGCAACGAGTGCGAGGTGGTTGTGGTTCAGGTCCAGCGCCACGACCTCGGCCGGGCCGTCCAGCAGGTAGCTCAGCGCGTTGCAGCCGCCGGAGGCCAGGGTGAGCACGCGGTGCTCGGGCTTGAGTTGCAGCACCTCGCGGTCCACGCGTGGGTCTTCCCAGATCTGGGTGTAGACCAGCTGCTTGAACCAGCTGGCGAACCAGCGATCCAGCAGACCCGGCTTCGCGTCGGCCTCGCCTTCACGGTGGCCGAAGACCGCATGCTCCAGCAGCTCACCGGCGCGCTGATCCGACAGCGCAGTGGCCTGGGGCAGGGCGGTGGCGGAGGCACCGTGGGTGGCAGACAGGAGCGGAGTGGGGCGATTGGGTTCCATGCCCCGGCATGTTTGGCGCGCCGTGCGAAGCCGGCGTGAAGCGACGGCGTCAGAGCCGTGACAAGTGGCCGGTGCATTGGGGTTTTCAGTGGCCCGCTTGAGGCGAAATGAAACGCTGCGGTCACTGAATCGTCATGCGGCCTGCCTGAAATGCAGCGTTTTGTTACGGCGCACGCCAGCTTTGCCGAGCTCGCGCCGCCCATGCCAGCGAGACCCCACGGGAGCAGACCACAAATGATCCAGACCCTATTCAGCAAGCGCGCGTTGCCGCGCCTAGCCGCGCTGCTGGCCACCGCCGGCGTGCTTGTGGCCGCCGGTTGCGGCGGCGGCGGTGAAGTGAACACCACGCCGCCCGCGGCCGTGGAGCCCACGCCCAACAGCCTGTCGCTGACCTTCCTGGGCCGCTATGCCCCGCCCACCCCCGGTGTGGGTGGCGCGGAAATCCCCGCCTGGGACGCCACCACCCGCCGCCTGTTCGTGGTGAACGGCGCCGCCGGCAGCGTGGACGTGCTGAGCCTGTCCAACCCGGCCGCTCCGCAGAAGATCGGCGAGATCCCGGCCGCCACCCTGGGTGGCCCGGTCAACAGCGTGAGCGCCTTCGGCGGCATCGTCGCCCTGGCCGTGGAAGCGCCGGTCAAGACCGACAACGGCACCGTGCAGCTCTTCAACGCGGCCAACCTGCAGCGCATCGGCAACCCCATCCCGGTGGGCGCGCTGCCCGACATGCTGACCTTCTCGCCGGACGGCAAGACGATCCTCGTGGCCAATGAGGGCGAGCCGAATGACGCCTACACGATCGACCCCGAGGGTTCGATCAGCATCATCGACGTCAGCAACCCCTTCACGCCCACCGTGCGCACCGCCGACTTCCGCGCCTTCAATGCCCGCGCCGCCGAACTTCGTACGGCCGGCGTGCGCATCTTCGGCCCCAATGCAACTGTCGCTCAGGATCTGGAGCCCGAGTACATCACCGTGAGCGCCGATGGCCGCACCGCCTGGGTCACGCTGCAGGAGAACAATGCCCTGGCGCTGGTAGACATTCCGTCCGCCACGGTCGGGCAGATCGTGCCCCTGGGCTACAAGAACCACGCCCTGGCCGGCAACGGCATCGACGCGTCCGACCGCGACAGCCGCATCAACATCCAGCAATGGCCGGTGTTCGGCATGTATCAGCCGGACGCGATCGCCAGCTTCGTGGTCGGTGGCGAGACCTTCCTGATCACCGCCAATGAAGGCGATGCCCGCGCCTACACCGGCTTCAATGAGGAAGTACGTGCCTCCACGCTTACCTTCGCGCCCAGTCTGCTGAACAACCCCTTGTGCGGCGGCCCCTGCAACACCGCAGACCGCCTCGGCCGCCTGCAGGTGACCAACACCCTGGGCCGCAACGCCACCACCGGCCAGTACGAAGCGCTGTACGCCTTCGGCGCGCGCAGCTTCAGCGTCTGGAGCGCCACCGGCCAGCAGGTCTACGACAGCGGCGACGAACTCGAGCGCCGCACCGCTGCCCTGTTCCCGACCAACTTCAACGCCAGCAACGACAACAACACCTTCGACGACCGCAGCGACAACAAGGGCCCCGAGCCCGAGGGCGTGATCGTCGCGCGCTTCGGCACGAAGAATTACGCCTTCATCGGCCTGGAGCGCATCGGCGGCGTGATGGTCTACGACCTCTCCAACCCGCGGGCCCCGGCCTTCGTCACCTACATCAACACCCGCGACTTCACCCAGCCCGTGACCAGCCCCGCCAGCGGAGACCGCGGCCCCGAAGGCCTGACGATCATCCCCGCCAGCAGCTCGCCCACCGGCACCCCGCTGCTCGTGGTGGCCAATGAAACCAGCGGCACAACGGCGGTGTTCCGCATCAACTTCCTGTGAGGCGTTGACGCACAGCTAGACAGGTCTCGATCGGCAGAACAGCTTGCTGCCGTGACGGAAGGAAAGGGACTGGGGGACGCCTCAGTCCCTTTTTCTATTGACGGTGCTTCATTAGCGGGCTTGGTTGAGGCCCGCACTTCGAAACGTAGATCCAGCACTGGCGCGGCTTTCCAAGGCAAATTGGCTCGAAACCCGCGCGGGACAAGCGGAAAGCCCGTTCAGACCCTCAGCAGATTCAGCTTCACTCAAGCGCGACACAGCCCCGGGGCTGGCCAATCGCGGGCCTACACCCGCTCGTCCACCCGCCGGCCCAGCAGCGCGCGCTGCATCTCGTCCTGCGTCTGCAGCACCAGCACGTTGGCCTTGAAGCTGTAGAGCGCCATCTTCTGCTCCACAACTTCTTCGGTCAGCTCCACGCCGGGCTCAGAGGCCTGCGTGACGCTGGCCGCGACGCCGCCTGGCTGGGTGGACGAAGACGGCAGGGCGGCCTGTTCCACACCCAGGCGGCGGTAGCCGGGCGTATTCATGTTGGCCACGTTGTTGGCGCTGGCAGCCATGCGCAGGCTGGCGGCGTTCAGGCCGGAGAGGGCGGTGCTGGCAGCTGGGGCGGTGAGCGGGCTCATGCCCCGTTATCGGCAGCACTGCTGCGGCCTGAGCCGCTGTTGCGGCGCGGTTATCGCCAGGCGGACATGGCCGACATCGCAGGTATCGTCTCGATTATCAGATCATTATCTTCTAGATGTTTCGATGTTGAATTCAATAAATTGTTGTTTTTATTGGATAAACAGATTCACATGGTAGCGAAATTTAGCTCATAATTCAGCTCATTATGGCCCGCCAAATCGATGACAACGCACGCCGCACCCTGGTCGCCCATCTGCGCCGGGGGCCGCAGACGCAAGCGGCCTTGACGGAGGCCACCGGCGCATCGGCCGCGACCACCAAGCGCATGCTGGCGGAGCTTGCAGGCAGCGTGGTGGCGGCCGGGCAGACCCGGAAGCGCCGCTTTGCGCTGCGCCGCACGCTCCGTGGGGCTGCGGCGCGCTTCGGGCTGTACGCCGTGGACCCGCGGGGGCGCGCGCTGGCCCAGGGTGAGCTAAGCCTCCTGGAGCCGGAAGGCAGCTGGTGCGATCTGGCTGCGCTGGGCTGGCCGGTGGGGCACGAGTCCGACACCGGCTTCTGGGCTGGACTGCCCTATCCCCTGTACGACATGGCGCCCCAAGGCTTTCTGGGCCGGCTGTTCGCCCAGCGGGAAGCACGCGAACTTGAGCTGCCGCCGGACCCGCGCAGCTGGGACGACAGCGCGATCGTCTGGGCGCTGTCCCGCCGGGGCACGGACTGCTCCGGGCACTTCATTGTGGGCGAGCGCGCACTCGATCAGTGGCAGCACAGCGTTCTGGCCGCGCAACACCCGCTGGCGCCGGGCGAGGAGACAACGCGCTACCCGGAGCTTGCCCAAGCCGCCACGGCGGGCGGCGCCGTGGGCTCCAGCGCGGCCGGGGAGTTTCCCAAGTTCACGGCCCTGCGCGAGCTGGCGGGCGGCGAGCCCGGCCACGTGATCGTCAAGTTCTCCGGAGACACCGCCGCGGGCGGCGCGGTGCAGCGCTGGGCCGACTTGCTCGTCTGCGAGCACCTGGCGCTCGAACATATTGCCCTGCTGCCCGCTGGCCAGCCTGCGCCGGGTGCCCCGCTGCTGCGTGCAGCGCGCGCTCGGCTCGTCAGCGCACAGGGGCGCCGCTTTCTCGAGGTGGAGCGCTTCGATCGGCACGGGCTGTTCGGCCGCAGCCCCATGCTCAGCCTGCAAGCGGCCAGCGACCATCTCCTGGCGCTTACAGACACCGACTGGCCGACGCACGCCGCCGGCCTGCACGCCTTGGGGCTGTTGAGCGAAAGCGACGTGGCTGCAGTGCAGCAGCTCTGGTGGTTCGGGCGCCTGATCGCCAACACCGACATGCATCTCGGCAATCTGAGCTTGATCCCGCTCGACGCGGCACCCGCTGATCGGTCGATGACGCCGACCGAGCGCGATGCGGAGCGCAATACAGAATCAGCCGAGGGCGCGTCGCGCGCTCGTGCCCCGCTCAGGCCGCGGCTGGCACTCGCGCCGGTGTACGACATGCTGCCCATGGCCTTTGCGCCGCTGCCCGGTGGCGAAGTGCCCGGCGCGCCGGCGGGTGCGCTTGCAGGTGCGATATGGCAGCCGCCGCTGCCGCGCCCCGAGCATCGCGCCGCATGGCTGGCGGCGGCGCCTGTCGCGCTCGCGTTCTGGAAGCAGGCCGCTGAAGACCGCCGCGTCTCCGCAGGCTTTGCCCAGATCTGCTTTGCCGCTGGGCAAGCGCTGGAGCGCGCCATGCAGATCGCCTGAGATCTGCGCCTCTCAAGCAGGCTGCTTCTGCGGGCCTCGTGAGAGGCCACTTCAGCGGGTCCCTCCAGCGAATCGCTTCAGGTGGCCTCTACAGCGGCCCATTCACTCCTGCAGAAACCCCCGCGCCTTCAGCGTCTCGCGCAGCGCGGCGCTGTCCTTGGCAAAGGTGTCCGGGTCGTACTTCACCTTGCTGGTATAGAACTGCGCCAGGCTGGTGATGCCCTCCTGCTCGGCCAGGGCCTTCAGGCGCGGCATGCTCATGTAGCGCGCCCAGCCCTTCACCTCGCGGTCGGCATAGATCGCGTCCAGCTCGGCGTCCGAAGGGTCCTGATAGCGCTCGTGGTGGATGAAGGCCTGCAGCGGCAGGCGGTCGCGCTTGGGCGGGTCTTCGGCCGGGTGACCGACCACGATGCTCGTCACCGGCAGGCAGGTGGGCGGCAGCTCCAGAAAGTCCGCAATCGCCTGCATGGAGTGGAGCGTGGTGCCCATGTAGCAGATGCCCAGGCCGCGCGCCTCGAAGCCCAGGCAGGCGTTCTGCGCCACGATCATCGCGTCGAAGGCCGCCACGTGCCAGCCGATGAGGTTGTTGAAGTTGTCCCGCGCACCGCGGCGCGCCAGCCAGCGCCGCGTGCGATGAAAGTCCGCGCAGAAGGTCACCACCAGCGGCGCCTGCAGCACCATCTCCTGCTCGAAGTGCAGTTCATAGAGCCGCCGCTTGCGCGCCTCGTCCTGCGTCAGCACCATCGAGAAGCTGTTCAGGTTGCCCGAGGACGACCCACCCGCCACCGCCTCGCCCAGCACCTCGGTGATGAGATCGGCGTCGATCGGCTGCGGCTTGAAGCTGCGGATGGAGCGGTGGGTGGCGAGGAGTTGGGGCCGGGGCGGGGTGGCGGGGGTCATTGTTGGGTGCGGGCCAGCGTTGCAGGCCTGATGGCGGGAGAGCTGCGGATTGTGGGTGGACGTCGGCAGTGCTGTTCAATTTTTCCGCGTGTTCAGGAAAAGTGAACGCGGCCAGGCACTGAACAGCTGCCTTTCCGCTTGTCTGGCGGGCGTTTCCAGCCATTTTGGCTTGAAGAGGCGCATGGAATGGACTTCTTCGATTCCGAATCAAGGCTGGGTGCGCCTCTTCAGGCTAAATCGCCTGAAGAATGGCTTGGGACAAGCGGAAAACCGCTGCAGACCCGCCCCGCCGATCGAGCAACGATGCGCCGAGCGACGCTCAGCCGCCCACCACCCGCACCTCATCCCCCATGCGCAGCGTGCCGCCCTGCAGCACCCGCGCCGTCATGCCGCCATGGCCGCGCATGGCGTTGTAGCCGCCGGGGCCTAGCACCGCTTCCATCTTGCTGCAGGGGTCGCAGGGGCCGGTGAGTTCCAGCACCACCTCCTCGCCCACGCGCAGCAGCAGGCGCTGGTCCGGAAACGGCGAGCGCGCGCCGATCAGGTTCAGGCCGCTCACCACCAGGTTGCGGCGCAGCAGGGCCGGGTCGATCGAGCGCTTGCCCAGCCAGGCCGCAATCAGCGGCAGATGCTCCGCCTGAATGAGCGTGACCTGCCGCTTGCCGCCCCCGGGCGCGCGGCTAGCCTTGTTGGCACTGCGATCACCAAACAGCCCTCGGCCTTCGATGGCGAGGGCTTCTTGGAATGCTTGGGCCGGGGTGCCGCGGGCGGGGCGGACGAAGATCGCGTCGAGGCAGCCGGTACGCGGAGGGGCTTCGATCAGTCGGCGAATTTCGACCATGACTTCAACGGCAAGCTCACGGGATGGGACTGCGACAGTGAGATCAAAAGAATTTGGTCGCACGGCGCCAAACCGGGTCGGTTCAACGACATAATGTCGCAAAACGTTCCCAGCGACAGGAGAAACACTGAATGCGCATACAGGAGTATCGCACCGCCGAGCACCCGTCCGTCGAGTACATCATTGCAGCGGAGCAGGTTCATCCTATCCGGACGATTGCTGAGGCTCTGCAAGTGTCCGTTCGGACATTGCAGCGCTGGAAGACCGGGGAGACAGAGCCGCGGCCATATCTGCAAGTTCGCGGCGCCCTGCAGCATCTCCTGCCATTTCAGGAGCCGCTGGCTCGGCCGGAAGCGGCATTCCGGTTCATTGATCTCTTTGCAGGCATAGGCGGCATCCGCCAGGCATTCGAGAGCTTTGGCGGGCAGTGCGTCTTCACCAGCGAGTGGGACAGCTACGCACAGAAAAGCTACGCGGCCAATTACCCAAGTGACCACCCCATCAATGGCGACATCACGATGGTCGAGGAGCGCCAGATCCCCGAGCATGATCTGCTGCTTGCCGGGTTTCCCTGTCAGCCGTTCTCGATTGCAGGTGTCTCCAAGAAGAATGCGCTTGGTCGTGCGCATGGCTTTGCTGATGAAACGCAGGGCACCCTGTTCTTCGATGTGGCGCGCATCATTGCGCACCACCGGCCACGTGCTTTCCTTCTGGAGAACGTGAAGAATCTCAAGTCTCACGACAGGGGGCGCACGTTTGACGTCATCCATCGGACACTCACCCAAGAATTGGGCTACGACGTCCACTACAAGATCATCGACGCCGCGCACTTTGTTCCGCAGCACCGCGAGCGGATCATCATCGTCGGCTTCCGCGAGGGCACAGCCTTTGACTGGGACATGCTCGATCTGCCGCCCAAGGATGAACAGACGCTGGCCAGCATCCTGCACCGCACGGACGGCACCGAACCGCAACTGCCTTGGGACGAGGATCGCTTCTTCGATCATTCGAGAAAGCGTGTGCACGACAAGTACACACTGACACCCAAGCTCTGGGAGTATTTGCAGGCTTACAAAGCCAAGCACCAGGAAAAGGGCAATGGATTTGGCTTCGGCCTAGTCACGCCGAAGCAGACAGCACGGACACTGTCTGCGCGCTACTACAAGGACGGATCAGAGATCCTGATCGACCAAGGCCCCAGATCGAGGCCGCGGCGACTGACTCCTCGGGAGTGCGCTAGGTTGATGGGTTTTCCGGATACGTTCCGCATTCCCGTATCGGATACACGTGCCTACAAGCAGTTCGGCAACTCAGTGGTGATTCCCGTGATTCACGAAGTCGCTCGCTTGATGCGGCCGTTCTTGTCGGATGGAGCAGCCAATCAGCCGGAACTCTTCGCTACGAACAAAAGATGGCAGACGTCGTAGACGCTGCAGCGCGCAGCCGGATGATGAGTCGGATTGGTGGAAAGAACACTAAGCCGGAGCTCATTGTGCGCAGCTATCTGCACAGAGCGGGGTTCCGATTCCGTATTCACCGCAAAGACCTGCCGGGAAGGCCCGACATCGTTCTGCCCAGATACGGCGCAGTAGTGTTCGTACACGGATGCTTTTGGCACAGGCACCGTGGATGCCGTTTTGCCACTACGCCTTCAACTAATACTGAGTTCTGGCGCGAAAAGTTCTCCGCCAATATTGCAAGGGATAAGCGAAACACGCGTTTGCTCCGGCGCGGCGGATGGCGTGTTCTCGTCGTCTGGGAGTGTCAGTGCTCTTCACTGGGTCTCACCAGGCTCACGAAGTTGATATTGAACGGCGGATCAGCGACGGCCGATGGTGCCAATCAGGTTTAGAAGGCTTCGACATGACCTCATCGACCAACTCGAAGTTTGGTTCCCATCAGACACGAGACCGTGGGAAGTACTTCGCCGAACCCGAAGACATCTCAGAAGAAACGATTCAACGGCTAGCCGAGAGGTCTGAAAGTGTCCTCGTAAAGAAGCTCGCAAAGAACGATCGGCAGTGGGCTATCTGGAATGAAGAGAGTGGCAAGTGGTTCAGTAACCAAGCCGGGCCGCTGCTTCCTGCTGAGATTCGCGAGAAGCATTTTTTCCCACCACTTCAAGAAGATCCTAAAAAGCCGCATAACCGCTCTGCCTCGATCAATATCTACTGGCCAGCAATTGGAAAGGTTTATCCATCTAGGTTTATCTGGTACTCCGACAAAGGTGCAGCAGAAAATCACTTGACCACGAACCCACGGAGTGAGTTTGATTCTCTTGCACCCGCTAGCCTTTTCCTCATTTTCAAGCCGAAAGATCCTGCAGGTCAGTACGTCGCTTTAACGGTAGACGCCGCGAATGAGGCGCTGATTGAGTACGTCTCCGAGGTCTTCGGCATTCGAAGCGACTTCCATTGCCGCATTTTTGAGTGCTCCCAACTTGATCTACGACCGAGGCTCACTGAGTTGCAGTCATTTGTCCTTGAAATACTCGCGGCTCTAGATCAAGGATACGAACGCTTTCTAGCCTTCACTAAAGCGTTCAAACGGAAGTCACGAACAGAAGTGAGCGATGCAGCTTTCAGAGTCTGGAAGATCCGCACTGGCGAAACAGATCTTGATCCGTTTCGAATTTCAGCACCGGGTGATGCAATTTTCGACATCACTAGAGAGATTGAATTTGCGATCTATCGACTCGATGAAGCCAAAACTTACGGGATGCAACTCGTCCGGTCGATTTTTGCCGGTGACTCGCAAATCGATTCAAAACGCGCAGTCATGGCGTGTATTGAAAATTTCGATGAGCTCTACAGAGTGTTTTTAAGCGCATCGCAGGCACGTGCTTCGCGCGCGGGTGGATCCTTTGAAACGGTCGTAGCGCGAACTCTCAACGCAGGCGGTATACCGTTTGCCGCTCAGAACATGTTCGATGGAAGCAAACCTGACTTCGTGCTGCCGAATGCTTCCACCTACGAGAACGACACTCTGCGAGGTGACCACGCATTGATCTTAACGCTTAAAACGACTCTTAGAGAGCGATGGAAGCAAGTCGTCAGTGAAAGCAAGAACTGTCCTATCTATCTCGGTACTCTTGATGAGAACATCACGAGCGCTACCTTGGACAAGCTTTCGGACCACAGCATCTTCTTGGTCGTACCTGAGCGTTTCAAAGCATCGGTATACACAGAGTACGCAAACCGTGAAAGCGTAATTAGTTACCGAGACTTTTTCGACGAGTTGCGTAGTCGCAATATGAACAGCTGGTTATCTATGGGCATTCCGTGCTTCGGAAAAACTCCGATGGACAACGTCACATGAGACGCGTCACACATCGATATTCGACGCATACAGCGCGTTGCTCTCGATGAACGCGCGGCGGGGTTCGACTTCGTCGCCCATCAGCGTGGTGAAGATGCCGTCGGCGGAGATGGCGTCTTCGATCTGGACCTTGAGCAGGCGGCGCACGGTGGGGTCCATGGTGGTTTCCCAGAGCTGGCTGGGGTTCATCTCGCCCAGACCCTTGTAGCGCTGCTTGCTGATGCCGCGCTCGGCCTCGGACAGCAGCCAGCGCATGGCGCTGCGGAAGTCGTCGACCGGGATCTCGCGGCGCTTGTCGCCTTCGCCGCGGGCAACGACAGCGCCTTCACCGACCAGACCCTTGAAGGTCTTGGCGGCGTGCACGAGGATGCCGTAGTCCGCGCCATGCACGAAGTCCTGGTCGATCAGGGTGATCTTGGTGTTGCCGTGGATGGCGCGGTGGATGGCCAGATACGGTTTGTCGGTCTTCTCGTCCGTCTTGGCATAGACATGCACGGTGCCATTGCCCAACGCCGCCTGCAGGGCGGCGGCGGAGGCCTGGGCTTCGTCGGCAGAATCCAGCTTGAGCTCCACGCCTTCGGCAATGGCCTGCAGGGCACGTTCGTCAATGATGCGTGAGAGGCGGTTGAGCACGGCTTCGGCCAGCACGTTCTGGCGGGCGAGCTCGCCCAGGGCTTCACCGCTGATGGGCGTGGCGCCCGCGCGCGGGATGAGCTGTGCATCGCGCAGGGCGAGCTGCATCATGAAGGCGGCTTCCTCGGCGTCGTCCTTGAGGTAGCGCTCTTCCTTGCCGGCCTTGACCTTGTAGAGCGGCGGTTGGGCGATGTAGACGTGGCCGCGCTCGACAATCTGCGTCATCTGGCGGTAGACCAGGGTGAGCAGCAGGGTGCGGATGTGCGCGCCGTCCACGTCGGCATCGGTCATGATGATGATGCGGTGGTAGCGCAGCTTGTCGATGTTGAAGTCCGGCCCGATGCTGGTGCCCAGCGCGGTGATCAGCGTCGTGATCTGCTCGCTGGTGATGAGCTTGTCGAAGCGCGCCTTCTCCACGTTGAGCACCTTGCCGCGCAGGGGCAGGATGGCCTGGAACTTCCGGTCGCGGCCCTGCTTGGCGGAGCCGCCGGCGGAGTCACCCTCGACGATGTAGAGCTCGCACAGGGCGGGGTCTTTCTCCTGGCAGTCCGCCAGCTTGCCGGGCAGGCCGGCGCCTTCAAGCACACCCTTGCGGCGTGTCATTTCGCGGGCCTTGCGGGCGGCTTCGCGGGCGCGGGCGGCTTCGACGATCTTGCCGCAGATGATCTTGGCGTCGTTGGGCTTCTCGAGCAGGAAGTCGGTCAGGGCCTTGGAGACGATGTCTTCCACGGGCAGGCGCACTTCGGAGCTGACGAGCTTGTCCTTGGTCTGGCTGGAGAACTTGGGTTCGGGCACCTTGACGGAGAGCACGCAGGTCAGGCCTTCGCGCATGTCGTCGCCGCTGGTCTCGACCTTGGCCTTCTTGGCGAGCTCGTTTTCCTCGATGTACTTGTTGATGACGCGGGTCATCGCGGCGCGCAGGCCGGTGAGGTGGGTGCCGCCGTCGCGCTGAGGGATGTTGTTGGTGTAGCAGAGCACGGATTCGTTGAACCCGTCGTTCCACTGCATGGCCACTTCCACACCAATGGTCAGGCCGTTCTCGGCCTGCTTCTCGCCCACGGCGTGGAAGATGTTGGGATGCAGCACGCTCTTGGCCTTGTTGATGTACTGCACAAAGCCCTGCACGCCGCCGGCGAAGGCAAAGTCTTCTTCCTTGCCGGTGCGCTGGTCCACCAGCTTGATGGCCACACCATTGTTCAAGAAGCTCAGCTCACGGATGCGCTTGGCGAGCACCTCGTAGTGGAACTCGACGTTCGTGAAGATCTCTTCGTCCGGCAGGAAGTGCACCTCGGTGCCGCGCTTGTCGGTCTCGCCGATGATCTTCATGGGCGAGACTTCCACGCCTTCGCGCTGCTCGAGCAGGCGGTTCTGCACCGCGCCCTTGGCGAACTCGATGTAGTGCACGTGGCCGTCGCGGCGCACGGTCAGGCGCAGGAACTTGGACAGCGCGTTCACGCAGCTCACGCCCACGCCGTGCAGACCGCCGGAGACCTTGTAGCTGTTCTGGTTGAACTTGCCGCCGGCGTGCAGCTCGGTCAGGGCGATTTCTGCGGCGCTGCGGCGGGGTTCATGCTTGTCGTCGAACTTGATGCCGGTGGGGATGCCGCGGCCGTTGTCGATGACGCTGATGCTGTTGTCACTGTGGATGGTGACCGTGATCTCGGTGCAGAAGCCGGCCAGGGCTTCGTCGATCGAGTTGTCCAGCACCTCGAACACCAGATGGTGCAGGCCGGTGCCGTCCGAGGTGTCGCCGATGTACATGCCGGGCCGCTTGCGCACGGCCTCCAGGCCTTCGAGGATCTGGATCGAGCTGGCGCCGTAGTCGTCTGCGTTGCCGGCGGCGGCAGGCTTCGGAAGATGGTCGGGCGCGGTGTTTTCGATGGGTTCGGACATGCTTTTCTACTCAATCGCGTGCAGGCTTTGCACGTTTGCAGCCGTGGAAAAGTGAACTGGTTGCGCTTTTCGGGGGCTGAATAAAAACGCCGAAGGGGCGACGCTGGCTTCAACGTGGCCCCTTTGGCTGGCGCCCCGCAAGGTGCTTGCAGGGCCCGGTCGGTGTGGTGATCAGATTCGCATCGGCATCACGACGTACTTGAAGTCGCCATTATCGGGCAGGGTGATCAGGGCGCTGGCATTGGGGTCGTTCAGCCCGATCTGGATCGCCGGCACCTTGAGATTGGCCAGCACATCCAGCAGGTAGCTGACGTTGAAGCCGATCTCCACGCCGCCGTGCGGCCAATCGATGTCGAGCTCCTCGAAGGCTTCTTCCTGGTCGGCGTTGGTGGAGTTGATCTTCAGCAGGTTGTCGGCCACGGCCCAGCGCACGCCCTTGAACTTGTCGCTGGTCAGGATCGCGGCGCGCTGCAGGGCGCCCTGGATCAGGCCGCGGTCCACGGTGAAGAGCTTGGTGTAGCCCTGCGGGACAACGCGCGTGTAGTCCGGGAACTTGCCTTCCACCAGCTTGCTGATGAGCTCGATGTTGCCGAAGTTGAACTTGATCTGGTTGTTGGCCACGGCGATCGCCACCGGGTCTTCGGACTCATCCATCAGGCGCAGCAGCTCCATGACCGTCTTGCGCGGGATGATGACCTCGTGCTTGGGCAGGCTGGCATCCACCTTGGTCTGGCAGAAGGCCAGACGGTGGCCATCGGTGGCCACGGCCTTGACGTAGTTGCCGTCGGTGACGAAGAGCAGGCCGTTGAGGTAGTAGCGGATGTCCTGCTGCGCCATGGCGAAGTGCACCATGGAGATCAGGTGCTTCAGCGCCTTCTGTGTCAGGCTGAACTGCGCGCCCCAGGCCTCGGGCTGCGCCACGGTGGGAAATTCGGCGGCATCCAGGGTGGCCAGCGAGAAGCGGCTCTTGCCGGACTGGATCGTGAGCTTCTTGCTGGCGTGGCTGAGCGTGACTTCGCCGGATTCCGGCAGGGCGCGCAGGATGTCCAGCAGCTTGCGCGCATTCACCGTGGTGGCGACGTCGTCCTTGCCCACGCCGAATTCGCCGGCGGTGGTGATCTGGATTTCGATGTCGGTGGCCAGGAAGAAGACGGACTCGCCCGTCTTCTTCATCAGCAGGTTGGCCAGGATGGGCAGCGTGTGGCGGCGTTCGACGATGCCGGAGACGGTCGACAGCGGCTTGAGGAGGGCGTCGCGGCTGGCTTTGACCAATTGCATAAGTCTTTCCTTATTGTTGGTAATAGGTAACAAGGGCGGGGCTCGTCTGTGGACAAGGCAAAAACGCCTTGCAGATCAACGAGTTAGCCTCTTGTTTTGCCTGTGAATAAGGAAGTACAGGGCCGCGCACGAAATGTGGATAACTTCCTGCGTTTGCCGCAAGACACGAGTTATCCACATTCTGCCAACGGCGTTGTACTCGCTTGTCCACAGTACCGAACATTGGGTTTTGAAGCAACTTGAGTGGGGGTGAAAACGGGGCTTTTTGGGGGTCACGGCACCTGGCCGGATCAGCCTGGCACAGGCCATTTGTCGGCCGGGTCGTGTGGCCTGCGCAGAGCGGACCGGCGCAGGCAGGACGGACTGGGCATCTCAGGACACATTTTTGAAGATCGAGGCTGGGCAAGCGGAAAATGCGATAGTGAGTACCTGCTCGGGGTGGGTTATCAACCCTCCGCCTGCGCTGGGTCTCAGCTCTTCAGCGTCTGCTCCAGCACATGCAGGGTGTGATTGAGCTGGACGTCCTTGCCGCGCTCGGTGCCGATCTTGCGCACGGCGTGGAGCACGGTGGTGTGGTCCCGGCCGCCAAACAGCTCGCCGATCTCCGGCAGGCTCTTCTGGGTCAGTTCCTTGGCCAGATACATGGCCACCTGGCGCGGCACGGCAATGTTGGCCGGGCGGCGCTTGGAGTACATGTCGGCGACCTTGATCTTGTAATAGTCCGCGACGGTCTTCTGGATCACTTCGATGGAGATCTGGCCGCGCGAGACCTGCAGCAGGTCGCGCAAGGCGTCCTTGGCGGTGTCCAGGGTGATGGTCTTGCCGTGGAAGTCGCAGTAAGCCACGACCTTCTTCAGCGCACCTTCCAGTTCGCGCACATTGCTGCGCAGGTGCTTGGCGATGAAGAAGGCCACTTCACTTTCCAGCAGCTTGCCCAGTTCTTCGGCCTTCTGCTGCAGGATGGCCACGCGCATTTCCAGCTCCGGCGGCTCGATGGCCACGGTCAGCCCGGCGTCGAAGCGGCTCTTCAGGCGCTCATCAATATCAGAGAGCTCCTTGGGATAGGTGTCGCTGGTGATGATGATCTGGCTCTTGGCGGCGGTGAGCGCCTCGAACAGGTAGAAGAACTCCTCCTGAGTGCGCTCCTTGCCGGCAAAGAACTGGATGTCATCGATCAGCAGCAGATCGAGCGAGTGGTAGTAGCGCTTGAAGGCATCGAAGTCCTTGCGCTGGTAGGCCCGCACCACGTCCGCCACGTATTGCTCGGCATGGATGTAGCGCACCCGTGCATCCGGCTTGGCATCCAGCATGGCATTGCCGATGGCGTGGATCAGGTGGGTCTTGCCCAGGCCGGTGCCGCCGTACAGAAAGAAGGGGTTGTAGGAGACGCCGGGGTTGTCGGCGACCTGCAGGGCGGCTGCGCGGGCCAGCTGGTTGGCCTTGCCCGAGACGAAGTTGTCAAAGCGCAGCACGGTGTTGACGCGCGTGCGTTCCTGCACGTCGATCATTGCGGCGGCCGGCGGCACGGACGCGCCGGAATTGCTGTTGGCTGCCGCGGCGGATTCAGCCGCGCCTTGCAGCAGGCTGGCCAAGGGTGCCGGACCGCCCGAAGTCTCAATGCCCGCGCCATGGGCGCTCGGCTGGCTGGCCGGTGTGCCCGAGCCTGCGGCCGGGCTGCCGATCTCCAGGTTGAGATCGACGCGGTAGCCGAAGAGTTCTTCGGTCCAGCTCTGTACCTCGCGCAGGTATTCGCCGCGGAAGTGCTCGGCCTTGGCCCGGTTGGGGGCCAGCAGCGTCAGGCGGCGGGCATCGGCGTCGTAGGCGCCGGCCGAGATCGGCTTGACCCAGGCCACGAACTGTTCACGCGTGAGCTGATTGCCCAAGCGCTCGCAGCAGCGGGCCCAGAAGTGGTCACCGGCATGCGATGCCGAATCCATGGGGGAAAGCTCGCCCCCGGCCAGCCCGAAGGGGCTGGCAGATGCAGATGCGTTCGACATGGTTCAGCAGGCGTCCGGCCGGGGGGGTTCGATGAAGGACTGAACTCGTTGATGCGCACAAGTCAATTTGCGCGACACCTCGGCCTCGTCGCAGACCGCTGCGCCCGGTGCGGCTGCGCGGCCTGAGGTCTCCCAACCTCGTGTGTACTTATTCATATTGTGATGTTGATTAGTGCTGCCAAACGCCCTCTTGAGGCGGTTATCCACAGCGTACACCTGCGTTCGGGCGTTTGTCCTAGGGTTTGCGACAGGCGTTTGCGGAATTTCGACCTGCGCCGCAGCCCTCCAATTGTGGTGAGTGACCGCTCGCCTTCACGGCGCCACGCACGGCCGTGGCAGTTCACTTTTTTGGCGCAGACGGGCCATTCAAGCAACCGGCGCGGCGGGTCGCGCCCAGGCTGGCCCGAGGCCATGCTCTAGCGGCCGCAATGAGGCCGCGGCTTAACTCGTTGACAGATAAGGCTTTTCTGGGCTCTAATCATGGGCTTTTCCTGATTCTTCGGGCGCTTTGCGGATGCCGAGCGTACGCACCATCAGGGAACACGCCGGCTGAGTTGCCCTGATGGGCTTGGCTTGCTGGACGGGTTGCGGCGCATGCGGCTCCCGGCCACCAAGACGGACGCTTTGAAGCAATAGGTCGGGCCAAGGGCTGCAGCATGCCGCGCCGGCACCTCAGGGTGCAGGATGAACGGACACACTGCCGGTTCCCAACGCGGGCCGCGCAGACAAGCACGCAGCCAACACGAAATCACTGCTTCGAATACTGAGAGCGACCATGAAACGCACCTTCCAACCCTCCGTCATCCGCCGCAAGCGCACCCACGGTTTCCGTGCCCGCATGAAGACCAAGGGCGGCCGCGCCGTCCTGAACGCACGCCGCGCCAAGGGCCGCAAGCGCCTGGCCGTGGCCTGATGCTGCGCTGACGCTGCGCAAGCTGCGTCGCGCCGGATCTGGCGAGGCTCCGTCAGGGTTCGGTCCGGCACAGGCAGCGCCTGTCGGATCCTTCCCCCGGCACCGGATGCAGACGTACAAAGAGCGGCCCGAGCGGCCGCTTTTTTGTTGCCTGCCGGGCCAGATCAGATCAGCCATGGCCTGATCGCCGACCGAGCGTCCTGCCGCCGATGTCCGCTGTACCCCAAAGCCTCCTTGCCGAAGCCGCACGATGGGCCGTTTGAAGTCCCGCCGCCTGCATGAGTCCGCTGCCTTTGCGGCCGCCTTCATGCGCAAGCCGGCTGCTTCGGCCAGCGCAAGCCCGGTATCTGCGGGGGTGCGGCTGCGCAGCGCGCACTTCCAGGTGCTGGTGCAGGTTCGTACGCCGCCGCTGACGCCCACCTCAGCCGCTGCGCTGCGCCACCGCCTGGGGCTGGTGGTGGCCAAGCGGCACTTCAATCATGCGGTGGACCGCAACCGGATCAAGCGCCTGATCCGGAATCACTTCGAGATCGAGCGCCTGGCGAGCACGCCGGCCTGCGATGTGTTCGTGCGCCTGACCGGCGCCGGGTTCAACCCCCATGCGCCGCAGCTGCACGAGGAGCTGACGCAACTTTGGGTTGACGTGCAGCGCCGGGCCGCCAGTCTTGCGCGCGCCGCGAGCACGCCCGCAAGCGGCGGAGCCGCATCATGACGCCAGCGAACCGGCTGCGCCAGCTCGCGGCCTGGCTGGTCGATCTGCCTTCGGCCCTGTTGCTGGGCCTGATCCGCGTGTATCGCTACGTCGGTTCACCGATTGTCGGGCGCTCTTGCAGGTTTACCCCGAGTTGTTCGGCCTACGGCATGGAGGCCGTCAGGAAGCATGGTGCGGCGCGGGGTACATTACTGACCGCCTGGCGAATTGCCCGCTGCAACCCCTGGTGCGAAGGCGGACCGGACCCGGTTCCGGACGACGGGCGGCTCTTCAAGCCCCGCTGTGCCTGCACTGCCGCGTCGACTTCCAGCCCGAGTGCACTGACCGGACACACCGAGCGCGATGGCGCGCCGGCCGCGGCCGAACCCGCTGCTTCACCTGCATCACCCAACCCCGCATCACCCAACCCCAAACCGCATTCATGAATTCGAACACGCAGCGCTTCATTCTGTGGGCGATCTTCGGCTTCTCCCTGATCTTCCTCTGGGACGCCTGGCTCAAGTACACCGGCCAGCCCTCGATGTTCGGCCCGCAGACCACACAGACCCAGCAGCAGGGTAAGGCGGGCACGCCGCCCGCAGCACCGGGTGTGGGTCTGTCGCAGCCGGCGGTCACGGGCACGGCGAGCGCCGCCACGCCTGGCGCCGCAAGCCCTGCCGCACCCGCTGCCACCGAGTTCAAGGGCGAGGTGCTGACCCTGGCCAACGATGTGCTCAAGCTCTCGATCAACACCAAGGGCGGTGTGGTGGAGCGCGCCGAGCTGCTGCAGCACAAGGCCGACCGCAGCCTGAAGGACAACTTCGTGCTGCTGTCCAACGAGCCGGGCAAGCCCTACGTGGCCGAGAGCGGCCTGCTGCTGGCCGGCAGTGAGGTGCCCACGCACCTGAGTGCCTTCACCGTGGTGCCCGGCACGCCGGCCAATGTGCTGAGCCTGACGGCTGAGCAGGGCGGGCTGCGACTGACGCGCACCTACATGCTCGAACCCGGCAGCTACAGCATCAAGCAGCGCCTGACCGTGGAGAACCTGCGCGCCGAGCCGGTGGTGCCCGCCGTCTACAGCCATTTGCGCCGCCACGGTGACAAGGTCTCCGCCGGCATCAACGACTACTTCATCCATACCTTCACCGGCCCGGCCATGTACACCGAGGCCGACAAGTTCCAGAAGATTCCCTTCGAGGACATCGCCAAGGGCAAGCCCAGCCACAGCAAGAGCGGCAACAACGGCTGGGTGTCGATGATCCAGCACTACTTTGTCTCTGCCTGGGTGCCGCCGCAGGGCCTGGAGCGCAACTACTACGCCGACAAGGACCCCAATGGTCTGGGCTACCGGATCGGCTATCTGGCCAACCTGCCCAGCGTGGCCCCGGCCGGCAAGGTCGAGCACGAGGCCGTGCTGCTGATCGGCCCGCAGGACCAGCAGATGCTCAAGAAGGTCGCCCCGGGTCTGGATCTGGTGGTGGACTACAGCTGGCTGACCGTGATCGCCAAGCCGATGTACTACCTGCTGATGTGGCTGCACACGATCCTGGGCAACTGGGGCTGGGCCATCATCTTCCTGACCATCATCATCAAGGCGATCTTCTATTTCCCCATGGCCACCGCCTACAAGAGCATGGCCAAGATGAAGCAGGTCACGCCGCGCATGATGGCCCTGCGCGAGAAGTACGGCGACGACAAGATGAAGCTCAATCAGGCCATGATGGAGCTCTACAAGACCGAGAAGATCAACCCCCTGGGCGGCTGCCTGCCCATCCTGATCACCATCCCGGTCTTCCTGGCCCTCTACTGGGTGCTGCTGGGCAGCGTCGAGATGCGCCACGCCCCCTGGCTGCTCTGGGTCAAGGACCTCTCCACGCCGGACCCCTGGTACATCCTGCCGATCGTCCTGGCCGTGACCATGTGGGCCCAGTTCAAGCTCAACCCCACGCCGCCGGACCCGATGCAGGCCCGCATCCTGATGATCATGCAGGCCGTGTTTGCCGTGATGTTCCTGTTCTTCCCCAGTGGCCTGGTGCTGTACTACATCGTGAACAACGTGCTGTCGATTGCGCAGCAGTGGTGGATCTACCGCCAGCTCGAAAAGCAGGGATACAAGATGCGGTAAATCTGCATCTTGTATGCCCCCGGGGTTGATCTACTCCCCCTTGCCCCCCCACTGGGGGTAGAAACAGCGCAAGAATGAACGCCCGCACACAGCGGGCGTTTTTACGTGAAGCCCAAAACGTAGACCCAGCATCCATGCGCCTCTCCAAGGCAAAATGCCTCAAAACCCGCGCCAGACAAGCGGACAGTGGCGCAACGGGGCTCGCGCTGGCAGGCGCGACGAGTCTCGCGCTTGCACGCGCTCGCCGTTCATCCGGGGTCCAGCTGTGCTGGCCCTTGCCCGGCTTCACCTCTTCAGGCGGCGCCGGGCATGTCCGGCGAAACCCCGCCTTCAGCACCAGACAAGCGGAAAGCCCTTCTGAATGACCCCCCAAAGCACGCCGATTGCCGCCATCGCCACCGCCCCCGGGCGCGGTGGTATCGGGGTGGTGCGCATCTCGGGCGGCAAGGGTGGGGCGCTGCTCGCGCCGCTGATGCAGCCCTTGCTGGGCAAGACGCTGGCACCGCGCCACGCGAGCTACGGCGCGTTTCTGGACGCCGCCGGCGCGCCGATCGATCAGGGCATCGCCCTGTGGTTTCCCGCGCCGCATTCCTACACCGGCGACGACGTGCTGGAGCTGCAGGGCCATGGCGGGCCGGTGGTGATGCAGCTGCTGCTCGCGCGGGTGCTCGAGGCAGGCAGCAGCATCGGCCTGCGGGTGGCGCAGCCGGGGGAGTTCACGCGGCGCGCCTTCGAGAACGGCAAGCTCGATCTGGCGCAGGCCGAGAGCGTGGCGGATCTGATCGAGGCCAGCACCGAGGCGGCGGCGCGCGGCGCGGCGGCGTCGCTCTCCGGCGCGTTCTCGCGTGAGGTGCACGGGCTGATGGACCGCATCACGCACCTGCGCATGCTGGTCGAAGCCACGCTGGACTTCCCGGAAGAGGAGATCGACTTTCTGGAGAAGGCCAATGCGCGCGGCCAGCTGGCGGAGATTCGTGCGCAGCTGGAGGCGACGCTCGCCAGCGCGCGGCAGGGCGCCTTGCTGCGCGAGGGCCTGAAAGTGGTGCTGGTGGGCGAGCCCAATGTGGGCAAGAGCTCGCTGCTGAATGCCTTGGCCGGCACGGAGGTGGCGATCGTCACGCCGATTGCCGGCACCACCCGCGACCGCGTGAGCGAGACCATCCAGATCGACGGCGTGCCGCTGGTGGTGATCGACACCGCCGGCCTGCGCGATGCGACCGACGAGGTGGAGCGCATCGGCATCGAGCGCACCTGGGAGGCCGTGCGCAGCGCGGATGTGATCCTGCATCTGGTCGATGCGCAGCATGCCGACGCAGCGATGGCCAAGGACATCGATGCGCGGCTGCCTGCCGGCGTGGCGCGGCGGACAGTGGTCAACAAGATCGACCTCGCGCCTGCGGCCCAAGCGCATGCGGAAGGCGAGCGTCTGTACCTCAGCGCGAAGACCGGCGCCGGTATTGATGCCCTGCGCCGCGAGCTGCTGGCCGTGGCCGGCTGGCAGGGCGGTTCGGGCGAGGGGCGCTTCATCGCCCGCGAGCGGCATCTGCAGGCGCTCCGGCTGGCGCGCGAGCACCTGAACGTAGCGGCTGAACACGCTGCGCAGAGCGACCGCGTGCTTGATCTCTTTGCCGAGGAGCTGCGCCTGGCGCAGGAGGCGCTGGGCAGAATCACCGGCGAGTTCACCGCGGACGATCTGCTGGGCGTGATCTTTTCGCGCTTTTGCATCGGCAAGTAAAGACGGGCCCTGTCGCTGCCCGTCAGCCCCCCGAGTCCGCCCATGCCGTCCATTGCACGCCTGCCCCTGCCGGCCGACAGCCTGCTGCAGCCTTATGCGCAGCAGCAGGCCTATACCGACTGTTATGGCGTGCCGGCGCCGGGCGCGGTGACGCTGCCGCAGCTTTTGGAGGCCTTCTACACCGGTGGCGTGTTCAAGCTCGAGCGCGCGCTGATCGGTCTGCTGCTGCGCCGCCCCGCGACGGACGCCGACGCGCAGCGCCTGGCGCGCGCCGAGACGCAGCACTTCTCCGCCTGGCGGGTCGAGGAGCGCAGCGCCAACCAGATCCTGCTGTGTGATCTGGCGGGTGCGACCCGCTCCTGGCTGCACGTCGGCCCTGCGCCCGCTGGGTACGCATCAACCAGCGTCGATGCGTCCGGCCAGTGGCTGTACTTCGGATCGGCCGTGATCCCTACGCGACGGGCGGACGGTGCCGTGCACTTTGGCGTGCTGTTCTGGGCTCTGCTGGGCGTTCATCGGCTGTATTCGCGCGTGCTGCTGGCGCAGGCGCGGCGCGCCCTGCAGCGCCGCTCGAGTTAACGAAGTGCGGCACAAAGGCGACGCCACGCGTTGCGGGTTCGACGACAGGACGATGGGCTGCTGGAGCCGCGGTTTAAGCTGACTCCGCCCCCAAAGGAACAAGGATCTGGAGCCCTGCATGCCGTCGATGTTGCCCCCGCTCGACCTTCGAAGTCCCTCCCGCCGCGCGACCCTGCAGCGCCTCATGCTGATGAGCCTGCCTGTGCTGTGGAGCGGTGGCGCAGCAGCGCAAGGCGGCACGCGTACGGTGGTCGGCTTGTCCAGCGGCCTGGGCGATACGGCCAGCATGCTCGATGCGCGCGAGGACTTCGCGCCCGTGGTGCAGCTGCTCGGAGACAAGGGTGGGCTGGAGGTGCTGGCGATTCCGCCGACGCAGATCGCCGGCACCATCGCCGCCGGCCGCTGCGATGTGATGCTGGTGCTCACGAGCGACGCCTGGCGTGCGCAGAACGAGTCCGGCTGGCGCGTCATTGCCCTGTCGGACGACACCGCCGGCAATGTGGTGAGCCTGCATGCGCGCAAGGGCCTCGCCATGAAATCGCCGGCCGATCTGAAGGGCCGCAAGATCGCGGTGAACGGCAGCTTCGCTCGCGACGTGCTCGGCGCGCTGCTGCGCCAGAACGGGATCGAGAAGCAGGTGGCCGAGCTGCGCGAGACGCGCGACCCGCAGGCGCTCGTGTACTTCGTGCAGAACGGTTTTGCGGATGTCGCAGCCACGCGCGAGCCGGCCGTAGCCGCGGCCCTGGAGAAGGCGGGTGCCGCAGCCTTCTTCAAGACCGACAAGATCCCCGTCTACGCACTGATCGCCAACCCCAAGCTGCCGCAGGAGCGCCTGGAGCGCCTGCGCAAGGCCGTGATCGGCCAGCGCTTCGGTGCGGACTTCCAGGGCCGCACGCGCATCCGCGCCTTCACCGCCGTGTCGGCCGATCATGCGGTGGCGCTGGGCCTGTTCGACTGAGCGTCCAGGTCGAACCACGTTTACCTGATCGCGCGTTCGCGCGGAGTCGCGGCCACCGGGTATTGCCCTGTGGCCGGGGGGCGCGCACGCTTGCAGCCGCCGCGCTTAGTGCGCGGTGTTCGATCAGGGAGAGCGCATCATGAACAAGACATGGATGACACTGGGCTTGGCTGCCGCGCTGGGCAGCGCACCGCTGGCCTGGGCACAGGGCAAGTCAACGGCTTGCCCGTTCACTGCCGCCGAGGTGGGTGCGGCACTGGGCACCAAGTTCGAAGAAGGCAAGGCCGGCAAGGAGACGCCTTTCGGCGCGGGTTCGGTCTCGCGGGGCTGCCGCTATGAGAGCAAGAACTACACGCTGATGGTGAATTCCATCGTCTATGGCACCCCCGTGCAGGCCAAGGATGCCTTCAAGCCCATGGCGGGCCGGCTCAAGCCCGTGGCGGGTGACCCGGACGGCGCGATGCTGCAGGAAGGACAGGGCGATCTGACCAGCCCGACCGTGCACTATCTGCGCGGCGCGCAGCACACCGAGCTGCGCATACTCGGCATCTACTACAGCGACCCCGGCAAGAAAGACGCTGCCCTCAAGGACTTTCAGGGCAAGCTGCTGAAGTTGCGTCGCGTGCCCTGAGCGGGCGGCGGCTCCGAGGCCCTGGGGCCGCATCCCGCAAAGGGGTGTGAAAACAAAGCAACAAGCGGGGCCATTGAAAGCTGGCCGGCAGTTCGGCTGCGGCAGAATGCTGTTCGTTGATCAACGAATAGCTGCGCTCGTCATGGCTGCCTCCCTCCTCGCCCGCACGGCCGTGCTGGCTGCATTCCTTCTTGCTTCTGTTCTCGGCGCCGCGCAGGCGCAGCAGCGCACCAGCCTGGCCATTGTCTACACCGTGGGCGATACCGCCGGCCTGGTGGGTGTGGCCGAGAACTTCGCCCCCGTGACCGACGCCCTGGCCAAGCGCCTGGGCACGCCGGTCAGCGTCTCGACCGTCTCGCCGACCAATGCCAAGGGCGTGATCGAAAGCGGCAAGGTGGACTTGCTGCTGCTGCTCACCAGCGATGCCTGGCGCGCCCAGAACGAGCATGGCTGGCGCATCGTCGCCCTGTCTTCGGACACCAGCGGCAACATCGTTCAGATGGCCGCCCGCAAGGGGGTGAACGTGAAGGACCCTGCCGGCTTGAAGGGGCTGCGCGTGGCCACCAGCGGCACCTTCAATCTGGACGTGACCACCAATGTGCTCAAGAGCCGCGGCGTGGTGCGCCAGGTGCGCGAACTGCGCGACGCCAAGGACGCCGATGCGCTGCCCTACTTCATCCAGAACGGCTTCACCGATGTGGTCGCCACGCGCGACGAGAACACGCTGAAGGCGCTCACCGCAGCCGGGGCGACGGTGTTCTTCAAGACCGACGTGATCCCGGTCTACGCCGTGATCGCCAGCCCCACGCTCAGTCTGGAGCGCCTGGAGGCGGTGCGCAACGCGCTCACCGGCACCCGCCTGCCGGCCGAATTCACCGCCAAGACCCGCATCCGCGCCTTCCAGCCCCTGAATGCCGACCATTCGGTGGCGCTGGCGCTGTTTGATGACTGAGGCGCGGCGGTTATTTTCAATTCTTTGTTGATAAACGCGGCCGCAGCGCCGCGTTTTTTCATCTTCTATTGAAAATAATCATGAGCCGCTATCCGCTTGTGGTGTGCGGATCTTCGGCTGTTTTGGGGCTCCGACTTCACGTATGCATGTCACGCGGCCCATGTACGGAGTGCCGTAGCTGGCTTGCCGCGCGTGCCGGTCGAATTGCGGCGCCGTCGAATGCAGAATCAGCATGAGCGCACTCGCTGCCAATCCGCCAGACTCGCGGCTGCGGCATGCGGCGCCGACAACAAGAACGCCAACAGGCAAGAGCGGGGCAGGGTGGGGCTTTGAGCAATTTGGAGCTGTGGCAGATCGCACTGCTGGCGGTGGCGGCCTTCGGGGCGGGCTTCATCGACGCGGTCGTGGGCGGCGGCGGGCTGGTGCAGGTGCCGGCGCTGTTCTCGGTACTGCCCAATGCGCCGGCGGCCACGCTGTTTGGCACCAACAAGCTGGCGGGCATCTGGGGCACGGCCTGGGCGGCGCTGCGTTACGCGCGATCGGTGCCGATGGCCTGGCGCCCCGCGCTGGCGGGCGCAGCCGCGGCGCTGATCTTCAGCTTCGTGGGCGCCTGGGGTGTGACCGTGCTGCCCAGCGAGTTCCTGCGCAAGCTGCTGCCCTGGGTGCTGGGAGCGGTGTGGATCTACACCCTGCTCAAGCACGACCTGGGCAGCACGCATGCGCCGCGCCACAGCGAGCGCGGCCAGATCGTCTGGGCCATGGTGCTGGGCGCGGTGCTGGGTGCCTATGACGGATTCTTCGGGCCCGGCACGGGCAGCTTTCTGGTGTTCGCCTTCGTGCGGGTGCTGGGCTATGACTTCCTGCGTGCGTCTGCCTCGGCCAAGGTCATCAACGTGGCCTGCAACCTCGGCGCGCTGGCCTTGTTTCTGCCGGGCGGGCATGTGTTCTGGCTCGTGGGCCTGATGATGGCGGCCTGCAACCTAACGGGCTCGCAGTTCGGCAGCCGCATGGCCATTGCCAAGGGCAGCGGCTTTGTGCGCTGGATGTTCATCTTCGTGGTCGGCGCGCTGATCCTGCGCACCACCTGGGACGCCTATCTGCGCTGATACCCGACCCGCGCCGGCCGCCTCGCGTGTGGGAGTTCACACAGTCTGACGTGCAAGCGCGGTGTGCGTGCCACGCCGGGGCGATTTTCTGTGGCCGGCATGGCGGAATCCGTGCACAATTGTTGACCAATCTGCACAGCATCGCGACGGCCCGCAGCCGGCCATGCTATGACGCAGAAGTTGTCAGCAAAGCAAAGACGCCCGACGCAGACCGGGCGCGGCACAAAGGGTAAGGAAGGCCTTCCATGCAGTTCGATACCTTGTTGGAGCGCACCGATGCGGGCATCTCGGAGATCTACAACAAGTCCAACCGGCTGACCCAGAGCGAGCGCGTGGTGCTGCTCATGATCGATGGCCGGGCCGATGTGGCCGCGCTCATCGAGAAGATGCCCAGCCTGTCCATGCCGCGCGTGTTCATGGCGATCCGCCGCTTGGGCGAGCTCGGTCTGATCAGTGAGCGCATCATGTCGCCCACGGCCGATGTGCCGGCGGTGGAGATCGATGACGACATCCGTCAGCAGTTCCTGCAGCAGACGGCCGACGACCCGATCACCATCATTCGCGCGCCCACCGAAGGCACCGAGGGCCCCACCACCATTCCGCCTGGCCAGTTCGACAAGATGGTCCGGCAGACCACGCTGCCCATGACGCCGGCGCAGGAGCAGCTCAACGCGCTGATGGCCGCCAAGGCACAGGGCGCGGCGGCCGCGAGCACCGAGCTGTCACCCGCTGCCACGCAGGTCATCGACGTCGCCAAGCAGCAGGAAACCATTCGCACCCAGGCCGCGCGTCTGATTGCCGAGGGTGATCCGAATGTCGAGGTCGTCGAGGCCAAGCGCAACGAGCGCGATCCGCTGGAAACCGTCGGCCCCACCACCGTGGGCGCCTTCGCCACGACCGGCGCGATTCCCAAGCCGGTGCCGCCGGCCGCCTCCCGCACGCAGTCGGTACCGGTGCGCAAGAAGCGCAAGCCCAAGGGCACGCCCTGGTATGTCTACGCCGTCATGTTGTTTGGCGTGGTGCTGATCGGCGTGGCCGCCATGCAGGCGATGCGCTAGGCCTCGCAAGCCGCACGCACCGCTGTTTCACGTGAAACAAGCGCTTCGGGCCGGGGTCTTCCCCGGCCCGAATCCTTTTGGCGGTTTGAATCGTGCAGCCGCCGCGAGCGACCTGCCGGAGCCTGCCTAGAGCTTGATGCCCGCCAGTTCCGCGCTGCGGCGCGGGTTGATCAGGTTCACCTTGCCGCGTCGCTCAGCACCCTGGAGGATCAGGTCCTTGACCTGCGCGACCGTCAGTTCCGGCTTGAGGGCGAACAGCTTGCCCGCCAGGTTGGCCACCTGGGGGCTGGCCATGCTGGTGCCGCTGAACTTCACGCGGTCTCCGCCGGGCAGGAAGCTGTCCACCTCGAAGCCGTTGGCGTGGACCACCACGGTCTTGCCGAAGGTGGAGAAGCTGGTCTCCTCGCCGGCCTTGTCCACAGCACCGACGGTGATCAGGTTGGGCAGCTCGAAGCCGGCCGGGATGTATTCGGCAAAGTCGGCGCTGTTGTCCTCGTTGCCGGAGCCAGCCACAAACAGGATGTCCGGCGCCGAGGCGATGGCCGCGCGCAGGGCGTCGCGCTCGATGGCAAAGAGCCGGCGAGCGATCTGCTTGCGCTCCTCGGCATCCTTGCCGATGTTGTGCCAGGCCAGCGCACCTTCATACGTACCCGCCCCATAGCGCCAGCTCATGTTGACCACGCGCACACCATTGGCCTTGAAGGCAGCCACTGCGTCCGTGTAGGCCTGAGCGGTGCGGCGCGATTGCTCCTCGCTGGGCTTGAGCGGCTCGGACTTCACGCTCCAGAGCATGCTGGCGGCAAAGACGCGAGCAAAGGGGTTCCCGTCCACGGCAATGCCTGCCACGTGGGTGCCATGCGTGTAGAGGCTGACCAGCGCCATGTCTTCCTGGAAGCTCTTGGACTGCTCGGCCTTCAGGCCGGCCACGGTCTGCTTGAGCTTGCGGGCATCTTCGGTATCCAGCGCGGCGCGCAGGTCCATGCTGCCCTTGACCAGCTGCTTGAGCTGCGGCCAGCGCGGCTCGGCCTCGCCCAGCGGGCGCAGCAGGGCCTTGCTCGGGCGGGAGAATTCATCAAACGCGACGCCGCGGCCGGGCAGGGTCTTGAACAGGTTCAGGTCCACGCCCGAATCCCAGATGGCCACACCGACGTCCTTGGCCTTGGCGTTGGCCGGGATGGCGAAGGTGCGCGGCGTCCAGATGTCCGGCTTGGCAGCGACTTGGGTGTTGCGGTCGATCACCGACTGCAGGCCGGCAATGACGGCGGCGCGGATCGGCACGATCTGCTCGTCCTGCAGGCGGGCGCCCACGATCGCGCCGATCACGCCTTCCGGCACGTCCATGTTCATGTTGCGTGCCATGACATCGACCTGCTGCTCGAAGCTGCCCTTCACTAGCGCCGGGTTCAGCAGCTCCAGCTGACCCTTGAAGCCGCGAACGCTGTCGGCCACGTCCTGCCAGTTCAGGGCGCCGTAGCGGCGCGCCACTTCCGCCTGCACCCAGGCGGCATCGCGATTGCCGGCAGCGCGGTCGGCAAGGATGCCGGCCATCACGCCCGTGGTGGCGCGCGGGCCTGGCTTGTCCTGCAGGGCGCGCAGCTTCTCCACCAGCGGCGGCAGTGCGGCCCAGTCACCACGGAACTGCGCCAGGTTCAGCAGGGTGCCGTAATAGGCGCGCAGCGTTGCGGCATCCTTGATGTCGAACTTGTCGAGATCGGCCTTGGCATTGGCCTCAAGGTTGGCGGCCAGTGCCAGAACTTCGGCCTTCGGGGCGGTCAGGTAGTAGCTCGGCAGCTTGTCGAGCTTGACCGTGCGGCGCGGCAGTTGCTCAGCGCTGGTGATGACTTGCTTGCTGGCGCCGCTAGGCGCGGTCTGGGCGTGTACTGCGGGCAGGGCGCTCAAGCTCAGGGCGGCGCACAGCGCCAGGGCGAGCGGGGAGAGGGCAGGTTTCAAGACGGGCTCCTTCAGGGTGCTTTTCCTGTGCTGTGCAGTGTGCGCGACGCGCCGGTCGGTGTGGGCCGATCTGCGGCGAGCTGCGGTTTTCGTGGCATCGATGGGAGGCTTGCGTGAATCGGGCGTGTTCCACGTGGAACAGCAGCGGCCCGTCGCCCGGCCAGGCCGACGCCTGTTCCACGTGAAACACCGCGGGTCTGAGCCGCCCGCCTAGGCGCAACTCGCCGCCCTCTCTAAAATTCGGGGTTTGCTGATCGGCCTTCCGATCAGGCGCATTCAAGGACGCTCATGCTGTACCCCGTGGAATTCGATGTGATCGTGGTCGGTGGTGGCCATGCCGGCAGCGAGGCCGCGCTGGGCGCTGCGCGCATGGGTGCCAAGACGCTCCTGCTCACGCACAGCATCGAGACCCTCGGCCAGATGAGCTGCAACCCGTCGATCGGCGGCATCGGCAAGGGCCATCTGGTCAAGGAGATCGATGCACTGGGCGGCGCCATGGCGATTGCCACGGACGAAGCCGGCATCCAGTTCCGCATCCTCAACAGCTCCAAGGGCCCTGCCGTGCGCGCCACGCGCGCGCAGGGTGACCGCGTGCTCTACCGCAAGGCCATCCGCACGCGCCTGGAGAACCAGCCGAACCTCACGCTGTTCCAGGGCGCGGTGGACGACCTGATGGTCGAGGCTGGCCGCGTGGCCGGCGCCATTACCCAGATCGGCATCCGCTTTCGCAGCCGCGCCGTGGTGCTCACGGCCGGCACCTTTCTGGACGGCAAGATCCACGTCGGCCTGCAGAACCACACCGGCGGCCGGGCGGGCGATCCCGCGGCGGTCACGCTGTCGGCCCGCCTGAAAGAGTTGAAGCTGCCGCAGGGGCGCCTGAAGACCGGTACGCCGCCGCGCATCGACGGCCGCACGATCGACTTCGCCCGCTGCACCGAGCAGCCCGGAGATGGGATGCCCGGCGCAGACAACCCCGTCATGCCCGTCTTCAGCTTCATGGGCACGGCCGCGATGCACCCGCAGCAGCTGCCCTGCTGGATCACGCACACGACAGAGCGTACGCACGAGATCATCCGCGGCGGGCTGGACCGCAGCCCCATGTACACCGGCGTGATCGAGGGCGTGGGCCCGCGCTACTGCCCGAGCATCGAGGACAAGATCCACCGCTTTGCCGACAAGGCGAGCCACCAGATCTTCCTCGAACCCGAAGGCCTGACCACGCACGAGTTCTACCCGAATGGCATCTCCACTAGCCTGCCGTTTGATGTGCAGCTGGCGCTGGTGCACAGCATCCCGGGTCTGGAGAGCGCACACATCCTGCGCCCCGGCTACGCCATCGAGTACGACTACTTCGACCCCCGCGCCCTGAAGGCGAGCCTGGAGACCAAGGCGATTGACGGCCTGTTCTTCGCCGGGCAGATCAATGGCACCACGGGCTACGAGGAAGCCGCCGCCCAGGGCCTGCTGGCCGGCCTGAATGCAGCGCTGCAGGTGCGCGGCGAGGCGGCGTGGTGCCCCCGCCGCGACGAAGCCTATCTGGGCGTGCTGGTCGATGACCTGATCACCCGCGGCGTGACCGAGCCCTACCGCATGTTTACCAGCCGGGCCGAATACCGCCTCTCCCTGCGCGAAGACAACGCCGACGCCCGGCTGACCGAGATCGGCCGCAAGCTCGGTTGCGTGGACGACGCCCGCTGGGACGCCTTCAACCGCAAGCGCGACGCCGTCGCCGCCGAGACCGAGCGCCTCAAGGCCACCTGGGTGCATCCCGGCATCATCGACCAGGCCTCCGCCGAGGCCGTGCTCGGCCAGCCGATCGAGCGCGAATACACCCTGGCCGACCTGCTGAAGCGTCCGGGTGTTGACTACCCGAAATTGTTCGAATTGCGGGACAAGTCCGGTGGACAACTTTGTGGACAAGCCGTGGAAAACGGGGTGGTGGCCGAGCAGGTCGAGATCGGCATCAAGTACGCCGGCTACATCGCGCGGCAGGCCGAAGAAGTGGCCAAGGCCGGCCACTACGAAAGCACCCGTTTGCCTGTGGATATCGATTACGTGCAGGTCCGCGGTCTGTCCAAGGAAATTCAGCAAAAGCTGAACACCCACCGCCCGGAAACCGTGGGCCAGGCCGGCCGGATCTCCGGTGTGACGCCGGCAGCGATTTCGCTGCTGATGGTGCATCTCAAGCGCATCAACCAGGCGGCGGGGGCGAGCAAGGCGGCTTGAGTGCCGCGCCGCGCCACAGCAGTAAAAGAACATTTTCGGCCAAGAAATCGAAAGCCGGCTATCGGCTGAAGAAGCTCACAGGATAAGCGGAAAGTGGCCGAACTGTCGATTGAAGTAAGTCATTTTCGGTCTTAATTCATTGGAACTGCTTCGACATCCTGTGTGCCATGCGGCGCCCGGCGCGTGCCGACATCTGCATGGCGCCGCGCAGCCGGCCCGCGCCCTGCTGTCACAATCGCGGCTCCTGCCGCCCGCCCGCAGCTCAACCCCATGCCCCAGACCGCCGCGCTGACCTCCGCCATCGAACACGGCGCCGCCGAGCTGCGCTGCGGCCTTCCTGCGGGTGGGGCCGAGAAGCTGGCGCGCTACGTGGAGCTGCTGGCCAAGTGGAACAGCAAGATCAACCTCACGGCCATCCGCGATCCGGCCGAGATGGTCACGCATCACATTCTTGACAGTCTGGCCGTGGTGCCGGAGTTCGCCCGGTTCACGCAAGGGCAGGGCGTTCGCGTTGCGGACATCGGCACCGGCGCGGGGCTGCCGGGCATCGTGCTCGCTGTGGCGCTGCCGCAGCTGCACGTGACCTGCATCGACGCAGTGGAAAAGAAGATCAGCTTCGTGCAGCAGGCCATCGGCGCGCTGGGCCTCACGAATGCCCGCGCGATCGCAGGGCGCGTAGAACAGCACCGGGAGATCTACGACATCGTCACCTGCCGGGCCTTTGCCTCGCTCTCCGAGATCGTGCAGCTCACGGGGCATCTGGTGGCGCGTGGCGGCTGCATTCTGGCCATGAAGGGGCCGCGCCTGGACGCCGAGGCTGCGGCGCTGCCTGCGGGCTGGTCCTTCCTCGGCGCGATGGACCTGCGCGTACCGGGCCTGGACGAGACGCGCAATCTGGCGCTGCTGCGGCGCGCGGCCGACTGAGCTGCCCGCGCGGGCAGGGCGGCCCGGGTGCGGGGTGCGGCGGTGCGAAACTCGGCCACTTCCATCGACCCGCTCGCTGAATCCCCATGACCGCACTTGCCATCACCGACCTCTGGGCCTTCGTGATTGCCGTGATCGTGTTCCTCGCGATCCCCGGCCCGGGCACCTTTGCGCTGCTCACGGGCACGAGCAAGGGCGGCGTGCGCGGCGGCTATGCCACGCTGGCCGGGCTGGTGCTGGGCGATCAGGTACTGATGTGGCTGGCGGTGGCCGGTGTGGCGGCCCTGCTCAAGGCGCACCCGGCGGTGTTTCATGCGGTGCAGTACGCGGGCGCGGCCTACCTGGTGTGGATCGGCATCGGGCTGCTGCGTGCGAAGGAGGGTGCCGGGACGGGCTTCATTCCGATGCAAGCGGGCCACTGGTTCCGGCAGGGTTTCCTGATCACGGTGCTCAACCCCAAGGCCATCGTGTTCTACATGGCCTTTTTCCCGCTGTTCATCGACCCGGCGCGCGATCCCGGTCTGGCCACCTTTGCCGTGATGGCGCTGCTGATCGCGCTCATCACGCTGGTCTACTGCACCGGCATCATTTTCATCGGCGATGCGCTGGCCCGGCGATTGCGAGACAATCGACGTTTTGGCAACTGGATGCAGCGCGCCGCCGGGGTCTTCCTGATCGGCTTCGGCATCCGGCTGGGCACGCAGTAGGGCCGCGGGGGCGGCCCCATCACGACGGACTCTGATGAAAATCTTTTGTGTCGCCAACCAGAAGGGTGGCGTGGGCAAGACCACCACCGCGGTGAACCTGGCCGCCGGGCTGGCGCAGATCGGTCAGCGCGTGCTGCTCGTGGATCTGGACCCGCAGGGCAACGCCACCATGGGTTCTGGGGTGGCCAAGCAGTCGCTCAAGACCACGGTCTATCACGTGCTGATCGGCTCGACCACGGTGGCGCAGGCCCGCATCAGGACCGAGGCCGGCTACGACGTGCTGCCCGCCAACCGCGAGCTGGCCGGGGCCGAGGTGGAACTGGTCGAGCTCGATGACCGCGAGCGTCGCATGAAAAGCGCGCTGGCCACGGTGGCTGCTGACTACGACTTCATCCTCATCGACTGCCCGCCCAGCCTGTCGATGCTCACGCTCAACGCGCTCGTGAGTGCGCATGGCGTCATCATTCCCATGCAGTGCGAATACTTCGCGCTCGAAGGGCTGACGGATCTGGTCAACACCATCAAGCGCGTGACTGGCGCCTTCAACAAGGAGCTCACCATCATCGGCCTGCTGCGCGTGATGTTCGACCCCCGCATGACCCTGGCCCAGCAGGTCAGCAGTCAGCTCGAGAAGCACTTTGCCGACAAGGTCTTCCGCACCATCATCCCGCGCAATGTGCGTCTGGCCGAGGCGCCCAGCTACGGCCAGCCCGGCGTGGTGTTCGACCCCGCCTCCAAGGGCGCGCAGGCCTACGTGGGCTTTGCCGAGGAGCTGGTTTCGCGCATGGCCTCGGTGGACGCCGCCGGCGCCAGGGTGGCGGCATGAGCGGGCCGCTGGCAAACGCGCAGGTGCTGCTGCTGCCCGGCTGGGAGAACAGCGGCCCCAAGCACTGGCAAAGCCGCTGGGCGTTTCTCTACAACTACCCGCGCGTGGGGGGCGCAGCCGCCGGCTTTGACGAGCAGGCCTACTGGTTCGCGCCCAAGCTGATCGACTGGATCACCGCGCTGGAAGGCGCCGTGGCGGCGGCGAGCGCGCCGGTCGTGCTGGTGGCGCACAGCCTGGCCTGCCATCAGGTGGCGCATTGGGCGCGGCAGACGGCGCACGCCGGCAAGGTGAAGGGCGCGCTGCTGGTGGCGCCGCCGGACATCGAAATGCCGCGCTGGGATCAGGCGCCCTTCGTGAGCTTCCGGCCGATTCCGCGCCAGCGCCTGCCCTTCGCAAGCATCGTGCTGGCCGCCACGAACGACCCCTTCGGCAGCCAGATCCGCGCGCGCGACATGGCGGCGGACTGGGGCAGCCAGTTCATCGGCGTGGGGCTGATGGGCCATATCAACAGCGACAGCGGCCTGGGCGACTGGGCGGCCGGCCACGAACTGCTGGCGCAGTTCAAGTAGCGTCTTCAGCTCGCCTCGACGCCTCGTGAGCGACACCGACTCCGCACTGCTGGCCGGCTGGAGCAAGCCCGCTGCCCAGGATGACGCCTCGGCCGTGCCGGCCAGCATTCCAGTCGCACTGCGCAGCGAGGCGGGCCTGCTGGCCTTTACGCTGGAGCAGGCGAGCCTGAACAGCAGCCAGCCCATCGAGCAGGCCTTTCACGACGGCTGGTTGCTGCGCTTCTCGCCGGGCAAGGCCAAGCGTGCGCGCAGCGTGCAGCCGCTGATCGCCGGCGCGCTGCCGCTGGAAGACAAGATCAGCCATGTGCGCCGCTTCTACGAGGCGCGCGGCCTGACGCCGATCATCCGGATCACGCCGATGGCGCAGCCCGCGCATCTGGATGACACCCTGGCCGCACTGGGCTGGCGCGCCTTCGAGGACTGCCGCGTGATGCAGCGCACGCTCGACCCGCGCCTGCCGGTCTTCGATGACGCCGAGGCCGCATCGCGCGGCCTGAAGCTGGTGGAGATGAACGTGGCGGACTTCACGCGCCTGATCGGCGGCTGGCGCGGCTCCTCGGCCACCGCCATCGCGGTCCATGCCGCGCGCCTGAACGCGCAGCCCTTTGCAAGCCGCATGCTCGCGCTGCATGACGCGCACGGGCCGGCGGCCGTGGGCCAGTTCGTGCTGGAAGCCGAAGGCGCCGGGCCGACCGTGGGCGGCGTGGTCGGGCTGTTCGACATCTTCACCGCCGCCGAGGTGCGCGGCCAGGGCCACGCCCGGCGCCTGACCGCCGCGCTGCTCGACCACGCCACGCTCGCCGGCGCGCGCCGCGCCTACCTGCAGGTGGACGCGCATAATGTCGCCGCGCGCGCCGTCTACTCGGCCCTCGGGTTCACGGACCTGTACGCCTACTGGTATCGCGCACCGGGTGCCATTCTTCAGCCATAAATGCCTGAAGAGGCGCATCCAGCAAGCCTCTAAAACACGAGATCAAGGATTCATGCGCTTCTTCAGGCCAAAATGCCTGAAAACCCGCATGGGACAAGCGGAAAACCTTGCCGGAGTGCGGCCAGGCACCGCAGATTTGCAAAGACCACGATGGTGAAACGACCCAAAGGCCTCGGCCGCGGCCTGGATGCCCTGCTCGCCGGCAACGACGAAGCCGCCTCGCCCGCCAAGGACACGACCGGCACCCTGCGTGTCGAACAGCTCCAGCCCGGCAAGTACCAGCCGCGCACGCGCATGGACGAGACCGCACTGGCCGAGCTGGCCGACAGCATCCGCGCCCAGGGCTTGATGCAACCGATCCTGGTTCGTCGCCTGACGGCCACGAACCAGGATCGCTCCGCAGGTGGACAAGGCGCGCAGGGGCCCTCCCCTGCGCTTGGTGGTGCTAACGACGGCGTCGAACGCTTTGAGATCATTGCCGGCGAGCGCCGCTGGCGCGCCTCGCAGCTGGCCGGCCTTGCCGAAGTGCCGGTGCTGATCCGCGACGTGCCGGACGAAAACGCCGCGGCCATGGCGCTGATCGAGAACATCCAGCGCGAAGACCTGAACGCGCTGGAAGAAGCGCAGGGCGTGCAGCGGCTCATCAACGAGTTCGGCCTCACGCACGAGCAGGCGGCCGGCGCGATCGGCCGCAGCCGCAGCGCCACCTCCAACCTGCTGCGTCTGCTCAATCTGGCCAAGCCGGTGCAGACCATGCTGCTGGCCGGCGATTTCGACATGGGCCATGCCCGTGCGCTGCTGGCCGTGGACGCCGCCACCCAGATCACCCTGGCCAATCAGATTGCCGCCAAGCGCCTGTCGGTGCGCGAGGCCGAGAAGCTCGTGGCCAAGGTCGGCGCCGAATTCAGCCTCAAGGCCAGCCAGGCGCCCAAGAAGAAGACCGATGACCGCGACACCCTGCGCCTGGCCGAGCAGCTCTCCGAAGCGCTGGGCACCAGCGTCACGATCAAGCCCGGCAAGAAGGGCGCCGGCACCCTGGTGATCGACTACCACTCCCTCGAAGCCCTGCAGGGCGTCGTCGAGCGCCTGCTGCCCGACGGCGACTGATCGCCCACCGCGCCGGCTCCAGCGTCGGCGCAAGCACCAGCACCCCGGCGGCGCGCTTCAAAGGGCGCGGCCCGCTTCGGCTCGCCCGCCGCGGCATCCACGCCCGCCCCAGATCGCCGGACCCCGCTGCGTCCCTGCGTGCATGTGACCGCATCCGCACGGCGGCGCCGCAGGCACCGCACTCGCGCAGGCCAGCAGTTCACCGAGTTTGCATTCCTTTACGGACTGCATCCGGCGCGCGACGGAAATGTCATGCAAGGTTAAATCGTTTCCGATTCAGCACTTGCGAATTGATGCTGGGGCAATACGCAAGCTAGGGTTCAGTTCGGCTTGCCGCGAAGTCAATTCCCGTCAAGTTGCCGATATCGATAACAACCAAAACAGCCGGGCCGGGCGCGCTGGAGCGCCGGGCCACCGTTGACGCTCAACAACGGGCGGGCGCGCCGCGGCGCGGACCCCCCGGGGGATCAAGAATGAACTGGATTGCGAGCCTGCTGACTCGGCGCTCGTCCTCGTCGCTCGCCACGCCTGCGCCGGCGGCAAGACGCGCCCATGTCCGCCGCATTGCCGACACCGTACTGCAGGGCGCCCTGCTTGCGGCTGCCTTGTTCGTCGGCCTGTGGCCGGCGGCCAGCCACGCCCAGTACGCCACCGGCGGCAGCGGCCTCTACAAGGGCAACATCTTCTGGGTGCAGTGGGGCACCCCCGGCACCAATATCTATTCACTGGCCGCGGCACCCGGCGGCTACTCCATCACGCGCGGCTTCAACGTCGACTCCCCCGCGGCGCCATCGAACCGCCTCGACATCACCTGCAACGCGTCGAATCCGACGACGATCGCAGGCGCCTCCACGCTCAATGTCTACCGGCCCGGCACCTGGCAGGGCGACGGGCTGGACAAGCTCTACAACATCGGCGGTGACAACGGCGGCGTCAGCGGCGCTGGCTCGAACACCCTGGCGGTGGGCCTGTCCACCGCCGGCGGCGGGCAGATCGAGTTCGACTTCCGCTGCTCGGCCACGCTCGGAGGCCAGCCCTTCGCGCTCAACGGCCTCGTGTTTGCCGATGCTGAGGCCAGCGGCGGCACCGAGTTCGTGGCCGCGCGTCTGACGGGCGGCGGCAACCTGCGCATCTTCGACGGCATTTCGCGCTGCGGCCTGCCGGGCACCGTGACCACACGCACAGTGGCCGGGGTGCAGGAAGCGTTCCTCGTTTCACCCAGCGGCAGTTGCGAGGGCAACGGCAATACGGCGCTGCGCGGCGGCCCCGCGCTGGTCGGCTACATCGACGGCGCCGTCCAGGCCCGCGTGACGGCGCGCGGCAGTGGCATCTCGGCCATTGCCGTGGGCGCGGTGCTCGCGATCGACTTCTCTGAAGCCATTCCCAACAGCTACGGCATCGCCTCGCACGTGCTGCAGGGCTTTGTGTCCGGCGGCGATATTGCGCCGCTCGCGCCGGATGTCGGTGGCCGGTTCCCGCTGCCGCCGGTCGGCGCAAGCTTCAGGGACTACACCCTGCGCGCCAATCAGGCCTCGCTGACCAATGCAGCGCCCTACCTGGGGCGCGGTGTGCAGGCCGACGCAAACGCCGATGGCCCGGTGGGCGGGCCGGACGTGGATGCCCTGCCCAAGAGCACCGGCCCGCTCGGCAACGGCTATGCGGTGGTGGCCAAGCCCACGGCGCGCGGCGCGCCCTACACGATCAACAACGTCACCTGCACCGGCCCCGGCGCGGTGGCCGGCTGGATCGACTTCAACGGCAATGGCGTGTTCGACGCCAGCGAGCGTTCGAACACCGTGCAGTGTCCGGCGGGGTTCAACACGATCTCGCTGACATGGACCGTGCCTGCAGGCAGCGGCTATGTGGCCCAGTCCACCAGCTATATGCGCCTGCGCATGGCCACCAACCCGGCCGAGATCGCCAACCCCACGGGCGTGGCCTCCAGCGGCGAGGACGAGGACTACCGCATCGAGCTGCCGCCGCTGCTGGCAGACATGGCCGTGAGCTTCACGGGCTTCCCGACCAACGCACCGGCCGGCAGCACCGTCACCGGCACCGTGAACTGCACCAATCTCGGCCCGGACCCTGCGGTGGCTGCCACCTGCACCGTGCCCACCGGCAACCTGCCGGCCGGCGCGACGGTGACCTGCACGCCCAATCCGATTCCCAATCCCCTGGCCGTGGGTTCGAGCATTGCCTGCGCCGTGAGCTTCACGGCGCCGGGCACCGGCACGGTCACCGTTACGGCGAGCACCAGCACCACCACGCCCGATCCGGTCGCGGCGAACAACACGTCCAGCACGCCGCTGTCCTTCACGCCGCAGGCCGACATGCGGGCTCAGACCACCGTGCCGGCCAGCGCCACAGCGGGCCAGCCGGTCACGGTCAGTGGCACCTGCACCAACAACGGCCCGAGCCCTGCCGCCGCGCCGACCTGCGTGCTGAGCGGTCTGCCGACCGGCGCCACACAGAGCTGCACGCCCAGCCCCGCGCCCAATCCGCTGGCCGTGGGCGCGAGCATCACCTGCACGTCCACGTTCAACGCGCCGGCTACCGGCCCGCTGTCCATCACCACCACCGCCGGCACCAGCACCAACGATCCCACGCCGGCCAACAACGTCAACACCCAGCCGCTGCCGGTGACGCCGGCCTCGGACATGGCCGCGGCGGTGAGTGGCTTCCCGGCCAATCCCCCGGCCGGCAGCACGGCCACCGGCACGGTCACCTGCACGAACAACGGCCCGAGCCCCGCCGCGAATCCGACCTGCAACGTCGTCAGTTCGCCCCCCGGCGCCAGCAGCACCTGCACGCCGAGCCCCGCGCCCAACCCCTTGGCCGTTGGCGCCAGCATCAGCTGCACCGTGAGCTACACGGTCCCCGCCACCGGTGGCGTGACCATCACCGGCACAGCCGGCACCAGCAATCAGGACCCGAACCCCGCCAACAACAGCGCTCAGGCCAGCTCGAACGTGACGCCGCAGGCCGACATGCAGGCCAGCGTGAACGTGCCGGCGAGTGCGGTTGCGGGCCAGCCGGTCACCGTCACCGGCGCCTGCACCAACAACGGCCCCAGCCCGGCAGCGGCGCCCACGTGCGCGCTGTCCGGCCTGCCTGCGGGAGCGACGCAGAGCTGCACGCCCAGCCCGGCACCCAATCCGCTCGCTGTCGGCAGTGCGATCACCTGCACCTCCACCTTCCCGGCGCCGGGCACCGGGCCGCTGAACATCAGTGCCACGGCCGGCACCAGCACCGCGGACCCGAACCCCGGCAACAACACCGCCACCCAGCCGCTGAACCCCAGCGCTGTGGCGGACATGGCGGCCGCGGTGAGCGGCTTCCCGGCCAACCCGCTGGCCGGCAGCACGGTGTCCGGCACCGTCACCTGCACGAATGGCGGACCGAGCGCCGCAGCCAACGCCAACTGTGCCGTCAGCGGCCTGCCGCCCGGTGCAAGCGTGAGCTGCACGCCGTCCGTGCCGGTCGGCAGCCTGGGTGTCGGCGCCAGCATCAGCTGCGCCGTGAGCTACACCGCGCCCGCCACCGGCAGCGTGACCGTCACCGGCACCGCCAGCAGCAGCACGCCGGACAGCAATGCCGGCAACAACAGCGCCAGCGCCACGCAGACCGTTGTGCCCCAGGCGGACATGCGCGCCAACACCACGGTGCCGCCGAGCGTGAATGCCGGCCAGTCCGTGACGGTCAGCGGTACCTGCACCAATGCCGGCCCCAGCCCGGCGGCTGCACCCACCTGTGCCCTGTCCGGCCTGCCCGGTGGGGCCACGCAGACCTGCACGCCCAGCCCTGCGCCCAATCCGCTGGCTGTGGGCGCCAGCATCACCTGCAGCTCCACCTTCACCGCGCCGGCCACCGGCACCCTGAACATCACCACCACGGCCGGTACCAGCACGGCCGACCCGGTGAGCAGCAACAACACGAGCACACGCAGCCTGCCAATTACGCCGCAGTCGGACATGCAGGCCGTGGCCTCCGGCTTCCCGGCATCTGCGGCCGCGGGCACCCCGGTCACGGGCACGATTACCTGCACCAACAACGGTCCGAGCCCCGCGGACAACCCGACCTGCCAGATCAATACCCTGCCGGCCGGCGCAGTGGTGGTCTGCTCGCCGGACCCGGCGCCGAACCCGTTGGCGGTCGGCGCGTCGATCACGTGCAGCGTGAACTTCCAGGCGCCAGCCAGCGGCGGCACCACCATCACCGGCGTGGCCGGCTCGTCCAACCCGGACCCGACGCCCAGCAACAACCGCGCCCAGGCGGCGGTGAACAGCGTGCCCCAGGCCGACATGCAGGCCGTGACGACCGCACCCGGCAGCGTGAGCGCCGGGCAGAGCGTGACGGTCACCGGCGTGTGCACGAATCGCGGCCCGAGCGATGCGGTGGACCCCTCCTGCGTGCTCAGCGGCCTGCCCCCGGGCGCCACGCAATCCTGCACGCCCGCACCGACGCCCAACCCCCTGACGACGGGCAGCGCCATCACCTGCACGGCCACGTTCACGGCGCCGGCCAGCGGCCCGCTGTCGATCACGACCACGGCCGGTTCATTGACGGCCGACCCGGTGCCCGGCAACAACGTCGACACGAAGTCCGTCAGCCTGACCCCGCAGGCCGACATGGCCGCCAGCATCAGCGGCCTGCCGAGCAATGCCAGCGCCGGCAGCAGCGTGAGCGGCACGCTGACCTGTACCAACAACGGGCCGAGCGTGGCCGCCAACGCGACCTGCGTCCCGAGCGGCCTGCCGCCTGGCGCGAGCGTGGTCTGTTCACCGGGCAGCCCCACGGCCAGCCTCGGCGTGGGTTCGAGCATCAGCTGCGCGGTGAGCTTCACCGTGCCGGCCAGCGGCAACGTGACGGTGGGCGTGACCGCGGGCAGCAGCACCGCGGACCCTGTGCCCGTCAACAACAGCGCCACGCAGCCGCTGGGCGTGAACGCGCAGGCCGACATGGCGGCCAGCACCAGCGTGCCGGCGACTGCTGTCGCGGGTCAGCCCGTGACCGTCAGCGGCACCTGCACCAACAATGGCCCGAGCGCGGCCGCCGCACCGACCTGCGCACTCGCCGGCCTGCCCGCGGGCGCCACGCAGAGCTGCGCGCCCAGCCCGGCGCCGAACCCGCTGCCGGTCGGCCAGTCGATCACCTGCACATCCACCTTCACCGCACCGGCCTCCGGCACGCTGACGATCGCCACCACCGCGGGTAGCAGCACACCGGACCCGGTGCCGGCCAACAACAACGTCAGCCGCAACCTCGCGATCACGCCGCAGGCTGATCTGGTTGCCACCATCGCCGGGATCCCGACCAACCCGCCGGCCGGCAGCACGGTCAACGGCACGGTGACCTGCACCAACGCCGGCCCGAGCCCGGCGGCCAATCCCACTTGCAGCGTCACGAGCACCCCCGCAGGGGCCACGGTGAGCTGTACGCCCAACCCGGCGCCGAACCCGCTGCCCGTGGGGCAGGCGATCACGTGCGCGGTGAGCTTCACCACGCCCGCCACCGGTGGCATCACGATCACTGGCGTGGCCGGCAGCAGCACGCAGGACCCGAATACCGCCAACAACGCGGCCCAGGCTTCGGCGAATGTCACGCCCCAGGCAGACATGCAGGCGGCCATCACCGCGCCTGCGACGGTGAACGCCGGCCAGACCGTGACCGTGACGGGCACCTGCACCAATGCCGGCCCCAGCCCCGCCACCGCGCCCAGCTGTGTGATCGGCGGGCTGCCGCCGGGCACCGCACAGAGCTGCACACCCAATCCGGCACCGAACCCGTTGCCACTCAACGGCGTCATCACCTGCACGGCCAGTTTCACGGCGCCCGCCAGCGGCAGCCTGAGCCTCACTACGACGGCAGGCAGCGCGACCACCGATCCGGTCGCGCCGAACAACGTCGCCACCACGCCGGTGGCCATCACGCCGCAGGCCGATATGCGCGCTGCGCTGAGCGGCTTCCCGAGCAACCCGAGCGCCGGCTCGCCCGTAAACGGCACCGTGACCTGCACCAACAACGGCCCGAGCGTGGCTGCAGCAGCCAACTGCGCAGTCACGGGCCTGCCGCCGGGCGCCACCGTGAGCTGTACGCCGAGCACGCCGGTTGCGTCGTTGCCCGTGGGTTCGAGCATCAGCTGCGCCGTGAGCTACACCACGCCGCCGAGCGGCACGCTCACCATCACCGGCACCGCATCAAGCAGCACGGCGGACCCAGTACCCGCCAACAACAGCGCCAGCGCGCCGCAGACCATCGTGCCGCAGGCCGACGTGAGCGCCGTGACCAGCGTGCCCACCTCGGCCACCGCCGGGCAAAGCGTCACCGTTAGCGGGACCTGCACCAACGCGGGCCCCAGCCCCGCGGCGGCGCCGACCTGCGCGCTCTCCGGCTTGCCCGCGGGCGCCACGCAGACCTGCTCGCCGAGCACCATCCCTGACCCGCTGGCCGTAGGCGCAAGCGTGACCTGCAGCTCGACCTTCCCGGCGCCGGCCGCCGGCGGCACGCTCAACATCACGACCACGGCCGGCACCAGCACCGCGGACCCGAACCCGGCCAACAACAGCGACACGCGCGCGCTGACGGTCGGCACCGTCGCGGACATGGCAGCCGCCATCGCCGGCTTCCCGACGAGCGCCGCCGCAGGCAGCACGGTCACGGGCACGGTGACCTGCACGAACAACGGCCCCAGCCCTGCCGTGAATCCAACCTGCAACGTCACCACCGTGCCACCGGGCGCCACCATCAGCTGTGCGCCCAACCCAACACCCAACCCCCTGGCCAGCGGCGCAAGCATCACCTGCACCGTGAGCTTTGTCGTGCCCGCAACCGGCGGCGTGACGGTCACGGGCACCGCCGGTTCGGCCACGCCCGACCCGAACCCAGCCAACAACACCGCGCAATCCGCAGTCAACACCGTGCCCCAGGCCGATCTGGTTGCAGCGATCAGCGCGCCATCGACAGTCACCGCCGGCCAGAGTGTCACGGTCACCGGGACCTGTACCAACAACGGGCCGAGCGACGCCGCCGCGCCCGAGTGCGTGATCGGTGGCTTGCCGCCCGGCGCCACGCAGAGCTGTACCCCGAGCCCCAAGCCGGACCCGCTGCCCAGCGCGGCGCCCGGCAACGTCATTACCTGCACGGCCACCTTCACGGCGCCGGCCAGCGGGCCGCTCAACCTGAGCACCACCGCGCGCAGCATCACCAATGACCCCGCGCCCGGCAACAACACGGCCACCGCGCCCGTCGCCGTCACACCGCAGGCAGATATGCAGGCCAGTATCAGCGGCTTCCCGGCTAATCCGGGGGCCGGCAGCACGGTCAGCGGCACGGTCACCTGTACCAATGCCGGCCCGAGCGTGGCGGCTGCGGCCACCTGCGCCGTGAGCGGCGCGCCTGCGGGCGCAAGCGTCGTCTGCAGCCCGAGCACGCCGGTGGCCAATCTCGGCGTCGGGGCCAGCATCGTTTGCAACGTGAGCTATGTGGCACCGGCTACACCGGGCGCCATCACCATCACCGGCACCGCCGGCAGCAGCACCGCAGACCCGGTGCCGACCAACAACCAGGCCAGCGCGTTGTCCAACGTCGCGGCGCAAGCCGACATGCAGGCCAGCATCACCGGCCTGCCGGCCAGCGCGCGGGCAGGCAGCACCGTCACCGGCACGGCCACCTGCACCAATGCCGGGCCGAGCATCGCGGCATCGCCGACCTGCGCGGTCAGTGGTCTGCCCGCGGGTGCCACCGTGACCTGCACGCCGAACCCGGCGCCGGCCACGCTGAGCGTCGGTCAGTCGATCAGCTGCGCCATCAGTTTCACAGCACCGGGCACCGGCGTCATCACGGCCACGGCCACCGCCGGCAGTTCGACCGCCGACCCCGTGCCCGGCAACAACGTCGCCAATCAGCCGGTCAGCATCGAGGCGCTCGCCGACATGCAGGCCGCGGTGAGCGGCTTCCCGGGCAACGCGGCGGCGGGCAGCACGGTCACCGGCACCGTCACCTGCACCAACGCTGGCCCCAGCCCCGCGGCCAATGCCAGCTGCGGCGTGAGCGGCACGCCACCGGGCGCCACGCTGAGCTGCGCGCCCAGCCCGGTGCCCAACCCCCTGCCGGTGGGCCAGTCGATCACCTGCAGCGTGAGCTATGTGGCGGCCGTGACGGGTGGCGTCAATGTCACCGGCGTGGCGTCCTCGGCCACGCCAGACCCGAACCCGAATAACAACCTGGTCACCGCGCAGACCAACGTCATCGACGCCGTGAATGACACGGCGCCCGCGCCGGTCAATGGCTTCATCGGCGGCCCGGCCATCGTCAATGTGCTGGCCAACGACACGCTCAACGGCTCGCCGGCCACGCTCACCACGGTCACCTTGCGCCAGGTCAGCACCACGCAGCCGGGCGTGACGCTCGATCCCGCAAGCGGTGCGGTGAATGTCGCGCCGGGCACGCCGGCGGGAACCTACACCGTCAACTACGAGATCTGTACCCGCACCACGCCCACGGCATGCGACACGGCCACGGCCACGGTCACTGTGGGTGCCGCGCCGATTCAGGCGGTCAATGATCCGCGCGTGGTGGCCGGCCCGGCCGGCGCCACGGTCAATGTGCTGGGCAACGACACGCTCAATGGCGCACCGGTGCAGGCCAGCCAGATCACGGTCGCACTGGCCGCCAACAACGGCAACGGCGGCCTCGCAGGCCTGACCATCGATGCCAACGGCAACCTGGTCGTGCCGCCCAATGCACCGCCCGGCAGCTACACGGTCACCTACCAGATTTGCGAACGGCTGAACCCCACCAACTGCTCCACGGCCACCGTGCCCGTGGTGGTGCAGGGTTTGCTTACCGGCAGCGTGTGGCTGGATTCCGGCAGCAATGGCGTGGGCGCCAACGACCGGCAGCGCACGGCTGGCGAACCAGGCCTCGCGGGCTGGACGGCGGAAGTCGTGTTCCCGCCGGGCTCGCCCCAGGCCGGACAGATCGTGACCCTGCTCGGCGGCCAGCCGGCCACGGCGGTCACCGACGCGAATGGCCAGTACCAGATTGCGGGCCTGCCGCCCGGCAGCTATCAGCTGCGCTTCCGCGCACCCGGCAGCGGCGCACCCGGCGCGGTGTACGGCACGCCGGCGAACGGTGAGCAGAACAATCCGCAGGCCGGCTCGACCCTGAACCCCGCCACGCGCACGCTGGACATCACCATGCCCGCCGGCGCCGGCATCGCCCAGCAGGGCCTGCCTGTGGATCCGAGTGGCGTGGTGTACGACAGCGTCACGCGCCAGCCTCTGCCGGGCGCCACGGTCACGCTGATCGGCCCCAACGGCCAGCCGGTGCCCGCCGACCAGCTGCTGCCCGGTCAGCAGGGCCAGACGGTGCTGGCCAGCGGTCCGGCCGCCGGCAGCTATCGCTTCGATCTGCTGCCCAATGCGCCGGCCGGTACCTACACGATCCGGGTCACCGCACCGACGGGCTACACCTTCGCCTCGACCGTCATTCCGCCAGCCGCCGGGCCGGTGACGCCGGGCTCGGCCAGCCTCTGTCCGGGCCGACCGGCGGGGGCCAGCTGCCCGGTGCAGGCGCAGCCCGTGCCGCCGCAACCCGGTGCGAACTCAACCTACTACCTCTCGTTCACGCTCACGCCGGGGACCTCGCCCAACGTGGTGAACAACAACATCCCGCTGGACCCGGGCACGCAGTCGGTGCTGGCCATCATCAAGGTGGCCGACAAGTCCGAGGCCGAGGTCGGTGATCCGGTGCGCTACACCATCCGGGTGCGCAACCTCGGCACCACCGGCGCGATCCCCGCAGTGCAGGTCGTCGACCGCCTGCCGCTGGGCTTCCGCTACGTGCCGCGCACCACGCGCGGCCAAGGCACGCCGCCGGTCACGCTGGCCGAGCCGGCCGGCTCGCCGGGGCCGGAGCTCACCTTCCAGGTAGGCAGCATCCCGGCTGGTGGCGAGATCACGTTCACCTACTACGTCCGCATCGGCGTGACGGCGGCCGATGGCGACGGCATCAACCGCGCGTTCGCGCAGTCCGGCAACATCCGCTCGCTGACCGCGCAGGCTCGCGTGCGGGTGCGTGGCGGGGTGTTCGGCGCCGAGAGCTGCGTGGTCGGCAAGGTGTTTGCGGACTGCGGCGCCGACGGCGTGGGCTTCGGCAACGGCAACGGCGTGCAGGATCCGGGCGAACCTGGCATCCCCGGCGTGCGTCTGTACCTGCAGGACGGCACCTGGGTCATCACCGACAGCGAGGGCAAGTACAGCCTCTGCGGTCTGGCGCCGCGCACGCACGTGATCAAGGTGGATCCCGTCACGCTGCCGCCGGGTGCGCGCCTGGGCGTCACGGCCAACCGCAACGCCGGTGATCCGGGCAGCCTGTTCGTCGATCTGAAGAACGGCAGCCTGCATCGTGCCGATTTCCGCGACATGAGCTGCAACCGCAGCGTGTTCGACGAAATCAAGCGTCGCCGCGAGGCCGCGCCCAAGGCCGAGGGGGAGGACGTGAACCGACCTCGCATCGAAGGGCAGGGCCGACCGGGCAGCGGCCTGGGCCTGCCCACCGACAAGCCGGGCAATACCAGCGGGGCCACCGACGTGCCTGCGCAACCGCGCAAGGAGGGCCGGCCATGAAGCGCCTTGACCTCCACCGCCAGCCGCAGCGTGCAGATGCATTGCCCGGCGACAGCGTGTTCCGACTCAATGCACCGTTCAGCGCGCGTGGCGAACTGCGCCTGGACGGCGAGCGCATGGCGCGTGCCCGTGCGCGCCGCCAGCACTGCGCCGAGCTTCGCGCACTGCGCTCCGAGCTGCGCCGCGCAGATACCGCGCGGCCGAACGCCGCCAAAACCTCACACCCCATGCAACGTAGCCTGATGGCCGCCGTGCTGGCCACCGTGCTCGTGCCCATGAGCATTGGCCCGGCCATGGCGCAGCAGATCGACCCCTTCAACCCGCTGCCGCGCGACCCCAACGCGCCCGGCCTCACGCGCGGCAACAGCAACCTGGCCGACCCCGGCCGGACGGACAGCCTGCTGAGCTTCGGCGCAGCTGCCGCGGTCAAGCGCATCGACATCACGACCGAGAAGCTCGAGATCCCGGCGGACAGCCGCAGCCTCGTGCGCTTCAAGGTGCGCCTGCTCGACGCTGACGACAAGCCGCTGCAGCTCGATGTGCCGGTGCTGCTTGAGACCACGCGCGGGCGCATCGTCGCGCCCGGCCAGGGCAACACCGCGCTGGAAGCCGCGATCGACCGCGACCGCACCACCCAGGGCATCCAGGCCGTGGCCAAGGGCGGCGAATTCAGCTTCGATCTCGTCGCCCCCGGGGAGCCGGGCGAGGCGCAGGTGCGCGTGAGTGCCGGCCAGCGCCAGATGATCCAGAAGATCACCTTCGTGCCGGATCTGCGCGAGATGATCGCCGTGGGTCTGGTGGAAGGGCTGATCGTGCTGCGCGATGGCAAGAACGGCCTGTTGCCGGTGCGCCCGAGCGACGGCTTCGATCAGGAGATCCGCCGCTGGCAACGCGACTTCAGCAATGGCGATGGCGCCGTGGGCCTGCGCACCGCCTTCTTCCTGAAGGGCAAGATCAGCGGCCAGACCCTGCTGACCGCCGCCTACGACAGCGACAAGGACGTACGCGGCCGCATGTTCCGCGACATCAGCCCCGACGAGTTCTACCCCGTCTATGGCGATGCCAGCATCAAGGGCTACGACGCGCAGACCAGCGGACGCTTCTTCGTGCGCGTGGACAACGGCAAGAGTTATGCCCTGTATGGCGACTTCAATACCGTCGACACCGTCAATGACGCGCTGCTGTTCAGCCGCTACAACCGCAGCCTGACCGGCGCCAAGGCCAACTGGGACGGCGCGGCCGGCAACCTCACCGTGTTCGCCAGCAAGGACAACCTGCGCCAGGTGGTGGATGAGATTGCCGGTAAGGGCATCAGCGGCCCCTACACCGCGCGCTTCCCGAATGGCGTGCAGAACACCGAGAAGGTGGAGCTGCTGGTGCGCGACCGCAACGCGCCCGCGGTGATCCTGCGCATCACGCCGCAGGTGCGCTTTGTCGACTACGACTTCGAGCCCTTCTCGGGCCGCATCCTGTTCAAGAGCCCGATCCCGAGTCTGGACGAGAACCTCAACCCGGTTTCGATCCGCATCAGCTACGAGGTGGAAGAGGGCGGGCCGAAGTACTGGGTCGGCGGCTTCGAGGGCAACCTCAAGGTCGGCAAGGACTCCCGCATCGGCGCAACGTATGCCAAGGACGAGAACCCCCTGGCCAAGTTCGAGCTGGCCGGTCTGAACACGAGCCTGCGCCTGGACGAGACCACGACCCTCGTGGCCGAGTACGCGCGCAGCAAGCGCGGCGACATCATCGACTTCGGGTCCAACTCGCTGGCGAGCATCAATAGCCAGATCGGCGCAGGCAACACCCAGACCGCCGGGGCGGCCACGGGCGAGGCCTGGCGCATCGAGGCGCGCCACGCCAGCGCGACCACCGAGGCGCGCGTCTACGCCCAGCGCACGGACACCGGCTTTACCAACATCGGGTCCAGCGTGGCAGCGGGCCGCGAAGAGCTCGGCAGCAAGCTCAGCTATACGCTGACCCCTGGCGTGCGCCTGATCGGCGAGGCGATCTCCAGCCGCGAGCTCACCACCGATGGCAAGCGCATGGGTGCGAGTGGCGCGGTGGCCTGGGACATCAGCCAGCAGCTCACGCTGGAAGTCGGCGTGCGCCATGCCGAGCAAAGCGGGGCCGGCGCGGCCGTGCCGCCCACGGTCTTCCCGTCCACCGGGGTGGATCCGATCGCCGGCGGCCAGACGCTTGTCCCCAACGCCGGCCTGTCGGCCAACCAGAACCAGCCCTACACCACTACCAGTGCGCGTGCCCGGCTGACGTACCGGCCCACCATGGCCAGCAGCCTGTTCCTGGAAGGCGAGCAGGACGTGAACGACAGCAGCGCGCACGCCGTGGCCGTGGGCGGGGACTACCGCTTCAGCGAAGTCGGCCGCATCTACGGCCGCAGCGAGTGGGCCACCGGCGTCTCCGGCAGCTACGGGCTGGCCGGCGAAGGCAAGCAGTCCTCCACCGTGGTGGGCGTGGATGCTCAGTACATGAAGGACGGCCAGGTCTTCAGCGAATACCGCCTGCGCGACGCCTTTGCCGGCCGCGAGGCCGTGGCCGCCGTGGGCCTGCGCAACGGCTTCCCGATCGGCGAAGGCCTGCGGCTGAACACCACGCTGGAGCGCGTCAAGGCCGTCAACGGCCCCACCACGCCGGAGGCCAAGGCCGCAGGCATCGGGCTGGACTACACCGGCAGCAAGGTCTGGAAGGGCTCCACGCGCCTTGAATGGCGTGATGACAACCAGAGCACCAGCTGGCTCAACACCAACGCCGTGGCGCGCAAGCTCTCGGATGACTGGACCCTGCTGGCACGCACCTATGCCTACCGCCAGAGCTTCGACAGCGGCAACCGCAACAACCAGGACCGCGCGCAGATCGGCTTCGCCTGGCGCGAGACGGATACCAACCGCTGGAACGCGCTGGGCAAGTACGAGTACCGCCGCGAACTGGTGCGCACCATCGGCCTGGACGACCTCAACGGCCGCGCACATGTCGTCAGCCTCGATGTCGACTATCACCCGGCGCGCCCGGTCTGGTATGCCGGCAAGGTGGCGGCCAAGTGGCGCAAGGACGTGCTGGCCGGCGTGCCCGACAGCTTCGATGCGCAGCTGCTGCAGGGCCGCGTGATCTACGACATCACGCCGCGCTGGGACATCGGCTTCATTGCCAGCGTGCTGGGCGAGAACGGCTTCAAGACCCGCCGCGCCGGTGTGGGTGTGGAGCTGGGCCGCATCGTCAGCGGCAACCTGTGGGTGTCCGCGGGCTACAACCAGAGAGACTTGAAGGACCGCGATCTGATGACGGACTACTCCAGCAAGGGGATCTTCCTGCGCCTGCGCTGGAAGTTCGACGAAGGCCTCTTCAAGTCCGATGACCCCGCTTTCAACCGCTCGCTTGCGCAGGCCGAATCCGGTGCTGCTGCGCAGGCGCCGGCTCGGTGAAGGGGGTATGACCATGACACACCGCTCCCCCCAGCTTGCCCGCGGCCTGGCGCTGCTGCTGTCCAGCGGCCTGCTGCTGGCCACCGGTTGCAGCCAGATCCCGCGTGATGTCCCCGCCAGCGGCGAAAGCCTCAAGCCCGAGCCGGTTCTGCAACGCAGCGCCAATCTGCAGGGCCGCCTGAACACCCTGCGCGAGAAGGACCCGGCGCGCTTCGGGCCGATCGAAGATGCGGATCTTGAGGAGCAGGGCCGGCTGATGGCCATCCAGGACCCGATCCGCCGCGGTTCGGCCAGCGAGAAGTACGACTGGTCCAAGGCCCAATGCTGGGTACGCAATGCCTACAGCGAACGCCATGAGCGAGACGCCCGCGGCTTCCCGGCCGGCGCGCATGATGAGGCCGAGAAGATCATCAAGGGCATGGAGGCCGGCGGCAACGCTTACAAGGACACCGCGCTCATCAATCACACCCAGCGCGTGCGGCCGGACCTCTGGGCCCGCGCCGAGAAACTCAAGACCGCGCCGGGCTTCGTGTGCGCCGCACACACCGTGGGCTGCCTGGAAGTGCAGCTCTCGCGCAGCGGCCATGAGCTGACCGAGACCGGCTGGCGCCATGCCAACAGCTACATCGCGATTGCCGAGGACATGGCCGCCCGCGCCGAGGCCCAGGCCGCCGCCTGTCCGCCGGAGCCCGTGGTGGCTGCCGCGCCCCCGCCACCACCACCCGTGCCGGTGCCGGTGGTGCCGCCTCCGCCGCCCGCCGCCACCGTGGAGCGGGTCAGCCTGGCCGCCGACGCCCTGTTTCGATTCGACCGCTCCGGCCCGCAGGACCTGCTGCCCAAGGGCCGCGCGCAGCTGGACGAACTCGCCGCCAAGCTGGCCGCCGGCTACGCGCGCATCGACCGCATCACGCTGATCGGCCACACAGACCGGCTAGGCAACGACGCCTACAACGACCGCCTCTCGCTGGCCCGCGCCAACACCGTGCGCGCCTACCTGCAGGGCAAGGGCGTCACCGCGCCGATGACCACCTCCGGCCGCGGCAAGCGCGAACAGGTCGAGGCCTGCAATGGCGTCACCCCGCGCGCCAAGCTGATCGACTGCCTGCAGCCCAATCGCCGGGTCGAGGTGCTGATCGAGGGGGTGCGCACGCCCTGAGATGCGAGTCAGCACGCTCCGGGACCCCGGATTCCCGGAGCACGTTGGCGTGACATGCACGGGCGGCATTTCTGCAAGCAATGCCCCAAGAACCGCTTGCTGCAAGCGGAAAGCGGCAAATCGGCTTATTCAACGTTTGTTTGAAAAATACTCAGAAGAGCGCAACGTTTTCAATCAAAAGCTGAAAATATGCCACCGAGACCTGCTACGTGAAGCGCGCGGGCCTTGCGTTGGCATGTGACAGTGCGCCGCGACGCAGAGGCTCGGCGGCATGGTTTGCCTTGCCTACCCGCAAGCCGCCGCCACTGGCTGAGGCGAGAGTGGCCCTCAAACCGCCCCGATCTGGTGCAAACGCACTAGGTTTTGCCGGCCGCGTGCTTTGACGCGGTGCGTCAAATCCAACTACACTCCAAAAGTTTTGTGGATCGCGTGAATTTGGGAAATTCATCGATCCAAATTCTGGGATCGATCGACGTCGAATCCGCGTTTTCAGGGCCAGAACAGCCGGAAAAACCGGGCTAGGCAGTCCGTGAGTGCCGCAAGGCCAGAAATTCTCGCCATGTGGACGACCGGACATCGGCAGCTGATCTTCACCGTGATTGCCGAATGGCTCGGCGCGATCGTCGTGGGTCTGATCTGCCTGCCGTTTGGCGTGATGGCTGGCGTGTCCGGGTTTCTCGGCGCAGCGGCCTACGCGACTCCCAGTTCGATCCTGGCCTTGCGCCTGCTCCTGACCGGGCAATCGCAGGGCGCAAACCCAGTGTCGTTGCTCTTGGGCATCCTGCTGCGCATCGCAGGGGCCGTGGCGATCCTCGGTTTGGTGGTTGCGTACGTATCTCCCATCGTCTGGCCGGCCCTGCTGGTTGGTCTGATCGTCGCAGTCCACGTTCCCCTATTTGCCCTCTTGATCCGATAAGAACATGGCCGCTGGTAACGCCGCACCGACACCGTCCGAGTACATCGTTCATCACCTCGGCCATCTCAACAGCTCCGGGCAGCCGCAGAAGGTGATCGTCGACTTTTCGATCATCAACTACGACACCCTGTTCTGGTCCATCCTCTGTGGCGTGACCGCCTGCCTCCTGATGTGGAGCGTGGCGCGCAAAGTCACCTCCGGCCCTCCGGGCCGCATGCAGGCGCTGGTCGAGATGCTCGTGGACATGGTGGAAGACCAGTCCAAGTCCATCGTCAATGGCGACCGCCGCTTCGTGGCACCCCTGGCGCTGCTGCTGTTCGTCTGGATCGTGCTGATGAACAGCCTGGACCTGATCCCCGTGGATCTGGCCAAGGCCGTGATCAAGTTCGTGGGGCTGGGCGATGTGATCCACTATCACCGCATCCTGCCCACGGCCGACCTGAATGCCACCCTGGGCATGTCGCTGGGCGTGCTGCTGCTGATGTTCTATTACGGCATCAAGGTCCACAAGCCGGGCGGTTTCATCGCCCAGCTGTTCACCGCCCCCTTCCACGCGCATGGCTTCATGGCCATCGTCATGGCGCCGGTGAACCTGCTGCTCAACATCATCGAGTACCTCGCCAAGGCCGTGTCGCTGGGCATGCGACTGTTCGGCAACATGTTCGCCGGCGAGCTGCTGTTCATGCTGATCGCGCTGCTGGGCGCCTCCGGTGTCTGGTGGGCCATGGGCCTGCACCTGATGGCCGGCGCCATGTGGGCGATCTTCCACATCCTGATCGTTGTGTTGCAGGCCTTCATCTTCATGATGCTGACGCTCGTGTACATCGGCCAGGCGCACGACGGCCACTGATCGACGCCCTTTCGACCCGCTCAGATCCGTACTTTCTCTCGTTTTTCCAACTCGCTACCTCTCTAGACCTTAAGGAGCAATCATGACCAACGTAGCATTTGTTGCCCTGGCCTGCGGCCTGATCATCGGCCTGGGTGCCATCGGTGCCTGTATCGGCATCGCCATCATGGGCGGCAAGTACCTCGAAGCTTCGGCTCGTCAGCCTGAGCTCATGAACACGCTGCAGACCAAGATGTTCCTGCTGGCCGGCCTGATCGACGCCGCCTTCCTGATCGGCGTCGGTATCGCGATGCTGTTCGCCTTCGCGAACCCCTTCGTCTGATCGATCCACGCCCCTGGTAGCGAGTTCGAGGGGCGCTGCTGACAGCGCCCCTTTTCAACCTACCTCGTTTCGCAGTCCCCGCTTCATTCAGGACACAAGGCCGTGAATCTCAACGCCACACTCATCATGCAGTTGGTGGTCTTCTTCGTCTTGGCGCTGTTCGTCGCCAAGTTCGTGTGGCCGCCCATGCGCACGGCGCTCGACGAGCGTCGTCAAAAAGTCGCCGACGGTCTGGCTGCAGCCGACCGCGCGCGCATCGAGCTGGCCGATGCCAACAAGCGCATCGAAGCCGACCTCGCCAAGTCCCGCAATGAAAACCAGGCCCGCCTGGCCGACGCCGAGAAGCGTGCCACGCAGCTGATCGACGAAGCCCGCAAGGCCGCAGAGGCCGAGAAGGCCCGCATCCTGGCCCAGGCCAAGGAAGAGGCTGCCCAGGAGATGGTTCGCGCCAAGGACGCCCTGCGCGACCAGGTCGCCGCCCTCGTGGTGGCCGGTGCCGAGCAGATCCTCAAGCGTGAAGTCGATGCCAAGGCCCATGCCGAGCTGCTCGCCGGCCTGAAGGCCAAGCTCTAAGGACCGACACCATGGCGGAACTCTCGACCATCGCACGCCCCTACGCCGAAGCCCTCTTCGGTGCAGCCAAGGGTGCAGACCTGAACGCCGTGCTTGCCGAGGTGGATGCACTGGCCGTGGCAGCGCAGTTGCCTGAAGTTGCGCAGCTGGCCATCAATCCGCAGGTGGGCGACACCCAGCTCGTCGACGTGCTGTCCGCAGCCGTCAAGGGCGGTCTGTCCACCATCGGCAAGCAGTTCGTGGCCACGGTCGTGGCCAACGGCCGCGTGGCTGCACTGCCCGCGATCGCGCGTCAGTTCCGCCATCTGAAGAACGCGTCGGAAGGCAATGCCGACGCAATCATCGAGAGCGCCTTTGCCCTGGAGCCTGCACAGGTCCAGGAACTCGTGGTGGCCCTCGAGAAGAAGTTCGCCGTCAAGCTCAAGCCGCAAGTGTCCGTGAACCCCGCGTTGATCGGTGGTGTGCGCGTGACGGTGGGCGACCAGGTGCTTGATTCATCGGTGCGCGCGCAACTCGACCAGATGCGCGTTGCCCTGGCTGCCTGATCATCTGATCGCGGCCCGCAAAGAATTCGATACGGAGTCAGAACATGAACCTCAACCCGTCTGAAATCAGCGAACTGCTGAAGGCGAAGATCCAGGGCGTCGGCGCCTCGGCCGACATCCGCAACCAGGGCACCGTGGTCTCCGTGACCGACGGCATCTGCCGCATCCACGGCCTGTCGGACGTGATGCAGGGCGAAATGCTGGAGTTCGAAGGCGGCGTGTTCGGCCTGGCCCTGAACCTCGAGCGTGACTCCGTGGGCGCCGTGATCCTGGGCGACTACAAGGGCATCTCCGAAGGCCAGACCGTCAAGACCACCGGCCGCATTCTCGATGTGCCCGTCGGCCCCGAGCTGATCGGCCGTGTCGTGAACTCCCTGGGCGAGCCGATCGACGGCAAGGGTCCGATCAACGCCAAGGAACGCGACGTGATCGAGAAGGTTGCTCCGGGCGTGATCTACCGCAAGTCGGTGGACCAGCCGGTGCAGACCGGCCTGAAGTCGATCGATGCCATGGTGCCCGTGGGCCGCGGCCAGCGCGAGCTGATCATCGGTGACCGCCAGACCGGCAAGACCGCGGTGGCGACCGACACCATCATCAACCAGAAGGGCAAGGACCTCATCTGCATCTACGTCGCCGTGGGTCAGAAGGCCTCCACCATCGCCAACGTGGTGCGCAAGCTCACCGAATACGGTGCGATGGAGTACACGATCGTTGTGGCTGCCGCCGCTTCGGACTCCGCCGCCATGCAGTTCATCGCCCCCTACTCGGGCTGCACGATGGGCGAATATTTCCGTGACCGCGGCCAGGATGCCCTGATCATCTATGACGATCTGTCCAAGCAGGCCGTGGCCTACCGCCAGATCTCGCTGCTGCTGCGCCGCCCGCCGGGCCGCGAAGCCTACCCTGGCGACGTGTTCTACCTGCACAGCCGCCTGCTCGAGCGCGCCGCCCGCGTGAACGAGGAGTACGTCGAGAAGTTCACCAATGGCGCCGTGAAGGGCAAGACCGGTTCGCTGACCGCGCTGCCTGTGATCGAAACGCAGGCCGGTGACGTGTCCGCCTTCGTGCCGACCAACGTGATCTCGATCACCGACGGCCAGATCTTCCTGGAAACCGACCTGTTCAACGCCGGTATCCGCCCCGCCATCAACGCCGGTATCTCCGTGAGCCGCGTGGGTGGTGCCGCCCAGACCAAGATCATGAAGCGCAAGGACACCGGCGCCGGCGTGCGTCTGGCCCTTGCCCAGTACCGTGAGCTGGCCGCGTTCGCGCAGTTCGCCTCCGATCTGGACGAGGCCACCCGCAAGCAGCTCGAGCGCGGCAAGATGGTGACCGAACTCATGAAGCAGGCCCAGTACTCCCCGATGGAAGTCTGGGAGATGGCCACCACGCTGTTCGCCGTGAACAACAACTACATGGACGACGTGGACGTCAAGAAGGCCCTGGCCTTCGAAAAGGCCCTGCTGTCGCACCTGAATACCAAGCACGCCGACCTCGTCTCGCGCATGAACGGCGGCAAGCTGTCCGACGACGACGAGAAGGCCCTGCATGCCGCCGTGGCGGAGTTCAAGAAGACCGGCGCCTACTAAACCCCGGACTTCGACAGCTCTAGACCAAGGAGCCAGCAATGGCAGGTTCAAAAGAAATTCGCGTCAAGATCAAGAGCGTGCAGAGCACGCGCAAGATCACCAAGGCGATGGAAATGGTGGCCGCATCCAAGATGCGGCGAGCCCAGGAGCGCATGCGCTCTGCCCGCCCGTACGCAGACAAGGTGCGCAACATCGCGGCGCACATGGCCGAGGCCAACCCCGAGTACAAGCACCCGTTCATGGAGAAGCGCGCCGAGATCAAGCGCGCCGGCGTGATCGTGGTGACGACCGACAAGGGGCTGTGCGGCGGCCTGAACACCAACATCCTGCGTGCGCTCACGACCAAGTACAAGGCGCTCCAGGCCGACAAGGTGGACACCAAGTTCACGGCCATCGGCAACAAGGGCCTGGGCTTCCTGAACCGCATCAGCGCGAATGTGGTCAGCCAGTCGGTGCAGCTGGGCGACAAGCCGCAGCTCGAGAAGCTGATCGGCGCGATCAAGGTGCAGCTCGATGCCTTCGAGAAGGGTGAGCTGGATGTGGTCTATGTGGCCTACACCAAGTTCATCAACACGATGAAGCAGGAGCCCGTGATCGAGCAGCTGCTGCCGCTGACGAGCGATCGACTGCAGCAGACCGATGCCGAGAAGCAGGCCTACAGCTGGGACTACCTCTACGAGCCCGATGCCAAGACCGTGGTGGACGAGCTGCTCGTGCGCTATGTCGAGGCCCTGGTCTACCAGGCCGTGGCCGAGAACATGGCGAGCGAACAGTCCGCGCGCATGGTGGCCATGAAGGCCGCCAGCGACAACGCCAAGAAGGTCATCGGTGACCTGCAGCTGGTCTACAACAAGACCCGCCAGGCCGGCATCACCAAGGAACTGTCAGAAATCGTGGGCGGCGCCGCCGCCGTGGCCTGATCCGCGATCAGCGCCACGAACAGAAATAGAGCAAAGGAAAGACCATGAGCCAAGGTCAAATCGTTCAGTGCATCGGTGCGGTGGTGGACATCCAGTTCCCGCGTGACAAGATGCCCAAGGTGTATGACGCCCTCGTGCTGGAAGACGCCGGCAGCAGCCTGGCCGAGAAGGGCCTGACCTTCGAAGTCCAGCAGCAGCTGGGCGACGGCGTGGTGCGCACCATCGCCCTGGGTTCCTCCGACGGCCTGCGCCGCGGCATGCCCGTGAAGAACACCGGCGAAGGCATCAAGGTGCCCGTGGGTGCCGGCACGCTGGGCCGCATCATGGACGTGCTGGGCCGCCCGATCGACGAAGCCGGCCCGATCGCCGGTGAAGACCGTCGCGCCATCCACCAGGCTGCGCCCAAGTTCGACGAGCTGTCCCCCTCCGTGGATCTGCTCGAGACCGGCATCAAGGTGATCGACCTGATCTGCCCGTTCGCCAAGGGCGGCAAGGTGGGTCTGTTCGGCGGCGCCGGCGTGGGCAAGACCGTGAACATGATGGAGCTCATCAACAACATCGCCAAGCAGCACAGCGGTCTGTCGGTGTTTGCCGGCGTGGGCGAGCGTACCCGCGAGGGCAACGACTTCTACCACGAGATGAAGGACTCCAACGTGCTCGACAAGGTGGCCATGGTGTTCGGCCAGATGAACGAGCCGCCGGGCAACCGTCTGCGCGTGGCACTGACCGGCCTGACCATGGCCGAGAAGTTCCGCGACGAAGGCCGCGACATCCTCTTCTTCGTCGACAACATCTACCGCTACACCCTGGCCGGCACCGAAGTGTCCGCGCTGCTGGGTCGTATGCCGTCTGCCGTGGGCTACCAGCCGACGCTGGCCGAGGAAATGGGCGTGCTGCAGGAGCGCATCACCTCCACCAAGACCGGCTCGATCACCTCCATCCAGGCCGTGTACGTGCCTGCCGATGACTTGACCGACCCCTCGCCCGCCACGACCTTCCAGCACCTGGACGCCACCGTCGTGTTGAGCCGTGACATCGCCTCGCTGGGTATCTACCCCGCCGTGGACCCGCTGGACTCCACCAGCCGCCAGATCGACCCGAACGTGATCGGCGAAGAGCACTACAGCACCACCCGTGCCGTGCAGGCCACCCTGCAGCGCTACAAGGAACTGCGCGACATCATCGCCATTCTCGGCATGGACGAACTGTCGCCGGAAGACAAGCTGGCCGTGGCCCGCGCCCGCAAGATCCAGCGCTTCCTGTCGCAGCCCTTCCACGTCGCCGAAGTGTTCACCGGCAGCCCGGGCAAGTACGTGCCGCTGAAGGAAACCATCCGCGGCTTCAAGATGATCGTCAACGGCGAGTGCGACCACCTGCCCGAGCAGGCCTTCTACATGGTCGGCACCATCGACGAGGCCTTCGAGAAGGCCAAGACGATGCAGTAAGCAGGCCCCGGCACGCCGGGTGCAGCACCACCATGCTGTGCCTGGCGCCCCAAGACCTGCTTGTTGAACCGCGTCCGCCCAAGGCCCAGGAAAGAACAGCATGAGCACCATCCACGTCGACGTCGTCAGCGCTGAAGAGCAGATCTTCAGTGGCGAGGCGACCTTTGTCGCGCTGCCCGGCGAAGCGGGCGAGCTGGGCATCTATCCCAAGCACACCCCGCTGATCACCCGCATCAAGCCGGGTGCCGTGCGCATCACGCGCGCAGACAGCAAGGCCGAGGAGTTCGTCTTCGTGGCCGGCGGCATCCTTGAAGTCCAGCCCGATGTGGTGACGGTCCTGGCCGACACCGCCATCCGCGGCAAGGACCTCGACGAAGCCAAGGCCAGCGACGCCATCAAGCGCGCCGAAGAAGCCAAAGCCGCTGCCAAGGACAAAGCCGAGCTCGCCGTGGTCGAAGGCGAACTCGCTATGCTCGCCGCCCAGCTCGCGGCCATCCGCAAGCTGCGCAACCGCAGCTGAGCACGCCGAAGCGGCAAGCACCGCGCAAGCACAAAGGGCAGCGAATTCGCTGCCCTTTGTCATTTGGCGCGCGGCGATCGACCTGTCGATGAGGGCGCGCGAGTGCGCCGCCGCCAAACACCGTGCACTCGGCTATGGTCCATGCAGCCATTCCGCTTGCGCCGCCGCCCATGCCCCGCTTCGCTGCCAATCTCTCGCTGATGTTCACGGAGCGCCCGTTCCTCGAGCGCTTTGCCGCCGCGCAGGCCGCAGGGTTTGCCGCGGTGGAGTTCCAGTTCGGCTACGAGCACGGGCTTGCGCGTGTGCGCAATGCGCTGGATGCCAGCGGTCTGCGTCTGGTGCTGCTCAATGCGCCGGCCGGCGACTGGGCAGCGGGCGAGCGCGGGCTGGCGGCGCTGCCCGGGCGGCAGGCGGCGTTCCGCGCTGGCCTGGACGAGGCGCTGGATTGGGCCTCGGCGCTTGGTAAGGTGCAGGACGGCGTCGAGGGCGGCGCGCACGGCCATCCACGGGTACACGTCATGGCCGGATGCCCCGGCGCGGACGTGAGCCATGCCAGCGCGCAGGCCGTCTATCTGGACAACCTCGCCCACGCGGTGCGCCAGGCGGAGGCGCGCGGCGTCACGCTCACGATCGAGCCGATCAACACGCGCGACATGCCCGGCTACTTCCTCACGCACCAGGCGCAGGCCCATGCCATCGTGCGCGAGGTCGGCAGCACCCACCTGCAGGTCCAGATGGATCTGTATCACTGCCAGATCATGGAAGGCGACCTGACGCAGCGCCTGCGCGAGTGGATCCCCACCGGGCGCGTGGGGCATATGCAGGTGGCGGGCGTACCGGCGCGCCAGGAGCCCGACGAGGGCGAACTGAACCTGGACCACCTCATGCGCGAGCTCGATGCCTTGGGCTACACCGGCTGGGTGGGCGCCGAATACAGGCCGCGCGGCCGCACGGAGGAGGGGCTGGGCTGGTTGGCGCGATTCTGATCAGTCGATATCGGACGCGCGTCCAGGTCGCCCAAAATTCCTCGAAAGCCGCTCCAAACAAGCGGAAATTGGCAAATACGCAAGATAAAATAACTGAATATCGGCCAAAATGCTGCGCGACGTGCTGCACTCCAAACGCCAACGCACCGCACGGAGCAGATCGCTTTGCCCAGGCCCTCCCTCGCGCGGGCCGCGCAGAGGCCGCGCCGCAGCGACGGTTTCAGGCCTGCAGCACGGGCTGGGGCCGAGCGTGTCGCGCCACGGGCAGCGGCTGGAAGGCCGTGCCGGCTCCGTTGAGCACGCGCTGTGCCCAGCGAACCAGCGTGCGGTCTTCCAGCGCGAGGTGCGCGCGGTAATCCGTGCAGAACGCCTGCACTCGCGCACGGTCTGCGGCAGAACCGGCACCGCGTGAGAGTGCCTGCATCGCCTGCCGCGTCGCAGGCCAGCCGAAGTCCAGCAGGTGGTGTTCGTGCGCAATCTGGGTCAGTGCGGATTCCAGCTCCGCTGCCCAGGGCGCGTCGGCGGCTGCGCTGCGCAGAAGCGGCGCCAGCAGCGTGTCTTCCTCGTGGTGATGGCGCTGCGCCTGCACGTCGAAGTAGCGCCACAGCGAGGCCAGATCTGCGTCGGCCCCATGGCGGGTGCCGGCCACCGCGGTGTCATCGAGCAGGCGCTCGGTGCGATCCAGAAACAGGGCAAGGTAGCGGTGGCAGTGCGCGATGCGCGCCAGCAGCGCGCGCGCGCCATCCAGGTCGAGCTCCAGGGGGCGGTGCAGGGCGTCCATGGGGATCTCCTCGCGGTCAGTCCTCGGCGTCGTGCTGCCGTCTCCCGAGGCGCACGAGCCTGTAGCGTCATCTGGACCCGCCGCGCGTTGCACGCGTCAGCCGGTCATTCGACTATATGTAAGCCCCGCGCGCGCATCCAGCCCCGCGTACAGCGCGACGCAAGTATTTCGATGCTGCAGCGCATGAAGCGATCGATTGCGTGATCGATATGCATGCGCGGCGCACGGCGAGTGTCGTCGGGCACGGCCGTCGGCCACTGCGCGCCAGGCTTGCGCTGTGCATCAACACGGCGCAACCTCTTGTGCGTGACCCGCCCAGCCCCGGAGACACCATGGCCACCCGCACCGCCAAGACCAGCAGCACCGCCGCTGCAAAGCGCACAAACGCCAGCAACACCACGAGCACCGCAAAGACCCAGCCCACCACCGCCTCGGTGGACGATTTCATCGCCGCCGTGGCTGACGACACCCGCCGCGCGGACTGCACCGCGGTGCGCGCCCTGATGGAGAAGGCGACCGGCGAGCCAGCCGTGATGTGGGGCAGCGCCATCGTGGGCTTCGGCGCCTACCGCTACGAGTACGCCAGCGGACGCACCGGCGACTGGCCGCTCATCGCGTTCTCGCCGCGCAAGAACGACCTCACGCTCTACATCATGCCGGGCACCGACGCCTTCCCGCCGCTCATGGAGAAGCTGGGCAAGTACAAGACCGGCAAGAGCTGCCTGTACCTCAAGAAGCTGGCGGACGTGGACGTGAAGGTGCTCAAGGCGCTCATTGAAGCCGCGGTGAAGGCCATGGCGCCCCAGCGCCTGAAGCGCTGATCCGGCTGGGATCGCTCACAATCAGCCAGAAGCTCATCTAGTACTGTCTGGAAACAAACAACTAACCACCTGCGGATCAGTGCATAGCAGGCGCTAACTCAATCTCGCCAATCCTTCACTATCAGCCATCCTCCTAGCCGCCGGCGTTCTGATTCCCGCCCTTCGCGGGCGGGCCAGCTGAGGCATCGGTTCGGCGACCCGCCGGGGAGCGCGGGCGGGTTGCCGGGAAGACTGCGACTTCCACCGTGTATTCCTCCAGCCGCGGGTTGACGAAGGCACGCGGGCCGGGGTAGATGCTGCGTAGCTCGAATCGATAGCCGAAGGCATCGCTCACGTAGGGTGGGGCACCCCAGCCGAGCCCGGCCACGGCGCCGTCCGCACGGTGCACGATCGCACGCACCTTCACGAAGCCGGCCCAAGGGCAGCTGACGAGGGGGTCCTGCGGGCAGCGGCTGTCTTCCACATCCAGCAGATGCAAGCGCAGCGCGGTACCAGACAGCGCGGACTGCCGCGCACCGCTGAGCTGCAGCACGGCCAGCGGCTTGGGCGGCTCGGCTTCGGCGGGCATCGGGCGTGCGGCAGTGGCGGGCGGCTGGGCGGTGGCGCGTGTGGCAGGCGCCGGGCCGGCCAGGGCGCTGGCGCCCGTCAACAGCGCAAGCATCAGCGCTGGCCGCAGCGCCCGTGGCCAGCCGAGGCGCTGCAGGCGCGCTCGCGGTGCGCGGGTCGGCGTCAGCTCTGCGCCGCCGCTGTGACGCTGCTCGGCGCGACGCTCCGGCGCTCCGGCGGTCGAGCCAGGTGCCGAGGCGCGCTCAGGGGCGGCGCTGCGGTGTGCGAGATCGTGGGTCATCACGCTTCAACGTAGCGCGCCCCCGAACGGGGTCAACACTCAAACCGGGGAGCGCTAATGGCGGCCAAATGGCGGCCAAACGGCGGCCCACGGCCGAAGGCGCCGATCAGTGGCAGCGCGCCGAGCAGTGGCGGGGCGCGCCCCGGGTTCGGCAGGCAGTGCGCTAGCGCTTGGCCGGCAGCGCGCTCAGCGCGTCCTTCACGCCGGGCAGCACCTCTGCGCCGACCGGAATGGTGATGCTCGACCCTTCGAGGTCCCCGCCGATGGGCTCCACGCGCCCGCCCAGGCAGCGGCCCAGGAAGACCTCGGTCACGGCGTTGAAGCTGGTGTTGTTCTGCGGCCGGGCAAAGCCGTGGCCTTCGTCCGGGTAGAGCACGTAGGTGACTGGGATCTTGCGCGCCTGCATGGCCTTGACGATCTGGTCGCTCTCGGCCTGCTTCACGCGCGGGTCGTTCGCGCCCTGGCCGATCAGCAGCGGCCGCTCGATCCTGTCCACAAAGCTGAGCGGGGAGCGTTCAGCCAGCAGCGCCTTGCCCTCCGGCGTATCGGGGTCGCCTACGCGCTGGGCAAACATCTGGCGCAGCGTGGTCCAGTAGGGCGGGATCGAGTTGAGCAGGGTGTTCAGGTTGCTCGGGCCGACGATGGACACGCCGCAGGCGAAGTCCTTGGGCGTCATCGTCACGCCGGCCAGCGCCGCATAGCCGCCGTAGCTGCCGCCGAGGATGGCGACCCGGTCGCGCTGCGCAATGCCCTGCTGCGCGGCCCAGTTCACGGCGTCCAGCAGGTCGTCGTGCATCTTGCGGCCCCACTGACGGTCGCCCGCGTTCACGAAGTTCTTGCCGAAGCCGGTGCTGCCGCGGAAGTTGACCGACAGCACCGCATAGCCGCGGTTGGCCAGCCACTGGTGATAGCCGTTGAAGCCGTAGCTGTCGCGCGCCCAGGGCCCGCCATGCACCATCAGCACCATGGGCACCGCGCGGTTGGGCTTGCCGTCGCCATCGGGGTCGGCAATGCGCGGCAGCGTGTAGTAGCTGGGCAGCGTGAGCCCGTCGCGCGCCTTGATCTCCACCGGCCACATGGGCTGCAGCGGCAGGCCGGTGAGGGCGGGGCGGGTATCGTACCAGAGGGTGGCCTTGCCGCTGGCGCGGTCGTAGAAGTAGACCTTGGTGGACTCATTGCTCTTGCGCACGTTGACCACCCAGGTCTTGTCGTCGCGCGTGCGGGCATTGATGCCGAACTCGCCGTCGCCGGCCAGCGCGTCCAGGCGATCGATGTCGGCCTTGATGGCGGGGTCGATCACGCGCCAGGTGTCGCGCAGGTAGGTGGCGGCGGCGGCCTGCACCAGGCCCGTGGTCGGGTGGGTGATGAAGCCGCTGAAGTCTGCGCGGGCGTCTTCATGCAGCAGGGTCACGGCGCGGGTGCGCAGGTTCATCGCGAACAGCGCCGCGGTGTTGCGGTTGCGGCTGTCGCGCAGGTACAGGGTGTTGCCATCGGTCGAAAGCGCCATCGGCCCGGTGGTCATGGCCTCTGCGCCGGGCACGGTGGCCATGGGTGCAAAGGGCCGGAAGGGCGCGTTCGGCGCAATGGCGCCGCTTGCAGCGGCTGCGCGCTCGAACCACTGCGTGCCGCCATCGGCCGTGGGCTTGCTGGCAAAGCGCACGCGCAACTGGCTGTCAGCAATGAAGCCGCCATACTCGGTATTGCGCAGCACGGGGGTGCGCTTGCCGCTGGCGATGTCGATGCGCGCCACGTCGAAGAACTTCGGGTCACGGTCATTGACGGTCACGAGCACTTCGCCGGGTAGGCGCTCGCTCAGGCCGAGCAGGCCTGCACGCGAGCCCTTGGGCGTGAGCGCCCGGGCGGTGCCGCTGGCCAGATCGGCCGCGAAGAGCTGAAAGTTCTCGTCGCCGCCCTCGTCCTGCGCGTACAGGATGTGCTTGCCGTCAAAGGCAAAGCTGAAGCTGCGGATGCCGCGGCGGCGGTCGTTCGTCATCGGCCGCGCCTCGCCCGGCTTGTCGGCGGGCGCCACCCAGACATTGAGCACGCCGTCGCGCGGCGCCACGAAGCCCAGCCACTTGCCGTCGGGGCTGATTGAGCCGCCGGCACGCTCCGGGTTGCCAAAGAGCACGTAGCGCGGAATGAGCTGCGGCCCTTGCGCCACCGTGACGATGGGCGCGGGCGTGGCTGGCGCGGCCTGCTTGGCGTCGCTCTGCGCGCCACGCAGCGGCCCCGTGCCACCGCAGGCCGCGAGGGCCAGGGCGCCGAGAATCAGCAAGCCGATGCGCGCCGGCCGAGGGGCCGTGGCAGCGATAGCGGCAGACGGGGCGGTGCATGCAGGGGTGCGCGGCGTGAGCAGCATGGGTGGGCTCCGGGAGGGTGCAGGGGGTGCAACCCGATCAGCCGAGCTTAAGGTGCATCTTCACGCACGCCAATGCGCGCTGATGCGGAGAGGGCCGGGTGTGGATAACCGCTGATTCGAACACCCACAAATGGCCGAAAAAGACGATTCATGATGGAATTGATTGTCTGTTTCCGCTTGTCAATAAGCAATTTTAGTGAACTTTGCATCATGCAAATGCATGGCCGATTTTGGACAGTATGGCGGCTGCGAGTTGCCGCAGCAATGAAAACGCCCGGCCGGGGCCGGGCGTTGTTCTTCTGCGGGCGAGGCCGTGGCGTCGCAAGGCCCCGCAGCATCGCTGCATCTGGACGGCCGCTGCGGCGCAGACTCAGGCCGCAGCGGTCGGCGGCATATCCTCTTCGTGCGCGGCCAGCAGGCGCTTGCGCCACCACAGGCCGAGCGCGCCGACGATCAGCAGCAAGAACCCGCCACCGACCAGCCCGCCGCCATCGGCGTCCGAGCGGGCCTTGGCTGCAGCCACGCGGCGTGCCTTGGTGGCTTCGTAGCTGATCAGCTCCTTGCCGTCGGCCGCGCCGATGTAGATCTCGTTGCCGTCGGTGGCGTCGTACTTCGCGTCGATCTTCGCGTCCACGAACTCGCGCACCGTGTCCTCGCTGATGCTGATCGGCATGCGCAGCTTCACCACCTCGCCGCCTGCAGCGGGGGCCACGTCCAGGCGGTAGTAGCGCTCCGTCCAGCTGCCGCCACGGCGGCGCTTGTGCTCCACCGTCATCACGCCGGCCTGCACCACTTTGCCGGTGATGGTCGTGAGGTCCTGCTGCGCAGCCACGGCATGGTCGCCGGCCGCCTTCCACGCGTTCCAACCCGCCAAACCCAGCATCGCCACGCCGATCAGCAGCACCAGCCACGCCTTGGACGTAATCCACAGTCCGATCTTGCTCATGATCCCTTCCTCCCTCTCTGATTGATCTGCCCGCATGTGTTGTGTCCCTCGGGGCGCTGCGGATTGTCCGACTTGCCGGTGCAGCGCGCTTGGATTGCGGGGCGATTTGCATACCCAGTCCGCGGGAGCGGCGCTAACCTTTGCGACTTTCCTTCGCCGCCATGCCACGCGCATGGGCCGCACCCCGGAGCCCTCCATGTCCGCCACCACTGAACACGTCACTGCTTCCCTCGACACGGCCGCCCTGCAGACTTTCGTGGACGACATGTGGAACCGCGAGATCGTGCCCGCGCTCACGGACTACATCGCCATCCCCGCCAAGAGCCCCGCCTACGACCCCGAGTGGGCGGCCAATGCCTTCCTGGAGCGCGTGGTGCGCGATGCAGCCACCTGGGTGGAGAGCAAGCAGGTCGCCGGCCTGAAGCTCGAAGTGGTGCGCCTGCCCGGCCGCACGCCGGTCATCTTCTTCGAGATCCCCGCCACCAAGGCCGGCAGCACCGAGACCGTGCTCATGTACGGCCACCTGGACAAGCAGCCCGAGTTCAGCGGCTGGCGCAATGACCTCGGCCCCTGGACCCCCAAGTTCGAGGACGGCAAGCTCTACGGCCGCGGCGGCGCAGACGACGGCTATGCCGTCTACGCCAGCCTCACCGCCGTCATGGCGCTGGACGCGCAGAAGATCCCCCGCCCGCGCGTGGTCGGGCTGATCGAAACCTGCGAGGAATCCGGCAGCTACGACCTGCTGCCCTACGTGGATGCGCTGCGCGAGCGTCTGGGCGAAGTCTCGCTCGTGGTCTGCCTGGACTCCGGCGCCGGCAACTACGACCAGCTCTGGCTCACCACCAGCCTGCGCGGCAACCTCACCGGCACGCTCGAAGTGACCGTGCTCGACGAAGGCATTCACAGCGGCGATTCATCGGGCGTCGTGCCCAGCTCCTTCCGCATCCTGCGCCATGTGCTCGACCGTCTGGAAGACAGCGGCACCGGGCGCCTGCTGCCCGAGAGCTTCCACTGCGAGATCCCGGCCGAACGCCTCGACCAGGCTCGCGCCACGGCAAAGATCCTGGGCGACGCCGTGTGGCAGCGCTTCCCCTGGGCCTGCGGCGCCGATGGCGGCTTTGTGCTGCCCACCACCAAGGACCCGTTCGACGCCCTGCTCAACCGCACCTGGCGGCCCACCCTGTCCGTGACCGGTGCCGAAGGCCTGCCGCCGCTGAGCAATGCCGGCAACGTGCTGCGCCCGCGCACCGCCTTCAAGCTCAGCCTGCGCCTGCCCCCGCTGGTCGATGGCCCCACCGCCACCCAGCAGCTCAAGGAACTGCTTGAGGCCGACGCGCCCTACAACGCCAAGGTCGTCTTCAAGGCCGATCACGCCGCCGCCACCGGCTGGAACGCCCCCACCACCGCCCCTTGGCTCGCCTGCGCGCTGGACGACGCCAGCCAGCGCGCCTGGGGCGCCCCCTGCGGCTACATCGGCCAGGGCGGCACTATCCCGCTCATGAACATGCTGGAAAAGGGCTTCCCCAAGGCCCAGTTCATGGTCTGCGGCGTGCTCGGCCCCAAGAGCAACGCCCACGGGCCGAATGAGTTCCTGCACGTGCCCTACGGCAAGAAGCTCACCGCCGCCGTCGCCCAGGTCGTCGCCAAACTCCCCTGATCCGTCGCAGATTTCGCTCGGCTCAAGCCCGCATCCCGCAAGCCACAGGTAGATTCCATGCGCTTCTTCAGGCCAAAGTGGCTGGAGAGGCGCACAGGACAAGCGAGATCACTGTGCTGACGGGGCTCGCGCTTGCAGGCGCTCGCTCTTCGCCCGGCGCGAAGCAGTGCTTCGCGAAACACCGGGCTCAGCACGGGACAAGCGGAAAGGGGTTGGGGCTTTGGGGCTGAGCAAGACAGCATGGCGCGTCGTCGGGGCGCTGGTGGTGGTCGCACTCGCGGTCATCGCAGTTCATCTCTGGCGAAGTGAAGAACGCAGCCGCCTCGCCGCGGCCGAAGCAACCCAGGCAGGCAGCCGCAGCGGCACCGGTGCAGCCAAAGCCGGCGGCCTGTCGATCGATGAACTGATCGCCCGGGGCAGTCAGGCGCCGGATGTGCAGGCGGCGATTGATCGCGCCAAGCCCTACCAGACCGAGGTCTGCGGCCGGGGCACAGTGACGGTCGATCCAGCAAGCGACCGGAACCCACCTGCGATCAGCGAGCTCTTACAACGCGGGGGCGTTCTCGCCGGTCAAATGGGCACCACGATGGCTACTGATGGCAGTCCGGCCCGACGTGCGATCGGCTTGCGCCTGCTGATCGCCAGCGAACTCGACGCAGCGGACTCTCCCTTCAGCCCCACAGGTTGCGAGACCGAGGCATGCAAGGAGCGCCGCAAGCGCTTTGTGCCGCCCAGCCTCACGCGCCTGGTCAACTTGGCGCGTGACAGCGAGAACCCGCTGGCCTACCGCCAGGCGCTTGTCATGTGTGACCGCTTTCGTGGCCCGGCACCTTGCGACACGCTGACCTGGCTTCGTTACACCGAGCTTGCACCGGACCATCTGGATGGCTGGCTCTGGCTCGCCCAGCAGCGTGCGACGCAGGGCGATGCCGCAGGTGCTCAGGTGGCCATGACGCGTGCGGCCGCAGCCCGTAACTCGCAGGCGATGCTCTATGACTTTCGCCGCGGCACCGCCGAGCTGCCGCTCATGCAATCAGACGGGTTTGATCGCGCCGCACTGACGTTGCTTGTCTATGGCGTGGATGCGGCGGAGTACTTCGCACCGATCGGGATCGTCACCTCGCATTGCGCAGCGGCAGCGATCCGAGACCCCGTGCGCGCCGCCGAGTGCGAACAACTTGGGCGCCGTTTGAACGAAAGTGACGCCGTTCTGTTCGTCATGATCGGCCATCGCATCGGTGAGCGTCTCGCACGCAGCCCTGAGGCCGCCAAGGCGCTGGAGCGCGAACGCCTTGAGCTGGGGGCGGCGCTGACCAAGGCAGGCCCCGAGATGTCTGAGCAATCGCAGTTCAGCTGCGACGGCACTCGGCGGGCTGCGGAGCACCTTTCTCGCATCGCCCAGGAGGGCGAAGCCGCATTTGCCCGCCGCGTGCTGGCTGAGCAGCGGGCAAAGGCTGGCCAGGCCGGTACCTCTCCCTTGGCAACGCCGGGCGCGGCGAGATGAAACTTGCTAGGCGATGGGTCGCTGCAGGCGCTGTGTTGCTTGCGGCCTTGCTTCTCGCGTTTTGGTTCCGTCCCGGGGGGCAGGGTCTCGGGTCTGGCCAGCCTGCGGGCGGCGCGGAGCCTGCCGCACCTGCCACGCAGCTAGGAAAGTCGCTCGATGATCTCCTGGCGGCTGGGCAGCGGGCGCAGACGTCAGCGAGCTACCAAGACACCAAGGTTGAAGTCTGCGGGTACGGTGTGTTCGATGCCCGGACTGATGAGCGAGCCATCGAGGCGCTAGGCGAGCGTCTGGATGGCCAAAGCCTGGACGTACTGCGGCGCGCGGGCTTGCGCCTGGCGACCCGCGCGGATGTGAACGAGCGCGCTGTGGGACTCTGGGCGCAGTTTGCGGCCGAGCTCAGCAGCTGGATGAGCAGCGATGCGTACAAGGAGCAAAGCGCGGGTCAGACGCGACTCCCTATGCCCCCGCCGGTGACTCGACCCTTGAGCGAGCTGATTCGGCTGGCTGCAGACAGTGGCAGCCCGACCGTGTATCGGCTGGCGCTTTCGGGCTGCCTCGATTGGGGCCTGAAGCCGACAGTCTGCAATTCGATCAGTTGGACGACGCTGGCGGAACTGGAGCCGGACAACGCCGGCAACTGGCTGCAGGTGGCTGGCCAGGCGCAGCTCAGGGGCGATACCGCAGCCTGGGATGATGCGATGCGCCGAGCGATCGCCGCGCCACGTCATCGCGTAGGGGTGCTTTACGCCAGCGGCACGCTTGCCACGGCCATGGAGGGCTTGGCTGAGCCGGCCCTGCAGCAGTCTGCGCTTGTCAGGACGATTGGTATCGAGGCGATGCTTAGCGTGCCGCAGAACGCCGTCTTCGCAGCTTCTCGTTGGTGCCCTGAGCCGCAACGCCAGGCCCTCAGCGCGGCTCGGCAGAAGGAATGTGCAGCGCTTGGGCAGCGGCTGCAGCAATCTGATGACATCACCCTTGCGTGGAGTGGTTACGGCATCCAAGGGCGCTTCGCTTCGGGCGAGGCGGAGCGAGCGCAGATCAAGGCTCAAAGCGACGCCCTGCAGCGCGCTCGACTCAAGCAGGCCGAGCAGGAAGTGGGGGCTAGCCTCATGTCCTGCGCCGGCATCGCCGCCACGCGTGCGCGTCTGCAGCGTGTGGCCCAAATCGGCGAAGCCGGCGTGGCGCGTGAGGCGCTCGCGCGCGAAGCGCAGGCCGCCAAGCCTGCGGCACCGCCGCGCTGAATCGCACCCTCAAAAAGACACAAGGCCGGCCGTGTTTCCGCGGGCCGGCCTTGTGCCTTGTGCCGTGTGCAGCAGCCGGTTGGGCTGCGGCTGTCACTGACAGGCAGTGACTTACTTCTTCTCTTCCGCCTTGGGCATGGCGTCCTTCTTGGCCTTCTTTTCCTTCTTGGCCTTCTTGTCAGCCTTCTTCTCCGCAGCCGGCTTGGCTTCAGACTTCATCTCGGCCTTGGCGGCGGGTGCTGCGGGGGCGGCGGCCGGGGTGGCGGGGGCCTGGGCGAAGGCGGCGGCGGCAAACAGCGAGGCGACGAGAGCGGCGATACGTTTCATGGTGATCCCTCCGGGTGGGTTGTGGTCAACAGCCCATGGCGAGATTGCCGGGGGCTTGTCCCCTAGAACGGGGCGCGGGCTGGATTGTTTACCCAGCGCGCGGGAAAACCCGTAACAGCCTGTGTCCAGGCATGACCCGATGCGTTGTTCGCTCGCGAGATTTGCCGCTGCGATCGCGGGCCTGACGCCCGGCAAACCGCTGCGTTCGGCAGCGGACCACCAGCTGGTCGGGCCGGTGTCCGGCGGCGTGCCGCACAAAGGCAAGACAATGCAAAACGGCGCAGATGCAGGGCCGAGCCCGCGCCTGCGCCGTGGTTCAAGCGGCCAGCTGGATCAGATCGCCGGGGATCAGAACGCCGGGTTGGCCGAGGGCGCCACGAAGCTGGCGCGCAAGAGCGGGCTCATGGGCACATTGAGCACCACGTTGCGCGGCGGCGTGGGCTGCATGAACCACTTGTTATAGATGGCGTTGATCTCGCCGTCCACGATGATGCGGGTCATCGCGGCGTCCACCAGCTTTTGCCAGGCGGGGTCGCGGCGCATGGCCATGGCCAGCGGTTCGACGGAGAGCATGCGGGCGTTGAGCTGCCAGTCCGCCGGGTTGTTGGCGTTGGCCTTGAAGCTGAGCAGCAGGATGTCGTCAGTGATGAAGGCGTCGGCGGCGTTCTTGTCCACGGTGGCAAAGGCCTCGGCGTTGTCCTTGACCGGCACGGGCTGGGGGGCGTTGCGCCGCATCTTGGCTTGCTCCTTGACCAGCGCCTCGCCCGTGGAGCCCTTGGTCACGGCCACGCGCTTGCCTTCGAGCTCGTCGAGGTTGTCGATGCCCACGGCCTTCTTGGACAGGATCTTGGCGCCTGTGAGGAAGTGCGGCACGGTGAAAGCCACCTTCTGGCGGCGCTCGGCGGTGTTGGTGGTGTTGCCGCACTCCAGGTCGATGCGGCCGTCCAGCAGCGCGGGGATGCGGTCGGCCGCGGCCACCTGCACCCATTCGATCTTCAGTTCGGGCCGCTTCAGGTCACGGCGCAGGTTGGCCACCACGCGGGTGCAGAGGTCGACGGCGTAGCCGATCGGCCGGCCGGTGCTGCGGTCCATGTAGCTGAAGGGGATGGACGACTCGCGGTGGCCGAGGCGAATGACGCCGGTGCGGTTGATGCGCTCCAGCGTGTCGATCTGCGGCGTGCTGGGGGCGACTTCGACGGCGCGGGCGGCCGGTGCGGTGGCGAGGGCGGTCAGGATGACGGCCGGCGCAAGCAGCGCGGCCCTCAGGCGGACGGGAGACGACATGGGCAAGAGATCCTTGTGAGATGTTGTTCTGCTCGCCCGAGGCCGCCTGGGTTGGGGGCTGAGGCGTTGCGCACGGCGGCGAAGGCTAATTCAGCTGTGGCCGAACGCAGGCGGCATTCTGGGCAGCACAAACGGTTGCGTCCAGCGTTTAGAGTGGGCGCCCAACAAGGATTGCCGCGGTGTCATCGGCGTGCTGCGCGCGGCGGCAGGCCGGTCTTCGCTGCTCTGGCGCGGCTCTCCAGGCCATGAGTCTGAAGACGCGCTCTGGATGCGGCTTTTCAGGGCAATGGCCTGAAGAACCGCACCAGACAGGCGGAAAGCGGGGGTGGCCTTGCGCACATGGCGCCGTGGCCGCACCGCCTGCCGCGACTGGGCGCTAGGCGTCTCGCGCCGGCTGCGGCTCGGCCGCGGCTTGCGCTACCGCCCGCTTGCCGAGCACGGCCAGCAGCACGGCGCCCAGCGCCAGCACGCCCACGCCGGCCAAGGCCCCGGCGCGCACGTAGTCCAGGCTGGCCCAGAGCATGTACGCGCAGCTGCCGCCGAAGACGATGGGCAGCAGCGGGTAGAAGGGCACCTTGAAGGGCCGCGGCACGTTCGGCTCGCGCTGGCGCAGCACCAGCACCGCGGTGGCTGAAAGCGTGAGGAAGAGCCAGTACACGGGCGAGAGGTAGTCCACCATGGTGGAAAAGCCGCCGCGCGTGATCGTGCCCAGCGCCACCAGCACCAGCGCCACGGCGGCCATGGCGATCATCGCCGCCACCGGTGTGCCGCGCCGTGCGTCCCAGCGGGCGATGGCCGCAAGGGCTGGGGTGTCGCGCGCCACGGCGTAGGTGGTGCGCGCCCCGGCAATCAGAATGGCGTTCATCACGCTGATGGCGGTGATGGCGACGATCGCCACCATCAGCACTTCGCCGGGTGTGCCGAAGGCGCGCAGCAGCAGCTCGGCGGCCGGCGCCTCGCTGCGCGCCAGGCCCGTCAGCCCCAGGCCCTGCAGGTAGGCCCAGTTCGCCAATAGATACAGCGCCATCACGATCGACATGCCGCCCAGCAGCGCCCAGACAATGCCGCGCTTCTCGTCGCGCATCTCGGCACTCAGCGTGGCGGCATCGCTCCAGCCGCCGTAGGCCAGCAGCACGAACACCATGGCGGTGCCCACGCTGAGTTGCTGCAGGTAGTCCGTGGCATGGGCAGCGGGCGCTGCATGCGCCGCCACCGGCGTGGTGGCCGGCATGCCTTCCAGCACCAGCCACAGGCCGGCCGCGCCGGCCAGCAGCAGCCCCACCAGCACCAGCGCCATCAGCACCAGTTGCGTGCGCAGGCCGATCGTCAGCCCGCGCAGGTTCACGAGCACCAGTGCCACGATGATCCCGCCGGCCAGCACGCCCGCCGCCACATGCCCCATGGGCAGCAGCTGGCTCACGTAGTCCGCAAACACAAAGGCCAGCAGCGCCATCGAGCCGGTGTGGATGATCGAAAAGCGTGACCACGCAAACAGGAACGCCACCTTGGGCCCGAAGGCGCGGTGCAGGAAGCTGTAGTCCCCGCCGGTATCCGGATAGGCGGCGGCCAGCTCCGCGAAGCACATGGCACCGATGATCGAGAGCACGCCGCCGGCAATCCACAGGGCGTAGAGCTGCGTGTCGCTGCCCACATGGGCCGCCACCTCGGGCGAGGTCTTGAAGATCCCCGCGCCGATCACCATGCCCACGCACACCGAGATGGCGGACCACACGCCCAGGTGCCGTCGCGGACCAGTGCTCGTCGTGAGGTCAGAATCGGAAGAAGACATGAAGCGGCGCAGCAAAAAACGCTCGATTCGACCACACCGGCCGCCGCACCACACCTTCGTGACATTCCGTCCTGCTCTCGAATAAGGATTTCCCCAAGGCCGCTGTGCAGCGCAGCACGGCTGAGGCATCCTTTCCAGCTTGCCGTGGGTGTTGCCCGCGGCGCCTTCCAATCACATCAACAACAGCCTCCCGCCCATGAACCTGCCCCGCAACTCCACTTCGCTCCGTCTGTCGCTCATCAGCGTCGCCGTCGCCTCGACCGTGGCCGCGCCGGCGCTGGCCCAGAGCACCGCGCCCGCCCAGCCTGCGGCCCAGGCGGTGGACACCGTGGTCGTCACCGGCACCCGCAGCCGGGACCGCACATCGCTCAACACCCCGGTGCCGGTGGACATCCTCACGGCCGAAGATCTGCGCAACGCCGCCGGCAGCAATGGCGAGCTGGGCAGCGCGCTCACGGCCCTGCTGCCTTCGTTCAACTTCCAGCGCCAATCCAACAGCGGCGGCGCAGACCACGTGCGCTCGGCCCAGCTGCGCGGCATGAGCCCGGACCAGGTGCTGGTGCTCATCAACGGCAAGCGCCGCCACACCGCGGCCGTGGTCAACCTGGAAAGCAAGGTGGGCAAGGGCACCAACCCGGTGGACTTCAACGCCATCCCGGTGTCGGCCATCAAGCGCGTGGAAGTGCTGCGTGACGGCGCCGGCGCCCAGTACGGCTCGGACGCCGTGGCCGGCGTGATCAACATCATCCTGGACGACGCCCGCACCGGCGGGGAGCTGGAAGCCAGCTACGGTGCCTTCCGCACGAAGTTCGACCCCACCGGCAAGACCATCACCGACGGGCAGAACAACCAGCTGCGCGGCAAATACGGCTGGGCCCTGGGCGATGCCGGCTTCGTGCGCGCGGGTGCCGAGATCGGCGCAGCCAATCCGACCAACCGGGCCGGGCGCGACGAGATCCCGTTCTTCGAGAACCAGACGCCGCCGAACCTCGCCCTGCAAGGCCAGCGCAACTACCGCGCCGGCGAACCCAAGGTGGACAATGCCGCACTCTGGCTCAACAGCGCGTACGACTGGGCGCCCGACCTGAAGGTCTACGGCTTCTCCACGCTCACCCGCCGCGAAACCGAGGGCGCCGCCTTCTTCCGCTATCCCGACTCCAGCGCCAATGTGCCGGCCGTCTACCCCAACGGCTACCTGCCGCGCACCACCGGCACCAGCACGGACTTTGCGCTGACCGGCGGCGCCAAGGGCGCAAGCAAGCTGGCCGGCGGCGACTGGCTCTGGGATGCCTCCTTCGGCTACGGCCGCAACAGCTTTGACTATGGCCTGGCCAACTCCGCCAACCCCAGCCTGGGCGCCGCCACGCCGCGCAGCTTCAACCTGGGCACCTTTACCTTCGAGCAGGCCACGCTCAATCTGGACGCCAGCCGCGAAATGAACCTGGGTCTGGCCAAGCCCGCCCTGTTTGCCACCGGCATCGAGCTGCGCCGCGACGGCTTCTCCACCAGCGCGGGCGATGCATCCGCCTACGCCGCCGGCCCCGTGACGAGCTCGCCGGCACAGTCGCAGGGCGCGCTGGCCCTGCAGCCGGGCGATGCGATTGACGTGCGCCGCAGCGTGTACGGCGTGTTTGCCGACCTCTCGGCCGACGTGTCGCGCGAGTTCTTCGTGCAGGGCGCCCTGCGCGCCGACCGCTACAGCGACTTCGGCAGCGCCGTCACCGGCAAGCTGGCCGCGCGCTACGCCTTCACGCCGCAGGTCGCGGTGCGCGGCGCGGTGTCCAGCAACTTCCGCGCGCCGTCCCTGCCGCAGGAGAACTTCAGCTTCACCGTGACGGACTTCGGCACCGGCGGCGCTCTCGCCTCCATCCGCACCATCCCGGCCAACGGCCGCATCGCTCGCGCCCTCGGTGCGCCGGAACTCAAGGCCGAGAAGTCCGACAACTGGAGCCTTGGCCTGACCGTGAACCCGCTGCGCATGCTGAGCGCCTCGCTGGACGTATACGAGATCCGCGTGAAGGACCGCATCACCCTGTCCGAGCGCTTTTCCAGCGCGCAGCTCACCAACTTCATCGCCACCAACTTCGGCGTGGCCGGCGTGCAGGGCGTGAACTTCTTCACCAATGCGGTGGACACCAAGACCCGCGGCGCGGACCTCGTGTTCACCTACAGCGAGCGCATTGCCGGCGGCACCGCCCGCTTCTCCGCGGCGAGCAGCTACGCCAAGACCGAACTCTCCAACTTCAAGCCCGTGCCCGCACAGCTGGCGGCCCTGGGCGTGAGCGGCAACCTCGTCGGCCTGGAAGAACAGAACACCCTGACCACCGCCGCACCGATGACCAAGCATGTGCTCACCGCCGGCTGGACCGGCTCGCAATGGGGCGGCACCCTGCGCGCCACCCGCCACGGCAAGGCCACCCGCGTGTTCGACTTTGGCGGCGGCTTCACCCCCACGCAACAGTACGAGGCCAAGTGGCAGTTCGACCTGGAAGGCGAATACCGCCTCAACAAGCAGTTCAGCGTGGCACTGGGCGCCGTGAACATCGGCGACACCTACCCCACCCGCTCGATTGCCGACATCAGCTACTTCGGCAACTTCCCGTACGACGTGGTGTCGCCAATCGGCTTCAACGGCGCGTATTACTACGCACGGGTGCGGTACGCGTTTTGAGCGGCATCTCGCTTCGTATTCCCTCCCCTGCGTGCAGGGGAGGGTGAGGGTGGGGTCGGGCGCGCTGCGGCAGTCGTCCTGGCCAGCGTCCGAGGCGCAAGATATCCATTTGGTGCGGGTTTTGAGGGCAAAGTGGCTGAAAACCCGCACCAGGCAAGCGGAAAGATTTTCGGGAGCGTAGGCAACAGCGCCCATCGCTCCTGAGCTCACTGCAGTTCAGCCGCGTATCATCGATCGACCTTTGGAGTCATCGCCATGCCGGATCGTGTTTCTGAGCTAGCCAGTCAGGCGCGCAGCCTTCCGCTGGAAGAGCGCTCGAGGCTTGTAGACCTGCTGCTCGAGTCCCTGCACGAGTCACCCATTGCAGAAGTTGAGGCTGCGTGGGAGAAGGAAATCGAGCGCCGCGTTGCTGCGTATGCGCGCGGCGAGGTGGAGACCTACCCGGCTGAGGACGTTTTTGCCGAGGCGCGCCGCATCGCTTCGTGACGCGCGCCCGATTTACCCGAGAGGCGCGTGCCGAGTTTCTGGCGCAGACGGCCTATTACGAAACCCTGCGCAAAGGCTTGGGAGCGCGGTTTCGCGCCGAGATCGAGCAGGCGGCGCAGCTGGCAGCCACCTTCCCCCTCCACGGCAGACCCGGCCCTGCCAGTACACGGAGCCGCTTGGTCGCTGACTTTCCCTTCAAGCTGGTCTATGCACAGGCAGATTTCGGCATCCTGATCCATGCAGTCGCAGGGGATCATCAGCTGCCGGAGTACTGGCTTGGGCGAGTGCGGCGGAACGGCACCTAGCACCCTCGGGGCGATGCGCAAGCTGATCTCATGCCGCGGGCGCTGAAAGCCCGGAACTGAGCAATCCAGCGGATTGGAATGCAGATGATCTTCGCAGAACTGGACTATCCGGTGAGCTACGTTGAGTTCCACGAGACGCTCGCTCGTCACCTGATGTCAAACTTCAATCACGTCGAGTCTGGCCTGCAGAGCGACTCTTGGTTCTGGATTTCTGATGGCGAATTTCGAGTTGAGATTCATACCTTCTACTCGACAAAGCACCAAGTGACGTCCGCATTCGCGGGCGACCATATCAAGACAGTCATCGACGTGCTCCAGCGCGGTTTCAAGGTCAAGGTGTATCCGCAGCCGACACGAGAACCCCATGAAGGAGATGCTAGTGAATTGCATTAGCAGTCTGGTTCACAAGTAGCGCAAGGCGCACGGCAAGCCAGGTCCGGGTGCATCGTTCCATCCACCCCACCCCATCGCCATCCGCCGCCACCCTCGTCGATTCATCGCCCGCCCGCTGCCTGAACGCCACGCCCGCCGTACGCTTGCGCCCATCTTGAGTGATTTGCGAGCACGGACATGAACAAGCAGGAATTTCAGGAAGCGATGCGCGTGGAGGGGATGACGCGCCGGGAGTGGGAAATCCGCCGGCAGGTGCGGCGGCAGGCGGCGTGGTGGCGCGAGGCGGCCACGCTGCTCACCGTGGTGACGGTCACGAGCCTGATCAATCTGGGGGCGCCGCGCATGATCTGGTGGGCGCAGCACTGGATCTGGGTGGCGTTCACGGTCTGGGGCGTGATCCTGCTGGGCCGCGGGCTGGTGATCTTCTGGCTGCCGGGGCTGGTGGGTGGGCCGGATTGGGAGGAGCGCAAGGTCAGCGAGTTGATGGCGCGGCGCGAGGCGGCCCGCGTCGGCGCGCCCCCGGCCGATGAGCCCAAGGGAGGTGCGCGATGAGCTACCGCGTGCATGCAGAGCGCCGCCCCGGCGGCGGCGAGCATCTGACGCTCACCGACGAAGAGGGCCGCATCCTGGACCGTCGCAGCCTGGACAAGGACGGCAGCGACGACGATGACGACGATGACAATCTGTTTGCAGTCCGCCGGGGTGGCCGCCTGGTAAGCAGCAGCTACGGCGACGAGCGGGTCTTTGCCACGCGCCGCGAGGCCGAGGCCTACTTTGAGGCCCGCAAGCGTGTGAAGGCCATGCGCGGGTTCTATGGCCACTTCACGGTGTATCTGTTTGTCATCGGCGGGCTGGCCATCCTGAACATCGCCACCACGCCGAACAACATCTGGTTCTTCTGGCCCATGATCGGATGGGGCATCGGCGTCACTGCGCATGCCTTCGGCGTCTTCGGCCCGGACCTCTGGCTGGGCCGCGAGTGGGAGGAGCGCAAGGTGCAGGCCCTGCTGGCCAAGGAGAAGATCCGCAGCCTGTCCACCGAGAAGCGGCAGATCGCCAGCCAGCTGCGCCTGCTGCAGGCGCAGATCGAGCCGCACTTCCTGTTCAACACCCTGGCCAATGTGGTCACGCTCACCGAGGTCAACCCGGCGCGCGCCAAGACCATGCTGGAGACCTTCATTGCCTACCTGCGCCAGAGCCTGAACATCAGCCGCCAGGAGCAGACCACGCTCGCGCAGGAGGAAAGCCTGCTGCGCAACTACCTGGACATTCTCAAGATCCGCATGGGCCAGCGCCTGAACTACCAGATCAGCATCGCGCCCGAGCTGGCACAGACGCCCTTTGCGCCCATGCTGCTGCAGCCGATCGTGGAGAACGCCGTCAAGCACGGGCTGGAGCCCAAGGTGGAGGGCGGCGAGGTGCGCGTGAGCGTGCAACGCAGCGGCCCCGGCCGCATCCGCGCCACCGTGCAAGACAACGGCCTGGGCTTTGACCCCGGCCGCAGCAAGGCGCGCACTACGGGGCGCGAAGACGCCGGCGGCGTGGGCCTGGAGAATCTGCGCGAGCGCCTCGCGCTGCTGTATGACGGCGACGCGCGCCTCTCCATTGAAGACGCCCAGCCGGGCACGCGCATCGTGCTGGACCTGCCGGAGACCCTGGACCGATGAACACCGCAAGCGCCATTCGCGCCATCGTGGCGGACGACGAGGAACTGCTGCGCGACTACCTGGTGAGCAAGCTCACGGCGCTGTGGCCGGAGCTGAAGATCGTCGGCACCGCGGCCAATGGCCCGGAGGCCGCCCAGCTCATCGAGCGCGAGCGGCCGGACGTGGCCTTTCTCGACATCAAGATGCCGGGCGCCACCGGGCTGGAGGTGGCCCAGGGCATCGAGGGCGACACGCGGGTAGTGTTTGTCACGGCCTATGACGAATACGCCGTCGAAGCCTTCGAGCGCGAGGCTGTGGACTATCTGGTGAAGCCGGTGAATGAGGAGCGCCTCGCCCGAACCTGCCAGCGCTTGAAGAAGGAGCTCGCCGCGGCCGAGCCCGCCCCGCAGATCGCCCAGGTGCTCAAACAGCTCATGCAGCAGGCCAAACCAAACGGCGAAGGTCCGCTGAAGTGGATTCGCGCGAGCGCCGGCTCCACCACCCACCACGTGCCCGTGGCCGAGGTGCTCTATTTCCAGAGCGACGAGAAATACACCATCGTCAAGACGGCAGACGCCGAGCATGTGATCCGCACCACGCTCGCCGAACTCGCCGCGCAACTGGACCCCGACCAGTTCTGGCAGATCCACCGCTCCAGCATCGTCAACCTCAACTACGTCGCCAGCACCCGCCGCGACGACAACGCCCGCCTGTTCGTGCGCATCAAGGGCACCGACACCGAGCTGCCCGTGTCACGGGCCTATGTGCATCTGTTCAAGCAGATGTAGCGCTGCTGCATCACGCTTGTTTGAGGCATGCGTTTCGCTTCTGTCCCGCGCTACCGTGCGGCTCTACGCTCACTCATGCCCGGAACATGCGAACCCCGACACTCATCGCGCTGCTGCTTTTTGCTTTGTCGATCAACGCCCAGACTCCGGCGCAGGTCGAGCGGCAACAGGCATCCGATCCCGCTGCCATCCCCCAGAACATCCCGGCGTCCAACCAGGATCCCGCCTGGCGGCCGAGCGCTGCGCAGCAGCAGTCGGTGCTGGCTGTCACGAATGCCTACTTCAAGGCGCGTGACGCGGGCGATGCAGAGCGGGCCTACGAGTTCCTCGCGGCTCGACACAAGCAGATGATGCCGCTCGAGATGTATGTCGGATTCATCAAGCAGTTCAATGAAAAAGCTGGGGCTCTGAAGGTCCGCTCGCTGAAGGCGATGACTTGGTACAAGGACACCCCCCAGGCTGGGCCGGGTCTGTACGTTGCGGTGGACTTTTCCGGGTGCTTCGAGAAGCTCACGGTGCTTCGTGGCTACTTGATTTGGCATGAGCAGAACGATGGCTCGTTCCTGCAAGTGCGGGAAGACCAGACCATTGTCGACAACGAGACCATGCAGCGATTCAACCCTGCGGACCAGGAACGTGTCCGTGCCCAGCTTGGTTGCTGACCGGGGAAGCCATGCCATGAAATCTTCAGCACTGCCACGCACGCCATCTAGCCGTCGTCTGACCGCATTGCTGTCCCGGTTCGGACTCGTCGGCGCCTTCGCAATTGCGAGCAGTGCCCAAGCGCAAAGTTTTGACTGGACGCTGCTCGACGGGCTCTGGGCCGAGAGCACCGAGCACCAGTATGGCTGCAGGTCAGACAATGTTCACCAGCGGTTCAACGTGCCGGCAGACAGGAAGTCTGTCGTGATCCAGTTCGACCGTATCTGGAAGATCGGTACCGGAAAGAGCGTCGTCCAGATCGAGGCCGCGATCTTGAGCGCGACCCCCAACAAGCTGATCATCCGATACGGCCCCGAACTCGGTGAGATACCGCCCGCCATGCGCGAGTGGGAACTGCGATTCATCGGCCCCGGAACCTATCGGTGGCGCTCAACCGCTTGGCCCCCAGGTGTCTTCAACGAGGTCATCGGAGTGAAGTGTTCGCCCTGATCGAGCTGCCCGTGTCACGGGCCTATGTGCATCTGTTCAAGCAGATGTAGCCCGGACGGGATGAGTGAGATCGGCTCTGGGAGCGGTTCTTCGGGGCAAAGTGGCTGAAGAACCGCACCGGACAAGCGGAAAGCCATACTGATTTCGTGCACGCAGGCGCCTGGCCGCGTTACGCTCAGCCGGTCTGCCGTGCGCATGCCGCGCGGCACCCCATCCGCGGAGCTCGCCCATGAACAAGTTCCTCATCACCCTGCTTGCCCTGTGTGCCACGGCGTGCAGCACCTTGCCTGCGCAGACCGCGAGGCCGAGTGCGGACGTGACGGTGGAGGTGACGGCGAGCTACCGCGAGCGCATGGCCTTGCCGCCGGGTGCGGTGCTGGAGGTGACCGCAGCCGATGTAGCGCGCGCCGATGCGGCCGCGAAGCCGGTCTCCAGCGTGCGCGTCCCGGCCGGTGCCGGCGGGCTGATGCAGGCGCAGCTCAAGCTGCCGGCCGCAGCACTGCAGCCTCCGGCCCGCGTGAGCGTGCGGGCGCGCGTGCTCGCGGGCGAGACCCTGATGTTCACCAGCGACACGGCCGCCTTCATCAGCCCCGAGCCGGCGCAGCAGAAGCTGGAACTGCTGCTTCGCCGCGTGAGCGCGCCGGCGGCGGCGCCGAGCACAACGACCACGCAGCGCTACTGGGGCCGCTACACCCTGGTGGCGGACGTCGGCACCTTCATTGACTGCGCCAGCGGCCAGCGGCTCTGGGTGGTGCAGGAGGGCGCAAACGCGGCGCTGGAAGCTGCTGCGATTCGCGCGCGCAAGCAGCCGGGCGACGCCGTGCTGGCCACGGTGGAGGGGCGCATCGCCCAGCGCCAGTTCATGGAAGGGCCGGTGCGCCCGGCGCTGATCGTGGGCAGCGTGGTGGATGTCGCCGCTGAGGCGCAATGCCCTGCGCAGCTCACCGCGCCGCTGGTGAACACGTATTGGGAGCTGACCGAACTCGGCGGCCAGCCGCCGGCGCTGCCGCCGCAAGGCCGGCGACCGCACTTCATGCTGCAGCCCGAGGCCCAGGGCGCGCCGGGGGTGGCCGGCATCACCGGCCACAGCGGCTGCAACCGCATGACCGGCGCCTACAAGCTCAAGGGCAGCGAGCTGAGCTTCGAGCGCATGGCAGGCACGCTGATGGCTTGTGCCGGGGCGGACGATCTGGAGCGCAGCTTCCTGCGGATGCTGAACGCCGCGCGGACCTGGCGCACCAACGGCCAGGAACTGGAACTGCGCGACGAGGGCGGCAAGGTGCTCGCACGCTTCCAGTCCCGACTGATGTAGCACTGCGGGCGCGCAAGGCTGTTCAGGCGCGCTCAATCAGACCCGCATAGCAGCCGCGCTTGGCAAAGTGCGCGTGGATGTAGCGCACCTGATCGTTCGACAGCAGGCGCTCGATCAAGGCCTCCACCTCGCGGCCGTCCACCACATCGGCATCCACGATCATGTGCTGCGCATCAAAGCCGCGCAGTGACAGCAGGCGGGGTCTCAGCACCTCGGGCACCGCATTGATGGCGCGGTAGGGCGCATTGCCCGCGGCCAGGGCGTCTTCGAGCACGAAGATCGCGTGGCGCGACCGATAGGGCGAATCCACCGGCAGGTGCTCGTGGTTCACGAGCAGCAGCGACTCGCCGGGCTCGGCGTCGCGCATCAGGATGCGGTCCGGGAAGCCGGGCTTCGCGTCGGCCACATAGCGCACCGCGTGATGCTGCGCGAGTTCGGCATCGCTCAGGCCGTGCAGGTGTGCAAAGGGCTGGGGGTTCAGGCCGGAAATCTGGAATGGGATGGGCATGGCAATGCTCCGTAGTCACCCTCGCAGCCTAGACAGAGGCACGCTGCCGATCATTCCGAATCTTGCGCAGAGCGTCGGGCGTTGACACGGACCTTGACATCTGAGGCCTCGGATTCTGCAGTCTGTCGCAACCGGGGCGACGCAGACCGTGTCCATCGACACACTGCGTTCAGTCGTGCAGCACGGTGTGGGCCACAGCGGCCTGCGCAAGCTGCGACGACGCCGCACTCACTCCATATCAACAAGGACTCCTCCCATGTCAACCTCGAACACGTCCCGCCTGCTTTCCACCCGCTTGATCAGCACCGGTCTCGCCGGTGTGCTCCTGGCCGCTGCCGCCGCCAGCACCTGGGCGCAGAGCGCACAGCCCGCCGTGGTGGTGGAGCGCCAGCGTCTGAGTGTGGCCGAGCACGCAGCCATGCGCGGCACCTACGAGCTCGGCGATGGCCGCGCGCTGGTGCTCGGCGGCAGCCTGCACCGGCCCACGGCCCAGCTGGGCGACGCCACCAGCGTGGCGCTGCTCCGCACGGGCGAGCACACCTTCGAGTCTGCCGACGGTCAGATGCGCATTGCGCTGCGCGCGCAGCCCAACGGCAGCATCCATGCGCTGACGCTGCAGACCGGTGCACAGAGCATGGTGGCGATGCGTTGATTCCGCGGCCCGGGCACACTCGCTGTCTTGCTTCGGCTGAGCCTCCCGCGCCTGGTGCGCGGGCGCTCGGCTTTCCGGGAGTGCATCGTGAGCCCTGACCCCACCGCCAGCCCGCCGCTGAACCCACAGCCGCCGGAAGGTGTCTGCATTCGTGCGATCTCGATGCGCGAGGCGGATGGCGAGATCGAAGCCGCGCGGCAGCTGCTCATTGCCGCAGACTGGGGTGCGCGCGTGAGCGAGCCCAGTGTGTTCACTGAGCTGCTGCGTCGCTCACCGGTTGCGCTGGTGGCCGTGCGCGACGGCGAGGTGCTTGGCTTTCTGCGCGCACTCACCGACGGCCTGTTCAACGGCTACATCTCGATGGTCGTGGTCGACCCCGCATGGCGCGGCCGCGGCGTGGGGAGCGCGCTGGTGCGCAGCGTGATGGGTGATCGACCGGAGATGACCTGGGTGCTGCGCGCCGGGCGGGATGGCGTGGCGGCGTTCTACGAGAAGCTGGGCTTTGCCCGTTCGGAGGTCGCAATGGAGCGGCCGGGCCGGCGCTGAAGCGCAGGCGCTGCGCCCGCGTTCAGGCCAGCGGCGGCGGCGTGGATGCGGCAGGCGCGGCAGCTGCCTGCGGCGGGGTGAGAGGTGCGGCATCCGCCGGGGCCGGCAGCAGCGCATTGAGCAGCGCGTCCTCGCGCCGGACCAGCAGGTAGGCGCCGAGGTTGCCCAGACCGAGGGCGCCGAAGATCAGGCCCCAGGTGAGGGCGGAGGTGGCATCCGCACCGGTGCGGTCGATGATGACAAAGGCCACGGCCAGGGTGGTGAGCAGCACGCCCCAGCGCAGCATGCCCAGGCGGCGCATGCGCTCCTCGCCGGCCACCAGTGCCGCGATGGTCTGTGGTGAGCCGCCGCGCAGATACAGGTAGCGCATGCGCGCGTCGATGATCAGCTTGATGACCCAGACGATCGAGAAGAACAGGGCCACGGGGACGACAATGTGCTTGTCCATGAGCGCTCCAAGAGGGCTGGCTTGCAGCCCGGTTTGCGGGGGTTTGAGGGATGGATACGGCGCAGGCCTGATCGGTTGCGCAGGATCGGCTCCAGCCGAACAGGCTGCAACCGGGCAGCCGTACACCGTATCCATGCAGCGCATGAAGCGGACAGGTCGATGATCGAGGACCGGGCCATGGTGCAGGCGGTCCTTGCCGGGGTACCCGGCGCGTTCGAGCAGCTCGTGCGGCAGCACCAGCGGCTGACCTGGCACATCCTCGCGCGCATGGTGCGCGACCCCGAGGACGCGCGCGAACTGGCGCAGGAAACCTTTCTGCGCGTGCATGCGCAGCTGCACCAGTTCCGCTTTGAATCCGCACTGAAGACCTGGATCGGCCGCGTGGCCTACTCCATCGCGCTGCGGCATCTGGAGAAAAAGCGGCTCCAGGTCGTGTCGATGGACATCGAGCCGGAGGAGGGTGCCGCGCCCGCGTGGGAGCCGGCTGACCCCGCCGCGGACGTGGAGGCGCTCTGGGCAGATGCGCAGACCCGCGAGCGCCTGCACGCCGCCATCGACACCCTGCCCGAGCTGCCGCGCACCCTGCTGACGCTGTACCACCTGGACGAACTGTCGATCGCCGAAATTGCCCAAGTCACCGGCCTGGCCAGCGGCACCATCAAGAGCCATCTGTTTCGCGCCCGCGCGCGCCTGCGCATGCAGCTGGCCGATCTGTACACGCAGGCGCCTGCGCCCACGCCCCCGGAGCCGATTCACCCATGATGCCGAACAACCCCGCCGACAGCGCGACCGACTCAGCTGCGCGCGAACGCCATTGGCTTGCGCAGGAGGCCGCGATGGATGCCACCGCAAGCGCCGCAGACCCAGGCTATCGGCTCATCCACCGCGCCCTGCAGGCCGACGAACCCGCCGGTCTGCCGCCGGACTTCGCGCACCGTGTCGCCGCGATGGCGCGCCGTGCGGCGCCTCCGGCGCCGCAGCGCTTTGAGCGCTGGCTGCCCGTCTGGGCGCTGACCCCGTTCGCGGGGCTGGCATTGGCCTTGTTCGGGCTGGACGGGATGGCCGCCATGTTCACGGCCGCCCAGCGCGCGCTTACGGACGCGCCGCCCGCCACGGCGTTGCCGCTGGCCTGGGCGCTGTGCGCGCTCGCCAGCCTGCCGCTTTGCACGCTGCCCTGGGAGCGCTGGCATCGCTGATTATCAATCAAGCGTTGATTAATGACGTCAGTCAACCGCCATTCAATCGCTGCGTTTGATAATTCGTGGAGCCAGGTTTCCGCTTGCTCCGTGCGGATCTCCAGACATTTCAGCTGCGCCAATTGACGTTTGCATTCCACGCCGCGGAGAGCTTTGCAGACGTGCGCGCGGTTGACGGACTGTGGCCGAGACTGTTCGGTCAGGCGCGAATTCCGCGCGCACGTCGGCGAGCGCCAATTGCCAGTGCGGCATCGCTGGCGCACAGTGTCTGACCCAGCGCAAACAGCCCGACCGAGCCCGCAATGAAGATGGTGCGCAGCGTCCGATCCGGCTGATCAGGCGCCGCACCTGCCAGGAGTCAGGCAGACAGTGAACCGAACGGAACTCGATCAGTTGATCGATGCGCTTGCCGAGCGCAGCACGGAACTTGACTGGCGGCTTGAGGAAGCCCGTCGCCTGCATCGCCTGGCCTACACGATGGGCTACACCCGGGCGATAGCGCGCACCCTGACCCACCAGGGCGACGTGCTCTCTCGCCAGCGCCGCTTCGGCGACTCGATCCGCGTGCTGCAGCGTGCCGTGGACGCGGCGCTCAAGGGCGGCTGCCAGGATGTGGCGCGCGAAGCCCTGGGCTGGCTGGCCGGCTGCGAGCTCGAAGCGGGCCGCTACCGCCAGGGCATTGCCCACAGCGTCGACCTCATGCGCAGCGCCGTGGCCGCCAAGGACCGGCGCATGCTCGTCTGGGCCATGCTGCTGGTGGCGCTGGCCATGGCGCGCGCCGGCGCGGACGAGCGCTGCATCACCATCCTGCAGCATGCGCAGCGCCTGCGCGGCGAGACCTTCCCCGACCTGGCCTACGCCATCGACCGCAATCTCGGCATCTCGCTGATGCATCTGGGCCGGCTCGAAGAGGCGCAGGCGACACTGCAGCGCGCGCTGGACGCGGCTACGGCCCGCGGCGACACAACCTCCCAGGGCCAGTGCCTGAGCAAGCTGGCGCAGGTGGCCGCCAAGCAGAACGACCGTGCCCGCGCGCTCGGTCTGCTGGCCATGGCGCAGGCCCTGCATCCCCTGCCTTCGGACTCGCTGGCCGCGCTCGGCCCGGCGCGCTACGTGCAACTGGCCGCCGGCCTGGCCTATGCCGATCTGCGCATGAACGGTCATGCGCGCGCCGCCTTGCGCAATGCACTCGACGAAGACGAAGGTGCGCTCAACGACTACCAGCGCCAGCAGGCCCATGAAACCCTGAGCCGCCTGTTCGCCGCCACCGGCGAGTGGCAGGCGGCCTACCAGGCGCTGGAGATTGCGCACAGCCTGGAGCACAAGCTCAAGCAGCCCCTGCAGATGCCGGCTGCGGATCTGGCCTATCTGGACCTGCTCAACGAGGTGCGCCAGCTGCCAGATGCGCCGCACTGGCGCGAGATGGCCTCCGACGACGCCGCGCCGGACGTGGACGCAGCAGCCGCCACCGCAGAGCCCGCGCGGGACGCGACGGCCGAACCCGCCGAGCCTGCCGCGCCTGGCAAGCAAGCGCCACCCGTGACACCGGCGCTGACCCCGCGGCAGATGCTGGTCGCGCAGATGCTGGCAGACGGCGCCACCAACGACGAGATTGCCCAGCGGCTGGGCGTGAGCGCGAGCACCGCGCGCTATCACATCAGCACCGCCATGGGCCGCCTGGGCATCCAGCATCGCGCACAGGCCCACGACGCGCTCGCGCGGCTGCGCCCGCCGCCTACGGTGTCCGGCCAGCGCGCCGAAACCGGGCGCTGAGGCCTGCGGGTCACGCAGGCAGCGCGGGTTCGCTGCGTCGACTCAGTGTTCTTCCAGCTCGTGCAGCCACCATTCCACCTGCGGCAGGCGGTCATTGCCCCAGAAGTGCTCGCCCTCGACGACGATCCACGGCGAACCAAAGGTGCCCTGCGCAATGGCGGCTTCCGTCTGGGCCTTGAGTCTGTCCTTGTAGACCGGGTCGGCGCAGGCCGCGGCGGCCGCGGCGCCGTCCACACCGAGCTCGGCGGCGAACGCACCGATCCAGGCCGGATCATTGATCGGCGCGCTTTCGGTGAAGTAGGCGCGCATCGCGCCCTTGGCGAAGGCGGGCACCTTGCCCGGCGCATGATCGTTCATCCAGATCGTGGTGCGGGCAATGTTCTGCGTGAGCATCGGAAAAGTGCTCGGGAAGGTGAAGGGCAGGCCGGCAAAGCGGGCGCTGCGCTCGAAGTCGTGCTTTGAATAGCGCGCCTTGGGCTCGTACTGATTCACCAGCGGCGCGCTGCCTGACAGCGGAAACACCGCGCCCAGCAGGAAGGGCTTGAACACCACGCTGCGGCCGTACTGCAGGGCGATGCCCTCGATCTTCCAGGCCGCGAAATAGCTGTACGGGCTGACGTAGTCGAACCAGAACTCCACCGGCGCCTTGTCCTTGGCCATCGCGGTCTCCCTGTCATGTTGAGTTGCCGGATGCTAGGCGCGAAGACCGCTGCCTGCGCTGCGCTGGCACGGCCATGCCGGCGCACGCGCGACGAAGGAGTGAGCGATACCGAACATCAACGCAAACGTTTCATGCCAGTGCGCTGGCACCGTGCCCTCCATCCAACGAAGAAGCAGGAAGTTGCCGGAAGATCGTCAAATATTGGGGTTGAAATGTCAGAAATGATTGAAAACGTCATGTAAGCCTTCTCGTAAGCAAACGTTTCCATACGATCGCGGGACAACTTTTTTGCACAGACGCTTCGCCACCCAGATGCGCGCAATGACGCCCCGCGCTGCCCAGCCGGCCGCGCCGGGCAGAGGAGCACAGGAATGACGATCAGGGGCCTGCGCGCGATCGGCGCGCTCATCATCAGTACGGCCATGACCGGGGCCGCGTGGGCCCAGGCCACCGCTGCGGCACCGGCTGCGGACCAGAGCGGCAACATCGCCTGGGCACTCATCTCCACCGTGCTGGTGCTGATGATGTGCTTTCCCGGTCTGGCGCTGTTCTAAGGCGGGCTGTCGCGCGAGAAGAATTCAGTCAACGCCTTCTTGCAGGTGCTCGCCGCGTCAGCCATTGGCTCGCTGGCCTTTCTGTTCATCGGTTTTGGTTTCGCCTTTCAGGGCACGGGCTCGATCATCGGCCAGTTCAGCCTGCCTTCGGACTGGTTCTTCAGCAGTGCGCCCGTGGACAAGCTCTACACCACAGTGCCGGTGGGCATGTTCGCCATCTTCCAGCTGGCTTTTGCCGCGGTGACCATCGGCATTCTGCTGGGCGCGTCGGCCGAACGCGTGAGCTTCGGCTTCATCCTGCTCTTCGTACCCCTGTGGGTGCTGGCGGTGTACACGCCGGTGGCGCGATGGGTATGGAGCGAACACGGCTGGCTGCACACGATCGGCGCGATCGACTTTGCGGGTGGCATGGTGGTCCACGTCTGTTCGGGCTTCTCGGCACTGGCGCTGGTGCTGATGCTGGGCAAGCGCGAAGGCTTCGGTCGCGAGCCCTTCGAGCCCAACAGTCCGGCGCTGGCCGCCATGGGCGCCGCCTTTCTCGTCGTGGGCTGGTACGGCTTCAATGCGGGATCGGCCTTGGCCGCAGATGGCAACGCGATCCGTGCGCTGATCACCACGCACGTGGCGGCCTGCGCCGGTGGCGCAGCCTGGCTGATCCTGGAGTTCTACATCCGGCGCTTCACCTCGCTGATCGGCGTGCTCACGGGCGTGCTCGGTGCGCTGGTGGCCATCACGCCCGCCTCGGGCTTCGTCACGCCGGAAGCAGCAGCGCTGATCGGTGTGCTGGGCGCGGGCGCGGCCTACTTCGGTGCCGTGATGCTGCGCGGCATGAGCTGGTACGACGATGCCTTCGACGTCTTCGGCGTGCACGGCACGGCTGGCATCGTCGGCTCGCTGGCAGTCGGCGTGCTCGCCGCACCGCAGCTGGCCAAGAACGCCAGCTTCACGGCGCAGGCCATCGGCACGCTGGCGGTGGCAGCCTATGCCTTCGTGGCCACCATCGTGGTCTACCTGGTCGTCCGCGTGATCATCAAGCCGCGCGTGAGCACCGAGCAGGAACGCGACGGCCTGGACCTGACCTACCACGGCGAGGCGTCCTGAACCGCGCGCCGCAGGGAGAGCGATCATGACTCCGCAGGAAATGCAGCTGTACGCCCGCTTTGCGCACGCCATGCGCAAGGCTGGCGTGACTCTGGACCTGATGCGCTTTGTCAACGAAGACGCCTACGCGGGCGTGATGCTGCAGCAGGCCATGAGCTCCACGGATTTGGACCTGCTGCAGCTTGCGCTCAATGTGGGTGATGTGCGCAAGCTGCTCAACGGCAGCCGCGCAGCGTCGGCCCAGGCTGCGCCCGGTCAGGCCATCCAGCCGGGCGCAGCGCCAAGCGGCACCGCCGCCAGCCCGGCTGTGAGTCCAACCGACACCCAGCCCACCAGCCCGAAGCGCTTCGTCCGCTCGCTGCGCTGACCGAAGCTGCCGCCGCAGGGTGCGCCTTCGGCTGGCTCCGCGCAGGATGCAACGGGTAAAGGGCTGCAGCTTCGGGCCATTGCTGTAAGGCTCCCGCACGCCGCCCGACTGATGATCGAACGCCCCGCTCCAGCGCGGGCACCCGACTTCTCAGGGAACGGTCATGCACAAGATTGCGCTCGTCATCTACAGCACGCTCGAAGGCTCGGGCAATTCGGCGATCTACCGCGCCATGATGTTTGCGCAGGAACTGCGCCGGGCGGGTGACGACGTGAGCGTCACGTTCGACGGCGCAGGCAGCAAGGCGGCGGCCGAGCTTGCGCAGCCGGCGCACCGGATGCATGGCCTGTTCAATGACATTCGGCCTGCGGTGCGCGGCGTATGCAGCTACTGCGCCAAGTCCTACGGGGTACTGGATCAGATTGAGGCGGCCGGCCTGCCGCTGCTGACCGATGACCGTGGCCACGCGAGCCTGCGCGCCCTGCTGGACGAGGGCCGCCAGATCATCACGGTCTGAGGCCGCCGCCGCGCAGCTCAGATCAGCGCCGCGTGAAACACCCAGGTGGTCATCGGCAGGCGCACATTGCCGCCGGTGTGATGGGCATCGAACAGATCGCCCAGTGAGTCACACAGCGCGGCCAGCTCCGGCGTACCGGGCGCGGGGCTGTAGGACGCGGAGGTGGCGCGCTGGATCAGACCCTCGCGGTCCAGCCATTGCGCATTGGCGAGCTTGAGTGTGGTCCAGCGCGCATGGCCGAAGACCTGCGTCATGGCCGTGCGGTGCTTGTCTTCGAGCGTCACGCCCGGCCTGGGCAGCTGCGTGCTGCGGTACTCCTCGCTGGCTGCTGCGAGCACGGCGTCGTAGGCGGCGATGAACGGGTCGTCGTGATCGCGGATGTTCCAGAACAGCGCGAGCTGACCGTCCGGTGCAAGCATGCGCCGGACCTCCCTGGCGAAGACGGGCTTGTCGAACCAGTGGAAGGCCTGGCCCGCCACGGCGAGTTTTACGCTGCCCGCGGGCAGGCCGGTGGCTTCGGCGGGCGCAGCCACGCTCTTGAATTGCGCGCCCCAGTCGGTGAGCGCGGCTTCGCCCGCTGCGCGCATCTCGGTGTTCGGCTCCACGCCCATGACGCGCAGGCCCGCTCGCAGGAAGGGCGTGCAGCTCAGGCCCGTGCCGCTGCCGATGTCCGCCACCGTGTCGCCGACCTGCAGGCCGCAGGCCGCCATGAGCCGCTCCCCAAGCGCGTCCGGATAGCTTGGCCGCGCAGCCAGGTAGGCCTGCACCCGGTTCGAGAAGCGCTCGGTGTTCTTCATGCCGCATCCGTCGCGGCCTGATGCGCGGCCGGCTCGCCGCAGGCATGGCAGTAGCGCGCAAAGGCGTTCTTGCGCGTGTTGCATTTGCCGCAGCGGTCAAACAGGCCAATGCCGCAGTGCGGGCAGTGATTGTTTTCCGGGTTGGCCAGATCCACCGGGCGCTCGCAGCCCGGGCAGACCTTCTTTGTCAGGCGCGCCATGGCCAGGTCGTAGCTGAGGCTTTCCCTGCGCTGGACTTCGGGCTGGGCTTCGGCGAGCTTCTGGCGCTCCAGATAGCGCTGCATGGCGCGGATGGCGTAGTGCCCGATCACCCCTGTGAGAACGATGCCCACGAGATAGCGCACGTATCCGCCGTAGCTGGGCAGATAGGGCACCAGCTCGACGAAGAACGCAAACAGTGCAAAGAAGATGAAGCCCCACACGAAGGGCCAGTACTGCCCCTTGCGCTTCTTCACGAAGAGCCAGCCGGCGATTAGCAGCAGCGGCAGGGTCAGCGCAAGGCGGTAGAGAAAGACACGCAGCTCCTGCTTGCGGCGCTCGGTTGCCAGCTGCTCATTGGCGCTGCGCTCCAGCTCGCTCAACGCCCGTTGCTGCGCGCCACGCTGCTGCAGCAGCGTGAGAAGCTGCGCGTCAATGCCTTCCAGCACGCGCTGCGCATCCCGTTCCTGCGTCTTGAGCTTGTCCAGCGCCTTGGTGCGGGCAATGACCTCGGGGTCCTGCTCGCTCCTCTGCGTGGCGCTGCGCGTGGCCAGCCAATTGGCGAAGGTGTCCTGCGCCTCGCGCACGTCATTGCGCGCGGTGGTCAATGCAAGCTGTGCGGTCTCGCGCTGCTCATTGAGTTCGCGCTGCCGCTTTTCGTAGGCTTCGAGCTGGGCACGCAGCGGCGCGGCGGCCGCCTTGTCGATGTAGTCGTCCGTCTGCAGCCGCTCCTCCACCCGCGGCAGATCGCTGACGATCAGGCCGCCCAGGCCGATCAGAAAGCCCGCAAACACCACCGCCACGAGCCACAGCCCGCGGCGGAACCACTTCTCACTGAGCCGAATCCCCTTGCTCATCAGCGCACTCCCTATCTGGTCTGGAATGCGGCGCATGATGCGCGAGCGGCGCGGGCTTGCCTATCGCCCGTGCAGGGCAGCATCAGCTCAATCGACCTTCGGTGTCATCAGCTGCACCACATCCAGCTGCACGCTGCCGCGTTCGCTGGTGACCATGACGCCGGCATCCTGGATACTGAACTGCAGGCTCATGCTGCGCTCGGCCAGGGCTGCTAGCGCCTGGCTCTGCGCTGCAGCCACGCTCTGCACCGTGAGATTGCGGGTGCGCGTGAGCTTGTTCTCGATGTTGCGCCACCAGATGTCGGTGCTGCTGGCATAACCCAGCACGCTGACCTGCTGCGCGCGGCCGCAGGCCTTGAGGATGGCGCGATCATCCGGCTGGCCGACCTCGATCCAGTGCGTGATGGCGCCGGTCAGGTCGCGCGTGAGCACGTCGGGTTCGTCCGGATCGCTCAAGCCCTTGCCGAAGCCCATGCGCTCGTCGGCATGCAGCGCAAAAGCCAGCAGGCGGATCATCATGCGCTCGTCGTTCTCGCTGGGATGGCGCGCGATGGTGAGCGCGTGGTCCGCGTAGTAGTTGCGGTCCATGTCGGCGATCGACAGGTTCGCCTTGTAGATGGTGGATTTGAGGGCCATGGCATTCGGTGCGAAAGAAGCAGCGTAGCGCTAGGGCCTGCTAACCCGACTTATGCGAGATGCGTTGTGAGTCAAAAAGGTCATGCACAAGGCGCACTGCGCAGGCAGGTTGCCCTTGCAGGGCGCGCTTGGCCAGAGGCCAAGCCGTTCGCAAGGCATCAAGCGTCCGCAGGGACGCTTGATGTCCGTGCTCACCCCTGCCGAGCAAGGACAACGCCGTGCATGGCCTTTTTGGCCACAACCCTACGGGAACCGGCCGCTGGGGCTGGCATGCTGCGTTGTTCCCCTTGCGCGTATGGACTCAGTGGGGTCAATGCGGCGCTGCGGTGCGCGCCTTGCCTGCCAGCCCCAGTGACCGGTTCGCACTCGCATAAGTCGGGTTAACAGGCCATTGGCATACTGCGGCCCGGAGGTGAGCATGACCCGACCCAGAATCGTGATCATCGGCGCCGGCTTCGGCGGGCTGGCCGCGGCCAAGGCGCTCAAGAACGCACCCGTGGACGTGACGGTGCTGGACCGCACCAACCACCATCTCTTTCAGCCGCTGCTGTATCAGGTGGCCACGGCAGGCCTGGCGGCACCTTCCATTGCCGCGCCGATCCGCCACGTGCTGCGCAAGCAGGCCAATACCACGGTGCTGCTGGCCGAGGTGAGCGGTGTCGATGTGGCGGCGCGGGAGGTGCTGCTGGAGGACGGGGAGCGCGTGCCGTACGACCATCTCATCGTCGCCTCGGGCGCCACGCACAGCTACTTCGGCCGGGACGATTGGGCCGAGCACGCGCCGGGCCTGAAGACCCTGGACGACGCCTATGCGATCCGCAGCCGGGTCCTGGCGACCTTTGAGCACGCTGAGCGCTTGACTGACCCCGCGGCGCGCGCGGCTTGCCTGCGCTTCGTGGTGATCGGCGGTGGCCCCACCGGCGTGGAAATGGCTGGCACGCTGGCCGAGATCGCGCGCCACACCCTGCCCGGCGAGTTCCGCCGCTTCGACGCCCGCGCCACCGAGGTGCTGCTGCTCGAAGGCGGACCGCGCGTGCTGGCGGCCTACCCGGAAGATCTATCCGAAAGCGCGCGCCGCCAGCTCGAAAGCCTGGGCGTGCAGGTGCGCCTGAACACCCGCGTCACCGCCATCGATGCGCAGGGCGTGGAAGTGAGTACGCCCGCGGGCAGCGAGCGCATCGCCACCGGCAACGTGATCTGGGGGGCCGGCGTGAAGGCCAGCCCGCTGGGCAAGGTGCTCGCAGAGGCGACAGGCGCCACACTGGACCGCGCCGGCCGCGTGCAGGTGCTGCCGGACCTGAGCCTGCCCCTGCACCCGGAGATCAGCGTGATCGGCGATCTGGCCGTGATCGAAAGCAGCGGCAAGCCGGTGCCCGGCATCGCGCCTGCCGCCAAGCAGATGGGCGTCTGTGCGGCAGCCAATGTGCTCGCACGCCTGGCTGGCCAGCCCGCACGAGCGTTTGCCTACCAGGACTACGGCTCCATGGCCACCATCGGCCGGCACCGCGCGATCGCGCAGATCGGCCGCTTCAAGTTCGGTGGCCTGCTGGCGTGGTGGCTCTGGCTGTTTGCGCACATCTTCTTTCTCATCGGCTTTCGCAACCGCATCGCCGTCATGATCGACTGGGCCGCGCAATACTGGACCATGCAGCGGCACGCCCGTATCTTTCTGGCGGACGAGAAAAAGCGTCAATAACAGCCAAGAAGGTGAATTGCCAAGATGGGCTTCAGAAATGCGGTAACTGGCCTATTTGATCAATGAAAAGTCTATTTTCGGACTCAAATAAATCCTAACGACGGGCCAGCAGATGACGCACCACAGGCGGTGCAGCGCCAATATGGAATCGCTGCACGCTGGCCTGCAGATCGGCATCGGCCTGGGTGACGCGGTGGTGATGGCGCAGGTGCTCGGCCCAGCTGGGTTCCATGAACAGCTCGGTGAAGTGGCCCGGCGCCTCGGTGTCCTCGAACACCTGCCAGAACACGGCGCCGTCGCGCCGCCGCTCACCACCTAGCGCGTCGAGCGCAGCCAGAAAGGCTTCGCGCTGTGCCGGCTCGATGCGGTAGTCGATGCTCACCATGACGGGCGCGTCGTCTGCTGCGTCCAGCTTCATCGCGGGCTCAGGCCAGTGCATGGACGGTGTGAGGTCGCGCTCGGATTCGGGCATGGGCCGAGCAAAGGCGATAGCCAGCGCCAGCAGCCCGACACCTGCGGCGGCCAGCAGCGCCACTTGCACGCTCACGTGATCTGCCACTTGACCCCAGATCAGGCTGCCGGCCGTCATCGCGCCATAGAACACCGTGAGGTAAACCGCCAGCCCGCGGCCGCGCACCCAGTTGGGCAGGACGGTCTGCGCGGCCGTGTTGGCGGTGGTGAGCACGGCAATCCAGGCCATGCCAGCCAGGCCCAGCGCAACAGCAGCAACGATCTGGTCGCGTACCGTTGCCAGCAGCACCAGTACTGCGATGGTGAGCACAGTGCCCAGGCGTAGCGTGGCCTCGGCGCTGATGCGCGCGCGCAGCTTGGGCAGCAGCAGCGCGCCCAGTACAGCGCCAGCGCCAATGCAGGCCAGAAGAATGCCGTAGTAGCTCGCGCCGCCGCCCAGTTCCTTGCGCGCGATGATCGGCAGCAGCGCCCAATAGCTGCTGGCAAACACGAAGAAGCTGGCGGCGCGCAGCAAGGTGCGCTTGAGCTCCGGCGCGTTCAGCGCAAAGCGCAGCCCCGTGCGCAGTGCACTGCCGAAGGCTTCCGGCGCTTCGGTGGAAGCGGGCGTGCTGGCCGCTTTCCACCACAGCAGCGCGGCGATCACGACCACGTAGCTAATCGCATCAATGTAGAAGGCAGCGTGGATCGAGACCGCCGCGATGATCAGCCCGCCAAGTGCGGGGCCGATGGCGCGGGCCACGTTGAAACCCATGCTGTTCAGCGCAATCGCGTTGCGCAGCTCGCTTTTGGGAACCTGCAGCGGCGTGAGGCTTTGCAGCACAGGCGTCATGAGCGCCGTGCCGATGCCGCCTACGAGCAAACAGAGCACCAGCAGCGTGGGCGTCATCAGCTTCAGTTGCGTGAGCACGCCCAGCACCACCGCGACCGCAGCGAGCAGCACGTTTACGCCAATCAGCAGGCGCCGCCGATCGACCAGATCGGCCAGTGCGCCGGCGGGCAGCGAGAGCAGAAAGATCGGCAGCGTGCCGGCCACCTGCACCAGCGCCACCATCGTGGCGCTGGGCGAGAGCGTGGTCATGAGCCAGCCTGCGCCCACATCGCGCATCCAAGTGCCGATGTTGCCCAGCAGCATGGCGGTCCACATCACCGCAAAGACCCGATGCCCAAACGGTGACCACGCGCTGGATGCAGCGGCGGCCGGTACAGATGCGGGTGACGGTCCGGTCATGCGCGGTGCTCCGGGGTGCTCAGAATGCCCAGCAGGCACAGCCCAGCGCGCCCCAGAAAGCCTTGTCGTCCTGACCGCCGCCACGACCACCGCCCACTGGCACGCTGCTGTTCCATGATTTGCCGTGCGCATGGCCGTGCACATTGCAGGGCGCGGCGCAGCACAGCGCCGTCATGGCCTTGCCGATGCGACCATCCTTGCGTGTGAACAGCCCGGCGGCCGGGTTCGGGTTCCAGTGCCCGCCAAAGCGGTTCACAGGGCTCCAGTCCGGGCTGGCCGGGGGCATCGGGGGCGCCAGCTCGGCAAAGTCACCCTTGCCATGCACCACTTTGCCGTTCATCACGGTGAGTTCGCTGTAGAGGTGGCGAATATCGTCCTCGGGCACGCTGAAGAAGTCTGCGGACAGGAGCGCGAGGTCAGCGAGCTGGCCCACGGCGATCTGCCCCTTGCGGCCCTCATCGTGGCTGAACCAGGTGTTGGCGCTCGTCCAGAGCTTCAGGGCCGTATGCCGGTCCAGCAGATTGGCTTCACCGTACATGCGCATGCCCCCCACCGTCTTGCCGGTGACAAGCCACCAGAGGCTCGTCCAGGGGTTGTAGCTGGCCACGCGGGTGGCATCGGTGCCTGCGCCTACCGGCAGGTCCGCGGCCAACATGCGCGCGATGGGTGGCGTCGCCTCGGCCGCCTTGGCGCCATAGCGCTGCGCGAAGTATTCGCCCTGGAAGGCCATGCGGTGCTGCACGGCAATGCCACCGCCCAGGGCCTTGATGCGGTCGATGTTCTTCGGGCTCACGGTCTCGGCGTGATCGAACCACCAGTGCAGGCCGTTGAAGGGGATCTCGCGGTTCACCTGCTCGAATACATCCAGCGCGCGGCTGATGGTCTCGTCATAGGTGGCGTGCATGCGAAAGGGCCAGCGCTTCTCCACTAGCAGGCGAATCACACCTTCGAGATCCGGCTCCATGTTTGGCGGCATCTCGGGCCGCGCCTCGCGGAAGTCCTCGAAGTCCGCACCGCTGAACACCAGCATCTCACCGGCCCCGTTGTGGCGGTACGTCTCGCTGCCCGCCAGGGGCGCGAGCAGGTCGCTCCAGCGCGCAAAGTCCTCGCGCTCGCCACCCTTGTTCTGCGTGAACAGGTTGTAGGCAATGCGTACAGTCAGCTCGTCGGCTTTCGCGAGCGTGTCGATGATCTGGTAGTCGTCCGGGTAGTTCTGGAAGCCGCCACCGGCGTCGATCACGCTGGTCACGCCGAGGCGGTTGAGCTCTCGCATGAACAGGCGCGTGGAGTTGATCTGGTCCTCAGGGGCCAGACGCGGACCCTTGGACAGCGTGGCGTACAGGATCATGGCGTTGGGCCGGGCCAGCAGCAGACCGGTCGGGTTGCCAGCTGCGTCGCGCTGGATCTCGCCGCATGGCGGGTTGGGTGTGTCCTTGGTGTAGCCCACGGCGCGCAGCGCCGCGGCATTGAGCAGCGCGCGGTCGTACAGATGCAGGATGAACACTGGCGTGTGGGGTGCCACGGTATTGATCTCATCCAGCGTGGGCAGGCGCTTCTCGACAAACTGATGTTCGGTGAAGCCGCCGACGACACGCACCCACTGCGGGGCGGGCGTGTGATCCACCTGCTCCTTGAGCATGGCCATGGCATCGGCCAGGGAAGTGACGCCCTCCCAGCGCAGCTCCAGGTTGAAGTTCAGACCGCCGCGGATCAGGTGGATGTGGCTGTCGATCAGCCCCGGGATGGCGCGCTTGCCTTTCGCATCGATCACGCGCGTGCCGGAGCTGCGGTGGCGCATGACGTCCTGCGCGTCGCCCACAGCGATGAACTGGCCGTCGGCGATCGCAACCGCCTGGGCTTCAGGCTGGGCGCGGTTCATGGTGGCAATGCGGGCGTTATGGATGATGAGATCGGCAGTTTTGGGCGCGGCGGACATGGGGCACCTGCGAAAACGGTTGAGGGGCTGCGTGCCTGAAGGCGCGCGCGTCTAGTGGCGCGGCATGTAGTGGCGCGGCATGCGCCCTAGGCCTTGGGTGGTTGCGGCGGTTCTGCTGGCTTGCTGGGTTCCTGTGGTGCCACGCCCGTGATTTTGGGCGTGCATTCCTGCTTGAACCACGCCATGGTGACCGGCTCCCCGGCCATCAGACGCTTGACCGTGGGCACGGCCTGTTCACCAATCAGCATGCCGAGCAGACCGAGCAGGGCCACCACGGGCGGCGCGGGCGAGCGCACGTTCATCAGTGCGTAGATCACACCGACCAGCAGGCCGGCTCCGAGAGAAAGCAGATAGACCTTCATGTCGCACTCCACGTGAACGCATCGAACAACGCAGCGTGCGGTGAGTGAGACCGGTTGGCCCCGCTCACCGCGCCGCGTGCGTTGGCTTACTTGGCAGGCACCGGCGCCAGTGTCGGGCCGTGCTTCACGCGCTCCTCGGCCTTGTGCACCATCGTGTAGGCGTAGTCCACGCCCATGCCGTAGGCGCCGCTGTGTTCCTTGACGATGCTGATCGTCGCGTCATAGGTCTCCTTGCGCGCCCAGTCGCGCTGCCACTCGAGCAGCACCTGTTGCCAGGTCACAGGCACGACACCGGCCTGGATCATGCGCTGCATTGCGTAGTCGTGCGCGTCCTTGCTGGTGCCGCCGCTGGCATCGGCCACCATGTAGATCTCGTAATCGGTGTCGTTCAGAGCGGACAGGGCAAAGGTCAGGTTGCAGACTTCCGTCCACAGGCCGGACACCACGATCTTCTTGCGGCCCGCCTTGGCGTTCTTGGCCAGCGCGTCGCGCACCTTCTGGTCGTCCCAGGAGTTCATGGACGTGCGCTCAAGCAGCGGCGCCTCCGGGAACACGGCGAGCAGCTCGGGGAAGGTGTGGCCGGAGAAGCCGAGGGTCTCCACCGTGGTGATGGTGGTGGGGATATTGAAGGCCTTGCCGGCCTTGGCCAGCGCAACCACGTTGTTCTTCAGGGTCTGGCGGTCGATGGATTGCACGCCAAACGCCATCTGCGGCTGCTGGTCGATGAAGATCAGTTGCGAGTTCTGGGGGGTCAGGACTTCGAGCTTGGGGTTGGCCATGGAGTGCTCCTGGACGGGAAGTGAGAAGGGGAGTGGGTCTGAAGACTGGGCAACGCGTGTTGTCCATGGCTGGCATTTTGGGTGGGTAAGGTGACGGCCGGTAGCCCATGAGTTGCCGACTGTTTGTATGCTGAATGCAGACAATCAACGCGCTGGAAGCGAAGCCACTGCAGGGTTTTGCGCCCTGATAGCGGGTTTTCCCGACAATCCCAGTCCGGCGCTCAGTCCCGCAGGAGTCCGTTCATGGATCGCGCAGACCGTTTGCGAACCTTTGTGGAGGCCGCCCGGCTGGGCAGCTTTTCCAGCGCTGCGCGCAAGCTCGAGCTCACGCGCGACCAGGTCAGCAAGCATGTCGCAGCGCTCGAAGCTGCGCTGGGTGCGCCGCTGTTCGTGCGAACCACTCGCTCGGTCACCCTGACCAGCGCGGGCGAGACCCTGCTGGTGCGCGCTCAGCACATCATCCGGCTGATGGATGAAGCGCTGTCTGCGGTGAGCGACCTGCGCGAGGCGCCACGCGGCGCGCTGCGCGTCAACGCGCCCATGTCCTTCGGGCTTGCGTTTGTGTCGCCGCTGATCGGCGCATTTCATGCGGCCTATCCGGAGATCGCACTGCGTCTGGAGCTGGACGACCGTTTCGTCGATCCGGCCCGTAGCGGCGCGGACGTGACCCTGCGGATCGCCCACCTCGCCCAGGATCTGGATCTGATCGCCAGGCCGATTGCGGTTGCGCCGCGCGTGCTCGTCGCGGCGCCGACCTACCTGGAGGCACGCGGCACGCCGCGGCACCCGAGTGAACTCACAGCCCACGCCTGCCTGCACTACGGTGACCTCGCATTGGGCACGCAGTGGCATTTCGCGCGCGGCGTGGAGACCGCGACACTCACGGCCCGCGGCCCGCTGTGTTCCAACAATGGCGATGTGCTGCACGAAGCGGCGCGCGCCGGGCTGGGCCTGACAGTGCTCCCGCGCTTCATCGTTCAAGCCAGCATGGCAACCGGGGGCCTGCATGCGGTGATGGAGGACTGGCGCGTTGCGCCGGAAATCTGCGTCTATGCGCTTTACTCGGCGTCGAGCAAGTCGCTTCCTGCCGTACGAGCATTCGTCGATTTCATCCAGGCGCGCCTGGCCGACCACTCGGCGCTGGCGCGCGTGCCGGCGTCAGACGCTGTGGTCCATCCGCCAGCCGACGACACAACCGAAACCCCACCGGGCCTTCCCCCGCCATGAACATGCTGTCCACCTGGATCGCCGCGCTGCTGATCGTGCCGGCCACGCTGCTGCCCATCCTGAACCCGCTGAGCAAGGTGCCCGTGGTGGCAGCCCTGGTGGCCGGTCAGCCGCCTCAGGTTCACCGCCGGCTGGCGCGGCAGGTGGCGGTGAATTGCTGGTTTCTGATGATGGGTTCCTACCTCATCGGCAGCCATGTGCTGGCCTTCTTCAACCTCTCGCTGGCGGTCGTGCAGCTGGCCGGCGGCATCCTGATTGCCATCACCGGCTGGCGCATGCTGTCCGACCAACAGGACGACGCGATCCCGAACGCGGTCGCCTCCACCTGTGAGCAGGGCTGGAGCGAGGAGACGCTCAAGGTGCGCAGCTTCTACCCAATCAGCTTCCCGCTGTCGGTAGGCCCGGGCACGATCTCGGCGGCCATCACGCTGGGCGCCAGCACGCCCACGCGGCTGAAGGACTGGCTGCTCACCGTGAGCGCCGCCGTGCTGGGCGCCTTCATCGTGGTGCTGGCCATCTACCTCTGCTACCGCCACGCCGCGCGCCTCGTGGCGCTGCTCGGGCGGCTTGGCACCATCATCGTGCTGCGCTTGTCGGCGTTCATTCTGTTCTGTATCGGCATCGACATCGCCTGGCGCGGGCTGACGCAGTTGCTGGCGGGGTTGTCTGCACTTTGAGGCTAAGTGACCGGAGGTCTTTGTGGCGAAGTGGAGAAATGCGGCGGCAGCGGATGCGCTTCTCGGACAGATCAATCAAGTACTAACAGTCTCGCCAAAGAATGCACAAGGCAAGGAGGGCTTCGCATTGTTGGAGCATGCGTTGCTGCTCGCGAGCTTGGTGCAGATCAGTCCGCAGATCTGTCAAGTGGACTTACGGCATTTGGCTCTCCGCACACTTATGGCGTTACCCGACGGCTGCACCGTCGACTCGGCGACGATCATCCGTGAATTGAGCAAGGTGGAATCCGCTTTCCTTAAGCAACCAAGGCAAAGCTACCGGTTCGTGAGCGTTGTGTCGGTAGCGCCGACGGTTTCGCTGCCTCGCCAACGAATCCAAGACACTGGAATATCGTTTATGGGTTCGTTGACTGGGAAGCTTTCAAGTTCTCGGAGATCCGCAATTTCGGAGTTCGCACCTAACGGCACGCTTGCTGACAATCCGAGGCACCAGTTTGTTCTTGCTCGCGTGCATGCGAGAACGCCAGCGGAGGCAGCAGAGTATGGATTGGATGCAATTGACACAGTTCGGGGGATTTGGAATCTCTCCTTGAACCGGAGCACGCTTATGCGCCTTTCAACAGGGCACTTGCGGCCGATAAATCAATTGTTGCTTGGCCCTGCTCACACCGTTCACGACTCTAGCGGCACACTCGCAGGGAAGTCTTTGTGGTACGAGGCTGATTACACGCATGAGCGTCAGACATTTTCGAATGCAGCGAAGATGAATCGCGCGTTGAAATACTCAGCAGCCGTGCGCAAGAAGTTAAACGCATCAAAATACACAAGCGATATGTATGCCGTGCTACGGCGTTACTCACATGCACTTGATTGCGTTGACCTAGGCAAAGCCTTTCTGCAGTTATGGGGTTTGCTCGAGCAACTGACTGCGACTCAAAGCATGAGCTACGACATAACAATACGGCGTGCGTCTTTCGTGTTCATTGAACAGCCCTATGCGCGCCTTCGGCTCAGCGTGTTGCGCGACTTTCGGAATGCGAGCGTCCATAGCGGCGAAGAACAGGCTGACATTGAGGCACAGGTGTTTCTCTTAAAGCAGCATGTAGAGAGGCTCCTGGAGTTCCACATTGCGCATTGCGACAGATACGCGTCGATAGTGGAAGCGGCAGAGTTTCTCGACAATCCAACATCAAGAGCTGCAATTGATCAGCGAATTGAGAAGCTGAAGCTAGCTCGGAGGTATGTCGTGAACGCCTAGGCTTATTCGCTTGGTCACCCCGCCAGCGCGCGGCCGATCAGGATCTTCTGGATGTCGCTGGTGCCTTCGTAGATCTGCGCCACACGCACGTCGCGGTAGATGCGCTCGACCGGAAAGTCGCTCACATAGCCGTAGCCGCCCAGGGTCTGGATGGCGTCCGAGCACACGCGCTCGGCCATCTCGCTGGCCAGCAGCTTGGCCATGGCGGCTTCCTTCAGGCAGGGCTGGCCGGCGTCCTTGAGTGCGGCGGCGTGCCAGATGAGCTGGCGCGCGGCTTCGATGCGCATGGCCATGTCAGCCAGGCGGAACTGCACGGCCTGATGGTTGAACAGGGGCTGACCGAAGGCCTCGCGGTCCTTCGAGTACTGCAGTGCGCACTCGAAGGCGGCGCGCGCCATGCCCACGCACTGGCTGGCAATGCCGATGCGCCCGCCCTCCAGGCCGGACAGCGCCATCTTGTAGCCCGCGCCTTCCTCGCCCAGCAGATTGGCCGCGGGCACGCGGCAGTTCTCGAACAGGATCTGCGCCGTGTCGCTGGCGTGCTGGCCCATCTTGTCTTCCACGCGGGCAACGACGTAGCCGGGTGTCTTCGTCTCCACGATGAAGGCGGAGATGCCCTTCTTGCCGGCCGCCTTGTCCGTCACGGCAAAGACGATGGCCACATCGCCATGCTTGCCGCTGGTGATGAACTGCTTCACGCCGTTGAGCACGTAGTGGTCGCCGTCACGCGCGGCCGTGGTGCGCAGCGCGCTGGCATCGCTGCCCACATGCGGCTCGGTCAGGGCAAAGGCGCCGAGCATCTCGCCGCGCGCCAGGGGCACGAGGTACTGCTGCTTCTGCGCCTCGCTGCCAAAGCTCATGAGGATCGAGCACACGGGGCAGTTGTTCACGCTCACCACCGTGCTGGTGGCGCCGTCGCCGGCCGCGATCTCTTCAAGAATGACCGCCAGCGAGACATAGTCCAGCCCGGCGCCGCCGTAGGTGTCCGGCACGCAGATGCCGTAGCAGCCCAGCTCGGCCAGGCCCTTCAACTCGGCGGCCGGGAAGTGGTGCGTCTTGTCCCACTCGGCCGCCTTGGGGGCGATGTGGTCCTGCACGTAGGCGCGCACGGCGTCGCGCACCATGTTCTGGTCTTCAGTGAGCAGCATGATTCAGAGCTTCGTGATGTCTTCTTCGTAGGCGGTGCACAGCAGCACGCGGATGGCGTCGCTCGCTGCGCCCGGCGGTGTCTTGAGCTGGTAGCCCGTGCGGAAGGATTGCAGCACAGTGCCGCCCGAACCCTCTATCACCCAGGCGACATTGACGAAGGCGTCGTCTGCGCCCATGGGCACGACATCCAGGATGCGGTGTTGCGCGCGCACGTAGCCCGCCTTGCGATAGACCTCGCACAGCTCGCGCATATTGGCCGCAACGGCTGCGGCGTCTGTCCACCAAGTCACCCCGCGCGCATCGGCAATACCGCTAGGCACGTGCCAGAGCGCGGCCACGGCGTCGCCGTCCAGCGCGTCGAAGGCAGCGGTGTAGCGGTCGAAGAAGCGCAGGATGTCGGCGCGGGTCATGAACGCAATTGTCGCTCTCCATCCGTCAGCGCCTTGCCCGGTTCATCAGCACCACACCGGCCACGGCCAGTGCGCCGCCGATCAACAGTGAGCTATCCACCGGCTCGCCGAGCAGCAGAATGCTCGAACTGACGCCGAAGACCGGCACCAGGCTGATGTAGCTGGCTGCCGTGCCCGCGCCGAGGCGGGCCACGCCATCGAAGTACCAGGCGTAGGCCAGCACGGTCGCGCCCACCACGAGAAAGCCCATGGCTACCCAGACGGTTGGCGTCCAGGCCTTGGGGGCGACCAGCGCGGCGCTGCCGTCCAGCAAGAGCGCGGTGACGATCAGCAAAGCGGTGCCGAAGACGGCGCCCAAGGCCGTGCTGGTCACTGTGTCGATGCCCTTGAGCAGGCCGCGGCTGATAAGCGTATAGCCGGTCCAGGTGGCCACGCAGCCCAGCAGCAGCCATTCCCCCACGCCGAGCGCGCCGGCGAACAGGTGCCAGGGCGCACCGCGCGTGAGCACCGTGGCCGCGCCGAGAACAGCCATCAGCATGCCCAGACCGATCCGCCCGTTGAAGTGTTCCTTGAAGAGCCACACGGCCAGCAGCGTGGTGAACACCGGGTTGGTCGTGACCACCAAGGCGGCCCGCGAGGCGGGGACAAGCTGCAGGCCGAGCATGAAGAACACGGCATAGCCGAACACGCCGACCGCCCCGGCCAGCGCCAGGCTGGCCCACTGCCGACCGCTCAGACGCGGCCAGCCGCGCGTGGCGAGCATCCAGACCAGCAGGATCAGCACTGCGAATGCGAAGCGCCACGCAGCGGCTGTGAGCGGCGGCATGGACTGGGCCAGCACCTTGCCCGCAGGCCAGGACGCGCCCCAGAGCACAGCCATGCCAAGCAGCTTGGCATGCACACCGAGCAGTGGGCGGGTGACGGTAGTGGATGCAGATGCAGACATGCGGCGCACCGGGCGGTTAGGTGCCGGGTGTCAGTGAGAACGGTTGCGCAGCTTAGGCCGCAGGCAGTTGCGCATTGGCAGCGCAAGGCCGATTCGGCCCTCCGACCAGACCGGCCGCGGCGCCCCGGTCCATCCAGTTGATGCAGCTAAAGCATGCGAAGCCGAAGCCTTGCTTCAACCCGTTTGTTGTGCGCGCAGCGCAGGCTACGCACGGTTACACACGCCTTGAACGCGCGCGCGGCATGCTTGTCTCTGAGATCACTGTTCATCAACAAGGCTGAAACCATGACCCACCACCGCGCTGCGCTCTCCCTGCCTGTGCTCGCCGGCTTGCTGCTTGCCGCGTGCAGCTCCCCCGCCACCTCTGGGCCGCCGCTTGCGCGCGTACAGATCGCGCCCACGGCGGCCGCGACGGCAGCGGCCATGAGTCCCGCAGGTCAGCTGGAATTCCGGCAAGCGGAAGGGGCGGTCTACGTCTCCGGGCGCATCACGGGGCTGAAGCCGAATGCTGTGCACGGGTTTCACATTCACGAGGTGGGGGACTGCGCGGGCGAGGGTATGGCCAGTCGCGGCCACTTCAATCCGGACGGCAAGAGCCACGGCATGCATGGTGCGGCCGACGCGCATGCCGGTGATCTGCCGGTACTCAAGGCCGATGCGAACGGCAATGTGGAGCTGCGCTTCGAGCTCAAGGGCGTGACCCTCGACGTGAGCCCGCGCGGCATCATCGGCCGCGCCGTGATCGTTCACCGCGATCCGGACGATTTCAAGACACAGCCCACCGGCAACTCCGGGCCGCGACCGGGCTGTGGCGTGATCGAAGCCGTGCGTTGAGATGCAGCGCGTGCGCCTCAGGACTGCCGCGCCGTGACTTCGATCTCGATCAGCATGCGCGGGTCCACCAGGCCCACCACCATCGCGGTTGCCGCCGGGCGCGCGCGGCCGAAGTATTCGCCGAAGATTGGCGCCACGCGATCGAAGTCCGCCGCATCGGTCAGCAGGTAGCGCACGCGGACGACATCGTCCAGCGTGCAGCCGGCCTTCTCCAGGGCCGCGCTGATGTTGGCAAAGCACTGGTGCGTCTGCGCGATCAGGTCGCTGTGGATTTCCATGCGCGTGTAGTCAAACCCGGTGGTGCCGGACACATGCACCCAGCCGTCCTGCACCACGGCCCGCGAATAGCCCGCGATGGCCTCGAAGGCCGAACCGCTGGAAATCAGGCGTTTGCCATTGCTCATTGATGCTTTCCTCAGTCGAGACGGCGCGCTCGGCCCTCAGGACCTCCCTCTAGACCCCCAGCGCGCTGCCCAGCATACCGAGCACGGCTGCGAGCATGGCCGCCGTGGCCAGCCAGCCCAGGACCCGATGCCGCCGCGTCAGCGTCCAGCGGCCGAGTACATCGGCGCGAGCCCCCATCCACATCATCACGACCATGATCGGCACGGCGATCACGCCATTGACCACTGCGCTCCAGAACAGGGCCTTGATCGGGTCGATGCCCGTGAAGTCCAGCAGCACGCCGCCGGCGGTGGCCGCAATCAGCACGCCATAGAAGCCCTTGGCCTCGCTGAAGTCGTGATCCAGGCCGCTGCGCCACTCCAGCACATCGGCCACTGCATAGGCTGCAGAGCCCGCCAGCACCGGGACGGCCAGCATGCCCGTGCCGATCACTCCCAGCGCGAACAGCAGGAAGGCGAACTGCCCGGCGATGGGCCGCAGCGCCTCGGCTGCCTGACGCGTCGTCTCGATCTCGGTGATGCCGTTCTGGTGCAGAGTCAGGGCGCAGGCCAGCATCACGCAGAAGGCGATCACGTTGGAGAAGACCATGCCGAAGCTGGTGTCCAGCTTGATGCGATACAGATGCTCGCGCGTGACGTGCGGCGTCTGCACCAGATGCGCAGACTCGGCGCGCTGGCGGCTCTCCGCCTCCTGCGCGGCCTGCCAAAAGAACAGGTAGGGGCTGATCGTGGTGCCGAGCACGGCCACCACGGTCAGCCAATAGCCCGAGCCGTGCCCCAGCTGCGGGATCACGGTCTGCAGCAGCACGCGTTCCCAGTTCACATGCAGCATGAGCACCACCGCCACATAGGCGAGCAGGGTCAGCGTCAGCCACTTGAGCAGGCGCACCATGCCCTCGTAGGAGAAGCGGATCGGCAGGATGATGCACAGCAGCGCGAAGATGATCGAATAGCCGTTGGCCGGGCCGCCCACCACGAGCTGCAGGCACTCGCCCATGGCGGCAATGTCAGCCGCGATGTTCAGGGTGTTGGCCATGACCAGCGCGGCCACGAGCACCATGGCCAGCCAGCGCGGCATGACCCGGCACATGGCCTTGGCCAGCCCTTCGCCCGTGAGCCAGCCGATGCGTGCGCTCACCATCTGGATGCCGATCATCAGCGGAGTGGTCAGGGCGGTGGTCCACAGCAGGCCGGCACCGTATTGGGCACCGGCCTGAGAGTAGGTGGCCAGACCCGAGGGGTCGTCATCCGCGGCACCCGTGATCAGACCCGGCCCGATCTGCTGACCCAGGTGGCGCAGGCGGCTGGGCAGGCGGCGGCCGAGGCGCCGCAGCAAGCCGATGGAACGGCGGTCGGAGTCTGCACGCGTCATGCGGGAGCGCTCGGTGAATGAGTGGTGGGGCGCTGCCCGCGCATGGGGCTGCAGTCGGCTTGAACCTTAGGCCCGTCGTGCTGAGGAATACCTGACGGCGCTCGGTCTGCCCGCGATTCAGCCGGCGCTGCGGGGTGGGGTGGGGAAGCTGATGGTGACGCGCGTGCCTGGCCCGATCAGACCTGCTGGCAGGGTGTGCGCATGGCCGAGTTCGAGTTGGGCGCCATGCATGTCCGCGATCTCGCGTACGATGGCCATGCCGAGGCCCGATCCACCCGTGCCGTCGGCATCCACGGCGCGGCTGCTTGCGCCACGCCAGAAGCGCTCGAACACGCGCTCGCGGTCCGCAGCAGGAATGCCGGGCCCGCTGTCCTCCACGCGGATCCAGGGTGTTCCGCCCAGGGTTCCGCAGCTCACCGTGACCTGCCCGCCGGGCGGCGTGTATCGAAGGGCGTTGTCAATCAGGTTGGCCGCCAGTTCGCGGATCAGCCACTCGACGCCCATGGGGCTGCAAGGCGCCAGATCAAAGCCCAGATCGATGTTGCGAGTGAGCGCGCGATCCAGGAAGCTGCTGGCCAGCTGCTCAAGCAGGGGTTCGACCGCCACCACGGCCATGACATGGCTGCTGCCCAGCTGCGGGTCGGCCCGCGCCAGGGTCAGGATCTGGTCGATCAGGTGCTTGAGCTGGTCCAGGCTGTCGGTGAGCCGCTGGCCGCGCTCGATCTCGCCGATCGCGCCCGGTTGCATCTGCGCCAGCTCGATCTGCGCCATCAGGCCGGCCACGGGCGTGCGCAACTGATGGGCGGCGTTGGCGAAGAAGGCCTGCTGGGCCGCGTCAGCCTGACGCTGCTGATCGAACAGGCGGTTCAGCGAGTTCACCAGCGGCTGCACTTCGTCGGGCTGATGGGCCGCAGGAATCGGCCGCAGGTCGCGCGGCGCGCGCTGCTCGATCTCTGCGCGCAGCTCGGTCAGTGGTTTGAGCGCGGTGTTCACTGCATAGATGACGATCAGCAGCGTGAGGATCACTAGCAGCAGCGAGGGCGCCAGCAAGGCGGTCAGGATGTTGCGCTGCGCGCGTTCACGCTTGTTCAGGGTCTCGGCCACCAGCGCGTGGGCGGGCCCCAGGGTGGTGGACAGCGTGACCCTCGCCACGCGCACCGGTCGATGATCGATCAGGTCGTCATAGACCTCGCGCATGCGGCCTGCATCCGGACGCAGGCGCAGCCCGGGGTCGCCGCGGACCAGCTCGCCCTTGGCGTCATAGACGGCCCATGCGACGAGATCCTCGCTGTCGGTCCGCAAAATCTTGTCAGCCTGGGACTGCAGATCGACGCTGAGCGCATCGCTGTCGGTCTTGATCTCGCTGGACAGGGCCAGCGCATTGTTGAGCAGGGCCAGGTCGAATGCGGCCATGGTCGGCTGGACCGCGTTGCGGTAGTCCAGCGGCGTGCTGATCACCAGCAGCACGGCCAGCGGCACGAGCATCAGGAGGAGCAGGCGGCGCTTGAGGCCGCCCTTCGGGCTGCGCAGGGACACGACTTGCTTGACGTGGGCGCTGCGCGGATGCGCGCTGCAGCGCGATCAGTGAGTGATCAGGGATTCTTCCAGACGATAGCCAAGACCACGCACAGTCCGGATCGAAACCCCGGCCTGTTCGCCCAGCTTGGTGCGCAGCCGCGACACATAGACCTCGATCACGTTCGGATTGAGCTCGCCATCAAAGCCCGCCAGGCTGGCGAGCAACTTGTTCTTGGAGACGACATTGGGGGCGCTGAGCAGCAGCATTTCCAGCAGAGACCACTCGCGCGGCGCCAGATCCACCTCGACGCCGGCGGCCGTGACCTGGCGCGTGGCACTGTTCATCTGCAGGCGGCCCAGGGCCAGGGTCGTCTCGGTCTGGTTGTGAGCCCGTCGAATCAGCGCACGCACACGCGCCACCACTTCAGGCAGCCGATAGGGCTTGACCATGTAGTCGTCCGCCCCGGTGTTGAGACTCTCCACGCAGTCCTGGAGCCCATCGCGGGCGGTCAGCACCAGCACGGGAAGCTTCAGATTCTGCTTGCGCATCCAGCGGATCAGCGAAATGCCGTCGGCATGGGGCAGTCCGATGTCCACGAGCGCGAGATCCGGCGGCTCGCTGCCAAGGATGCCTTGCGCGATCTCGGCGCTGCCCGCGTGGTCCACTGTGAAGCCGGCGAGCTCGAAGCCCTGCTTCAGGCTGCAGGCCAGCAGCGGTTCATCTTCGACAACGAGAAGTCGCATGGGGTCCTCCTTCAGTCTGCGCGTCGCGCAACAAGTACAGCATTGGTGCCGCCGAACGCAAACGAGTTCGACATCACCGCGTCGACGCCCTGTTCAAGACGGCGTGCCCGGTTCGGAACGCAGTCCAGATCGATCTCCGGATCCTGCTGCCTCAGGTGGGCCGTCGGTGGAAGCACGCCGCGCTGCAGGGCCTGGATGCTGATGGCCAGTTCAAGTGCGCCGGCGGCTCCCAGAAGATGCCCATGGAGCGCCTTGGTCGAGGAGGTCGGTGGCGGATGTTCGCCGAACACTGCGCGGATGGATTGTGCCTCGACCTTGTCGCCCGCCGTGGTCGCCGTGCCGTGCGCGTTGATGTAGCCCACGTCCTGCGGCTGCAGGCCGGCATCGCGCAGCGCCTGCTGCATGGCGCGGGTCTGCCCATCGACGTCCGGTTTGCTCAGGTGGCTTGCGTCTGCACTGCAGCCGTAGCCGGCCAGCTCGGCGAGCACACGCGCACCGCGCTGCCGGGCATGCTGCTCGGTCTCGAGCACGAAGGCCGCAGCGCCCTCGCCGAGGACCAGGCCAGTACGGGATAGATCAAAGGGCCGGCAGGCGCTGGCCGCCTCGCTGTCGCTGTAGCGCGCCAGCACGCCCATGGCCTGCCAGGCCCGGACCATGCCAGGCGCAATCAACGCTTCCGCCCCGCCCACGATGGCACAGTCCGCCTCGCCATGGCGCAGCAGGCGCAGCGCCTCCCCGATGGCCTGGGCCGACGAGGCGCAGGCATTGCTCACCACGAGCACCGGGCCACGCAAGCCGTAGCGCAACGAGATGTGGGCGGCCGGCGCGTTGGTCATCGTCTTCACGACCGTGAGCGGCTCCAGACGCTGTGCCGGCGTGGCCAGAAAGCGGTGATACGCGTCGTCGAGGGTGCCGGCGCCACCCATGCCCGTACCCCAATAGACCGCGGCGCGCGTGGCATCGATCTGTTCTGAGACCAGCCCGGCCTGCGTGATGGCCTGCTGTGCCGCGTTCATGCCCATGCGCGCGATGCGGTCCATCTGATTGAGCTGCATCGGGGGGACATCGCATTCAATCGCAGGGTCGACGCCAGCGGCAAGGAAGGGCGCCAGCCCGCGGGCCTCGTCACCCGCGCGAGCGCGCACACCGCTGGCGGCGGTGTCGATGGAGGCAGCCAGGGACTGGAGATCGGCACCCATGGCACTGACGACTCCCATGCCCGTCACCATCACTCTGGCCTGCGCACGCATTGGTCGCACTCCGTTCAGGCGGGAACCGGCTGCGCTTGCGGCGCGCGCAGGCGATCCACCAGACGGGCAAAGCCAGCCAGAGTCGGATCCTGCTGTGCAGCGTCGAAGTCGATGTTCACGCTGAATGCATCCTCGACCTTGAAGATGAAGTCGACCATCGTGAGCGAATCCATGCCCATCTCGGCAAAGGGGGTGTCGTCCTTGACGGCATCCGCCGGCAGGCCGAATTCCTGGGTGATCAGATCGCGAATGCTTTGCAGGGTGTTCATGGCTTGCTCTCTCCTCGGGGTGGTGCTTCGTGCGGATGGAACTTCAGGCGGCGACGGCCAGCGGCATCACCGATGGCGCCGTTCCGTGCTCACCCGGTGCGAGCCCATTCAGGAAGCGCAGGCTGGCCTGCGCGACCTGTTCGCGCTCGCGATCCAGGGTGAGCATGTGGTAGCTGTCATGGAACCAGGTCACGCCCGGCCGCCGTGGCAGGCCGGCTTCAAGCAGGTGCACGGAACGCGGGCTGGTGACGTCGTCGTCGACGGCATGCAGGATCTGTGTGGGCACGGTGATGCCCTTCAGGCTGCGCTTGACGTGGTCGATCAGCCGCTGCGCTTCACGCAGGCCGGCCGCCGGCAGGGTGGCTGCACCGGCGGCGGAGACCGCGCTGCGGCGCATCGCCGTCTCGATCCAGGCACGCAGGCGTTCGTCCTTCAAGCCGAAGGGTGCGTGTTCGCGGAACGTCAGCAGGCGGCTCAGGGGCCAGACGTAGGCCAGGGGCAGAAGACGGCGCCAGGGGGAGACCGCCCAGCCGTCGAAGAACAGGGTCGGCGAGATCAGCAGCAGTGCGTCAGCCTGTCCACGCGCACCCAGCGCCGCGCTCAGGTTGGCGCCGATGCACAGCCCGCCAACGACGACCTGCGCATGGGACTCGCGCAGCTGCGCAGCCTGGGCCGCGGCCTGCTCCAGCCACGTCCGATAGGGCTGCACCTCGCCGCGCTGCGGCGCGCGGGCGCTGACGCCGTAACCGCTGATGAGCGGCACGCTCACGGTGTAGCCCGCTTGGTGCAGGCGATGCGCCAGAGGCTGCATCTCCAGGGGATTGCCGCACAGCCCGTGCAACAGCAACACGGCCCGGCCATTGCGTCCTTCGCGGTAGATCGATTCAGACATGCTTCCTGCTCTCGGTTCGCACCTGCTGGGGGTGCATGGGCTCATTGGAGCGAGAGCTGCCTGTCGATTGCCTGTAACGCGCACCCGATTGGAGCGCGCATTCCAGGGACCTGTCAGCGAGCCGACAGGCCGTACCGGAGCATGCCGCGAGCCTGCGAGGCCTAGCCGGGCACGGCGAACGTCGGCGATGCCGGTAGGGTCGGGTAGCGCGGCAGGCGCACGATCACGCGAGTTCCGGGCCCGCTGCTGCTTCCCGCGATGTGCTGCGCCTCGGAGATCAGGACGCGGGCACGGTGCTGCTCCGCAATTTCGCGCACGATGGCCATGCCCAGGCCGCTGCCCTGTGCCGCCGCCTCGGTGGGTTGGCGGCTGCTTTCGCCGCGCCAGAAGCGCTCGAAGACGCGCTCCCGGTCTTCGGCCGAGATGCCCGGACCGGTGTCCTGCACGGCCAGCCATGGGCCGTCAGCGTCCTCGCCACAGCTGACGGTGACCTCGCCGCCCTCGGGCGTGTAGCGCAGGGCGTTGTCGATCAGGTTCCCGGCCAGTTCGCGCAGTAGCCAGTCGATGCCTTGAGTACGGCAGGACTCAAGGGCGTAGCCAAGGTCGATGCCGCGTGCGACGGCGCGATCAATGAACAGCCCAGCCTGTTGTTCGAGCAGGGTCTTGATGTCCACTGTGGCGAAACGGTGTGCAGCGCTGCCGAACGCCTCGGCGCGCGAGAGGGTGAGAAGTTGATCGAGCAGCTGGCGTAACTGGTCCAGCGCCTGCTGAAGCCGTTCGGCCCGCTCGGGCGTGTCATCGAACGCTCCCTCGATCTGGGCCAGCTCGATTTGTGTGGTCAGGCCGGTGACTGGGGTGCGCAGCTGGTGCGCAGCGTTGGCCAGAAATTCGCGCTGCGTCTGCTCGGAGCGGCGCAGGGACTCGAACAACCGGTTCAGCGAATCCACCACCGGGCGCGAGTCCACCGGCACCGCATTCACATCGATCGGATGCAGGTCCCGCGCGGTGCGGCTCGCGATGTCGGCGCGCAGCTGCTCCAGGGGCTTGAGTGCCGCACCGATGGCCAGCACCACGATGCCCAAGGTCAGGCCGATGAGTACGAGGTTGGGCAGCACCTGATCACTCAGGATGCGGCGCTGCGAGTCATCGCGCTTGTTGTAGGTCTCGGCCACCAGCACATGCGCCGGGCCGAGCTCGGTGATGCGCGTCACCCGCGCCACCCGCACCTGGCGCCCATCCACCGTGGCGTCATAGACCTGGCGCTCGCCTTCGAGCGTGATCGGCAGAGGCAGACGCCGGTCACCGCCAGCCAGCAGGCCGACGTTGTCGTACAGCGCCCAGATCACCACGTCGGCCGTGTCGCTGCGCAGGATCTGCTCGGCCTGCCGGTCCAGGCGCAGTACCAGTGCGTTGCCGTCCAGACGGATCTGCGCCGCCAGCCCGAGCGCACTCTTGACGAGCGCAGAGTCGAAGGCCGCCATCGTGGGTGCCATGGAGCCGCGAAAGTCCAGGCGGACGCTGACCACCAGCACCACCGCCAGCGGCAGCAGCATGAGGAGCATCAGCCGGCGGCGGATGCCGGCACGGAAGAAATTGCGGTCGAGAAAGTCCCGGAGGGCAGCGGCCATGCGTGGGGCGGAGGTGAATGCGCGCTGCAGGCCTGAACGCCTGCGGGTCGGACGGTGCGCGGGTCTAGTGTGCCGCGGTGGACTGCACTTCCTCCAGCCGGTAGCCCAGCCCGCGCACGGTACGGATGGACACGCCGGCGGCTTCGCCCAGCTTGTTGCGCAGGCGCGAGATGTAGACCTCGATCGCGTTCGGGTTGAGCTCGCTGTCCCAGCCGGCGAGGCCACTGAGCAGCTTGTCCTTGGCCAGCACGTTGGGGGCGGCCATGAGCAGCATCTCCAGCAGGGACCATTCGCGTGGTGACAGCTCCATCGGCGTGCCGCCGACCGTGACCTGGCGGGTGGCACAGTTCATCGACAGCGCGCCGAGATTGAGCACGGACTGGGTGCGCGAGTTGGCGCGACGAATCAATGCGCGGACGCGGGCGATCACCTCCGGCAGGCGGTAGGGCTTGACCATGAAGTCGTCGGCGCCGGTGTTGAGGCTGTCCACGCAGTCCTGCAGGCCATCGCGCGCGGTCAGCACCAGCACGGGCAGATTCATCTCGCGGCTGCGCATCCACTGGATCAGGCTCAGGCCGTCGGCGCGGGGCAGGCCGATGTCCACCACCGCGACGTCCGGCAGCGCACCACCCAGCAGGCTCTGCGCGATCTCCGCGCTGCCCGCATGGTCCACAGTGAAACCGGCCAGCTCCAGGCCCTGCTTCAGACCGCAGGCGAGCAGGGGCTCATCTTCAACAACCAGCACTCTCATCTCAACACCTGACCCGAGCCTTGTTCCGGCATGCAGCCGGATGAACAGGAATTGAAGCCCCCGAGGCGGTGATCCGGCCTGTCAGGCGGCTTTCATCACAGGACGACTGGACCGGTCCTACCAGGGGATCGGCGTGCCGTCGTAGTCAAAGAAACCGCCGTTGTGCTCCGCAGCAAGCTGCAGGAAGGTGTGGCGCAGGCCGCTCACGGACTCCTGCACCGTCAGATCTGCGTCCGTACCGCCCATGTCGGTCTTGACCCATCCGGGATGGAAGGCCGCGCAGGTGATGCTGCGCGCGGCCAGGATGATCGAGGCGTCCTTCACGACAGAATTCACCGCGGCCTTGCTCGCGCGGTACACCCAGCCGCCCGCGGAGGTGCGTGCACCCTTGCTGCCCATCTTCGAGGACAGCACCGCGAGCTTGCCGCCGTCCTTCAGACCCTGGGCCACGGGCAGCAGCATCTGCATCGGGCCGAACACGTTGGTGTGCATGACCGCGTCGAAGTCGGTCATCGCGGGCGCGTCCGGCGCGGCCAGGCGCGGGCCGAAGGTGCCGGCGTTGATGATCGCCAGGTCCAGATCCTTGCCAGCCACGCGCTCGGCCAGGCGGGCGGGCGCGGCGGGGTCGGTCACGTCCAGCATCAGGGCGTCGGCACCCAGGGCGCGCAGGCGGCCCAGTCCGGCTTCGTCGCGCGCCGTGGCAAAGACATTCCAGTTGTTGGCCGCGTACTGCGTGGCGAATTCGAGGCCGATGCCGCGCGATGCGCCGACGATCAGGACAGACTTCATGGTCAGGGTTCCTCCCGGTTCGGTCCACACTCTACAGCGGCACGGGGTGTAACAGATCGCTGATCCGTGAATCTTCGCCGCGCATCAGGAGTCAGAGCCGCAAGTGCGGTACGCCCCTGCCGCCGCAGCACCCCTCACCCTCCCGGAGCAGACCCATGCAACACGACCCCCGGCTCATGAATCCCTTGCCATCCGAGACCTTCGTCGGGCCCGAGACGCCCGCGCGGCGCCGCCTGATGCTGGCCGGCGCGGCCAGCGGTGCATGGGCCTGGATGGGCGCACCTGCAATCAGTCTGGCGCGCGACCTCGAACTGGATGTGCCCTATGTGCCCACCCCAATGACCGTGGTGGACCGCATGCTGGAGATGGCCAAGGTGGGCAAGCGCGATCTGGTCTATGACCTGGGCTGCGGCGACGGCCGGATCGTGATCCGCGCGGCGGAGCGCTTCGGCTGCCGCGGCGTGGGCGTGGACCTGGACCCGGTGCGCGTCAGCGAGGCCAAGACGAATGCCGAGAAGGCCAAGGTGCAGTCGCTGGTGAAGTTCGAGGTGGGCAATGTCTTCACCTACGACTTCTCGCCGGCCACCGTGGTGACGATGTATCTGCTGCGCAGCGTCAACATGCGCCTGCGGCCGCGGCTGCTTGCGGAGCTGAAGCCCGGGACGCGCATCGTCTCGCACGCCTTTGATCTGGGCGACTGGAAGCCGGAGCAGACTGCGCGCATCGAGGGCAGAAACGTCTTCATGTGGACGGTGCCTTCGCGCGGCTGACGCGGCTCGGACAAGAAAAAAGGCGAGCCCGCAGGCCCGCCTTTTCGTGACGCCGAGCGCCTTACATCATCTCGATGGCTGCAGCCACGGCCTCGCCGCCGCCGATGCACAGCGCCGCGACGCCCTTCTTGCCGCCGGTCTTGCGCAGGGCACCCAGGAGCGTGACGAGGATGCGCGCGCCGGAGGCGCCGATCGGGTGGCCCAGCGCGCAGGCACCGCCGTGGATGTTGACCTTGTCGTGCGGGATGTTGTGTTCCTTCATGGCAGCCATGGTCACGGCGGCGAAGGCTTCGTTCACTTCCCAGAGGTCCACGTCGGCGCTCTTCCAGCCGGCACGGTCCAGGGTCTTCTGGATGGCACCCACCGGCGCGGTGGTGAACCACTCGGGCGCGTGGGCGTGGGTGGCGTGGCTGACGATGCGCGCCAGCGGCTTGATGCCGCGCTTGTTGGCTTCGGACAGCTTCATCAGCACCAGGGCAGCGGCGCCGTCGGAGATGCTGGAGGCATTGGCGGCGGTGATGGTGCCGTCCTTCTTGAAGGCGGGCTTGAGCGTGGGAATCTTGTCGAGTTTGGCCTTGAAGGGCTGCTCGTCTTGCTTGATCACCGTGTCACCGGCCTTGCCCGCAATGGTGACGGGGGCCATTTCCCAGTCGAAGCTGCCGTCCTTGTTGGCGGCCAGCGCGCGCTCGGTGGAGGCGATGGCGAACTTGTCCTGGTCTTCACGCGTGAAGCTGTACTTGGCCGAGCAGTTCTCGGCAAACACGCCCATGGCCTTGCCGCGGTCGTAGGCATCTTCCAGACCGTCCAGCGCCATGTGGTCGAAGGTGGTCACGGCGCCGTAGCGAAAGCCCTTGCGGGCGCCCACGAGCAGATGCGGCGCGTTGGTCATGGACTCCATGCCGCCGGCGATCATGATGTCGTGGCTGCCGCCGCCGATCATGTCGGCGGCCATCATCACGGCTTTCAGGCCGCTGCCGCACATCTTGGACAGGGTGACGGCGCCCACGCTCTGCGGCAGACCGGCAGCCAGCACCGCCTGGCGGGCGGGGGCCTGACCCTGGCCGGCCATCAGGCAGTTGCCGAACAGGGCCTCGCCGATTTCATCGCCCTTCAGGCCGGCGCGTTCCACGGCGGCCTTGATGGCCACGCCGCCCAGGGTGTACGCGGGCAGTGCAGCAAAGTCGCCCAGCATGCCGCCAATCGGCGTGCGGGCGGCGGAAACGATGACGATCGGGTCGGACATGACGGTTCTCCTCGTTGCGAGCGGGTGCCGGGCGGCGCCAGCGTGTGGCATTTGTTCTGCAGCCGGAGCAGGAAATTGCTCATGCTGCACCGCAAAACTTTGGAATCCGAATTATGGCGCGGATGCTTGACTGCAAACTGACTTGGGTCAGACCGCGGCGCTGCGCTGCTGCGGCGGGCGGTACGCGGCCAGTGCGGCGTCCAGCCGGGGCTGGAGCTGCGCGCTGCCCGATATCGTGACGTCCAGATCGCGCAGGGTGCCGTCGTGCACACCGTAGATCCAGCCGTTCACGAACAGGGTCTCGCCCCGCGCCCAGGCGTCCTGCACCACGCTTGTGCGGCAGACGTTGCGCACCTGATCAATCACATTGAGTTCGGCCAGAGCGGGCGCACGCTGTTCGGCGGTCAGGCTGCCCAGGTAGCTGCCGTGGTGGTCCGCCACGTCCTGCACATGCCGCAGCCAGTTGTCCACCAGCCCCAGGCGCGTACCGGCCAGCGCGGCCTGCACGCCGGAGCAGCCGTAGTGGCCGCAGACGATGATGTGGCGCACCTTGAGCACCTCTACTGCAAATTGCAGCACCGACAGGCAGTTCAGATCGGTATGCACCACCACGTTGGCGATGTTGCGGTGGACGAAGACCTCGCCGGGCGCCAGGCCGGTGATCTCGTTGGCCGGCACGCGCGAGTCGCTGCAGCCGATCCAGAGGAACTGCGGCGTCTGCTGGTCTTTCAGGCGGGAGAAGAAGGCAGGGTCGTCCGCGAGGCGGGCATGCACCCACTCGCGGTTGTTTTCCAGCAGCTTCAGGACGGATTTCATGCCGGGCAGCTTAGCGGCTGTGGTGCTGGGCAGTGTGCAATCGGGTCGATTGAATCGGCGTGAAATGCAACGGCTTCAGAGGAGTGCCAAAACAGGCCAAGATCCGCTTGCCGCATGCGGAAAGTGGCCTATCCAAAGATTCAAGCGTTTGTTGAAGATATGTGCTTTTTGAGATGTCTTATCAATCGATAATTGAAAATGGCGTCAGTGCGCTCGCCCTAGGCGGCTGGGCTGCGACGGGTGGGCAAAGCGCCGCGAGAAGCAGCGGCTGCGCTCGTAGGGATAGGCCTCGGGCGTGTCGCCGGCCGCCACGCGGGCCTGGGTGGCGCGCCACCAGGCGGCGGTAAGCAGATCCGGGTGATGGCGGCGGAAGGCGGCGTTCACGCGCCGGTCGCCCAGCAGGAAGCGGTGGAACTCCTCCGGGAAGACGTCGTTCTTGCCCACCGCGTACCAGGGGGTGTCGCTGAGTTCGGCTTCCTCGTTGGGTGCGGGCGGGATCTCGCGGAAGTTCATCTCGGTCATGTACTGGATCTCGTCGTAGTCGTAGAACACGATCCGGCCCAGGCGCGTCACGCCGAAGTTCTTGAACAGCATGTCGCCCGGGAAGATGTTGGCGCGCGCCATGTCCTTGATGGCCTCGCCGTAGTCCTTCACCGCGCGATCCACCTCGGCGTCGCTGGCGTGCATGAGGTGCAGGTTCAGCGGGCGCATGCGCCGCTCGATGTACACGTGCTTGATGACGACGATGTCATCCTCTTCCTCGAGGATGGAGGGCGCCACTTTGCGCAGCTCGGCCAGCAGGCTCGCGCTCATGCGCGCGCGCGGCAGGGCCACCTCGCTGTACTCCCAGGTGTCGGCCATGCGGCCCACGCGGTCGTGCAGCTTCACGAGCATGTAGCGGTCCTTCACGAAGGCGCGATCCATGTCCTTGAGGATCTCGTCCTTGATGATCTTGAACACATACGGATAGGAGGGCAGGGTAAACACGCTCATCACCATGCCCTTGATGCCGGGTGCGATGATGAATTGGTCGTGGCTGTGCTTCAGGTGGTGCAGGAAGTCGCGGTAGAAGAGCGTCTTGCCCTGCTTCTGCAGACCGAGCATGGTGTAAAGCTCGGCCTTGCTGCGGCCGGGCAGCATGTCGCGCAGGAAGCTCACATAGGCTGCCGGCGCGTCCATGTCCACCAGGAAGTAGGCGCGCGTGAACGAGAACAGCAGCGCAATCTCGTCGGCCGACGACAGCAGCGCATCCACATAGACCTGGCCGCGCGCATCGCGCATCAGCGGAATGGCAAAGGGATGCACCACGGTGCCGTTGAGCACCTTGCCGATGATGTAGGCGCTCTTGTTGCGAAAGAACAGGGTGGAGAGCACCTGCACCTGAAAGTCCGGCTCGATGCGCTTCACCCCGCGCTCCTTGAGCGCGCGCACGCCCGCGCGCAGCAGCCGTGCCACGTCGCGCCGGCTGTCAAAGAAGGGGCAGGCCAGGCCAAAGTCCGCCAGCATGCGCGTGAGGCTCGCGCGGCCGCCCTCGCCCGCGTGGACGGCGCCAGACGCGCGGGCAAAGGGGTAGTACACGCGGAAGCTTGGCGGGTCGCTGTCCATGTGGTCCGTGGCCACCGCCGGGCGCACGAAGATGAAGGCGTTGTTGAAGTAGTCGCGGTGCAGGATGCGGCAGCACACGGAGTTGAAGAAGGTCTCGGCGCACTCCGGCTGCTTGTGGTTGGCCAGCAGAGTGACGTAGTGCCGCTTGATGGCCAGCCACATCTCGTCGGGCAGGGTCTCGGCGGCAAACTCCAGATGCAGACGGCCGTAGCACTCGTCCACCCGGGTGTCGTAGTAGTCGATCCGCTCGCGCGACAGGCGCGCGATGCCGGCCCAGTCGCCCCGCTCGAACATGGCGCGGGCCCGCTGCGCGCAATAGCGGAACAGCCCGTAATGCCGCTCGAACCCCGCCAGGATGGCGCGGGCCACCTCGCGCGCAAAGCGTTCGTCGGCCGCGTCCAGGCGGGTCTCGGTCAGCGGGGCATCGTCTTCCATGCGGCCGTTCCTTTCCATCCGTTCAATGTATCGAGGCTCACCCCCACGCCGCCACAGACCTCGATCAAGGGCGCCTTGAATTGTTCGCACAGGGCGCGATGCACCATCGGCACGGCCAGGGCGGCGCCGCAGGCGGGTTCCACCAGCACGCGGTGGGCGTCCGCAAAGGCCAGGCAGGCATCCACGGCCTCGCCATCGGTCACCGTGACCGATTGCACCGGGTGCTCGAAGCAGAGCTCGAACGCCCGCTGCGCCACCCGCTTGGCGCCCAGGGTCCCGGCAATGCTGGTGATGGCCGGCAGGGTGATGCGCTCGCGCGCCTTCAAGCTCTCGTGCAGGCTGGCCGCGCCCACCGTTTCGGCGGCGATCACCGGCACGTGCTGCAGGCCATTGCGGCGCAGGCCCTCGATCACGCCCGCGAGCAGACCGCCACCGCCCACGGCCAGCACCACGCAGTCAAAGCTCGCCCCGGCGGCCACCACCTCATCAATCAGCGTGGCGTGGCCGTCCCAGAGCAGGGGGTCATCAAAGGGGTGTACGTAAGCGGCACCCAGCGCGTCGGCCAGCTGGACCGCATGGGCATGGGCGTCGTCCCAGACGCTGCCGTGTACCTGCACCTGTGCGCCGAGCGCCGCAATCGCCGCGCGTACCGGGATGCCGGTGCTTTCGGGCACCACGATGTGCGCCGGAACGCCCAGCGTGCGCGCCGCCCATGCCGCTGCATACCCGGCGTTGCCGCCGCTGGCACAGACGATGGCTTTAGCTCCCGAGGCCACCTTGGCCGAGCACAGTCGGCCCACGCCGCGGTGCTTGAAGCTGCCCGCCGGCTGCAGGGCATCCATCTTGAGCCATGCGCGCTGGCCGGGCAGGGCAAATGGCGGCAGGGCGGGGATCAGGGGCGTGTTCAGATGCATGGGCTTGCGCTCTCGAGTCGGTGCGTTCGGTCCATTCGGTGAATTCGGTGTTCCAGGGCGCTGCCGCATCAAGTGCAGTTTGCACAACGCCTCGGTGCCCACTGTAAGGGCTGACCCGCCTTGGCGACGAACCCTGAACCCTTCCAGGCGCGTGATCCCGCGTTCGCTCGCGCGCCGCGGTGGTCTCATTGTTCAAGGAGGCTGTATGTCCATCCGATCCCAAGTGCATCTGGTCCGGGCCGTCGTGGTCATGCTCGCCACGAGTGCATGTGTGGCCACGGCCCAGGTGCCTGTGGACAGCAGCGCCAGAACCAAGGTACAGCGCAGCGGCGCGTCGTCCACGACCCCCGCCGCGGTTGACGCCCCGCGGCTCGCCGTGGGCGCCCAGGCGCGCCTGGGTGGGGTGCAGCTGGACGGGAAGCCCTTTGACTTGAACAGCACGCGCGGCAAGGTGACCTTGGTCGTGTTCTGGCACAAGGACTGCCCCGTTTGCCGTGCGCGCATGCCGGAGCTTCGCGCGAACTACCTGGGCTGGCGCGACAAACCCTTCGAGCTGGTCAGCGTGGCGACCGACAAGGACGTGCAGAGCGTGCGCGACTACGAGCAGATCCTGCAGGTGGCCGTGCCGCAGGCCCAGAACTTTCCGCGCCTGTGGCGCGGCGGTGCGAGCCATGCCGACAACTTCGGCCCGATCAGTACCTACCCGACGTCCTTCCTCTTGGATCGTCAGGGCAAGGTGCTGCGCGTCTTCGTCGGCCGGATCGAGCCCGCCCTGTGGGACGACATCGCCGAGGTGGTGCTCCAGTAAGCGCCTGGGGCTTGCAGACAAGCCGCAAACACGGGATTGGGCCCCTGCCCGCGTGGGGCTAAACCGCAGGCCAGCGGGCCGTGCGCCAACCCGGCGCGCCCGATCGCGGAGTGTTTGCCATGCCCATGGTCATCCTGTCCCCCCGCGAGGTGGACGACTTCGACTTCAACGCCGTGCAGTGGCGCTTTCTGGCCGAAGGTGACTCCTGGTTCTCCATCGGCCACAACCCGCCCTGGGCCACCTCCAACGTGCTCATGGCCATGCAGGGGCAGTTTGCCAAGCGCCACGTGGCCGTGAACTGTGCCACGCCCGGAGACACCCTGGCCCACATGCACCAGATGTGGAGCGACTACAACTTCACGAGCCTGCTGGACAGCCCGCAGCACCGCATGTGGTGGCACGGCCTGCTGTTCTCCGCCGGGGGCAACGACCTGATCGATGCCTGTCAGAGCCCCGCCACCGCGCCGGACGCAAGCCGTCGCATCTTCCGCACCCAGCCTGAATGGAGCAGCCCCACGGAGGGCGCCGACCGCTATCTGTCCGAAGACGGCTGGCAGCGCTTTGCGGCTTACTTCCGCGCCCACTTTGACCATCTGCTCGAGCGCCGCGCGAACGCCGAGAACCCGGACATGGCCATCTTCATGCATACCTATGCCCTGCCCACGGTGCGCAATGCCCCGGCCGGCAGCATGCTGGGCAAGACCCTCGGCCCCTGGCTCTACAAGGCCGTGAAGATGTACGGCATCCCCGAGATGGACTGGCCCGCCGTGGCCGAGCGCCTGTTCGACAAGCTCTCCGCGCTCATCAAGGGCTGCCACGACCCGGCGCGCGCCGTCTACGTTTACGACTCCCAGGCCCTGGCCGGCGTAACGCCCGCCGCGCCGGGCACGACCGAGAAGAGCGGCGACTGGCTCAACGAGATCCACCTCACCCGCGGCGGGTACGACAAGGTGGCGGCGGGGTTTGCGGGGTTTGTGGCGGGGGTGCTGAGCTGAGCGGGCGGGCGCGGCTTCAGCGCGCCCTCAACGCGCCCTCAACGCGTCCTCAACGCGTCCTCAACGCGTCCTCAACGCGTCCTCAACGCGGAAGCGACAGAAACTTCATCTCGCCGTACTCCCAGGCCCAGGGCACGCCGACATCACCAAGGATCGAGGCGACGATGGCCGGGAAGGCCGGTTCGGCGCGTACGTCGTTTGCAAGAATCACCACGCAGCGCTTGCCGCGCTCGATGCACACCCAGGTGTTGGCCGTCGTGTCGTTGTGGCCGCCCTTGTAGAAGCCCGCGCCCTGCGGGCCGCTGAAGGCGATCACGCCCAGACCCGCGCCGATGCGCGGATGCGGCGCCGGAGACACTGCGGCCTGGAGCGTGGGGAACTGGCTGCGGGTGCTGATGGGCAGCTGCGGCCGCGTGAGATCGGCGCGGCCCGCCGGACTCAGCCCCACGCCGCGTACATAGTGCGCCGCCAGGCGGCCCATGTCGGCAATGGTGGTGTCCATGGAGCCAGCGGCGCGCACCCGGCTGCGTTCGTCATGCGGCTCGATGCGGCCGTTGATGTCGAATCCGTCGGCGAGGTTGGGCCGGAAGTCCGCACGCCAGATCATGCTGGTGCGATGCGCGCCTGCCGGCCCGAAGATGCGCCGATCCATCTCTGCGCCGACATCGATGCCCAGCCCCTGCTCCAGCACGAACTGCAGCAGGATCAGCCCGTCGCCCGAATAGGCGTAGCGCGAGCCGGGTTCGAAGTGGATGCGCAGCTGCTTGTCCGGCTCCAGGAAGTAGAAGTTCATGAAACCGCCGCTGTGCGTAAGCAGCATGCGCGCGGTGAGCTTGCGCCAGCGCTCGTCCTGGGCCAGCCCCGCAAAGGCCGAATAGCGCCGGACGATGTCTGGGGAGCTGTAGCTGGGCAGCGGTTGCGGCAGATACTGCGCAATGGGCACATCCAGACCCAGCCGGCCGTCCTCGATCAATTGCATGACGAAGTAGCCGAACACCGCCTTGGTCAGCGAGGCGCCGTACATCACCGTGTCTTCGCGCAGCGGCGCGCCCGAACCGTCACGTACCCCGTAGGCCCGGGTGAAGACGAGCTCGCCCTGGTCGACGACGGCGACGGCCAGCCCCCGGGCGCCTGTAGCGGCCATGGCCTGGCTGGCGATGGTGTCAATGCGGCTGATGTCAGCCCCAACGGCTTGCGGGACCACCGGACTGGCGCACGCGGCCAGCAGCACCGCGGCGGCCCAGAGCACCAGGGTCGTGCCGAGCATGCCGGTGAACCGGCGCAAGCAGTTGGCGGACCGCGCGAAGCAGACGGAATCAGGCCGCCCGGGCCGGGTTCGCATCAATTTGGCCGAAATAGATCAATCCCCAAGTGAAAGAGCATGGATTTCCGCATGTCAGTTGTGCACTTCGAGTGATTCGACCGCCATCGCAAACATGGCCGAAATCAACCGACGCTCGCTGAACATTAGCGCCCCGCCGCGCTGCGCGCCAGCCGCCGTGACTGCAAGTACCCCTGCAGCGCCGGATTGGCAAACAGCGCATCGGCGCCGCCGAGCATGAGGGCGTCGAGCTGGGCGCGATTCAGGCTCAGCGTGGTCGGGATGGCGTTGAGACCCTGTTCGCGGCCGGGGTCGAGGCTGGCGAAGTTGACCAGGCCCACATGGAACTCCAGCGCGTCGCAGCGCCAGCCATCGAGCGTGCCGCGCAGCTCGCGCACCTGCGCATCGCTCAGGCTGCAGCGCCACAGCAGCATGGCGCGCTGCCACTCCTGCATCACGTTGCGGAAATTCTCGAAGCCCAGGCGGGCGGAGGCGTCGATGGCCGTGGCCGTGGCGGCGGAGGCGATCTCGATGCCGCTCGGCCCGGCGGGGGTCATGGCCCAGTCGCCGCCCGTCCCTCGACCACTGTCCACCACAATGAAGAGCATGCGCTTGACGGTCACGGCGTCGCGCGCGGTCAGCGGGCCGTAGGGCGTGGTGGCGACTCCGCGGCTGATGAGCAGGCTGGACAGGCCGAAGTTGTCGGTCACGCCGCCGTCGACCAGCTTGATGTAGCGCTGCCGCTCGGGCTGGCGGTAGTTGCGGATGGCGCGGGCGGTGTCCGTCAGCAGCTTGGAGGCCGTGGGGTTGGCCAGGGTGCGCTCCACCCAGGGGGCGATCGGGTCGGCGCATTGCTCCGGAAAGGTCTTGAGCACCACGGGCGCAAACACGACAGGCACGGCCATGGAGGCACTCACCGCCTCGGCCACCGGCAGGCTGCCCAGGTCGATGCAGGCGCCGCTGAACACCGGCGGGATGAAAGGAAAGGGCACGCGGTTGTAGAGATCGGTCGCGTTGATCCAGACGTCCGGCTTGCGGTGCCGATACAGGTCGGCGAAGGTGGCGCGCTTGAAGATCTGGTCGTCGAGGTAGTCCGCCAGATGCCGACGGTCATTCAGGCCGCCGCGCAGAAAGCGCACGAAGTTGTCCGGCTTGAAGATCGACAGGCGCAGGCCGAACTCCATGTTGCGTTCCAGCACGTTGCCGCGGAAGTCGGCGAGGGTCTGACGGCCGTGCAGCCCGTAGTAGGCCGCCAGCAGCGAGCCGCCACTGACGCTGCTCATGAAGGTGATGTCGTTGACCCAGTCGTCACCATCGGCGCTGAGCGACTCCAGACCCTTGAGCACGCCGAAGCCGAAGGCCGCCGCACGCATGCCGCCGCCGGAGAGCGACAGCGAGATCACATCCTCGCCCAGGATGTCGCGCGGCGGCGGCACGGTCTGCGCCTGGGGCGGCCGGTTGACCGGTGCGTTGTCGATCGAGAAGGCGCAGCCGGCGGTGAGAAGCGCCGCCATGACCGTGGCCAGCAACGCGCACAGCGCACGACGCGAACAGGGCTGGGGGCAGGGCAGGCGCATCGCCGGAAGATAGACGCGAGATGCGCCGCGCGGCGAGAACGTTTTCATGGCGGTCTGAAAGTGCGTCCCGCTTGTCTGGAGCCATTCTTCGGCCACTTTGCCTTGAAGAGCGGCTTCAGGAGCCAATCTACGATTTCAGACTTTCAGCGGCTGAGCATTCATGCGGCTTTCCAGGCCAAAGTGGCTGGAAAGCCGCGCCAGACAAGCGGAAAGCCTTTGTCAGACCGCAACGGCGCTTGCGCTGGCAGGCGCAGGCTCTTGCCCGCGCACGGCGCATGCGCCGCGCAGTTCTCAGGCAAGCGGAAAGCCGCCGCAGAGCGGCTTGCCCTGCGGCGGCTTTCGCTGGCTGCGTGGCGCCAGGCGTCTGGCCGCTCAGTTGCCACTCACCCAGCGCAGACCGCGGCAGACCGGGTCGGCGCTGAACCGACCCTGCACCAGGCACTTGGCCGCTTCCGGGTTCTGCTGGATGGCGAACATCGTGCGCGCGGCCACTGCGGTGTCCGGGAAGTCGCTGAACAGACCGTCGATGCCGGCTTCGTAGAACGCCAGATACTCGTTCACCGGGTTGCCGGCGTAGGTGCTGGCCAGGCGGCGCTGCTCATTGCGGAAGGTGTAGCCATGCACCAGCAGGCCGGCGGCCTTGGCGTTCTTGATCACGTCGGTGGGTGGCAGCAGTTTGCGGTCGGCGTCGTTCACCAGACCGTCGCCGTTCACGTCCGCGCACTTGCCGGCCTCGACCTTCACACAGGCGCTGCTGATCAGATAGAACTTCCAGGGGCCGATGCCGTCGGCATAGCTGCGCACCTCGGCCAGACCGGCGGGCGTGACGAGGTCTGCGTACGAGCCGGCGCGGCCCGAGACCGTCCAGTCATAGGGCCGGTCCGAAGGCGGTGCAAAGGCCAGCTTGCCGTCCGGTCCCACGCTGTCGGCGTCGATCAGCTGGATCAGACGCACGCTGGTCTTGCCGCGCAGGTACTTCAGGTTGGCCTGTTCGAAGCTCTGGATGAACACGGGTGCGCCGCGGTGGTTCCAGCCAGCGCGGGCAAGCACGTTGAGCAGCCGGTCTTCCAGCGCCAGATTGAGCTGCTGGTGGTAGGTGGGGTGCTTGGTCTCGGGGTAGATGCCGATCACGCGGCCTTCCTCGACGCTCTTGCGCTTGGCCAGTTCGATGATCTGCTCCAGCGACGGCACCTTGAACAGGCCGTTGAAGCGCTGATCGCGCTCGCCAAAGGGCTGCACGGCGCGCAGGGTCTGGATCTCGGCCCAGGTGAAGTCGCTGGTGAAGAAGCCTTCCTCGGGGATGCCGTCCACCACCGCCGTGCGCTTGCGGTTCGCAAACTGCGGCAGGTCCTTCACGTTGGTGGTGTTGATCATGTTGGGCTCGTGCCGCGCGATCAGCACGCCGTCCTTGGTCGCCACGAGGTCCGGCTCGATGTAGTCCGCACCCATCTCGATCGCCAGGGCATAGGCTTCCAGCGTGTGCTCCGGCAGGTAGCCGCTGGCGCCGCGGTGGCCGATCACCAGCGGACGAGCCTTCGGCGCGCGGTCACCGCGCCAGCCCTGGCTGCCTGCGCTGTGGCCCAGGCCCTGGGCGGTCTGTGAGTGGGCGGGCTGCGGAATCATCATGGCCACACCAATGGCCGCGCAGCCGGCAAAGGCGGCTGCGGCGCGAATGAGGTTCAAGCGCATTGCATTCTCCGGTTCGTCATGGCGACCGCAGGGAGCGGGCCGCATGCGCACCGTAGGCAGGGCGTCTTTCAGTTGCGTGAAGCTCGCGCGACGGGATGGCGACGTTGCACTCCCTTACTTGAGCGATCGACGCGCATTCGTCGCTATCATGCAAAGCGTTGGTGCTCGCGCTGCACATCAAACGGCAGCGCAGTTAAACGGGAATCAGACGGCAAAGCGCTCCCGCGCCGCGCCCAACCTGAGCTGCCCCCGCAACGGTAAGCGGACGAAGACCTCGGTCTTCCGCTCGTGTCGAACATCCACTGGACGCTTGCGTCTGGGAAGGACACACGGGTCGCCTCCGCCAGCCCGGATACCGGCCAACGGGAGGCGTGCGCCGCAAGGTGCGCGCCACAAGGTGCACGCTGGCGGGGAAGCCGGCACGCACACGCCAACGAAAGCTCTCATGTTCCGCTCCGCTGTCCGGCTGGACTCAGCCGCCGCACCGGCGTCGCCTCTGCGCGCGCCGGCAAGTTCGTCACGCCCCTTCGTTCGTTCCTCCCTGTGCGCCGCGCTGCTCGCGACAGCCGGCCCCGCTGCGCTGGCGCAAACCGCGCCCCCAGCCGGTGTCAGCACGCAGGCGCCCGTGGTCGTCACGGGCACCTTGCAACCCACCTCGGTGCAGCGTCTCGCGGCCGATGTGGTCGTGATCGACCGCGAGACCATCGAATCCAGCACCGCGGATTCCGTGGCGGATCTGCTGCGCCGCGAAGCGGGCTTGCAGCTCTCGCGCAATGGCGACGCCGGTCAGCCTACGGCCCTGTTCGTCCGCGGCGCCACGTCCGCGCAGACCGTGGTGCTGATCGACGGCGTGCGTATCGGCTCGGCCACGCTCAGCCAGGCTGCCTTCGAGAATCTGGATCTGAACAGCATCGAGCGCATCGAGGTGCTGCGCGGCCCGGGCTCGAGCCTCTATGGCGCCGATGCCGTGGGCGGCGTGATCCAGATCTTCACGCGCCGGGGCACGGGTGCGCCGCGCTGGAACGCGGCTCTCGCAGCCGGCCGCTATGCCTCACGCCAACTCAGCGCCGGGGTGTCCGGTACCAGCGGCCCGCTGGATTACGCCGCACAGCTCGCACACGAACGCAGTGAAGGCGTGTCCGCACTGCGACCGGGCGACCGCTTCGGCAACTACAACCCGGACCGCGACGGCTTCGAGCGCAGCAACATCCAGCTGCAGGCCGGCTTCAAGCCCGCCGCCGGTCAGCGCATCGGTCTCATGCTCCTTCAGGGGCGGCTGGAGAATCAGTACGACGCCAGCCAGTTTCTGCCGCCCAACTTTGCGCAGGACAACACGCCGGACTTCCGCAGCAAGGGCAGGACCGAGGTGGCCGCGCTCGATTGGCGCGGCGAACTGGCGCCCACGCTCAGAAGTCAGGTGCGCGTGGCACGCAACCTGGACACCACCGATCTGGGCGCCGCCGTCATCGACCGCTTCCGCACCACGCGCGAAAGCCTCGCGGCGCAGCTGGCATGGAACACCGGCAGCTTCGGCCAGCTCACCGGCGCGCTGGAGCGCATGGAGGAGAAGGCGCAGTCCACGAGTTATGTGCGTGCCGTGCACCGCACCAACAATGCGGCCACGCTGGAGCTCACCGGCAGCGCCGGCCCCGCGGCCTGGCAGGCCGATGTGCGCCGCGACGCGCCCAGCGACTATGCCGACGCGACCACCGCACGCCTGGGCGGCAGCTGGGCACTGGCCGATGGCCTGCGTCTGAAGCTGCTCGCGGGCAGCACCTTCCGCGCGCCCAGCTTCAATGATCTCTACTTCCCGGGCTATGGCGTGGCAGGCCTGAAGGCCGAGCGTGGTCGCAGCATCGAAGCGGGGCTCGCCTGGCGCAATGCCACAAGCGAAGCGGGCCTGACGGTCTACCGCAATCGCGTGCGCGACCTGATCGGCTACGAGCCGGACCGCAATCTCTGCCCCACCGATCCGGCCTACGACTTCGGCTGCGCGCGCAACATCAGCCGTGCGCGCATCGAAGGCGCGACGCTGAGCGCCGCCCACACGGCCGGCGCCTGGGAGTTGCGCGGCACGGTGGATGCGCTTGAGGCACGCGACGAGCGCACCCAGCAGCGCCTGCCGCGCCGCGCTGCGCATCAGGCCAGTGCCAGTGCGCTCTACAGCCTGGGCGACTGGCGCTTTGGTGCCAGCGCCCTGCGCGTGGGCGAGCGCCCGGACGGCGGCAAGCGTCTGGCGGCCGAGACGACCGTCGATCTGCAGGCGCAGTGGCGCCTGATGCGCGGCGTCAGCCTGCAGGCCAGGTTGCTCAACGCCACGGATGAGCGCATCGAGCCCGCGCGGGACTACCAGGGCCTGGGCCGGCAGTTCTGGCTGGGCGTGAAGCTGGAGGGCAATCTGTAATGCCTGAGGCCTTGCGTCGGTGCAGTCGCGCGCTGATCCTTGCGCTCGGTGTCACGCTGGGCGCGCCCTCGATGACCTGGGCGCAGCCCCGTGCGGCGACTGCGCCGACGCAGGCCTTCAAGGTGCAAGATGATCGCGGCCGAGAAGTGCAGTTCATGGCGGTGCCGCAGCGCATCGTCAGCCTGCTGCCCTCACTGACCGAGACCGTGTGCGCGCTGCAGGCCTGTGACCGGCTGGTGGGCACCGACCAGTTCTCCAACTGGCCGCAGCAGGTGCGCAGCCTGCCCAAGCTCGGTGGGCTGGAAGATGCGCAGGTCGAGCGCATCGTCGCGTTGCGTCCGGATCTGGTGCTGGCTTCGCGCTCGGCGCGGGTGGTGCCCCGTCTGGAGGCGCTGGGTATCAAGGTGCTTGCGCTGGAGTCCGATACCCACGCGGATGTGCACAGCAGCCTGCGCCTTCTCGGCCAGGTGCTGGACACTGTCCAGCAGGCTGATCGCACCTGGCGCGCGATCAACGCTGCGTTCATCCAGGCGCGTGCACGCGTGCCGGCGGACTACCTTGGCAAGCGGGTCTACTTCGAGGTGGATGACGGCCTGTATGCCGCGGGCGAGCGCTCCTTCATTGGTGCGACGCTCAAGCGCCTCGGTCTGGGCAACATCGCGGACGAGTCGCTGGGCGCGTTTCCCCAGCTCAACCCGGAGTTCGTGGTGCGCGCCCAGCCGGACCTGATCATGGTCTCGGCCGGCAACCTGCGCGAGTTGCAGCAGCGGCCGGGCTGGTCGGCCCTCCGAGCCTTGAAGACACGACAGGTCTGCAGCTTCGAGCGCGAGGCCTTCGAGCTGCTGGTCCGCCCCGGCCCGCGCATGGGCGACGCCGCCCTGCAGATCGCCGACTGTCTGGTAAATCTGAAGCGCGAGTCTGCACCGCGCAGTGCGACCCAGCCGGTGCCTTCAGCGCACGCGCTTGCGTTGACTGCGTATCTAGCCAGCGCGAGCGCGGCACCGCTACGCTGAACCGCACCATGCAGAGCGCGCCGCGATCCCTTGCCGCCAGCCCGTCTGCCAGCGCGGCGCGCGCGGCCCGGCATCGGCTGCTGGCCTGGCTTGTCTTGCTGCTGGTACTCCTGAGCATTGCGGGGCTGGTGGTGGGCAGCGAAGGCTTCTCGATCCGGGGCTTGCTGTCGGACCTGCAGGGTGCGCAGGCTGAGCTGATCCTCTGGGAGATCCGTGCCCCGCGCACCGTGGGCGCACTGCTCGTGGGTGCGCTGCTCGGGCTGGCCGGTGCGATCGCGCAGGGCGTGTTCCGCAACCCTCTTGCGGACCCGTTTCTGCTGGGGTCTGCCGCAGGCGCATCGCTCGCGGTGGTCGCCGTGCTCGCCGTGGGCAGTCTGGCTGGCGGGCTGTTGAGCACCATGGGCGCAGCGCAGTGGCTGCTGGATCTCGGTCTGGCTGGCGCAGCGTTCGGCGGCGCACTGGGCGGCGTGCTGCTCACGGTGCTGATGGCGCGGGGCGCGCAGCACAGCCTGCGGCTGCTGCTGGCAGGCGTGGTGGTGGGCGTGGTGCTGGGCGCGGCCGCTGACCTCATCACCACCTGGGTGCCCGCCGCCTTGCGCGGCAAGCAGGCTTTCATGCTCGGAACCACGGGCTACCTGAGTTGGCAGAGCGTCGCCCTGCTCGCTGCCACGCTGACACTGACCCTGCCGATCGCGCTGCGACTGTCGCGCCTGCTGGATGCCTTGAGCTTGGGCGAAGACAGTGCCCAGAGCCTGGGCCTGCCGGTGGCGCAGCTGCGGCTCGTGCTGCTTGCGCAGTTGGCGCTGTGTACCGGCGTGGCGGTGTCGCAGGCCGGTCTGGTCGCCTTTGTGGGCCTGGTAGCGCCGCACATCGTGCGCCGCTTCGCGCCGTCGGCCAGCGCCTTCTTCCTGCTCGCAAGCGCCTGCGCCGGCGCAGCCCTGCTGCTCGCAGCCGACGTGCTCGCGCGTGGATTGATTGCACCGCGCGAACTGCCGGTGGGCATCCTGACCGCGGTGCTGGGTGGGGCGTACCTGCTGCGCCTGATGCACCGGAGTGCGGCGAGATGACGGCATCCACGAATCCGACCGTACCGCTGAGCGCCCGCGGCCTGCACGTGGCGCTGCAGGGCCGGCCCGTGCTGCGGGGTGTGGACGTGACGCTGCCGGCCGGCTGGACCGCCATCGTCGGCCCGAATGGCGCCGGAAAGTCCACGCTGCTGCGCGCGCTGGCAGGGCTGCTGCCCGTTCAGACCGGGCAGATCCGTCTGAACGGCCATGACATGGCGGTGCTCAAGCCGCGCGAACGCGCACGACGTCTGGCCTGGCTGTCACAAGCCGCGGAGAGCGAAGGGGATCTGACCGTGCGCGAGACCGTGGCCCTGGGCCGGTTGCCGCATGTCGGTCTGTTCGGGTCGCTCGGCAAGGCCGATGAGATGGCGGTGGATGCTGCGCTGCAAGCGATGGCCTGCACACCCTGGCAGCACCGACGCTTGTCGGAGCTCTCGGGCGGCGAGCGCCAGCGCGTGCTGCTGGCCCGCGCCTTGGCGACGGAAGCGAGCGTGCTGCTGCTCGACGAGCCCACCACGCACATGGATCCGCCGCATCAGGTCGCGCTGATTCGCCTGCTGCGTCAGATTGCGCCGCAGCGCACCATCGTCAGCGTGCTGCATGACCTCAATCTGGCGCTGCATGCAGATCGCCTCGTGATCATGGATCAGGGGCTGATCATCGCTGAAGGCGCACAGCAGGATGCGCAGCTGCACGCCGCAATCAGCGCTGTGTTTGGCGGCGCGATCCACATCCGGTCCGCAGCACCTGCGCCGGTAGCCACGCTCGCGCAGTAGCGGCAGCCCATTCGCCGGGCTCAGGAGATGTCGATCTTCTGGCCCAGCATCGGCACGCTGGCGTCCCAGCCCAACTCATCCTTGAGGTGGAGGCGCATGGCGTCGGCGGCATCCGGCTCCCCATGCATCAAGAAGACTTGCTGCGGTGCAGGCACCTTGCTCGCCTTGAGCCAGGCGCACATCTCCTGCCAGTCCGCGTGGCTCGACAGCCCATCGATCTGCTCGACCCGCGCCTTCACCGGTACGTCCACGCCATGGATGCGCACCCAGGCGTCGCCCGCCACCAGCTTGGCGCCGCGCGTACCGCCGGCCTGGTAGCCAGCAAAGAGAATGGTGTTCTTCGCGTTGGGCGCCATGCGCGCCAGGTGGTGCAGCACCCGCCCGCCCGTGGCCATGCCACTGGCCGAAAGAATGATGTGCGGGCCGCGCAGTTTGGCCAGGTTCATGGACTCTGCCTGGTTGCCGATGATGTGCGTGCCTTCGGTGATAGCGCGCAATTGCGCCTTGGTGAGACGGTGCTCGCGGCTGAACTTCACATAGGCCTCGGTGGCCTCGCGCGCCATCGGGCTGTCCAGGAACACTGGAATGTCCGGAATCTGGTGCTGCGCCTTCAGCTCCATGATCAGATGCAACAGGGCCTGGGCACGGCCCACGGCAAAGGTGGGGATCAGCACTGCGCCCTTGGCCAGCGCGGTTTCGCTGATGACCATGGCCAGTTCCTCGGTCACATCGGTGGTGCTATGCAGGCGGTTGCCGTAGGTGGACTCGAGGAACAGGTAGTCGCATTCCGGCAGCTTTTCCGGAGCGCGCATCAGCACATCGACGGGCCGGCCCATGTCGCCGCTGAACACCAGGCGCGCGCCACCGGCCTCCACCAGCAGCATGGCACTGCCCAGCAGGTGGCCGTTGCGGATGAAGGTGCAGGTGACCCTGTCCTGCCCGCTGCCGACGATGAAGGCTTTGCCCGGCGCCACGTCACGCAGACGGGTGAGCGCCTTCTGCGCGTCACGCGTGTCGTAGAGGGGCAGAGCCGGCGCATGGCGGCTGATGCCCTTGGCATTGGCGTAGCGCGCATCTTCCTCCTGCAGGTGCGCCGCGTCCGGCCACAGGATGCGGCACAGGGCCTCGGTGCCCGGTGTGCAGAACACCTCGCCCTTGAAGCCACGTGCGCTCATCACAGGCACATAGCCGCTGTGATCGATGTGCGCGTGCGTGAGCACCACGGCCGAGAGCGAGCGTGGCGCAAAGTCCGGCGGCGCCCAGTTGAGCTCACGCAGGTGTTTGAAGCCCTGGAAAAGGCCGCAGTCGATCAGCAGCTTGGTCTTGCCGAACTGCAGCAGGGTCTTGGAACCGGTGACGCAGCCCGCTGCGCCGAGGAAGGTGATCTTGATCATGGTCTGGCGACGCGGGAGCGTGCGCATCCGCGGCAGCTGGGAAGCGATGGTGAGTTCGATTGTGTCACCGCAAGTACGCCCGCGGTGCGACACGGATTTGCGCCGACCCCTCTGTTCGCGTCGGTAACAGTGGACGCTGCAGCGCAGCGCTCCGACTTACATCGTCTCGTTGTAGAGCTCGCGACCGATCAGCATGCGGCGGATCTCGCTGGTGCCGGCGCCGATCTCGTAGAGCTTGGCATCGCGCCACAGGCGGCCGGTGGGGTACTCGTTGATGTAGCCGTTGCCGCCCAGGATCTGGATCGCGTCGCCGGCGATCTTCGTGGCGGCCTCGGCGCAGTACAGGATCACGCTCGCGCAGTCCTTGCGTACGGTGCGCACATGGCCGGCGCCGAGCTTGTCGAGGTTCTTGCCCACCTGGTAGCAGTAGGCGCGGCTGGCCTGCAGCACGGTGTACATGTCGGCCACCTTGCCCTGGATGAGCTGGAATTCGCCAATGCTCTGGCCGAACTGCTTGCGGTCGTGGATGTAGGGAATCACCACGTCCATGGCCGCCTGCATGATGCCGATGGGCCCGGCAGCGAGCACTGCACGCTCGTAGTCCAGGCCGCTCATCAGCACCTTGGCGCCCTGATTCAGGCCGCCAAGGATCTGCTCGGCCGGCACTTCCACGTTCTGGAACACCAACTCGCCCGTGTGGCTGCCGCGCATGCCGAGCTTGTCGAGCTTCTGCGCGATCGAGAAGCCCTTCATGCCCTTCTCGATCAGGAAGGCCGTCACGCCGCGTGCGCCCATCTCGGGCTCGGTCTTGGCATAGACCACCAGGGTGTCGGCGTCCGGGCCGTTGGTGATCCACATCTTGTTGCCGTTGAGCAGGTAGTAGCCGCCCTTGTCCTCGGCCTTGAGCTTCATCGAGATCACATCCGAACCCGCGCCCGGTTCGCTCATGGCCAGCGCACCGACGTGTTCGCCCGTGATCAGCTTGGGCAGGTACCTGGCGCGCTGCGCCTCGGTGCCATTGCGCTTGATCTGATTCACACACAGGTTGGAGTGCGCGCCGTAGGACAAGCCCACCGAGGCGCTGGCGCGGCTGATCTCCTCCATGGCCACCATGTGGGCCAGGTAGCCCATGTCGGCGCCGCCGTACTGCTCCGGCACGGTGATGCCGAGCACGCCCAGATCACCCATCTTGCGCCAGAGGTCCATCGGGAACTGGTCGCTGCGATCGATCTCGGCGGCGCGCGGCGCGATCTCGGCCTGCGCAAAGTCGCGCACCGCGTCACGCAGTGCGTCGATGTCCTCGCCGAGATCAAAGCTGATGCCTGGAAGCTGCATGGTCTGGGGCGTCCTGTGCGAATTGACGTTAACGTAAAGTCGCCATTATCCGGACGCCGCCATGGGCTGGCAAACACGCGCCGCGCGGCGGCGCGTCGGTTCCGGCTACATCGTGCGGCGCACGCTCACCCAGTCGAACACCAGCCGGCAGGCCGTGGCGTTCATGCCGGTGCGAAATCGCGTCTGTGCCAGCGCCTCAAGTGCCGCGCGCTGGAACTCTGCATCGCCGCTGCTTTCCAGTACGGCTGCGCCCACTGCACGGCCGCTGCCGTCGAGTGCAAAGCCCACCAGCGCCCAGCCGCTGCGGGCTTCCTTGCGGGCCTGCGCGGGGTAGCTCGGCGGCGCGGCCTGCTGCACGTGTTCCTTGCACTGCTCCTGAGCAAAGACGGCTTGCGGTGCGGCACGCGGGGGCGCAGCGGCCGAGGCGCCGGCATCCGGCCTGCCCGCGCAGCCCGCAAGCAGGCACAGCGCCGATGCGGCGAAAGTGACGGTGGCTCGGACGCCGCTTGCGTGCATGGATCGTCTCCCTTGCGAATCATGTCCGGCGAGTATGCGGCAAGTCTCTGCCGGTGCGTTGGGCACTCGTCGCGTGAGCGCGGGGTGTCGTCCGATCAGGCCGAGCGATAGGCGCGCGGCGTGCAGCCCTGACGCAACCTGAACTGCCGATTGAAGTGCGCCAGATTCGCAAAGCCGCACTGTGCAGCAATCTGCGCGATCGGCTCGCGGCCCTGGCGCAGACGCAGACAGGCCAGCGAAATCCGCAGGTCATTCACATAGGCTGTGAAGGTGCGGCCGGTTTCGCGCCGGAAGAAGCGGCTGAAGGCCTGCGGGCTCACATGGGCAACGCGCGCCGCCTGCTCGACATCCAGTTCGGCTGCGAGGTGGCCGTGAATCCACTCGATGACCCGGTCGATCCTCGCCACGCCGTCCTCGCGCCGTGCCGGGCTGCGCCGGGGCTGGGTGGTGACGGCGTGCAGATCCTCACCCCCCGCGAGCAGCGCCGCGATGATCCGCACAAAGGCCGCCAGCCGCTCCAGCGGCAGGGCATCGGCCATGTCCGCGAGCTGCTGCGTGACCGCGCGATGGGTGGCGCCGCCGATCGCCAGGCCGCCCGCCGCGCGCGACACCAGCCCGGCGGCCGCGCCCAGTTCCGGGAAGGCGCGCTGCGCGACGAGGCTTGCCGGAAACTGCAGCACCGTGGCGCGCAGCGGGCCATCGGTGTGCGCGCGCGGTGCGCTGGTCCACACATGCGGCAATTGCGGGCCCAGCAGCACGAGGTCGCCGTCGGCAAACGGCTGCGCCTGCTCGCCGACCAGGCGCAGACCGCTGCCGCGCTCGATCCAGGTCAGCTCGAGCTGGGCGTGGCGGTGCCGTGGTCCGGCGAACCGATCGAGCTCCAGGCGCATGAATACAAAGGCCTGTGCCGGATGAACAATCTGCTCTTCAATGACCTTCATGGCGTTCCGCGCCGCTCCAAAGTGTCATAAAAGTATCAGAACGAGTGGGTTCCCGGTCAATGGAATGCGCCGGCCGCGACCAGAATGCGCTCGTCATGAACCTGCCCGCTTCGCACTGCTCCGGCACGCCGCCTGAGTCGACACCGCCCTGGTGGCGCGGTGCGGTGCTCTATCAGGTCTATCCGCGCAGCTTTGCCGACAGCAACGGCGATGGTCTGGGCGATCTGCCAGGCCTCACCCAGCGGCTGGATGCGATTGCGGATCTTGGGGTGGATGGAATCTGGCTGAGCCCCGTGTTTCGCTCGCCGATGCGTGACTTCGGCTACGACGTCAGCGATCACCGCGACATCGAGCCCTGCTTCGGCACGCTGCGGGACTTCGACGCACTGCTTCAGGCCATGCACGCCCGCGGGCTGCGCCTGCTGATTGATCAGGTCTGGTCACACACCGCAGCCGAGCACGCCTGGTTTGCGGCAAGCCGCGCGTCGCGAACCGGACCCTTCGCCGACTGGTATGTCTGGGCCGACGCCCGTCCGGACGGCAGCCCGCCGAACAACTGGCAGAGCTGGATGGGCGGCCCCGCCTGGACCTGGGAGCCGCGTCGGCGCCAGTACTACCTGCACAACTTTCTGCCGCAGATGCCTGATCTGAACTTCCACTGCGCCGCGGTTCAGGACGCCATCCTGAACCTGGCCCGGTTCTGGCTCGATCGCGGCGTGGATGGCTTCCGGCTCGACACGGCCAATCTCTACTTTCACGACAGGGCGCTGCGCGACAACCCGCCCCTGCCCGAGGCCGATCGCGGCGACTGCCCCGTGCTCATGCAGCGCCATGTCTTCAACGCTGACCAGCCCGAGACACCCCGGTTTCTGGAACGCGTACGCGCCCTGATGGACCGCTACGCCGACCGCTTTGCCGTGGCGGAAGTGGGCGGCGCGCAGGCCTACGCGCAGATGATCGAGTACACGCGGGCCACAGCGGGCCTGCCGGCACGGCTTCATGCTGCCTACTCATTCAGTCTGCTAGGCGCACAGCACGCCCCGGCGCACATTGCGGAGCAGCTGCATGTCTGGGAGGGCGATGCAGCGCGCGATGCCTGGCCGGCCTGGGCGCTGTCCAACCATGATGTGCCGCGCGTCGTCACCCGCTGGTCGCAGGGCGGGGCCAGCTTCAGCTTCGGTGCGGCGGCGGACAACAGGGCAGGCGAAACACCCGGCGAGGCAGCGGCCGATGAGACCAGCGACGTCGAGCGCAATGAGCGTGCGCGCCTGTACCTCGCGCTGCTGCTCTGCCTTCGCGGCACGGTGTTCATCTACCAGGGCGAAGAGCTCGGCCTGCCGCAGAGCACGGTGGCCTTCGAGGACCTGCAGGATCCCTTCGGCAAGGCGCACTGGCCTACCAACCCCGGACGCGACGGCTGCCGGACGCCCATGCCCTGGGTCCACGACGCAGCGCACGGCGGCTTCACGGCCCCAACTGCGCGCCCCTGGCTCCCTGTTGACGAACGCTTCCGCGCACTGTCCATGGACCTGCAGCGAGCCGATCCGCAATCGACCTGGCACTGCGCGCGGCGGCTCATTGCACTGCGCCGCAGCCAAGCGCTGCTGAGAACGGGCGCGCTGCACTGCCTGCATCATGACGCGCAGACCCTGCTGATCGGTCGCGGTGACCGCGACCCGCAGGGCCACACGCCCTTGCTTGCCGCGTTCAATCTGAGCGAGCAGCCTGCCCGCGTGGTCTGGCCTTCGTCAGCCCAGCCCGCACACACCCTGTTCTCGCTTGGCCCGTGCCGCCGCAGCGAGGAGCACATCGACCTGCCGCCCCGGAGTGTCTGGATCGGCAGCGACTCGCCGAGCACCCCGCCGAGCACCCCGCCATGAACCCGAACCCCCGACACCTGCACGCCCCAGGCATGACCCCTGACGAACTCGCCCAGGCGCTGAATGCGCCCCTGCAACTGGATGTGCAGCAGATCGCTCAGTTCGAGCGCGACGGATTCATCCAGTTGCGCCAGGTGCTGCCTGCCGAACTGCTGAAGCATTACGGTGCGGCCATCACGGCCAGGACCCTCGCGCTGAACACGCAGACCGCTCCGCTGGAGGCTCGGAGCACCTATGACCGCGCCTTCCTGCAGGTGATGAACCTCTGGGAGCATGACGCAGCGGTTCGAGAATTCGTGCTCGGCAGGCGCCTTGCCCACATTGCGGCACAGCTGCTGCAGGTCCGTGGCGTGCGCCTGTATCACGATCAGGCGCTCTACAAGGAGCCCGGCGGCGGCATCACCCCGGCCCATGCAGACCAGTACTACTGGCCGCTGGCTTCGGATCGCACCGTCACCGCGTGGGTGCCCTTGCAAAGCACACCCTTGCAGATGGGCCCGCTGGGCTTCTATGCGCGTAGCCAGAGCGTTGAGTTCGGACGGGATCTGGGCATCTCGGATGAGAGCGAAGCACGCATCACCGCCAACATGGCACGGCACGGCTTCGAGTTCCGCTGCGAGCCCTTCGACCTGGGTGACGTGAGCTTTCATCTCGGCTGGACCTTCCACAAGGCGGGGGCCAACCGGAGCGACACCGCACGCGCCGTCATGACCCTGATCTACATGGACGCCGACATGCGTCTGGCGCCTGCCCTGAATGATGTGCAGCGCAATGACTGGGCGCAGTGGTGCCCCGGCGCAGAGCCCGGCCAGCCGATCGATACCCCGAAGAATCCGTTGCTCTGGGCAGGCTGAGTCGAGACCCTCCGCAGCGCTTGCACACCGCGCTTGGCCCCGCAAACATCAACCGCTACAACCCCTGCGCGCACCACCCCAAGATCAGCGAGAACAAGGAGACCCATACATGCCCCCACTGACGCGTCGCGACCTGCTGTCTGCCGGTGCGAGCAGCCTGGTTCTGAGCCTCGCATCGCAGGCGGCTGCGCAGACCGCGCTGCCCAAGCCTGCCAGCGGCCGGATCGAGCGCCTGGCGAATTTCCCGAGCAAGCTCGTCGATGCACGCCATGTCGATGTCTGGTTGCCCGAGGGTTATGACGAGGCAGTCCGCGCCGGCCGCCGCTTCGCTGTGATCTACATGCACGACGGCCAGATGCTGTTCGATGCCAGCACCACCTGGAACAAGCAGGCATGGAACGTGGACGTGACCCTGGCGCGCCTGATGCGCGAGCGACGCATTCCGGAAGTGATCGTGGTGGGTGTGTGGAACAACGGCAAGTTTCGCCACAGCGAATACATGCCGCAGAAGTTCCTCCCGCTGCTCAGGCCCGAGATCCGCGAGCGTCTGGTGCGCGAGGGCCTGCAGGGCAAGCCGCAGAGCGACGCCTACCTGCGCTTCCTGGTCGAGGAACTCAAGCCCGCCATCGACGCGCGCTTTGCCACCCGCACCGAGCGCGAGCACACGTTTCTCATGGGCTCCAGCATGGGCGGACTGATCAGCGTGTACGGCATGAGCGAGCATCCGCAGGTCTTCGGCGGTGCGGCCGGTCTGTCCACGCACTGGGTTGGCGGCTTCCAGGCCAATTCGCACATTCCGCTGGCGGCCTTCAACTACCTGCGTGACCAGCTCGCTGACCCCGCGACGCACCGGCTGTACCAGGACCACGGCACCATCGAGCTGGACGCCATCTACGCGCCGTACCAGCGCTTCGTGGACGAGATCGCACGCGATCGCGGCTACACCGCGGCCAACTACCTCAGCCGCGTCTTCGAGGGCACCGGCCACAACGAGCGGGCCTGGGCGGCGCGTCTGGAGGTGCCGGTGCTGTTCCTGTTCGGGCGCAGCTGATGGCACGGGTCTGGCGCGTGGCGCGGTCGTGCGCAACAGCCTCGGTGCTGATGTGGGCGGCGCTTGCCGTTGCGGCACCTGAGCCCTCTGTGACTCGCTGGGTGGATCCGTTCATCGGCACCGATGGCACTGGCCACGTGTTCCCGGGCGCCACAGTGCCCTTCGGCATGGTGGCCCCCAGCCCGGACAATGCCGATCGCGGCTGGTCCTACGCCGGGGGCTACCAGCACCGCAACCCGCGCATCCTCGGCTTCTCCAACACCCACATCAGCGGCGCAGGCATCCCGGAGCTGGGCGACGTCCTGCTGCAGCCGCGCGCAGGGCGGCGCTGGAGCGGCGCAAGCACGGACTTCTCCGCCACCAAGCAGGCAAGCAGCGAGCGCGCGAAGCCCGGCTTCTACGCCGTGCGCCTGCCGGGGCACGGCGTGGGTGTCGAACTCACCGCCACCCAGCGCGTCGCCCTGCACCGCTGGCGCTTCGATGCGCCCGGGCCGGCGCAGGTGCTGGTCGATCTGCAGCACGGGCTGCACTTCACGGACCAGCCGCGCGTCACGCAGGCAGTCAGTCAGGTCGATGCGCCGGCCGGAGAGATCAGCGGCACCGTCCACAGCCGCAACTGGGTGGAGCGGGAGGCGTCCTTCGTGTTGCGCTTCAGCCAGCCGATCCGCCGCGTGCAGACCCTGCCGGCCCGGGCCGGTGAACTCGCCCCGCGCTACCTGCTGGACTTCGATCTGGGCGCGGCTCGGGTGCTCGAGGCGCGTGTGGCCCTGTCCACGGTCGATGTGCCCGGCGCGCGGCGAAACCTCGCCGAAGCCGACGGCCTGGACTTCGATGCCGCCCGGCGCGCGGCCGATGCGCAATGGCAGCGGCTGCTTGCGCGCATCGAGATCGAGGCGGATGCGCGCACGCGCCGCATCTTCTACTCCGCCCTCTACCGCACCCTCCTGCATCCCAGCGACATCAGCGATGCCGACGGCCGGGTGCGCGGCCCCACGGGGCAGGTGATCCGCGCAGCCGGGCCCTACTACTCCACGCTCTCGCTCTGGGACACCTTTCGCGGCGTGCACCCCCTGCACACCCTGATCGTGCCGGAACGCGTGCCCGGCTACATCGACACCTTCGTGCAGCATCAGCGCGCCATGGGCTACCTCCCGCTCTGGACGGCCTGGGGGCGCGAGACCTGGACCATGATCGGCAACCCGGCGCTGCCGGTCATGAGCGATGCCGCACTCAAGGGGCTCGCCGGCAAGCACCTGCAGCCCGCGCTGGACGCCATGGTGGCGAGCGCCACGCAGCCGCGACCGGACGCGCCGCCCTGGGCGCAGCGCAGCTGGGCGGACTACGAGCGGCTCGGCTATGTGCCGCTTGACCGCGTGCCCGGCGAGTCCGTCTCCAAGACGGCTGAGTACGGCATCGGCGATGACGCGGTGGCACGCGTCGCGCGGCTGCTCGGCGACTCCGCGCTGGCCGAACGCTTCGAGGCGCGTGCCCGCGGCTGGCGGCAGCTGTTCGATGCGCCGAGTGCCACCCTGCGCGGGCGCGACAGCGAAGGCCGCTGGCGCACGCCGTTCAACCCCATCGTGCCGACCTCGCCCATGAACAATCCGGGCGACTACACCGAGGCCAACGCCTATCAGTACACCCTCACGCCGGCCCTGCACGATCCGGACGGCCTGACGGCGCTGCTCGGCGGGCCACAGGCCCTGGGCGACTGGCTGGACCGCTTCTTCAGGCTCGAAGGCGCCGGCGACAACAAGCACCTCGGGCAGGAGGCCATGCTCGGCCAGTATGCGCACGGCAATGAGCCCAGCCACCACATCGCCTACCTGTACCGCTGGAGCGATCGCCCGGATCGCGCGGCGCAGCGCATCCGGCAGATCGTGCGCAGCTTCTACAGCGACCGACCCGACGGCATCATCGGCAATGACGACTGCGGCCAGATGAGTGCCTGGTACGTGCTCGCTACCCTCGGGCTGTATCCCGTGCAACCCGGTGCGGCGCGCTGGACCGCTGGCGCCCCGCAGGTCCGGCGGGCGCGGCTGCGCAATCCGCAGGGGCTGGATCTGCGCATCGAGGCCGCACGGGCCGCGCCCGATCAGGCACCGACCGCAGAACTGGATGGTCGTGCGCAGGACCCGCGCGCCATGGCCCACGCCGACCTCGTGGGCGCGCGCGTGCTGCGCTTCAGGTAGGGCTCGGCGCGCAGGCACGGCGCGCCCACCCTGCCAGCGCGCCAGGCCGCCGGGCCACACTTCAGAGCATGCCCGTCACCCGCCTGATCGTGTTCACCCTGCTGGCGCTCACCGCCTTCGCCGGCAACTCCCTGCTGTGTCGCGCGGCGCTGGCGCACACGCAGATCGATGCCGCGAGCTTCACCACCGTGCGCATGGTCTCGGGTGCGCTGGTGCTGTGGCTGCTGGTGCAGCTGCGTACCCGCAGCCAGGGTGGCATTCGTGTGGGGCAGGGCAGCTGGGGCTCGGCCGCCGCGCTGTTTGCCTACGCCGCTGCCTTTTCGTTCGCCTACGTGCAGTTGGGCGCAGCGCTGGGCGCACTCATCCTGTTCGGCGCCGTGCAGACCAGCATGACGAGCTGGGGCCTGCTGCGTGGCGAGCGCCTGCGTGCCATGCAGGTGCTCGGGTTGCTGCTGGCCTTTGGCGGTCTGGTGGGCCTGCTCCTGCCCGGCCTGTCTGCGCCGCCCTTGCTGCCCGCGCTGCTGATGGTCGCGGCCGGCTGCGCCTGGGGCGTGTACTCCCTGCGCGGCAAGGGCGCGGGTGATCCGCTGCAGGTCACGGCCGGCAACTTCATGCGCACGGTGCCGATGGCGCTGGCCCTGAGCCTGGCGCTGTTTGCCCATGCTCGGCTGGACCCCGCGGGTGTGCTGTACGCCGTGCTCTCCGGCGCACTCACCTCCGGCGTGGGCTACGCCATCTGGTACGCGGCGCTGCCGCATCTGAAGGCGATGGTGGCGGCGACGCTGCAGCTCAGCGTGCCGGTGATTGCGGCCGCGGGTGCGGTGCTCTTTCTGGGCGAGGCGCTCAGCCTGCGCCTGCTGCTGGCCTCGGCAGCCATCCTGGGGGGCATTGCGCTGGTGGTGCTGATGGGGCAGCGCAAGGCCTGAAGCCTCCCCAAAAGCCTTTCCGCTTGTCTGGCAAGGGTTTCCAGCCATTTTGGTCTGGAAACCCGCATGGATCGGGCGTCTGCATGTCTGAGTCCGGGCGTGGCGGATCGAGGTTCGACCCGCCACGCCCCGCGCTCATGCCAGCTACTTCTTGCAGAACCCGATCCGATCGGTCACCGGCAGCGGTACCGAATCACCCGTGGTCAGCAGCAGCTCGGCGCTCAGGTCGATGATGTAGGCGCAGTCCTGAAGCCCCGCCACCGTGAAGCCCGAGGGCGCGCAGGCGCCCACGCGCTCGTTCGGCCCGGCCGCCGGCAGCGTGAAGGCATAGGGGCCGCCGGGGCCCTGCATGCTCACGCTGACCGCACCCAGGTTCGGGTGCGTGGCGGTAATGACCACGTCGAGCCCGGTCTGCACACCGGCGCAGCCATTGCTGCGCAGCTGCAGCACATCCACCGACACCACGGCGAGCTGGTCATTGACCTTGAAGGGCGCCCAGGAGCCGCCCTTGCTCACATTCTGGTAGCGCACGTTCTCGATGGCCACGTGGGCGCAGGTGCCAGCGTCCGTCTCGCTGGCCGGATTGCCCACCTCGCGTACCCGCATGCGCAGCGCAATGTGCCGGTTGCTGGCGAAGATCGCGCCGAACACGGTGCTGCTGTCGCCCGCTTTGACGCCGTTCACGTCGATCGAGGGCGAGGCCGCGAGCGCACCCGTGATCACGTTCAGCATGTTGCCGTTCGGGTCGAAGAAGCCCTCCGGCCCGAAGACGTTGGCCGCCTGGGGCACGCGGATCCAGCCGCCGACGATCTGCGCATTGTCCGGGCCGCCGCCGGGCACGGCGGGGTCCGCGTAGATGTAGCGGGTCTTGACCGGGTTCGGGTCGCCGGGGAAGGCCGGGGCATAGCGCTCGTTGCGGCCGATGAAGGTGGCGCCGTACTGCGCCGGCGCGACGGGTGCCCAGGGGCCGGTCGGGTTGCCGCTGGCGTCCGTGGGGCGTACTTCGAAGCGGTACTCCATGGGCTGGCCATTCAGGGTCTTGGGCAGCACACCGTTCAGGCGCACCGTGGAATAGAAGGCGCGGTGGTCGCCCACCGTCTTGCCGCTGCCGGGTACGGCGCTCTCGATCTGGCTGGCGAAGAGGTAGCCCCCGAGCGCATCGAACACCGGCAGCGGCTCGTTGGTGCGCGGCTGCTCTTTCAGGCAGAGGTCCACGCAGAAGCAGGGCCCGGCGTTCTCGCGGTCCTTCGCGCGGCCGCGCGAGGGCGGCTCGTTGAGCAGCGCCGTGCCGCCCAGGGTCTCGACGCGAAAGTAGAGGTCCGGCCCGCCGGTCCATTCGATGTTGATCAACGGCGAGAAGATCGTGCGCTTGAAGTCGCTGGCCAGATAGTCAATGCGGAAGTGCCCGGCGGCATTGGTGATTGCGCTGCCCAGGTCGTCGTCCTGCAGCCAGTCCACATCGAAGGCGCGCACGCGCACCCCGCCAATCGGCGCCTGCGTCTCGCAGTGGCGCACATGGCCGCAGATGGTCCAGGCACCAAAGCGGCCGCGCACGCCGCACCATGCACGGTGCGGAATCACGTACTCCCAGGCGGCAATCTGTTCGCGCTCGGTCTGGCGCCAGAGCGGCTGCAGCACCGTGATGCCGAACTGCAGCGGCTTGGGCGGCCTCGGCCCGGGCTTCAGGTGGGGCACCGTCGGGCACCAGAGATCGACCTCGAAGGGCCCGCCGTCGTAGTTCTTCTCCGACAGACCGATGCTGAAGTTGCCCTGCTCGTCGATCAGCCCTTCAGCCAGCAACCGGCCGGCCTTGGCCGCGCCTGCCGCCTCGTCCACCGGGCCGAAGGTGTCCTTGGCGGCCGCGACCGCAAGTGCCGTGGTGCGGGCGTCCGCATCCACGCGATAGAGCTTGAGCGTGAGCCCCGCGAGCGGCTCGATGCAATCACCGCACAGCCCTCCGCGCAGCGACCCTTTGAAGACATAAGACATGACCTGGCTCCCATATGGCGTCCCCGCAATGAGTTGGGCCCTGGAGGCAGGCCATGCACCACACTAGGAAGCACCGTGCAGGCGCATCAATGACGGAATTGCGGCATCGCGCACAGACGCGTCATGCGAATGCGGGAGCAGGCCGCGCGGGTCGTGCAGGGTTTGCATCGGGCGGCCGGCGGGCGGGGCGCGCCGCGAGAATCGCTAGCATCGCGACAAGCCGTCCGAATCCCGCGAAGGAGAACGCTCATGTGGACATTCAATAACGACACCGACCAGGATGAAGGCAAGGGCAAGATGGCCGCCTTCATCGACCAGAAGACCTTTGCCGCGCGCAATGTGCTGGTCTATGGCCAGATCACCCAGGCGCTGGCCAAGGACGTCTGCGGCCGCCTGCTGGCCCTGGCTGCGGAATCGAGCGAGCCGATCACCATGCTGGTGTGCTCGCCCGGCGGCCACGTGGAAAGCGGGGATGCCATCCACGACATGGTGCGCTTCATCGAGGTGCCCGTGAACATGATCGGCACCGGCTGGGTGGCCAGCGCCGGCACCCACATCTTCCTGGCCGCGCCCAAGGCGCGTCGCTTCTGCCTGCCCAACACCCGCTTCCTGATTCACCAGCCGAGTGGCGGCGCCGGCGGTCAGGCCACCGACATCGCCATCCAGGCGCGCGAGATCATCAAGATGCGCGAGCGTCTGGCGCGCATCATCGCCGCCGAGACCGGCCAGCCGGTGGAGAAGGTGCAGGCCGACATCGACCGCGACTACTGGATGAGTACCGAGGAAGCCATCAACTACGGCCTGGTGTCCAAGGTGATCGAGCGCCGCAGCGAGGTTTGAGCCCAGCGCGAGCCTGCACCCGCTCGCGCCGCTGCGTAGAGGCTCAGGCAGCGGCCGCGGGCGGCGTGAGCTTCTTGACCAGGAACACGCTGATCAGCGCCAGCGCCATCAGCCCCGCGCCGCCCGCGCCCAGGTCCCGGAAGCTGCCGTCGGCAAGCAGCCTGCCGCCGATCGCGCTGCCGATGAAGCCGCCCACATAGATGGCCGCGGCATTGAGCGCGAACAGGATCGGCGCCTGCGCCGGCGAAAGCTGCGCCAGCCGCGCCTGCTGCGCCACCATGAAGCTCCAGGCCATCGCGCTCCAGAGGAAGATCATCACCGCGCCAAAGGCCACGCCGCCCGGCAGGTGCGTGAGCACCGGCATGATCATGATCTGCACCACCGCCAGACTGACGAGTGTCTTGGTCGGCCCCTGGCGGTCCGTCATGCGGCCGCCGAGCCAGTTGCCCAGCACCGCCCCCACGCCAAACAGCACCAGCATGCCGGTCACGCCGTCGCGGCCCAGACCGTAGCGCGCCTCCAGAAAGGGCGCCATGTAGGTGTAGAGCACGTAGAGCCCGCCCACGAAGCAGGCCGTGAAGCTCACCGCCAGCACCAGATGCGGCGTGGCGAGCACGCTGCCCAGGGTCTTCAGGCTCGTCGGCGGCACCTGCACCTCGCGCGGCAGCATCCGCCACAGCACCACGCCGCTCACCAGCGCCAGCACGGCCACTACCTCGAAGGCCATGCGCCAGCCAAAGGCATAGCCCAGCCAGGCGCCCAGCGGCACGCCAAACACCTGCGCCAGCGTCAGCCCGCCAAAGATCACTGCCAGCGCCCGGCCGCGCTGCTCCGGCGCCACCAGCATCACGCCGATGCTCGCGGCCACCGGCGTCACCAGCCCGCCGCCCACCGCCATCACCGCCCGCGCCGCCAGCAGGAATTCGAAGCTCGGCGCAAAGCTCGCCAGCAGCGCCCCGAGCAGAAAGATCGCCAGCCCCGCCAGCATCACCTGCGCCCGGCCAAAGCGCCCGGTCAGCGCCACCAGCACGGGCGAGGTGAGCGCATAGACGATGGCATACACCGTCATCAGCAGCCCTGCCTGCGGCTTGGACACCGCAAAGGCCGTGGCCACCGGCACCAACACGCCAATGACCACAAAGGCGCCCATGCCGATGACGAAGTTCGCCACCGCCAGCAGGCGCAGCACCGCAGACGAAGAAGAATTCACGGGAACCCCGGGCAGGGTGGAGGAGGAGGCCATGGCGGGCGGCGCGTTCGCGCTCTGATGCAGGGAGGAATCTGCACCCTAGTGCCGCGAGCCCGGCGGGTCAAGGTCGCCGTCAGGAAGGCGATAGGTCAAAATCGGCCAGAAAATGCAAAATCATCGGAAAGTGACTTTCCGCTTGTCTGAAGCGCGTCTTGGCGGCTTTTTTAATGGAAAATTGACAATTAAATATCAAAATAGGACAGAAATTACACCGAAAACGCGATCCAGCGCCCCAAACCGATCACACTCAACCACAGCAGCAAGGACAGCGCTCCGCTCAGCGCCAGCAACCCGCCTGGCCGTTGCGCCCAACCCGTCGCACGGTGCGCCCAGTGGAACCACAGCGCATGCGCCGTGGCCAGCGCCACCAGACCCAGCTTGGCCCAGACCACCGGGCTGGAGAAGTAATCCGCGGGCTTCACACTGATGAGCAGCACGCCGGTGCAGGCGGCAAGCAGCAGGCCGCAGGCCGCAAAGCGCTGCAGCAGCACCACGGCGCGCACATCCAGAGACGGCAAGGCCCCCAGAAAGCGCAGCCCCACCGGCGCAATGCCGCCAAACAGCAGGGCGATGCCGATGATGTGCAGCGCGGATACCGTGGCGTAGATGGCGGAGGATTGCGCGAGGCCCAGCGTGTGGCCCAGCGCCTGCCAGGCCTGCAGCAGCGCGGGGGGCAGTTCAGGCATGGGGCGCACGGCAGAGGCCGTCGGGGCGCGTCAGGCGCCGCCGGCGGCCAGTCTCGAAGCGCGTGCGGACGGTTCGGCTCATGCACCTCATGCCGATGGCCGATCTATCTACACGCCACCACGGCCTCATGCACCAGCGCCGGGCCGCGGTAGATGAGGCCGGTGTAGAACTGCACGAGGCTGGCGCCGGCATCGAGCTTGGCGCGGGCGTCCGCGCCGCTCATCACGCCGCCCACGCCGATGATGGGCAGCTTGTCTCCGAGTGCGGCGCGCAGCTTGCGGATTACGGCGTTGCTGGCCTCGAAGACGGGGGCGCCACTCAGGCCGCCGGTCTCTGTGCCGTGCGGCAGGTGCTTCACGGCATCGCGCGCCACGGTGGTGTTGGTGGCGGTGATGGCGTCCATGCCGCAGTGCAGAGCGAGCTCGGCAATGCTGCCGATCTGCTCGTCCGTCAGGTCCGGCGCGATCTTCACGGACAGCGGCACGCGTCGGGTGCCTGTGCTCAACCTGTCTCGTGCATTGGCCATACCTTCCAGAATCCGGCGCAGTTCATCCACCTCCTGCAGGGCGCGCAGGCCGGCGGTGTTGGGGGAGCTGACGTTGATGGTGGCGAAGTCCACCAGATCGTGCAGGCGCTCGTAGCAGATGCGGTAGTCATCGAGCGCGCGCTCGTTGGGTGTGTCCTTGTTCTTGCCCAGGTTCACACCGATCACGCCGCTGTACCTGGGCGCACGGCGATAGCGCGCCAGATTGGCCGCCAGCCGCTCCACACCGTAGTTGTTGAAGCCCAGGCGATTGATGACGGCATTCGCGTCCGGCAGGCGGAACACGCGCGGCTTGTCGTTGCCGGGCTGCGGGCGCGGCGTCACGCCGCCGAGTTCCAGAAAGCCGAAGCCCAGGGCGCCGAAGCCCTCGATGCACTCGCCGTTCTTGTCCGCCCCGGCGGCCAGGCCCACGGCATTGGGGAAGTTCAGGCCCATCACCGTCACGGGTGAGCCTGTCGGCGCGCCGAAGAGCAGCTTGGCCGCGCCGCTGGCGGCCATGGCGTTCAGGCTGGTGAGGGTGAGGGCGTGGGCGTCTTCGGGCTCGAGCGTGAAGAGCACCTTGCGCGAGAAGGTCGTAAGCAGATCGATCATGGGGCCGCATTGTAGGAAGCGGTTCACGCGTGCGCCGAAGCCGCGGTGGCGCAGTGACTGAAGCCGCGCTCGCCCGCAGGCTCCAGGTGGACCCACCCACACGCGGAAGCTGCTCGCGCTCCCCGGCAGCCCTTGTTCCGGCTGCCTCCAGCCCCGCTGGTGCGCTGCGCGGCCTGCGACCAAACGCCCGAGCGATTGCGGGTTGCCCCGTAGGCGCAAGACTCGCCAAGCGGGCGGCCGGCGAAGTACAACCAGACTCACGTTCACGAATCGCGCGCCGGCACTGCATCGGCTGCGCGGCCCGCAGGAGCCCGCCATGCCTTCCCCTCGGCCTTCGTCCCCGCAAGGGTCTGTGCACGCAGCGCGCCGCATGACGGCGCAGTCGCTGATGCGCTGGCTGGCAGCAGCCTGCCTGTTCACGGCGGCGGTGCTGGTCTCGCTGCCAGCATTCGCCCAGCGCGGCCCGAGCATCCCCGGTGCGCCCCCGGTCATCTCCACCTTGGACCCAGCCCTGGCCGCGCGCCTGAAGGACAGCGTGGTCTTTCTGCGTGTGGAGGTGAATGACAACGCCGTGAGCAGCGAGACCCTGGGCACCGAGCGCGGCGGCACCGGCGTGCTGATCGGCTCGAACACCGTGCTCACCGTGGGCTACCTGCTGCTGGAGGCCGAGCGCGTGCAGGTCATGGGGCCGGACGGCAAGGTCAGCCCCGCCACCCGCGTGGGTTACGACCAGGCGACCGGCCTGGGCGTGGTGCGCACCCTGCTGCCCATCAAGGGCGTGCCCCTGGAGCTCGGCGAGAGCGACAAGATCGAGGCCAATGCACGGCTGCTCACCATCGGCGCCGGCGAGCCGGAGGCCTTCGAGTTGGGCGTCATCAGCCGCGAGGCCTTCGTCGCGCCCTGGGAGTACGCGCTGGACCGCGCCATCTACACCTTCCCGCCCGTGAACAACTGGAGCGGCGCGGCCCTGGTCAATGGCGAAGGCAAGCTCGTGGGCATCGGCTCCATGCTGCTGGAGCGCACGCGCGGCAGCAACATCCCGGGCAACATGTATGTGCCCACGGATCTCGTGAAGCCCCTGCTCAAGGATCTGGTGGAGCGCGGGCGCGCAAGCGGCCCGGCGCGCGGCTGGCTGGGCATGAGCGTGCAGGAGACCGCGGGCAACCTGATCGTCTCGCGCGTCACGCGCGGTGGCCCGGCCGATGGCGCCGGCATCCGCCAGGGCGACATCCTGCTCGGCGTGGCCGGCCAGAAGGTGGACGATCTGCAGGACTACTACCGCAAGCTCTGGGCCGCCGGCCCGGCGGGCACCGAGATCACGCTGCGCATGCTGGTGGCGCGAGAGATGCGCGAGATCAAGCTCAAGAGCATCGACCGCGTGGATTTCAATCGCGCGCGGGACCTGCAGTAGATTGCAAAATCGGACAAAGGTAGCAGTCTGCTGAAATCCGCCAAGAATGGCGGCTGACAAGCGGGAAGTCGGAATTCCACCTTGTCGAAAAGATCAATTTCGGCCTTCATGGACGGCTTGTGCCGGTGGGGCGGCACCCAAGCCTTTCGACAGCGCCTGTTCAGCCTGAGCTGAACGCCGCGGGCTACGCTGCGGCAACGCCCTGCGCGGGTCGGCGCCCCTCGGTGCCGCGGCCAGGGGCCTGCCGATCATGAGCACCCTCAAAGCCAAGCAACCCATTCTTTGGCTGCCGGAGCCCGAAGAGCACGACTACCCGGCCGCGCAGTCCTTTCTCTCGCTGCTGCTGGCGGACCATCATGCGCTGGCCGCCGTGAGCAGCCTGCGCGCGGCGCCGATGAGCCAGTTCAAGGCCAAGGACATCTTCCGCGCCTCCGGCCTGTCCACCCTGGGTGTGAGCAACGGCCATGTGGCCAAGGATCTAGACAAGATCGACGCCGGCAAGCCGCTCTCGCCGCTGCTGCTGATGCGCGACTCCGCCCACGGCCGGGTGGTCGTGGCCGACGGCTACCACCGGCTCTGCGCGGTCTATGAGCGCGACGAAGACGCGCTCATCCCCTGCAAGATCGTCTAGTCATGGCCCCGAACGCCTGAGCGAGCCGCTGCGTCGTTTTTACCGAAACGGAGAGTGCCGATGAGCCGCATCCATCTGCTTCGCCGCATGCTGCTGCTGAGCAGCGCCGCGCTCGGCTTTGCGGCCCTGCTGCCGGCCCTGCACGCCCAGAGTGCGCCATCTGCGGCGCCTGATCCTCCCACGCCCGGGCCGCGCTACGCGATTGCCTCCGTGCTGGGCGAAGACATCAGCGTCGTCGGCGCGCAGCCCACGGTGGGCACCAGTCTGGACCGCAATCAGCAAACCCGCGTGCCGCTGCCGGATGGCGGTCTGGACAACGCCTTGATGCTCATGACCGAGCGCCTGTTGCGCACCCAATGCCGCCGCTGCACCGCCAGCTTCCTGCGTGTGGACCCGGCCGCACTCGGCGTGCCGGCGCTCAGCCTGACGGATGCCGCGCTGGCCCCGGCGCTGGAGGCGGCACGCGCCAGCGGCGCGGACCGGCTGCTGCTGCTCAGCCCGCATCGTGGCGAGCCCGAGCTGCAGACCAGCCGCGGCGCGGTCGGCCATGGCCATGTGCAGGGCCTGGGCTTCTATCTGGACCGCACTTACAAGCTGCGCCGATCCGATACCGGCGAGCTGGCGCAGGGCTTTCTGGGCGCCTTTGCGAACTTCCGCGTGCAGGTGATCGATGTGGCCAGCGGCAAGACCCTGCTCAACGAGGCGGTGCGCACCGGCACCACGCGCTCGGCCGCGCGCGCCGCGGACGGCGACCCCTGGCAGGCGATCCCGGACGACCGCAAGGTGAGCTTCCTCGTGGGCCTGGTGCGCATGGAGCTGCAGCGCCTGCCGCCGCCCGTGGTGGCGCAACCGGGATGAGCGTATCCGGTCTGCGAGACAAATTCGATTTCGGCCATGATGGTGGAAGCACTCTGATCAGCCAAGAAGTCCGCTGAACAAGCGGAAAGTGCCCGGTAATGACCATGAATATGTGCGTATTCGGCCATCCAAGTCGGATGTTCTGCGTGCCGTTGCCCTGACAGCCGTGCCGAACAAGCCGCGCTTACACTCGCCGGATGTTCGCACCCCTTCAAAACGACACTTTCCTGCGCGCCCTGCTGCGCCAGCCCACGGACTACACGCCGGTCTGGCTCATGCGCCAGGCGGGCCGTTACCTGCCGGAGTACCGCGCCACGCGCGAGGTGGCCGGCAGCTTCATGGGCCTGGCGACCAACCCGGAACTCGCCTGCGAGGTGACGTTGCAGCCGCTGCGCCGCTACGCGCTGGATGCTGCCATCCTGTTCAGTGACATCCTGACCGTGCCGGATGCAATGGGCCTGGGCCTCTCCTTCGCGCAGGGCGAAGGCCCGCGCTTCGCCACGCCGATCCGCGACGAAGCCGCCGTGGCCAGGCTCGCCGTGCCCGACATGGAGAAGCTCAAGTATGTGTTTGATGCGGTCACGCTGATCCGCAAGGAACTCGGTGGCAAGGTGCCGCTGATCGGCTTTTCCGGCAGCCCCTTCACGCTGGCCTGCTACATGGTCGAAGGTGCAGGCAGCGATGACTACCGTCTCATCAAGACCATGATGTATCAGCGCCCGGACCTGCTGCATCGCATCCTGGAGGTGAATGCGCAGGCCGTGGCCGCGTATCTCAAGGCGCAGATCGATGCCGGCGCCCAGGCCGTGATGATCTTCGACAGCTGGGGCGGCGTGCTGGCCGACGGCCTGTTCCAGAAGTTCAGCCTGGCCTACAGCAAGCGCGTGATCGAGCAGCTGCCCCTGCACAAGGACGGCGTGCGCATTCCGTCCATCCTGTTCACCAAGGGCGGCGGCATGTGGCTTGAGGAGATTGCCGGTGCCGGCAGCGACGCCATCGGCCTGGACTGGACGGCCAACCTGGGCAACGCCCGCGCCCGCGTGGGTGATCGCGTGGCCTTGCAGGGCAACCTCGACCCCATGGCCCTGATGGCCGCGCCCGAGCAGCTGCGCGGCGAGGTGGCCAAGGTGCTGGAGAGCTTCGGCCCCCCGGCCGCTCCCGGTCAACCTGGCGTGGGTCATGTCTTCAACCTCGGCCACGGCATCAGCCAGTTCACGCCGCCGGAAAGCGTGTCCGTGCTCGTGGACGCGGTGCATGACTACTCCCGCCGCATGCGTGGCGGCGTGCCGGTGCAGCACGAGCGCCTGGCCCAGGACGCTGCTGCCTGAGCATGGCAGTGCGCATGGGGGCGCCCGGCCCCACGGCGGCCACGGGTGAGATCGTCTGGGTGGCCGGCGCCACGGGGCTGACCGGCCGCGCGCTGGTCGGCCAACTGCTCAATGACCCGCAAGTGCGGCAGGTGGTGGCGCTGGTGCGCCGCGCCGGCGGCCTGCTCGTGCAGGGCGCGGCGCGGCCGGACAGCAAGCTGGTCGAATGCGTGGTCGACTATGCCGAGCCGGACGCCGGCCTGGCCGCCGTGCCCGCACCTGCCGTCCTGTATGTCTGTCTCGGGACGACCCTCCGCGTGGCCGGATCTCAGGCGGCGTTTCGCAAGGTGGACTTCGATGCCGTGCTGACCGTGGCGCGCGCGGCCCAGGCGCGCGGGGTGCAGCATGTGGGCGTGGTCTCTGCGCTCGGCGCGGACGCAGGCAGCCGGGTCTTCTACAGCCGCGTCAAGGGCGAGATGGAAGCTGCGCTGCAGGGCCTGAATCTGCCCAGCCTGCACATCGTGCGCCCGTCATTTCTGCTCGGCGATCGTCAGGAGCGTCGGATTGGCGAGGCGCTCGGCATTGCCGCAGTGCAGTTGTTGCGCCCGGCGCTCATCGGTCCCTTGGCCCAGTACCGGGGCGTGGAGGTCCAGACGGTCGCGGCAGCGCTGCGAGCGGGTGCTCACCTGCGCAGCGCAGGCGGGCTGCGGGTGTCGCAATCCGAGCAACTCGCTTCGCTCGTGCTTGAACAAGGGACTTGACGTCGATCGGCGCCACCGTTCCATTTTTTGCAGGTCAGGATTTGACTTATGCACAGAATGCTGCTCTCCCAAGAACCATGCTCGCTTTCGGCTGAAATGCCTCTGGAGTGCTCGGTTCCTCGTGTAAGTCATTGATTTTTCTAGTTTTTTGATTTGCTCATTTTCTCGGCAAACGCCAAAATCGCTTGTGCGGCAAGCACTTAACGCGTTTGTCACGGAATTCTCCACAAAGTTATCCACAGTTTCTGTGGACTTTGAACAAAGCCCTTTGCGCGCAGCTGTTTAGGCCTCGAACTTAAAGTGAAGTCTCAATCTCGCGTGCTTCAGGTGGTGGTGGACGTGCCGGGCTTGCAGGTCGGACAAGCCTTCGACTTCCGCTGGCTCTGGCCGGATCCACCGCCGGTCGGCACTGCGGTCATCGTGCCCTGGGCGTCGCAGCGCCGCGTCGGCTTTGTGTGGGGTGCGAGCGCTGTCAGCGAGGTGCCGCCCGAGCGACTGCGTGACGTGATTGCGCGCATCGACAGCTGGCCCGCCTTGCCAGAGCCGCTGCTCGCGCTGGCCCGCTTTGCGAGTACCTACTATCACGCCAGCCCCGGCGAGATCCTGCTGCCGAGCCTTCCCGAACCCTTGCGGCGCGTCGCGAGCTTCGAGATCGCGAACCCGGAGGGCAGTGTGCCGCAGGCGCGCTGGGCGGGGCGGCCCCGCCGTGCAAAACCGGTGGCGCGCTCCGAGTCTGCACGCTGGCCGGCGCTCAATGCAGACCAGCAGCGTGCGGTGGACTGGCTGGGCACCCGCGCGGGCCGGGGTTTTGCTGCGGCACTGCTGTTCGGCGTCACCGGCAGCGGCAAGACCGAGGTCTATCTGCACGCGGTTCGACAAACCTTGGACGCCGGGCGGGACGTGCTTTTGCTCGTGCCGGAGATCGCCCTGACCGAGGGGCTGGCTCGCCGTGTCCGCGAGCGCTTTCCCGAAACGGACGTGGCCGTGATGACCTCCGGCCTGGCCGACGGCGCACGGGCCCAGGCCTGGCTGGCTGCGGCGCATGGACAGGCGCGCATTGTGGTCGGCACACGCTCGGCCGTGTTTGCGCCCCTTCGAGCTCCCGGGCTGATCATCGTGGATGAGGAGCATGACGCCAGCTACAAGCAGCAGGACGGCGTGCGCTTGCAGGCGCGCGACCTGGCCGTGATGCGCGCTCATCTCGCCGGCTGCCCGGTGCTGCTTGGCAGTGCGACCCCCTCGCTGGAGAGCTGGAACAACGCACAGAGCGGCCGCTATGCCTTGCTGCGCCTGCCCAACCGTGCCGTGGCGGGCGCCCGCTTGCCCAAGCTGCGGGTGATCGATCTGCGCGCCCCCCGGCGGCCGCGCGGCTCGGCTGCACAGGCCGACCCGGTCTCGCCGCCGCTGCTGGATGCGCTGCGCGCCTGCCTCGCCGCGGGGCAGCAGAGCCTGCTGTTTGCCAACCGCCGCGGCTGGGCACCGGCCCTGGCCTGCGACGCCTGCGGCTGGGTGGCGGACTGCGACCAGTGCAGCGCTCACTTTGCACTGCACCGCGCACGCCTGTTCCGCCCGCAGGCCGGCAAGAGCAGCGCCGGGCGCAGCAACGCCCTGGGCTATACGCTGATCTGCCACCACTGCAGCGCGCATCGCCCCGCGCCGGCCGCCTGCCCGGCCTGCGGCAACCCGGATCTGCTGCCCAAGGGCCAGGGCACGCAGAAGATCGAGGCGGAGCTCGCTGGCGTGCTGCCGGATGCGCGCATTGCCCGCATGGACCGGGACAGCACGCGCCGCCGCGGCAGCGGGGCTGCGCTGCTGGCCGACATGGATGCGGGTGCCATCGACGTTCTGGTGGGTACGCAGATGGTGGCCAAGGGCCATGACTTTCCGCGCCTCACGCTGGTGGGCGTGACCGGTACCGACAGCTTGCTGGTGGCGCCGGACTTTCGCGCCGAGGAACGTCTGTTCGCGCTGCTCATGCAGGTGGCAGGCCGCGCCGGGCGCGCCACCGACCCCGGCGAGGTGCTGGTGGAGACGCGCCTACCGCAGCACCCCTTGTTTGCCGAGCTGCTCGCGCAGGACTACGAGGCCGCGGCCGCCCGCCTGCTGGCCGAGCGTGAGGCGCTGAATCTGCCGCCTTACTCCACGCTCGGGGTGCTGCGCGTGGCGGCGCCCTCGGATGCGCAGGCGCAGGGCTTTCTGGATCAGGCCCGAGAAGCGGCACCGGCCGTGGCCGGCGTGCGTATCTACCACCCGGTGCCGGCGGGCGTGCCGAGGGTGGCCAATCAGGCGCGCTGGCAGATGCTGATCGAGGCGGGCACCCGCTCGCAGCTGCAGTCTTTGCTCGGCCCCTGGCTGCCGCAGGTGGCGGCGCTGGCCGCAGCGCGGCTGCGCTGGCACATCGACGTGGACCCGATCGAGGTCTGAGGCCCGCACCGCGCCGTTCGTTAACTGCAGAAATTCCGAGGGAGGCGCACCCTCAAAAGTTAACAATCCATCTACACAGGCTTGGGGAGTATTGGGCCTTTCTGCCGGTGCGCACCCCCTTTGTGCGAGGGCGCTCGCTTGCCGCGGCGCAAGATGCAGGGGCACACTGCACACTCGTCTCAGTGCCTCTGCAAGGCCCGCAACACGTGCCGCTGACAGACCCCTTCTCCGCGTTGTGCAACGCGCTCGATATCGTCGCCATGCCGATCGCGGTGTGGGGGCGGGACTGCGAGCTGCTGCATTGCAACGCCGAGTTCGAGCGTCTCACCGGCGCCACCCGCGACGAGCTGCTCGGCCGCACCATCGAACAGCTCTACGGCGCAGGTGCCTGGGAAACTTCCGAGCGCGCCTTTGTCTGCGCCTTCCGCGGCGAAACCGTGGAGTTTGATCGGCTGGTCTCGGCCTACAACCCGAACCCGGCCGCGGCGGACATGCCGGATCTGCGCAAGGCGCGCTGGCAGCGCATCAAGCTGGCGCCCGCCTCGCGCGACGAGCGCGGCCAGGTGACTGCGGTGCTCTCCACGGCGGTGGACATCGATGACCATGTGCGCGGCCGTGACTCCGCCGAGCGCAATGCCGGTCGCATCCAGCGCATCCTTTCGGCGATTGCGCTGCCCATCGGTGGCTGGGACCGCTCCAATCGCCTCGTCTGGTGCAACGACGCCTACTTGACCTGGTCCGGCCAGTCCCGCGAGGCACTGATCGGCCGCAAGCTCTCAGAGATCTATGGCCAGGGCGCGTGGCAGAGCGCGCGCCAGGCCTTCTGGATGGCCTATACCGGCCAGGCGGCCGAATACACGCGGCTGGTCACGCACCAGAACTCGGCACACTGGGTGCGCGTGACGGTGTTCCCGGATACCAACCCGGACGGCCTGGTCGAGCGCGTCTACACGATTGCCATCGACATCGACGACGAGGTGCGCGCGATCGAGGAGCTGCGTGACAGTCGCCGCAAGCTCGACGGTTTCACCGCCAACATTCCCTACCCGCTGACCTATTTCGACAGCAGCTACGTCTACCAGTTTGTGAACCGCGCCTTCGTTGAGCGCAACCAGCTCGACCCGTCGATGGTGATCGGTCGCAAGGTGCCCGAGGTGCGTGGCGAGCGGATCTGGAAGGAGCACCTGCCCTACGTTCAGGCCGCCCTGCAGGGACGTAGCTCGCACTACGAACGCAAGGTTCGTCTGCCTGATGGCACCGAACGCTGGATCCGGTCCAGCTACCACCCGGACATCGACGAGCAGGGCGTGGTGCGCGGTGTGTATGACACCAACATCGACATCGACGAACTCAAGCGCGCCCAGGAAGTGCTTGCCCGCACGGCCGAGCGCGACCCGCTGACCGATGCCTACAACCGCCGCTACCTCATGCAGCATCTCGATGCAGCCATGGAGTTTGCGGAGGACCTGCCCTTCGCGCTGGTCTTCGTGGACCTCGACGGATTCAAGGGCATCAACGACACGGCAGGGCACAGCGCCGGCGATGCCGTGCTGCGCACCCTGGCCGTACGCTTCGACGCCGCGCTGAAGGAAAAGCCCAGTACCGCCGCCGGCATTTGCGCGCGCTTTGGCGGCGACGAGTTCGTGCTGGTGGTGCCCATGCCGTCGGACGATGATCTGGCCGATCTGGCGACCCGGATCGTGGATCTGGCCGGCGCGCCGGTGATGGTCGGCAAGCACTTGCTCAGCGTGTCGGCCAGCGTTGGCGTTGCGCTTGCGCCCAAGCATGCGCGCACGGCGCAGTCCCTGCTGGCACGGGCCGACGAAGCGATGTACCAGGTCAAGGCCACAGGCAAGGGCCGTTGGCAGATGTGTTCCAGCGGCCCAAGCCTGCCGGCAAACCCGGCCGGTGCGCCGATACTGCCCGTGGGCGGAGCGGGCGGCAACAAGTCCATACACGCCCCGCGCAAGCACTGAAACCCGCATAGGGGCGGCGGACCAGCGTGATAACCTGCGCGCCCTTCCGGCTTGGCGACGCGCATCTTGGCGCTTGCCACTCTTATTCCTGAGCCGGCTTCCGCTGTCTTCCCCCAAGACTGATGTCCTTCCCGCTGAATCCGGCGCAACGCGAAGCCGTGCGCTATCTGGACGGCCCCTGCCTGGTGTTGGCGGGTGCCGGCTCGGGCAAGACGCGCGTCATCACGGCCAAGATCGCGCACCTGATCGAGCAGGGCTACAAGCCCGAAAGCATCGCCGCCATCACCTTCACCAACAAGGCTGCCGGTGAAATGGCCGAGCGGGCTGCGGAGCTGGTGGGCAAGGATGCAGCCAAGCGGCTGCAGGTCAGCACCTTCCACTCGCTGGGCGTGCGCATGCTGCGCGAAGAAGCGCGCACGGCCGGCATCAAGCCCAACTTCACCATCCTGGATGCCGCCGACGCCGCCGCGGTATTGAGCGACATCCTTGCCACCACCGACAAGAAGCTCGTGCGTGCCGCGCAGGGTCAGGTCAGCCTGTGGAAGAACGCCGGCCTGTCGCCGGATCAGGCGCAGGCAGCAGCAAAGACCAATGATGAACTGGCCTTTGCCAAGGCCTATGCGCGCTACAACGAAACCGTACGTGCCTATCAGGCCGTGGACTTCGATGACCTGATCTGGACGCCGCTCAAGCTGCTCGAGGAGCACGCCGAGGTGCGCGAGCGCTGGCAGAACCGTCTGCGCTACCTGCTGGTGGACGAGGTGCAGGACACCAACAGCGTGCAGTACGGCTTGCTGCGCAACCTCGCCGGACCGCGCGCCATGTTTACTGCCGTGGGTGATGACGATCAGAGCATCTACGGCTGGCGCGGCGCGAACCTCGAGAACCTGGCCGATCTGCAGAAGACCTACCCGCGCCTGAAGGTCATCAAGCTGGAGCAGAACTACCGCTCCACCAACCGCATCCTGCAGGCCGCGAACGCGCTGATCTCGCACAATCCCAAGCTGTTCGAAAAGAAGCTCTGGAGCGAGCACGGCATGGGCGACCCGATCGCCGTCCTGCCCCAGGACGATGACGAGGCCGAAGCGGAGAACGTGGTGACGCGTCTGTCCGCACACCGCTTCGAGCGCCGCGCCAAGTGGAGCGACTACGCCATCCTGTACCGCTCCAACCTGCAGGCGCGTGTGATCGAGCAGCAGCTGCGCAACCAGAAGATTCCGTACATCATCTCAGGCGGCCAGAGCTTTTTTGACCGCGCGGAGATCAAGGATCTGGTGGCCTACCTGCGCCTGATCGCCAACGAGGACGATGATCAGGCCTTCATGCGCGCCATCACCACGCCCAAGCGCGGCATCGGCCCCGTGAGCCTGCAGGCCCTGGCCACCTACGCCGGTGAGCGGCGCAAGAGTCTCTTCGAAGCTTTGTTCGAAGCCGGCTTTGCCGGCCGCGTGAAAGACAACCAGCTTCAGACGCTGCTGGAGTTCGGCCAGTTCATCAACCGCCTGCAGGACCGTAGCGGCAAGGACAACAACAAGGCGGGCGAGAACGGCGGCGTGCTGCTGCGCGAGCTTGTGCAAGCCATCGGCTACGAGGCCTATCTATACGACAGCTTCGACGCCAAGCAGGCACTGTCCAAGTGGAATAACGTCACCGAGTTCCTTGACTGGCTCAACCGCAAGGCCGATGAAGACGGCAAGACCCTGATCGAACTCGCGCAGTACGTCGCCCTCATCACCATGCTGCAGGACAGTGACGCCGAGCAGGACGCCGTCAAGCTTTCGACGCTACACGCCGCCAAGGGCCTGGAGTACCCGCACGTGTTCCTCATCGGGGTCGAGGAAGGCCTGCTGCCCCATCTGGGCCGCACCGATGACGAACTCGACGCCGAGGCCATGGGCAGCCGCATCGAGGAAGAGCGTCGCCTGATGTACGTGGGCGTCACCCGCGCGCAGCGCAGCCTGATCATCACCCACTGCAAGCGGCGCAAGCGCGGTAAGGAATTTGCGAGCCGCGAGCCCTCCCGCTTTCTCGCTGAACTCGGAGTCACGAAGGAAGAGAGCAGCTCGGCGGCGGTGCCTTCAGACACGCGGGCGCACATGGCGGGATTGAAGGCTCTGCTGAAGCGAAGCCAAGCGGGCGGGACTTCGCTGTAGCGCTTCCATCAACAAGCAGTGCCACCTGTCGGCGCGGCTTTGCCGCTGATCTTGCCATCGGGCTTTCGCGTAGGCCAATGATTGAACTTCCCGGCATGATCTGAAGCAATCGTTTTGGAAGAAACTGTCATGAGCCGAAACCGCTGTTCACCCTCGTGCCGCAAGGTTGTCGCGACCATGTGCGCGGTTGGTCTTTTGGGCTCCGCGCTGGCGCAGACCCCACCGTCCGCGCTTCAGCCTGGCATGTACTACATCTGGCAGACGCCGGCGCAAAATTCTCCCAAGGGCAAGCCGCGAATGGGAATTTGCGCCGAAGCACCGGCTGCGCTGACTGACCCCGTTCTGCTCATCGGCCAGATGCCAGGGGATGCGGCATGCAGAGCGACAGCAGTGCGTCCTCGCACAGACCAGGCCGTTGAATTTGATCTCATTTGTAACGGCCAGGAGATTGCGGCAACAGCTGTGTCGAGATTGAGTGGCGATCGATTCGTCACCTTGGTCACGCCACGCGCTGGCGACCGCGCTAGACCTTACTTTGTGCATGGCGAGAACGTCGGCGGATGCAAGTGATGACAAGTCGAAAGCTGATATCTCGTCGGCAGCAGTCAGGTTTCACCTTGATCGAACTGATGACAGTCGTGGCTCTTGTCGTCATCGGTCTGAGCTTGGCGCTGCCGGATCTGAGTTCGTTCATCCGACGTAATCAGATCTCCGGAGTGACCAATGAGTTGATGGCGGCGATGACCTTTGCCCGGACCGAAGCGATCAAGCGTGGTGCACCGGTGGTCATCTGCGCGTCATCGAACAGTACTGGTGCCAGTCCTTCATGCACTGGCAATTGGGAGCAGGGCTACATCGTGTTCGTCGACACGAACGCCGGCGGAACGCGTCAAACCACGGAAGAAGTGCTGCGCGCAGCACCCGCTTCCTCGGCGCGAGTAACCATTCAGCTCAGCGGCGCCCAGGCTCAGATCAGATTTGCGCCGAACGGCATGCTGCATGGTCAGATGGCCGGCGCTCGATTCGAGATCAAGAATTCATCTTCGCCGACCGGCTCACGTGAAGAGCGCTACATCTGCATCGCACGCGCCGGGCGTGCCGCGGCCATCAACTTTGATACCTACACGAATGATCCGCGCTTTGCGGGCTGCGGAGCGTAACGATGCAGATGCCCGTGTACGCTCATCAGCGTGGAGTCTCATTGATTGAGATCCTGGTCGCTCTGGTTGTGCTTAGCCTTGGCGCTATCGGTGTGGCCGGTGTCCAGCTCAGCACCATTAAGTTCAATCAAGTCTCTCAGCAGCGCTCAAACGCCGTGCAGCTTGCGTACGGGCTGACCGATCGTATGCGCGCGAACATGCCCGGTGCCGCTGCAGGGAACTACGTGTTCAATTTCCCATACGCGAATATCCCAGGGAACATCCCGGTGGCGCCCAATTGCGGCGCCCCGTGTACACCACAGCAACTCGCAGACCTGCATCTTAACCAGTGGCTCAATGAGCTGGCTGCTGCGCTACCTCAGGGGCGGGGTACGGTCACTCAGGTTGCAGCCACCGTCGGTGCCCCATACCGAGTCGCGATCATGTGGGAGGAGAAAGACTTGACTGGCTTTGGCCGTGATGCGCGCTGCCCCGCCGACGCGCCGGCCGAGGCGCAGTGCCTACTCGTGGAGTTCCAGCCGTGAGCGCTCATACGCGGATGTACAGCCGAGGCGTGACGCTGATCGAGCTTCTCGTGTCACTCGCGGTCGGGTTGTTGGTCACCGTTGCCGCGGCCTCGGTCTACCTTGTCGGTCGGCAGGGCTTTCGAGTGACTGATGATCAGTCGCGCAATTTCGAGACGGGCCGCTTGGCGGTTGAGGTGCTTAGCAGAAATCTTCGCATGGCCGGCGCGCCATTATTCCAGCCGGCAGTGCCCAATGCGGTTGTGCGGTTTCCGCCACCGGCCAACCCTGCTGCGTTTCCGGTGCAGGGCTTTGAGGGTGGCGCACAGCCTGACCGGATCGTGATCAGTTACGTGAGCGATCAGCCGTACAACGCGGCCACACTGACAGGCGCGGATTGTCTCGGGCAAAGCGTCGGCTTGAATTTGCTGGTTCAAAACACGTTTTCGATCAGCGCTGATGGACAACTTCAATGCCAAGGCAATGGCGGCGGCGGCGCGGCACCCGCAGCTCCGCTTGCAGCCCAAGTGGTCGACATGCAGATCGTCTATGGCCTTGCGGAAACGGCGCAAGGGGGTTCGGTTTCCCGGTACGTGACTGCCGATGCCGTCACCAACTGGAATACCGTGCGCGCAGTTGATGTCTGTCTTGAGATCGTCTCCTTTGATGCGAACACCATTACCGGCAGAACGCCGGGTGTGAATTGCCGAGGCAATGCGTTCCCGTCTGACAATCGCGTCCACCGTCTGTTCCGTACGTCCGTGAACCTCCGCAATCGCACGACCGGCAATATCTTCCCTGGGAACGCGATCCCATGAAGCAACATTTCTCCACGGGTCAGCAGGGTTTTGCCCTCTTTGCCGCGCTGATCTTCCTCATCGTTCTCACCGTGCTGGCAACGGCAGTCCTGCGTTCATCCACGCTGAACGAGCGCGTCGCCGGCAATGACCTCGATCGGGCACGGGCCTATCAGCTGGCCGAAGCGACCATCCGAGATGCCCAGCAGGACATCGTGGGTGTACGGTCGAATGGAGTGGCTTGCGTTGCTAACCCAGCATGTCGTACGACCGATGTCCGACCCGACAAGGACAAGGGCTTCAGCATCCCGTCGGGAGCCTGTGAGCGCGGCTGGTGCTATTTCCTCCCGGCCGAATACGCGAGTATGGGGTTCGTCAACCCATGGCTCGTGCCCTTGGGGCCCGTAGGTGGGCCTGGCCAATTGCACTCACAGTTCGGCGAGTTCACCGGCGCGGACTGGGCGGCGCTGGCTGCCCAGACTGGCGCGGCCGCGCGGCCGATTTATTGGGTTGAGATCTTTCAGAACACGATCAATCCGGAAGCCATTCTGTATCGCATCACTGTGCGCGCCACGGGGCGCAATCCGAACACGGTCGTCACACTGCAAGAGCTGTATCAGCCCTGACCAACTTTCGAGGTAGCTTGTCATGCGCCGTAATGTCCAATTCGCCCTGAGCACCATCAGCGCTTGTCTGTTGAGCGTACTTGTTGCGCCAGCCAGTGCAACGCTGGGATTGATGCAGGTGCCACCGACATCGGTGACACCGCCGCCACCCAACGTCCTTGTCACGCTGGACGATTCCGGTTCGATGGGCGGGGAGATCCCATACGACGCAACCGTGACCTATGTGGTGCCGCCAGGTGCGAATGGGCTTCAGTTCCGCGCGGATACCACGCTACCGCGCGCCTACAGCGGCGCGTATGCCAATACCAACACCGTTCGCCTGAACACCAACGACGTGGCTGCTCGATTCCAGAACGCGTACAACGCGCTCACGACGGATGAGCAGCGTCGGAACTACATCAACTGGTACGGCTTCTACCGAACGCGCAACATGGCGATGAAGGCCTCGGTCATGACGGCGTTCAGCCCGGCGATTGTTCCGGATGGACGCTTTCGGGTCGGTTGGCAGATGCTGAACAACACCTGTGGCGGAACCACTTTCCCCACAAACAACACTTGTGCTCAATCACGTTCCATCCAGCCGCTGGAAGGCAGTCACCGTGACGCCTTTTACACCTGGGTTCAGCAGGTGCCTGCAAACGGAGTTACGCCATTGCGCGCTGCCTATCGCCGCGCTGGCCAATACATGCAGGTCACTGGCGTGAACGGACCGTGGGCGGATCGTCCTACGCCGATGAGTGCGGCGTCGGAGGCGCCGATCCTGAGTTGTCGCCGGTCCTACCACGTGATGTTCACTGACGGTCAGTGGAATGAAGGCGCCGCTGGTTACGGGAACGCGGACAATCAAGCGACGACGTTCCCCGATGGCACGGCATACACGGTCACCGCACCGTATCGTGGGCCAGCCAACGGTGGCGATCAGAACCTCTCGGACGTCGCATTTCAGTACTGGGCAACCGATCTTCAGACCGGAGCCGGCTGGACGAACAACGTGCCGCGCATCATCAAGCGCACCGGCAGCGAGACCTACGGCACCACGACGCTTTCCGAGTACTGGAACCCCAAGAACAACCCGGCCACCTGGCAGCACCTGGTGCTTTACGGTATCGGCTTCGGTGAAGCCGCACAGCTCACAAACCCCGCATGGGCCGGGAACACGACGGCTGGCGCCGACTTTGCCCAGATCGTTTCCGGTACCCGCAACTGGCCTAGCCTGCCCGAGGGCGGGAATCTCGCAAACCGCGAGTATGACCTTTGGCATGCAGCCGTAAACACGCGCGGCGACCTCTTTCCCGCTACTGACCAGAAGGCACTCACTTCTGCGTTCCAGCGGATCGTGTCCGAGATTCTGGCGCAGAACGCTGCCACGGGCGGTGCAGCAAGCGTGCTGACTACGGCGGCGAGCGACTTTCAAGTGGTTAGAGCGGGCTTTGACGCTGCGCCGACCTTCCGTGCAGTTGTTCAGGGGTTTGGATTGTCTGGCGGGCAGATCGCCACGACAGCAAACTGGAACGCACAGACCGCGGTCACGGCGCAAGACCCGAATGCGCGCGTGGTGCTCACTGCTTCCACTCCGCTCACCGGAGCGCCTTTCCGTTGGGCCAATCTAAGCGCATTTCAGCAACTGGCGCTCAATCGGAACCTGGGCAACTCGAACGACGGCCGTGGGGCGGACCGTTTGAACTACCTCCGCGGATCGGCTGCCAAGGAAAACTCGCCTGCCAACGGTGCTGATCTCACCGCAACCTTCCGCTGGCGCCAGAACGCCGTGATCGGGACAGTGGTGAATTCCGAGCCGCGTATCGTCAGTGTTCCGCGCGCAGGCTATTCGGATAGCGACTACCGCACTTTCCGCAGCGTAAATTCGTCTCGTACACCGGTTGTGTACTTTGGCGCCAATGACGGATTGCTGCACGGCATCAATGCAAACACGGGCGCGTCAGTATTGGGATACGTGCCGCGCGGTGTTTTCAGCAAGATCTCTGACTACACCGACCCCACTTTCCAACATCGGTACTTTGTGGACGGGCCGGTCTTCGTCGGTGATATCAAGGATGGCGGCGTCTGGAAGACGATCCTGGTGGGTGGCCTTGGCGCTGGCGGACGGGGTGTATTTGCGCTTGATGTCACCAATCCCGTCAACTTCTCCGAGGCAAACGCGGCAACGCTCGTCAAGTTTGACTACACGGCGGCCGGGGACCCCCTGCCGACGACCCCGATTGACCTGGTAACTCCGCTGGGCGCAGACAACGCTGGGGTGCCGTTTGCCACCGAACTGAACACGGACATGGGGCACATCATCGGCGACCCTGCTCGCGACGCATTCATCGGCCGAAATCTGCAGATCTCGAAGATGGAGAACGACCGGTGGGCGCTCATCGTCGGCAACGGCGTGAATAGCCCCAACGAGCGCGCAGCCCTGTACATCATCTATCTGGATGGTGCGGGCGGTTATCGAAAAATTCTTGCCGAGACGGCGACCGGTGGAAACAACGGCCTGATGACCCCCATGCCGGTGGACACAGACGGGGATGGCAGGATCGATACCGTCTACGCGGGTGATCTCAGGGGTCGCGTCTGGAAGTTCAATCTGTCCGCTGCGAACGACAGCAGTTGGGGGTTGGCGAACGCGCAGCCGGTGATCAACGTAGGTCGCCCGATTACGTCGGCTCCCGCGGTAACGACGCACCCGGAAGGAGGGCTTTTCATTACCTTTGGCACCGGGCAGCTCCTGACATTCCCCGACAAATCTTCCATAGCCACTGAGGCACTTTATGGGGTTTGGGACAAGGCGGGCGTGACCTACCCGATCAACACCAGCAGTCTCGTGAGCCGTACGTTGACCTCGGGGTCTCAGACCACCCAAACCAACAACGGTCAGGCGAGAGTGCTTGCGACGCGTGCTACCGATGTCGACTATTCGACTCGCCTGGGCTGGAAGATTGATCTCGGCGTCGCTGGCGAACGCCTGATCTTCAATCCGATCATCTCTGGTCCGTTTGGGTTCTTCTCCACGACGGTGCCGATCGAGGGCCAGACCTGTCTCGAAGGTTCGCAGACGGGTTCGCTCCTTGCGTTTGACATCTTCAATGCGAAGCCGCCCGCCACGCCGATGATCGACATTAACGGCGACAACATCTTCGACTCAGGTGATACCGTCCCCAATCAGGACGCCATGGGCCAAGGGCGTCCCGCCGGCAAGCTCGTCGGTCTGGTCGAAACCCGCGATCCGGCCCGACCCTGTACCGGACTTGCAGTTGGCGCACAGGCTTCGGTCGGTGTGAGAATCTGCACCGGGCTTGGACGCCGGGCCTGGCGCGACCTGACGCCCTGATCTACTGACCTGACTGATAGGAATCTCCATGCAGAAGTCTGCCGCCAGCGGATTCACCCTTATCGAACTGATGATCACTGTTGCCATCGTCGGTGTTCTCGCCGCGATTGCCTACCCGGCCTACACGCAATACGTCGTGCGAGCAGCACGGGCGGACGCTCGCGTAGTGCTTCTCGAAGCCGCGCAATGGATGGAGCGCAACTACACCCTGACGCAGAGCTACGCCGTGAATGCATCGAATGGCGCTGCGCTGACGTCCGCGGCCTTGACAGCGATAGGGCTTGATCGCTCGCCCAAAACCGGCGCAGCTCGGTACACCATCAGCTTTGCGGCGAACCCGACCGCGACCGCTTTCACGCTGCAAGCGGTTCCAAGCGGCGCTCAAACCTCGGATACGCGCTGCGCCACTCTCAGCGTGGATAACCTTCAGCGCCGCAACAAGTCCGGGACGGGCACCGTAGAAGAGTGCTGGGCGCGTTGATCTGCTCGGGTGCGAGCCATGAAAAAACAGCCTGCTACGCAGGCTGTTTTTCCTTCTGCACCACCCCCGCGCTCACTTGCGGTGCAGCCGCCGGTTTGGCGGGTACAGCCTCGCGCAAGACCAGGCCGCCGGCGGCGCGCTTTTCCTTGCGGCCGATCTGCACGCCGGAGATGCAGTAGCGCTCGCGCAGCTTGGCGAGGATCTGGGATTGCACCTCGGCATCCGGCAGCTTGTCGCGATGCTTGCTGACAAGCAGCCAGGCCAGGTCGATCAGCTTGGCGTTCAGGCTCTGGTTGCCCTGCACGAGCAGGTTCTTGACTGCGGTGGCCACCTGGCCGGCGACGGTGAGTGACATGGCCTGCTCGGCCTGTTTCTCAATGTCGGCGTGGATGCCGCGCACTTGCTGCTCGACCTCGGGCACCAGGGCTACCGAGCGGCACAGCAGTTCGGTGGCGGTGCGGCTGGCGCAGTAGCGGCGCGCGATGTCGCGGATCCAGAGGCTGGCGTCTTCGAGCTGGATTTCGCTGTGCTGCAGTCGGGCGAGCACGATCAGCAGGTTGCCGGCGGCCTCGTAGTCGAAGTCTTCGCGGCGGCGCTCGTCGGCCAGTGCACGCACGGTGGCCACCACATCCGGCACGCGGCGCTCCAGCAGGGCGCGGCAGACTTCGAGGGTCTGGAACAGGCGGCGCACGCGGGCCGATTGCGGCTGTTTCTCCACGGCCTTGGCGAGGTCCTCATGGCAGCGCACCAGGGCCTTGAGGTCACCGCCGTCGTAGCGCAGCACACCGAGCAGGAACAGGCTCTGGTAGTCCAGCAGCTTGGAGCCGTTGCCCAGCATGCAGGCGCGGTGCAGGGCGGTGGTGGCCTCGGCGGTCTCGCCGACGAAGAAGGCGGTCATGCCTTTCTTCTGCAGTCGTGTCAGGCTGGCGGGCGTGATGTCGACGGCCTTGGCGTAGGTGCGGTACGCGCCGTCGAAGTCGCCATGCTCGATCTGCGTGCGGCCGAGAATGTCGTAGGCGTCCGCAAAGCTGGGTTGCGCGGCGATGAGGGACTCCAGCACGCGCCGGCCTTCCACGGCAGCGCCAGCCTCGATCTGCGCGCGGGCCACGCCGAGCTTGGCCCAGGGCAGGGCCTGGGCGGCGTAGATCGCTTCGAACAGGGCCTTGGCCTCGGTGTGGCGCTGCAGGCGCAGCAGCAGCTCTGCACCGATGCGCGCGGCATACAGCCAGAACTTGCCGCGCTGGCGGAAGCGGTCCAGGCACAGCTCGGCGGCGGACGCAAAGTCATTGGCCTCGATGGCCATGAAGATCGATGACAGCACGCGCTTGCGCTCGCGCGAGTGGCGCAGGCGTTCGCCCAGTGCGTCGGCGTTGTGCGGCTTGAGCAGGTAGCTGTCCAGCGCGCTCTCCGCCGCTTCGGCCACCTTGGCGTAGCTGGCCTCGGCCGTGACCATCACGAACACGGTGGAGAAGGGCAGCAGCTGGGCGCGGCGCAGGTCGTCCAGCAGATCCTGCCCGGTCATGTGCGAGCCGTGGAAGTGCGACTCGCACAGCACGATGTCGAACACGCGGTTCTCCAGCACGCGCCGCGCGTCATGCACGCGGCTGCTCTGCGCGATCTCGCCGACGCCGAAGTCGCGCAGCATGCTCACAAGCACGGTGCGCGAGGTCGGGTTGGCGTCGATCACCAGGGCCCGGGTGTCAGAGATGTCGGTATCAAGCAGTCGCATGGCAGGGGTAGGCGAACGGGCGCCGCGCAGGCTTGCGGGCGGCTCGTCCGTGTCGGACTGTGTTCGGCATCCGGCCGCCGCGGCTTGAGGCGCGAGGGCCTGCGCCATGCGCCGAACTGGCGCGTCGCCGCCCGGCTGTTTCAATCCTGACTTTCTGGATTTTCAATCAAACGTTGAATTGATGATCTATATATGGATCACTTTCAACGATTCATTGAATTGACCCACACCCCGCTTTCCGCATGTGGCAAGCGGATATCGGCACTTTTTGGTGCGTTCATTTCAGCTGTGCATGTCACGCTGAAAGAGGTTGCGGTGGCGCTCGATCAGTCGGTGCGCTCAGCGCACCGCAAAGCGCAACACGCCGTTTGCATCCATGCTGCGCTGCAGCTCGCCGCGGTGCCAGAGCCAGTGAAGGTGCGCCAGCGCCTCGCCCATGGCGAAGGTGGTCTGGTGCAGGTCCAGCTTGCGCTTGAATAGCAGGCCGAGCAGATCCGCCGCGCTTTGCGGTGCCGCGGCGCAGGCTTCGCGCACTTCGGCCAGGCGCGCGTCGTGGTGCTCGCGCAGCTGGCGGATGCGCGTGTGCAGGCCGGTGAAGGGCTTGCCGTGGCTGGGCAGCACGAGGGTGTCGGCCGGCAGGACCTCGTAGCGGCCCAGGGACTTGAGGAACAGTCCGAGCGGATCGGCCTCCGGCTCCATGTCCCACACGCTTACGTTGGTGGAGATGCGCGGCAGCACCATGTCGCCGCTGATCAGCACGCCGGTTTCCTCGCACCACAGCGCCATGTGCTCGGGCGCGTGGCCGTAGCCGGCGATGGTGTGCCAGCTGCGCCCGCCGATCGCAAGCGGCTGATCATCCATCAGGCGCCGGAAGCTCGGCGGCACCGCGGGCACCATGTTGGCGAAGTGGTCGCCACGATGGCGGATGCGCTCGATGTCTGCCGGGTCGGTCAGCCCATGCAGGCGGAAGTGCCGCGCGGCCGCCTCACCGCCCGATCCGCTGGGCGCGCCGATCAGCCCGCGCGCCATGCTGTAGTCCGTCATGCTGCAGTGGAAGGGGCAGGCCCAGCGCTCCGCCAGCCAGGCGGCGTTGCCGATGTGGTCCGGATGCATGTGGGTGGCCATCACCCGGCGGACGGGTGCATCCAGACCTTGAAAGACAGTCTCCCAGTAGCCGCGCGTGGTCGTATCGGCAATGCCGCAGTCCACGATCGCATGGCCCGGCCCGTCGTGGCCCGCATCGTCCAGCAGCCAGAGGTTGATGTGGTCCAGCGCAAAGGGCAGGGGCATCCGCAGCCACTGCACGCCGGGGGCCACGGCCATCAGGCGGCCGGGCTCGGGCAGGGTGTCGGCAAACGGATAGTGGAGTTCGGCTTCGAGGAGGTTCATGCGGCTGGGCCTGGCGTGCGAGGCCGCAGCGCCGGTGGAGACGCCCACCCAGCCCGCGCATTGCCCCGCAATTGACGTTTACGTAAAGTGTAGGGATATGTCTGCCGCCGCGACCACGTCCTCGACCTACACCATCTCCGAGCTGTCCCGCGAGTTCGAGGTGACCGCCCGCGCCATCCGCTTCTATGAAGACCACGGTCTGCTCGCCCCCGCGCGCGAAGGCCCGGGCGGCCGGCACCGTGTCTACACCCAGCGCGACCGCACCCGGCTGAAGCTCACCCTGCGCGGCAAGCGCCTCGGGCTGACGCTCTCCGAGATCAAGGCCCTGGTGGACATGTACGACGGCCCCGGCGATACCGTCCCGCAGCTGCGCAAGTTTCTCGATGTGCTCCAGGCCCACCGCGAAAAGCTGCAGCAGCAGCGCGAAGACATCGAGGCCACGCTCGCCGAGATCGGCACGCACGAGCAGCAGTGCCGCAGCCTGCTGTCCGATCTGCTGACCGACCGCGCAGGCGCAGGCAGCAAGCGCGCCGCCTGAGCACCCTCGTGCAACACCCACCCCTGCTGACGCCGCCGCAGGATTGATCGCCGCCCCGCCTGCGCCGACACTTCCTTGCCCGAAACACCAAGCGCATCACCACGGCACCGCCCCCTGGGAGACCACAGCTCATGAACTCTGCCTCCAGCAACACCGGCTTCGGCCTGCCGCCCGGCGTCACGGCCACGCAGCTGGCCAATGACGAGCGCCTGGTCTGGGCCGCCTACGCGGCGCACATGATCAGCTACCTGATGCTCTGGACGGCGCTGATCGGCCTGATCATCAACTACGTGCGCCGCAAGGACTGCGTGGACCCCAAGCACGCCACCCACCATTCCCGCATGCTGCGCACCTTCTGGTGGACCTTTGGGCTGTCCCTGCTGGCGTTCGGCATCATGATCGCCGGCGGGCTGGGCGTGGCCTTCAACCTGCTCGGGCCGGATTTCTCGCAGTGGGAGCGTTCGGTCGAGGCCATTGAAAAAGGCACTGCGCGCCTGAACATCGCCTGGGGCTGGGTCGTGCTGGCCGCGCTGGGCGCCTTGCTGGCCGTGGCCACCTGGATCGGCGGGCTGATCAGCCACGCCATCGGCATGGTGCGTCTGGCCGATGACAAGCCGACCTGAGCGGGCGGCTGATTTCGGCCCAAGCCGGGTGGATGGCGGGTTTGCACCGCCGAGTTGATGCGCAAGCAGCAATTGGCGCGGGCCAAAGCGCGATTGGATCCGCAGCGCAGCAATTCCGCCCCGACAAACACCGCATAATCGCGCGCCGCGCCCTCTGGGGGGTCGCACGTTTTCGCCGCAACCGGTTGCGCTCATTGCCCGCCGGTTGCGCGCAACTAAGCAGTCCATGCTCATCACGCTTTTCTTTGTCTGGCTCGTGCGCTTCCTGGTGGGGGCCTATCCGCGCTGGATCGGCACGACGCCCTCGGCGGCGCAGCGCATCTATTTCGCCAACCACACCAGCCACGTCGATACCCTGGTGGTCTGGTCCGCGATCCCCGAGGACATCCGCCCGCGCGTGCGGCCGCTGGCTGCCAAGGACTACTGGGACAAGTCGGCCATCCGCCGGCACATCGTCAACAAGGGCCTGAACGCGGTGCTGATCGACCGTCTGCGCGAGACGGATGCCGACCCGCTGGACGCCCCGCGCGAGGCGCTCAAGCACGGCGACTCGCTGATCATGTTCCCCGAAGGCACGCGCCGCAGCGAGCCGCTGCCCGGCCCCTTCAAGCGCGGCATCGCCAAGATCGCGGCCGAATTCCCGGACGTGGAGCTGGTGCCGGTCTACATCGAGAACCTGAACCGCATCATGCCCAAGGGCACCTTCTTCCCGGTGCCCCTGGCCTGCAACGTGCGCTTCGGCGCGCCCATCAAGCGCGCGGCCGAGGAAGGCGAGGACGAGTTCCTCGCGCGTGCGCGCCAGGCCATCGTCGATCTGGCCGAGGACCATGAGGCCAAGCCGATCGCCATGAAGAACGGCACGCGCACGCAGCCCGTGGATGTGGTGCGTTCATGATCGAAGACCTGCGCTTCTGGGTGGTGGTGGCCACGCTGCTGGCCCTGTTGGGCGCCGCGGCCCTGCTCAAGCCGATGATGGACGGCTGGATCAAGCGGCCGCTGTCGCGCGCGGTGCTGTCCTTTGCGCAGGACCGCGAGCGCAACGGCTGGCTGTTCCTGTTCTGCTTCTGGTCCGCCGTGGTGCTGCACCCGGCGGTGGCCTTCTTCATGTTCGCACTCACAAGCTTTCTGGGTCTGCGCGAATTCCTCACCCGTACGCCCGCCAACGCCGCGGACTACCGCGCGTTGTTCGTCGCCTTCTTCATCCTCATCCCGGCGCAGTACGTGTTTGTGGGCAACGGCTGGTATGGGCTGTTCTCGGTGTTCATCCCGGTCTACGCCTTCTTCGTGCTGCCCGCGCTGTCCGCCCTGGCGGGGGACGCGAAGGAGTTCTTCGCCCGCGCGGCCAAGCTGCAGCTGGGCGTGATGCTCTGCGTGTACTGCCTGAGCCACATCCCGGCCACGCTGAGTCTGACCATCCGCGGCTGGAGCGGCGGTGACAACCATGCGGCCTACCTGATGCTGTTCTGCGTGATGGTCACGCAGGTCGGCGACATCGTGCAGTACTGGGTCAGCCGTCAATATGGCCGCCGCCGCCTGGCCCGCAGCATCACGCGCGACCTGACCTGGGAAGGCGTGGCCGCCGGCATCGGCGCGGCCATGATCGTGGGCCTGTCCATGTACTGGTACGTGCCCTTCAACCTCGCCACCACCCTGGGCGTGGCCGCCGCCACGGCCGCCATGGGCTTCGTGGCGCAGCTGGTGCTGCAGACGCTCAAGCGCTCCACCGGCATCCGCGACTGGGGCGAGATCTCCACCGGCCGCTCCAGCGTGCTGGATCGGCTGGGTTCGCTCGTGTTCGCGGCGCCGGTGTTCTATCACCTCACGCGCGCCTTCACCCCGGTGGTCTGATCCGGGTTCTTCGCCGGCGTCGGCCCGTGGCGCTTCGCGCAGGTTCACTGCTGGTCACATTTTGCGTGGCGCCTCGCCTGCCTGAATCGGCCAAAGAGCCGCATCCGGCGGACATCTGCATCTGGAGGCCCAGTGTTGGCGGGCTTCTTCAGGCCAAAGTGGCTGAAAAGCCGCGCCGGACAAGCGGGAAGCAGTTTGAGCGGGGTGCCAGCCACTGTGAAAAATTCGCGGCGAACCTGTCAACGCAATGTCGGCCCCGCCGTTTTATGAGTTCCGCGTTGGATCCGACGCGGGTGTTAATCAACTCACTTTCCATGGAAATCAAAATGAAACTGATCGCCGCTCTGGTTGCTTCCCTGTTCGCCGCCGCCGCTTTCGCCCAGGCACCTGCCGCTGCTCCGGCCAAGAAGGACGAGAAGCCCGCCGCTGCCGCTCCGGCCAAGGCCGAAGCCAAGAAGGACGAGAAGGCTGCCCCGGCCGCCGCCAAGAAGGACGAGAAGGCTGCTCCGGCCGCCAAGAAGGAAGAGAAGAAGGACGAGAAGAAGGCCGACGCCAAGAAGTAATTCTTCTTGGAGGCCTGACGGTTTCTGAGGCTTCGGCCTGAGAACCGCGCCTTCTTGAGGTGCCCGGTGCGTCAGGGGATGCGCCGGACGCCTCAAAACAAAACGCCGCACGTGTTGCGGCGTTTTGCTTTTGGGCAGCCGGTCGGCGAACGGTGCGGATCACGCTGCGACGCCGTGGAACGATCGGCATGAGATGCAAGCGTCTGGAACGAAGGCCGAAACCGGCCAAGATCCGCATCCCAAAAGCGGAAAGCCGCTGATTTCGATCTTCAACAGAACATTGAAAATCAATCCAAATGGAGCGCACTTATCAAATGAAGCCTACATCTGCTTGAACAGATGCACATAGGCCCGCGACACCGGCAGCTCCGGCGTGCGGGCGCTTGAGCCCGAGCCGATCGGCTTCATCCGCACGAACAGGCGGCTGGCTTCGTCGCGCCGGGTGCCGGCCACGTGTGCCATGTTGACCAGCGTGCCGCGGTGGATCTGCCAGTAGATCTCCGGGTCCAGCTCGGCGGCCAGTTCGGAAAGGGCCGTGCGGATCAGATGCTCCCCACCCACGGTGGTGTGCACCACGGTGTATTTGTCGTCGCTCTCGAAGTACGCCACGTCGCCCACGGCGATCTGGTGTGTCAGGTCGCCCCGGCTGGCACGCACCCAACGCAGGAACTTGCGCGCCTCGCCCTGCGCAGGCGCAGCCGCACCGCCCGCGGCGGCACCGCCCACGGCTGCCGGCAGCACGCGCGTGAGCTGGTTGAGCAGGGCGGAGAGGTCCGGCGCCGCGGCGCCCTCGCTGAGGCGGCGCTTGAGCTTGTCGATGGTGCGGGCCAGGCGCTCGTCCGTAACAGGCTTGAGCAGGTAGTCGGCCGCATCACGCTCGAAGGCTTCGATGGCGTATTGGTCGTAGGCGGTGACGAACACCACCTGCGTATCGGTCTCGATGCCCTGCGCGACTTCGAGACCCGTGGCGCCGGGCATCTTGATGTCCAGAAAGGCCACGGTGGGCGCGTGCTCGGCAATGCCCTTGATGGCTTCGACCCCGTTGCGCGCGGTGGCCACGATCTGCAGCTCCGGCCAGAGTGCGGCGAGCTTGTCCTGCAGGTACTTCACCAGATGCGGTTCGTCGTCGGCGATCAGGGCGGTATGGGGCATGCGGGCGGTGGTCTCGTTTGCTCTGGTGTGTCGCGGGTGCTGTGTTCAGGCGGCGCGCTGCAGGGGCAGGGCGTCCTGCGCCCGAGCCGTGAGCGGCCGGCTGATGGTGGCCACGCAGCCGCGGCCGGTGGCGGTGTCTGCCACCGCCAGCCGCAGCTGCGCTGCCGGACCATACAGCGCTGCAAGCCGTTCACGGATGTTGGCCAGCGCCACCCCGGTTCCAGCCGAACGGCGCGAGGTATCGGGGGGGTGGTCGGACAGCGGCGGCAGGCCTTCGCCATCGTCAGCCACCTCGATGCACAGCTCGGTCTCGGTCGTCCAGGCGCGGATCGTGACCGTGCCGCCGTCGATCGCCGGCTCCAGCCCGTGATTGATGGCGTTTTCCACCAAGGGCTGCAGCAGCATCGGGGCCAGTCGCTCCTGGCGCAGGGCCTCGGGCACGTCGATCGCAAAGCGCAGGCGGCCCTCCATGCGGATCGCCAGCAGCTGCAGGTAGGCCTGGGCAATCGCCAGCTCATCGGCCAGCGTGCCTTCGGTGCGGCGGCTCGTGAGCAGGCTGGCGCGCAGGTACTCGATGAAGCGCTCCAACATCTGCTTGCTCTTGGCCGGTTCGTAGTCGATCAGGCTGACCACATTGGCCAAGGTGTTGAACAGGAAGTGCGGCTCAATCTGCGCCTGCAGCAGGGACAGCTGCGCCTGCGCGGCCTGCCGCTCCGCGGCCTCGGCGCGGGCCTGCTCGGCGGCTTGCTGCGCCTCGGCGCGCGCCGCGCGGACGCGGGCCGCGAAGAACATGTACCAGAACACCGACAAGGCCATCGAAAACGCCAGCACCCCGAAGAACGCGCGGGGGTAGTTTGTCATCAGACGCCACGCATTGCCGCCCATCAGGGTCAGCGCAGTCAGGTAGCCGATGAGCACGCCCAGCATGGGCACTGCAATGTGGTACGCGGTCCGTGCGGGCATGGACCAGGTATTCCACGGCCGGCGCCGCGTGAGGCGGTCGCCGATTCGGTGCAGCCCATGGATGGTGAAGCCGATGCACTGAGCGATCCACCACACCTCGGGAAAGATCTGCCACCAGGTGAACTGCGGCCGCACCGTCCAGAAGATGGTGGTGATGAAGGCGGCGATCAGCGTGTTGGTCAGCGCCGTGAAGATCAGGCGCAGCCACTCCGGGCCGACACGTTCGTGGTCGGCACGCCACTGAGTGCGCCAGGTGTCGAGGATCAGTTGCAGGTTCATGGGCCGCACCTTAGCCGCAGGCCGTGCGGCGTGTAGCCACTGTGTGCCGGCCGGCCAGCCGGCGGCGCGAGTTGGCAAGAAAAGGGCGCCAGTTGCTGGCGCCCGCGTGAGAAGCGGGATCCGCAAGCCGGCTTCGCTTGTCGTCAACGGCCACGGCTCCCGGCTTGTCGCCGTGGTCGGAGGTCATTAGTCGCAGACGCGGTCCGCCCCCCAGTCTGGCGTCTAACGGCCAGGGCCGGTATCACCGCGCCATGCCATGGCGCGATGTCCAGCCTTGCGATCTTCCAGCTGCCGTAGTTGCTCACGCATCGCTAGCTCGTCTTGCAGCAGCGTGTCAAAGCTGATCTTGAACTGCGCGGGCAGTCCGGGGGAGGGTGTCTCGAGGTTGAGGTTTTGTGCCCAGCTTTCGCCCGGGCGCATCGCAATTGGGGCAGGCAGGGTTGCGGTGGCCCCTGCGATGTCTCCCAACCAGGGCGCAACGTCCCCTAGCGCCTGATTCAGACGCGGACGAATACTCGCTTCGCCCACTCGGCCTCGCTGCCCCCAAGTGACGATGTAGTCGTTTGAGGTACAGCCCACAGGTGTGTCAAGGCAGGCGGGCCGGTTGGTGATTGCAACGTCTCGTCGACCCGCAAACCGGCGTTGCACAAAAAACTCTTCGACCGTCATCGCGATGTCTTCGCGGGTTGTGTAGAAGTTGTACTCGTCAGTTGCTAAGTCTGCGCTGAACAGTGCAGCAACTTGCGATGGGGTGTAAGCGTTCTGAGTCGCACTCGTGTCACCGGTGCCGAACTTGGACTGGGCGAGCCCGCGTAGCTCGGCGGAACGCAGCGGGAAGATGGCAGTCAGGTTGTCGGAAGGTAAGCGTCCCGCAAGCCGCTCGCCATCTGTGATGTCTGCAACTTTGCTGGTTCGATTTACAGTGAGCTGAATCGCTGGTCGGATGAAGTCATTGGCGTGTGTCAGCTCGTGGTACAGCAACCACCCCAGTGTGAATGGCAGCTCACTGGTCGGGCGGCCTTGGCGCTGATTTGCAGCAACAAACGTGGGGAAACGCTGGTTGTTGCGGGTATAGCGCCACAGCCCGCGATATTGAAGATTCTGCGCGAAGCTGCTGCGTGCATCCGGAACCTCACTGACCGTGTCACGCTGGTCCGGCGTCAGCCACAAATTGCCAGCATCCAGATAGATCGCGCCTGTCAGCGGCGCGTAGAACGACGGCCGTACCCGACCGCCGAGGACAATTGCGGTGGTAGCCATGAGCATCCGGCGCAAATCTCCCGAGGTGTCTTGCTCGGTCAGGAAGCGCTCGAACACCTCGCCCATCCAGTCGTTCGACACCAGCACACGGTCCATAACCTGAGCAACGGAGGGCAGCGCGCCATTGGTCTCCTGAGCCAGCAATGGCAAGGTAGTCATCGTGCATAAGTTGTTGTTTGCGGAACTCGCCCAGGAAATTGTCGGGCTGTAGACGCAAGACGCCAGTACCGGCGCCCAGCGACTGGCAGGACGGTAGGCATAGACGCGAGAGCTCAGCGGGTAGCCCTGTCCTCGGAACAGCTGGTTCGCGGGTGGTGCGGGCAAGGCCTGCACCAGCAGGGTCTGGGTGTCGCTGTCGGTCGCGCCGTTGGACAGGGTGATGGTCGCGCGGAAGCTCAGGCGCAGATCCTGATTGAAGACCGGCGCGGCAAAGATGATTCGCTGCGGGTCTTCCGTGTTCAGGGTCACGGCGGGGCCTTCGGTCTGTTCCCACCGCACCGACGAGATGCTCACGTTAGCCGGCACCCTAGGCCAGGCGCGCAGCGAGGTGCTGCCGCCACCGAAGACCGATGGTTCACCGCGGATGGTGAGTAGGGCCGGGCTCGCAGGCGCCGCCGCGGTGATCGAGACAGGCACGTTCTGCGTCGCGCCGGTGGCATCGCGGAAGCTGACGGCGAAGCTGTAGGTGCCCGCCGTTGCGGCATCGAAGCTTATCGCTTGGCTCTTCGCTGAAAGCAGCGTTACCGCTGGGCCGCCGGTTTGTGTCCAGACCGGGTTCGTGATGGCACCGGCACAACCAGCCACCATCGCCGTGGCAGTTTTGCCGACATCCACGCTGGCGTCGGAGCTGACCGCGAATGCGCCGCCCTGCGAGCAGATGCCTGAGCCCGTCGGCGGCGAGGGCGGCGGCGGTGGCGGGGTGCTGCCGGCTCCGCCACCACCGCCGCAGGCGGCCAATGCCAGGCTGAGGGACAGGGTCAGTACTGCTGCGCGCATGATGCCTCTCCGAGAAACCTGCAAACGCTATACCCGGTGGCCGGGCGCTACAAGGCGGTGCTGCAGAAGTGTCAACAGGCCACCACGAACGCGGCGGCAGCGGCTCAGAGCGCGCGTTCGGCCCGCTTGCGCAGCTTGGTCTTGATGCGGCCTTGCTTGAGCGTGGACAGGTATTCGACGAAGACCTTGCCGGCCAGGTGATCCATCTCGTGCTGCACGCATACGGCCAGCAGACCGTCGGCGTCGAACTCGAAGAACTTGCCGGTGACATCCTGCGCGCGCACCCGCACCTGCGCGGGGCGTTCGACATCGTCGTAGATCTCCGGCACGGACAGGCAGCCTTCCTCGTACTTCCTGCGCTCGGGGCTGGCCCAGATGATTTCGGGGTTCACGAGGGTCATCAGGCCCTTCTTGTCCTCGGAGACGTCGATAACGATCAGGCGCTCATGGACATCCACCTGCGTGGCTGCGAGACCCACGCCAGGGGCGTCATACATGGTTTCGGCCATATCTTCGGCGAGCTTCTTCAGGCGCGCGTCAAATTGCGTGACCGGCTTGGCCACGGTCTTGAGCCGGGGGTCGGGCCAGTGGAGGATGGGCAGCAGAGCCATGATGTAAGCGATGGATTCAGAAGGAGCTGTCCCGACGCGGTGTATGGTTAGTTCAGCGCGGGCTGAACAGGGACCGAGCCCTGCGGGACGCCGAAAAACCACGCCCGAGCGGTGACGGAGTGGCAATTTCGTTGCGAGATCAGATGTTTATCTGCAAAATTTAAAGCAAAACTTGATCTTGGGTGCGCGCAAGAACATGCCCGGCGCGGGGTTATTGGCCGGTTCCGGCCGCCCGATCGCCGGCCGCCGCCCGACCCAAGGCGCACTCAGGCGCTCATCGAGTACTACGCCTTGCGTCTGCAAGGGGGGAAGAATGCATAAACGATTGTCGGTCATCTGCGCCGCTCTGGCGCTGGCAGGTCTCACCGGTACAGCCAGTGCCGTGAACTTCCCGATCACCGAGCAGCAGCGCTCCACGGCCAACCAGGTGGCGCAGATGGGCGTGCCCATCTCCGATCTCGCGCCCAACGCGCCGGACCAGTACACCGTCAAGCGCGGTGACACCCTCTGGGCCATCTCCGGCATCTTCCTGAAGAGCCCGTGGAAATGGCCCGAGCTCTGGGGCATGAACAAGGACCAGATCCGCAACCCGCACCTGATCTTTCCGGGGCAGGTGCTGTATCTGATCAAGAAGGATGGCCGCGCCACGCTGTCCATGACCGCGCCGGACGGCACCGAGCGTCTGTCGCCGCGAGTGCGTGCCGAGGGCCTGGACAAGGCCATCACCACGATACCGGCCAGCGTGATCGAGCCTTTCCTGTCGCAGCCGCTGATCGTCGAGCGTGACCGTCTGGACAGCGCGCCACGCATCCTCGCGGGCCGCGAAACAGGCAGGGTGTTCTTTGCTGCCGGCGATACCGCCTATGTGCGCGGCATCAAGGACGAATCGATTTCCCGCTACCAGGTGTTCCGCCCTGCGCGCCCCTTGAAGGACCCGCAGACCGGCGAGCTCCTGGCCTATGAGGCCTATTACCTCGGCGACGCCGATGTGGTGCGCAGCGGCGACCCCGCTACCATCAAGATCGCAAAGGTGAAGGAAGAGTTCGGCATCGATGATCGCCTGCTCCCCTTTGCCGCCTCGCCCTCGATCAACTTTGCGCCGCGCGCTCCCGAGCGCGACGTCAACGCCCGTGTGGCCAGCGTCTACAGCCGCGAGGCGATCACGGCCGGCAGCCTGATGGTCGTGGCCATCAACAAGGGCCGCGACGCGGGTATCGAGCCCGGCCATACCCTGCAGGTTTGGGAGTCCGGCGACACCGTGGCCGACCGCACTCAGCGCGCCGAAGGCTTTGCCGGCAAGTATCTCGGCCGTCCGCAGGCCGTGAAGCTGCCCGACGAGCGCATCGGCGTGGGCATGGTGTTCCGCGTGTTTGATCGCGTGTCCTACGTGCTCATCATGAGCAGCGACCGGCCGATCCGGATCGGCGATCAGTTGCGTACGCCCTGAGGCGATTGAAGTGAATCGGTGCATCGGCTGCCTTCGGGCGGCCGATGTGCTTTGTGGACTGCGCATCTCTTGAGAGACAAGCGACATGGATGTTGATGGCGTGGGCGAGCGCGAACGTGAGCTGACGGCCTGGCTGCGTCTGAGCCTGACGGATGGCGTCGGCCCTGCAACCTGCCGCGATCTGCTGGCCGCCTTCGGCCTGCCGGAGCAGATCCTGGCGCAAAGCCTTGGGAGTCTCGCGCGCGTCTGCGGGCAGGCCACTGCGCAGGCCTTGCTTGCCGAGGATGCGGAGCGCGAGGAGGCGGTGGCGCGAAGCCTGGCCTGGGCGCAAGACGCCGGGCACCACGTGCTCACCCTGGCAGATGCCGACTATCCGCAGCAGTTGCTGCAGGCACCCGATCCCCCGCCGCTGCTGTTTGCGATCGGCCAGCTGGCCACCCTCAAGCGCCCTGCAGTTGCCATGGTGGGCAGCCGCAACGCCACTGCGCAGGGCCAGGCCAACGCCGAGCAGTTCGCCCATGCGCTGTCCCAGCGTGGCGTGTGCGTGGTTTCCGGGCTGGCGCTGGGCATTGATGCAGCCGCGCACCTCGGCGCGCTGGCGGGCGAGGGTTCGACGATCGCCGTCGTGGGCACCGGGCTGGACATCGTCTACCCGGCACGCAACCGCGACCTGGCGCACCGTATCGCCCAGCACGGGCTGATCGTCTCCGAGTTCGCGCTCGGAACGCGGGCACTGGCTGCGAACTTCCCGCGCCGTAACCGGATCATTGCGGGTCTGGCGCAGGGCACGCTGGTGGTTGAAGCGGCGCTGCAGAGCGGCTCGCTCATCACGGCGCGTCTGGCCGGCGATCTCGGTCGCGAAGTGCTCGCCATTCCCGGTTCAATCCACTCGCCGCAGTCACGCGGCTGCCATGCGCTGATCAAGCAGGGCGCAAAGCTTGTCGAGAGTGCATCCGACGTGCTGGAAGAACTGCGCCTCGAAGGCCCGCGTATTCAGGCATCCACCGCCCCTGAAAGTCGCGATGACGCGCCCGCAGCGGAATTTGCTTCGCCGGTGCTGAGCGCGCTTGCAGGTGACCCGGTCAGCCTGGATACCCTTGCGCAGCGGACGGGCCTGGATGCATCGGCATTGATGACGCAGCTCACAGCGCTCGAACTGGAGGGTCGAGTAGCCCGGTTGCCCGGTGGCCGGTGGCAGGCGCTGGCCTGAGTCGCGTTCGGACGTGCAGCGAAACAACACTTTCTGCGCCAAAGCGGCGCAATCGCGGCGGCGCTGCCGCTAGCGTGTCTTGCGATCGTCACACACTTGGATTAGTGTCCGGATAAATCCAGTTCCCAGACCACAGCTCGCAGCGCACACGGCGGGCGTCTGAGAAATGGGTTTGCTCTGCAATCCCACTCCCCGGGTGGCGCGATCAGTCCGCCACTGCGATGTCTTCAGCGGCTTTCGAGGAGGGTGTGCATGTACGACGTCCTGGTCTATCTCTTCCAGCACTACAGCACCCCGCAACTGTTTCCCGAAACCGACGACCTCCACGACACCCTCACTGAAGCAGGCTTCGACGAAGACGACGTCGAACAGGCACTCGATTGGCTCGTGGGTCTGGCTTCCGCGACGCAGAACATTCAGCTGATCGCGCACGCGTCGGAAGGCTCGACGCGCATCTACGCCGAAGTCGAACGCCGCCAGCTGGGCGACGAGGCGATCGCCTTCATCCAGCATCTCGAGAACAACGACGCGCTGTACGCACCGCATCGCGAGCTCATCATCGAGCGTGCGCTTGCGGTCGCAGAGTCGCCCATTCCGCTGTCCAAGCTGCGGATCATCACGCTGATGGTGCTCTGGAGCCAGGAAGTCGAGTTCGATGCGCTCGTGTTCGACGAGCTCATGAGCGACGACGATTCGCCGCGCCTGCCGAACTAGACGCAGGCCGCGCTCGCAGCGCTGCGCGTTGACGGATCGACAACGCGCATTGAATCAAAAACTTTGTTACATCACAGTCGCGTCCAGTAACGGTCAGTGGCACCGCCGTTGCTTTGAGACCCTGCGCCTTGCGCAGACGTGCCCGATTCACCTCGGGTCCACACAAAAGATCAGGGCTTGTCCGGAGACAAACATCGGACAAGTGGACTGTGGAGTGACAAAAAATGGCCGGAGTGATCTCAAACTGGCAAACGCTGCGCCGCCTCGCGGGTGCCGCAACGCTTGCAATTCTGGTGTCCGCCTGCGGCGGATCAGGGGGCGGCTCAAGCGGCCCCGCTGCGCCGCCGCCGGGGCCTCCGCCCACGGCTGCTGAAGCCTCGCGCTTCCTGAGCCAGGCCACGATGGGGCCAACGCAGGCCTCGATCGACTTCGTGATCCGCGTGGGCTACCAGGGTTGGCTGAACGATCAGTTCAACAAGCCGATGCGCCCGCACTTCGACTATCTGCAGGCGCGTCAGGCCGAACTGCAAGCACTCATGCCGCCGCAGAACGTCGGTCAGAACGAGTTCTTCCAGAGCTGGTGGGGCCAGGCCCTCGGCAGCGAAGACCAGCTGCGCCAGCGCGTCACCTTCGCACTGTCGGAGATCTTCGTGGTGTCGTTCCAGAACGATGCGACCGTCAACTACCCGCGCGGCATGGCGAGCTATTACGACATGCTCGCCAAGAACGCGTTCGGCAATTACCGCACCCTGCTGGAGGATGTGAGCCGCCACCCGATGATGGGCCTCTATCTGACGCATATGCGCAATCAGAAGGCCGGTGGCACCCGCGTCCCTGACGAGAACTATGCGCGCGAAGTCATGCAGCTGTTCTCCATCGGCCTGTTCCAGCTGAACCCGGACGGCACCGTCCGCACCGACAGCAGCGGCCGTCCGCTCGAGACCTACGGTGACGACGACATCAAGGGCCTGTCGCGTGTGTTCACCGGCTTCTCCTGGTACGCCGGCCCGAACATGGCAGACCGCACGGACAGCCGCTTCTTCGGTGGCGCCGGCCCGGCCGAGCGTGAATGGACCCCGATGCAGGGCTATGCCAAGTTCCACGAGCAGGGCGAAAAGCGATTCCTGGGCACCACGATCGCCGCTCAGACCACGGCTGACCCCGATGCCAGCCTGAAGGCCGCGCTCGATTTCCTCGCAGCGCACCCGAACACCGCACCCTTCATCTCCAAGCTTCTGATCCAGCGCCTGGTCACCAGCAACCCCAGCCCGGCCTACGTGGGCCGCGTATCCAACGTGTTCCGCACCAGCAATGGTGATCTGAAGCAGGTGATCTCCGCGATTCTGCTGGATACCGAGGCACGTACCGCGTCCACGGCCAACAACGTGGGCAAGCTGCGCGAGCCGATCCTGCGTGCCACCGCCTGGGGCCGCGCCTTCGGTGCGACCAGCGACTCCACGCGCTTCCTGATGGGCAGCACGGATGATCCGCTGGGTTCGCTGAGCCAGACCCCGATGCGCTCGCCCACGGTGTTCAACTTCTTCCGCGCCGGCTACGTGCCGCCGAACTCCGCCGCCGGCGGTGCCAACTTGACCGCACCCGAGTTCCAGATCGTCCACGAGACCTCTGTGGTGGGCTACATGAACTTCATGCGCAACGCCGTGCAGAACGGCATCGGCGGACGCGCCACCGGCGCCACGCGCAATGACATTCAGCCCAACTACACGGCGGAGATCGCGCTGGCTGAACGGCCCGACGATCTGGTGAATCGTCTGGACATGCTGCTCACCGGCGGCAGCATGACGACCGCCAACAAGCAGATCATCCGCGACGCCATCAACTCCGTGGCCATCCCGGCGCTGGCCGCCAACGGCAGCAACCAGGCCCAGGTCGATGCGGCCAAGCTGACTCGCGCACGCCTCGGTGTCTATCTGACCCTGGCCTCGCCCGAGTTCCTGATCCAGAAGTAAGGGAAGGGCCGACACCATGAGCAAGCACATGAACCAATCTCGTCGCGCCTTCCTGCGCACCAGCAGCAGCCTGTCCTTCATGGGCGTGGCAGCGCCCTTCGGCATCAACCTCGCCACGCTGGCGGCGGCGTCCGCACAGACGGCCGGCACCGACTACAAGGCACTGGTCTGTCTGTACTTCTTCGGCGGCAATGACAGCGCCAATTCGGTGTTGCCGACGGACGCCACGTCCTGGGCCGAGTACACGCGCATCCGCACCACGGCCGAGGCCGGCAACATCGCACTTCCGGCGGCTGGCCAGCCCGGGGGTGTGCTGCCGCTGAACGCCATCAACAACCAGGGCCGCGGCTTTGCGCTGCACCCGGCGCTGCGTGACTTCCAGACCCTGTTCGACGCCGGCCGTGGCGCCATCCTGTCCAACGTCGGCCCGCTAATCGAGCCGATCGCCAACCGGACGGAGATGAACACCAAGCGCCGTCCGCCCAAGCTGTTCTCGCACAACGACCAGACCTCAATGTGGCAGGCCTTCGCACCGGAAGGCGCACGCCAGGGCTGGGGCGGCAAGATGGGCGATCTGCTGATGGCCAGCAACAGCAAGGCCATGTTCACCTGCATCTCCGCCTCCGGAAACACGGTGTTCCTGTCGGGCAACCAGGCGCTGGCCTATCAGGTCAACGGCGGCGGCGCGGTCGCCATCGGCGGCGTGGGGACGACCGCGAACAATCAGGTCTACGGATCAACGGCGGGTGGCACGGCATTGCGCAACCTGATCAGCTCGGACCGCAGCCACTTCCTCGAGAAGGACCACAACGCCATCGTCAAGCGCTCGATCGATGCGCAGGTCGATCTGGCCACCGCCATGCTGCCGGCCGGCGCCACGGGAATCCCGAACCCGCCGCAGTACACCAACCCGAACAACGGCAACCTGGCCAACAACGGCCTGGCGCAGCAGTTCCAGACTGTGGCGCGCATCATTGCCGGCCGCTCAGCCTTGGGTACCCGTCGTCAGGTGTTCTTCGTGGGCATCGGCGGTTTCGACACCCATGACTTCCAGCGCAACAACCACGCAGACCTGATGGCCCGCATTGGCCACGCGCTGAAGTACTTCGACGACACCCTGGCCGCCATGCCGGGCCTGGGTGACATCCGCAACCAGGTGACCGTGTTCAGCTCCAGCGAATTCGGCCGCACCTACACCAGCAACGGCGACGGTACCGACCACGGTTGGGGCGCCTCGCACTTCGTGACCGGCGGCGCCGTGAACGGCCGTGACCTCTATGGCCGCTACCCGACCGTGGGCCTGACGACGCCGGATTCCGCCTCCGGCAGCGGCGCCTGGATTCCCGTGCACAGCGTGGATCAGTACGGCGCCACGCTGGGCCGCTGGATGGGTCTGTCGGAGACGCAACTCGACGACATCTTCCCCAACCTGCGCAACTTCACCCAGCGCGATCTGGGCTTCATGCGCACGACCTGATCCGGGTCCACATGGCAACAAGGCCTCCCGCGCGGAGGCCTTGTTGTTTGCAGTGGGTGTTAATAAGCAGCTGACCAAATCATCAGAAAAACACAATTAAATCAACAACTTACGTTGGCTTGCGCAGCGTCGTAAATGTCTATACAGGAAAATTGCTGGATTTATTTTATAGCTCGCCGTTGACCGCGTCTCTAAAGACGTCGAACGACAGACCGATGCGGTCTATCGCTATGCTCCCGATACCGGCAAATTTCATCCGGAAGAAGTGTGGGTTGTCGTCGTACACGCGCTGCAGGTACAGCGTTTCCAAACTATTTGTCTCGCCGGCCAAGCTGTATCGGACGTATTGTCCAAGAGCTTCTCCAACGATGAGTCGGTCCAAACTCAACGCTTCCGCCAATCTACCTGCCAAATCATTAAGGGTTGCCTCGTAACTGGCGTCGTCGTAGTGCTGACGCAAGAATATAAGAACTCCTGCGATGGACAGCACGTGATACTCCTTGGCAAGACGCTCCTTTTGCTCGAACGTTATCTCCAGGTCTCTCTGAGCTTCGTCGTTCGGTACTAGCCGGAAGTTTTCCTGCCACGGGATACCGCGAATCATGTAAGTCTCCACCCACTCACCGAGTTTTGAGCGGTCTCGAAGGAGAGCCGTCATGCTGTGTCGGGGGGAGCTATCTGGAGCCCCCTGTGCCGAGGGCTGTGGGGGGGTCTTCTTTCGCCACTTGAACATGCCCACCTCTCTTTAAGTGGAAAACCAACTTCCTGAACGCCAGTATCGCTAGCGGGCATAAATCTACACGTACCGTGCAATCATCAGGTCTCCGCGAAACGGCTGCTACCGGGAAGTGTTAGTTCGGAGCTTGACGCCGAACGGACGCTCGCCTATGGTGGCTGGATATCCATACAGTATCCAGCGCCATGCCCCGCGAAAACGTTGACGACCAGCATCTGGCCCGCCTGCGCAAGTACTACAAGTCGCACCAGGCGCTGCCCTCACTGGCGAGGCTGGCGGACGTGTTGGGTATGGCAAGCACCGCGAGCGTCTTTGGGCTGATTAGTCGACTAGAGCAGTCAGGATTTCTCCGCAAGACTGAGGCCAAGCGCTTGGCACCGGCCGCCCGATTCTTTGAACGACCTGTCGTGGGTACGGTGCGCGCAGGCGTGCCCCAAGCAACTGCTCAGTCCGAGTTCGAGGTCCTCACTATCGACGACTACCTCGTCGAAGAGCCTAACCGTACGGTCCTCGTCCGCGTGCGCGGCGACAGCATGAAAGACGCAGGTTTTTTGGACGGGGACTTGGTCGCCGTCTTGCGTGGCGCCCCGGCCGAGCCTGGCGATGTGGTCGTTGCGGTGGTCGATGACGAAACCACCCTGAAAACCCTGGCAAAGGACGACAGCGGCTACTACCTGCAGGCTGCCAATGCGGCGTACGGACCCATACGACCCATGGATTCCTTGGAGCTTCTGGGGCCTGTAGTGGGCAGTATCCGCAAGCTCAAGCGCAGAGGGTGATGTGGCCTGCTCACCAGCGCTCGCCGCGTGCTTGAGGGGTGTTCTTCAGGTCGGGAATCTTCAAGGTGCGCACACCCATCGCGTCCAGCAGCATCATGGCGTACGCCAGCGACAGGGTGCCTCGATTGAGCTTGTTGCGCAGCGACTGAGCATCAATCTCGATGCCGTAGTCCTCCCGCATCCGACGGGCGAGCTCAGCAAACGACAGGTCGCTGTCGGCCCGGTGCGCTTTCATCACGCGACTGGCCTCCATGACGTAGAGCTCGTGCAGGCGCGAGCGCATCGGTGGAATAGAGAATTACTCAAATTTGATTTGCTCGCATGCTACGTCGGCGAGTTTTTGTTCGCCCGCGATTACTCATTTTTGAGTAATTCGCTGTATGCGAAACCCTATCTAGAAAGAGGTTTCGTCATGTACGTGAGAGTTCGCTGCCTACGCAGCAAGGGCGCCGTGGTGCCCATGGAAATCGTCAAAACCCTGCCTGCGGTTGAGGGCCGGCTCACCGTGCGCGAAGAGCGCGACCCTGAACTGGGCCGTCCGGTGACCCGAGCAAGGCTGTTGGAGCGCCACGCAGGCAACCCGGTGGACATCCTGCCGGATTTGTCCGATGCCACATTGCTCTGGGCAGAAGACGGCGCGTTGCGCCTTTCCGGTATCGAACGAGTGGGCAAGGTGGCTTATGCGCAAACCTGGGCTGTGGAGCTGACCTAATGCTGCGCGTGCACTTTCATAACGGCTATCTCGACGAGCGATGCGACGCCAATCGCATGGCGTGTCTGGACATTGCTTACGCGAGACAAGGTGCATTTGCCGATTACCTGATTGCCCTGAATCAGCGTGGGTACGGCGAACGACCGCCTGCCCGGCTCAGCCAGTACCCACGATTTGCCGGCAGCCTCTGGGACCTCACGGCTAGAGCGCTGGTTCGTGTGCTGTATCAGGCCGACCAAGCGCCCGTCCAAAAAGAAATGGACAGGCGCTGTGCATACACCACTCGCAGTTGCGTGGTTATCGAACGCGCAACAGCCAGCGGGTCAGGAACCCAGTTGGCCAGCGCGCAGCTTGGTCAGCCCTTGGGACGCCGAGGCCACTACGAGGTCGAGTTCGAAGAACACATCCTTGGCGCGCGCTCCGGGCACTTCGTCTATGGGACAAAGCGACTCGACTTGTGCGACCTGTGGCTGCGTGCCATGTGCTGGACGCTTTGGGGCGCCTCGCAACTCGGTCCGCGACCGACGTTGATTCTTCCGCCCGTGCTCGAAATCAACGGCAAGCAGCAGTTCGACATCGAGAGCTTGGCCGAGCCCGCCCGTACCGCATTCAAAAACCATCTCGGATTGACTGGCCCGCTGACTTACAGGCCTTCGCCGTGGGCCCTAGCCAGCGACTACAGCGCGTTCCTGGAAAGTGCCTAGCCATGCTCAAAAACGGATTGTTTCCAATACGGCGTCGCACCGGAACCGCCGACTTTCATCTTTCCAAGAAGGCGGTGACTCTCACGGTGCGCGAACTTGAACAGCTCGATGAGCGCGATGCCGTCTTGCTCCTGGCCACCATGTCGTGGGGCTCGTGCGAAGAGATGGCCTGCCCGCATTGCGGCACCTTCGATAGGCACTACTGGTACGAGAAGGAGTTGCGTTGGAAGTGCACGGCCTGTGATGCAAAGTTCAGCGTGACCTCCGGCACGGTCCTCGCCAGCAGGAAACTGCCTGTGCGAACCATTCTCCGCGTCGCATTTGAGTGGATGAATGGCGCTGCTGGCAAAGCGGCCCTGGAGATTCGTCGTAATTGGGGATTCAGCTACCCCACGCACTACACGTTGCTTCAGAAACTGCGCGAAGGCTTGGTGCGTGGCTACAACGTCGGCATGCTTGTGGGCTACATCGAAATGGATGGCATGGACGTCAATGGGCGTCGCTACAAAGAAAAGCGCAATCGACCGCAAATCACAGGTGCAGGTAAGCGCCCGAGCATGCCCGTACAGCTGCTTGCACCCAAGGTTGACCCAGACACTGGGGAAATCACCTCGATGGGCCCACCCAAGCCCGTCAAATACGACAAGACCAGCCGTCAGCACCCCGACCGACGTCAGCTCTTGGTGGTGCGCGTGCGCTCAGCCGCCAAGGGCGGCGGCGCCGTACGCACACGCATTGCCGTGGCGCTGCGAGAAACCTCTGACACCGTCACCCGCCTAGCAACAAGCAGCATCTCCGCAGAATCGTTCATCCATACCGACGAAGACCCCGCCTACGCAAAATTCGTCAGCCTGTATGCGGGACACAAGACCGTCACCCACTCCAAGATGTATGTGGCTCCGGATGGCACCAACAACAATCAGGCCGAGTGCCTCAACGCGCGCATGAGACGTTCTGTCGAGCAGATTTACTTGAACGTCTCAAACAAATATCTCAATGACTACGCCTGCGAGAACGCGTGGCGTGACGACACCCGACGAACGTCCAACGGGGACAGGCTCAAGCACCTGATGCGGCTCGCGCTTAGCGTGGGGCTTTCGCAGTTCTGGCGGGGCTACACCCACGGCAAGCACCGCAGCCACGAGATGCTCATAGAGGGTCCGAAGCCGGCGAAGCCGCGTGGACGTCGCGTGGGTTGGGAGCCCATGCCTGCACGCTAGCGACCGCCTTCAAGTACCTCCGGTAGCACGTGGTCTTGGCGTACAGACCCAGAGCCTTACGCCAGGAGGTGGCTCGGCCAATGTCGTCGGCGCACAGCCCGGGGTCAAACACATGGAGCGTTTCAACCAGGGTCTGCCGCTGCTCGACCAGCTCAACTCGCCTGCGTCGAAGCGCCAGTTGCTGTGGCGCACGCGGTGGCTGCTGCATGTCGATAAAGCAGAGTTCATCATTGAGTTCTGCAATTCGACAAACGAGCGCAGTCAATGTCGACTGAGTGCGTGTTCGGGTTCGCGTGAGGCTCATTCGCTCAGCACCTGCGTTTGCCTGCGTAGCTCATCCAACGAAGCGGTCTGAGGCAGACGCCACCTTGCGCGTCCCCGGTGGTCGTAGCCCATCAGTTCGACCCGACCCTGCTCGGACAAGTCTCTCAGCCGACTACGAACGATGTCTCTTGCGTAGGTGTTGAGTCTGCCTATCCCCTCAATCGGGATTGCGAACTCTTCGGCGCACCTTCGAGCCAAAGTGGGTGTGTCGAGACCGTCGGGCCCGGCTTGTTGAATCAGCCCTAGCAAGAATCGGCTTAAGTCCCCACGCTTGCCGTGGCGAAACGGCGTGATGGGCGCGATGCTCTCTCCTGCCGCATCGGGGTAAAGCACCGCCAGGCTGCGCTCCAACGTAAGCTGGCGTGCGTAGAGCACCTCTACCTCTCGTTGCATCGCAGCAACTTGCACCTGCAAGGTGTCTCGCGCGCCCTTGCAGGCTGCGATTTCGTTGAGCAGCCACTTCTTCGTGGAGGGTGTTCGAGTCCGGTTTGTTGCACCGCGCTCGGTCTGTGTGGGATGTGTCATTCGTCGCTTTCAAGGAACATATCCTCGTAGAGCGACTAGAGACAGTGCACGAAGGCGAAAACAGACCGAAAACCGACGCAAGCGAGGTGGTTTTGGTCAGCTGCTTATTAACACCCTTTGCAGTGCCGCAAAACGGACGTCTATAGTTGCAGCGCCCGAGGCTTGCATAACTAGCAATCCTCTTCACAGAATCCGACATGCCCGCCGCCAAGAAAACCGCCGCAAAAGCCCCTGCTGCCAAGAAAGCCGCCGTCAAGAAAACGTCGGCCAAGGCCGCAGCCGCGCCCTTGGCTGACGGGCTCAAGACCCTCGTGATCGCCGAAAAGCCCTCGGTGATGAACGACATCGCCCGCGCCCTGGGTGGCTTCGTGAAGCACGAGGACTACCTGGAGAGCGACGAGTACGTGGTCTCCAGCGCCGTGGGTCACCTGCTTGAGCTGGTGGTGCCCGAGCAGTACGACGTCAAGCGCGGCAAGTGGAGCTTTGCGCACCTGCCCATGATCCCGCCGCACTTCGATGTGCAGCCGATCGAGAAAAACGAGAAGCGCCTCAAGACCCTGGTGAAGCTGCTCAAGCGCAAGGATGTCGGCGCCGTGATCAACGCCTGTGACGCCGGGCGCGAGGGCGAGCTGATCTTCCGCTACATCATGCAGCACGCCAAGAGCAAGCTGCCGGTGCAGCGCCTGTGGCTGCAGAGCATGACCCCGCAGGCCATCCGCGACGGTTTTGCGCAGCTGCGCACCGACGACCAGATGATGCCGCTGGCCGATGCCGCGCGCTGCCGCAGCGAGGCCGACTGGCTCGTGGGCATCAATGGCACGCGCGCCATGACGGCCTTCAACAGCAAGGACGGCGGCTTCTTCCTGACCACCGTGGGCCGCGTGCAGACGCCGACACTCGCCATCGTGGTGGAGCGCGAGGAGCGCATCCGCAAGTTTGTGCCGCGTGACTACTGGGAAGTGCGCGCCGAATTCGTCGCCGCCGGCGGCGTGTACGAAGGCCGCTGGTTCGACCCGAAATTCAAGAAGGACGAGACGGACCCCGAAAAGCGGGAGTCCCGCCTCTGGGCCAAGGCCGCGGCCGAGAGCATCGTCGCCGCCTGCCGCAGCCAGATGGGTTCCGTGACCGAGGAGGCCAAGCCCAGCACCCAGGGCGCGCCGCTGCTCTATGACCTCACCAGCCTGCAGCGCGAGTCCAACGGCCGCTTCGGCTTCTCGGCGCAGACCACGCTGTCGATTGCCCAGGCGCTGTACGAGAAGCACAAGGTCCTGACCTATCCGCGAACCGACAGCCGCTACCTGCCGCAGGACTATGTGGGCACCGTGGAAAGCACGCTCGCGCAGGTCGGCGAGATGGATCGCTACTACCCCTTCACCGCCCAAGCGCTGAACAAGGGCTGGGTCAAGGGCGGCAACAAGCGCGTGTTCGACAACACCAAGGTCTCGGACCACTTCGCCATCATCCCCACCGGCAATCTGCCCAAGGGTTTGAGCGAGGCCGAAGCCAAGGTCTACGACCTGGTGACCAAGCGCTTCATCGCGGTGTTCTTCCCGCCGGCGGAGTACCAGATCACCACCCGCATCACCGAGGTGCAGGGTCACCAGTTCAAGACCGAAGGCAAGGTGCTGGTGAATCCCGGCTGGCTGGCGGTGTACGGCAAGGATGAACAGAAGAGCGATGACTCGTTGGTGCCCGTGAAGGCCAATGAGCGCGTCGTCACCGAAACGATCGAAGCCGTGGGCCTGTCCACCAAGCCGCCGCCCCGCTACAACGAAGCCACGCTGCTCTCCGCCATGGAAGGCGCGGGCAAGCTGGTGGAAGACGAAGAGCTGCGCGAAGCCATGGCCGAGCGCGGCCTGGGCACGCCGGCCACGCGCGCCGCCACCATCGAAGGGCTTCTGAACGAGAAGTACATGCTGCGCGAAGGCCGGGACCTCATGCCAACGGCCAAGGCCTTCCAGCTCATGACGCTCTTGCGCGGCCTGGGCGTGGAAGAGCTCACCCAGCCCGAACTCACCGGCGGCTGGGAGCACAAGCTCTCGCTGATGGAACGGGGCGAGATCTCGCGCGAGGAGTTCATGCAGGAAATCGCCCGCATGACGCAGATCATCGTCAAGCGCGCCAAGGAGTACGACCGCGACACCGTGCCTGGCGACTACGCCACGCTCAAGACGCCCTGCCCGCACTGCGGCAGCGTGGTCAAGGAGAACTACCGCCGCTTTGCCTGCGAGGCCTGCGGCTTCTCCATCAGCAAGCACCCCGGTGGCCGCAGCTTCGAGATCGAAGAGGTCGAGCAGTTGCTGGCCAATCGCACCATCGGCCCCCTGCAGGGCTTCCGCTCCAAGATGGGCCGGCCGTTTGCAGCCATCCTCAACATCGTTGAGGACACCGAGAACAACAATCTCAAGATGGAGTTCGACTTCGGCCAATCCAATGCCGAAGACGACGATGCCGAGGCGCCCGACTTCTCCAGTCAGACCTCATTGGGCAAATGCCCGCGCTGCGGCGGCGGCGTCTATGAGCATGGCATGAACTACGTGTGCGAGAACACGGTGGTGGCCAAGACCTGCACCTTCAAGAGCGGCAAGGTCATCCTGCAGCAGGAGATCGGCCCCGAGCAGGTGAAGAAGCTGCTCGAGACCGGCAAGACCGACCTGCTCACCGGCTTCGTCTCCATGCGCACCCGCCGCCCCTTCAAGGCCTTCCTCGCCTGGGACGCCAAGGCCGACAAGGTCGGCTTCGAGTTCGCCCCGCGCGAGGCCAAGACGCCGGCCAAGAAGGGTGCGAAGAAGGCGGCTGAAGCGGCGGAGTGATTGGCGCCGCGCCTGCTTGCCCACGCGCCTGGCCCTGCTGCGGCCGCGCCCGGTCTGCGACACCTCGCAACACTCCGGCCGCGCCTGCGGGGCTACGCTTGAGCCGATCCGCCCGCGCGCTGGATGTTCTGCGGCGGGGTCGGATCAGCGAATTGCGAGGTGTGTCATGACCCTTTCCATCAACCCGTCTCCGTGTCGCGCACTGTGCGCCGCCGTGCTCGCGCTGGGCCTGGCCGGCTGCGCCAACCTCAGCATCGGCTTCGGGATTGGCGGCAGCAATCTGGGCGTCGGCGTCGGTGTGGGTGGTGATGGCAATGTGAGTGTGGGCGTGGGCGGCGGCGGGCGTGTCGGCAATGTCGGCGTGGGCGGTGCGGTCACGCTGCCGGCCGGCAAGATCGGCGAGAAGGATGCCAAGGACAAGGACGCCAAGGACGACAAGCCCAAAAAGGACGAGCCGCCCGTTGACCCGGATGCGGTCCGGCGCCCCTGAATGAGATTGCAATTTCGGCCAAGAAGGCCATTACCTGCATGAAGCTGGAGATTCTTTCCAAAACAGCGGAAAATGCGATAGCGAACACTCACAAATTGACATAAAAGCTGAATAACGGCCACATTCCAGGTCGATCAGCATGGCGCCGACGCTGCATGTTCAACCCCAACCCGACGCTCCAGTCCATTGCGCTGCATGACGGTCACACCTGCTGGGTGATCGACGATGCCCTCACTCACCCCGAACAGCTGCGCCAATTCGCCCGCGAGCAGCGCGCCGCCTTTGCCCCGGCGCCGCACAACGCCTACCCCGGCGTGGAGCTGCTCATGCCGCCGGAGTTTTCCGATCGCTTGGCCGAGTTCTTTGCCCAGCACGTGCGTCGCCGCCTCGGTGGCCGGCGCACCCTGCATATGTACAGCCGCCTGTCGATGGTGACCCGGCAGCCGCACGAACTGCTGCCGCGCCAGTGGCTCTGCCATCGGGACAATCAGGGCCTACCGGCCGACCAATGCATCGCCGCTAGCGTGCTCTATCTGTTTGAAGACCCCGCGCTGGGCGGCACCGCCTTCTACCGCCCCCGCAAGAGCGCGCAGGAGACGGCGCAGCTGGTGCACGACTGCGGCCAGATGGACGCCGCCACCTTCAGCGCGCGCTACGGCATCGCCCCCGGCTACATGCTGGAAGGCAACGACTGGTTCGAGAAAACCGGCAGCGTGCCGGCGCGCTACAACCGCCTGATTTTCTACGACGGCAGCCTCTTCCACACGGGCGAACTCGCCACGCCGCAGCGCTATCTGAATGACCCGGACACCGGGCGGCTGACGGTGAACGGGTTCTTTACGTGTTCGCGGGCGGCGGGGTAGGGTGAGTTGGAGAAGGCCAGCGGCGCAGGCGATCAGCACTCTCCGTCAAGAAAACCATCATGTTCGATCATTCGGTCATCTACCGCTTACCGCGAAAGCGGCGCGCCATGCTCGTGGCTGCGTCCTTTTTCTTGTTGGCCGGAATGACGTTCGCGCTGATTTATATCGACGGCTTTTTGCCACGCTACAACTACTGGACCCCATGGCTGTGGGTGTTCGGTCTTCCGGCCGGTATTGGCACGTTCTATCTCATTCGACGCATGGGCGCCGCGGATGACATCCGGACGCGCTGGATCCTTTGGCTCGCGTGGCCGCTCTTTAGCTTGGTCTGTGGCGCGATGTGGATGGGCGCAGTGAATGGCTGGCTAATGGCGAGCAGCCGCTTTCTTGCGCTGAACGAAATTTCAAGCCGCGAAGTGCTATTGGTTTCCAATCAACCTTACGAAGGTCGTCGAAGCCGGTGTTCAAACAAAGCCGAGCTGAAAACCTTCTACACCACCAAGTCTGCATGTTTGGACGACTTCCTTGCTGGCGGACCAATCACGCCCGGCATGCGTCTGCAGGTGACCGGCCATGCTTCGCCGCTCGGCTTCCATATCGTGAGAATCGCCCCGCTGCAGCCCGGACCGATGCAATAAACCCAGCATCCATGCGCCTCTCCAGCCCAAACGGGCTGAAGAACCGCACCAGACAAGCGGAACTGGTTTTTGCCAGACCCGCCCCCACAATATCCAGATGACCGCCATCCCCGCCGACGCCACCCCGCCCAAGAGCCTGCTCACCTTCCCCGCCACCGTGCCGGTCACGGCGATCGGCAAGCGGGTGGATGATCTGGCGCACAGCATTGCCGAGACGGTGCGCGGCGTGGTGCCGGGCTTTGACCCGACCACGATCGAGCTGCGCGCGAGCAAGGCCAACAACTACCTTGCCGTGGCCTTCATGGTGCACTTCGAGAGTCGCGAGCAGATGGAGGCGCTGGAAGTGGCGCTGCGGGCCAACCCGCGCGTGAAGATCGTGCTCTGAGCGGCGCGCCCGCTCAATCTCCCGCACCCGCCCGCCCACCTCTGCCTGCCGATGCAGATCAAGCGCATCACCACGCCTGAGTACGCGCCCGTGCTTGCCGCCATGCGCGAGTTCACCGCGCAGCGCACGGCCGCCACCGAGGACGAGCTCTGGCTCGCCGAGCACGGGCCGGTGTACACGCTGGGGCTGGCGGGCAAGCGCGAGCACATCCTGAACGCGCATGAGATCCCCGTGTTGCCCACGGACCGCGGCGGGCAGGTGACGTATCACGGGCCCGGCCAGGTGGTGGCGTACCCGCTGATCGACCTGCGCCGCCAAGGCATCTATGTGAAGGAGTACGTGCACCGCATCGAAACCGCGGTGATCTGCGTGCTGGCGGACTACGGCGTGATCGGCCAGCGCGTGCCCAATGCGCCGGGCATCTATGTGCGTCTGGATGGCCGCGCGCCGAGCCTCGCGGGCAGTGCGGGCCCGCAGCCGGCGGGCGCAGACCCGTTCGCGGGGCTGGGCAAGATTGCAGCCCTGGGCGTGAAGGTGACGAATCACCGCACCTATCACGGCGTGGCGCTGAATGTGGCCATGGATCTGGCGCCTTTTACGTGGATCAACCCCTGCGGATACGCGGGTTTGGCCACGGTGGACCTCGCTACACTGGGCGTCCAGACCACCTGGGACGACGCGGCGGCGCGGCTTGCGCACCATCTGGCGCGGGTCTTCACCCTGCCTGCCGACACGGCGTCCCCCGCCTCCTCATCATGAGCAACGTCACCGACAAGGCCCTGCCCGCGGGCGAGTACGACGCGACCGCGAAGCAGAAGCACGAAGCCAAGACCGCGCGCAACCCGATCAAGATCATCCCGATCGAGCGCACCGAGATGCTCAAGAAGCCGGACTGGATCCGCGTGAAGGCGGGCTCGGTCAACACGCGCTTCTACGAGATCAAGCAGATCCTGCGCGAGCACAAGCTGCACACGGTGTGCGAGGAAGCCAGCTGCCCCAACATCGGCGAATGCTTCGGCAAGGGCACGGCCACCTTCATGATCATGGGCGACAAGTGCACCCGCCGCTGCCCGTTTTGCGACGTGGGCCACGGCCGCCCGGACCCGCTCGATGTGAACGAGCCGGAAAACCTGGCCAAGACCATCGCCGCGCTCAAGCTCAACTATGTGGTGATCACCAGCGTGGACCGCGACGACCTGCGCGATGGCGGCGCCGGCCACTTCGTCGAGTGCATCAAAAAGACCCGCGAGCTCTCGCCGGCCACGCGCATCGAGGTGCTGGTGCCGGACTTCCGCGGCCGCCTGGACCGTGCGCTGGCCATCCTGGAAGCCGCGCCGCCCGACGTGATGAACCACAACCTGGAAACCGCGCCGCGTCTGTACCGCGAGGCGCGCCCCGGCAGCGACTATGCGCATTCGCTCAAGCTGCTGAAGGAATTCAAGCAGCGCGTGCCCGGCGTGCCGACGAAGAGCGGCATCATGGTCGGCCTGGGCGAGACGGACGAGGAAGTGCTGCAGGTCATGGCCGACATGCGCGCGCACGACATCGACATGCTCACCATCGGCCAGTACCTCGCGCCTTCCGGCCACCACCTGCCGGTCAAGCGCTACGTGCACCCGGACCAGTTCAAGGTCTTTGAAGAGAAGGCCTACCAGATGGGCTTCACCCACGCCGCCGTGGGCGCCATGGTGCGCAGCAGCTACCACGCCGATCAGCAGGCCCATGCGGCCGGTTTTGCCTGATTTCATTGGCCGAAATTGATGTTTTGCCGCTTTTTTCTGCGGCAAACAGGCTGAAGAATGGCACCAGACAAGCGGAAAGCCCTTCCGGGGTGCTCTTGCATCTTTTAACTGAAATCGATGACCGATTCTGTCGGTCTTTGATGTGCTCCGCTCGCTCAAGGCGCTGCATGCGCCGCACCGCGGCCTGAGCGGACGCGCCCGTGTCCGCCACCGCACTCGCCCTCGTCCTTGCCGCAGCCCTGCTGCACGCCACCTGGAACTTCATCGCCAAGAAGTCGGGTGGCGATGTGCGCTTTGCGCTGTTGTCCTCGGTGTTCCAGGGCCTGATCTGGGCGCCGGTGGGCCTGTGGTTCGCCTTCAGGTTCGTGCCCGGCTGGGGCTGGCGCGAGTGGGGGCTGATCCTCGCCAGCGGCGCGATCCACGTGCTGTATTTCGTCTGCCTGCTGCGCGGCTACCGCAAGGCGGATCTTTCGGTGGTGTATCCGCTGGCGCGCGGCACCGGGCCGCTGATTGCCGCGTTGGGCGCGGTGCTGCTGCTCGGTGAGCAGATCTCCACGCTGGGCGCCGCGGGCATTGGCGGCGTGGTGCTGGGCGTGTTCCTGATTGCCGGCGGCCCGGCGCTGATCCGCACCGCCACCCACGCGCACGACGCTGCCGCCCGCCAGCGGGTGCTGCTTGGCCTGGGCTACGGCGCGCTCACCGGCGTGTTCATCGCCGCCTATACGGTGGTGGATGGCTATGCGGTCAAGGTGGCGCTGATCTCACCCATCCTCGTGGACTACCTCGGCGGCGTGGTGCGCATTCCGATGCTGCTGCCGCTGATCGGCCGCGATCTGCGTACCTTGCCCGAGGTGTTTCGCAGTCAGTGGAAGAACGCACTCGTGGTCGGCACGCTCGGCCCGATCGCCTACACCCTGGTGCTGTTTGCCATGACGCTCGCGCCGCTGTCGCACGTGGCGCCGGCGCGCGAAGTCTCAATGCTCTTTGCGGCCCTGCTGGGCGGCAAGCTGCTCGGCGAGCAGGACCTCGGCCTGCGCCTGGCCGGCGCGGCACTGATTGCGGGTGGGGTGATTGCGCTGGCGCTGGGCTAGGGCGGTGCACCGCGCTGCAAGCGGCGGTGAAGCGGATCAGCTTTCGGCCAGCAGCTTCTCAATGGTGGCGTGGAACTCGGCCACGTCCGGCTCGCCCACGTAGCGCTTGACGATCTCGCCGCGCTTGTTGACGAGGTAGCTGGTGGGCGTGACGCGGGTGTTGTTCCAGGCCGCGGCCACCTCGCCCTTGGGGTCGAGCGCGACCTTGAAGGGCAGCTTGCGCGTCTCGGCAAAGTGCAGGACGAAGTCCGGCCGGTCGTGCTTCATCGCCACGGCCACGGTCTCGTAGCCGCGCGGCTTGAACTTGGTGTAGGTGTCCACCAGCATCGGCATTTCCTTGACGCAGGTGACGCAGTCGGTCGCCCAGAAGTTCACCAGCGTGACCTTGCCCTTGAAGTCCGCCGCGTTGATCTGCTGGCCGGTGATGGTGCCGATCGGCACGGCGGGCACGGCGTCACTTTGTTTTGCACATCCGGCCAGCGCGATGCTGCCCGCCGCGGCGAGGCTCAATAGAATCGATCGGAGTGCGGGCGTCATGACGGTTCCCGTGAGGAGATGGCAATGCGGATGATTCAAAGTGTAGTGATCGGAGGCTTGCTGGCGCTCTCGGTGCAAGCCCAAGCCCTCGATCTTTCCCGCATCAGCAACCAGGACGCGAGCGCGGGTTTGAAGGAGGCTTTGAACAAAGGTTCCGCCGCCGCCGTGGCCAAGCTGGGCGTGACCGACGGCTTCCTGAAGAACCCGGAGGTCAAGATCCCGCTGCCCGACGGCCTGAAGCAGGCCGAGCGCGCGGCCAAGCTGCTGGGCCGGCAGAAGGACTTCGACGAACTGGTCACCGGCATGAACCGCGCCGCCGAGCAGGCCGTGCCCCTGGCCAAGCCCCTGCTGACCGATGCCATCAAGTCCATGAGCGTGGATGACGCCAAGAAGATCATCAGCGGCGGGGACGACTCCGTGACGCAGTTCTTCAAGAGCAAGACCGAGAAGCAGCTCGGCACGAAGTTCCAGCCCATCGTGAAGCAGACCACCGACAAGGTGGGTCTCGCCACGCAATACAACAAGCTGGCCGCACAGGCCCAGCAATTTGGCGTGGTCAAGGAGCAAGACGCGAAGATCGAGAACTACGTCACGCGCAAGGCGCTGGACGGGCTGTTTCTGATGATCGGCAAGGAAGAGCGCGCCATCCGCCAGGACCCGCTGAAGTACGGGTCGGACATTCTCAAGAAGGTCTTCGCGCGCTAGCGGCTCTGCGCCGGCGGGGCTGCAAGGCGGGCCTCCAGATCGGCCAGAGCTTGCGGCGTGTTTACATTGGCAAAGCTGTCGCTGATCTCGCTGCAGTCCAGTTCGCGCGCGTCCACCGCGCGCCAGAAGCCTTGGGCGGCGCGCTCTCCGGCCGTCAGGCGCTGCGCCAGCACAGACTGCGTGCGGCGGTGAACCAGCGCAAACAGCGGCTCCGGCCCTTCGCGGGTGCGGCAGACCACGGCTGCATCGCCGTCCTGCCGCGCGGCAGCCAGTCTGGCCACGAGGTCAGTGGCAAGCAGCGGCGCATCCACCGGACAGAGCGCAATCCAGTCATGCGGGGTGGCGGCCCAGGCCGCGAGCAGGCCGCCCAGCGGGCCTTGCGCACCCGGTATCGGCACTGCCCCGCCCGGATGCGGCGCCACATCGGCCAGTACGCGCGCACCGGCTCGCTCGTAAGCGCTTGCGTTGCGGTTTGCGCTGATGAGCACCTGCGACACCTGCGGCGCGAGTCGCGCCAGCACGTGGTCTGCCAGCGGCCGGCCTGCGAGGATCTGCAGGCCCTTGTCCTGCCCGCCGAAGCGCTGGCCGGCGCCGCCGGCAAGGATCAGGCCACAAATGGATTCGCGCAGGTTCATTTGGCGGATTTTCACCTTGTTCTTCGGCGCTAGCCGGGCTTGGCGCAGCGCCCCTGACGAATACCATTGGATGTGGCGCGCAAGCTGCTAGGCCGTCTGCGCCGCCGGCGCAAGCCCGGCGCGCGGATGGCGCCGTCCGAAGCCGCCCGCACTGCCACACCTCCCGACACCGTGCTCCATTCCCGATCGAGTTCCAGCCCGCAGCCCGCCGACCCCCTGGGGTTCGACGCCGAACTGCTGGCCAGCGCCATGCAGGGCGCCGTGCAGACCTCACTGGTCTCACTGGCCAGCGGCCTGCTGTGCGGTTCGATCCTGTGGACGGCCGATCTCCACGTCTGGGCGCTGGTGCCCGTGCTGGCCGCCTTGCTGGGCGTCGGCATGCGCGCGCACCTGCTGGGTCTGTACCGCGACGGCCGGCCCAGACCGGAGCGCTACCAACGCGATCTGCCGATCTTCAACCTCAGCGTGCTGGCTTCGGCGGGCGTGTTCTTCCTGCCTTGCATGGCGGTGCTGGGCACCGTGGACCCCCAGGCGCGTTTTCTCGTGTTCATCGTTGCCGTGGGCGGGTTGGCAGCCGGCTCGTTGCTGGTGGGCTTTGCGCGGGGGACCTTCGCGTGCTGGGTGGGGCCCAACGCGGTGGGCCTGGCGCTGGTGGTGGTCTTCTCCCCTGGCCTCAGCCCAGCGCTGCTGCTGCCCGGTCTGCTGATCTACATCGTGGTGCTGGGTCATGCGGCGCGGCTGGCGCGCGCCAACCTGGCCACCGCCTTTGCCGAGCGCGAGCGGGCCAACGCCGCCACGCGCACCAAGAGCCAGTTCATGGCCAACATCAGCCACGAGATCCGCACGCCCATGCATGGCGTGCTGGGCAACCTCGAGGTGCTGGCGCAGACCCAGCTCGATACGCGCCAGGCCGCGCTGCTGCGTGCCGCCTCCGGCTCGGGCAAGGCCCTGCTGTCGCTCATTGACGAGGTGCTGGACTTCAGCAAGCTCGAAACCGGCCTGTTCCGCATCCGCCAGGAAACCGTGGTGATGCAGCCGATGCTGGACACTGTGGAGCAGCTGTTCCTGCCCGCGGCGCGACGCAAGGGCTTGGCCTTCAACGTGGTCGTCGACGACGGCCTGCCCGAGGCGATCGAATCCGATGCGCTGCGCCTGCAGCAGGTGCTGATGAATCTGGTGGGGAATGCCATCAAGTTCACCGATGCAGGCAGTGTGGAGTTGCGTGTGGCGCGCGGCAGCAGCACGGCGGTCCCGACCGTCGAGTTCCGCGTGCGCGACACCGGTATCGGCATTGCGGCCGACGATCTGGCGCGCATCTTCGACCCCTTCGAGCAGGCGCAGTCCGGCGCGGCGCGGCGCTTCGGCGGCACGGGGTTGGGTCTGTCGATCAGCCAGCAGCTCGTGCAGGCCCTGGGCGGCCAGCTGAACGTGCGCAGCGAACCCGGGCAGGGCTCCCTGTTCACCGTGAGCCTGCCGCTGAAGGCTCGCAGTGTCGCTGCACCCAGCGCTGTGGACCCCGCCGGCTCCGCGGCGCGCACTGCACCGGCTCCGGCAAGCCCGTTGCAAGCTCAAGTGGCAGCGGTCCCGGAGGCCGAGACGCAGCCCGCGGCCCTGCGCGTGCTGGTGGTGGACGACAACGCGGTGAACCGCGCGCTGGCGGTGGCCATGCTGGAACTGGCCGGCGCGCAGGTGAGCCAGGCGGTGGACGGCATGCAGGCCCTGGACATGCTCGCGGCCAAGCCCTTTGAGCTGGTGCTGATGGATTGGCAGATGCCTGGTCTGGATGGGCTGGAGACCACGCGCCGCTGGCGCCGCCAGGAGGCGCTGCGCGCCACGCGCCGCGTGATGATCGCCGGCGTGACGGCAAACGCGTCCCCCGCCGACGAAGCGGCCTGCCGTGAGGCCGGCATGGATGCCTTCCTGCCCAAGCCCTTCACGCTGGATGGCCTGAAGGCGCTGGTGACGCAGGCGACTCAGCAGACCACAACGCGCAACTGATTCTGGCCGTTATCGACCTATTGCTGATCGACAGATTCAGGCTTTCCGCATGTCTGGCGGGCTTTCTGGCGATTTGTTGCAGTTACAGATTGATGTCCGAAATTGAACTTCGATGAGGCAGCCACTCGGCCCGCGGGCATGAACGCGTCATGCCCGCGGG
>LJIA01000020.1 GCA_001295775.1 beta proteobacterium AAP99
GGCCATGGAGGCGGCGGTCTCCTGCAGGTTGCTGGCGGTTTGTTCGGTGCGACCGGAGAGATCCTGGTTGCCGACAGCCACCTCGGTGGACGCCGTTGAAATCGAATCTGCAGTCGAACGCACACCGCTGACCAGCGAGGTCAGCTCGGACACCATGCGGTTGAAAGACCGTGCAAGGTGCCCGAACTCGTCGTCGCGCCGAACCTGCATACTGACCGTGAGGTTGCCCTGTGCAACTTGATCGGTGATCTGAACCGCTTCATCCAGCGGGGCCGCGATTGCACGCACCAAGCGCCACCCGGCCAAAGACCCGAGCACCAGCGCAAGAAGTACACCGCCGCCAAGAACCACCAGACCGAAGGTGCGGCTGGCTTTCGCTTCGTTGGCGGCGTTGACCGCGTGCTTGCTCTGAAGTGTCTTGAGTTCTTCGAGGATCGCTTCGGCTTTTCTTGCGTTGTCTTTCGCTGGCGCAATCTGCGCGTCGCCCTGTTCCGGCGTCGAGATCAGATAGGCCTTCGCATCCTTCAGCAGCTGCTGGAACGCCTTTGCGTACGCATCGACTTCGACGACAGCTGCATCGACAAGCTTCAGTTCCTCCGGGCTGCTCAGAGCTCGGGTCGTCTTGGCAGCACCCCGGAACTCGGCGTACTGCTTGGCCCAGCGTTCGGCATGACGATCACGCTCGCTCAAGCTCTGGACGTTCATCAGCACGTCCTTTTCGAAGCGACGCATCGTCAGCAGAGACGCACGCATCTCCGAACTGTGCGCGAGCAATGGGAGGTCGCCTTCGGCCAGTTCGATTGCGGTTCGCGCATTTCTCTCGGCGATGAACAGACCTACACCCCCAACCGCGATGATGAGCGCCATCAGCAGGCCAATGATTGCAGCAATCTGTACGCGAATCGTGAGCTTCCAGCGATTCATGGCTAGCACCCTCCACTCATACGGCTTCTCGGCATATTGGACTTGTTCAAAACTCTTCCCAGTCGTCGCTGGCACCGGCACCCACCGTTGCCGGCGCTGGCGCAGCGGCTACCGGCTTCACTGGCGACGCGGTACTGGCTGCCGGAGCAGCCACAGCTGCGGAAGCAGGCGCGCCATGCGAAGGAGCGGCGCTGCTTGCAGGCTTGGGAGCCGCAGCAGGCTTGTCGGCCGCGGACGTACTGGTTTTGGCCATCGGCTTTGCGGCCGGCTTGGCTGCGGGCTTTGGCGCAGGCTTCGGCGCCGCGTAAGACTTGGCTTGTGCGGGCGCTCCGGCCGTGGCCAGCGCAGGCTGCGGACTGGTCGCTGCTGCGAAGCTCTGTGCTGCACGCTGTGCGGCCAGCTTGAATACGCTTACGGACTGAGCCAGGCGGATAGCCTGGTCCTTCAGGCTCTCTGCAGCGGCAGCAGACTCTTCAACCAGTGCGGCATTCTGCTGGGTCATCTGATCCAACTGGTTCACAGCCTGATTGACCTGTGCGATGCCGCTGGCCTGCTCCGTGGTGGAGGCCGTGATCTCGCCGATCATGTCGGTGACGCGCTGGACGCTGGCCACAATCTCGTTCATCACGCTGCCGGCATCCGAGACCAGCTGACTGCCGGTCTCGACCTTCTCGGCGCTGGCGCCAATCAAGGTCTTGATTTCCTTGGCGGCTTCGGCACTGCGCTGGGCGAGGTTTCGCACTTCGCTGGCCACCACTGCAAAGCCGCGGCCCTGCTCACCGGCTCGTGCAGCTTCGACGGACGCGTTCAGGGCCAGGATGTTGGTCTGGAAGGCGATGCCGTCGATCACGCCAATGATCTCGCTGATCTTGCGCGACGCCGCACTGATGTCGGTCATGGTCTGAACGACCTTGCCCACGACCTCACCGCCGCGCATGGCGTCCATGCTTGCGGCGCTGGCCAGCTGGTTCGCCTGACGGGCCGACTCGGCATTCTGGTTCACGTTCTGTGAAAGCTGCGACATGGAGGCCGCGGTTTCCTGCAGGCTGCTGGCGGTCTGTTCGGTACGGCCGGACAGATCCTGGTTGCCGACGGCCACTTCGGTGGACGCAGTCGTGATCGAGTCAGCCGACAGGCGGATTTGGCCGACCGTGTTGCGCAGGCTCTCCTGCACACGCTGAATGGCCGCCACGGTCTTTGCCACTTCGTCCGTACCTTCGGCGAAGAGATCTTCACTCAAGTCACCGCCCGCCATGCGCTCAGCCAGCGCCTGAACGTCGTGCAGCGGCTTGGTAATCGAGCGCAACGTGGCCCAGAACAGCCAGCACAGCACGGTGACAAACACGCCCGTCACGGCCATGCGGCCCCACATGGGCGTACCGAAGGCCGCGTGCACCGGGGTGGTCATGGCCGCAGAGATCACCACCACGAACATGAGGATGAATCGCTGCTTGATCGAGAATCGGTTCAACATCTGGAGTCCCTCCTGAGAGCCGTCGAGATCAGGCGGCGGCCTGACCGTCGGTCAGGCACATGTCGGGGGAGTGCATGAGGTGCTCGATGTCCAGCAGGATGAGCATGCGCTCGCCCACGCTGCCCAGGCCCATGATGAACGCGGCGTCAATGGCGGAAGACAGCTCCGGGGCGGGCTTCACGTTCTCGTTCTGCAGCTCGAGCACGTCGGACACGCTGTCCACGACCATGCCCACCACGCGGCCGCCCACATTCAGGACGATGACCACGGTGAAGCTGTTGTACTCGGCGCTGGCGCAGTTGAACTTCAGGCGCATGTCCACGATCGGGACGATCACGCCACGCAGATTGACCACGCCCTTGATGAAGGCCGGCGCGTTGGCGATGCGCGTGGGGTTTTCATAGCCACGGATTTCCTGAACCTTCAGGATGTCGATTCCGTACTCTTCCTCGCCGAGGCGGAAGGTGAGGAATTCCTTCGCACCGATCAGTGCGAGGTTGCCGAAGTTTTCCATCTTGCCCATGATTTGCTCCTAGAGAATGGCTTGGGACTGTTCGCACTGAACGCTTAGTGACGCGAGCGCCGGACAAGGCTGATCGTGTCGAGAATGAGTGCCACGCGACCGTCACCCATGATGGTGGCGCCCGAGACGTGGTTGATCTTTCGGTAGTTGGCTTCGAGGTTCTTGACCACGATCTGGTGCTGGCCAATCAGCTGGTCCACCAGCAGGGCCACGCGCCCGCCTTCAGACTCGACGATGACCATGATCCCGCCGTTGGAATCCCAGTCGAAGCGCGGCACGTTGAAGAGTTCCTCGAGCGCTACCACCGGCATGTATTCATTGCGCACTTCCACCACGCGCTCGCTGCCGCCGATGGTGCGGACCTGCTTGTCGTCGACCTGGAAGCTCTCCACCACGCTGCCCAGCGGGAGGATGTAGACCTCGTCACCCACACCCACGCTCATGCCATCCATGATGGCCAGGGTCAGCGGCAGGCGTACCGAGACGCGGGTACCCAGGCCGTCAGCGGAGTCGAGTTCGACCGTACCGCCCAGACTGGTGATGTTCTTCTTCACCACATCCATGCCCACACCCCGGCCGGACACATCCGTCACGGCTTCGGCGGTGGAGAAGCCCGGCGCGAAAATCAGCTGCCAGACCTCCTGGTCGGTCATCTCGTCGGCGACAGAAATGCCCTTCTCGCGTGCCTTGGCAAGGATCTTGTCGCGGTTCAGGCCGCGGCCGTCGTCCTTGACCTCGATCACGATCGATCCGCCCTGATGCTGCGCGGACAGGGTCACGGTGCCCTGCGCGGGCTTGCCCTTGGCAATACGGTCCTCCGGCTTTTCGATGCCGTGGTCGACGCTGTTGCGAACGAGATGGGTCAGGGGGTCGGTGATCTTCTCGATCAGCCCCTTGTCGAGTTCGGTGGCTTCACCCACGGTATGCAGTTCGACCTGCTTGCCCAGCTTGGCCGTCAGGTCGCGCACCATGCGCGGGAAGCGGCTGAACACGAAGCTCATCGGAATCATGCGCACGCTCATGACTGCTTCCTGCAGGTCACGGGTGTTGCGTTCCAGATCGTTCAGGCCGGCGATCATCTGCTGATGCTCGACAGGATCCAGACCGCGCGCGTTCTGCGCCAGCATGGCCTGCGTGATCACGAGCTCGCCAACAAGGTTGATCAACTGGTCAACCTTCTCCACGGAGACACGGATCGTGGAATCTGCGGCGGCAGCGGCGGGCGCCGGCGGCTTGGACTCCGCCTTGGCGCTTGCCTTGGGTGCCGCCGGGGCGGCCGGCTTGGTCTCGGTTTTGCCCGGCAGAGTGTTCGGGTCCACAAAGAATCCGTAGCCCGGATCCTTTGCTTCGGCCTTCAGCGCACCAGCCTCCGGTACGTCGGCGAACAGGCCGAAGCCCTCGATGCCGGTACCGGTGGAGGTTTCGCACTTCGGCGCTTCGGTATGGTCAACGATCTGGATCTGCTCACGCGACACATGGAACGAGAACAGATCGATCAGGTCGGCGTCGTTGGACTTGGTGATCACCTTGAACCGGCGCTTGCCGGCTTCGTCGACCTTGCCCTCGTCCATCGGACTCATGGTGCCGAGGTCAACGACTTCCTTGAAGAGTTCAAGCAGGTCATCGGCCTGTGCAGGGTTGCTCAGGGGGCCGACCACGATCTCGAGCGTACGTTGCGCCGGCGCTGCGGGTGCAGTGCTCGGCGCAGCCGCAGCAGGTGCGGCAGCGGGCGCATCACCTGCCGCCACTGGGCGGGCGGCCGATGCGACCGGCTGGCCGCTCAAGTGCGCTGCGATGTCAGCAAGCAGTTGCGTGGTGTCCACGATTTCAGTCGAGGCACCCTGATGGCGCGCCAGCTGGGCACGGAGCATGTCGCCTGAGGTCAGCAGGGTGTCCACCATCGAGGTGTTCAGCCCGAGTTCATGGCGGCGCAGCTTGTCCAGCAAGGTCTCCATCTGGTGCGTCAGCTCGGCCACATCGGCAAAGCCAAAGGTGGCCGCACCGCCCTTGATGGAGTGCGCGCAACGGAAGATGGCGTTGAGTTCTTCGTCGTCGGCGTTGTCCACATCCAGCTCGAGCAGCAGCTGCTCCATGCTGGTGAGGTTCTCGCCGGCTTCCTCAAAGAACACCTGGTAGAACTGGGTCAGGTCGAAGCCGCCGCTTTGCAGGTTGGCGCCTTCGTTGGTCATTTCACCCATGATTGATTCCTCGTTCGTCGGACCGGGGGCGGACTCGCATCGTCACGCTGGTCAATGCAGATCAGGCGGGGTCAGCGAATGACCTTCTTGACCACTTCGACCAGCTTGACCGGATCGAAGGGCTTGACCAGCCAGCCGGTTGCGCCGGCAGACTTGCCCGCCTGCTTCATCTGATCCGAGCTTTCGGTGGTCAGGATGAGGATCGGGGTGGTCGTGTACTGAGGCGTGGCACGCAGCTTCTTGACCAGCGAGATCCCGTCCATGCGGGGCATGTTCTGGTCGGTCAGGACGAGGTCTACGGACCGGCCGTCCAGCTTTTCGATGGCGTCCTGGCCATCCACGGCCTCGATCACCTGATAGCCGGAGCTCTTCAGGGTGAACGCCACCATCTGGCGCATCGAGGCGGAATCGTCTACGGCGAGAATGGAATGCATGGTCTTGCTCCTTGGATGCGAGTCGGGAATCAGAAGAGTTCGATCGACCCGGCATCCATCTCGGACTGGGTCACGGGGTTGTCGCGAAGTTCAGTGGGAACCGGTACGGCTTCGAGTTCATCGCCGTCGGTGGCTTCGACCACAAGGGCGTCTGCCACCACACCGATGCGCTTGCGCGTATGGATGATCAGCTGGCTGGCCATGTCCTGAAACTGCAGCGCAGTGACGGCGCCGGCCAGGTGATGGCGCAGCTCCGACAGGCCTGGGGCTTCGGCGAGCATCGACCCGGCTTCGCCGGTGAAGCGGCCCAGGTGCGTGCTGGCGGAAGCGAAGTGCCCCATCAGCTGCTCGGAGGCGTCGTTGAGCAGGCCATGCAGCCGCTGCAGATCGGTGGAAGCGAGCATGAGGTGGTCCTGCAGCCCGGCAACGAACATGCGCTGCTGGGGGCTGCCGAACTCGCCTCCGGCGGGGGCCTCGCCGTGACTGGCTTGCATTTCCATGAAAGCAATCTCCTGAAACTCGGTCTCGACCCTGGGGCGATGGTGTGGCGGGGCACACCATGGGCTTGCAGGGCTTTGAAGCAGTATCGGTTTGGGGGGGTGCCTTCAATCGGGCGATAAAGGGGGCAAAGGGCGCACATTCCCTGCTTGTACGGCTAGCGGAGGTCGCAAGGGCGGACCGTGTTCGCGGCTCGACGATGCGCCGTTAACATCCCTGCAACCCAATCGCGCTCGACCGGACCGCGCGCCGCAGCGGCCACCGAGTTGACGAATTGCACACACCATCCAAGCGTGCCAGCCCATGAGAGAACTGCTCGTCGTCGAAGACAGTGAGGAGGACTACTTCCTCACGCTGGCCACACTCAAGCGGCAGGGGGTCCAGGCCCAGTGCGAGCGTGTCGAAGACGAGGCGGCCATGACGGCGGCCTTGGCTCGCAAGCGGTTCGACGCGGTGATCTCTGATCACAACCTGCCCAACTTCTCGAGCTTCGGAGCGCTGGCCTGTCTGCGCGCATCGGCGCAAGCCAGCCTGCCCTTCATCATCGTCAGCGGCGAGATTGGCGAGGACCTCGCCGTGCAGGCCATGCGGGAGGGCGCCGACGACTATCTGCTCAAGGGAAGGCTGGCACGTCTGTCCAATGCGCTGGAGCAGGCCATCGAGCGCGCAGCGCTGCGTGCCGAGAACGCTGCCCAGCAGGCCCGCCTAGCGCAGAGCGAGGCCAAGCTCGCCGCGCTGTCGGCCCATCTGCAGCACGCCGTGGAGCGCGAACGCAGCGACATCGGCCGTGAACTGCACGACGATGTGGGCGGGCAGCTCACTGCGCTGCGCTTCGACCTGGACTGGATCGAGCGCCACAGCGAAGGCGATGTGAAGGCGCGCGCGCTGCGTGCGCTGGCCACGGCCGACGAGGCCCTGCATGCCGCTCGGCGCATTCTGCGCTCCCTGCGTCCGCCGGTGCTTGATCAGGGTGTGATCGCGGCGCTGCAGTGGCAGGTCCGCAGCTTCAAGGAGCGCCACGGCACTGACGCAGTGCTCGCGTTCAATGCCGAGCCGCGCGATCTGCACCCGGACGTCGCACTGACGCTGCTGCGTGTTGGCCAGGAGGCGCTGACCAATGTGGCCAAGCATGCACAGGCGACCGAGGTGGCGCTGGACTTCGTCGATTTGGGCGATCAGGTCTCGCTCGAAGTGGCGGACAACGGTATCGGCCTGGGCGCGCAGGCACTTGCCAAGCCGGACAGCTTTGGTCTCTCCGGGCTGCGTGAGCGCGTGCGTGCGCTCGGCGGCGAGATGGATTTGATCAGCGAGACGGGCGAGCTGGCCACGCGCGGCACGACGCTGATCGTGACCCTGCCGCGCCAGCCGGCCGCACCTGCCGGGCCCGCATGAGCACGCAGGGCCTGACCCGCGTGATCGTCGTCGACGACCACGCCCTGATCCGGCGCGGCATGCGCGAGACCCTGGCCGAGCACACCGACATCCGCGTGATCGGCGAGGCCACCGAGTACGGTGAGCTGCGCGAGCTGCTGCGCAGCGGCCTGACGCCCGATGTCATCGTGCTGGACATCAACCTGCCAGGGCGCGACGGCATTGATGTGCTCAAGACCCTGCGCGCCGAAGGCAATGCCGTCGCCGTGCTGGTCGTCACGATGTACACGGAGGATCAGTACGCACTGCGCAGCTTGCGCGCGGGTGCGAATGGCTACCTGCACAAGAGCGCGCCACCGCAGACGCTGGTCGCCGCCGTGCGCCAGCTCGCGCAAGGGCGGCGCTATCTGTCCGCCGAGATTGCCGAGTTGATGGCCGCGGCACTGGCGGGTGAGGGCGCGGGGCTGCCGCACGAGAAGCTCTCTGACCGGGAGATGCAGACGCTCAAGGCGATCGGCTCGGGCAAGCAGCTCTCCGAGATCGCGGTCGCCATGCGTCTGTCACCCAAGACGGTCAGCGTCTACCGCGCACGTCTGCTGGAGAAGATGAAGCTCTCGACCAATGCCGAGCTGACGCACTATGCGATCAAGCACGGCTTGGTCTAGATTTGGCCGTTTTTGTTGCTTTTGGCGTCGAATGATTTCGAGTTTCCGCTTTTCTCAAGCCAATCCTTGACAATAAGTTTGTTTTGTATAATTCGTCCGAAAATAATCTTCACTCGACCGGCACGACGCGGTTCTTGCCGCTGCGCTTGGCCGCGTACATGCCCGTGTCGGCCCGCACGATCACCTCGGCCAGACTCTCGCCAGCTCGCCATACCGTGACGCCGGCGCTGAAGGTGATCAGCACCTGCCGGTTGTCGTGCAGGAAGTAGTTGGCCGTCAGCTGGCGCTGCACGCGGGTCATGGTCTGCTGCGCCTGATCGAGCGTCGTGTCCGGCATCAGCACCACGAACTCCTCCCCGCCGTAGCGCGCTGCCTGATCCACGGCGCGCACCGTCGCACGCAAGGTGCCAGCGAGGTGCTTGAGTGCTTCATCGCCCGCAGCATGACCCAGCAGGTCATTGAGCTGCTTGAAGTTGTCCACATCAAGCAGCGCAACCGCCAAGGGCCTGGGCTGCGCCTCCGAAGCCCGTGAAGACTGCGCGCTGAGCTGCTCAAACGCCTGCTCCAGCCCGCGGCGGTTCATGATCTGCGTGAGGTGGTCGGTCAGCACACGCTCGCCGGCACTCACCAACTCTGCCTCGAGCGTGCGGACACGATCTTCTAGCTGCTGCACATGCTCCTGCGCGCTCACCAGCTCGTCGCGCCCGGCGACGACGCGATCCCGCATCTGGCGCGTCTGCGAAAGCAGCTGCGCCACGGAATCAGCCAAGGCCTCCAGGCTGGTGGCTGACCCGATGGCGGCTGATACGCCGTCCACCTGACCGATGAAGTCCTCGGTCTGCGCCCCGACGCTCTCGAGATGCTCCTTGACCTTGGTCAGCATCAGGCGGAAGGCCGCGCGCGCTTCGTCGCGCTCGCGCTTGATGCGCTGTTGCTGTGCGCTTGCGCCGCTCAGCACGGTGCGGATATCGCGCAGCGCGCGGCGGTTCACGCCGCCCGCCAGTTCACGGTTGACCAGCGCGACCTGGCTCTGCACCCAGCTCGCGTCCTCCACCAGACTGCCGGTCTGGCTCATGACATCACGCAGCAGCCCCAGCATCTCGGCATGCTCCGCCCACGTGCGCTGGTGGGTGCCGACCACACAGTCTGCGGCCTGCTGGACATCGGCCTCGTTCACTTCCTTGAGCCGGCCGGCCGCAGCGACCAGAAGCGGTGCGCGCAGGCGCTCGGCCTCCGGCGCCGAACTCGGCACGCTGTCAGCCAGCGCCTCAGCCAGTTCAGCACTGAGCGCCGCCCAGCGGGCAGCCACAGCCGCGGCGTCAGCACGAGGGTCACCTGCAGTGTCGCTCGCCGGCGTCACAGCCGACATCTGCTCGGCACCAGGGGGGTGCAGGGGTCGGTCGGCGCTGCGCCCCGATTCGGCAGCAAGCGAACCAGCAGACGTCGTCGCTGGCGCAGCGTCATCATCCGCAGTCTCCACGCGGTCCGCGTCGCCACTGCCGCTCCAGCTGCGCAGCAGGCCACTGAGGCGCTCGCTCAGACGAGCAGGGTCCGCGCCGCTGGCCTCAAGAACCCGCAGTGCGGACTCCTTCTTGCGCGCTGGCGTCCAGCCGCGAGCGGGGTGATCGACCTGCCGCAACAGATCCGTCAGCAGCTCGCCCAGACGAATCGGCCCGGCCTCGCGTTTCTCGCCGCTGCGCAGCAGATCCAGCACCCGCGCCCAGTCTCGGCTGGCCGCGGCGCGCTCAAGCTGCTTGGCCTCAGCCGGGTTGTCTCGTTGGCTGGCCAGCGTCTGAACACAGGTCAGCAGCACGCGCTCCGGCGCAGTCTGTGGATCCGCACCGGAGATCTCGCGGTAGGCACTGCTGAAGTTCTCGGGGGTCGGCGGCAGACGACGCGAAGCCAGAAGGCGAATGGCTTCGCGGGCCAGGTTGGCGGGCTCGGCAGCGCCGGTACCACTGGCTGCGCGCGGGTCGCCGGCTTTCGCCGGCCTTGTGGCGCTTGCGGCTGCCCCAGCAGCGGGACTCACGGTGCTGCTCATGTGCAGCTCAGTGTGCCGTGCCGGCGACTGCAGGCAGCGCTTGGGGCTTCGTCGCGCCGTCGACCGGCGCGTTCAGATGAAACTCTTCGCAAGCGCGCATGGCCTGCCAGCGCGGCTCGGCGCCAAAGTTCTTCTGGCGCTCCAGCAGCTCAAGCACCTGTGCCTCGGGCAAAGGCTTGGAGAGCAGGTAACCCTGCATGATGGTGCAGCCGTGCGCCATCAGCGCTTCCATCTGCGCGCGGGTCTCCACGCCTTCGGCCACGACACGCAGCTTCAGGCTGCGCGCCAGGGCGATGATCGCGGTGACCACGGCACGATCCTCGTTTTTCTTGTCGAGCGAGTCGACAAAGCTGCGGTCGATCTTCAACTTAGACAGCGGCAGCCGGGTCAGATAGGCCAGCGAGGAATAGCCCGTGCCGAAGTCGTCGATGGCCACCTCGATGCCCTGGGAACGCAAGGCATTCAACTGGGTCAGGCTGGCCGCGATCTCCTTCATGAAGCCTGTCTCGGTCAGCTCCAGTTCCAGCAGCTCCGGGCGCAGCCGTTCGCGCGTCAATGCGCCCTGTACCACCGAGCTCAGATTGGCGTGCTGCATGTGCTGGCTGGCGATGTTGACCGCAATGGGTACCGGCTCCATGCCCGCATCCAGCCAGCGGCGCCCGGCTCGACAGGCCTCCTCGATGGCCCACACGCCCATCGGCACGATCAGGCCGCTCTCCTCCGCCACCGGGATGAACTCACCCGGCGGCACGAGGCGCCCTTCACGCTGCCAGCGCATCAGCGCCTCGACACCCACAATCCGCCCACTGGCCATGTCGACCTGCGGCTGGTAGTGCAGGATCAACTCGTTGCGGGCGATCGCCTTGTGCAGACCGGTCTCGATCTGGATGATGGCCGGGCTGGAACGCTCCAGCGCCTCGCTCCACACCTGGATGCCGTTGCGCCCTGAGGCCTTGACGGAATACATCGCAGTGTCAGCATGGCGCAGCAGCGTGGGGGCGTCCTCGCCATGATGTGGGTACATCGCGACGCCGATCGAACACGAGACGAAGCACTCCTGTCCCACCAGGCGCAGCGGCTCGCGGATGGCGCGGCCAAGACGCTCGACCACCTGGATCGCGTCCTCCTGGCTCTTGACCTCGGTGAGCAGCACGGTGAACTCGTCGCCGCCCAGGCGGGCCACCCCTGAAGGGTTGCCCGAGTCGTCGTCGGCCATGGCGACCGCATCGCTCGCACGCACGGAGCGCTTCAGGCGGGAGGCCACTTCGATCAGCAGTTCGTCGCCGGCCGCATGACCCAGGGTGTCATTGATCTGCTTGAAGCGGTCCAGATCAAGAAAGAGCACCGCGAACTGGCTGTTGCGCACGCGTGCGCGCTCCAAGGCAAGTTCGATACGCGACAGGAACTGCCGCCGGTTGGGCAGGCCGGTCAGTGCGTCGTAGTTCGCGAGCTGACGGATCTTTTCCTCCGCCAGCTTGCGTTCGGTGATGTCCTGCAGCACGCCGGCGTAGTTGACCAGTCGGCCACCAGCGTCCAGCTCGGGCTCGGCCTCGATCTTGATGATTCGCAGCTGGCCGCTCTGCACGAACATCCGCAGCTCCATTGAGACCGAGATGTTTTCGCGCGCAGCGCGGCTCATGGTGTCGCGATAGTGTGTCAGGTCGCGCGGATCGATGCGCGACTCGAACTCGCCGATCGACAGGCAGGACAGACCCGCGCCGAAGCCGACGATGCGGAAACTCTCCTCGGAGCCGGTCAGCATCATCGACTCCGGGTTCAGCTCGAAGCTGCCCATGCGCGCAATGCTCTGCGCGCGGGCCAGCTTGGCGCGGCTTCGCTCCAGCTCGGCGCGCGTGCGCGCAGCGCGCAGCAGGTAACGCAGGCGCTCGGCCAGCAGCGTCCAGGAAGACGACTTCACGAAGAAATCTGTTGCACCAGCCTCATAGGCACGCGTCACGGAGTGCTCGTCATTCAGACCCGTCAGCATCAGCACTGGCACATGACTCAGGCTCTTGAAGCTGCGGATCTGTGCACAGACGTCGAATCCGTCCATGACCGGCATCAGTGCGTCCAGCACGACCACGTCCGGCAGGTTGGTGCGCAGCCAGTTCAGTGCCTCCGCACCGCTCTGAACCTGATGCACGCGAAAGCCGCGCTGCGTCATCGAGAACGCGGTCAGCATCCGGCCGATCGGCTCATCATCGACCAGCAGGACCAGGGGTTGAGCCAGGCCTTCGGCAACTTGCACTGCGGCCGCGCCGTCTTCCGGCAGATGCTCAGACATGACATTCACCCTCGATCAGATCTTCCCAGCACGCCAGTACGCGGGCATGCACCTCTGTGGCGTTTTCGGCAGCCTTCAACAAACCTTCAGTCCGACCCTCGCTCGCATCGCGCTCGATCTGGGCACACAACCGGGACAGCCCGAGGGCGCCGACATTTGCGCTTGCCGACTTCAGCGTATGGGCGGCAAACCGGACGTGCCCGGCATCGGACATGCGCGCCGCCTGCAACAGGCGCTCGATGAGATCCAGCGAGGAGCTGCGGAAGGTCGAGTGGATCTGCCTGAGCAGCCCCGCCGCGCCCATCTTCTCCATGTCCCGCAGCTGCTGGATCACCGCACCGTCCAACTCATCGGAACTTGCCCTTGAGGCCGAGTTTGGCGCAGCGGGGTCAGCAGGCTCCTTCGCATCGAGGAGGGTCGGATCGACAGCGTCAGACACCATCTGTTGCGGCAAGCCGATCCAGGTCTCGAGCAGGGCGCGGATGTCCCGTGTCTTGAAGGGCTTGGCCAGGTAGCTGTCGAATCCGACCGCCAGGCAACGCTGCGCCTCGGCCTCCATGGCATGCGCCGTCACGGCGACCACCGGCGTGTTGGGCGGAGAATTGAATTGGTCGCCTTGATACTGCCCAGAGCGGAAGTGCGCCACGGCGGTATAGCCATCCATGATCGGCATCTGGCAGTCCATCAGCACGAGATCGAATCGCTCATCCATCAGTGCCATCAGGCCGTCCAGCCCGTCATGGGCGATACGCAGCGTGCAGCCCAGCGGCTCGATCATGGCGCGAACCACCTCCTGGTTGACGGGGTTGTCTTCAACAAGCAGAACGCGCCCCTTGAAGCGTGCGCTGCTCTTGCTCCGCGCATCATTGAGCTGCTCAGGCGTGCTCACCAATTCCAGCAGCAGATTCAGCAATTCCTGCTGGCGCACCGGCTTGGGCAGGTAGCCGTTGGCGCCGGCGTCCTTGGCGGCTGCGGCACCTTCGACGCCGTCGGTCGAGGTCAGCATCGCCAGCATGGTGTCGCGCAGGTGTGGGCGCCGCCGCATTTCGCGGGTCATTTCCAGACCATCCATCACCGGCATTTGCCGATCGGCCAGCACGAGGTCGAACCGCTGCCCGCGCTGGGCCGCGGTTTCCATGGCGTCCAGGCCCTGCTGCCCGTCAACGGCGCTGACGCTCGTGACACCCCACTGCGCCAGCTGGTTCTCGAGGATCAATCGGTTGGTCGGGTTGTCTTCAACGACCAATACTCGCAGACCGACGAGCCGTGCATGCACCGCGTCAAGCTCATCGCGCAGCGTCGGCGCAAGCGCCAGCGGCAAGGCAAGCTCGAACACGCTGCCCTTGCCTGGCGTACTGGCAGCGAGCCGCAGATCGCCGCCCATGCGCACGGCAATCTCGCGTGAGATGGCCAGCCCGAGGCCCGTGCCGCCGAAGCGCCGAGACATGGTGCTGTTGCCTTGCGTGAACGGCTGGAACAGCCCGCCCTGAACCTGCGGCTCAATGCCCATGCCCGTATCGATCACCGAGATCAGAACCTGAGCCTTGCCATCGGGCAGCATCCGATCCATCCGGGCGTGGAGCACGACCTCGCCGCGGTCTGTGAATTTGATGGCATTGCCGACCAAGTTGGTGATCACCTGACGCAGGCGATGCGGGTCGCCGATCAGTTGCGCCGGAATGTCGTTGTCGATGCGGTGGGCAAGTTCGATGCGCTTGGTGTGCGCGCGCGGCGCCAGCAGTTCGAACAAGTCTTCCACCACGGTACGCAGCGTGAAAGTTTCGCTGCTCAGGTCCAGATGACCCGCCTCGATCTTCGAGAAGTCGAGGATGTCGTTGATGGTGTCCAGCAGGCTTTCGGCCGAGCGATAGATCGTTTCCGTGTGGCGGCGCTGGCTGGGATCGAGGTTCGTGCCCAGCAACACTTCTGTCATGCCCAGCACGCCATTCATCGGCGTGCGGATCTCATGGCTCATGTTGGCCAGGAACTGACTCTTGGCGCGACTGCCTGCTTCGGCCTCGTCCTTGGCGCGTTGCAGGAGCAGCTGGCGTTCGTACTCTTCGGTGATGTCGCCACACATACCCTGCACCAGCGCCTCCTCGCCCGGCACCCGCAGGCTCCAGGTCCGCAGACGCAGCCAGCGCAGCCCACGTTCCGGGTGATCGAAGCGAAACTTGATGTCGACCTGACCGCTCTCGATCTCCAGCGACAGGCGGCTAGCCACCAGCGTCTGGTCATCCGGATGAACGCGCGAGAGGATGGCCTCGATATCACCCGGAGCGCCGGGCGCCGGCAGACCCATGATCCGCTCGAATTGCGGCGAAACGTAGTGGTATCGCGAACGATCGTGGGTCGCGATGAAGATGTACTCGTCGATGGACTCGGCAAATCGGCGCAGGTAAGCCACGCTGCGCTCGGCGACACGAGCAGCAGCAGCCGCTTCCGTGTTGTCGACCGCCAGGCCGATGATTTCCAGCGGTTCGCCCGTGGCGCTGTCGCGGATCACGCCCTTGATGGTGCGAAGCTCGCGCAGCTTGCCGGACAGCTCGATCGAGAATTCGTCGGTGATGATGTCGCGACCACCGCTGATGAGCTGCTCGTCGCTTGCCTCCAGGCGTGTCGCGTAGGCGGGTGCCCAGATGTCGCGCGATGATCGGCCGATGAACGACTGGCGATCCTTGGCAGAAATCGCCAGCGCAGCGCGATTCACGTAAGTCACCGCACGGGTACTCGCAGACTTGATGAACAGGGGCGTCGGCAGGCAGTCCATCACTCGGTTCAGGCGCGCGGCTTCGGCGAGGGCCGTGGCGCGCTCCGCTCGGGCGCATTCGACATTCCGGCGCAACCTCACGATCCAGCCCACTGCCGCTGCGAGCACGAGCAACAGCACGAACACCAGCAGCCCCAGAATCGGGATGCCGTCGTGCGTGTCGATGCCAGCAGTCTGCGCCAGTGCGGGCGCAGCGATCACGAGCATCGGTAGGGGGAGCAGGTTCGGGGGTTTGGGCATGTGTGCAGTCGGCCGGCACGCGTGCTCGGCTCATCTGCTGTTTCGGCAACTTGCCGGTTCTGCTTGAGACGATGAATGCGAGAAAAGGCCTCTTGTTGCCAGCCTGTTCGGCGCCTCGAAGCCGGTGCCAGCCGGTTCCGCGCGCGTTTTGCAAGTTGCGCATCCATGATGAAATCCGTGCATGCATGCCCATCCCAAGGCTCACCTGAAGCGCGCCGGCGCGTGGCGCCGCCGTGCGCTTCGGTCAATGCCCCCGGGTGCGTTGATGGCGTGCGCCTGTGCAAGCGCGCAGGCTGCCACCGCTGCATCCAGCGGCGTCCTGCCCTGGCTGGCCGCCGGAGCAGCACTGGCCATCGGTGCGGCTGCAGGGGTGCTTTGGGCGCGAAGTCGCAGAATCTCCTCGGGGCCAGTTGCGTCGGCAGGCAATGCGGCGCGCTTGCCGCAGGGGGTTGCGCAAGACCGGCGCCGCGCACCTGGAGATACGCGACCCGGTACGGCAGATGTCGATCCGCTCATTGACCTCCTTCTTGCCCATGCAAGCGGACCAGTCCTTGTCGCGTCGGTGCAGGCCGGCACCGTGCACATTGATCAGGCGAGCTCGGCCCTGTGTCAGCTGCTCGAATTGCGCTCGGCAGATTTGTCGGGCATGCCCATCAAGCTGCGCTTGTCCGGCAGCCCGACAGACTGCGACCAGACCGAAGCCGCATTGAACGCGGCCATGGCAGAGGGCCGTCCGATGCGTTGCCGCCTGGCGCTGACGGATCGCTACGGCACGGACATTCCGATGGCGGCACGCGTGGAACCCCTGCCTGGGCGGGCGCAGGCCGTGCTCCTGCTGGAGTCTGCTCAACAGCGTGCCCGCGCTGATCAGAGCACCTCTCTGGCAGCCCTTTCCCACGACCTGCGTGCACCGCTGCGGGTGGTCGATGGCTTTGCGCGCATCGTTCTGGAAGACTACGGTGACAAGCTCGATCAGGTCGGTCGCGATCACCTGAACCGGATCGCTTCTGCAGCCGTGCGCCTGAATCTGATGCTCGACAAGGTGCTGGAACTGGAGCAGCTCGAGCGCAGCCAGCTTGCCGCGGAATCCATCGATTTGTCTGCGCTGGTACGGGCCTGCGCAGAGGAGATGGCCTCCCAGTACGGTCAGGCCAGCTTCCAGATCGAGGAGGGTCTGCGCGTGCGCGCCGACAAGCTGCTGATGCGCCGCGCCATTGAGAATCTGGTCGGCAATGCGCTGAAGTACAGCAGCCGCAGCAAGGAGCCGCTGGTGATCTTCCGCTCCGAGCGCCAGGGCGAGCTCCTGACCTATGTCGTCGAGGACAACGGCGTGGGCTTCGACATGCGTTTTGCCGACCGGCTGTTTGGCTTGTTCCAGCGGCTACACAGTGCGAACGAGTTTGGCGGTACGGGCGTGGGGCTGACGACGGTCCGCTCGATCGTTCAACGCCACGGTGGCCGGATCTGGGCCGAGTCCACGCCCGGTCAGGGTGCTCGCTTCTACTTCACGCTGTGGGAAGGCGGCGCGCAGTAGTCCGCGCAACCGTCTATTCGGCCAGGGATTCGACCGATTCGATCAGGCCGGCAGCGTAGTCGTCGGCCGATTTGCCGGAGCGCTCAGCAGCACGCAGCAGACGCTCGTGGGCGTCGGCAAGCCGCAGACGATAGCGCTCCATGAGAATTCCGGTCGCAATGTGCAAGGACCCGGACTGGGCACCCGGCTCCGCAGACTTGCCTGTGGCGTCCGCCTTCGGGCGGCTCAGCGCCGCTCGCACGGCGGGAACCACCTGGCTGATGTCGAGCGGCTTGACCAGATAGGACAGCGCCCCGAGCTCGCTGGCGCGGTTCACGAGTTCCTCGTCCGCAAAGGCCGACAGAAACATGAATGGCGTGCCGGTGTGCTCGCGCAGGTAAGCCGCCACCGACAGACCGTCCTTGCCGTTCATGCGGATGTCCAGCAACGCGAGGTCCGGATGGTGCTCGCGCGCCATGAGGATCGCGTCGTCACCGTTGTCGGCTTCGAGGACGTTCATGCCGGCGTGCCGCAGGCCGCTGCAGGTCGTGGCCAGTACGAGGCGATCGTCGTCGACAACCAGAACGGTGGGAGCGGTGTTGGGGATACTCATGCGCTAGAAGTGTGGGCCGCCGGGCCAGATGCCGGGCAGGCAAGGTCTGATGATATAGGCGCACCCTTGAATCAGGTTGCATTGAAAAGAACAGGAAACGGTGCCTAACACTTCAGACCGCCGTCTGCATTGCGGGGCTGCGCAGCGCCGGCGGCGCAAGGACGAGATCCACCTCGACCCAGTGCTGGCTCTGGTCATCCACACGCTCTGCAAAGCGGATCTGGCAGCCACGACGCGGCAGCAGAGCCTTGAGCAGTGACAGCCCGGTAACACCCGGAGGCAGGGACTGAAAGTCAAATCCTTGGGGCAGGCGCCCGGCATTGCGGATGTGCAGACGAACCGCCTGCTGTTCGCCCAGTCGATCGGCCACCAGCTCCACCACCGGGATGCCCGGCACCTTGCCGTCGCGGTGCCGGACTGCGTTGCTGGCCAGTTCGTTGATGGCCAGCGAAATCGGCACCGACTCCTGCTCGGGCAGCATCCACCCGGACAGCGCCGTATCGATCCTCGTGTCCAGCCGACCGCCATACATGCGCTCCACACCCGCGAGGATGGCGCGCGCCACCACGAGGTAGTCGAACATGCCCGATCGGTCCATCTGGATGCCGTGGACCTGCGCGATCGCCTGCACCTTTGCGGCGAGATCTGTGAAGTCATCACGCAGATGTGGTTTCTGCAGCGCGATCTGCTGCATGAGTCCGGCGACGCCCTGCAGGTTGTTCTTGATGCGGTGGTGCACTTCGCGGATCAGCAGGTCGCGCTGGCGCAGCGCTTCCTCAAGCCGTTGTGCCTCCACCTGCTTGAGCTCGGTGACGTCTTCCACCATGCCGAACAAGCGCAGTGAGCCGCTGGCCAGCGTGACGGCGAAGCGCAGCCAGCGCAGCACCCGCTCGCCCTTGCGGGGGTGGCGGATGGACAGTTCCACGTCCGTGCGTTCGTGCCGAAGATCCACAGCCTGCATGGCAGCGACGCGATCCTGGTGCGCCTCGATGACGTTCTCGTAGCCACTCAGGCGGCCGCCCAGCACACGCTCGGTGGACAGACCGAGCACTTCCTCAAGCCGGTCATTGTGATAGAGCAGTTCGTCGGCCGCCTGGTCGTAGATGTAGATGAGCTGATCGGTCTGCTCGGCAAACTGGCGGAAGCGGGCCTCGCTCTCGCGCAGCGCGAGTTCGGCTTGCTTACGCTCGGTAATGTCTTCAGACAGACTCAGCAGGTACTTGCACAGGCCCAGGCTGTTGAACACCGGCAGCGTGCGCGTACGGAAAGTGCGTGTGCCGCTGCCATTGGGCACGGTCACCTCGCCCTCGTCGTCCACCACGATGGAGTCGCGCATCACGCGCCGATCGGCGTCCAGGATGCGCTGCATGAGCGTGCCGGGTGGCGCAGCAACCGGCACGCCGCTGGCTCCGAGCGGTGGCTCCGGCAAGCGGGTTGCAGCCAGCGCCGTGGCGTCGGGCAGCGGGAGCGCTTCGGCCTGCAGCGGTGTGAACACGTCTGCCGCAGCCGGATTCATGCGCAGCAGACGGGAGGTTTCCGCGTCGCGCACGGAGATCAGCATGGGCATGTTGTCCAGCACCAGATCCAGGAAGGCCGTCGTTTCGCGCAGGCGCTCCTCGCTGCGGTGACGTTCATCGACATCCAGGCAGCAGAACAGGTAGCCGGCGGCGGGATTGCCGGCATCGAGTGCGCGGCCGCTCACGTCACCCCAGAACGTCGAGCCATCCGCGCGCTTGAGCTGCACCTCGACGGTGTAGACATTGCCCTCATCCAGAACCGGGTACGGCCCGTCCGGCCGCAGGCTGAACACGACCGCTTCGGGGAAGATGTCACCGAAGGACTGCCCGATCAGCCCCCCCGGCGCAGCCCGCAGCATCTGTTCGAAGGCCGGGTTGGCGCGTGCAATGCGGCCCGCTTTGACGAACACGATGCCCACGTTGGCTGCCTTGAACAGCTGCTCCTGTTCGGCAATCGTCTGCGAGAGCTGCTCCTGGCGGGCCTTCTGGGTCGTGACATCCGAGCTCATGGCATAGGCGAAAGTGCGGCCGTCGGGCAACCGGGTTGCCTCGATCCGTGTAGACACCCAGCGCTGCTGGCCTTCCAGATCGATCAGCCGGTACGCACGCGTATCCGCCCGGGCCTGCGCGATGGCGTCCTGCAAGGCGTCGAACTCCGCCAGGTCGTCCGGATGCACACGACTGCGCAGCAGCCGGGGCTGCGCCTCAAGACGCGCCTGCTCCACGCCCACCAGGCGCTCATAGCCCGGGTTGGCCAGCACGATGCGCCCGCTGCCCGCCTCGTGAATGGTGATCCCCAGATCCGTGTTGTTGGCAAAGAAGGCGAATCGCCGCTCGGCCTCGGCCAGCCGCGCCTCGGCGCGCGCCTGTTCAGAGATGTCAAGAAAAGCGACGAGCAAGCCGTCTTCGGGCCGCTCCCGATGAATCAGGCCACCATGTGACAGGCAGTCCAGCGGCGTGCCGTCCAGGCGTCGCAGGCGCACCTTGACCTTGAAGTGCTCGCCCAGTGCGATGGCGCGCCCTGCCGCCTCGCGAAGAATCTGCGCCTGTTCCGCGTCCATCCACGCGTCGGCCGTGGTGCCCATCAGTTCGTCACGATCGGCGCCGAGCATGACTTCCATCTGCCGGTTCACGCGCACGGCGCGCGAATGGCTGTCGCTGGCCTCTCTCACCATGTGCACGATGCCAATCGCGGAGTTCGAGAAGATTGCTGCAAGCTCAGTGGACGCCTGGTCCAGCAGACGCGTGGTGGCCTTGTGCTGGGTTACGTCCTCTGCCGTGATCAGCAGCCCCTGCTCCGGGTCGCGGGCGTCCATGCGGCCGACGTGCACCAGCGCAGGCAACTCGCGGCCATCATGGGTGCGCAGCGCGCATTGCTGCGTGAACACGCTGTCATGCGCGAGCGCACGGATCGAGCGCTCCTGGATGCGTCGCCAGGCCCGGTCGCTTGCAAACAGCTCGGGCACGCCGCGCCCCGCCAGCGCTCCGCTTTCGTAGCCCAGCATGTTGGCCAGTTCGCCATTGGCCTCCACGATCTGCTCGCCGATCACGTGCGCCACCCCAACTCGGCTCGCGGCCAGCAACACGCCGCGATAGGAGGTCAGGCGCTGGATCTCGCGCTGGAAGTCCCGCTCGGTGGAACGATCCTCGATCGTCAGCACGCTCCACAGCAGCCCGTCGAGTTCGATCTCGCGCAGCTGCACTGCAAGATCCTGCCGACGCTCAGCGTCGCCCAGACGAACCTCCCAGCGCTGCTCGGCCATCAGCAGCGGTGCGTTCGGCGCGAGCTGCGTGCGCGCGGCCGCGATGCGCTGTACCCAGTCGTGCGCACTGGCATCGGTGTCCGGTGCCAGTGCGAGGCGGCGCGCGGCATCGTTGGCAAAGCAGGGGCGCTGGGTCGCATCAAGCACTGCGATCGCCACGGGCAGCGGCCCATAGAGCGGCGCAAACAGGCGCTGCGCCCGCTGAGTCACGGCAATCTGTGCGGCATGCAGCTCGGTGGGCTGGTTCACGGGCTCGCGCGAGGGTGCAGGTTCTTCCGTGCTGCTGGGCGCAGCAGACCGATTCGATCGCGCGTGGCGCAGATCAAGCGCGGTCGAGTGTACGCTCGGCCGCGCCTGTGAACAGGCTGCTGCCCAGTCGCGCAAGCGCTGCGCAGCTCCCTCCCGCCCGCACCCCCCAGGACCTCACGCGAGAGCCCGCCCACCGACCGCATGCCCCTCAAGACTTTGGCCGAAATCCTGCTGCTGGCGGCAGTGTGGGGTGCCTCGTTTCCGTTGATCCGCATGACCGTGCCGGAGTTCGGCGTGCTACCCCTGAACTTCGTGCGTTGTGCGCTTGGCGCGCTGGCACTGGCCGCGCTGCTGGCGTTTCAGCAGCGGCGTCTGGCGCGCGAAGACGCCGCGCTGGCCGGCGGTCTGGGCGTGATCGGCAACGCGCTGCCTTTCGTGCTCTTTGCATGGGCCACGAGCATTCTGCCGGCGAGCTATCCGGCCGTGATCAATGCCACGGTGCCGGTGTTCGGCGCGCTGCTGGCCGTGTGGCTGCTGCGCGAACGACTCACGGCCCGGCGCAGCGCCGGCGTGGCGCTGGGTGTGGCGGGTGTCGGCTTGCTGGTCGGGCTGGGCCCGGTGGCCATGAGTGGGCAGGTGGCAGGCGCGGTGGCGGCCGGCCTGGGCGCCTGCCTGTGCTTTGCGCTCGCGCAGCTACTGACCAAGCGGCATGCGAGCCATGTGAACTCGCTGACGCTGACGTTCGGCATGCTGAGCGCGGCGAGCCTGGTGCTTCTGGTGCCGGCGCTGCTGTTTCTGCCGACGCAGTGGCCCTCCGCCTCGGCCTGGCTATGGGTGACGATTCTGGCTGTGAGTAATTCGGCCTGGGCCACAGCGCGCTACATGGCGCTGGTGGTGCGCATCGGCCCGGTGAAGGCCATGACCGTACCCATGCTCATTCCGATCTTCGGGCTGCTGTGGAGCGCGGCGCTCCTGGGCGAGCGGATCACGCCGATCTTCGTGCTCGGCACCGCGGTGATCCTGTCAGCGGTGTGGCTGGTCGCCATGGAGCGGCGGCCAGCGGCGCAATGACCCTCAGGTGCGCAGAACGCGCAAGTGATCAGGTCAGCACGACCGCAGTTGCTCAGGTGAGGAGGACGCGCAGTTGCGCGTCGATACCCTGGGCAGGGTCGAGCTTGAAGCCGGACTTGGCGTAGCGGTGCCAACGCCCGAGCACGGCGGCCACGATCACGCCGGCACGGGCACCGGGGTCGCTGTCAACCAGCTGGCCCTGCGTGGCGGCGGTGCGCAGGCTCTGGCGCACGGCGGCTTCCACGCGGTCCACAAACTGGTTGATGCGCAGCTGCAGGCGCTCGTCCTCTAGCACGAGCGCATCGCCGATCAGCACGCGGGTCATGCCGCGGTTGCTCACGGCGAACTTCAGCAGCATGGCCACGATGCTGCCGGTCTGCTTCAGGCCGTCTTCTTCCTGGGCGGTGATCTGGTTGATCAGCCCGAAGACACTGGTCTCGATGAACTCGATCAGGCCCTCATACATCTGCGCCTTGCTCGCAAAGTGGCGGTAAAGCGCGGCTTCGGACACATCCAGCTTGCTGGCCAGCAGCGCCGTGGTGACGCGCTCGCCCTTGGGGTGCTCAAGCATCTCGGCCAGGGTCTGCAGGATCTGCAGGCGGCGTTCGCCGGGTTTGGGGCGCTTGCGGGTGGGCGCCTCTTGGCTTGGGGCTTCAGACATCGGCGAGTGTGCGATCCAGAGAAGAAATCAGCCAGGCCTTGCGGCGCAAATGGGCGACGGAGTGTACACAGCAGTCCACGCAAGAAGCGCGCCCCGATTGGTGTGCGCTGTGAGCGGGTACATACCCACTTGATCGCACCGCGCCGCGGGTGTAGCCGCGCACGAGCACGGTGCGCATGCCGATGGCCCGCGCGGCCTTGAGGTTGGCCACGGAGTCTTCGACCAGCACGGCCTGATGCGGCTGGATGCGATGCCGCGCCAGCAGCTGGCGCAGCATGCGCTTGCTGGGCTTGGGTGCGAACTGGCCGAACACGCGCATGTGATCGATGGCGATGTGGCCATGAAAGCGGCGGTCCAGATCCAGCTCGGCCATCACGCGGCGCGAGTAGATCGATGGCGCATTGGTCAGCAGCATCTTGCGGCCGGGCAGCGGCGCGAGCTTGCGCACCAAGCCGCGCTCAAAGCGCATCAACGGCCGCGGGTCGAAGCGGTGGGTGTCTTCCAGATACTGCAGGCCGTCCACGCCGTGGTGGCGCACCAGCCCGATCAGCGTGGCGCCGTAGCGCTTCCAATGCTCGCGGCGGATGCGGTCGGCCTCGGCGGCGTCCACCTGCAGGTGCTGGATGATCCACTGGTTGATGCGCTCATCCATGCCGCCAAAGATCGCGTGGCTGGCGTTGTGCAGGGTGTTGTCGAGGTCGAAGAACCAGATGCCGGGCATGAAGGGCGAGACGATTCAGTGCAGCTGATTTTCAACTGAACGTTGATTTATTAAGACCTGAAACCTAGATCTTCAGTTTTCTATTGAAGATGCCAATTGGCCAGTTTCCGCTTGTGGGGTGCGGATCTCGGCCGATTTTAGGTGGGATTTCAGGCCGTGCATGTCACGCTGACAATGCCCCAGAGGTTCAATGGCTGCGGATCATCGTGCCCACGCCGGAATCGGTGAGGATCTCCAGCAGCAGGGCGTGCGGCACGCGGCCGTCGATGATGTGCACGCTGTTCACGCCGCTCTTGGCAGCTTCCAGCGCCGACGAAATCTTCGGCAGCATGCCGCCGGAAATGGTGCCGTCCTCGAACAGCTCGTCGATCCGCTTGCTGGTCAGGCCCGTGAGCAGGTTGCCGTTCTTGTCGAGCACGCCCGGCGTGTTGGTCAGCAGTACGAGCTTTTCGGCCTTGAGCACCTCGGCCAGCTTGCCGGCGACCAGATCGGCATTGATGTTGTAGCTCTCGTTGTCGTCACCAAAGCCGATCGGCGAGATCACCGGGATGAACTGGTCGTCCTGCAGGGCCTTGACCACCGAGGGATCGATCTTCTCGATCTCGCCCACCTGGCCGACGTCGTGCGTGACGTTCGGGTCCTTCATGTCCTTCATCAGGAGCTTGCGCGCGCGGATCAGACCGCCGTCGCGCCCGGTGAGGCCCACGGCCTTGCCGCCCGCGTGGTTGATCAGACCCACGATGTCCTGCTGCACCTCGCCACCCAGCACCCACTCGACGACGTCCATGGTCTCCTTGTCGGTCACGCGCATGCCCTGGATGAAGGTGCCCTTCTTGCCCAGGCGATCCAGGGCCTGATCGATCTGCGGGCCGCCGCCATGCACCACGATCGGGTTCATGCCCACCAGCTTGAGCAGCACCACGTCCTGCGCAAAGGCCGCCTGCAGCTGCGGGTCCACCATCGCATTGCCGCCGTACTTCACCACCAGCGTCCTGCCGTAGTAGCGGCGGATGTAGGGCATGGCCTCGACGAGGATGCGGGCGGCTTCGTGCTTGGGTGTGGCGGATTCGGTCATTGGGGCGGGTCCGGTTGCGGTGTGGCCGGTGGCTTGAAAATAGCGGTTCGAAGCATGCCGACGTGATCGGCGGCAATCTTATCGAGCCTGCGCCGCTGCCGCGCTGCCCAGCGCGATATGCGCGCAAACGCTTGCAGCGCCGGCCTGCGGCCCCGCACAATCCGCCCATGCCCGCTCCGCCGCCTGCACCTCCGTCCGCCGCTTCGACACCGCAACCCGCCGACCTCGAAGCCCTGCGCCCCGCCCTGCTCAAGTACGCGCGCCTGCAGCTGCGCGACGAGGCCACCGCCGAGGACTGCGTCTCCGACACCCTGCTGGCCGTACTCGAAAAGCCCCAGGCCTTTGCAGGCCGCAGCCAGCTGCGTACCTATGTCACGGGCATCCTGAAGCACAAGATCATCGATGTGCTGCGCGCCGGGCAGCGATGGGTGCAGATCAGCCGCGAGGACGACGAGAGCGAATCCGACATGCTCGACGCCCTGTTCGACAGCACCGGCCACTGGCGCGAAAAGCCCACGGACTGGGGAAACCCCGAGGGCGACTACGAGCGCGGCGCCTTCTTCGCCGCACTGGAAGCCTGTGTGGAAAAGCTGCCCAGTACGCAGGGCCGCCTGTTCATGATGCGCGAGTGGATGGAGCTGGAGACCGAGGAGATCTGTAAGGCCTTGCAGGTGACGCCGACGAATGCATGGGTCCTGCTGCATCGAGCGCGCGCACGTCTGCGCGAATGTCTCGAAATCAACTGGTTCGGGCAGGCGGCCAAGAACAACTGAAATGAAAACGTGCAGAGAAGTCTTCGTCATGGTCCTGCAGTCGCAGGACCGAAACCTCAGCCTCCTCGAGAGGCTGAGCCTGCGCCTGCACCTGCTCGCCTGTGATGCATGTTCCATCTTTGTGCGTCAGAACAAGGTGCTCAGCGTTCGCATGAAGGCCTGGCGCGCCTACCGGGACGAATCGGAAGCCTGAACGGCACGGCGAGTCCGGGTTTCCCCGGCCGTGCCGTCGTGCCACATCGCGCGGCTTGAGCTTCCCACGATGGCAATGTCCATAGTGGCGTCATGAGATCCACGTTCGCACTGTCAATGATCCGCGCAGCACGCCTGTGTGCGTGCGCGCTGCTTGCCTTGCCGGCGCTGGCCAGCGCCGGCCCACTCACCGGCTTCAAGGACTCCTGGATGGTCATGGGCGAGGCCAGTGAACTCAACCAGGACTGGATGATCAACCGCGCCTTGACCGGCAAGGATGCACTCGGCGTGGGCTATCACCGCTGGAAGATGGACGACAGCCGCCACCGGGTGGAGCACACCGGCGTGAATTACGTGCGTCGCGTCGCCCGCTGGAACCGCCCGGACTCCCAGGCCAATCTGTGGTTTGCGCTGGACGTCGGCACCACCCGCGAGATCCATCCCAGCGGCCACCGCATGGCAGATCGCACAGGCTGGATGCCGATGGTGCAATTCGATTGGGAAACCACACGGCTGTACACCCTGGTGTCCGCTGCAACTTTGCGCGGCAAGGGCGGTCTGCAGTACGACACCTACAAGGCGCAGGCCGGGTTTTCGTTCTACGAAGTCAATTTCGATGAATGGCAGCCCTGGCTGGTGGTCGAAGCCAAGCGGATGCCGCGCTTTGACGACAAGGTGGAAGTCACCCCCTTCCTGCGCTTCATCCACAAGAGTTTGTATGTCGAAGTAGGCGCCAACACGGAGGGCAAGCCCCGCGTGGCGGTGATGAAGGTTTTTGCGTTCTAAGTCTGTTGTGAAGGAGTCTGAAATGAAGAAGCTCGTCATCGCCGCCGCCCTGGCTGCATCCGCTCTGGCCGCTCAGGCCGCTGAAGGCGTGCAGACCATCCGAGCCGAAGTCAACGGCATGGTCTGCGCTTTCTGCGCGCAGGGCATCGAGATGAAGATGACCAATCAGGCTGCCACGCAGGCCGTGTTCGTCGACCTGAAGAACAAGGTCGTGGCGGTGCAGCTCAAGCCTGGCCAGACCATGGCGCTGGACAAGTTCAAGGCCGACATCAAGGACGCCGGCTATGACGTGGTCAAGGCCGAGTACGTGCCGCAGACCGTGGCGGCCATCAAGGCGCAGTACGTCAAGAAGTAAATCCTCCTGCCCACGCCGGACTCCGCATGACGCCCACCACCAATGCGTCCCGTACGGCCAGCCTGCTGTCGCTGTTCACCAGCGGCGGCACGCTGATCTGCTGCGCCCTGCCCGCGCTGCTGGTGGCGCTCGGTGCGGGCGCGGCGCTGGCTGGGCTGGTGTCGGCCGTGCCGGCGCTCGTGTGGTTCTCGGAGCGCTCCGCCTGGGTGTTTGCCGCGGCGGGCGTGATGCTCGCTTTGGCGGGCTGGCTGCAATGGCGCGCCCGCTTCGAGCCCTGCCCCACCGACCCCGCCCTGGCCGCCACCTGCATGCGAACCCGGCGCATCTCGGCCTGGGTGTACGGCGTGTCGGTGGCGATCTATCTGGTGGGCGCGTTCTTCGCCTTCGTGGCGCCGGTGCTGTTCTTCTAGCCTGCCAGCAGCTGAAGTGCCGTCTGCGGACCGCTAGCCCTTTCCGCTTGTCCCATGCGGGTTTTCAGGCGATTTACCCTGGAGAGCCGCTCCAATGCTCAATCTGCGTTTTCGCGTTTGGAGCCTCGCTGCGCCGTGAACGCCTGTCAGCGGCACTACCGCGCGCCGACGGGCCATACCTAATCGGCTTTCCGCTTGTCTGGCGCGCTTCTTCAGCCACTTTGGCCTGAAAAACCGCACCAGTCCTTGATCCAGGCTGCAGAACCCGGGCGAGGCCTCAGGCCGCCTGCAACTCCGGCGTGAAGCCTGCGGTCTTGAGTGCATTCAGGACTTGATCCGCACCCAGACGGCTTTGCACACTGACCTGATGGCTGGGCAAATCGATCTGGATCTGTGCCTGGGTGTCTGCGCTGTGCAGGGCACGGGTGATGGCGGCGGCGCAACCACCGCAGGTCATGTCGGGAACGTGCAGGCGAATCATCTGGGCGCTTTCTTGAGAGACTCCATTCAGCGTGCAGCTTGCCACGGGGCAGGGTCAAGCCCGGCGCGCGAGCGTTCGGCATCGCTTGATCTCTCGCAATCGCCATGCCAGCCATGCTGGTCTTGACCCTCACATCATGGGAAGCTTGAATCTGTAAACCGGCCCACGCCGCGGCGCCTGCAGGCGGCGACGCGCCTCAGTCCATGCAGACCCTGACCCTCCCCATCTCCGGCATGACCTGCGCCTCCTGCGTGGCGCGGGTGGAGCGTGCACTGGCCACTGTGCCCGGTGTACTGCAGGCCACCGTGAACCTGGCCACGGAATCTGCCCGGCTGGACGTCGAGCCGCCCAAGAGCAGCCCGCTGGCCGACGCCGCCACGGCCGCGGTGCAGGCCATCGAGCGCACGGGCTTTGCCGTGCCCCGGCTGGGTGTGGACCTGCAGATCAGCGGCATGACCTGCGCCGCCTGCGCCGGCCGGGTGGAGCGCGCGCTGGTTCAAGCGCCCGGCGTGCTGAGTGCCACAGTCAATTTGGCCGACGAGCGGGCCCACGTGCAGCTGCTGGCCGGCACCGCGACTGCCGCCCTCACCCAGGCGCTGGAGCGCGCCGGCTACCACGGCACGCCGCTGCAGGACGACGCGCAGCGCGCCCAGGCCGAGGCGCTCGCGCAGGCGCAGGCGCGCAAGGACCGCATCGCCGTCTGGGGTAGCGCCCTGCTCACCCTGCCGCTCGCGCTGCCGATGATCGGCCTGCTCTGGGGCCAGCACTGGATGCTCCCCGGCTGGCTGCAACTGCTGCTGGCCACGCCGGTGCAGTTCGTCTTTGGTGCGCGCTTCTATCGCGCAGGCTGGCACGCGGCGCGTGCCGGCAGCGGCAACATGGATCTGCTGGTGGCGCTGGGCACGAGCGCGGCATTCGGGCTGTCGCTGTTCAACCTCTGGGCCGATCCGCATCATCTGTACTTCGAAAGCGCCGCGGTCGTGATCACCCTTGTTCTACTGGGCAAGTGGCTGGAGGCACGCGCCAAGCGCAAGACCACGGCGGCCATACGCGCGCTGCAGGCGCTGGCGCCGGACACCGCCACCGTGATGATTGACGGTCAGCCCCGCAGCCTGCCCACAGCACAGCTCAAGGTCGGCGATCTGCTGCTCGTGGCCCCCGGCGAGGCCGTGGCCGCAGATGCCGTGATCGTCGAAGGCACAAGCCAGCTCAATGAGTCCATGCTCACGGGCGAAAGCCTGCCGGTGGCGCGCGCGCTGGGCGACGCCATCGTCGGCGGCAGCGTGAACGGCGAGGGGCGGCTGGTCGCGCGCATCAGCGCCGTGGGCCGCGAAAGCCTGCTCGCGCGCATCGTGCATCAGGTGGAGCAGGCGCAGACGCGCAAGGCGCCGGTGCAGCGCCTGGTGGACCAGGTGGCCGCCGTGTTCGTGCCGGTGGTGCTGGCGATCGCGCTGGGCACGCTGCTCGGCTGGGGCCTGAGCACGGGGCAGTGGAGCACGGCGCTGATCAATGCCGTGGCGGTGCTGGTGATCGCCTGCCCCTGCGCACTGGGCCTGGCCACGCCCGCCGCGCTGATGGCGGGTACCGGTGTGGCGGCACGGCACGGCATTCTGATCAAGGACGCCGAGGCGCTGGAGCGGGCGCACCGCCTCAAGGTGGTGGCCTTCGACAAGACCGGCACGCTCACGATCGGCCAGCCGCGCGTGGTCGACGTGGCCGCCGCGGAAGGCGCAAGCGACGCCGAACTCCTGAGCAAGGCTGCGGCCCTGTCCGCCGGCAGCGCGCACCCGCTGGCCCATGCGCTGATCGCGCACGCATCCGCGCTCGGCGATGCAATGCCGTTGATTGCGCACGACATTCAGGCCCTTGCGGGTTATGGCCTGCAAGGCCGGATCGGCACGCAGATCTATGCGCTGGGCAGCGGCCGCTACATGGCGCAGCTGGGCGTGGCGACCACGGCGCTCTCGCGCGCGGAAGCCACGGCACTGGCGCAGGGGCACTCGGTCTCGTGGCTCGCGGAATTGCCGGCACCCGGCGGCAGTGAGAGGCCTCATCTCATCGGCATGATCGGCTTTGGCGACACGCCGCGCCCGCAGAGCGCCGCGGCTGTTGCCGCGCTCAAGCGCCTGAACATCCGCCCGGTGCTGCTCTCCGGCGACCACGCCAGCGCCGCACGCCACATCGGCGAGCTGCTCGGCATCGAAGACATCCACGCTCAGGTGCTGCCCAGCGACAAGGCCGCGCACGTGGAGAAGCTCAAGCACTTCGGCCCCGTGGCCATGGTGGGCGACGGGATCAATGACGCGCCGGCGCTGGCCGCCGCGGACGTCGGCGTGGCCATGGGCAGCGGCTCGGACGTGGCCATGAACACCGCGGCCATCACGCTCATGGCCAATGACCCGGCGCGCGTGGCCGATGCCATCGACATCTCGCGCGCCACCGTGCGCAAGATCCGCCAGAACCTGTTCTGGGCCTTTGGCTACAACGCCATCGGCATCCCGCTGGCCGCGCTCGGCCTGCTGTCGCCGGTGCTGGCCGGCGCGGCCATGGCGCTGTCGTCGATCAGCGTCATCAGCAATGCCCTGCTTCTGAATCGTTGGAGTCCGAAACGATGAATGCTTCCGTTCCCGCAGCTATCACCATCGGCCAGGCTGCCGCCGAGTCCGGCGTATCGGCCAAGATGATCCGCCATTACGAGTCGCTCGGCTTGCTGGGCGGCATCGCGCGCACCGACGGTGGCTACCGCACCTATGGCGCCAGCGAGCTGCATACCCTGCGCTTCATCCGCCGCTCGCGGGACCTGGGCTTTTCCATCGAGGAGATCCGCCAGCTGCTCTCGCTCTGGCAGGACAAGCAGCGCGCCAGCCGCGAGGTGCGTCAGGTCGCCATGAAGCACGTGGAGGAATTGGAGCAGCGCATCGCCCAGCTTCAGGCGATGCGGGAGACGCTGGTGACGCTGATGCACGGCTGCTCGGGCGATGATCGACCCAGCTGCCCGATCCTGAACGATCTCGCGGGCGAGTCCTGCGCAAGCCGTGAACACCACTGCCACTGATCCATCCGCCATGAGCACGCACCAGCACGACATCGCGAACTTCCAGCACAGCCACGTCTTCGATGCCGGCAACCCCACGGGTGAACGCCGCACTCTGGCGGTGCTGCTGATCACACTGATTACGATGGTGGTGGAGATCATCACTGGATGGCTCACGGGCTCCATGGCCCTGCTGGCCGACGGCTGGCACATGGGGACGCATGCGGCCGCCATGGGCGTGGCCCTGGGTGCCTACGTGCTGGCGCGTCGCTGGGCGCGTGACCCGCGTTTTTCCTTTGGCACCTGGAAGATCGAGGTGCTGGCTGCGTTCGGCAGCAGTGTGGCACTGGGGCTGGTTGGCATAGCGATCGCGGCAGAGTCGATCGCACGGCTGTATCGCCCCACCACGATCGACACCGGCACGGCCTTCTGGGTGGCCCTCGTGGGTCTGGTGGTGAATCTGGTGTGTGCCTGGCTGCTGCACGGCGCTGAGGGAGGCCATGCGCACCACGGGCACGGGCACGGGCACGATGATGTCGACCACCACCACGACCGCAGGCACGGTCATGATCGCGCGCACGACCACGGCGCCGCACGCGACCTGAACCTGCGCGCGGTGTACGTGCATGTGCTGGCCGATGCACTGACCTCCGTTCTCGCGCTCCTGGCACTTGCGGGTGCAGCCACGCTGGGCTGGGTCTGGCTGGACCCCGCCGTGGGCTTGGTGGGCGCTGCGATGATCGCCGTCTGGGCCGTCAACCTCGGTCGTGCATCCGCGCACACCCTGCTGGATGCCGAGCCTAATCCGAAGCTACGCGAACAGATCGAGCAGGCCCTGCGGGCTGACGGCGATACGCAGATTGCGGAGCTGCACCTTTGGCGGGTGGGCCGCGACAACTGGGCGGTCATTGCCTCTGTAGTGGCCGGTCAGCCCGCCGATGCGGCCGTGTATCGCGACCGGCTCGCTCACATCGCGGAACTGGCGCATGTGAACGTGGAAGTGCAGGTCTGCCCCAGCTGCAGGGCCAGCCACCCATAGAGCGCGGCGACAAAAGCTCAATGGAATCGCCAGGATCAGGTAGCGCCGCGCGGCACACGGCCACGGCGTACCCGACTTGCGGGATGGCTTCACACCACGCCGCGCGCCCGCGCGAAAGAGGCCTGCATACACTCGATCGCGTCTGGTCTGTACAGAGTGCAAGCCCCTCCAGCATTGCGCCGCGGACCCACGGGATCATGCCATGTCTACGCCGTTTGCCGTGCTTCAGGCCCCGCCGGGACTGAGCAAACACGCGCTGCTGTTTCACCGGATCGAGCACCACGAAGCGCTCAATCAGGCGCATGCCAGCACCTTGCAGTGCCTGAGCCTGGATGCAGGCATCGACCCGCATCGGATGCTTGGGAAGCGATTCAGTGTTCGCATCCGCCACAACCTGCACGACGAGACCGTGCGCTTCATTGACGGCATCGCTGCGCAAGCGCGCGTGCTGGATCAAGTCGGCCGCTACACACGCTACGAGATCGAACTGCGCCCCTGGCTGTGGTTTCTCTCACTGACCACGGACTGCCGGATCTTCCAGGACCAGACCGTGCCGGAGATTCTGCAAACCGTGTTTGCAGACCATGCGGTCTCGCGTTTTGAAGTCAAGCTGACCCACAGCTACGTAAAGCGCCCCTACACGGTGCAGTACCGCCAGAGCGATCTGGACTTCGTGAACTGGCTCTGCGAGCTGGAAGGCATCACGCTGCATTGGCGCCATGACGCGCAGGGCCACACGCTGATCCTGACCGACAGCATCGCCAAGCACACGGACTGCGTAGGCTACGAAGCAGTGCCTTTCAACGCCCAAGTGGGTCGTCGGCGCGATGACGAGCAATCGATGCTGGATTGGCAGCCCACACGCAGCGTGGCCAGCCAGCAGGCCGTGCTGACGGACTACAGCTTCCTGTCTCCCAAGGCGCCGCGCAGTGAAAGCCGCACCCAGCCTGGCAACCTGCCTCAGGCTCTGGGTGCCTCCGTGGGCGAGGTTTTCACGGCCGGCCAGTTCCACAAGGAAAGCCGCGACGAGAGCGAGAGTGCGCATCAGGCCGAGGTGCTGCTGGACAGCCTGGCGGCCCCCACGCAGCGCTACACCGGGCGCAGCACTGCGCGCGGCCTGTACGCCGGCGCCACCTTCACGCTGCAGCGTCACACCCGTCCGGCGCACAACCAGAGCTATCTGATCGTGGCGCACCGTCTTACGGCGGTGTTCGCCAACTACGAGGGGCTGGACCCCACGCTGCTTGCGCAACTGATTTCGCGTGATCTTCCCGCGCTTCAAGGGCAGCTGACCGGCGGTACGGGTGCGACGCAATCGGCCGCACAAGGTGCTTACTTCGCCTGCGAGATTGATGCACAGCCCGCCAGCCTCGCGTTCCGCCCCGCGCGCACCACGCAACGTCCCGTGGTGCCCAGCACGCACACGGCCACTGTCGTTGACAGTGGTGCCGGGGAGATTCACACCGACCTGCACGGCCGCATCAAGGTGCATTTCCACTGGGATCGATATGGTCAGCGCTCCGGTTCGGACAGCTGCTGGCTGCGCGTGGCCCAGCCCTGGGGCGGCGCCGGCTGGGGCGCGCAGTTCCTGCCCCGCGTGGGCCAGGAGGTGTCGGTGGCCTTCATCGAGGGCGACGTTGAAGCACCCGTGGTCACCGGCCGCCTATACAACGGTCTTAACCGCCCTGCCGCGTTCAGCCACACCGGCAGCCTGCCGGGTAACCAGGCGCTGGCTGGCTTCAAGAGCAAGGAACTGAACGGCGGTGGCTACAACCAGCTGCTGTTCGATGACACGCCCGAGCAACTGCGCACCCAGGCCGCCAGTACACACGCAGCCACACAGCTGAACCTGGGCTACGAGATTGCGCCGCGCTCGGACAGTGCCGAAGAAGCTGGCGCAGTTGCGCAATCGTCCGCCAGCCCGCGCGGCGAAGGCTTCGAGGTGCGCTCAGACGCCTGGGGCGCCGTGCGTGCCGCCAAAGGCTTGCTGCTCAGCACCGACCCGCAGGGCGCTGGCGGCGGCGGGCACATTGATCGCGAGGCCTTGGTCAGTGCGCTCGAACAGGCCCTCACCCTCGCCAAGAGCCTCTCCAAGAGCGCGAGCACCGCGGGTGCGGCCACCGGCAAGGACGAACAGAGCGTCGATGAGAAGACCGGCCAAGGCCCAGACCAGACCGCGCAGGAGGCGCAGTTCACGCAGATCAAGGGCTTGGGCACGGGGGCCAACAATGAGCAAGAAGGCAAGGATCCCACGCGCAACCATCTGAGCGCCTTCAGCCCGGCCGGCGTGGCGGTGGCCACACCGAAGATGCTCGGCCTCGCCGCAGGCAGCCACATCGATGCCGCGGCCGGCAAGCACGTGCAGCTCGCCAGCGGCCAGCAAACCCACCTGCATGCAGCCAGCGGCATCCGCAGCTTCGCCCAGGCCGGCGGCCTGCACAGCATCGCCAATCAGGGCAAGGTGCTGATCCAAAGCCAGCACGCCGACACGGAGATCAGCGCAGAGCAATCCATCCACGCCACGGCCACGAGCAAACACATCCTGATGGAAGCCCAGCAGCATGTGACGCTGGTGGAAAGCGGTGGCGCCTATCTGAAGATCGAGGGCGGCAAGGTGGAGATCGGCTGCCCGGGGACCTTCACCGTGAAAGCAGCCAGCTTTGCGTTGAAGGGGGCGGCGTCGTATCAGCCTAAGTTCCCGGAGTTCAAAGAGACGGAGCTCAAGCTGAAGCGGCGTTTCAAGGTGTCCAGTTGACACCGCGCAGCGCGCCACGCCCGTGCGAGTTGGAGCCAAAGTGCAAGCCGGAGCACGATTTGCATTATCAAATTTTTGTTGAATTTATGGCCTATGTAGTCCGTCTTTTCAATTGAATGCTGTATATGTACTTGACCCAAGAGTGGCTACAGACAAGCGGTAAGTGGGCTGTTTTGCCCCCCGAAATATGTGCCGCATCTCACGCCGCCCTCTGACTGAACCATGATCATCAGCCCCCCGTTTCTGGCCGACCGCGGCGAAGAAGACACTGACGAACAGTGGATCGCCAAGTGCATGAAGGGCGATGCGCCCGGGCATGGCACCTTCCCGGTCAGCTTCAACATGTGCTGGCACGGCGGCCTGCATCTGGAGGCGCCCACCTTGGCTGCGGGTGGACGCGCGCCGGTGCGTGCGATTGCCGACGGGGACGTGGTCTATCACCGCGATGCCACCCCAGAAAGCACGGATGTCACCCACGCGCAGAACTACTCAGACACGGCCGGTGTGGCTAAGTGGACCGACAACGGCGTCGTGGTGATCAAGCACACCACCGACATCGGAACGGGGGAGCACGCCACGAACATCGTCTACTACTCGATCTACATGCACCTCTCGGGTCAGATCAAAGCCGCCGCCCATAAGGGCCAACGGATCTATCGCAAAGACGAGATCGGGACAGCTGGCAAGGTGTACGGCGACGCCCATCGCATCCATTTCGAGATCATTTGCGACGACGCCAACCTGCGCAAACTGATTGGACGGCCCGGCACCCAAGCCGAAGTCGCCACCACTGCGCACGGCAGAAGCGATGCGGTGTTCGGGGAGATCTATTTCCAGCTACCCAGCGGCGCGCACTTCTACGCGACCAAGCCCGCAGACAACGTCACTGCCCCGCCTTCAGCCACGAATCCGCCGGTTCACACGGTGGATGCGGACAACAGCTTCTATGTGGGCATGCGCTACCGGGCGGGTGATGGGCCGGCGGCTGAGCGGGGTGCGGTGTATTTCTATGCCTACACGCAGCGCCGCTCAACCGAAACCGGAGAGGAGTCGGAGGAAGCGCAATTCTTGCCACTCACGGTTGCAGGGACGAAAGCGACGGTCACGCGACGAGTCACAACAGATCGCAACGGCCGGAAGGTCACCGAAGATCGTACGTTTGAGAACTACGAGTACGAGCACTACCTGACGGCGACCAACCTCAGTGCAGCTCAACCTGCGACGGGCCGCCCTGCGCCCAGCGCGGTTTACGAGATGCTGCGCTTTGGCCGGGTGATTGACACCGCCAACGAGACCGCCGTCCCCCACACCGTGCCCAATTGGCAGAAGGTCGCCTACAGCGCGACCGAAGAAGGCTGGGTGAACCTGAACGCCACTGACATCAGAATCTTCAGTGATGCCGACTTCCCGCATTGGGCCGGCTGGACGGTGCTCAACGACGATGGACACGCAGTAGACAGCCGCTCCGAAGCGTCCAAGATCAAAGCGTGGGTCACTGACCCAGCCGACGCCAATAAAGACCGCATTGTGAACCCCGCAGAACTTGAATCCCGCTTGAACGCCAGTTGGGTCAAGAAGCGCCTGGAGAAGACGATCGCCAAGTTCCCCACTGATTGGGTGGACACAGAGGCGGACATCAACGCCCAGTGGGGCTGGCTCAAAATCGCCGACGAAGCCAAGCTGGTGATGATTGAGCCGATGAAAGAGGACCCCGACTACAAGGACTTCAAGGCTCACGTGAAGGCGCTGGGTTGGTGGGGTGCTGCGGCAATATCTGGGCTAGAGAAAAACCACTGGCATTTGCAGCCGAGGGCATTTATTGCCGTATTCATCAAGTCTGGGTGGCTGAGCATTAATGAACTCACACAGTGCCTTCCCCGGCGCAATCTTCACTTGCGCGGAACCACTTGGGAAAACCAAACTATTGCAGAATGGGGCGCCGCCCGCACACGACTTTCTCGTTGGACACCACATCTGAACCTGTCAATGCGAAAGTATTGCATTTCGAGTAGCAAGCAGCGCATTGCACACTTTCTCGCACAGGTAATCGAGGAGAGTGGATACTTGCAATACGTTAAAGAAGGCAGCGGGGAAACCGCTTCCTACGCCCCTTGGTACGGACGAGGTTTGATTCAACTAACGCACTTAGCGAACTACAAAAAATACGGGGCATATCGAGGGTTCCCCGCAAGCTCCGTTCCTGTAGAGTTTACTGAACTCGGCTGGAACCCCAACACTCAGCTTGCAACGGACAACTCAACATACAATGCGCACAACTGTGCAGACAGCGCCTGTTTCTACTGGACCTGCCCTGAAATAACCGCTACGGGCAAAAATGTACTTGAACCCTCCGATGAGGGGATTACAAATGCAAAGATAATTGCTTGCAGCAGATCCACAAATGGAAATGTTCCCGTTCAAAATATAAATGGACTAGGAACTCGCATGCAAGCGTTTGTTTATATGAAATATTTGTTGCTCAACTTGATCAGACCCGGAGCCAGCGAATCACTCACTTTCGACTGGCGTCGAAACTCAAATAAAGAGTTGCTTTCAAATGCGGATGGCAGTCCAGCACTGGATAGGAATGGCAGGCAGAAAAAGGGCTACATAGCAACGACGCACACGATCGATGTACCACTTGACTATCAGAGACCGAGGTGAAGCATGTTTGCGGCAAGACTCTTTCTCCTAACCACCCTCGCGACTATTAGCGCTGCCTCCGGAGCGCAAAACTGCTTTTCTGTTCGCGATCAAAGCGCAATCATTGAAGCGAGTTATGAGGACACCGAATTCAAGGAAATCGCTTGCGGGGATGAGTCCGCCTGCGACAAAGATCAACTCAGAGAGCGCATAGAAACCAACAGTATTTTCATAGACAAAGACAAAAAACATCTCCTATGCGTTGCAAAGCCAACCCGAAAGCCTAAAAACTACCCGATGATTGTTTTTGTGTCCACGCAAGAATCAATCGCCTACCAATTTAGTTTTTTTGGATCAGATATAAATATCTTGCGGCAATCCACCAAAGGCAAGAGGAATTTGCGCACCAAAGAAACAGGTAGTGGCGGCTCACCCGAGTCGGTTACTATTTACATCTGGGATGGCCAGAGATATACAGAACGAAACGTAAACCGCCCAACAAGATAAACCAAGCGCCGACCCAGAAGATCAACGGTCGATGCAGCAATAAAATCGGCTCCGCGCATACGAACATATACCAGCCCTTCATCGTACAGACAAGCCTTTCGTGCGGAGTGATCCGCGACGGCGAATACAATACCACAGAATTACGTGCAGCGTTAACGCATCATTGTAACGGCAAAGCCATCAAACCAAAGATGTCAAACACATTTGCAAAAGCATGTGCTTGGCTTGGACTGTGCTTAGCATTTACTGACTCGCATGCTCAAGTAAGCATAGAGGTGTTTTGCTTCACGACACCAACCAAACCGATGATACGGTTCGAGCTTCGTACGTACTACGACGCCGCAGTAAAACACGGATTTGGTCTTGTCAAATATGAAAAATCCGCAAAACCCATCTCACTTATACAGGGGCAAAGCGAAAGCTCCCACAACACCGATCGCGCCGATGAGATTTCGACTGAATGGCTTGAGATAACCGAGAGAAGAATTACAGGGCGATATAGCTTGACAAGCCAAGGAACGTCACTAATCTCCATGGCGTATGAGCGACTACCATCGGGCCATAAATACAACTTCGAAGTCGATCCAAACATCTCATCGTCCGTGCAAGGCGGGTGCAAATGGAACAATTGATGTGAAGTTGCGGTAGACGCTGAACACACGAAAAACCATGAAGCATAGGACTCGTTCGCCGATATTCACGCTGCCGCTCTTGCTCGCGCTAAATGCGCCCAGCGTATTTGCGTCTGACGAAGCTCTCATTCTGCAACCACTAACCCTGGCAGTAGCGCCCAGCATCCGCTATTCAATAACAATCGATAACTCGACCGTTATTCTTGCAAGAGTTAAAAAAACTGAGCACTCGCGGAAGCAAGTTATCGAAATGGAGACAGAGAAGGCGATCAATTTCAAGATCGATGACTACAACTTCGACGGTAAAAAGACTTTGCGATCTATCATATCGATGATGGACAAAGCACTTATTATATATATCGAATTTTTATCTACTCTGAGAAACGCGGTGAATTCGTCGAAGGACAACCATCGTGCGGGGACGCGTTTATTGATATAAGACGGGACACTCGTCGGAAGATGCTAGTCAACGCGCTTTGGCGGAACGGAGTTCCTGGAACCTGCTATTCACGTGTGGTGCTTCCGAAGTGGCCCCTTACACGAGCCGCCGGCCCTTCGGGACGGAACCGGGCGACCCCTCGGCGCAGCGACGGAGCAATTCAGCAACTGCTTTGTTCGGCCGATTTCAATCTTATTTTGATGGATCAATCGACCGCTTACCGCTTGTCTGGTGGACCTCTTCAGCAATTGTGAGTTGGTTCATTTTTAGTCCGAAAACTACTGATTTGAGCGTTAACTCGGCAGACCGTTCCGAGTCCCGCATTCGTTTATGCCCCCACCCCCACCCGCCCGCAGGGCGGTCGGTCAGTCAGAACAGGCGCCGGCGGGTAACGGGGTGTTCGCTTGCAAGCGAACACTCTTCGGGGAGCCTCGCGCGAGTACGCGCTCGTCGTTCAGCCGGCGCCACGCACTGCGTGTCGAAACCCCGGCTTCACCGGCGCGGAGCGGTGACCCGCGAAACCCGGCGCTCAGCCCCGGGCAGCTCCACAAAAAACGACTAGAGAGAGGCCGCCCATCAGGCCGAAATGCTGCTCGATGCTCTCAACGCTCCGATAGGGCGCTGCAACGCCAGGCCAGGGCACTGGAAATATCTTCACAGCGCGTTGGGCTGCCGAGCATGCGCAACTGCACCCACAAACTCACACCCTGCCGCTCCGCACGCGCAACAAACCACCTCCCGCACCTCCAACTGCCCCACCAGCGCATTGAGCAGGCGTTGAAACACCGCGCGGTGGTAGTCGCATGACGGCGCATCCGTGTGTCGGCCAGCGCAGGCGCTGTTGTGGTCGATACGTAAATGAAGCTGCAGACGCGGCAGCGTCCAGCCTTGCACGCTGTAGCTGAAGGCGCTGCTGCCTGCGAAAGTCCATGCGTGCCGGGCGATGGCGCTCAGCAGCAGGCGAGCGCGCAGCGCGGCGGGGAGCACGCGCAGCAGCGCTTGAAGGGGCCGGGGAATGCGGTGCGCGAGCAGGTAGTCGGCTGTCAGTTCACCGGCGCGTTGGGCGATCTGGCGGGCTTCGCGCTCGGGCAGTTGATCGAAGAGACTGCTGTGCAAAGCGGCGACTTCAGTCTCAGGCACAGGCGCTTGCGGAGCTTTCTCCAGGTAACGAGTCAGCCCGGCCGCCTCAAACAAGCGAACCTTGATCTCGCCGGTGCTCAGGGCATCCAGCGCCTCGGCCACGCGGGTGATGGCGTTAGGGCCGATGTGGGCCGGTGGATGCATGCGCGCCCCGTCGTCAAAGCCCGCCGTGCCGCTAAGGCTCCACCGCGTCCGCCAGTTGCTCCTTGCCGCCGCCACAGGCTGACACGGCCTCGCCCTGCTGCTTGCGGTGCTCGATCTTGGGCCCGTGCATGGTGATCCAGCCGTCGTCGGTGGCTACGCCATCGCTGCCGGTGCGGAGTCTTCTAGACGGATCGAAGGCAAAGTCCAGGTTCTTCTTGGACTGCGGACCCCAGTAGCCCACGCGCCCGAGGTCATAGAAGGTGCGCGCAAAGCCCGCCTTGGCAAAGGCCTTGAGGCAGCCGAGCAGGTACTTGCGCCGCCCGCCGGAGCCGCGCCAGGGGTAGTCCAGCAGCGCCTTGCGGAAGTAGAAGCGGCGGTAATTGTTCATCACGCGGTCCAGCAGCTCGGCGCGGTCCAGCGCGTCGGGCTTCATGATGGGCGTGACGAAGTTGTACTTCTCGAAGTCGAAGACCTCGACCTTGTCGCCCAGCTCGCGGAACAGATCAGAGAACGGCCAGGGCGTGTACATGGCCCAGTTGGCCATGTCCGGGTTCCAGTCGCGCGCCATCTGGTAGGTCTCTTCCAGGGTCTCGGCGGTTTCGTTTTCCAGGCCGACGATGAACTGCGCCTCGGACACGATGCCGTTCTGACGCAAGAGCTCGATGGCGCGCTTGTTCTGAGCGACGGTGGTTTCCTTGTTGAAGCGGTCCAGCTTCAACTGCGCCGCGGCCTCTGTACCCAGGGACACATGGATCAAGCCGGCCTTGCGATACAACGGCAGCAGGTTCTCGTCGCGCAGGATGTCCGTGACGCGCGTATTGATGCCCCATTGGACCGGCAGATTTCGTTCGATCAGCTCCTCGCAAAAGGCAATGAACTTCTTGCGGTGGATGGTCGGCTCTTCGTCGGCCAGGATGAAGAAGCCGACTTGGTGCTCGCGCACCAGGGTCTCGATCTCTTCCACAACCTTCTTGGGGTCGCGGATGCGATAGTCGCGCCAGAACTTCCACTGGCTGCAGAAGCTGCACGTGAACGGGCAGCCGCGCGCAAAGTTGGGGATGGCCACACGCACCCCGAGCGGGATATAGGTGTACTGGGACCATTCCAGGATGCCCCAGTCCGGCGTGATGCGGTCCAGATCCTCGATCGGCGGCTCGGCCTCATTGGCATGTACCTTGCCGTCTTCAATGAACGCGATGCCGCGCAGCGTGCGCCGCTCCGTCAGGAAGCGCCCCTCGTCCACCGCCCGCACCAGATTGAGAAAGACCTGCTCGCCCTCGCCGCGGACCACCGCATCAATCCAGGGCGCTTCGCTCAGCACCTGCGGATACATGAAGGTGCCGTGGATGCCGCCCAGCACCGTGACGATGGCTGGGTTCACCTCCTTGGCAATCTGCAGCAGGCGTTCGGCCTTGTAGATGGCCGGCGTGATGGCGGTGGCGCCCACTACATCCGGTTCGATCTCGGCGATGCGTGCGCGCACCTGCTCGTCGTCCAGGTGATGCGTCATCGCATCCACAAAGACTACATCCGTATAGCCATTGGCCTTAAGCGTGCCCGTGAGATAGGCCACCCAGGCCGGTGGCCAGTTGCCCGCGATCTCCGCACCGCCGGAGTGATAGTTGGGGTGGATCAGCAGAATGCGCATGGCGGGCTCCGTATTGTCACTACGAAGCTACGCGCAGAATCGTCAACTCAGGTTGACGAAGATCATCCCCCCAGCGGACTCACTCCACCGTCACGCTCTTCGCCAGGTTGCGTGGCTTGTCTACATCCGTCCCCCGCGCTACAGCCGTGTGATAGGCCAGCAGCTGCAGCGGGATCACGTGCAGGATCGGTGAGAGCGCGCCGTAGTGCTCGGGCATGCGCAGCACATGGATGCCGGGCTGGGGCTCGATGTGGGTGTCGTCGTCGGCAAACACATAAAGCACGCCGCCGCGGGCGCGCACTTCCTGCATGTTGCTCTTGAGCTTTTCGAGCAGGGCGTCGTTGGGGGCGACGGTGACCACGGGCATGGCGTCGGTGACGAGCGCCAGCGGGCCGTGCTTGAGCTCGCCTGCCGGGTAGGCCTCGGCGTGGATGTAGCTGATCTCCTTGAGCTTGAGCGCGCCTTCCAGGGCGATCGGATAGTGCAGGCCGCGGCCCAGAAAGAGCGCGTGCTCCTTGGGCACGAACTGCTCGGCAAAGGCGATGGTCTGCGGCTCCAGCGCGAGCACGCTGCGTACGGCGGCGGGCAGGTGGCGCAGGGCCTTGAGTTCGGCGGCTTCCGCGCCTGCAGACAGGCGGCCGAACTGCTTGGCCAGCGTGAGCGTGAGCAGATACAGGGCCACCAATTGCGTGGTGAAGGCCTTGGTGGAGGCCACGCCGATCTCCGCGCCGGCGCGGGTGACAAAGTGCAGCTTGCACTCCCGCACCATGGCGCTGGTTTCCACGTTGCAGATGGTGAGCGTGTACTGCATGCCCAGGCCGCGCGCATGCTTCAGCGCAGCCAGGGTGTCGGCCGTCTCGCCGCTTTGGCTGATGGTGACGACCAGGGTACGCGGATCGGGCACGCTCTCGCGGTAGCGGTATTCGCTGGCGATCTCCACGCTCGTGGGAATCTTTGCGATCGACTCCAGCCAGTAGCGCGCCACCGAGCCGGAGTAGTAGCTCGTGCCGCAAGCCAGAATCAGCACGCGGTCGATCTGCGAGAAGACCTTTGCAGCGTCATCCCCGAACAGCTCGGGGTGGATGCGCTCCACGCTGTCCAGCGTGTCGGCAATCGCGCGTGGCTGCTCGAAGATCTCCTTCTGCATGTAGTGGCGGTAGGGGCCGAGCTCGGCCTGGCCGCTGTGCGCCTGCACCGTGCGCACCTTGCGCTCCACCGGCTTGCCGGCGGCATCGACGATGGCCACGCCGCCCAGCTGCACATCGACCACATCACCTTCTTCCAGATAGATGATCTGGTCGGTCACGCCGGCCAGGGCCATTGCGTCGCTGGCGAGGAAGCTTTCGCCCTGACCCAGGCCGACGATCAGCGGCGAGCCCTCGCGCGCGCCCACCACGCGATGCGGCTCAGCCGCGCAGAACACGGCAATCGCGTAGGCGCCCTGCAGGCGCTTCACGGCGGCCTGCACTGCCGTGAAGAGATCTCCGTCGTACAGCTGGTCCACCAGGTGGGCGATGACTTCGGTGTCCGTCTGGCTCACGAACACGTAGCCGGCGGCCTGCAGCTCGGCACGCAGGGCCTCGTGGTTCTCGATGATGCCGTTGTGAACCAGCGCGATACGCGGCCGCGTCTCGTCCGGCGAGAAGTGCGGGTGGGCGTTGTGCGTGCTGGGCACGCCATGGGTGGCCCAGCGCGTGTGGGCGATGCCGGTGCTGCCGGCCAAGCCCTCGGCCTGCACCTGGGCCTGCAGCTCGGCCACGCGCGAGGTGCTGCGGGCGCGCTTCACGCCGCCCGCATGCACGGCCACGCCGCAGGAGTCGTAGCCGCGGTATTCCAGCCGCTTGAGCCCTTCAACGAGGATGGGGGTGATGTCGCGTTGCGCGACGGCGCCGACGATGCCGCACATGGTCTGGGTTCCGGGTCAGGGGGAAGTCGAAATCGGGTCGATGGATCCCTTGGCTCGCGCGGCATGGTGCCGCGCGCGGCTGTGGGGATGGATCAAGGCTTCGCATGCTATCGACACTCAAATGAAATGAGTAATCACTTTCTTGACCCTGTAGATCATTCATTTCACTTCCGGACGATTCCGCAATTTTCTTTCTCAGCTTCGAATTCCGTTCGCTATTCTTCCATCCATGATTGGCACCTCTGAGACCCCCGCCGCATCGGACCTCGATGCGATCGACCGCCGCATCCTGGACCTGATGCAGCGCGATGCCAGCCTGACCAACCAGGCGCTGGCCGAGCGCGTCGGCGCCTCGCCGGCCACCACCCTGCGCCGCGTGCGGCGCTTGCGCGAGGCAGGTGTGATCGAACGCGAAGTGGCGCTGCTCGCCCCACGCTGGGCAAATGCAGGGCTCACGGCGGTGGTGGAAGTGAGCCTGCAGGCGCAGACGGAAGAACTGCTGAGCCAGTTCGAGCAGCGCTGTGCCGCAGAAGCCGCCGTGCAGCAGTGCTACCGCGTGAGCGCCGGGCCGGACCTGGTGCTGGTGCTGCACGTGCCGGACATGGCCGGCTATCAGACGCTAGCTGCCCAACTCTTCTCGGACCGGGCCGCAGTTCGCAACGTGCGCACCTTCTTCGTGACCAAGCGCAGCAAGTTCGAGCCGCGGGTGGCGGTTTAAGGCTGCGCACGCAACTCAACAGAGGGCGGCACTGCCGACCAGCATGACCAACGCCACCCCCGTCGCGCTGGAGAGGGCCAACGCCGCCCAAGCACCCGCCGAGAAGCGGCCGGCCACGCCCAGCGTGAGGCCATAGACCACCAGCACCAACAGCCACATGGCGTGCAGCACCCACGCTGCAGCGTGGCAGCCGGCAATGCCCACGCTGCCTTGCGCTGGCGCCATGCCGGCGCCGATGCCGCCGAGCACCAGGGCAACGAGCAAAGACGCCACGAGCGGCAGCCAGATTGCCCAGACCTGCCGCGGGCTCAATGGCTGGCGAAACGCAAGGGGTTCGGTGTTCATGTGGCGAGCCCTCCAAGCGCAAACAGCAACCCGCCCAGTGCCACACATGCCCAGAGCCTGCGCTTCTGGATGCGGCCGAGTTCACCTCCAAGGGTGAGCGCCAACGCGTAGGCAGCCAACAGCAGCCCCCAGTACGGCACAAGCACCAGGGCGAAGCCATAGCCCGGGCCGAGCAGGCGCTGCTGGCCCGCCCAGGCCAGCAACAACGCGGCCGCCATTGAGGTCGCGACGGGAAGAAGGATGGGTAGCTCGCCAGACCGCATGGGAGTGAAAGGTTCAGTGGCACACCGCTGCACCCTAGTCGGCCGATTGCGGAATTGCGCAGCGCGCGAGGTCTGCGTATCAGGGCCAGCGACTGCGGGTCGCGAATCGAGCCACCGGCGCACCTGTGCCGCACGAGCTTCAGCGAAACCCTCCGTCAGCCGGGTCTATCCGAATAATTTTCAATCAATTCTTGATAAACAAATTGCTTTGATCATGATTATCAATGATCGATTGAATAAGCGAATCTCCCACTTTCCGCTACAGGCAAGCGGTTCTTCAGCGATTTTCAGCTCATTTTTCAGTCGCGCATCTCACGCCGAAATATCCGCGCGAATCAATCGTGTACCGAGCGCCGGTAAGGCTCCTCGTAGTCCACGAACTCGAACTCGTCGCGCGCCCGGCTGATCCAGGTCTGCATGCCCTCGGTGGCAAAGATGCGGTCCATGTAGGCGCGGGTATCAGCCGCCACCTTGGCTTCGTAGGTGTTCAGGCGCGTAACCACGGGCGCGTAGAAGGCATCGGCCGCCGTGAAGTTGCCGAACAGGAAGGGGCCACCGCTCTTTTGCAGGCATTCGCGCCAGATCGCATCCACCCGGTCAATGTCGGCCTGCACGGCGAGATTCCAGCCGCGGCCCGGAAACTTCGCGAGCAAGTGCATCGGCATGTTCGAGCGCAGCTGCATGAAGCCCGAGTGCATCTCCGCGCAGATGCTGCGCGCGTGGGCGCGGTTGCCGGGGTTGCTCGGCCACAGACCCTTGTCCGGAAACAGCTCGGCCACGGTCTCGATGATGGCCAGGCTGTCCCAGACGCGCTGGCCGTCATCCAGCACCAGCACCGGCACCTTGCCGGTGGGTGAGTGCTCGCGGAAGTCCTGCTTGTGCGTCGGCGAACCGAAGCGCAGTCGCACTTCCTCGAACGGGATGCCGCCCTGCGTCATCGCCAGCCAGGGGCGCAGGCTCCAGGAGGAATAGGCCTTGTCGGCAATCACGAGCTTGAGCATGGGCGGTCTCCGCGGGGCGTCTGTGTTGAGCCGCCAAGCTTAGGCCGATGCCACGCATCGAGGCAGCGCAATGCGCGTGATGCATGCATGCGCCCCATGCTGCATGTGCATGGGGCGAGCAGGCGCCGTCTAGCGATGCGCCCGCACGCGCCAGCCGTCACTGCGGGTACGCGGATGCTTGCCCTGCAGGTAGAGCGTGACGATCGGCTCCATGGCCTGCGCATGGATGCCCAGGCGGGCCAGGCCGTCTTCGGTGGCGACGTTGTCGGCCTTCAGACTGTCGACGTTGTCACGGCTCATCAGCGTCGGCCCGGGCGCGAGTTCCATGGCCAGGGCCTGCAGCTTGCCCAGGCCCAGCGGCAAGGGCAGCACGGGGATGTTGCGGTGTGCGCACGCCGCCGCGGCAAAGCGCACCAGCTCGGCGAGTGTGTAAACCTTCGGCCCGGCCAATTGGTAGGTCTGGTGGATGCTGCTCGCATCATTCAGCGCGGCGACGAAGGCGCTGGCGACATCCTGCACATAGACCGGCTGCAGCTTGGCACTGCTGCCCGCGAGCGGAAACACCGGCGCGACCTTGGCGAGCTTAGAGAACGTGTTGAGGAAGTTGTCCTCCGGCCCGAACACGACCGAAGGCTGGAAGTTCGTCCAGGCCAGACCGCTGTCACGCACCAACGCTTCGCCGGCGGCCTTGCTGCGGCTGTACATGGAGGGGCCCTGGGCGCTCGCGCCCAATGCGCTCATGTGCAGCAGGCGCTGCACATTCGCCTGCTGCATGGCGCCCACGATCTTGCGCACCAGATCCACATGGTTCTTCGCGAAGTCCGGGCCGTAGGGGCTGCCGGGCTTGCTGTGCAGCACGCCCACCAGATTGATCACCGCGGTGTGGCCAGCCACCAGACGCGCCATGGTGTCCGGGCAGTGCACATCGGCCTCGATGACGTCCAGCTTGGGGTGCAGCCAGAGGTGGCGCGCGCGGTCGCGCCTGCGGGTGGGCACGGTGATGCGATGTCCCTGCTCGACGAGCTGGGCGATGAGGTGGCGGCCGATGAAGCCGCTGCCGCCGATGACGAGAATCTTGTGCAGCATGGTGTGCCAGTAAGTGGTTGCTAGCGCGGCCGCTCGACTGCCGCTTGAATGGATTCTGCCGCGGCCCAGGCGGCGTCAGATAGTCGCGGATCACCCTCAAGCGCCGCGCGCAACATAGGCAGGCCGTCCACGCCCCAGAACACGCGCCCCTGCCACACCACACTCGGCACGCCAAACACGCCGGCGGCGATCGCGGTCTCGGTGTTCTCGCGCAGGCGCTGCTTCACGGCATCAGCGTTCCAGTCGGTCACGTTCAGACGCTGGGCCAGATCGGCGGTGCGCTGCGCATCGTCCGCGGGCAGGCCGGTCTCCCAGACCTGCTCGAAGATCGCGCGGCAGGTTTCGCGGTTGGGGTCACCACCCTGCGCCAGCCCCTTGGCCACGGCGATTCGCAGCAACTGAAGCGGGTTGAAGGGGTGTGCAGCCGGTGCCTGCATCGGCCGGCCCGCCTGCTGTCCCAGCCAGAGCACATGGCGGAAGGTCCAGGCCTTCTTGGGCGGCACCTCGGCCGGGCCAAGCTGCCCCCAGTGCTTGAGCATGCCGGCAAACAGCACCGGCTTGTAGTTCACGCTCACGCTCTGCCCTTCCAGCGCTTCGGGCAGGGCGTGAAAGCCCAAGTAGGCGTAGGGCGAGATGAAGTCGATGTAGACATCCAGCTCATGCATGGGCGTGCTCATCAGGGCAGAGAGGTCGTGCCCGCTTCCTTGGGGTGCACATGGCCCAGACGCCTGCTGAGCGAGGGCGCGTTCTCTTGGCCCATAACCGCGGCATAGACCACGGCGTTGGCGAGCACGGCCTTCACGTAGCCGCGCGTCTCGGTGAAGGGAATGGTCTCGGCGAAGGCTGCGCCATCCACGGTGCGGCGCAGGCTGGCGCGCCAGGCACGGGGGCGGCCGGGGCCGGCGTTGTAGGCGGCGCTCGCGAGTGCGGGCGATCCGTCCAGATCACGCAGCACCATGGCCAGGTAGTTGCTGCCCAGCGTGAGGTTCTTGGTCATCGTGTTGATCTTGGCCGGGTCGTACTCCACGCCGATCTTCTTGGCCACATAGCGCGCCGTGCCCGGCATGAGCTGCATGAGGCCCTGCGCGCCGGCGCTCGAGCGCGCATCCATGATGAAGCGGCTTTCCTGGCGGATCAGTCCGTAGACCCAGGCGATGTCGAGATCGACGTTCCTGGCAATCGGCGCAAGCTCCTCGACAAAGGGCGTGGGATAGCGTTGCGTGAAGTCGAAGGCCTCGCGCGTGCGCTCGCTGGCGTTGATCATGCGGTCCAGGTGGCCCTGGCGGCGCGCGTACTCCGCATAGGCGGCCAGCTTGGCGTCCGGCAGGCTGCGCATCTGCCAGTTCCACTCGCGGTTGCCCTCGAAGCGCAGCCCGGCCTGGAAAAAGGCGAAGGCGCGCGCCACATGGGGGCTGCGGCTGGCTTCCTGAACGTCTTCCTCCGTGAACGTGAGCGTCTTGGGCGGAATCACGATCTTCTCGCCCAGATCTTCGCGCGCGAGCAGCCCATAGAAGTCCCAGCCCGCCTTGATGCGATCAAGCTGCGCCACCCATTCCTCGCGCGGCGCGCCCAGGCTGCGCAGGGTGCGGGCGTTCCAGTACGTCCAGGTCGGTTCGTTGCGCTGGCTGGGGTTCATCAGCGCCAGCACGCGGGCCAGCGCCGGGAAGTCCTGATCACGCAGGGCGGCGCGGGCGGCCCAAGCCATGGTGTCGTCGGTGCCGTGGCCGGACTTGAGATCCTTGAGCCAATCGCTGCAGCTGGACCAGGTGCGGCGCGCACAGGCGGCGGCGTACTGCAGGCGCACGTAGGCAGCCTCGTTCTGGCCGAGCTTGCGGGCGCTCTGGCGCACGAGGTTCTCGCTGGTCTGCTCGGCGTCCTGGCGCGCGATGCGCGACAGGGCGAGCGCAGCCAGCTCGCGGCCACGGCGGCTCTCGAAGTCCGCCTGGGTGGCGATGTAGCGCGTCGCATTGCCGAACACGGCGTCCAGCTGATCGTCGGTGGGGCGCTGATCGCTGGGCAGCGCGGGGGCCACACGCTTGCTGGCGCTGACCTGGCTGGCTTCGTGCAGCTGGCGGATACGCTGCCAGAGATCCGAAGGGCCCCAGACACCGCTTTCAGCCAGCGCCAGCGTCAGGGACACGCAGCCCTCGCCGCCGGCCGCCTGGGCATTGCGGTCCATGAGCTCATCAGCTTCACGGCCGATGTCTTCCGGCTTGCCCGCGCCGCTGCGCAGGCGCGACTGCAGTGCATAGCAGCTGACCTGGTTGTCGTCCTGCAGCACGAAGCGCGGGAACTCGGCGTCGAAAGTCGTCCAATCGCCGCGCTTGCCGAGGATGAGCAGCCAGTCGTTGCGGATGCGGTCGGCCATGAAGGTGCCGTCCCACTTCTTGAGGAAGGCCTGCAGCTCGGCGTCGCTCACCTGACCGGTGGGTTCGCCGCCGCGGGTGATGTAGCGCGTACGAAACGTCCAGAACTCGCCATAGGGCGCCAGCGCGTGATCCGCCGGGATGCGCGGCGCGAGCTGCGCCACGCGATCGGCCTCGAAGTTGCGCGCTGCATCGCGCAGCTGGGTGATGAGCACCTCGGTGGCCTCGGCCGGTGCGCGGCAGCCCGGGCAGTTGGGGCCGGCCTTGCGGGCATTCTGCGCCTGCGCCCACGCCGCACTGCCTGCGAGCAGCAGCACGGTGGCCAGCAGGCCGCCAGCCAGGTTCAGGGTGGATCGGGGCCGCGCCGTCGGGCGCAGGTGCAAACGGCTCATTAACATCAGGGGAACATCCGTCACAGAATTCACAACTCGGGCAGCGCGCAGTGCGACGCACACCCCACGCTGAATTATCGCCCGCACCCGCCACGGCGGCCGTGACGCATTTCAACGACCCGGAGACCCACCCGCGCATGCTTGACCTGGAGGACCGCAAGAGTCTGCGCGCCGCGCTGATCGCTCGACGCATGGGCCTGGACCCGGTCACGCGCGAGGCCGCCGAGCAGCAGATCATCCAGCGTCTGGATGCCTGGCTGGCCGAGCATGGCGCTGGCGCACGCACGCTCGGCCTGACCCTGCCCTACCGCGCCGAGGTGGACCTGCGCCCCTGGTATGCAGCGCTGCATGATCGCGGCTACCAGCTCGCCCTGGCCGTGGCGGACGAACCGCAGCAACCCCTGCAACATGCGCAGTGGGCGCCCGGCGACGCGATGGAGCGCGACCGCTTCGGCATCGAGGTGCCGCAAAGGCGCCTGTGGTGCGAACCGGATGTGCTGGTGGTGCCCTGCGTGGGCTTCACGCCGGACTGCTATCGCCTAGGCTATGGCGGCGGCTACTTTGACCGCACGCTCGATCTGCTGGCCGCCACGCGCCTGCAGCGCCCGCCGGTGATCGGCGTGGCCTTTGGCTGCCAGCGCTGCGAGCCCGACGAATTCACACCCGCGGCGCACGATCTGCCTTTGGATGCAGTGGCCACCGAAGACCAATTGTTCACAAGGGAGACAGCATGAGCCTGAAGATCTACGGCATGGCCGCGAGCCGCGCCGTGCGCACCCTCTGGATGGCCGAGGAGCTGGGCCTGAGCTACGAACACTTTCCCGTCAGCTATCTGGGCGGCGGCGCCAAGACGCCGGAGATGCTGGCCCTGAACCCGAACGGCCACATCCCCGTTATTGATGACGACGGTCTCGTGGTCTGGGAAAGTCTGGCCATCAACCTGTACCTGGCGCGCAAGCATGGCGGGCCGCTGGCGCCGGCCAATCTGGCCGAGGAAGCCGCGGTGCTGCAGTGGAGCTTCTGGGTCGGCAATGAATGCGAGAAGGACGCGCTGACGATCCTGATGCATCGCATGGGCCTGCCTGAGCCGCAGCGCGATCTGTCTCTCGCGGAGAAGGCTGCACAGCGCCTGCGCGCTCCCTTTGCCGTGCTGGAAGGGCATCTGAGCGCGCGCGAATACATCGCGGCCGACCGCTTCACCGTGGCCGACCTGAACTGCGCCTGCGTGCTGACCTGGGCCCGTGCCGACACGGACCTTATGGCCGCACATCCAAAGCTTGCCGCCTGGTTGAAGCGCTGCCTGGCCCGCGAGGGCTTCCAGAAGGCCAAGGCGGTCGGCAAGCCTTGAGTTGCGGGCGCCGACCGGAAAGTCGGCGCAAGGCCTTTCCGCTTGTCTGGAGCGGTTTTCCAGCCATTTTGGCCTGAAGACCCGCACCCAGAGCCGATCTCGTACTCTATTTGCGGGCTAGAAGTTGCCCGGACCGGGCGCATTCGGGTTGTTCAGGCGACGCAGGCGCTCGGCTTCCGCGTCGGCCTGCAGGCGCTCGACCGTGAACTTGCCCATGTCGAAGACCTCGACGCCGGTCGGGATCGGCCACACCACGGATTCCCCGTTGGGCGCCGTGCCGGCCTGCCAGGCCAGCACCGTGCCCAGCATGTCGCGCAGCGCGGCGCCGCCGGTGGCGCCCGGCACGTTCAGCGCGTGGTCCGCGCCGGGGATGCGTACCCAGGTCAGGTCCGCACCGCGCGCCAGCAGCTCGGCCGCGAGCCGGTCTGCGCTGCTGACGGGCACGGAGCGGTCGCGCTCGCCGTGGGCAATGAAGACGCGCAGCGGCTTGGCTGCGAGCGCGTCCAACTGGCTGGTGCTCACGCTGGCACTCAGGCGCGCGGCCCAGTAGCGATAAGGCTGCCCAAGCAGGGTCTTGTCCGTGCTGCGGGATTCCGCACGCACCTGCCCGGCCGCTTGTGCGAGGGCGCGCAGCTGCGGGTTCACGCCGGCCTTGCCACTGCCGGCCGGCGCCGCGGCAGCCAGAGCCATCCATTCTTCCAGCGCACCAGACGGCCCGCCGCTGATCAGCGCCACATGCGTCAGGCCCGGCAGGCGGCCGGCCAGCTGCGCGGCCACATGGGCGCCCTCGCCATGGCCCACGGCCAGCAGCGCCTTGGGCGGCTTGGCGCGCGTCGCCAGGGCTGCGCGCGTGGCGGCCTCCACGGCAGCCTGCCAGCGGTCGATGCTGTGCTCGGTCACGAAGCTGGCCGGGCAGCCGGTGCTGGTGCCGGGCTGCGGGTTGAGATCGAACAGGCGCACGCCCGGCTTCTCGATGATCAGGGTCTGGGCCGTGGGCCGGCTGGTGCCGCGCAGGCCGGTGAACCAACCGCCCGCGACGCGTCCGTCCACCTGCTGGAACAGCGATGCGCAGCCCGTGTTCTGCAGCGCAAGGACGAGTGGCCGGTCGTCACTGCTCTCCACGTCCGTCAGATAGAAGCGCACGCTGCGGCCCAGCGTGTCGGAGGTCTCGAAGGCGCGGTAGGCAAAGTTCGCGGGCAGACGCGGCTCCTCGACCAACCGCGGCACGCCGACAGCGCCGCCTGCGGTTTGGGCGTGGACGGCGGTGCCGGTCAGGCCCACACCGAGCAGACAGGCGGCGCCGATGCGCAGCAACCCGCGGTGGGCCGCTTGCAGCTTGAACTGGATCATGACGGGATTCCTCGGAGGATGAGTGTTGTCGGGTTTGGCGCGCCACCGGGCGCGCAGGCCGCCAGACTGAATGCTGGCGCAATCCGATGGCCGCGACTGCCGCCAGACGATGGATTGCGCTTTTGCGGGGTTGAACTGCAATCCGCCGTACGTCGCGGCCTAGCGGAGTGCGTGCAGCAGCTCGATGTGCGGCGGACTTGGCATCGGCGCCGACTCGCCGGCCGGCACCGGCAGCAGCAGCTTGCGCACCATGCGGAACAGGTCCAGATCGAAGCGGCGCTCGGCCGCGCGCACCCGCGCAAGCGCGGCGTCCTGAGACCGGACGACGCCCAGGACGCACCAGCGGTCGACGACGACCCAGTCTTCGAGCAGGCCATCGGCCGCGCGTTCCACCACTGCAATGGCGCCGGGCCAGGGCCAGTGCGGGACGCGATGATCTGCCAGCGCGCTGTGTACCCGCGCCAGATGATCGGCAAAAGGCTCGCGGCTCACGCAGGCGCCCAGACAGCGGCGGATCTGCAGATTGAAGCAGCCGCTGGCCTGCGCCTCGCCGCGCGCAGCGCGTTCAAGACCGAGGGTCTTCAGGCAGAGCTGGAACTCGCGCGCAAGCGCCACCACGGCCGCACGCGCCGCAGCGCGCGAGGCGAAGGGACCGTACCCACGCTCGGATGCCGGGTCCGCTGCGGTTTCGCTGCTTGCAGCGCCCGGCGCGGATGCGTCACCCGCCACGGCCTGCGCAGGCAGGTAGCGCAAGCGGCCCAGCGCATCGACTTGCAGCAGCACGGCTCTTTCGTTGCGGCGCAGGGCCACATTGGACGCAGGGGCATGGGTCTTGATGGCTTCGGCCTCGCGCACCGCCGTGGACAGCGGGCCGGCGCAGGGCTCCCAGCTGACGCGGTGCACCTGCGCGGCGAGCTGCTGCTCGCGCTCGTTCTTCACGTCGTAGAAGTGGGCGGCGACGCGATCGCGCAGGCTGATGCTCTTGCCGATGTAGAGGATCTGCCCGTGCTCGGCATGAAAGGTGTAGACACCGGGGCTGGCAGGCATCTCGTCAAATAGCGTGGGCGGCAGGTGCGGCGGCAGGCTGGCGCGGCGGGTGATGAGGCGCACGGCGTCGTCAATCAGCGGCGCGCTGTAGCGCTGCGCCAGCTTCTGCGAGAACACCCAGAGCCGCTCGGCGTCGCCCATGGCGCGGTGGCGCGCTTCGCGGCCGAGGTCCCAGCGCTCGATCAGCGCGTCCAGGCTGTGGCTGCGCTGCTCCGGGTCCAGGGTGCGCGAGAGCTTGACCGTGCACAGCGGCTTGGTGATGTAGGTGCGGCCCAGGCGCGCGAACTCGGCCTTGAGAAAGCCGTAGTCGAAGCGGGCGTTGTGCGCCACCAGCAGCGCGCCCTGCAGGCGGGCCCACAGTTCGTCGGCCACCTGCTCGAACTCCGGCGCGCCGCGCACCATCTCGTTGCTGATGCCGGTGAACCAGCTGATGTCCGGCGGGATCGGCTTGCCGGGGTTCACGAGCGTCTGCCAGCGCTCGCGTACTTCGCCGTCTTCCACCAGCACGAGCCCGATCTCCGTGATGCGCTCACGTTCCGGGCTCATGCCGGTGGTTTCGAGATCGAGGAAGACGGTGCGGGGGGCGAACACCCCGCCATTATGTGGGGATCGAGCGCAGAGGCCGAACGGCTGAAGAACCGCTCCAGCGCTTGTTTAGATCATTTTCGGCCAATATTCTCAGGAATCAAAAACATGCCGAAATCCGCTTCCAATATGCGGAAAGTGGCATTTCATACTTCTCAATTTTGATCACTATCAGCCATTGATCAATACCTATGGTCTGGCCGTCGGTGCATCCACTCGCGTCACGCGCGGCGCAAAGGGCGGGCGCAGCGCGTCGCCACGGGCCTGCAGGTATTCGATCAGCGCCTCGATGTCCTGGCCGATGATCTGACGGTCCCTGCCCCCGCGCAGTGCGGTGAAGCGGTCACCCCCCTCGGCCATGAAGCTGTTGACCACTACACGGTAGCTGCGCGCCGGGTCCAGCGGCGCTCCGTTGATGCGCAGATCGACGATGCGCTGCTCGATCGGCAGGCGCGCATCCCAGCGGTAGGTGAGCGTCTGGCTGGGCTGCAGCAGACGCGGGCTGTCGGCCTCTCGGCCGGACCATTGCTGCTGGAGCAGCTCCAGGATCTGCGCGCCGGTGAGGCTCAGCACCACCACGTCATTGCCGAAGGGCTGGGTGGCAAAGGCATCCGCCATCGACACGGTGATCGGCGGCTGACCGGCCGCCACCGGCAGGTCTGCACGCACACCGCCGGGGTTCATGAAGGCCACGTCCGCCGGTGTGAGCTTGCGCACATAGGCCAGCTGCGCGTCGGCAATCACGCCGCCCAGCGGGCTGTCGCTGCCCGAAGCGGAGCGGCGCGTGAGCTGCGCGGGCAGCGTGGCGATGGTCTTGTTCTTGATCGGGCCGGTCAGGCGCTCCACCTCGTTGAGCAGGGGCTTGGCCGCCAGCGAGGGCGCATAGGCCGACTGCGCCACCTTGTGGTTGAAGGCCGTGGCCGTGCTGACGGCGCCGGTCTTGCGGTCCACCACGAGCTTGACCTCGCTGACCAGCGCGCCATAGGCCTGACCCTGCACCAGCAGGCGGCCGTTGCGCTTGCAGGTGTAGGCCTGGTGCGTATGCGCCGAGAACACCACGCTGATGGCGGGGTCCAGGCGCTCATTGATGCCGACGATCGAACCTTCGAGGCCCTCGCAGGCGTAGCTCGGGTCGTTCACCACGCCGGCAGGCTGGTTGGGCACGCGCCCGCCTTCATGCACCAGCGCCACGAACACCTGCGCACCGTCGGCTCGTGCGGCCGGCACGAAGCGATTGATCGCCTGGGCTTCCTCAGTGAAGCGCAGGCCGCGGATGCCGCTGGCCGAGACGATGTTCGGCGTATCGCGTGTCACGGCGCCGATGAACGCGATCTTCACGCCGTTCAGCTCACGGATCACGTAGGGCTTGAGCCAGGGTTGTTCGCCCTCGAGCACGTTGGCGGCGATGTACTCGAAGCGGGCGCCCTTGAAGCCGGGCAGCGCGCAGCCGCCGGCCGGGCATTGGCCGCGGATGCGGCGCTGCAGTTCGTCGCGCCCGGCATCGAACTCGTGATTGCCCACCACGCTCACGCTCACGCCCAGCAGGTTCAGCGCCTCGATCGTGGGTTCGTCCTTGAGCAGCGATGAACCGAGCGGCGAGCCGCCGATCATGTCGCCCACGCCCACTGTGAGGCTGCTGCCGGCTTGCACGCGCAGGGTGTCCAGCGCCGTCATCAAGTGCGGCAGACCCCCGTGCGCGGCCTGCAAAGTGGCACCGGGCCGGGCCGGATCATTGACCGGGTAGGTCCAGGGCACCGGGTTGCCGGTCTGCAGGTGGCCGTGCAGGTCATTGATGGCCAGCAGCGTCAGCGTGGTGCTGGCCGGCTGGCCAGGCAGAGAGCTGCAGGCCGGCAGGCTGAGCGCAGCAACCAGCGCGATTGCGCCGGCGACCAGACCGCGCGCCCGGCGACCGGGCGCGCGCTTGGAGAACATCGACATCAGGCGAAATCCCTCAGCGGGTGGCAATCAGAACGAGTACTGCAGTCCCGCCTGGACGGCCCACTGCGACTCGCCCCGGTTCTGGCGGGTCACGTAGTCCGACGGGGTATTGGCCACACTGTAGACGTAGCGCCCTTGCGCATCGATGCCGGCGTAGCGCACGAAGTTGCGCACTTGCGCACCACCGCCCTGGAAGGCGATCTCGTCGATGCGACCCCACTTGCGATTGATCATGTTGCCGATGTTGACCAGATCCAGGATCAGCTTGCCCTTGTGCTTGCTCGCAAAGCCCGGGACTTCCTGGGTGATGCGCACGTCGAAGGTATGCACATAGGGCGAGGTGCCCGTGTTGCGGCCGACCGGGCCGCCGCGCACGTCACGCAGGGCCGGCTCGCTGTTGACGATGCTCCAGAAGCGCTCTTCATTGACGCGGCTGGTGGCTGTGTCGCCGAGGAACACGACTTCACCCGAACCCACACCGCGCGGGATGTACATGAGGTCGTTGCCCGACACGCCGTCACCGTTCATGTCGTTGGCGAAGGTCCAGCTGTAGGGCTTGCCGCTGCGGCCTTCATAGAACACGCCGATGGTCGTCTTCATCTGGCCGAACCAGCGGCGCTCGAAGTTCATGCTGCCGTTCAGGCGGTTCTTGGTCAGGTAGGCCGAGTTCGCAGCGACGTTCTCGTTCGGGTTGAACACCGAGCGGGCGTTGAAGTTCGAGTTCGACACCGACGAAGTGAGCGGGCTGACTTCAGTGGCGTTGGAGCGCGTGTAGGCCAGCGACCAGCCAAAGCCGCGTTGCAGGGGCTGCTGCAGCGCGAAAGTGAGGCTGCTGCCGAAGCCCTTGTCGGTGTTCTCGGCCAGCAGCACGTTGTTGAAGGCCGGGTTGGACAGGGCACGGCTGCGGAAGCCGGCGCAGGCACCCGTGTTGATCGAACCACCCGTCGGCGTCCAGCAGGCCGGGTTGTAGCCCTGTGCCGTGTAGAACAGCTCACGGCCATCCGGGCCGATGCGCGTCGGTGCACCCAGGTTGAGGTGCTGGTAGTAGATGCCGTCCTTGGTGCGCGTGTAGAGGTACTCGACCGAGGCCACAAGACCGATCGGCAGCTGGTGCTCGAAGCCCAGGTTGGCCTTCCACACGGAAGGCTGCTTGAGGTTGGGCGACAGGAAATCCACGTTGGCTGCGGGCGGGCTGCCGGGCAGCGTGCCGGGCTGTTGATCCGGATTGGCATTGAAGGTGCCGCCGTTCGGGTCACAGGCTGCGAAGTTGCCGCCGCAGCCCACGATGCGCGTGGCTACGCCGGTGTTGGAGAAGGGGTTGGACAGCCACACATTGGCCGCCGCCCCTTGGAACAGGCCAAAGCCGCCGCGCAGCTGCGTGGGACGCTTGGCGTCCAGGTTCCAGTTGAAGCCCACACGCGGCTGCACAAGGTCGGTGCCGTCCAAGGTGCGGGTGTTGTCCAGACCGAAACCGCCCGAAGCGCGTGTACCGGTGATCGGGTTGCCGGGCACCACAGCGGCCTGCGCGGCCGGGTTGGCGATGGGCTTGGTCGGCACGCCGGTGCGATCGACGCGGACACCGAAGTTCACCGTCAGGTCGTCGCTCACGGTCCAGGTGTCCTGCGCGAAGAAGCCCGTGTTGCGCAGCTTCCAGCGCGCCACGGCGTCTTCCAGCGTCCGGCCAGCAGCAGGCACCTGCACCTGGAAGCTTGTGGGACGACCACGCTGGAAGTTCTCCAGCACCGCCTGCTCCACCTGGGCCGCGGTCGCCGTGGCGCAGTTGATGGCGCCGAAGCTGTAGGTGTAGGTGGCCGAGCTGTTCTGGCAGCTGAAGCTGTAGTTGCCGAAGGTGTCCTGCAGGAACGCGTTGTAGATGTCGTTGTCCTGGAAGTCGCTGCCGAACTTGATCTCGTGCTCGCCGCGGCGCCAGACGGCACCGGCATAGGCATCCAGAGTGTCCGTACGCAGAACGTTGAAGTGGCGCGACCGCTCCGTGCCGAAGTTCAGCGAGCGCGTGCCGGTCTGACCCGTGAAGCCCGCGGGCAAAGCGCCGCCAAAGCTCAGCTGCATGGCCGGCAGGCGAGCGTTGTTGATCGGCACGCTGTCGTACTTGCGCTGCGAGAGCTTGAACTCGGTGGACAGCGCCTCGGACCAGTCGCCGAACCACTGGCCGACCAAGGTGTCGATGGTCTTCTTCTGCACGTACCAGTTCGAGCTCAGCGACAGGTTGGTGGCGTTGAAATTGGGGTAGATCGGCTCGTCCTGGTCCGTCTTGGTGTAGCGCAGATTGGCCTTGTGGCCATCGGCGATGTTCCAGTCGAACTTGACCAGCACATCCTTGACCTTGAGGGTCGCGTCATCGGCGGCGATGTCGCCAATGTTGATGCCGTAGTTCGTGCGGGCGATGGCTTGAGCCCCCGAGATGGCCGCCGGAGTGATGGCCACATTGGTCTGGCTGCTGCCCACCGGGCCGAAGGACACGGCGTTGCGCGTGCTCTTCAGGTCTTCATAGGCTGCAAAGAAGAACAGCCGATCCTTGATGATCGGACCGCCGACCGTGGCGCCGATCAGGGTTTCGTCGAACTTGGGCGGCTGGCTGTAGGTATTGCTAGTGCGGTTGAAGCGCTGTCCGGCAAGGTCGTCGTTGCGGAAGCTGTAAAGCACGCTGCCGCGCAACTCGTTGGTGCCGGACTTGGTGACCGCATTGATGTTTGCGCCGGTGTAGCCGCGCTGTGTCACGTCATAGTTGGAGAGGTTCACCTGCACGGCTTCTAGCGCATCGATCGAGATGGGCTGCTTGAGCGTCGGCAGGTTGTTGGACTCCAGACCAAAGGTGTCATTGATGGTGACACCGTCGATCGTGATCGAGTTGAAGCGGGTGTTCTGGCCGGCGGCGGAGATTTCGCCGCGCTCCTTGTCGGTCTGAGCGAGACGCGGGTCGATCCGCGCCACATCCTGAAGGCTACGGCTGATCGAGGCTTGGTTCTCCAGATCGCGACGGCTCAGACGCGTACCGGCACCCACGCTGTTGGGGCCGAATCGATCCGAGATCGCCGTGCCGGTCACTACGGTGCGCTCCACCGCGGTCACGCTGCGGAACTGCAGATCCAGCGTCACGGTTTCGGCCAGGGGCAGGAAGACGCTGTCGCGCGACTCGCTGCGGCTCCCTTCGGTCACCAGCACGCGGTACGGGCCACCCGCGCGCAGGCCGCGGGCGCTGTAGCGGCCATCCGCATCGGTGCGGCTGCTCGTCTGTGAGCCGGATTCGATATGGGTGATCTGTACCTGTGCACCAGACACCGGCTTGCCATCCTGCGCGAGCACTCGCCCCGTCAGTGCGGACGAGGTGTTCTGAGCCAGCGCGGGCGCAACGCACACCGCAATCGCGGCGGCAACGAGGGTACGGGGAAAGTCGGGCAGACCGGGCAGAAGCATGTTGATCCCTGATGCGTGAATGTGAACGCAGCGGCATGGGGACGCTCATGCAGGGCCATATTGGCCATGCGCCGGAACCCCGCCGTCATGCAAGCCGCACATTCTTTGGGCGGCAGATGACAGACGGGCGACAGCTATGTTTCATCGCCGTGGCACAGGGAAAGCCCTGCGGCAATCCGAGAACAGCCTCGAAAAGCAATCGGCCCCGGGCAGCATTGCGCGGGGCCGATTGCAGTGCGATGCAGGTTCGCGGGCTAGAGCACGTAGCGTGACACGTCTTCGCTCTTGGCCAGCTCGCCCAGGTGGGCATCGACAAAGGCCGCGTCAATGGACAGGCGCTGGCCTTCACGCTTGCTCGCCTCGAAGCTCAAGTCCTCGAGGAGCTTTTCCATCACGGTGTACAGCCGGCGTGCGCCGATGTTCTCCACGCGCTCATTCACGCCGAAGGCGATCTGCGCGAGCCGCTGGATGCCGTCGGCCGTGAAGTCCAGCTGCAACCCCTCTGTCGCCATCAGGGCCTGGTATTGCTTGGTCAGCGCAGTGTCGGTCTGCGTCAGGATGCGCTCGAAGTCCTCGGTGCTCAGACTGTCTAGCTCCACGCGGATCGGAAAGCGCCCCTGCAGTTCGGGCACCAGATCACTCGGCTTGGCCAGATGGAATGCGCCTGAGGCGATGAACAGGATGTGATCCGTCTTGACCGTACCGAACTTCGTGTTGACCGTGGTGCCTTCGACCAGCGGCAGCAGATCGCGCTGCACGCCCTGGCGACTCACGTCCGCACCGCCGTACTCCTGACGCGCGGCGATCTTGTCGATCTCATCGAGGAACACGATGCCGTTCTGCTCCACATTGCGCATGGCACGGGTGCGGACGTCCTCTTCATTGATGCGGCGTGCGGCTTCCTCATCGGTCAGCAGCTTCATGGCTTCCTTGACCTTCATCTTGCGCGCGCGCTTCTGGCCCTTGGCGAGGTTGCCGAACATCTCCTGCAACTGGCGGGTCATGTCTTCCATGCCCGGGGGGCCTTGAATCTCCATGTTCGTCGGGAGCGCCGAGATCTCGATCTCGATTTCCTTGTCGTCGAGCTGGCCCTCACGCAGGCGCTTTCGGAAGGTCTGGCGCGTGCCGTTGTCTTCCTTGGCGGCGGCCGTGAAGCCAACGTCGCGCGCCGGCGGAAGCAGCACATCCAGGATGCGATCCTCGGCAGCGTCCTCGGCCAGGGTGCGCACGCGCTTCATCTCGGCATCACGCGCGTCCTTCACGGCCACCTCGGCCAGATCGCGGATGATGGTGTCGACATCGCGGCCGACATAGCCGACTTCAGTGAACTTGGTGGCCTCGACCTTCACGAAAGGCGCATCCGCCAGCTTGGCCAGGCGCCGCGCAATCTCGGTCTTGCCCACGCCAGTGGGGCCGATCATCAGGATGTTCTTGGGCGTGATCTCGCTGCGCAGTGGCTCAGCCACCTGCTGGCGCCGCCACCGGTTGCGCAGGGCAATGGCCACGGCACGCTTGGCGCGCTGCTGGCCGATGATGAACTTGTCGAGCTCGCTGACGATCTCGGCGGGAGTCATGTGTTGGGACATGAATGGTGAATCCTTGGCGGCACGGCAGTGCCGCGATCTGTTTGGAGCGTGTGACCCGTCAGGCGAGCGCTGCGCTCAAGCCTCGATCGACTCGATCACGTGGTTGTGATTGGTGTAGATGCAGAGATCACCGGCAATCTTGAGTGACTTGGCGACGATCTGCGCCGGCGTCATGTCGGTGTTCTCGACCAGGGCGATGGCTGCGCTGTGGGCGTAATTGCCCCCCGAGCCGATGGCGGCGACGCCGGTCTCGGGCTCAAGCACATCGCCATTGCCGGTGATGACATAGGTGTGCTCGCGATCGGCCACCAGCAGCATCGCCTCGAGGCGACGCAGGATGCGATCGGTGCGCCAATCCTTGGCCAGTTCCACGGCAGCGCGCGTCAGGTGCCCCTGGTGCTTCTCGAGCTTGGCTTCGAAGCGGTCGAGCAGGCTGAATGCATCGGCCGTGCTGCCGGCAAAACCCGCAAGGATCTTGCCCTGGTACAGGCGCCGCACCTTCTGCGCAGTGCCCTTCATGACCACGTTGCCGAGCGTCACCTGGCCGTCGCCGCCAATGCTGACGTATTGACCACGGCGCACGCTGACAATGGTGGTGCCGTGCATTTCAATGGATTTGGGATCACTCATTCGGGAGTCCGTTCTATCGACTGTCGGTAGATGGTCCCGGCAGGGCCGATTGCAAGACCCGCTGCACGCGCTGACGTCTAGACGGCGATCAGGCGTTCTTGCGGCGCTCAACGCCGGCGATCTGGTGGATACCCAGGGTCACGAACAGACCGGCAACCAGGTTGTTGACGCCGCGAAACACAATGTGCCGGCCATCACGCGACCAGTTGGTCAGCGGGATCAGCAGCGCGCCGGCCGCGCCGAACTCGACGCGATCCAGCTTGCGGCAGTTCAGCACCACCTGCTTGCGGGTCTTCATGGCGTCTTCAATGAGCTTGAGCAGGGCTTCGCCGTTGCCCTTTATCTCGCCGGTCACCACGATCTCATCGGGCATGCCGCCTTCGATCTGTGCCGGGCTGGCCGATGCTTGGGGGTTGTCGGCGCTGCGCATGTTCTTCGGCGGCGGCTCCCAGGACGGCGGCGACACCTCGTAGGTGACGCAATAGTCAACGGCCAGATCCTCGAACTGCTGCTTGCGGTCTGTGATGCGGTAGAGCTCGAGCATCATCAGCCAGGCCGCGGGGCTGGCATCACGGCGGCCCGTCTCGATCAGGGACTTCACGGCATTGATCAGCGTATCCGTGCCGATCAGTTCCATCTCATGGCTCGCCCGCGAGAACGCCGTGAAGACGCGCATGAGCAGTTCGCAGCCCACGACATCGGCACTCTTGAGGCCACGGAAATCGAGACGCAGGCGCGTGTGCTTGGCAGCCAGCTGCTTGATGCGCTCAAGCTGAGGCACGATGGACGCGTCCAGCGCGTCCTTGAAAGCCACCATCGGTGCGGAGCTGGTTTGCGCCGGCGTTGCGGGCGTCTGTGCACGCTCGGTCCAGGTCGGTGCGCTCTGCTCGAACTTCACCACGAAGTCGAGCGCATGCTTCTCGTATTCCTCGCGCATGCCCTGCATGCCGAGGAGGTCGAACAGCATCTGATAGGCAGAGAACTCGCTGCGGCCCAGCGAGCCCTCAGCGATGGCGGTGCGCAGCACATCGATGGCCGCGTCCGGCAAGTGGTTGGCGTACAGCACCGCTGCCTCTTCGACAGCGGGTGCGGTCACGCCCTCGGCGATCTCCATCGCGTCGCCCAGGGCAGTATCGCCCAGCAGCAGCGCGGTCGGACTATCCAGCTCCGGGGTGCCGACGCCTGCCTGGGCGTATTCGCCTCGGGCGATGTTCTTGCGCTCGACCGGCTTGAGCGCGCTGGCGGGCAGGCCGCCGACAACCTTGGGACCACCGGTGTCTGGGAACTTGGTGCCAACCGAGCTCTTCTTGCCGACAAAGTCCAGGGACATTTCGGACTCGATGGCGTCGATCTTGGCCACGGCGGCGCGCGCCAAAGCCTTGGGGTCCACGCCGATCGGGGCGTTCTGGCGTTGTGCAAATGCGGATTCGGGCGCCTTGGGGGTCAGCGGTGGCGGCTCGGGGAGCTCCATCGGCGCTTCAGCGATATCCAGGAGCTCCTTCGGAACAACACCGTTCGGGCGCGAGGTTGTACCTGCGCCCAGACTCGGCTCGTCAAGCGCATCGGGTGCGCCGGCGTCGCCGCGGTCACGGTCCTTCTTCTTGAACAGACTGAAAATCACCGGAAAGAAACCCCTGGGGTCTGGATCGATCCTGAAAGGTGCTGCTCTGCAATCGGGCAGCCGCGCTGAGAGAGTAGGCATGGAGCCCACGACAGCGTTTTGAGACTAGCACCGCGGCAGATCAGGCGATCTTCATCACTGGCACGAAGATCGTGGACTATTCAAAGAATTAAACCAGTTGTTGCCCAAACGACAACGCGTTTGAGCATTTCGTTCTGCAATCCGTGAATTTACTTGCTCGGCTGCGCTTCTGTCAGTCGGTAATAGAGCCCGTTCGGATCGTTGGGCAGTACGGCAAACTTTCCCGACAGCACGACTGGATCGAAGGTCATGCGCACCGGCGCCTTCGTCTTCACTTCAATCATGCCTTCCGGGCCCGCCGGAACGCAGAACGAGCAGGTTTGCGGTGTGACGGTCAGTAGGAAGTGGGTCTGCTGGGCCGCGGCCGACAGCGGCATCATGAAGCCCGCGATCCGAATGTCGCGTCCATTCAGGTTGAGCACACCTTTGTCGAATTGGGGCACGACGCGATTTCCGCTGCGAACGGGTGTCACCTTGGCGAGTTCGTCCCATGACAGGCCGCCCTTGACCTCGGGAAGCGGCGGCTGCGTTCCAGGCAATCCATTGTGTCCGCCGATGCCCGGTGGCACGGGCGATCCAAAGGTCTGCCCGAAGGCAGGGGGTAAGCCCATCGCAAGCGCCACGCCCAACGCGGCGCCCAGTACGCGATGCATGCAATTCACGAGAAACACTCCTGTCAGTGCGCGTGCCTCAGCCCGCAAAACCGGCCGATGCCCAAACCTTTGCAATCTTTGCGCAATTGTTCGTGGCACTGCTCTTCGGGCTTGCCCGACTCCAGACACTTCGCCGCATCTTCATGGGCCTTGGCCATGGCGCGATGCTGCGCAATCGTCTCGGCCTTGTGCGCATCCTTGGGGCTGGCCTTGGGCGCGGCCGGCGCCTGCGCAAACGCACTGACCGCCGCGACCGCCATGCAGGCCGCGATGACACTCAGACGCAGATTCAGGGGCTTCATGGGTGAGTCCTTCAGTGTGAGGTGATGGATTGTCGGGCAGGCTTCAGCGCTCAGCCAGAACACGGGAGGGTTCGATCCGCGCGGCGCGCAAGGCACTGGGCAAAGCCGCCAGCAGCGCAACAGGCAGCGCCAGCATCATCCAGAGCCACGCAGGACTGAACTGGGTCAGCTCTGGCATGAGCACTTTCGGGCCACCCGCCAGCCAGGCGCTCGTGGTCCAGAGCACGACTACGGCAACCACGCCGCCCAACACGGTACCGGCCAGCCCGAGCAAGCCGGCTTCCAGCAGGTACTGCCGCAGCAGGCGCAGGCGGCTCAGTCCCATCATGCGCAGCACGGCGGCGTCAGCACGGCGCTCGCGCAGACTCACATGCGTGGCCAGGGCAATCGACGTCAACGAGGCAAGGATCAGCAGCAGCGCAAAGGCCTGCATCAGCAACACCGCGGGTTCGAGCAAGGCGAGCAAGCGCGCCGTCTCGAACGCCGGCGAGGCCGCCGTGGTGCGCTCGCCTGCATTGATGGCGCGCGGCAGCGTGGCCGCGGCGATCGGCGTGCGGTATCGCAGCAGGAGCGCGGAGACCTCCCGCTCGGCCTGCAGGATCTTCAGCTCTTCGGGATCCTTGATGTACCCCTCGTGCACGATCCAGACGCTCTCCAGAGGCGTCAGGATCAGGCGGTCCAGCACGCTGCCGCTCGGCGCAAGAATGCCGGTCACCGTGTAGCTCGCATCGCGATGCTCTGCGCCGCCCTCGGCCAGCCCGTGCGTGCCGTAGAAGGTGTCGCCCACCTTGAGCGCGGCCCGGGCGGCAACCTCCGCGCCGAGCACTGCATCCATGGCCCGCGCAGCGTCCGTACCCTGGGCCACGGGCACCGCATACAGCTCGCGCAGGCCCGAGTTTCCGACGATGCGAAAGCCACGAAAGTTATCGCCCAGACTCAGGGGCACGGCTTTGGCGACCATCGGATGGCGCGCGATCTGCTCGGCCTCGGCAAGCGGCATGTTGCCGGGGGAGATATCAACGTGATACAGCGAGGACAGCACGATCTGCAGCCCGCTTCCCTTGGCGCCGACGACCAGGTCGATGCCCTGGGCATCACGCTCGGCGCGGGCCTGCAGGGCATCGAGCGCGACTGCAAGGAACACCAGTGAGGCCACGGCAAGCGCAAGCAGGCCCGCATTGGCCGCAAACCCGCCCCAGCTGGCACGGATGTGCGCGAGCGCGAGCCCCAGGGCGCCAATCGACCGCGCGCTCATGCCACCGCCCCGACGGGCTCGCCGCTTACGGGCTGCAATGCGAGCGTGGCGTCAAACAGGGGCTTGACCCGGCCGTCATGGGACGCAATCACCAATGCTGCATTCGCTGCCGCCGCCTGACTGACCAGCAGCTGGATCGCCGCTGCGGCGGCTTCATCATCCAGGCTCGCCGTGGGTTCGTCGGCCAGCAGTACATCGGGCCGATTGACGAGCGCGCGCGCGATGGCCACGCGCTGCGCCTGACCGCGGGACAACTCGGACGGCTTGCGCGCATGCAGCTGCACCACGCCCACGGCCTCGAGCAGTTGCATGGCCCGGGCTTCGTCAAATGCTCGCTTCGCAGCGAAGCTGGCGGCAGCCAGGTTCTGCACGACGGACAGGCTGCCGATCAGGTGAGGTACCTGGGGGACGAGCGCCACGCGAGTGGGGGCGAGTACGGTCTCGTCTATCCACAGCTGACCGCCGTGCATCCGAAGCAGACCGGCCACAAGATGTAGCCAGGTCGTCTTGCCACAGCCCGACGGGCCGGTCATGAGCAGCGCATCACCCCGCGCGACGTTGATGTCCGGATACCGGAGCATGGCCCCGCCGGGGTGGGCATACTGCACAAGAAGGGCTCGGAACATGGCGGCTTGGACGGGCGGGGGTTGTGAGCGGGATCGGCCAACTGGCGGGCGGTCGGGCCAATGTGTGCTGCGCGGGTGCCGATTTCGACGTGCTGCCCACGGGCGTGAGCGCTCAGACATGAAAAAGGGGCGCGTGTTCCGCGCCCCGTTTTTCGGTTGAACCGCGGACGGCTCAGTCCCCGTACATCTTCTGGCGGATCTCGCGGCGCTGCTGGGCCTCCAGCGAGAGCGTGGCGGTGGGGCGCGCCATGAGACGCGGCACGCCGATGGGATCGCCCGTTTCTTCGCACCAGCCATAGTCACCCGCATCGATGCGCTGGATGGACTGCTGCACCTTCTTGAGGAGCTTGCGCTCGCGGTCGCGCGTGCGAAGTTCCAGCGCATGCTCCTCCTCGATGGTGGCGCGATCGGCGGGGTCCGGCACGATCACGTTTTCGTGCAGGTGTTCGACGGTCTCGTCGGCGTTCGACAGGATCTGCCGCTCCATCTCCTGCAGCTTGGCCTTGAAAAAGCGCAGCTGGGCGGCGTTCATGTAGTCGGCCTCGCCCATGGCCAGCATTTCAGCGTCGGTCGGAATCCAGTCGTTGCCCTTGCCTGCGCCCACGGCGCCCTTGGCGGGCTTCTTCTCAGCCTCGGACTTTGCGGCCGGCTTGGCTGCCGGTGCCTTGGCAGCGGTTGTCTTTGCGGTCGCCATTGTTCTGCTTCTCCCACCTCGAACTGCTTTGAATCTTCACTTGTGAGCGGGCACTCGATCTGCTCGCTGACATGCACCTGCTTGTGTACTGCATTCTGCCTGCCTTCGTCTGGCAGGCTTGATCACTTCTTCTTGAGGGTCTTGCCGGCGCCAATCTCGCACTGCCGCAGCCCATCCATGATCACCTGCACGGGCATCTTGCGGCCGATGAAAACCATCTTGCTGCTGCGCTTCTCGCCGGGCTGCCAGGGCTTGCCGGCGTCTGCGCCCATCATCATGTGCACGCCCTGGAACACCATCCGGCGCTCGACACCGTCCAGCCAAAGCACGCCCTTATAGCGCAGCAGGTCATTGCCGTAAACCTGAAGAATTGCGGACAGAAACTCCTCCAGCCGTACGCCATCAAGAGGCTTGTCACTGGTAAAGACGAAACTGTGCACGCTGCCGTCATGGGCATGCTTGTCGCTGGTCAGAAACTCGGGGTCGATCTCGAGAATGCTGTTCAGGTTGAAGCCGCGAATATCCAGCAGTTCCTTGATGTCGGCCTGACCGAAGTGGACCTCGGTGATCGGCGCGCGCGGATTCATCTGCTTGATGCGCTGCTTGAGGGCCGTGACCTGTTCGGCTTCGGCCACGTCGACCTTGCTCATCAGGATGCGGTCGGCAAAACCCACCTGACTCTGCGCTTCCTTCTGGGCGTCGAGCGTGTTCCAGCCGTGCTTGGCATCGACCACGGTGATGACCGCGTCCAGCAGATAGCGGTCGGCCACGTCATCGTCCATGAAGAAGGTCTGCGTCACGGGGCCGGGGTCGGCCATGCCGGTGGTCTCGATCAGCACGCGGTCGAACTGCAGCGCGCCGGTCTTCTTCTTGGTGTGCAGATCGTTGAGGATCTTCACCAGATCGCCGCGCACGGTGCAGCAGATGCAGCCGTTGTTCATTTCGACGATCTGCTCGTTGGCCTCCTGCACCAGGATCTCGTTGTCGATGCCTTCCTGGCCGAACTCGTTCTCGATCACGGCAATCTTCTCGCCGTGGCGCTCGGTCAGGATGCGATTGAGCAGCGTGGTCTTGCCCGCACCGAGAAAGCCGGTGAGGATGGTCACGGGAATCATCTTGGCGGCCTGTGCCTGCGCAGCCTGCTGGGCCGCCACGACGCTTGCATCACCACTCATGGGTTCGCTCCAAATTGCGAGGGCGCAAAGTAGCGGAAATGGGGCCGCTGCGCGTTCGTGCAAGCCCGCACTTCAACAAAAGAACACAAACGCGCGAGGGCGAACAAAGCACCCCGCACCTGAAGCCGCACTGAAAACAAAAGCCGCGCTGATCAGGCGCGGCCTTTGTTCAGTTGAAGCTGTCCCTCGGCTTTCCCCCGCCGGGCGGGGGAACGGGAAGGGGGTGCCCCAAACGGTTTGAGGCGTGAAAAGATCAAAGAGGCTTAGGCCTTTTTGATCTTTTCGAGCATCTTGAAGATCGACTTCGGGGCGCCGTTGAACAGGCGCTTGTAAGCCTTGCCCAGGCAACGACGCTCGAGCGTGTTGCGGCGGTTGCGTTTGCGTTCAGCCATGATGAGATTCCAGATTCGGTCGACGCATCGGTGCCTGCATGCAAGCCCCTGATTTGCCGTGGGTTTTCAACGTTGAACACGTGAGTTTACATGCCCTGCCCCGGCCGGGCCGAAGCGCCCCAGGCAGCCAGACGGGCGGCCGGGCTCAGAAGCCAAATCCCGTCTCGCTTGTCTGGCGCGGCTTTTCACGGCTTTTTGGCTCGAGAGCCTCGTCATTCATTGATTCTCAACACGAGAACAGCCTCCGGCGCGCTTCCTGGCGCCAAACGCCCCGGAAACCCATGCCCGGTGTGCGAGACGCACTTCAGACTCACGCGCAAGGCAACACAAAGCCGCGCGAGCGCTCCACCCCGACCTCATCCAGCTCGGCCAGCATCAGGGCGCTGGGCCAGCGGCGTGCGCCCGGCGGGCGGGTTCGTTGCCATTGCGCCTTGAGCGCCGCTGCCGCCTCGGCCGGGGGGAGCACGGCGCTGGCGCGAGTAGCGCCCAGCCAGTCGGCACGGTCCAGCAGCCGGAATCCGGCACTGCCGCGCTCGGCAGCAAAGCCGCCTAAGGCCTCGAAAGGCAGCCACCAGCCGCGCAGATGCGCCGGCGCAAGCAGCGGGCAGGTGGGAGGGGGCCGGCCGTGGCGGTAGAACATCCAGCCGCGGGTCAGGGCTGCGCTCTGCCAGGGCTCGCCGTTGGGCGCGAGGCTGAACGGCTCGGGCGGGCGATGCGCGAGTTGCCGGCCGAAGAGCTTGTCGAGCTTGCTGGCCAGGGTCTCGGCACCGTCCGGGCCGATGAAGTCTGCGGCCTGTGCGGTGTCGCCGGCGGCATGGCAGAGGAAGTACTTCACCGCCAGCTCCCAGTGCCAGGGTCGGCCGGCCGCGTCCGTGAGCAGGAAGTCGATCTCGCCGGCGGTGGTGTGGTCACTGCCGGGAGCGGCCACATTGCGCATGGGCAGGTTGGCGGCCACGAGCCGGTGCGTGGGCCCGTGGCGCAGGAAGTGCTCGATCAGCCGCTCGCACCAGCGCCCCAGCGGCACGCGGCGCGTGCCATCGGCCGTGAGCGGCGAGGGTTCGGGCAGCGCCGCGGTGGCGGGGTCAGCGAGCCAGCGCTCGATCTGCGCGCGCTCTGCCGCAGTGAATTCGAATACCGGCGCACTGAAGGTGCCGGGCGCGGTGGCGAGCAGCGGCGGGCTTAGCAGCAGCCAGCGCAGATCCTGCAGCCAGAGCGGCGGGGGCGCGTCGGCCGGTTGCCCTGCGGCAGGGCTCACATGCGGCGAAGCCACAGGCCCTTCAGATACTCACCCTCCGGATGCGTCATCGTCATGGGGTGGTCGATGCCGGCCGCCAGCCGCTTGAGCAGCTGCATGTCCACCCGCGCGTCGATCACGCTGCCGGCGACGATCTTCTGGAACAGGTCCACGCTGATGGCGCCGGAGCAGGAGAAGGTGAGCAGGTGCCCGCCGGGCGCGAGCAGCTTCATGCCCTTGAGATTGATCTCCTTGTAGGCGCGCGCGGCCTTGTCCACATGGTTGGCGCTGGGCGCGAACTTGGGCGGGTCGAGCACGATGAGATCAAACTCGCGGCCCTCGGCCGCCAGGGCCTTGAGTGTGTCGAAGACGTTCTCGCAGCGCCACTCCGCTTTCGCGGCATCGAAGCCGTTGAGCGCCGCCTGGGCCTGGCCGGTGGCCAGAGCCTCGGCCGAGGAATCCACGCTCACCACATGCGCCGCGCCGGCGCCCAGCGCCGCGAGCGAGAAGCCGCCCGTGTAGCAAAAGCAGTTCAGCACGCGCGGCTGTTTGCCCTGCGCGATGAGGCCCGCGACGATCTCTGCGGCGAGCGCGCGGTTGTCGCGCTGGTCCACATAGAAGCCGGTCTTGTGGCCCTTGAGCACATCCACCTTGTAGCGCACGCCGTTCTCGATGACTTCCACCGGGTTCTGCAGCTCGCCGTGCAGCACGCCCACGATTTCGGGCAGGCCCTCGCGGCCGCGCACGGCGGCGTCGCTGCGCTCCACGACTGTCTTGCAGCCGGTGGCGGCCACCAGGGCCGTGACGATCTCGGCCTTCCAGCGCTCGATGCCGGCGGCCATGCATTGGATGACGACCGTGTCGCCATACTGGTCTGCCACCAGCCCCGGCAGATCATCGGCCTCGCCGAAGACGATGCGCAGGGCGTTGCTCAAGCGGCTCAGCCCGGCGCGACTGGCCACCGCGGCGGCGATGCGGCGGGCGATGAAGTCCGCGGTGATCGCGTCGCTTTCCGCAAAGCTCCAGGCCCGGGCGCGGATCAGGCTCTGCTCGGAATAGGCCGCCCAGGCCAGAAAGCGCTGCTCGTGGCTGAGCACCTTGACGGTCTCGCCCAGCCCGGGGTTGCCCGTGACCCGCGCCACGGCGGTGGCATAGACCCAGGGGTGGCGGCGTTGCAGGCTCTTTTCCTTGCCCGGCTTGAGGATGAGGGTGGCGGTCATGCGGGCATTTTCGCCGCTGCGCGCGCTAGGGGCTGGGACTGAGGCCCGCGGCGGGTGCCATGCCGCCCAGCCCACACTTTCATAGGAGGATGGCCGAAATAAATTGATTTGCACTCAATCAAATTCGGCTTTCCGCATGTTTGACCTAATTCTTGAAAGGTTCATCCGATCGAAGAAATCAGGCCGAAAACAATCTATTTTTCGCCCGCCTTCTTCGCACGGGGATGCGCGGCGTCATACACCTTGGCCAGATGCTGGAAGTCCAGCTGCGTATAGACCTGGGTGGCGGCGATGCTGGCGTGGCCCATCAGCTCCTGCACGGCGCGCAGATCGCCCGAGCTTTGCAGCACGTGGCTGGCAAAGCTGTGGCGCAGCATGTGCGGGTGCACGTGCTGGCCCAGCTGGCTGGTCTGTGCCAGCTGCTTGAGCGCCAGACGCACCGTGCCCTGGGCGATGCGCTCGCCGCGCGCGCCGACGAACAGCGCAACGCACTGCGCGTCGGCCAGCAGCGCGCGCGCGGGCAGCCAGGCGCGCAGCGCGTCGAGTGCCTTGCCGCCCACCGGCACCATGCGCCGCTTGCCGCCCTTGCCGGTGACGTGCACCTCGGCGGCCTGGGCATCCACCCAACCGGCGGCGGCGTCGCTCGCCGTCACGTCCAGGCCGATGAGTTCGGCCAGACGCAGGCCGGACGAATAGAGCAGCTCGAACATCGCCGCGTCGCGCAGGCGCAGGGCCTGCTGCTTCGGGTCGTCCTGCTGCGGGTCCGCGGCCTGAGCAGTCTGAATAGCCGCCTGCGCGGCGTCCAGCAGGCCGGCCGTGGCATCCACGGCCAGCGCCTTGGGCAGACGCTTGGGCGCCTTGGGCGCGCGCAGGCCCTGGGCCGGGTTGTCCGCCCGGGCGCCCGACAGCATGCGCCAGCGGAAGAAGCCGCGCGCCACCGACAGCAGCCGGGCGAGTGAACGCGACGTCATGCCGCCCGCATGCAGGCGCGCCAGGGCGCTGCGCAGATGGTGCTCGGCCACGTCGTCCAGCGCCACGGGCAATACGGCGGCCAGACTTGTCAGGTCGATGGCGTAGGTGTCCAGCGTGCGGGGCGCCAGGCGGCGCTCCACGCGCAGATGATCCAGCCAGGCATGGGCACTGGCGGGCAGTTCGGGGCGCTCGGTGCTGGGCTGCGCGGCGGCCATGGGTCGGCCTCAGACCGGCGCGAGCGGCCGGTGCGCACCCGGCGGCAGGAGGATCGCGATCGCATCGCCCGCGCGGACGGGGCCGCCGGTCAGCACCACGGCCATCACACCGCCCTTGCGGATCAGGCTGCCGTCGGCGGCACGGTCCAGCAGCGCGCCCATCAGCCCCGGCGCAAAGCGGTCGATCTGCGCGCAGGGGTTGCGCAGGCCGGTGATGCGAATGCGGGCTGCGGGGCCGATCTGCAGCTCGGTATCGGTGGGCAGCCCCAGCAGATCGATGCCGCGCGTGAGCAGGTTCTCGCCCAGATCGCCCGGCTGCACGGTGAAACCCTGTGCGGCGAGTTCGTCCAGCAGCTCGGCATGGATCAGGTGCGCCTGGCGCAGATTGGGCTGGGTCGGGTCCTTGGCCACGCGCGAGCGGTGCTTGACCGTCACGCCGGCATGCGCATCGCCGGCCACACCCAGCCCGGCCAGCAGCTCAATGCCGGGCTGCACCGTCTTGGAAAAGGCATGGCTGCCATGCGCCGCCACGGACACGACCCGCGCGACGCCGGCCGCTGCCCCGCCCGGCCCGGCTGCATCCGCCGCGGCTGGCGGGTGGGCGAGCGCGGCGGCTTCCGTCATAGCCGGTGCCCGATCAGTGGGTGAGCGCGGGGGCCGTCACCGCCGGGCCGCTCTCGGGCAGCAGCCGGGCCAGCGCGGCGGAGCAGATCTCGGCAATGCGGGCGAGCATCTCCACGCCCATGTCGTCGCGGAAGCGCTGCGGATCGGGCGAGCCGAGCACGAGCAGGCCGAAGGCCTCGGGCGCGGCGCCCACGCGCAGGGGCAGCAGGGCAATGCTGGCGGCCTCGCCGGGCAGCCAGCTGGCTGCGGCAAAGCCGGAATTGCTGCCGCAGTACGGGCCCATCAGGCTGTGGCTGAAGCTCTTCACGTCATCGCCCACGGTACGCGCGGCGTCCAGACCCTGGTGCTCGGGCATCACGCCCCACAGGCGCAAGGCAGTGAGCGGCACGGTGAAGTGCCGGCCCACGCCGCCTTCCACCAGCCCGGGCAGGTCGCGCGCGTGGCGCGCCGCCACGAGGCTGCGGGTCCAGGTGGTGAACTTGTCGACGATGACCTCGTTCTCGCGGCCGATGCGGATGAGTTCGGCCAGCCGCAGTTCGACCTGCTTGTTCTTTTCCTTGACCGCCATGAGCTGGCGCTCGATCAGACTCACCGCGCGGCCGCCATGGGGGTTGGGCACGGTCAGGCTGGCAAACAGCTCCGCGTGCTCGTCAAAGAACTCCGGATGCTCACGCAGAAAGGCCAGCACCTGCAGACCGAATTCAGTACTCATACGTCGATTTCCCCCTCAAACACGGTCACTGCAGGACCGCTCAGATACGCCATCTCGCCCTTGCCAGCCCAGCGAACGGCCAGGCGCCCTCCACGTGCATCCACGGTCACCGGGCTCTTGAGCAGGCCCTGTTCGATGCCGCAGACCACCGCCGCCACGGCCCCTGTGCCGCAGGCCAGCGTCTCGCCCACGCCGCGCTCGAACACGCGCAGGCGGATGTGCTGTTCGTTCACGATCTGCATGAAGCCCGCATTCACCCGCGCCGGAAAGGCGGCGTGGGCTTCGATCAGCGGACCGTCGATAGCCACCGGCGCGCTGTCCGCGTCAGCCACCACCTGCACGGCGTGCGGGTTGCCCAGGTTGGCCACGGCCACCCAGCGCGTGTGGTCCGCCACCGGCAGGGCATAGAGCGTGCTCTCACCCTGCGTGCGCGTTGCCAGGCCTTCGGGTCTGAAGGGAATGTCCGCCGGCGCAAAGCGCGGCACGGCAATCTGCACGGTGACGTGGCCGTCGGCCGCTTCGGTGAGTTCGATCACGCCGAAGCTCACCTCCACCAGCACGCTGGACTTGGTCGTCAGGCCCTTCTCGCGCACATAGCGCACGAAGCAGCGCGCGCCATTGCCGCAATGCTCCACCTCGCCGCCGTCGGCATTGACGATGCGATAGGAGAAGTCATGGGCGGGGTCGGCCGGCGGGCCGACGATCAGGAACTGGTCTGCGCCCACGCCGAAGCGCCGGTCAGCCAGCTTGCGGAATTGTTCGGCGCTCAGGTCGAGCGGCCGCTGAAGCGCATTGAGCACGACAAAGTCATTGCCGGCGCCCTGCATCTTCGTGAACTGCAATCTCATGGACGGCGATTATCCCATCGCCTCGCGACCGCCCTGCGCGCCGCAGGGTCAGTCCGCCTGCGCAAGCAACAGTTCTGACAAGGCAGCCGGCGTGCTGACCATCGGGTCATGCCCGGTGGCCAGCTCCAGCACCTGCCAGCCCTGCTCGCGGCGCACCCGGCGGCGGCTCTCGGCGATCGTGGCCAGCGCGGGCTGGGTGCAGTCGATGAACACGCGGCGCCGGCGGCCGACGCGCAGGGCGTCAAACTGCAGCGGCGCCTGATACACCGCGAAAGGGTGCGGCGTCTGGCGGCGGTTCACCCAGTCGCGCGCCTCGCCGTCCAGCCCGAACACGCTCGCATCCGGCGGCGGCAGGGACAGCCCACCGCTGGCACGGGCCGCTTCGATGCGCCCCGCCACGGTGTCGGGCGTGTGGGTGGACGACCAGCTCTCACCAGGCGCGGGCACCACGGCGTCCACGTACACCAGCGTGCGAATGCGCTCAGGCAGCCGGTCCGCCACCGCCGTGATCAGCAGCCCGGCGTAACTGTGGCCCACGAGGATCACGTCCTGCAGCTCCTCCGCCTCGATGGCGCCGATCACGTCCTGGATGTGCGTCTGAAGCGTGACTGCCGGGCTGAGCAGATGCGCGCGCTCGCCCACGCCGGTGAGCGTGACGGCGTGCGCGCTGTGGCCAGCGTGACGCAAGCGGGGCAGGACATCGCGCCAGCACCATGCGCCATGCCAGGCGCCGTGAACGAGAAGAAAGTCACTCATCGTGGCATTAGACCCAGGCAGTGGCGCAACGGGGCTCGCGCTGGCAGGCGCTCGCTCGTTTCAGGGCGCCGAGCAGGCTCGGCGAATTCCCCTGAAACGCGCCAGCACCATGCGCCATGCCAAGCGCCGTGAACGAGAAGAAAGTCATTCATCGTCGCATCAGACCGAGTCAGTGGCGCAACGGGGCTCGCGCTGGCAGGCGCTCGCTCGTTTCAGGGCGCCGAGCAGAGATGGTTATGAAACTCGAAACGCTAGACCCAGCATTCATGCGGCTGTCCAAGGCAAATCGGCTGAAAACCCGCACCAGGCAGGCGGAAAGCACTTCCGAGCCTTCAAGTCGCACCGCGCTTCTTCGCAGGCGCCTTCTTCGCTAGGGCCTTCTTGGCCACCGCCTTCTTCGCCGCCGGCTTCACCGCAGCCTTCGCGTTGGCCGCGCGCAGCGCCGCCTCGATGGCCTTGCGGGCCCAGGGCGTCATCAGGTGCGGGGCGTCCATCGCGTCGGCGGGCACGGTCCAGTAGCTCATCTGCATCAGCTTGCGCTCGGCGTCGTAGACGAAGGGCTCGCAGCCCGCTTCGGCCAGCGCAACCCGGGTCTCGACATCAGCCTTCAGATACAGGCGCCCTTCGGCGACGATGCCGATCGACAGGCCGTCCCAGCTGATGCCCCAGCCTCCAAACATGCGCCGCGCCTTCAGCGGCGCGCCGGCCGCAGCGGGCGCCAGCAGTTCCAGCAGGTGGTCGATGAAGGGGTCGGACTTGCTGACGGCGGGTGTCGGCATGGCGTGATGAAATCGGCGGATGAACCAGGACGCACGGCTCGCGCACAGTACATCGCCCACCCGGCCCGCAGGCGGTGCAATCGAATCTCTCCTGACAGATCTGGCCAGCGGACGCACGCAGGCCGCGGCGGCCTATGGCGAGGCCCTGCGCGCAGCGGCGCACCCGCGGGCGGCCCATGTGCTGATCCGCCGCTTCGGCCCGCCGGACGCTGCCGTCAGCGGGCCGCTGGCGGGCGTACCCGTGACGGTGAAGGACCTCTTCGACGTGGCGGGCAGCACCACCACCGCCGGCTCGCGCGTGCTGCGCGACGCACCGCACGCCGAGACGGATGCCGCGATCGTGCAGCGCCTGCGCGCAGCCGGGGCGGCGATCATCGGCACCACCAACATGACGGAATTCGCCTACTCCGGCCTGGGGCTGAACCCGCATTGGGGCACGCCTGCCAACGCCGCGGGTTCGGCGCTGAACGCCGCAGTCGCGCGCATCCCGGGCGGTTCATCCTCCGGCGCAGCAGTGGGCGTAGCCCTGGGTGTGGGTCTGGCGGCGGTCGGCACGGACACCGGAGGTTCGGTACGGATCCCGGCGGCGCTCAATGGCCTGGTGGGCTTCAAGCCGACCGCGCAACGCGTGCCGATGGCCGGCTGCCTGCCGCTGGCCGCGAGCCTGGATTCGATCGGCCCGATTGCGCGCACCCTCGCCGACTGCCTGCGCATGGACGCGGTGCTGGCCGACGCGTCGCTTGCGGCCCGCCCGCCTGCGCCCAGCGAGATTCGCCTCATGGTGCCCACCACGGTCGTGCTCGACGAACTGGACGACACCGTGGCCGCGGCCTTCGAGGCCAGCCTGGCGCGCCTGCAGGCCGCCGGCGTGCAGATCATGCGTGCGCCGTTTGCACCTTTTGCGGATGCGGCGCTGGCAGCGCAGGGCGTGATCGCGGCCTACGAGAGCTTTCTCTGGCACCGCGAGCTGCTTGCGCGCGCGCAGCCGGCCTACGACCCACACGTGGCCACCCGGATCGCCGGCGGTGCGCAGATCAGCGCGCTGGACTACGCCGCGGCACTGGCTGCGCGGCGCCGCTGGCAGGAGAACGTGCGTGCCGCGATGGACGGCTTTGACGCCCTGGCCCTGCCCACAGTGCCGACCGTGGCACCGCCGATGGCGGCGCTGGCTGATGACGCGGCCTACTTCGCGGCCAACCGGCTGATGCTGCGCAACACCCTGCTCTTCAACCTGCTGGACGGTTGCGCCCTCAGCCTGCCGATGCCCAGCACCGGCCTGCCTGCCGGGCTGATGCTCGGCGCCCCAGCGCTGCACGACGAGCGGCTGGCGTCGATCGGCCTGAGCGTGGAAGCCCTGCTTGCGGCTTGAGTTCGTGCGCTTCGGACGCAACGGTCACGCAACAAAATCGGCCATGGAAAATTGGCCTATCGCTCACCCCAAGATTGGCTTCAGAAAAGCGGAAAGCCGCATTCAATCAATGGAAAAGCGATTGAAATCGGCCAATCCGGGCTAGGCACGCCCGTTGGCCCGCGCCCAGGCAAGGAACTCGGCGGGCGGCAGGGCCGGTGAGTACACATAGCCCTGCACCGCATCGATGCCCAGGTTGCGCAGGGCCTCAAGCGTCGGGCGGTCTTCCACGCCTTCGGCGATCGCGGTCAGGCCGAAGTTGTGCGCCAGTTCGATCACGGTGCGCACGATGGCCAGGCTGGACTTGTTGTGCAGCATGTCGGCCACGAACAGGCGGTCGATCTTGAGCTTGGACAGCGGCAGGCGCTGCAGGTAGGCCAGACTTGAGAAGCCGGTGCCGAAGTCGTCGATCGCAATCGCAAAGCCGCGTACCCGCAGGGCGGAGAGATGCCGCGCCGCCTGTTCGGTGTTCTCGATCAGGGAGCCTTCGGTCACTTCCAGTGACACCATGCGCGCCGGCACCCGCCAGATGGACAGGGCCTGATCAATGATGTCGGGCAGAAGCGGCTCGCGCAGCGCGTCTGGTGAGACGTTGATCGACACATCGAGCTGCAGCCCGCTGTCGGCCAGCTCAGTCACGGCGCGCGCCGTGGCATTGAGCACCGCCTTGAGCAGCGACACCGACAGACCCGCCCGCTCGGCCGTGCGCACGAACTCGTAAGCCGTGTAGCGCTTGGCCCAGGTGGGCGGCAGGCGCAACAGGGCCTCCGCCGCCAGCGCGCCGCCGGTACGCATGGGCACGATGGGCTGGAGGTGGACTTCGATGTCATTGATGTTGAGCAGCGCGGCGATCGACTCGCGATCCTGCAGCGCCGTGTCCTCGCTGTCGCCCGCCGTGACCATCGCGATCGGCTCGTGCGCGGTCTGCGCCTGAACGGCCGTGCGCCGTGCGGCGCGCAGCAGGCTGGGCAGATCTTCGCCATGGTCGGGCCAGACGGCGATGCCGGCGCTACCGCGCACCGCCACGCCGCGATCCACGCTGATCTGGCGCACGGTCTCCAGCAGGCGGCGCGTGGCCACCGTGGCCACGGCGCGCGAGGCCATGCGCGGGAACCAGAGCCAGACCTCACCCGGGTTGGGCATGAGCAGCGCGTCCTGCTCCTGCAGCAAGCCGCGCAGGGTGAACTCGAGCGTGGTGGACAGGGTGCCAGCGTCGGCCTGTTCGAGCTCGGCCTCCACGTAGTCCGCCCGGTCAAGGCGCAGGGCGATGACCATCGCACGGCCCGCCTGGCACTGTGCGAGCGCGGCGCTCACGCGCTCGGAGAACTCGCCGGGGACGAACACCTGATCCATGGCGCTGCTCAGCCGAGATAGAACTGGCGCGGGTCCACGCCGTAGGCGCCGATCGGCAGCGCACGCACGATGTGGATCGGCCGGCCGCCGGCGTCCACGGGGCGGTACAGCAGGTCTCGCTCGAAGGGCGAGGGCAAGGGCTGCTGGCTGGTGTTGGTGAGCACCAGCACCTTGGGCTCCAGACGGCGGATCGGATTGTGGCCGGATACGGCGGCAACCTCGCCGTTGGAGAGCTCCACCAGCGGACCCACCGGGAACAGGCCGATGGACTGCACCAGCTGCTCCACCAAGGGCGCATGAAACTGGCCCTCGTCGGCAGCATCGAAGAGATGCATCATCGCTTCGTAGGTGGAGAAGGTCTTGGCGTAGGGCCGCGGCGAGGTCAGCGCCACCATCACGTCGACCAGACCGGCGAGCTGACCGAAGATGGAGATGCCGCGATCCTTCAGCCCGGCCGGGTAGCCGGCGCCGTTCAGGCGTTCGTGATGCTCGCCCACCGCGCGCAGCACGGCCGGAGCGACCTCGGGATCGGACTCGAGCATCTTGACGCTCTCGCTGACGTGCGTGCGCGCAATCGCCAGCGCGGCCTCATCCAATGGGCCCGGCGTGTCCAGCAACTCGCGGGGCAGGGCCAGTTTGCCCACATCCAGCAGCATGCCGACCATGCCTAGCTGCTGCAGTTCATGCTTGGGAAAGCCGATGTGCCGCGCCAGGGTCATCAGGATCACCGAGGTCTTGAGCGAACGCGCATAGGCCACGCTGTCGTAGTCGCGCATGCGGGCCATCCACATGGCCGCGTCCGGGCTGTGCACCACCACGTTGGACAGCTCGTCGATCGCCTCGCGCAGCTCGGAGACCTGCAGCTCGGCTGCGCCCCCGTCCTCGGCAAACAGGCGCTCGGCCACCGCGCCCACGCGGTCGATACCGGCGGTGGCCACCTTGAGCGCCGCGGCGCTGATCGGCTGCGCCGCGGGATAGACCAGCAGGGGCTGATCGGCCGGAATCTGGGCCAGACGCTCTGAAGCAGCGCGCGGCTTGATCTCGGTGCTACGGCTCTGAAACAGACCCGAAATCGCCATGATCAGGCTGAAACCCGGCGGGCGGCTGCGATGCGGTGCGGCGAGCTCTTCGCCTGGCGCAAGCCGACGCGGACGCTCGACACCCGGGCCTGCGGCGCCGCCGAACAGACCACCGAACAGGCGGGCCAAAGATGCCGCCCAGCCAGGCTGCAAGGGTTCGGCGGCCGATGGCTCGGCCGACTTGGCGGGCTTGGCCGGTTGGGCAAACCAGGCACTGACCAGCGGTGCCGGCAGGGCCCGCAGCGCTGCATCGTCGGACCGGCTGGGGTCCACGACCACAAGGCGGCAATGCTGCTGCAACACGGACAGCGCGTCTGCGTCCAGCAGGAAGCCCTGCAGCATGAAGGGTGTTTCGTCCCAGGGTCGATCCAGCTCGGCCACGAACAGACCCTCTCGGGCCAGCTCAACAGGGACTTCGATCCAGTGGGCGGGGCGGCTCACGTGTGCTGCAGAATGGCGCTGCCGGAGCGCGCCATGGTTGGTCAGGACCGCTTACTGTATCCCACGGCGTCGAGAACCGCCGCTGTCGGTCCCGGCTGATTCAGGGTATAGAAGTGCAAGGCCGGCGCCTCCACGGCGGCCAGCTGGTCCACCAGGTCCGCCACCACCTGCGTGCCGAAGGCGCGGATGCTCTCCACGTCGTCACCGTAGCTCGCCAGCTTGACGCGCATCCAGCGCGGCAGCTCGGCGCCGCAGGCGTCCGAGAAGCGGGCCAGTTGGGTGAAGCTGGCGATCGGCATCACGCCGGGCACGATCGGCGTGCGCTCGATGTCCACGCCCTGCGCCGAGACCTGCTCCAGAAAGTGGAAGTAGGCGTCAGTGTTGTAGAAGTACTGGGTGATGGCGCCACTGGCCCCGGCCTTGACCTTGTCAGCAAAGCGCGCGATGTCGTCGGCCGGGCTTCGGGCCTGCGGGTGGTACTCCGGGTACGCCGCCACCCAGATCTCGAAAGTCTCGCCAAACTCGGTGCGGATGAACTCGACGAGGTCCCGTGCGTAGCGGAACTCGCCGCCCATGCCGTAGCCGGAGGGCAGATCGCCGCGCAAGGCGACGATCTTCTTCACGCCCAGGGCCTGATACTCCTGCAGCAGGGCCTTGAGCGACGCACGCTCCGCCCCGACGCAGGAAAGGTGCGGCACACCGACCTGCCCGGCAGCGAGGATGTCCTGCACGGTCTGCAAGGTGCCCTCGCGCGTTGAACCGCCTGCGCCGAACGTGACAGAGAAGTACTCGGGGCCAAAGGCGCTCAGCGTCTGGCGGGTAGCTTGCAGTTTGCTGCGACCCTCGGGTGTCTTGGGGGGGAAGAACTCAAAGCTGATGGCGGGCAGTTTCATGGTGGCTTTGTGTCCGTGCCGCTCGACGCGAGCACGGCGCGTGTTTCGGTTCAGTCGTTGGGTTCAGTCCGTACGCGCGACGGCGTGCACGAAAAACTCGCGGTTGCCCTGGGCGTTGCCTTGCCCGCCGCCGAGGAGCGGGCTGTCGAAGTAGTCCCGCACCTCAAGCCTGTGCTCGATGCAAAGCTGCATGATGCTGGCCCGGACAGCCTCGTGGGCCTCCGGCGCCGTGACCACACCGTGCTTGTCGATCCAGGCGCGCCCTGCCTCGAACTGCGGCTTGACCAGTGCGAGCACATGGGCGCCAGACCGAAGCCAGGGCAGGACCGGCGGCAGCGCCAGCACCAGCGAGATGAAGGACACGTCGACCACAAGCAGATCCATGCTGGCCTGTGGAACCTGCGCCGCAAAGGGGCTTGCGGACAGCTCGCGCACGTTGATGCCCTCAAAAGCCTGCACCCGCGGATCAGCCCGCAGGCGTACATCCAGTTGCCCATGGCCGACGTCCAGCCCGATCACCTGCGCTGCACCGAGTTGCAACAGGCAATCGGTGAAGCCGCCGGTGGATTGGCCCAGATCGACGCAGCGCAGCCCGCGGACATCGAGCTGCGTGCGATGCAAGGCGCCTTCAAGCTTCAGGCCACCACGCGAGACGTAGCGCAGCTCCGGTGCTGCCTGCTGCAGGCGCAGGCCGGCATCATCCGGCAGCTCGTCGGCACCCCGACGGATTGGCTGCCACTGGCCGGCCAGTTCGTGCTCCACCTGGCCGCTCTCGATCAGTCGGGCCGCCAGAGTGCGGGAAGGCACCAACCCACGGACGACGAGCAGCTTGTCGGCGCGCATGGCGGGGCAGTCAGCCCTTGCCCTTGGCCGGAATCAGCATCGACAGCAGGTAGCCGATGATGCCGTACAGGATGGCGCCGAACACCGCGACCCAGAAGCCATCGACCTTGAAGCCGTCCAGCACCGAGCCCGCGGCCCAGAACAGCAGGCCATTGAGCACAAACAGGAACAAGCCCAGCGTCAGCACGGACACTGGCAGCGTGAGCAGAACCAGCACAGGGCGCACAAGCGTGTTGACGACACCGAGGACGGCCGCCGCGATCAGTGCCGACCAGAACGAGGTGACGTGGATGCCGGGCATCAGATAGGCCACAGCCAGCAATGCACAGGCGTTCAGTACCCAGACCAGCAACAGTCTCATGGCAAACCTCCCTCGGTGTGAGCGCGGTATGCGCCGACCGAAGCCGGCGTGCACCGCGCGTGGGCGCGATCAGTAGCGGTAGGTATCGGGCTTGTAGGGGCCGTCGACCTGCACGCCAATGTACGCCGCCTGATCGGGAGACAGTTCGGTCAGCATGGCGCCAAGCTTCTTGAGCTGCAGGCGGGCCACCTTCTCGTCCAGGTGCTTGGGCAGCACATAGACCTTGCCCTTCTCGTAGTAGTCGCTGTGCGAGTACATCTCGATCTGGGCGATCACCTGGTTGGCAAAGCTCGAGGACATCACATAACTCGGATGACCCGTGCCGCAACCCAGGTTCACCAGACGGCCCTTGGCCAGCAGGATGATGCGCTTGCCGTCTTCGAAGATCACGTGGTCCACCTGGGGCTTGATCTCTTCCCACTGGCACTTGGCCTCGAGCGTCGCGACGTCGATCTCGTTGTCGAAGTGCCCGATATTGCAGACGATGGACTGGTCCTTCATCTTGGCCATGTGGGCGTAGGTGATGACGTTCTTGTTGCCGGTGGCGGTCACGAAGATGTCGGCCTTGTCGGCTGCGTAGTCCATGGTGACGACGCGATAGCCTTCCATGGCGGCCTGCAGGGCGCAGATCGGGTCGCACTCGGTCACCCACACCTGGGCGGACAGCGCGCGCAGCGCCTGAGCGCTGCCCTTGCCCACATCGCCATAGCCGGCCACGACAGCCACCTTGCCGGCGATCATCACGTCCGTGGCGCGCTTGATGCCATCCACCAGCGACTCGCGGCAGCCGTAGAGGTTGTCGAACTTGGACTTGGTCACCGAGTCGTTCACGTTGATCGCACGGAAGTGCAGCGAGCCGTTGGCCGCCATTTCCTTCAGGCGATGCACGCCGGTGGTGGTCTCCTCGGTCACGCCGATCACGGCGGCCAGACGCTTGGAGTACCAGGTCGGGTCCTTGGCCAGGGTGGCGCGGATGGAGGCATGCAGGATGCGCTCTTCTTCGCTGCCAGGCGTGCCGAGGACATTGATGTCCTTCTCGGCACGGGCGCCGAGGTGCAGCAGGAGGGTGGCGTCGCCGCCGTCATCGAGGATCATGTTAGAGTAGCCGCCGTCGGCCCACTCGAAGATGCGGTGCGTGTAGTCCCAGTACTGCTCGAGCGTCTCGCCCTTGACGGCGAATACCGGCGTGCGATTCGCAGCGATTGCTGCAGCGGCGTGATCCTGCGTGGAGAAGATGTTGCAGGAGGCCCAGCGGACCTGCGCACCGAGCGCCTCGAGCGTCTGGATCAGCACCGCGGTCTGGATCGTCATGTGCAGACTGCCGGTGATGCGCGCGCCCTTCAGGGGCTGCTTGGCAGCGTATTCGTCGCGAATGGCCATCAGACCGGGCATCTCGGTCTCGGCAATCTTGATTTCCTTGCGGCCCCACTCCGCCAGGCCGATATCGGCCACGACGTAGTCGGTGAAGGTCTTGAGGTCGGTCACAGCGTTCATTTCTTCAGGCTCCAAGCAAAAGCCGGCCCGGGCACACGCTGTGTTGAGGGGAGGATTGACGCACCCACCATCGCATGCCCGGGAACCGGGAGATGGTGAGCGCCGTTAGAACGTCCAAGCCTGGCAGCCCCCGTTAGTTTGGGCTGTCGCAGCGCTCCTTGGAATACTGCAAGTTTAGCGGTGCGAACTGGCACCTGTCATGACGATTGGGTTGCGATCAGGTCTCTGCGGCATACAGGCGCGGACTCCGGCGAACGAATTTCAGCAGTTGCGCTCCGCGCACTCGCCCATCTGAAAAGGGGTTGGTGCGGAGCGTGTACGCCGCCTGAAGATCAGCGTCTTCGGACTCGCGGCCGTGCGTGATTGCGTCTTCGTCAAGCCGCTTGCGGACCTGATACAGCGCCATGGCTTCCTCGTGCAGACCGAGCACGCCATAGGCCTCGGAGACATACTGCAAGCGGTTGCCCGGCAATTCTCTCGCCGCGGTCCAGCCTTCGAACAGGCGCCGACGCTCGAAGCTGAGCACCAGGTACAGCGGCAGATAGCCCAGCGGCAGGCGCAACCATTGGGCCTGCGAGAGGTGGCTGTCCAGCGTCGGCAGCAGCTCCGAATACAGGAAGGCTTCGAGCTCCTCATCGTCCTGCATGTCCCAGAAGGCGCGTTCACGATCGTTCAGGGACAGCGGCTGATCAGGCACGCGAGCGGCCACCTGCGCGCCGGCTATGGCCAGCTGCTGCATGCGCGGATCGTCGCGAAACTCATTGAGCAGCGCGTTCTGCTTGCGGCGCGAGGCGCGCAAATCCAGCACGGCCGCTTCGAGGAAGTGGGGGATTCGCATCCGGGCAGATTACGCCGATCGACGACGGGCTGGATGCTTTGAATTGGCGGCGCAATGCCGACCTGTTCGGCCGCTTGATGCCGGTGCAACCGATGGGCGTTGCTGGAAAAAAACGGCCACCTGAACGGTGGCCGGATTCATCCTGTACGCAGCGTTTGCGTCATCGCTTTGGTCTGCACTCACATCGCTTCGCGATAGGAGTGTCGCCCGCGTACGGATACCGCGCGTTGCGCGGCGGCCTTACAGGCCGGCGGCAGCCCGCAGGGCTGCAGCTTTATCCGTACGCTCCCAAGTGAACTCGGGTTCGTTGCGGCCGAAGTGGCCGTATGCGGCGGTCTTGCTGTAGATCGGGCGCAGCAGGTCGAGCATCTGGATGATGCCCTTGGGGCGCAGATCGAAGTGCTCGTTCACCAGCGCGGCGATCTTGTCGTCCGAGATGACGCCAGTGCCTTCGGTGTAGACCGTGACGTTCATCGGCCGGGCCACACCGATGGCGTAAGCGACCTGGATCTGGCACTGGCGCGCCAGACCGGCGGCCACGATGTTCTTGGCCACGTAACGCGCAGCGTAGGCGGCCGAGCGGTCGACCTTGGAGGGGTCCTTGCCGGAGAACGCGCCGCCGCCGTGCGGGCAGGCGCCGCCGTAGGTGTCGACGATGATCTTGCGGCCGGTCAGACCGCAGTCGCCCTGGGGGCCACCCACGACAAAGCGGCCGGTCGGGTTGATCAGGTACTGGGTGTCCTTGAGCCATTCGGCCGGCAGGCTGGGCTTGATGATCTCCTCGATCACGGCCTCGATGAACTCCGGCTTCATCTTCTTGCCGTCGCTCATCTCGGGCGCATGCTGGCTGGAGAGCACCACCGTGTCGATGCTGTGCGGCTTGCCGTCCACATAGCGCATGGTCACCTGGCTCTTGGCATCCGGGCGCAGGAAGGGCAGACGGCCGTCCTTGCGCAGCTGGGCCTGGCGCTCCACCAGACGGTGCGCGTAGTAGATCGGCGCGGGCATCAGCTCCGGCGTTTCGTCGCAGGCGTAGCCGAACATCAGGCCCTGGTCGCCGGCACCGATGTTCAGGTAGTCGTCGCTGGCGTGGTCTACGCCCTGGGCGATGTCGTTGCTCTGCTTGTCATAGGCCACCAGCACCGCGCATCCCTTGTAATCGATGCCGTACTCGGTGTTGTCGTAGCCGATGCGCTTGATCGTGTCACGCGCCACCTGGATGTAGTCCACGTGCGCGTTGGTCGTGATCTCGCCAGCGAGCACCACAAGGCCGGTGTTGCACAGGGTCTCGGCGGCCACGCGGCTGCGCGGGTCCTGCGTGAAGATTGCATCCAGAATGGCGTCCGAGATCTGGTCGGCCACCTTGTCCGGATGGCCTTCGGAGACGGATTCGGAAGTGAAGAGGAAATCAGAAGAGGCCACGTAAGAGCTCCAGAACATCATGCCGTTGGTCTTGCGCCGCCGGCTTGGTCTCTCAAACGGGCGAACGCTTTAGCGGAATTTGGCGCGAATACACTTTCGCATTCGCCGGCGCCCCGCAAGTTGTCCGAATTAACTCGGCGCCAATGGCTCTACTTTAGCTGATGCTTCTCGTCGCCCGCCTGCTGGCTTTCCTGCCCCTGTCCCTGCTTCGCGGCCTGGGCGCCATGCTCGGGCTGCTGGTCTGGGCGAGCTCCGGCGGCACCCGCCGGCTGACCGAGGTCAACCTCGCCCAAGCGCAGCCCCTGACGGCAGGGCTCAGCGCCCGCGCCGTGCTGCAGGAAACCGGCCGCTCCCTGATTGAAATGCTCTGGGTGTGGCTGCGGCCGGGCGGCGATGTGCTCTCCCGGGTGCGCTGTGCCGATCGCAGCGTGGTCGACGCCGCGCTGGCGCAGGGCAAGGGCGTGCTGCTCATCACGCCGCACATGGGCTGCTTCGAGGTGGCGGCGCAATGGCTGGCCAAGACCTATGGCGAGGTGGCGCCCATCACGGTGCTGTACCGCCCGCCGCGAAAGGCCTGGGTCAAGCCTCTGGTCGAAGACGCCCGCCAGCGCGAACACCTGAACCTTGCGCCGGCCGAGCTGCGCGGCGTGCGCCTGATGCTCAAGGCTCTGAAGCGCAAGGAGCTGGTGGGCATGCTGCCTGATCAGGTGCCCGCCATGGGCGAAGGCGTGCTTGCGCCATTCTTCGGCCGACCGGCCTACACGATGGTGCTGCCCGCCAAGCTGGCGCTCAATACCGGCGCGCCGGTGGTGATGGCCATTGCGCTGCGCCGCCCCGGCGGCTGGGACTTGCGTTTTGCGCCCTTCACCGGCCAGTTCATCGGTGACGACGCGGCGGACGCCGCCACCATGAACCGAGCGGTAGAGGACATGGTGGCGCTCGATCCGATCCAGTACCTCTGGGCCTACAACCGCTACCGCATGCCTGACGGTGCGCTGGCTGCAGCGTCAGCGACGGCGCCAACCGACGGAGCCGGCACTTGAAGAGCCTGGTCGAGGGCCTGCTGCGCCTGCTGGCGAGGCTGCCGCTGCCGGTACTGCGTGCATTCGCCGCGGCCGGCGGGCTGTTGGGCTATGCGCTGGCCCGACCGCGGCGCCGCGTGGCGCGCACGAACCTGCGCCTGGCCTATCCCCATGCCAACCCGCAGGAGATCGAGCGCCTCACGCGGGCGCACTTCATCAAGCTCATGCAGGCGCTGCTGGATCGTGCCTGGCTCTGGTACGGCCCTGCCGAGACCGTACGTAAGCGCTGCCCGGTGCGCGGCATGGAGCACTGGCCGCGCGACCGGCCCACCATCCTGCTGGTGCCGCATCTGGCCGGACTGGACGCAGCACTCACTGCGTTGCTGCAGCAGGGCGTGCCCATCACCGGGTTCTATCAGAAGCAGACCAACCCGGTGTTCGACGCCATCGTGTTCGAGGGCCGCATGCGCGGTGGCGACCTGCTCGCGTACGCGCGCGACAAAGGCGTGCGCCGCGTGATCGCCGACATGAAGGACGGCCGCCCCTTCTACTGCCTGCCGGACATGGACTTCGGTCCCAAGGACTCGGTCTATGTGCCGCTGTTCGGCGTGCGCGCCGCCACGCTGACGGTACTGCCCAAGCTCGGCCGCCTGGGCGGTGCCGTGGTCGTGCCGTTGATCGCACGCATGACGCCCACCGGCTACGACATCCGTCTGGAACCCGCCTGGGAAGGCATCGGCGACATGGACGTGGACGCCGCTTGCATCCGCATGAATCAGGCGATCGAGCGCTGGGCCCTCGAAGGCGGTCCGGAATACCTCTGGAGCCACCGGCGCTACAAGTCGCGCGCGCCGGGCGACCCGCCGGTCTACGTCTGAGCGCCTGCGCCCAGCTTGATACGGGCGCGCACCATGTCGATGTGCTGACGCAGTGCATACAGCTCGTCGGCATAGGACAAGGGCACCGAGATGCGTTCCACGCGGTGCTCCACGTCGTCCAGTTCGGCCAGCAGCGCCGTGCGGTCCTCGCCTGCGGTACCGATCCGCTCCTCGATGGCGCGCAGCTGGCCGTACCAGCGGAACACCCGTGAACGGATGCGGAACTCATACAGCGGCGGAATCACTCGCGACAGCGGCAGCATGACCGCGATGATCGCGGCCAGCACCACCCACATGCGGTCCACGAGGTTGGCAGCCCAGAAGGGCAGGTAGCGCTGCAGGAAGGGCGGACCGTCGCGCAGGTACTTCTGTGCCTCGGGCGCGACCGGGAACTCGTTGTTGCGGGCGCTTGGAAATTCACCCGTGCGTGAGAACCAGGTGGGCGGGCTGTGCAACTGCGTGGCTGCCTGCATGAAGAGCTGGATCAGGGCCGGATGCAGATCACGCCGCGCCAGCAGCGTGGCGGTGGGTGCCACCAGGCGATAGTCCTGGCTCGGGATGTCTGCACCCAGCTCCACGATGCCGCGCGGCAGCGTGACGTGGCTGAGGTAGGGGAAACGGCGTGAATAGGCCTCGGCCTGCGCGAAGTCGAACAGGCGGACGCCCGGCGTCTGCAGCAGCATGCGCACCAGCGGGCTCTCGGGCGCAGAGACGAAGAACATCGCGTCCGCGCGCCCTTCCAGCAGCTCCACCACGCCCGGAGTGGGTGCCAGGCGCAGCATCTTCATGCTTTCGGGCTCGATGCGATTGGCCGCCAGCAGCTGCATCACGATGGGCGTCACGCCGCTGCCCTCGGTGCCTACATTCACCGTCCAGCCCTTCATGGCATCCAGACTGTTGATGATGGCAGGCACCTGCGGCGCGCGCGGCCCCAGCGCGCCGGCGCTGCGGCGCACCGCCTCCTCGCGATAGAACAGCCACACTGGCTCGTAGAACAGGCTGCCCAGGGAAATCAGCTCGCTGTCGTGCGCCATCGGGTCGTCGGCAGCGGCCACAAGTTCAGGCGGTGCGCTGCCGCCCTGCACAAAGGCGATCTCCACCGGATTGTCCGGGTCCATCAGGGCCTGCAGATTGGCCACCGAGCCCTGCGAGGGCCGCAGCTCCACGATGATGCCGTAGCGCGCCAGCACCTGCGCATACTGCTTGCCGAAGGCCTCGTAAGCGCCCTGCTCCGTGCCGGTGGCCAGCACCACGCGCTTGGGCGGTGCCGGCTTGAGCACCCAGTAGGCCAGCGCCAGCAGCAGCGCCGTGATCAGGAGAAACGGCGTCCAGACCAGCGCGCCTTCGCGCAGGGACAACCACACGCTCTTCAGCAGTTTGCTCATGGGCGGATTGTGCAGCAGCGCTTTGCGCGCGCCACGACGGCATTGAAACGGGAAGTGCCCGGTGGTTGCGGCGCTTTTCGCGCGCCAGCGGCCTGCCCGGACGGCAGAAACTGCATGCAAGTCATCTGCCGGAGCAACTCGCCACGCCCGACTTCAAGCGCACCGATCCCGCCCTGACAGCAGAAGCACGCGCACGCACCCGTTTCGCCGTCTGGCGCGGCGCAGCCGCATGCACCCTGGCGGCGTGCTTGGCGACCGCCCTGCTCGCAGAACTGCTCCTGAACCCCGCAGCCGCGCGTGCGCCGGCCTACGCGAAGACTTCACTCGGCGCCAGGTAGCGCCACTGCCCGGTGGGCAGGTTGCCCAGCAGCACCCGCCCGATGCGGATGCGCTTCAGGCCCACCACTTTCAGCCCCACCAGCTCGCACATGCGGCGGATCTGCCGCTTCTTGCCTTCGCGCAGCACAAAGCGCAGCTGATCTTCGTTCTCCCAGTCCACGCGGGCCGGCTTGAGCGGCTTGCCATCCAGCGCCAGACCATGATTGAGCCGCGCCAGTTCGCGCGCCGGAAAGGCCTCGCGCGGCGAGCGCCCGCCGGTGTTGTGCCAGACCACGCGCACGAGATATTCCTTCTCGATCTCGCTGTCCTCGCCGATCAGCTGCTTGGCCACGCGACCGTCCTGCGTCAGTACCAGCAGGCCGGTGGAATCGATGTCCAGGCGCCCGGCCGGAACCAGGTGCTTGAGCTGGCGCGGATGAAACTCGCGCGGGCTGCCGTCCTGCGCCCAGCGGCGCTCGGCCGTCACCAGCGTGTACGCGGGCTCGTAGCCATCCTCGGCCTGCCCGCTCACATAGCCGATGGGCTTGTTGATCAGCACCGTGACCAGTTCGGCCTGCTGCTCGCGCGCGCCGCGCTCGATCGTGATCTTGTCGGCCGCCGTGACCTTCTGCCCCAGCTGCGCCACCTCACCATTGACCCGCACCCAGCCGCGCTCGATCCATTCGTCGGCCTCGCGGCGGCTGGCCAGACCCAGCTCGCTCATGCGCTTGGAGACCCGCATGAGCTCCGGCCCGGTCTCCGTCGCCAGGCCGGTCGGGTTCGGCGCTGCGGCCGCCGTGCGCCGCACGTTCGGCCCGGCAGCCAACCGAGGCGCCTGACCGGGGGCCGGCCGCGGCGCCGGCCGAGGCGACGGATTCTGAGCAGGTCGCGTGCCGCCGGCTGGCCGGGGCGCGATGGTGAGCTTCTTCATGGGCGCAAGGATAGAGCGTCATCCTTGACTGGCTGCGCACGAAAGCAGGCTTTCCGCTTGTCCCATGCGGATCTTCAGCCATTTTGGCCTGGAGATCCGCGCTGGAAGCCAATCTTGCCTTTCCAGTGCGGGCTGGCGGACGCACCGCCGGATAATTCGGGCCATGCAGACGCTGCGCCTGAAGGTCAAGCCGCAAGCCCGCGAAAGCCGGCTGGAGCAGCTTGCGGATGGCACCTGGCTGGCCCAGGTGAAGGCGCCGCCCGTGGACGGCAAGGCCAACCAGGAAGTCATCGCGCTGGTGGCCGCGCACTTCGGTGTGCGCGCGGCGCAGGTGACGATCAAGAGCGGCGCGAGCGGGCGGATGAAGCGGGTGACGGTGGACGACTGAGCCGACGGCGCTCAGCCCTCGCCTGCCGCAGCCACGCCGCGCAGGAACGCCACCAACTCCGCATCGGCGCCCGCGGCCCGGGCGAGCCGTGCGGCCATGGCGCGGTCGCGGGCCTGGCCCACGCCGGCCTGCACCTGCACGGCCTCATCGCGCCAGCGCTTGAAGTCTTTGTCGGGCAGCAGGCCCTTGAGCGCTTCGAGCGCATAGCGGTTGCGCTTGGCCTGGATGCGCGCCTCGTGGCGCTGCGCCTCTGAGCTTGCCTCGTGCAGCATGCGCTGCATCTTGCGCCGCCAGCGCTTGAGCCGGTCGCGCGCGAAGCGATGCAGCGGCTGAGGCTCGGCATCTACAGGGCCAGCCTGCTGCACGCTATCCGGTGCAGCATCCGCCGTGCCCGGCAGCGCAGCGCTCGGCATGCACTCCACCCAGCGCAGCAGCGCCAGCAGGCCGCACGCGGTCTCCGTGCTTTCGATGGCAGCCAGCAGGCGCTCGCGGGCGGCGGCGCGCTGTACGTCGATGGTCTCGCGCAGTGCAGTCCAGCTCGCTTCATGCCGCGCACGGGCGGCGGCATCGCCCTCCACCTCGACAAACGCGGGGGCCCAGCGCGGCAGAGTCTCGGTGGCAGCCACATCCAGATCACGTACCTCGCCCAGCGCGGCGTGCAGCGCAGCCAGCGGCGTGCGATCCGGCATCGGGGCCACGCTGGCCAGCGCGGGAGCGAAGAACTTGGCTAGACTGCGAAAGCGCCGCCAACCCACACGGCACTGATGCACCAGGCGCGGGTCGGCACTCTGGGTGATGCGCAGCAGATTCTCCAGATGCTGGCCCAGCGCCTCGCGCAGGACACGCTGCGCTGCGACTTGCGCTGTGAGCGCGCGCGTCAGCTGTGGCGGCTTGGCGATGATCGGCTCTGCCGCTGTGTCCGTACCTTGGGCCAGGGCGTAGCCGCGGGCCGCCTTGCTTGCGCGCGAAGGCAGTACCGGCAGCACAGCGGCCACCTGCTCGGCCAGCGCAAATACAGCCTCTGCGCCGCCCACCTTCAGTTCGATCTCGATCTCGCAGATCGGCAGCCAGGGCTCGGCGGCGCCGGGCGCGATGCGGCCACGGTCCAGCACCAGCTCCACCACGCTGCGGTCCGCCCGGCGCACGTTCCACGCGGTGCGGTCGAAGTCCGTACGGAACACCGGCGCGAGCTGCTCGAAGAGCGCGCCGTCGGCGTCGAAGCGCCACCAGTCGGTGTCGGCCAGCGCATTTCGGCTCAGCGCTTCGCCCGCGACGGGTTGCTCCCACTCGCTGCGTTGAGACAGCGCCTGCTCCTCGGTGGGTGCAAGCTTCAGCGTCTGCAGCCAGGGGCTGGCCGCCTGGCCGGGCGCCAGATCCTTGCGCAGGCGCAGGGCGGCCCGGCGCTTGGCGAGGTCCAACGCCGGCGTATCGAAGTAGATGTTGATCAGCCGCAGCTGCTGCGGCGTACGGCGGCCGAGCAGCCGCTGCAGCACGCGGTGCGCATCGACGCCGTGCGCCAGCGGCAAGGCGAGCTTGAGTTCCAGTTCCTGCGGTGTGGCGGGTGCAGCCGCATGTTCGGTTGAGCTTGATCGGACGGGCATGTTCACACCCTAGCCGCTTCGCGCGGCGCGATCTATCGCGCCGACCTCAGGGTTGTCGCGCGGGCGTGGAGGTCGAACTCGAAGGCACCTTACTTGCCTAGCGCTGAGCCTGTGCCAGGGCTTTCCGCTTGTCTGGCGCGGCTTCCCAGCCACTTTGGCCTGGAAAGCCTTGTCCAGAGCCGATCTCGCTCGTTGGAGCGTCTCAGCGCGGCAGATTCTGCGCAATGCGCCAGAGCACGCCGGAGGGGTCGAACAGCACGAAGTCGCGCATGGCCCAGGGCTGGTCTTCGCAGGCGCCCACCTGCACGCCGAAGCGCTCGGCCACGCCGCTGGCCATCACGTGCCGGTGCCAGTCATCCACGTTCTCCACCAGCATGTGCATCTGGAAGTTGGCGGTGTGCGCCGGCTCGTGGAAATTCTGCAGCAGGAAGGCGCAGTCGCCATGGCGCACGTAGGCGAGGTCGTCGTCGCTCCACGGGATGATGAAGCCGAGGGCCTCGTAGAAGGCCTTGGATCGCGCAAATTCGCGGGCGGGCACGAAGGCCTTGAATTCGACAGTGTTCAGATTCATGGCGACGCCTCCTCGGTGGCAAGCGATCAACGCCGGAAGCGCGGATCGTCCTTGGGTTCGCGCGGATCGGGCTCGAGATCCAGCGGCTTGCGCTTGGCGGGTGCGCGCGCCGGGGCGCGCGCAGCGGTGGCCGTGCGTTCGCCGCCTTGCGAGCGCTCCGCCTCGGGCTGTGGCCGGGCCGACTTGCCTGGCGCCTTCTTCTCGCCGCCTTCGAGCAGGTGCGTGGCGCCGGCGTCCTGCGCGAGCAGCTCGACCAGCTTGGGCAGGGTCTGCACGAGCATGGTGCCCAGGGTGTAGGGCGGGTTGATGACGAACAGGCCGCTGCCGGTCATGGAGCTGCCGCCATCCGCCGCGCGGCGCGCGCCAGCCACGTGCAGCTGCGCATTCACCCACTTGGGCGCGACACGCTGCAGACGCGGCACAAGGTTGCGAGCCTCCGGGCGCGGCAGCACGGGGTACCAGACCATGATCGTGCAGGTGGGAAAGCGCTTGAGGGCGTCGGCCACCGTGTCAGCCACGCGGGCGTAGTCGGCCTTGTCTTCGTAGCTGGGGTCGATCAGCACGAAGGCGCGGCGCGAAGGCGGCGGCAGAAAGGCCTTCAGACCCGCAAAGCCGTCGGCACGCTGGATCATGATCTGGCGCGGCGCGCCCACGCCCTTGAAGTTGCGGGCGAGCAGGTCGATGTCGGTCGGATGCAGCTCGAACAGGCGCAGTTTGTCCTCGGGCCGCAGGGCATTGAGCAGCAGCAGGGGCGAGCCGGGGTAGAAGCGCAGGGGCGCGTCCTGCGGCTTGGTGTCGCCCTCCACGTTCAGGGCGCGCACGGCCTCCACATAGCGGGCCAGCGGCGCGGGCAGGTGCCTGGCGCTCCAGAGCCTGGCGATGCCTTCGAGGTACTCGCCGCTCTTCTGCGCGAAGGTGTCTTCCAGTGAATACGCGCCGGCGCCGGCGTGGGTATCCACCACCATGAGCGGCGCGCCCTTTTCCGTGAGGTAGTTCAGGGCATGCAGCAGGGCCATGTGCTTGAGCACATCGGCGTGGTTGCCGGCATGGAAGCCGTGGCGGTAACTGAACATGGGCAGGGGCTTTCAGGTCGGCTTGCATGGACGGACAAGCACGAGTGGAAAGTGCTCTCCGCTTGTCTGGCGGTGCTCTTCAGGCATTTTGGTCTGAAGAAGCGCACCAATGCTTGTTCTAGGTATCTGGATGGGGGCTTGCGATGCCCGGCCCGCGGCACTGCAAAGAAAAACGCCGCGCCCGTTTCCGAGCGCGGCGTATTCAACAGCCTATCGCAATGACCCGATGCACTGCAGCGGGCCGGTGCGGCTTTACTCCGCCGCGCCCTGATCGGGCGTCGCGGCCTCGCCAGCGTCGGCAGCCACCTCGGCGGTGTCGGTCGAGGGACCGAACACGCTTTCGATGGTCAGCGTCTCGTTGGCGGCCAGACGTTCGGCTTCCTCGGCCTTCTCGCGCTCCTTGCGGGCAAGGTGATAGGCCAGACCGGTACCGGCAGGGATCAGACGGCCGACGATCACGTTTTCCTTCAGGCCTCGCAGGTCGTCCTTCTTGCCCATGATGGCGGCTTCGGTCAGCACGCGGGTGGTCTCCTGGAAGGAGGCCGCGGAGATGAACGAGTCCGTGGACAGGGAGGCCTTGGTGATGCCCAGCAGCACGTTTTCGTAGGTGGCCGGCGTCTTGCCTTCGGCGATCACACGGTCGTTCTCGTTGAGGAGTTCCGAACGCTCGACCTGCTCACCGGGGATGAAGCTCGAGTCGCCGGCAGACAGCACCTGCACGCGGCGCAGCATCTGTCGCACGATCACTTCGATGTGCTTGTCGTTGATCTTCACGCCCTGCAGACGGTAGACGTCCTGCACTTCGTCGACGATGTAGCGGGCCAGAGCCTCGATACCCAGCAGACGCAGGATGTCCTGCGGGTCGGCCGGACCGTCGACGATGAGTTCGCCCTTGTTCACCACCTGGCCTTCGTGCACCAGCACGTTCTTGTCCTTGGGGATCAGGAACTCGTGCGCGTTGCCGTCCAGGTCGGTGATGACCAGACGCTGCTTGCCCTTGGTTTCCTTGCCGAAGGTCACGGTACCCGTCACCTCGGCCAGCATGCCGGCATCCTTGGGCGAGCGCGCTTCAAAGAGCTCGGCCACACGCGGCAGACCGCCGGTGATGTCGCGGGTCTTCTGGCTTTCGGTCGGGATCTTGGCGAGCAGTTCGCCCGGCTTGATCTCCTGGCCGTCCTTCACCGTGATGAGCGCGCCCACCGGGAAGGTGATGGTCACCGGGTGATCGGTACCGGCCAGCGTGACTTCCTTGCCGGCTTCGTCGACGAGCTTGATCTGCGGGCGCACGGCCTTGGTCGAGCCGCGGCGCTTGGCGTCGATGACCACCAGCGTGGACAGGCCGGTGACTTCGTCCACCTGCTTGGCCACGGTCAGGCCTTCTTCGACGTTCTCGAACTTGGCGCGACCGGCGTACTCCGTGATGATCGGACGGGTCAGCGGATCCCAGGTCGCCAGGTTGGTGCCGGCGGTGATCTTCTTGCCATCCATCACGGCCAGGGTGGCGCCATAGGGGATCTTGTGACGCTCGCGCTCGCGGCCTGCATCGTCCGTGATGAGCACTTCGCCGGAGCGGGAGATCACGATCTGATCGCCCTTGGCGTTGGTCACGTAACGCATGGCCTGGAAGCGCACCGTGCCGTTGGACTTGGCTTCGACGCCCGAGGCCACAGCGGCGCGAGAGGCTGCGCCACCGATGTGGAAGGTACGCATCGTCAGCTGCGTGCCGGGTTCGCCGATCGACTGCGCAGCGATCACGCCCACGGCTTCGCCGGAGTTCACCAGAGCGCCGCGACCCAGGTCACGGCCGTAGCACTTGGCGCACAGACCATGGCGGGTTTCGCAGGTCAGCGGGGTGCGGACCTTCACTTCGTCGATGCCCAGGGCCTCGATGCGCTCGACCGCATCTTCGTCCAGCAGGTAGCCGGCGGCAAACAGCACGTCGCCTGTCTCGGGGTTGATGACGTCATTGACCAGCACGCGGCCGAGGATCCGGTCGGCGAGCTTTTCGATGACTTCACCGCCCTCGACCAGGGCCTTCATGTTCACGCCGTTGATCGTGCCGCAGTCGTCCTCGGTCACCACCAGATCCTGCGTCACGTCCACCAGACGGCGGGTGAGGTAGCCGGAGTTGGCGGTCTTCAGCGCGGTGTCGGCCAGACCCTTACGGGCGCCGTGCGTCGAGATGAAGTACTGCAGCACGTTCAGGCCTTCACGGAAGTTCGCCGTGATGGGGGTCTCGATGATCGAGCCGTCGGGCTTGGCCATCAGGCCGCGCATGCCGGCCAGCTGACGAATCTGCGCTGCGGAACCGCGGGCGCCGGAGTCGGCCATCATGTAGATGGAGTTGAAGGACTCCTGACGGGTCTTGTTGCCGTGGCGGTCGGTCACTTCCTCCGTGGCGAGCTGGTCCATCATGGCCTTGGAGACCTGGTCGCCTGCGCGGCCCCAAATGTCCACGACCTTGTTGTAACGCTCGCCGGCGGTCACGAGACCGGAGGCGTACTGCTGGTCGATCTCCTTCACTTCCTTGGACGAAGCCGCGACGATGTCGTGCTTGGCCTTCGGAATGAGCATGTCGCTCATGGCGATCGAGATGCCGGCGCGGGTGGCCAGCTTGAAGCCGTTCTGCATCAGCTGGTCGGCCAGCACCACGGTGGCGCGCAGGCCGCAGCGGCGGAAGGAGGCGTTGATCAGCTTGCTGATCTCCTTCTTCTTGAGCGGCTTGTTGATGTGGTCGAAGGACAGACCGGCAGGCATGATCTCGGAGAGGATCGCGCGGCCGACCGTGGTTTCCACGCGGCGGATCTGCTCGCGGATTTCACCGGTGGCCTTGTCCTTGAGCTGCTCCTTGATGCGCACGGTCACCTTGGAGGTGATCTCGACTTCGCCGGACTGCAGGGCGCGGTGCACTTCGCTCACATCGGCGAAGAACAGACCTTCGCCCTTGCCGTTCACGCGGGCACGGGTCGTGTAGTACAGACCGAGCACGATGTCCTGCGAGGGCACGATCGAGGGTTCGCCCGAGGCCGGGAAGATCACGTTATTGGAGGCCAGCATCAGGGTGCGGGCTTCCATCTGCGCTTCGAGCGACAGGGGAACGTGCACGGCCATCTGGTCGCCGTCGAAGTCGGCGTTGAAGGCGGCGCAGACCAGCGGGTGCAGCTGGATGGCCTTGCCTTCGACCAGGGTCGGCTCGAAGGCCTGGATGCCGAGGCGGTGCAGGGTCGGGGCGCGGTTCAGCATCACGGGATGCTCGCGGATCACCTCTTCGAGGATGTCCCACACGACCGGTTCCTGGTTCTCGACGATCTTCTTGGCGGCCTTGATGGTCGTGGCCAGACCCATCGCTTCGAGGCGATTGAAGATGAAGGGCTTGAACAGCTCCAGGGCCATCAACTTGGGCAGGCCGCACTGGTGCAGCTTGAGCGTCGGGCCCACCACGATCACGGAACGACCGGAGTAGTCCACGCGCTTGCCGAGCAGGTTCTGGCGGAAGCGGCCGCCCTTGCCCTTGATCATGTCGGCCAGGGACTTGAGTGCGCGCTTGTTGGCGCCAGTCATGGCCTTGCCGCGACGGCCGTTGTCAAGCAGCGAGTCCACGGCTTCCTGCAGCATGCGCTTTTCGTTGCGCACGATGATCTCAGGGGCCTTGAGTTCGAGCAGGCGCTTCAGACGGTTGTTGCGGTTGATGACGCGGCGATACAGATCGTTCAGATCCGAGGTCGCGAAGCGGCCACCGTCCAGCGGCACCAGCGGGCGCAGTTCGGGGGGCAGCACGGGCAGCACTTCGAGCACCATGTGCTCGGGCTTGATGCCCGAGCGCTGGAAGGCCTCGAGCACCTTCAGGCGCTTGGCGTACTTCTTGATCTTGGCTTCGGACGAGGTGGCGCCGAGCTCCTGGCGCAGGGTGTCCACCTGCTGGTCGATGTTGATCGACTTGAGCAGCTCGCGGATGCCTTCGGCGCCCATGATGGCGCTGAACTCGTCGCCGAATTCCTCGACCTTGGCGAGGTAGTCATCCTCGGTCATGATCTGGCAGCGCTTCAGGGGCGTCATGCCCGGATCGATCACGACGAATGCTTCGAAGTACAGCACGCGCTCGATGTCGCGCAGGGTCATGTCCAGCACCATGCCCAGGCGGCTGGGCAGGGACTTCAGGAACCAGATGTGCGCGCAGGGTGCAGCCAGCTCGATGTGGCCCATGCGCTCACGGCGCACCTTGGCCAGCGTGACTTCAACGCCGCACTTCTCGCAGATCACGCCGCGGTGCTTCAGGCGCTTGTACTTGCCGCACAGGCACTCGTAGTCCTTGATCGGGCCGAAGATCTTGGCGCAGAACAGGCCATCGCGCTCCGGCTTGAAGGTGCGGTAGTTGATGGTCTCGGGCTTCTTGACCTCGCCGTAGGACCAGGAACGGATCTTCTCAGGCGAAGCGATGCCGATCTTGATGGCATCAAACTGCTCTTCAGCCTGAACTTGCTTGAATAGGTCGAGTAGGGCTTTCATCGTTTACTCCACTCCGAATCAGTTGCGTTCCAGGTCGATGTCGATGCCGAGCGAGCGGATTTCCTTCACCAGCACATTGAAGGATTCCGGCATGCCGGCGTCGATGACGTGATCACCCTTGACGATGTTCTCGTACACCTTGGTACGGCCATTCACGTCGTCGGACTTCACCGTCAGCATCTCCTGCAGCACGTAGGACGCACCATAGGCTTCCAGGGCCCAGACTTCCATTTCGCCGAAGCGCTGGCCACCGAACTGCGCCTTGCCGCCCAGCGGCTGCTGCGTGACGAGGCTGTAGGGGCCGGTGGAACGGGCGTGCATCTTGTCGTCGACCAGGTGGTGCAGCTTCAGGATGTGCATGTAGCCCACGGTCACCGGACGCTCGAAGGCGTCGCCGGTGCGGCCGTCGAACAGGCGCACCTGGGTCTTGGTCGGCGTCATCTGCAGCTGGCCGGCGAGCTCGTCCGGGTAGGCGAGGTCCAGCATGGCCTTGATGTCCTCTTCGGCCGCGCCATCGAACACCGGCGTGGCGAAGGGTACGCCCTTGGACAGCTGCTTGGCCATGGCAATGACTTCATCGTCCTTGAAGGACTTGAGGTCTTCCTTCTGGCCGCGCTCGTTGTAGACCTTGTCCAGGAAGCCACGCACCTCCGAGGCGCGAGCCTCCTTCTGCAGCATTTCGCCGATGCGTTCGCCAATGCCCTTGGCTGCCCAGCCGAGGTGAACCTCAAGCACCTGACCCACGTTCATCCGTGATGGCACACCCAGCGGGTTGAGCACGATGTCGACGGGGCGGCCATCCGCCATGTAGGGCATGTCTTCCACGGGCACGATCTTGGAGACCACACCCTTGTTGCCGTGACGGCCAGCCATCTTGTCGCCGGGCTGCAGACGGCGCTTGACGGCCAGGTAGACCTTGACCATCTTGAGCACGCCGGGGGGCAGCTCATCGCCCTGCGTGAGCTTCTTGCGCTTCTCTTCGAAGGCGAGATCGAAGGCGTGGCGCTTCTGCTCCAGCGACTCCTTGGCGGCTTCGAGGGTGTTGGCTGCGGCATCGTCTTCCAGACGGATGTCGAACCAGTGGTACTTCTCGAGCTCGGCCAGGTATTCCTTGGTGAGCTTGGTGCCCTTGGCCAGCTTCTTGGGGCCGCCGGTGGCGATCTGGCCATTCAGCATCTTTTCCAGACGCTGGAAGGTGTCGGCCTCGACGATGCGCAGCTGGTCGTTCAGATCCTGACGGAAGCGCTTGAGTTCGTCGTCGATGATCGACTGGGCGCGCTTATCGCGCTGGATGCCTTCGCGGGTGAAGACCTGGACGTCGATCACCGTACCGTTCATGCCCGAGGGCACGCGCAGGCTGGTGTCCTTCACGTCGCTGGCCTTCTCGCCGAAGATGGCGCGCAGCAGCTTCTCTTCGGGCGTCAGCGTGGTTTCGCCCTTGGGCGTGACCTTGCCCACCAGTACGTCGCCGGCGGTGACTTCGGCGCCGATGTAGACGATGCCGGAGTCATCCAGACGGCCGAGCTGGTTCTCGGACAGGTTGGAGATGTCGCGCGTGATTTCCTCGGAGCCCAGCTTGGTGTCCCGAGCCATCACGTTCAGTTCCTCGATGTGGATCGAGGTGTAGCGGTCATCGGCCACCACGCGCTCGGAGATCAGGATCGAGTCTTCGAAGTTGTAGCCGTTCCAGGGCATGAAGGCGACGAGCATGTTCTGGCCCAGAGCGAGTTCGCCCAGGTCAGTACTGGCGCCGTCTGCGATCACGTCACCCTTGGCGATCTTGTCGCCCTTCTTGACGATGGGGCGCTGGGTGATGTTCGTGTTCTGGTTGGAACGGGTGAACTTGATGAGGTTGTAGATGTCGACGCCGACTTCACCGGCGACGTTCTCGTCGTCGTTCACGCGAACCACGATGCGGTTGGCATCGACGTAGTCCACCAGGCCACCGCGCAGGGCCTGCACGGTGGTGCCGGAGTCAACGGCTACGGTGCGCTCGATGCCGGTACCAGCCAGCGGCTTCTCGGTGCGAAGGCAGGGCACGGCCTGACGTTGCATGTTGGCGCCCATCAGCGCGCGGTTGGCGTCATCGTGCTCCAGGAACGGAATCAGCGATGCAGCCACCGACACGATCTGCCCCGGGGCCACGTCCATGTACTGCACGCGCTCAGGCGCGGTCAGGATGGTTTCGCCGGCATCACGAGCGGCCACGAGTTCATCGGTGAACTCACCCTTCTCGTTCAGTGCGGCGTTCGCCTGGGCGATGATGTACTTGCCTTCCTCGATGGCCGAGAGGTAATCCACCTGGTTGGTGACCTTGCCGTCCGCCACCTTGCGGTACGGCGTCTCGAGGAAGCCGTATTCGTTCAGGCGGGCATAGAGCGCCATGGAGTTGATCAGGCCGATGTTCGGGCCTTCAGGCGTTTCAATCGGGCACACGCGGCCGTAGTGCGTGACGTGCACGTCGCGCACTTCGAAGCCGGCGCGCTCGCGCGTCAGACCACCCGGGCCGAGCGCGGACACGCGACGCTTGTGCGTCACTTCCGACAGCGGGTTGGTCTGATCCATGAACTGCGAGAGCTGGCTGGAACCGAAGAACTCCTTGATCGCCGCAGAGATCGGCTTGGAGTTGATCAGATCATGCGGCATGAGGTTTTCGCTCTCGGCCTGGCCGAGGCGTTCCTTCACGGCACGCTCGACGCGTGCCAGGCCGGCGCGGAACTGGTTCTCGGCCAGTTCACCGACGCAACGCACGCGGCGGTTGCCGAGGTGATCGATGTCATCGACTTGGCCCTTGCCGTTGCGCAGGTCCACGAGGATCTTCATCGTGTCGAGGATGTCCTCGTTGGCCAGAACCATCGGGCCTTCCTGCGTGTCGCGGCCCAGGCGGGCGTTGACCTTCATGCGGCCCACACGGGACAGGTCGTAGGTCTCTTCGCTGTAGAACAGGCGGCCGAACAGGGTCTGCACAGCATCTTCGGTCGGCGGCTCGCCGGGGCGCATCATGCGGTAGATGGCCACGCGGGCCGTGAGCTCGTCGGCCGTTTCGTCCACGCGCAGGGTCTGGCTGATGTACGAGCCCTGATCGAGATCGTTCGTGTAGATCGTCTTGAATTCCTTGATGCCGCCTTCGCGGATCTTGGCCAGAACGGTCTCGGTGATCTCGTCATTGGCGCTGGACACGATCTCGCCGGTTTCGGCATTCACGAGGTTGGTCGCAAGCACCTTGCCGATCAGGAAGTCTTCCGGCACGGAGATCCGCTTCAGGCCTGCGGCTTCGATGTCACGGATGTGCTTGGCATTGATGCGCTTGTCCTTGGGGACGATGACCTCGCCGTTCTTGCCGACGATGTCAAAGCGCGCCACTTCGCCCTTCATGCGCTCGGCCACCACTTCCATCATGGCGCCGGAGGGCATCACGCCGAAGTGATCGAACTTGAAGAAGTGCGCCAGGATGGTCTCCGGCGTCATGCCAATGGCCTTCAGCAGGATCGTCGCGGGCATCTTGCGGCGGCGGTCGACGCGGAAGAACAGGATGTCCTTTGCATCGAACTCGAAGTCCAGCCAGGAACCGCGGTAGGGGATCACGCGGGCCGAGAACAGCAGCTTGCCGGAGCTGTGGGTCTTGCCGCGGTCGTGCTCGAAGAACACGCCGGGCGAGCGATGCAGCTGACTGACGATGACACGCTCGGTGCCGTTGATGATGAACGAGCCGGTGTCGGTCATGAGCGGCAGTTCGCCCATGTAGACCTCTTGCTCCTTCATTTCCTTGACGGTGGGCTTGGCAGCCTCACGATCAAGAATGACCAGACGCACCTTGGCGCGAACGGGTGCAGCGTAGGTCAGGCCACGCTGCTGGCATTCCTTCACGTCGAACACTGGGGTGCCCAGCGTGTAGCTCACGAACTCCAGGCGGGCGAACTGGTTGTGCGACACGATCGGGAAGATCGCGTTGAACGCAGCCTGCAGGCCCTCGCTCTTGCGCTTGGAGGCCGGTGCGTCCTCCTGCAGGAAGTGCTTGTAGGACGCAATCTGCGTCTCAAGCAGGAAGGGCACGTCGTGCACGGATTGGCGCTTGCCGAAGCTCTTGCGAATCCGCATCTTTTCGGTGAACGAATAGTGCGTGGATTGGGCCATGGTTTCCCGTCCGTTGAGAGAAATTCGAAGGAGAGCGATTCGACTGGACTCCCCTGCCGGAGCCGGCAGGCGATGAGCTTTGGCGGCGCGCCGCTACGCGCCACTGGCAGACGGCTTGAGCGTGCATTGCACACGCCAGCCCGGCCAAACCTCGGCTCTCTGCAGTCGATTCAGAGAACACTGGAAAGCACCCGAAGGTGCTTTCCGCTGATCTCTCGTACAGGCCCAAGCGTTGTTGCTCGAAGCCGCGCCACGGGGTCCGGCTGGCGTAACGAGCGGGATCTGATTCGGTTTGAAGCGCGCAGCCGTACGAGCTGTACGGCGAGCACTGGAGAACCGAAGCAGCCCCGCGCAGTAGCCAGACGGGCCGCGTGATTACTTGATTTCGGCCTTGGCGCCTGCTTCTTCCAGCTTCTTCTTCGCCGCTTCGGCGTCGGCCTTGGAAACAGCTTCCTTGACGGGCTTCGGAGCGCCGTCGACCAGGTCCTTGGCTTCCTTCAGGCCCAGGCCCGTCAGTTCGCGCACGGCCTTGATGACGCCGACCTTGTTGGCGCCGGTTTCGGCCAGGATCACGTCGAATTCGGTCTTCTCTTCGGCAGCAGCAGCGGCACCGCCGCCAGCACCGCCAGCGGCCGGGGCAGCCATGGCTGCAGCGGACACGCCAAACTTCTCTTCAATGGCCTTCACGAGGTCATTGAGTTCCATCACGGACATGCTGTCGAGAGCCGACAGGAATGCGTCTTTGTCGAATGCCATTTTGAATATTCCTTAAACAGTATTGAGTTCGGTACAGGGGCGTGCGGCCAATCAGGCAGCGGCGCCTTCGGACTTCTTGGCTGCCACGGCGGCGATGCCCCGTGCCAAGCTGGACATCGGCGACTGCAGCAAGCCGCAGATCTGTGCCAGCAGCACTTCGCGCGTCGGGATGTTGGCCAGCGCTTGCACGCCCGCCTTGTCCAGCGCCTTGCCGCTGTATGCACCCGCCTTGATGACGAGCTTGTCGTTGGCCTTCGCGAAGTCGGATACGACTTTCGCTGCGGCAACGGCGTCTTCCGAGAAGCCATAGATCAACGGACCGGCCATCTGCTCGGAGGCGACTTCAAACGAAGTGCCCTTCACAGCACGGCGTGCCAGCGTGTTCTTGAGAACGCGCAGGTAGACGCCCTTGGCGCGCGCATCGCTGCGCAGCTTGGTCAGGTCCGCGACCGTTGTGCCCCGGTATTCGGCCAGCACGAGCGTTTGCGACTTCGCAACTTGCGCTGCGACTTCGGAAACGACGGCTTCCTTTTCACCACGATTGAGACTCAAGGTCTTGCTCCTAAAAACGTGAACGGCTTGCGCTGCTCACACCCGGTTTCAGCGACCTTCTGTTCAGGCTTTGGGACGGGCGTTTCGCCCGACCCGCAAATCCATTCCAGCGGGTTCGCCATCTGCGTTGGCTTGGGGAGCACCCCCTGCATTGAGCGGACAGCCGTCCGCGCCAACGGTCTTTGATAGCCCCCGCATCTGTCGCCAGACGCGAGGCCCACCAATTTCTTGCTTACGCTGCTGCCTGGGCAGTCAGCGAAGCCGTGTCGACCTTTACACCAACACCCATCGTCGAGGACACGGCCACCTTGCGCAGATAGACGCCCTTGGACGATGCAGGCTTGGCCTTGTTCAGAGCCTCGACCAGCGCAGACAGGTTCTGCTTGAGTTGGTCTTCGGAGAACGAAGCGCGGCCGATCGTGGCATGCACAATGCCGGCCTTGTCGGTGCGGTACTGGACCTGACCGGCCTTCGCGTTCTTCACGGCGGTAGCCACGTCGGGCGTCACGGTGCCGACCTTCGGGTTCGGCATCAGGCCGCGGGGACCGAGGATCTGACCCAGCGTACCGACAATGCGCATCGTGTCGGGCGAGGCGATCACCACGTCGAAGTTCATGTTGCCGGCCTTGATCTGGTCGGCCAGATCTTCCATACCGACGATGTCCGCGCCGGCGGCCTTGGCTTCTTCAGCCTTGGCACCTTGAGCGAACACTGCCACGCGCTTGGTCTTGCCGGTACCTGCGGGCATCACGACTGCGCCGCGAACGACCTGATCAGACTTCTTGGCGTCCACGCCGAGCTGGATGGCGACATCCACGGACTCGTTGAACTTGGCCTTGGAGCATTCCTTGACGAGGGACAGGGCAGCATCCACGGGATACAGCTTCTGCGGTTCGACCTTGGCACGAATGGCCTGCAGGCGCTTTGCGATCTTTGCCATGTTCAGACCCCTTCCACGGTGATACCCATCGAGCGGGCAGAGCCAGCGATGGTCTTGACTGCTGCGTCCATGTCGGCAGCAGTGAGGTTGGGCATCTTGGTCTTGGCGATTTCTTCAGCCTGGGCGCGCGTGATCTTGCCGACCTTGTCGGTGTGGGGCTTGGAGGAGCCCTTGTCGATCTTGGCGGCCTTCTTGATCAAGTAGGTCGCCGGGGGCGTACCCATGATGAAGGTGAAGCTCTTGTCCGCGAAGGCGGTGATGGTCACGGGAATCGGCATGCCGGGCTCCATACCCTGCGTCTGGGCATTGAAGGCCTTGCAGAATTCCATGATGTTCAGGCCGCGCTGACCGAGCGCGGGGCCGATGGGGGGCGAAGGGTTGGCCTTGCCCGCCGGGACTTGCAGCTTGATGTAGCCGACGATTTTCTTTGCCATGTTGGCAGTCCTTTGGCGAGTGATAGCGCGCGTTCGGTTGTCTCGATTGGCTTCCTAATGGCGCTCCTCTTGCCCCCGACAGTGCAACCGGCGAACCGATTGCCGCGCCCGGAGGCTTGGCGCGAATTCCTACCAGGCTCGACTCAGGTCTTCTCGACCTGGGTGAAGTCCATTTCCACGGACGTCGCGCGACCGAAGATGGTCACGGACACACGCAGCTTGTTCTTGTCGTAGTTGACTTCCTCAACCGAGCCGTTGAAGTCGGTGAACGGGCCTTCCTTGACACGGACCAGCTCGCCCACTTCGAACAGGACCTTGGGGCGCGGCTTTTCTGCGCCGTGCTCCATGTCCGACAGGATCTTGTCGACTTCGCTTTGCGGCAGCGGCGTGGGCTTGTTGCCCTTGCCACCGACGAAACCGGTGACCTTGTTGGTGTTCTTGACCAGGTGCCAGGTCTCGTCGGTCATGTCCATCTCGACGAGCACATAGCCGGACAGCAGACGGCGTTCTTGCACGACCTTCTTGCCGTTCTTGACCTCGACCACCTCTTCGGTGGGCACAAGAATGCGGCCGAACTGATCGCCCATGCCGGCGCGTGCAGCGCGCTCCGCGATGGCCTTCTGCACGCTCTTCTCCATGCCGCTGTAGGCATGCACGACGTACCACTTCATGCTCATCAGCCTCTCCACTTCAGCAGCAGGTCGTACAGGGCCCACTCCAGGACCTTGTCCGTGACAAACAGGAAGATCGCCATGATGGCCACGAAGGCGAAGACGATCAGCGTGGTCTGGATCGTTTCCTTGCGACTGGGCCACACCACACGTCGCGCTTCGTTGTACGAGTCACGCGCGTAGCCGATGAACTGCTTGCCCGGCTGCGAGAGCCAGGCAACCGCCAGACCCAGGATGATCCCGCCAAGCAGAACCACAAGGCGCACGGCTGTCGGCTGCTCGGTCAGGAAGCTGTAGCCCACGATGCCGCCGGCCGCGATCAGCACGGCCAGCGCAACGATGACATACCCGCTCTTGGAGCCGACGGTTTCTACGCTCTGGTTCGACATACAACCCTAAACGGTTCAATGGCCAGCGAGTGGCTGGCAGGGGCGGAGGGAATCGAACCCCCAGCCTACGGTTTTGGAGACCGTCGCTCTGCCAATTGAGCTACGCCCCTGCGGTTCGGATGGATGGCTGCACATGCAACCGCCCGTCACTGGCATTTGGACAAAAGGCCCGACCGCCATGGCCGGGCCTGAATGTCCGACTGACTGATGAATTACTCGATGATCTTGGCCACGACGCCGGCGCCCACGGTGCGGCCGCC
>LJIA01000021.1 GCA_001295775.1 beta proteobacterium AAP99
ACACCTGAAACTCAGAATGCCGAGTTCCGCGTGGTGGGCGCGGATCTTGGCCGAATCGTGGTATCAAAGATCGATGGCCAAAATTGACTTAAACAAGGCTGGATGCGCTTCTTCAGGCATCCGCCGAGTTGTCCTTCAGGCCATCCAGCTCACCGCACCTTCTTCAGCGGTGAGCGCGTTGGCGCGGCTGATGGCAAACAGTTCGCGGCCGCAGCCCCAGCTGTTGGCTTCCAGATCCGGCGTCTCGGCACTGCGCGCGCCCCAGTCGGCGGCGTCGACGACGGCCCTCAGCTCTCCGGTCTCGCCATTGACGCGGATCACGTCGCCGTCGCGCAGCAGGCGCAGCGGGCCGCCCACCAATGCCTCGGGCGACACATGAATGGCCGCGGGTACCTTCCCGGACGCGCCGGACATGCGGCCGTCAGTGACGAGCGCGACCTTGAAGCCGCGGTCCTGCAGCACGGCCAGCGGCGGGGTGAGCTTGTGCAGCTCCGGCATGCCGTTGGCGCGCGGGCCCTGATAGCGCACCACCACCACCACATCACGGTCCAGCTCGCCGGCCTTGAAGGCAGCCTGCATCTCGGCCTGGTCGTGGAAGATGCGGCAGGGTGCTTCCACCACACGGTGCTCCGGCTTCACGGCGCTCGCCTTGAAGATCGCGCGGCCCAGGTTGCCCTGCATCAGCTTCATGCCGCCGTCCGGCGCAAATGCCGTGGCCACGGGCCGCACGATGGTTTCGTCCAGGGACTTGGCCGGTGCCGGCTTCCACGCGAGTGCGCCGCCATCCATCGTCGGTTCCTGCGCATAGGCACGCAGGCTGGTCTTGGCCACGGTCTTCACGTCTTCATGCAGCAAGTCGGCGTCCAGCAGTTCGCGGATCACGAAGCCCAGGCCTCCTGCGGCATGGAAATGATTCACGTCCGCCTTGCCGTTGGGGTAGATCCTGCACATGCTCGGCACCACCGCGGAGAGGTCGGAGAAGTCCGTCCAGTCGATGATCACGCCGGCTGCGCGGGCAATCGCCACGAGGTGGATGGTGTGGTTGGTCGAGCCGCCCGTGGCGAGCAGGCCGACGATGCCATTGACGATCGCGCGTTCGTCGATCACATGCCCGATCGGTGTGTAGTCGCCGGCGAGCTTGGTCAGGCCCACGGCGCGGCGCGCGGCCTCGGCCGTGAGTGCATCGCGCAGGCCGGTCCCCGGGTTGATGAACGCGCTTCCCGGCAGGTGCAGGCCCATCACTTCCATCAGCATCTGGTTGCTGTTGGCCGTGCCGTAGAAGGTGCAGGTGCCGGCGCCGTGGTAGGCCTGGGCCTCGGCTTCGAGCAGCTCCTCGCGGCCGACCTTGCCTTCCGCGTAGAGCTGGCGCACCTTGGCCTTTTCGTCGTTCGACAGGCCTGAGGTCATCGGCCCGGCCGGCACGAAGATCGTGGGGATGTGGCCGAAGGTGAGGGCGCCGATCAGCAGACCCGGCACGATCTTGTCGCACACGCCCAGCATGAGCGCCGCGTCGAAGACGTCGTGCGACAGGGCCACCGCGGTGGCCTGGGCGATCACATCGCGTGACCAGAGGCTCAGCTCCATGCCCGCGGTGCCCTGCGTGACGCCGTCGCACATGGCCGGCACGCCGCCTGCAAACTGTGCCGTCGCGCCGACCTCGCGCACGGCACGCTTGATGATCTCCGGAAAGTGCTGCAGGGGCTGGTGGGCCGAGAGCATGTCGTTGTAGGCCGAGACGATGGCCACGTTCGGCGCGCGCTGCTCGCGCAGCATCAGCTTGTCGTTGGCTGGCGCTGCCGCGAAGGCATGGGCCAGGTTGGCGCAGGACTGGCGCGCGCGCTTGGTGCCGTCCACGCGCTGTGCCTCGAGCCGCTTCAGATAGACGCCGCGGCTGTCGCGGCTGCGTTCGATGATGCGTTGCGTGACCTGGGCGAGCGTGGCGTTGACCGGCATGGTGTCCTCTTGGAATACGGCGGACGCAGTCGCTGCGCCCGATGACGTAAGCAAACTACATTTTTGCACGCGTTGCGCCAACTACGCGACAAACACCCATGCTGCTTCTGAGGTTGTCGGTAAGCACATGAATCTCGATGATGCGGCAAATGCAAACGTTTGCGCTGCCGATGCACTGCGCTGAGTCGCAGTGACTTCCGCGTTTACATCATGCTGTAGTTTTGCTACCTTGGGCCTGTCGCGCGACCCGGCACGCCCATGCGTGCAGGATCGCTGTTCCAAGCATGGACGTCTGCACGGGAGGCGGAGCCAGAAGGCTCGGCGGGCAGGCGCCAGGCGCCGAGTGTGGTGCACAGCGCCGCACGGCGGCGCGCACATGAAAGGCTCTGTTCGTGTCCCAAACGCATTCCGCGGATCTGGTGTTCTTCGGCGGCACCGGCGACCTCGCCATGCGCAAGCTCATCCCCGCGATCTACGCCGCTACGCGTGGCGGCAAGTCCATGGATGATGTGCGCGTCATCGGCTGCGCCCGTCAGAGTCTTTCCACTGAGCAGTACCACGCCTTGTTGACGGAGCAGGTGCCGCAATTCCTCGGAGACAGCTTTGACCCCGCCGCCTGGGCCGCCTTGCTGGCCCGTGTGAGCTATGTGACGGTGGACGCCGCCAAGCCCGAGGACTTTGCACGCCTGGCTGCCGCCATGCACCCGGACATCAACCGTGCACGGGTCTATTACCTGGCGACCACACCGACGCTCTTCACGCCGATCTGCCAGAACCTGGCCGCCGCCGGGCTGGTGACGCCCGCTTCACGCGTGGTGCTTGAAAAGCCGCTGGGCCGCGACCTGGCGTCCTCGCGCACCATCAATGACGCGGTGGGCGCGATCTTTGCCGAGCACCAGATCTATCGCATCGACCATTACCTGGGCAAGGAAACGGTCCAGAACCTGCTGGCGCTGCGCTTTGGCAACGCCATGTTCGAGCCCCTGTGGTCGCGGGCCTGGATCCGCGATGTGCAGATCACGATTGCCGAGCAGGTCGGCGTGGGTGGCCGCGGCGATTTCTATGACAACACGGGCGCCCTGCGCGACATGGTGCAGAACCATCTGCTGCAGCTGCTGTGCATCGTGGCCATGGAGCCGCCAGCGACGATCGACGCCGATGCCGTGCGCGATGAGAAGGTTCAGGTGCTGCGCGCGCTCAAGCCCTACACCCTGGCTGAAGTGCAGAGCCATACCGTGCGCGGCCAGTACCGCGCCGGTGCCGTGGCGGCCAAGCCGGTGCCCGGTTATCAGGACGAAGAGGGTATTGCGCCCGGTTCGCGCACGGAAACCTTCGTGGCGCTGAAGGCAGAGCTTGCCAACTGGCGCTGGGCCGGCGTGCCCTTCTACCTGCGCACCGGCAAGCGCATGGAGCAGCGTCTGGCGGAGATCGTCATCAACTTCAAGCAGGTGCCGCACTCGATCTTCGAATCCTCGGTGGGCGCACCCGAAAACAACCGGATGATCATCCGTCTGCAGCCCGATGAAGGCCTGACCCTGCAGCTGCAGGCGAAGACGCCGGGCGAGGGCATGAAGCTGCAGGAGATCTCGCTGAACCTGAACTTTGCCGACACCGCCAAGGCTCGTCGCCAGGAGGCCTATGAGCGCCTGCTGATCGAAGTGATCCAGGGCCGCCTGACGCTGTTCGTGCGGCGCGACGAGCAGGAAGCCGCCTGGAAGTGGGTCGAGCCCATCATGGCCGGCTGGGACGCGTCGCCCGAACCCCCCAAGCCCTACAACGCCGGCACCTGGGGTCCGGCGGCGTCTGCCGCGCTCGTGGGCCGCGACGGCAGCACCTGGCCCGAAGAGTCCTGAAGCTGATCGGGCGCAGAGACATTCAGATGGCGATCACGGAATCCGGCGTGGCCCTGCTGCCGCGCATCGAGCGCTTCAAGAGCGTGCAGGCCCTGTCCGACGCGGTGGCTGGCCGCGTGGCCGGCGCAGTCATGCAGGGCGTGCAGGCCCGCGGTGCGGCACAGCTAGTCTTTTCTGGTGGCAGCACCCCGGAGGTATTTCTGCCGCAGGTGGCCAGCCTGGACTTGCCCTGGGACAAGGTCACAGTCATGCTGGCCGACGAGCGCTGGGTGGATGAAGATCACCCGCATTCCAACGCTGCGATGCTCAGGCGCACCTTGCTCTCGCATGAGGGACCGAACCGCGCGCAGTTTGTGCCGCTGAAGAACAGCGCGCCTTCGGCCGGAGCGGGTGTGGGTGCCTTGCGCGCCAGCCTGCCGTCCAGCCTCCATCGGCACGATCTCGTGCTGCTTGGCATGGGCAATGACGCCCACTTCGCCTCGCTGTTTCCCGGCACGCCGGGTCTGGCGGCACTGCTTGATCCGGCCAACACCGATCGCCTTGGCGCCATCCCGCCCCCGACCACTGCGGCACCGGCCATCGAGCGCATCTCGATGACCTATGCCGAACTGATGCACTCGCGCGGTGTGGCCCTGATCATCCAGGGGCAGACCAAGCTCACCGTGCTCGAAAATGCCCTGCGCGGTGCAGATCCGATCGCCACGCCGGCCGCGGCACTGCACGACATTGACGTGTTGTGGTGTCCGTGAGCGGCTGATCAGGCCCTTGCGCAGTCTTTCAGTCATCGAATGAGCGTTCATCTCCCGCAGCAACTAGAGTCCGGCCGCCACGAGCCCTTCGGCAGTCTCGCCCGAGACGGTGGCGTCAACTTTGCCGTCTTCAGTCAGCATGCCCAGCGCATGGAGCTGTGCGTCTTCGATGCCGATGGCGTGCGCGAACTGCGGCGCTATCCGATGTTCGGACCGCACGACAGCGTGTGGCACGGCTTTCTGCCGGGTGTGGGGCCGGGGCTGGTGTACGGCTTCCGCGCCCATGGCCCGTATGAGCCCTGGAACGGCCACCGCTTCAATGCCAACAAGCTGTTGCTTGACCCCTATGCGCAGGAGATCGTTGGGCACTTCACCTGGCGCGCCGAACATCACGGCTATGAGCTGGGTCACCCGGACGGCCCGCGCTCGTTCGACACTCGCGACAACGCGCTCCATGCCCTGAAGGCGCGTGTGACGGAACCGCCCCCCGCGTCCGCAAGCCCCCGCCTGAATGCACCGCGCATTCCGTTGCCCGAGTTGGTGCTCTACGAGATGCACGTCAAGGGCTTCTCCATGCAGCGCGAGGATGTGCCCAAGCCCCTGCGCGGCACCTACGCGGGCCTGGCGCATCCGGCCTCGGTGGCGCACCTGAAGCGTCTGGGCGTGAATGCGGTCTCGCTGCTGCCGGTGCAGTACCACATCGACGAACCGGGTCTGGGTGATCGCGGCCTGACCAACTACTGGGGCTACAACACCCTCGGCTTCTTCGCGCCGGACCCGCGCCTGGCGCAGCACCGCAGCGACCCTGCCGCCGTGAACGCCGAATTCCGCAGCATGGTGGCGGCACTGCATGCCGCGGGCATCGAAGTCATTCTGGACGTGGTCTACAACCACACACCCGAAGGCAACGAATACGGGCCGACCCTGTCCTTCCGCGGGCTGGACAACGCCAGCTGGTACCGCCTGACGCCCGATGACCGCAGCCGCTGCGAGAACCTCACCGGCTGTGGCAACACCGTCAATGCGGCGCACCCCTTCGTCACCCAGTTCGTTCTGGACTCGCTGCGCTACTGGGTACAGGTCATGGGGGTGGACGGTTTCCGCTTCGATCTGGCGCCGGTGCTCGGCCGCACCCGGCACGGCTATGACGCCACCGCGGCCTTCTTCACGGCCATGCGCCAGGATCCGGTGCTCTCCCAGGTGCACTTGATTGCCGAGCCCTGGGATGCGGGCTACGACGGCTATCAGCTGGGTCACTTCCCCGGCCGCTTCATGGAGTGGAACGACAAGTTCCGCGACACGGTGCGGCGCTACTGGCTCAACCGCGAGGTCAGCCGCGGCGAATTCGCGCGCCGCTTTACCGCCTCCAGCGACGTGTTTCATCACGGCACGCGCCTGCCCACGGCCTCGATCAACTTCCTGTCGGTCCACGACGGCTATACCCTGGCCGACCTCACCAGCTACAGCCGCAAGCACAACGAGGCTAACGGCGAGAACAACCGCGACGGCCGTGATGGCGAGCCCGCAGCCAACTTCGGTGCCGAGGGGCCGAGCGACGATGCCGCCATCCGTGCGCAGCGCCGCCGGGTGCGCGCCGCCATGCTCGCCACGTTGCTGCTCGCCCAGGGCACGCCCATGCTGCTCGCGGGCGACGAGGTGGCCAACAGCCAGAACGGTAATAACAACGCCTACTGTCAGGACAACGCCACGGGCTGGATTGACTGGGGCGCGCAGCCCGATGAGGACTTCAGCGCACTCATCCACACGCTCACGAGCCTGCGCCGGCAGCACGCCGCGCTGCGCCACGAGCGCTGGTTCTGCGGCGAAGACGTCGTCCTGCCCGAGCGCGGCGTGCAGTGGTTCGCACCGTCAGGCCGGGCCATGCAGCCGCATGATTGGCACGAGCACGGTCAGCACGCCTTCGCCTGCCGCATCCAGTCCCGTGTCGATGCCCAGACGCCGCCCGAACAGTGGCTCATCGTCTTCAACCCGGAAACTGCTGCGCTGCCCTTCACCCTGCCGCCCGGTACCTGGCAGGTCGTGCTCGATTCGGCCGGTGAGGTCCAGCCCGGCTTGACCCCGCCGATGCCCGGGCCGGTGTCGATCCCGGCTCAGACCGTCGTGCTTCTCCGGGCCTAGGCCGCACGCGTCGACTTATCCCGTTCTCTTTCAAACCAAGGCTTCACGCATCATGAATCTGAACCAGCGCCGCTCCGGTGTCCTGCTGCACATCACCTCGCTGCCCGGGCCGCATGGGATTGGCGACTTCGGCCCGGCGGCTTTCAAGTTTGTGGACTGGATGGTCAGCGCCGGCCAGACGGTGTGGCAGACCCTGCCGATGATGCCGATCGGCCCCTGCGATTCGCCCTACATGAGCGTGTCGGCCTTTGCCGGCAGCCCGCTGATGGTGGCGTTCGAGCCGCTGGTGGAGAAGGGCTGGCTGGCGGCGCCGGTCTTGCCGGAGGGCGGCTTTGAGGCGGCACGCGCCGACTACGGCCGTGTCGTGCCTTGGCGCATGTCGCAGTTGCGCGCCGCCTGGGCCGGGTTCAAGGCCAAGGCTTCAGCAACGGACAAGAGCGCACTGGACGCCTGGGCGAAGCGCGAGGCCGGCTGGCTGGACGACTATGCCTTGCTCATGGCCCTCGAGGGCAAGCACGGTGCCGAGGGCAACTACTGCTGGTGGCAGTGGCCGGCGGACCTGCGCGCCCGCCAACCCAAGGCGCTGGCCGCTGCGCGCGCGGAGCATGCCGACGAGATCGGCTTCTGGACCTTCGTGCAGTGGTGCTGGGACGTGCAGTGGGCGGCGATCAAGGCCTATGCCAACAGCAAGGGCATCTCGATCATGGGCGATCTGCCGATCTTTATCGCCCACCACAGTGCCGACTGCTGGTCGCGCCCCGATCTGTACTACCTCGATGAGGACTATCAGCCCACCGTGGTGGCCGGTGTACCGCCGGACGGCTTTGCGCCCGACGGTCAGCGCTGGGGCAATCCGCTGTACCGCTGGGACCGCATGGTGGCCGAAGACTACGCCTGGTGGACCCAGCGCATCCGCCGCGCCATGAGCCAGGCCGATGTGTTTCGCATCGACCACTTCCGCGGCTTTGCCGGCTACTACGAGATTCCGGCCAGCTGCCCCACCGCGCGCGAGGGCCGGTGGGTACCTGGCCCCGGCAAGGCCCTGTTTGCGGCGATCGAACGCGCCCTGGGCAAGCTGCCGATCGTGGCCGAAGACCTGGGGCTCATCACCGAGGATGTGACCGAGCTGCGTGATCACTTCGGCTTTCCCGGCATGAAGATCTTGCAGTTCGGCTTTGGGGGCGACGGCACGCACGAATTCATGCCGCAGAACTACACGCCCAACTGCATCGTCTACACCGGCACGCATGACAACGACACCGCACGCGGCTGGTGGGATGCCGCTCCGCACCACGAACGCGCCTTCTGCGGCGCCTACCTGGCCTGCAACGAGCACGACGTGCACTGGGCCATGATCCGCGCGGCCAGCAACTCCGTGGCCAACATGGCCGTCTTCCCGCTGCAGGATGTGCTGGGCCTGGGCAATGCCGGGCGAATGAACCTGCCGGGTTCTACCGTGGGCAACTGGCAGTGGCGCTTCACCTGGGATCAACTGGGTAACGAGCCGGCGCGTGTGCTGGGCCTGATTGCCGGCAGCAGCGGCCGGGCACCGTTCGGACTCGTGAAGCAGGCGCTCGGGCTATAGACGCAGCGCGGCGCTGCCGCATGCTCAGGCGAACCGGCTACCCGGTGCGGCCGTGAGCTTCATGGCTGTGCGCTGCTCAAGTTCGCGGACGAACGCGTCCATGTCGCGCGGGGAGACAAGGATGTCGTCATAGCCGACACGGAGCGCGATCCGGTTCAGGGACAGCGCCGGGGCCGAGGCCGGGTTGTGGCTGCGCTCGAACTTGCGGATGCTTGAATACGCAACGCGCCGGTGGATCAGACCCGAGCGGACGATCAGTGCGTCCTGCGTGAAGATGTAGGCGCAGGGCCAGAGCATCAGCGGGATCAGGCCGACAAGCAGCAAGACCGTGCCCGCGAGCAGGACGCTCGCGAGAAGCGTTTCGTTCCAGCTGCTCCAGCATCCATACGCTGCCAGCCCGATGCCTGCGGCGTACAGGAGCACAAGCCAGCTGTCCACCGCGCTCGAAAACGCCAGCGCCTGCCCCTGAGGGCGCGATGAATTGAAGCTGCCGTGGTCTTGCATGCCGATCTCCGCGCTGTCCTGCATCCTGCCCGCGCCGCTGCCAGCGATCGTTCACTCGATCTTGAACCCGTTCTCCTTGATGAGCTTGCCCCAGCGCTCACGCTCGGTCTTCACGTAGGCGGCCATCTGCTCGGGCGTGCCGGGCAGGGCTTCGAGCGACAGGGTGTGGAAGCGGGCCTTGACGATCGTGGTGTCCAGCGCGGCCTGCAGGGCCTTGTGCAGCTGTGCCACCGTCTCCTTGGGCGTGCTGCTGGGCACGACCAGCCCCTGCCAGGCATAGGCCTCATAGCCCTTCACGCCCTGCTCGATCAGGGTAGGGACGTTCGGGAAGTTCTTCAGGCGCTGGGCGCTGGCCACACCGATGGCGCGCAGGCGCCCAGCGTTCACGTGCTGCTGCACGCTGGCAGTGTCCATCAGGCCGACCTTGATCTGCCCGCCGAGCAGGTCCTGCACCGCGGGCGCCGCGCCGCGGTAGGGAACATGGGTCATCTTCAGACCGCTCATCTGTTTGAGCAGTTCGGTGGACAAGTGATGCGGGCTGCCGAGACCGGCCGAGGCATAGCTCACGCCCTGCGGCTGCGCATTGGCCCAGGCGGTGAACTCCTTCCAGTTCTTCGCAGGCACGTCGTTGGAGACCACCAGCAGCATCGGAAAGCGCGCCAGCAGGCCGACGGGCGTGAAGTCCCGATCCGGGTCGTAGGGCAGCTTCGCGAACAGCGAGGGGTTGGCAGCAAGGGTGGCGAAGTCTGCAGTGAAGATGATGTTGCCGATGTCCTTGCTCTTGGCCACGTAGTCCGCGGCGATGTTGGTGGCGGCGCCCGGGCGGTTGTTGACGATGATGGGGCGCTTGAGGGTCTGGCTCATCTGCTCGGCGACGGTGCGGGCCACCATGTCCGAGCCGCCGCCCGCGGCGTAGCCTACGACCCATTCGATGGGCTTATCCTGCGCGTAGGTCAGGCTGCCGACCCCCAGTAGGCCAGCGATTGCGGCGGCGCCCAGTGCGCGCATCCAGATACGGCGGGTTGTATGGATCATGTCTGTCTCCTTGTCTTCTGAGTATGGCTGTTTTTGAACTAAATCAAAGAGCAAAAAATCGACTTTCCGCTTTTCATAAGCCATTCTTGTCAAGTTTCTTGAATTCTGAATTCATGGCCGAAAATGATTTTTGCTAATCGTGATCTTGGGCGTCGTCTGCCTTCGCCATCGCGATCAGTTCGCACAGCCTGCGCTGCTGGCCGATCTCGGCGGCGAGCAACAGGACCAGTCGCGCGTTGAGCGCCGCGCTGGCGCTCGTGTCCAGCCCCTCATGCGCCTTGAGCAGGGCCTCATAGAAGTCATCGGGCGCATCAATCGCCGCGTCGCGCAGGTTCATGCGTGCTGTTCCATGGCATGGGTCGGGGCGCCGGAAATGGCGCTTCGTTGTGCCGCCGCCGCGGGATGCCCGGTCAGTGTTGTCAGTGCTTCGGCCAGCTGTTCGGGCCGCAGGCTGCGCCAGCGAGCGGCCACATGCAGATCCGGCCGCAGCAGGTAGGCTGTGCCCTGCTGGGCGTCGAAGCGGCGGGCTGCCAGGCCGGCCCCATCCAGCCAGCTGCCGCCCACAGCAATCACGCCCAGGTCGAAGGCCTGCAGCCAGTCCGGCATGGAACCCCACAGCAGCAGGGCGCAGCGGCCGCGCGCGGCCTGGCGCAGTGCAGCGAGCAGCCACTGCCGCTCGCCGCTGCGGGCCAGCAAGGGCGCATCGGCAATGGGTGCACCCGGCGCGGGGCCGCCATCGAAGCGGGCTTCATCCGCGGCCAGCGTGGACAGCGGTGAATCGACGTACGTGCTCGGACTGGACAGCCGGCCGCTGTTCACCAGGCGCTGGGCGAAGCGGTGGCGGCGCGCGAGGTGCAGCACGGCATCGCGCAGCACGCGGCTGGCATCGGACTTGGGCGTGATGAAGTCGGTGCTGCGCGTCGAGTTGCGCAGATTCTCGTCGGCCGCGGCCTCGCGCTCGGTGCCGTAGCTGGCCAGCAGCGCCGTACTGGCGCGGCCGCGCAGCACGGCGTCCAGCTTCCAGCCGAGGTTGTCCGCGTCCTGGATGCCGGAGTTCGCACCGCGCGCCCCGAAGGGCGAGACGCGGTGCGCGGCGTCCCCGGCAAACAGCACGCGGCCGTGAACAAAGCGCGGCATGCGCTGGCAGGCAAAGGTGTAGACGCTGGCCCATTCGAGGCTGAAGGGAATGTCCCGACCGAAGCCGAGCTTCAGCATCGCGCGCACACGCGCCATGATGGCGTCCGGCTGGCGCTCTGCCTCCGGGTCGGCGCCCCAGCCGAGCTGGAAGTCGATGCGCCAGACATGATCCGGCTGCTTGTGCAGCAGCACACTGCCACCGGGGTGGAAGGGCGGGTCGAACCAGAACCAGCGCTCGGTGGCGCCGTCCGGGAACAGCTCCTCGTCGATGCGTACATCCGCAATCAGGAAGCGGTCCTGAAACTGGCGGCCGGTCCAGCTCAGGCCCATCAGCTCGCGCACCGTGGAGCGCGCCCCATCGCAGGCGGCCACGTACAGCGCCTGCAGGGCATAGGGGCCTTCGGGTGTGTCGATGCCGAGCTGCACATAGGCGCCGTGCTGCTCCACCGCAGTGACGCGGTTGCCCCAGCGCAGATCCACACCCAGCGCCAGGGCGCGCTCGACCAGCAACTGCTCCACCGTGTACTGCTGCAGATTGATGAAGGCCGGGCGCTGGTGGCCGGGCTCCGGAAGCAGGTTGAAGCTGTATAGCGGCCGCTCGCCGTGAAACACCCGGCCGACGTTCCACGACACGCCGCGGGCCACCATCGCGTCGCCCACGCCCAGGCCGTCGAAAATTTCCAGGGTGCGCTTGGCAAAGCAGATCGCACGCGAACCCACCGAAAGCGCGTTGTCGGCATCCAGTACCACCACCTGCTGGCCGCGCTGCGCCAGGTCGATGGCCAGGCACAGGCCGACCGGCCCGGCGCCCACGACCACCACCGGGTGCAGCGCCGGCTGGACGGCGTCCTGGTCGGCGCTGCGGTGGTAGCTCAGGTCAAGGGCCATGGTGCTGCGCGCCGCGGGTTCAGCCCTCGAGGGCTTTCCACATCTCGATGTCGCGTTCGGCCGTCCATATGCGCGGATTGCGGTGGCCGGTGGCTTCATCGAAGGCGCGGCTCACGTCGAAGGGCATGCAGTGGTCGAAGATGACCCAGTGGCCGTAGGCGGGGCGCACGGCGTCGAGGGTCTCTTTGTAGACCGCGCGCAAGTCCTTGTTCTGCGCGGCGCCGGCCTTCACTGCGGCAAAGACGTCGCTGATGAAGGCGCGCGTGCCACGCAGGCCCTCAGCCACCTGCGATTCGCCCGCGAGCGCCGCGCCGCGGCCAGGCACGAGCTGCGCTGGCTTCAAGGCTGCGATGGCATCCAGCGTGGCCGGCCAGTCTGAAAAGTAGGCGTCGCCGCAGTAGGGCGTGGCGTCGAATTCCACCAGATCGCCCGAGAACAGCGTGCGCTCGCCCGGCAGCCAGACCACGGTGTCGCCCTTCGTGTGACCGCGGCCAGGCTGCAGCAGCTGCACCTCGAGCGTGCCCAGCCAGAGCGTGAGCTTGCCGGTGAAGGTGAGGGTGGGCCAGGTCAGGCCCGGCGGCACGCTCTCGACGTTGCGGAACAGTCGCGGGAAGCGGCCGATCTCGCTGGCCTTGTCCTGCTCGCCCCGTTCGCGGATCAGATCCAGCGTGTCGTGGCTGGCGATCACGTGCTCCGCACCGTAGGCTGACGCGCCGAGCACGCGCACCGCGTGATAGTGGCTGAGCACCACGTACTTGATCGGCTTGTCCGTCACCTCGCGGATGCGGCGGATCACATCGGCCGCCATGATCGGCGTGGCCTGGGTGTCGATCACCATCACCGCGTCATCGCCGATGACGATGCCGGTATTCGGGTCACCCTCGGCGGTGTAGGCCCAGGCGTGTTCGGAGAGCTGAGTAAAGCTGATCTGCTTGTCCTGCAGATCGGCCTGTGAAGCAAAGGCTTTGGTCATGAGTGAGCGATGCGGGCTGGGCTGGCGCGCATCGCTCGTTGAGCCGGCACTAGGGCGTGCTGAACAGGCTCACCGATCGCGGTGGCAGGCTCACGCTCAGGGTGCCGGCGGCGTCGACACGGACCGATCCGCCCGGGTTGGGATAGGAATAGACCAAGCGTAGGTCGCCAGCCACCGGCTTGAAAGTCAATGTGGTGACACTGTTTGCGTAGTTGACAGCCACGAGGTTGCGCTTGGCGCCGACGCTGCGCACCCACCCGATGGCCTGCGCGTTGTGCTGCACCTCGTCCAGCGCGCCGTTGCGCAGAGTGGCGTCCGAATTGCGCAGCGCAACAAGCCGGCGGTAGTGGCTCAACAGCGAGTCGGGGTCCGCGAGCTGCGCGTTCACGTTGGCGGTGGCCACGTTGCTGGCCAGCCCGCGGAAGGGCCTGCCGGTGGTGAAGCCGGCGGTCTGCGGGTTGGCGGTCCAGCTCATCGGGCCGCGCAAGGGCGTGTCGCCACAGGACGGCTTGCCGTCGTCGCCCAGTTTGCTGCCGGCCGGGCAGGGCGTGCCGGCCATGCCGATTTCTTCGCCGTAATAGATGAAGGGCGTACCCGGGCCGAGCAGATAGGTGGCAGCGGCCAGCCGGTAGGCCACGCCATCGCCGCCAAACTGATCGGTCAGGCGCCGGCCCGCAAAGATGTCGTGGTTGTGCAGGAAGGTCGCCATGTTGGGCGAGACGTCCGGCAGGTAGTCCGCGATGTTCTTGACGGCCTCGGCCAGGGTCTTGCCCGTACGTTCACCGTTGGGCCCAGGCGGATGGCCACCACGCGCGGCGGCGACGATGTCGTATTGCAGCCCAAACGCAAAGCTCGACCCGCAGACCGAGGCGGCCGCCCATTCCTCCGGCTTGGCGGTGGCCTCGCAGACCACATAGCGGCGCGGGTAGGCCTTGATCAGGTCCTGAAAGCGCTTGGTGAGCGCGCGGCTTTCCGGCTGGTCGTTCCAGTCCTTCGCGTTGTTCTCGATCAGGTGGGGCGTGGCATCCAGCCGGTAGCCGGCCAGGCCGCGGTCCAGCCAGAACTTGAGCGCGTCCTCGTGGTACTTCACCACCGCCGGGTTGCGCATGTTGAAGTCCGGCATGTGCTGGCCAAAGGTGCCGAAGTAGAAGCCGCGCGCATCCGCCGGCGGCTTGGGCAGATCCTTGGGGTGGCCCTTGAAGGCCCAGGTGGCCGGCGCGTTGAGATACCAGGGGTTCTTGTCCCAGATCCACCAGCCCTCGGGCATGGGGCCGTCGCTGAATACGTACCAGTCGCGGTAGGGGCTCTTGGGGTCGCTGCGAGCCGACAGGAAGAACGGGTGCTCGGCGGCGCTGTGGTTGATCACGTAGTCCATGATGATGCCGATGCCGCGCTTGGCCGCCTCGCGCACCAGTTCATCGAAATCGGCCATCGTGCCGTAGGCCGGGTCGATGCCGCGGTAGTCCGTGGTGGCGTAGCCGTGGTCGCCGTCGGCATTGGTCTGGATCGGCATCAGCCAGATGCCGCGCACGCCCAGCGCCTGCAGGTAGTCCAGACTTTGGGTCACGCCCTTGAGGTCGCCGACCCCGTCGCCGTTGCTGTCGCGCCAGGCGCGCACAAAAATCTCGATGAAGGCGCCTTTGTGCCAGTCCACCGGCAGTTGCGCGATCGGGTCGGCTGGCGGCGCGGCAGGCGGCTTGGCTGTCGGCGCGGCGCAGGCCCCCAGCATCAGGGCAAGACCGGACGCCGCTAGGGCGCGCCGCAGGGGCGAAAGGGCGGTGGGAAGCATGGACATGAAGGGCTCGATCCGGCGCAATCTGGCGCGATGTAATTGGATTACGGCATTGCACGGCGGCCCCGGGTGGCGCAAGACTGCGTTCCTTGCCGGGCTATTCAGGCGCGATGCGCTCTGACGCTGCTAGCATCCGCCGCGCTGTCTCCTCCGCGTAGTTTTACTACCTAAACGCTTGCGGTGAGCGAAACTTTTCGACGGCGCCGCGTTCGTGCTCACGCGCCGCCCTTTCAGGACACCCACATGACGCCATTCCGTTCTCTGGCCTGCTGCGCACTGGCCGCGCTGCTGCCCTGGGCCGCCGCAGTCGCCCAGACTGCCGCGCCACTGCCGCCCGTCGACTGCAACTTCGCCGGCCATCAGCAGGTACTGGCGGCCGCGCCCGCGGATGCGCCCAGGCTCGCGCGCGAGGCCTACTGGCTCAACGGCTTCCTGCTGCAGTGGCCAGGCATCAAGCCCGCCAGCGGTACGACGTTCAAGCTGCTGGGATCAGCGCGCGGCACGGTGGTGGCCCGCATGGGCGGCGTGCCTGAGGGCGTGGAGACCAGCATCGATCTCGCGCCGCGCAGCCAGAGCCTGCCGGCCGGAGTGAGTGAGCGCTTCAAGTGGATCGGTGCCGGCCCGGTGCTGGAGGTGAAGCCCGCTGACCGCAGCCGAATCAAGCCGCTGCTGCGCGGCCAGGTGGTGCTGGCGGCGCTGGATGCGGAGGGCAAGGTGATGGCCGCCACGCTCGCCCAGACGCCCGGCGCGCTGGACGCCCTGTATTCGCAAGCCGAGCGTGTGTCGGATCTGGGTGCCGACCTGCGCGAAGGCGCTACCCAGTTCAAACTCTGGGCGCCCACGGCGCAGGCCGTCAGCGTCTGTCTGTACGACACGGGCGCAAGCAGCGCGCGCTCCGTGCACCCCATGCGCATGGATCTGCCCACCGGCGTGTGGGCCAGCCGCCTGCCCACCAACCACGCCGGCCGCTACTTCCGCTATGCCGTGGACGTGATCGTGGACGGCGTGGGTCTGGTGCGCAATCACGTCACCGACCCGTACGCGCTGTCCTTCACCACGGACTCACTGCGCGCCTACATCGCCGATCTGGATGACGCGAAGCTCAAGCCCGCCGGCTGGGACAGCACCCCGCGGCCCAGCAAGGTGCGCAACCCCACCGACATGGTGATCTACGAACTGCACGTGCGAGACCTTTCCATCACTGATGCCACGGTGCCGGAGAGGCTGCGCGGCACCTTCGCCGCCTTCAACCAGACCGGCAGCAACGGCATGAAGCACCTGGCTGCGCTGTCCCAGGCCGGGCTGACGGATGTGCATCTGCTGCCGGTGTTCGACATCGCCACCATTCCGGAGAAGGGCTGCGTGTCGCCCCAGATGCCGCAGGCCGGCCCCGGCAGCGAGGCGCAGCAGGCCGCGGTCGAGGCAGTCTCCGGCCGCGACTGCTTCAACTGGGGCTATGACCCCTTCAACTACACCGCGCCCGAAGGCAGCTACAGCACCGATGCATCCGACGGCGCGCGCCGCATCATTGAGTTCCGCGAGATGGTGCAGGCCCTGCACCGCATTGGCCTGCGCGTGGGCATGGACGTGGTCTACAACCACACGCCGGCCTCGGGCCAGAGCGACAAGTCCGTGCTGGACCGCATCGTGCCCGGCTACTACCAGCGCCTGAATGCCAAGGGCGCCGTGGAGCAGAGCACCTGCTGCGAGAACACCGCCACCGAGCACATGATGATGGCCAAGCTGATGATCGACTCGGCCGTGGTCTGGGCGCGGGACTACAAGATCGACAGCTTCCGCTTCGACCTCATGGGCCACCAGCCGCGCGCCGCCATGGAGCAGCTGCAGCGCGCCGTGAACCGCGCCACTGGCCGGCAGATCAACCTGATTGGCGAGGGCTGGAACTTCGGCGAGATCGAGAACGGCCGCCGCTTTGTGCAGGCCAGCCAGCTCTCGCTCAATGGCAGCGGCATCGGCACGTTTTCGGACCGGGCCCGTGACGCCGCCCGTGGCGGTGGCTGCTGCGACTCCGGCGAGGCCCTGCTGCGCCAGGGCTGGATCAACGGTCTGGTCTACGCACCCAACGAGGCCGCCCAACGCGCCCCCTTCCCGGAGACCGAGCTGATGGCGGCGGCTGATCTCATCCGCGTCGGCCTGGCCGGCTCCCTGCGCGGTTACCGCATGACCACGGCCGACGGCGTGGAACTCAAGCTCGAGGAAATCCCCTACGGCAACCAGCCCGCCGGCTACGCCAGCCAGCCCGGCGAGGTGGTGAATTACGTCGAGAACCACGACAACCACACGCTTTTTGACATCAACGCCCTGAAGATGCCGGCCGACACCCCGCGCGAGGAGCGGGCACGCGCGCAGATCGTCGGCGCTGCCATCACCGCCTTCAGCCAGGGTGTGGCCTACTTCCACGCTGGCGTGGAGACCCTGCGCTCCAAGAGCCTGGACAAGAACAGCTACGACAGCGGCGACTGGTTCAACCGCATTGACTGGACGCTGACTGACAACCACTTCGGCACAGGTCTTCCGCCCAAGCGCGACAACGGCCACAGCTGGGCCGTCTACAAGCCGGTGCTTGAGAACCCGCTCATCAAACCCACGGCCGCCGAGATCCAGTGGACCAACCGCGCCTTTCAGGATCTGCTGAAAATCCGCGCCAGCTCCACGCTGTTCCGGCTGCCCACGGCGCAGGCCGTGAGCGAGCGCTTGCGTCTGCTCAATACGGGGCCGACCCAGAACCCCGTACTGTTGGCCGGGCACCTCAACGGCGAGGGCCTGAGCGGTGCCGGCGCGAACTTCCGCCAGCTGCTGTACGTGATCAATGCCTCGCCGCAGGCGCAAACGCTCGAGCTGCCGGCCGATCTGCGCAACGCCGCCTGGGTCTTGCACCCAGTGCACCGCGAGGCTGGGGCCGACGCCCGCGTGGCCAACGAGGCGCGCGCGCTGCCGGGTGGTGCGGCGCTCTCGATGCCCGGCCGCAGTGCAGTGGTGTTCGTGATCCAGTAAGCCGTGGATCGATTGTCGCTGCGTTCGGCTGTAGCAGGACTACATGGACAAGCCTGCAACCTGTCGAAGCTGCACCGTATCCATGGCGTATGCGCTCGCAGGGACTTGAGCGTCGCACGCGAAGTGCTTGTTGCGCATATGTAGTTTTGCTACCATTTCACGGCATGGGAGGACGATGATGTTGCACAAAACGCGCCACGCAGCCTCCCGGGCGCGCGATTGCGCGCGCTGTTCGACGCGGCTCGGCGCGCGGCTCGATCGCCCGCGCCCCGCATGACGAGGGGGGGAGGACCCATGTTGAACCCGACGATCGCCCGGGCCGGTGCGACGCTGCCGTGGCCACGGGCCCGCGCATCGCGTCTGCCTTCGTTCTCCCGTTGCCCTGCGGAGCACGGCTAATTGGCGGCGCAATTGATGACGATCGCGTCACTGCCCTGGCTGGTTGCGGACATCGGCGGCACCAACGCCCGCTTCGGCTGGGTGGACGCACCGGGCGCGCCCGTGGCGCATGTGCGCAGCCTCTCGGTGGCCGAACACGCCCAGCCGGACGATGCGGCCGCGGCCTACCTGCGCGAACTGTCAGCCACGCTCGGCGGCCACTGGCGCGCACCGCGCCACGCCGCCTTTGCGGTGGCCTCGCCCATCACCGGCGACCGCGTCGCGTTCACCAACAGCCCCTGGCAGTTCTCGCGCAGTGCGCTGCAGGCTTCGCTGGGGCTGGACAGCCTGAGCGTGGTCAATGACTTCGAGGCGCTCGCGCTCGCCCTGCCGCAGCTCACGCCGGCGCAACTGATCGCCCATGGCCCGCTGCCCACCAACGACGGACCGATGGCCGTGGTCGGCCCCGGCACCGGTCTGGGCGTAGCCGGCCTGATCCGCCATGGCGGCCAGTGGGTCGCCATCCCCGGCGAGGGCGGGCACGCCACGCTGGCGGCCGGCAATGACTTCGAGGCCGCGGTGATCGCCGCCGCGCGCCGGCAGTTCGAGCACGTCTCGGCCGAGCGCCTGCTCTCCGGCATCGGCCTGCCGGTGCTGCACGGCGCGGTGGCGCAGGTGCTGCAGGGCGAGGCGCCCAAGGCGCCGCTGAGCACGGAAGACATCGTCGCGCGCGGCATGGCCGGGAGCGACGCCGTCTGCAGCAAGACCCTGGACACTTTCTGCGCGCTGCTGGGCAGCTTTGCCGGCAACGTCGCGCTCACCCTCGGTGCGCGCAGCGGTCTGTACATCGCCGGTGGCATCGTGCCGCGCCTGGGCGAGCGCTTCTTCGCCTCGGCCTTCCGCGAGCGCTTTGAGGCCAAGGGCCGCTACCGCGACTACCTGCGCGCGGTGCCGGTGGCCGTGGTGGCTGAAACCCACGTGGCGCTGGAGGGTGCTGCGGCGGTGATTGCCGGGCAGCAGCGCTGAGCTTTTTGCTGCCGTGTCGCGGGTGGCCGTCGCCCGCGTTGTGGTTTCCAGCCGCGCTGTGGTTCCGCGCAACCCGGAGTTGGCGCAGAACGATTTCGGCCAAACGATTCAGTCAATTTCAGTCGAAAAACAAAAATCCGGCTTTCCGCGTGTGGGATGCGGGTCTTCGGCCATTTCAAGTTCTTGTTCGATCGAAATCGGATAGGATGACTGATCGTTATCAGCCAAATCAGCTCAAAAATCACGTCGGCGGGGACCAGGCTGCCAAATCAGTTGTGATCGGCCAAGCAAGGCAATCGGCATTCCGCTGTATTGGTGCGCAACGTGGCGGCAGTGACGGGAATCGACTGTCTTTTTCGGCCATTTTTCGGGTAGGCAATCACACGCTCGCCCCCGCGCTCTGCTTCCCCGCGGGCGTTCAGCCCGGCTGAGCGGCCCGGCGCGCACGGCGGCGTGCTGCATGGGCCAGGGGCACCCAGGCACGGCTGCGCCAGCGGCCCCACATGATCAGGCCGCGCACCCACTCGTCCGCGGCGTAGGCCAGCCACACACCCACCAGACCCCAGCCCAGCGGGCCGAGTGTGCCGCCAGTTGAATCCGCCAGCCGGGCGCCCAGCCACCAGCTTGCCCCGGCCAGCACGAGGACCATGGACGTTGCGCCCGCGGCGAAGGGGAACTTCACATCCCCCACGCCGCGCAGGGCGTTGATGACCACCAGATTGAAGCTGCGACCCAGCTCCAGCAGCACGGACAGGGCGAGGAGCTTCACCGCCAGCGCGATGATCGCCTCGTCCTGTGTGAACAGGCGCATCAGCCAGGGCCCAAGCAGGGCCGCGGCACCCGCCACCAGCCCCGACAGCAGCAGCGCCCGAGCCAGCGCGCGCCGTACCAGGCGGTCTGCCACGTGCAGGCGCCCGGCGCCGGCCAGATGCCCCACCACGATCTCCGCCGCCAGCCCGATCGACAGGCCCGCCATGAGCGTGAGGTAGTTGATCTGCAGCACATAGGCCTGCGCCGCCAGCCCCTGCGCACCGAGCTGACCCGCCACCGCCACGCTCACCATGAAGCACACGCGGTAAAGCACGCTCTCCGCAGCGGCCGGGATGCCGATGCGCAGCACGCCGTCGAGCTTCTTCCAGGGCAGGGTCCACCAATCGGACCACTGCGGCACCAGATTCAGCTTGCTGCGCCAGACCCAGAGGTGCAGCGCCACACCGACGATGCGGCTCACCAGCATCGCAATGGCAAAGCCGGTCAAGCCGAGCGCGGGAAACGCCATGCCGGTGCCCGGCAGGGCGGGCGTGCCGAGCATCAGTAGCGCGGCCAGGCCCAGATGGACGGCATTGACGATCACGATGACCCGCAGTGCCGCCTGCCCGTGCAGATGCGCGCGCGTCACGCTGGCCAGCGCCGCGTTCCAGGCGTCCAGCAGCATCGCAGGCGCCAGCCAGATCAGCAGCGGAAAGGCCAGGGCAAACACTGCGTCGGGCGCGTTCATGAGCCTCAAGAGCGGCTGTGCCAACACGGCGGTGGCCAGCGCGATCAGCAGGCCCGCCCAGGTGCTTGCGCCTAGCGATGCGCGGGCCACGGCCTGCGCCGCACTGCCCCCTGCGGCCGTACCGCCGGTGGCACCGTCGGTCGCGCTGCCCAGGCCCTGCGCCACCACCACGCTCACGCCTGCACCAATCACCCGGAACAGGATGAACAGCAGCGTCGTCAGGTGCCCCGTCAGCCCCAGCGCGGCAGCCGACGTGTCGCTCACGCGCGAGGCCAGCAGCGTGGCCACCAGCCCCACGCCCACGCCGAGCAGCAGTTCGCCCAGCAGCGGGTAGGCCACGGGCCCCAGCGGCGGCAGGGCCTCCGCACTTCTTGTGCGCCGGCGCTCCGGCGCGGCCGTGCTCGGATCGGTGCGCGCGGCGGCGTCTGGCCGCTGCGACGCAGGAGGCTCAGGCGGAGCGGGTGGTGCGGAGTGCATGGGTGCAATGGCTGGGGAGGACGCGATGCTGTGCGCTGCTGCAGTGACGGCTGCATGCTCAGCGGCTGCACCGCTGGCACGGCGCTGCAGTCGAGGGCGCGCTCATGGCCGCCCGGCGTCAGCGCACCTGACTGCGAGTCTGCTCGGGCGCACTGCCGCTTCGAGAAAGCCCTTCGAATGTATGAATACTACTGAGATGCGAGGCCTTCGCTGGCGCTACAGGGCGCGGTGCTGCGTGCCGCGACGGGATCGCGTGAGCTTCGATCGTGCGCCGAGAGACAGCCAGGCGCGAGCAGCACGAACTCGATCCCGCGCGCAGATGAAGCTCAGGAGTTTTCCTACAGATTGGCGCGACTCCACCGATTGCCATGCACCGCAGCGCAGCAATCGACGCCCCGCGGTTGGGCGCGCGCGCCGCGTTTTTGCCCCGACTTGGTTCGTGTTTGTTGTCATGTAGTTGCGCTACAGACTCACTTGAGGTCCGGAGCCCTGCAGCCGGGCCAGAGGACAAAGTTCAATAAAAACAAGGCCTTGCCGCAATTTCATGCTGCGCCGCAGCGCATTTCCGGTGCGCCCGAACGTCCCAAGTAACCGAATGTGTTGACACTGAATCTAGTTTTGCTACAAATCTGGGTATGCCCGGGGAAAACGTGGAAAACACGCGGGCAAAAACATTCTCAGGCTGGCGCTCCCGGGGGGAGGCAGTGCGGGGAACACGTGAGGAGACATCGATGAAGCGTAGTAAGAGCCAGCGCCAAGAGGGCAACCTCGGCGCCCAGGCAGAGCGTTCGCGCCTTGCCATCCAGCCGGCCGCAGTCAGCGTGACCGTGCTGATGCTTGCCTTGGGCGGTGCTGCATTCGCCCAGCAGGCCCCGGCCGCCCCCGCGGCACCGCAAGCCCAGACGGAAGCCGAAAAGGCCGCCGCTGAAAAGGCTGCGGCAGAAAAGAAGAAGAAGGAAGACGAGGCCAAAAAGGTCGATACCGTCACCGTGACGGGTATCCGCCGCGCCATCGAGGCAGCCATCACCGTCAAGAAGGAAGCCGACGGTGTCGTGGAAGCCATCTCCGCAGAAGACGTGGGCAAGCTGCCCGACGTGTCGATCGCCGAATCGATCGCCCGTCTGCCCGGCGTGACCACCCAGCGCACCAACAACAGCGGCCGCGCCGTGCAGATCTCGATCCGCGGCCTGTCCGGCGACTTCTCCACCGCGCTGCTGAATGGCCGTGAGCAAGTGTCCTCTGGCGACAGCCGCGGTGTGGAGTTCGACCAGTACCCCGCCGAACTGCTTTCCGGTGCCACGGTCTACAAGACGCCTACCGCGTCGCTGCTCGGTCAGGGCCTGTCCGGCACCATCGATCTCCATACCGTGCGCCCACTGAATGCGTCGGGCCGCACCATCGCTGTGAACTACCGCGACGCCAAGAGCGGCATCGGCCTGGCCCAGCAGGGCAATGGCGATCGCTTCAGCATCGCCTACATCGACCAGTTCATGGACCGCAAGCTCGGTGTTGCGCTGGGCTACGCCCGTCTCGATGACAAGGGCGCCGAGTTCAGCCGCTTCGAAGTCTGGGGTGTGGCCAACAACGTCGCTGGCCCCGGCGGTCAGACCGGCAACGCACCCGGCGGCTTCAACGCCTGGGTCGACAAGACCACCTTCAAGCGTGACGGCTTCGCCGGCACCGTGCAGTTCAAGCCCAACAAGGTCTGGAACAGCACGCTGGACATGTTCTATTCCAAGTCCGACGAGCGCAAGCTGACCCGCGGCTTCCAGGCCCCGATCGGCTTCTCCAGCGCCGGCGGCTACGACCCCGGCGGCAACCTGACCGCAGGCACCCTGGTCGGTGGCAACTGGGTGAGCGGCACCTTTGACAACTTCAAGGGCGTAGTCCGCAACGACTCGCAACAGACCGAGATCACCCTGAACTCGTTCGGCTGGAACAACAAGCTGAACCTCGGTGACTGGACCGTCGACGTCGACCTGAGCACCGGCAAGGTCAAGCGCCGCGGCGGCGTGCTCGAAACCACTGCCGGCCTGGCCGGCAGTGCCAACCCCTCGCTGCCTGGCGAAACCATCAGCTGGACCGGCTTCAACGGCACCGGCAGTGGCGTGCAGAACGCCCGCTACACGACCAGCCGCAACTACGCTGACCGCGGTCAGGTCGGTCTGACCGACGTGATGGGCTGGGGCGGTGGCGCAAGCCTGCCGCAGGCCGGCTACTCCAAGCTGCCCTTCGTCGATGACAAGATCAATGCCGTGCGCGGCAGCGTGAAGCGCGCTCTTCCGGACGGCTGGTTCTTCTCCACAGCTGAAGTCGGCCTCAACTACACCGATCGCGAAAAGGTCCGTGCCTACGTCGAAGGTCGCCTGGTCATCCCGGGTGGCAACCCCTTCGCCTCCGTGGCCGTGCCCGGCAGCGGTGTCGCAGGCATCCCCCAACTGGGCGGCTTCCAGGTCGTGACATGGGATCCGAGCGGCTCGGTCGGCAGCATCTATCAGGTTGCAGCCAAGCTCGTGCCGGACGTCAACCAGAAGGACTGGCGTGTTAACGAGAAGGTGACCACGTTGTTTGGTCGCCTCGACATGGACACCACCCTCTTCGGCATGCCGGTGACCGGCAACGCCGGCGCGCAGTTCGTGAACTCGGACCAGTCCTCCAGCGCGTTCTCGACCGACGGCGGCACTTGCCCGAACGATGTATGTGCTCGCCAGCGTGTGGGTTCGGGCAAGAAGTACTCGGACATCCTGCCGGCGGCAAACGTCAAGTTTGATCTGGGCGATGACACCGCGCTGCGCTTCGCCGTCGCCAAGGTGCTTGCTCGTCCGACCATGAATGACATGCGTGCAAGCCTCGGATTTGGTGTCAACAGTTCGCCCAACAGCGACTTCCCTGGGCAGCCTGGCAATCGCCAGCCGCGCATCGAAGGTGGTTCTGGTAACCCACTGCTTGAGCCGTTCCGCGCGAATGCGATCGACCTGTCGCTGGAGAAGTACTACGGCAACAAGGGGCAACTGTCTGCTGCCGTGTTCTACAAGGATCTGGACACCTACATCCTGAACACGACCCGCGTGTTTGACTTCGCGCCCTTCCTGAGCGCGAGCAGCCCGCGTCCGCCCTCCGGCTCCACCGTCGGTCTGCTGACGCGTCCGGAGAATGGCTCGGGCGGTTCGATCCAGGGTTACGAGCTGGGTGCTTCGCTGCCGCTCTCGCTGCTGACGCCGCACCTCGATGGTTTTGGCCTCTTCGCGAACTACGCCAACACCACGAGCAAGGTACGACTGCCGTCCAGCGGCGTTCGTGGCACCGATCTGGGCTCCAGCACGATCCCGCTGCCCGGTCTGTCGAAGATGACCGCCAACCTGGCCGCCTACTACGAAAAGAACGGCTTCCAGATTCGCGTCGCCCGGAACTTCCGTTCAGACTTCGTGGGTGAAGTCTCTGACATCTTCGGTGACCGCCAGCTCACCTACGTGAAGGGTCAGGCCTACACGGACGCACAGATCGGCTACGAGTTCCAGCGTGGTGTGGCCAAGGGGCTTGGCGTGCTGTTCCAGGTCGCCAACGTCAGCAAGACGCCGTTTGTGCGCTACAAGGGTGATAAGTCGAACATCATCGAGAACTCGCCCGGCAGCCAGACCTGGTACCTCGGTATCAACTACAAGCTGTAAGCACCTTGGTGTAAGACAAACCCTTGTCGGCCCCGCGCCGGCAAGGGTTTTTTTTTGTCGGCACCCAGGCGGCGCTGGTTCAATCAGGCAGTAGGCCCGCACGTACGCCGGGCCAGGCAGTTCCATGAATTCCGAGACTTCTCAGCACATCAAGAACATCGTCATCGTGGGCGGCGGCACCGCCGGCTGGATGGCAGCGGCCGCGTTTGCCAAGCTGCTGCGCGGTGGTTTCAACATCACCCTGGTGGAGTCCGACGAGATCTCCACGGTGGGCGTGGGCGAAGCGACGATCCCGCCGATCCAGAACTACAACAAGGTGCTGGAGATCGACGAGGACGAGTTCGTCCGGGAGACCCAGGGCTCCTTCAAGCTGGGCATCGAGTTCGTCAATTGGGGGCGCATCGGCGAGCGCTACACGCACGGGTTTGGCCGATTCGGCCAGGATCTGTACACCGTGCCCTTCGAGCAGTACTGGCACAAGCTCTTCGCCGCGGGCAAGGCGGCGGATATTGCGGAGTACTCGATCACCCGCATGGCTGCAGCCGCAGGCAAGTTCAGCCGGCCGCAGCTGGAGCTGCGCAACTCACCGTTGTCGGAGATTGCCTACGCGTTCCACTTTGACGCTGGCCTGTACGCCCGCTTTTTGCGCCGCTATGCCGAGGCGCGTGGCGTGCGTCGTATCGAAGGCAAGATTCTTGAGGTGCAGCGCTCAGCGGCGACCGGACATGTGAGCGGCGTGCGTCTGGAGAGTGGCAGCGTGGTCGCAGGCGAGTTCTTCATCGACTGCTCGGGTTTTCGTGGTTTGCTGATCGAGCAGACCCTGCAATCGGGCTACGAGGACTGGACACACTATCTGCCTTGCGACCGGGCGATCGCGGTGCCGACGGCCTCCGTGGAACCGCCGATTCCCTACACGCGCGCCACCGCCCACGCCGCGGGCTGGCAGTGGCGCATTCCGCTGCAGCATCGCGTGGGTAACGGTCACGTGTTCTGCAGCCAGCACATGAGCGAGGACGAAGCCACGGCCGTGCTGCTGGCCAACGTGCAGGGTGAGGTACTCGCCTCGCCACGCACGCTGAAGTTCGTCACTGGCATGCGCAAGACGCCGTGGAAGCACAACGTGGTGGCCGTAGGCCTGTCCAGCGGCTTCATGGAGCCGCTGGAGTCCACGAGCATCCACCTGATCCAGACGGCGATCGCCCGGATCATCAACTTCTTCCCGGATCGCGAGTTCAGCGCGGCGGACATTGACGAGTACAACCGGATTACGCGCCTGGAGTTCGAGAGCATCCGCGACTTCCTGATCCTGCACTACCACGCCAATCAGCGCGATGACTCCGCCTTCTGGCGCGCCTGCCGCGCGATGGACGTACCCGCGAGCCTGAAGATGCGCATGGCGCTGTATGAGAGCCGCGGGCGGATCTTCCGCGAAGGGGCGGAACTCTTTTCAGAGGTGGCCTGGCTGCAGGTGATGCATGGCCAGGGGCTGCGACCTGCCAGCCACCACCCACTGGCCGACCTCGTGCCGACGGAAGACGCGGAGCGCTATCTGGCCAGCGTGCGGCAGGTGATCGCCAACTGCGTGGCCGGCATGCCGACGCATGCCCAGTACATCGCGGCGCACTGTGCAGCCCGGCGGGCCGCCGATCCGCTGCATGGGATGGCTCAATCCGCGGCGTGATGCCACCCAACCAGAGCGATCTTCAACAAACAAATTCAAGGCTGGCGTGCGTAACAATGCTACAAAGACCGGCCTTCGACGAACAACAACACGGATGTAGTCGCAAGCTTGAGTCAGTGACCTGCCGGGATTCGCGACCAAGACCGCCACAAGCGGCCGCCGATAGAGCGATAGAAAAAGGATAGAGGATGGCTTTTTCCGACGGTGCACGTCTGCTGGCCGACATTGGCAGCACCTTCGCCCGATTTGCCGTGGAGCGCGAGCGCGGACGCTTCGAGCGGCTTGAGACCCTGCGCTGCGCCGACTACCCGGACTTCGGCAGTGCGCTGAAGGCCTACCTTGCCATGGTCGAGGACATGGACGTGCGTCACGGCGCAGTGGCCATCTCCAACCCGGTCGAGGGTGACCTCGTCCGCATGACCAACTATCACTGGCAGTTCTCGATCGAGCAGACCCGGCTGGACTGTGGTCTGGACACGCTGCTGGTGGTGAACGACTTCACCGCATTGGCCGTGGGCGTGCCACACCTGCGCGAGGACCAGCGCCGCCAGATCGGCGGCGGGCAGGCGCGGGCGCGCAGCGTGATCGGCCTGCTCGGTGCAGGCACCGGCCTGGGTGTATCGGGCCTGATTCCGGCCGACGACGGCTGGATCTCGCTGGGCTCCGAAGGTGGCCATGTCAGCTTCTCGCCGACCGACGAGCGCGAAGCCGCGATCCTTGAGTTCGCCTGGACGCAGTACTCGCACGTGTCGGCCGAGCGTCTGCTCTCCGGCAGCGGTCTGGAGCTGATCTACAAGGCCCTGTGCCATCTCGCCGGCAAGCCTGCCGAGGTGCTGAGTGCGCTGGACATCACCAGCCGCGGGCTCTCCAAGCAGTGCGCTCTGTGCGAGCAAACGCTCGAGGTGTTCTGCGGCATGCTCGGCGCGGTGGCAGCCAACCTCGCCGTGACGCTGGGTGCCTTTGGTGGCATCTACATTGGCGGCGCGATTGTTCCGCGCTTGGGCGAGTACTTCGATCAGTCGGCCTTCCGCCGCCGCTTCGAAAGCAAGGGCCGCTTCTCCGGGTTCGTGGCCAGCATCCCGACCTACGTGATCACCGCCGATCAGGCCACTTTCATTGGCGTGGCCGCGATTCTGGATGCACAGCTGCGCAAGCGCAGCGGCGGCGCCTCCATTCTGGATCGGATTCGTCAGCTGCACCGCGAGCTCTCGCCGGCAGAGCGCCGCGTGGCCGATGTGGTGCTTTCGCGCCCGCGCTCGATCCTCAATGATCCGATCATGGAAATTGCGCGCGCGGCCGATGTGAGTCAGCCGACCGTGATCCGCTTCTGCCGCACGCTCGGTTGCGAAGGCCTGTCGGACTTCAAGCTGCGTCTGGCTTCCAGCCTCACGGGCACGATCCCGGTCACGCACACGCAGGTGACTGTGGAAGACACCGCGCTGGAGCTCGGTGCCAAGGTGCTGGGCAACACGGCCAGCGCCATCCTGCAGATCCGCGATCAGCTCAATCGCAAGGCGATCGATCAGGCGATCGAACTGCTGCTCAAGGCCAAGCGCATCGATTTCTACGCGGTCGGCAACTACGGCATCGTGGCCGAGGATGCGCAGTACAAGTTCCTGCGCTTCGGTCTGCCAACGGCTGCACACACCGAACCCCGCCTGCAGCTGATGGCTGCCAATGTGCTTACGCCTGACGATGTGCTGGTCGTGATCTCCAGCACGGGCCGCATCCCCGAGCTGAACGCCGCGGTGGATGCAGCGCTGGAGCGAGGTGCCCAGGTCGTGGCCATCACAGCGAATCAATCGCCCCTCTCCAAGAAAGCGACCATCACGATCGCGCTGGATCACTCTGAAGACGTGGCCACCCAGGTGCCGATGATCAGCCGTGTGCTCTATCTGCTGGTGATCGACATCCTCGCGGTCGGCGTGGCCATGCGCGCCGGCTTGACCGATGAGCTCGGAACCAGCGAACTCGCCGAGGCGATGGACCCCAGCGAGGCCGGCTCGGAACACCGGCTCGCGCGCATGGTGTCGCACAGCCAGCGCTGAACCTCATTCAATCGACCGTCGGGATCCGGGGGAGGGACCCGGTCTGGCGCGTTCAAGAAAGCAGAACAGAGATGCAGATCGATATTGACGCACTGATGGGCGACGGGCCGGTGATTCCGGTCATCGTCATTGACGATGTGGCGCAAGCCAAGCCGCTGGCGCAGACCTTGGTGGATGCTGGCGTACGCGTACTGGAAGTCACGCTGCGCACGCCCGCTGCGCTGGCTGCGATCGAGGCGATGCGCAGCGTCGCCGGGGCCATCGTCGGCGCCGGGACGGTGACCACGCCGGAGGCGATGCGTCAGGCCGTGGACGCAGGCTCGCAGTTCATGGTGTCTCCGGGGCTGACCCCCAATCTTGCGGCCGCGGCGCGCGATGTTGCGGTGCCCTTGCTGCCCGGAGTGGTCACGCCCTCCGAGGTCATGCAGGCGCTCGATGCGGGCTTCACCCGCCTGAAGTTCTTTCCGGCGGAACCTATGGGCGGCGTTCCGGTGCTCAAGGCCTACGCGAGCGTGTTCCGGGACGTGCGATTCTGTCCGACAGGAGGCATCACACTGCAGTCGGCGCCGAGTTTCCTGAGCCTGCCCAACGTCGTCTGCATCGGCGGTTCCTGGTTCGTGGCGCCGGCTGACGTGGCCGCAGGCCGCTGGGCGCAGATCGGAGCGCAGGCCCGCGAGGCCGCGTCTCTGGCGCGTCCAAAGCATTGAGTGCAGCACCGGAGCACCCATGACCCCGCTCGCTCAGATTCCCGCATGGCAGGCACTGCAGGCTCAATGCGAATCGCTTGGCGCCAGCAGCCTGCGCGAACTCATGCGCGCGGATCCAATGCGCTTCGACCACCTCAGCGCACAGTTCGACGGCGCCGGAGCCCACATCCTGCTGGACTACAGCAAGCAGCGCGTGGACGGCCGCACCATGACGCTTCTGGACGAATTGATGCAGGCGCGCGCATTACGGCCCGCGGTGAGCAGCCTGTTCGGCGGAGCGCCGCTCAACACCACCGAAGGGCGCGCCGTCATGCACATGGCCCTGCGCGGCGAGGCGGAGGATCTTTACCAGGCCGACGGCACGCCGGTCATGCCCGACGTCCTGCAGGTTCGCGAGCGGATGCTGGCGTTTGTCGACAGGGTTCGCGCAGGGCAGTGGGTGGGCGCCACTGGCGCGGCCATCAGCGATGTGGTGAACATTGGCATCGGCGGCAGCGACCTCGGACCGCAGATGATGGTGCAGGCGCTGGAACCCTATTGCAGCGGCCCGCGCACGCACTTCGTCTCCAACGTCGATGGTGCGCATCTCAAGGGTGTGCTCAAGCAGCTCGATCCGGCACGGACCCTGTTCGTGATCGCGAGCAAGACCTTCACCACGCAGGAGACGATGGCCAATGCGCGCAGCGCGAGGCAGTGGCTCGTAGGGCATCTGGGCGAAGCGGCCACCCGCCAGCACTTCGTCGCCGTCTCCACGAACGGGCGCGAAGTGGCGTCCTTCGGCATCGACCCGGCCAACATGTTCGGCTTCTGGGACTGGGTGGGTGGCCGCTATTCGGTCTGGTCCTCGATCGGTCTGCCGGTAGCGCTTGCCTTGGGGAGCGCGCACTTCCGTGCCATCCTGGCGGGTGCCCGGGCGATGGATCTGCATTTCCGCGACGCGCCTTTCGAACACAACCTGCCGGTCGTGATGGCGGCCATCGGTCTGTGGAACATCAACTTCCTCGGTCTGGATGCGCTGGCGATTGCACCCTACGCACAGAATCTCTCCCGCTTCGCCGCGCACCTGCAGCAGCTGGACATGGAGAGCAACGGCAAGCGCGTTCAGATCGACGGTCAGGCGGTCAGTTATGCCACTGGGCCATTGGTCTTCGGCGAACCCGGAACCAATGCGCAGCACGCCTACTTTCAGTGGCTGCACCAGGGTCCGAAGGTGGTCCCGGTGGACTTCATCCTTGCGGCGCAAACCGAGAGCGGTCTCGAGGACCAGCACCGCCTGCTCGCGGCCAACTGTTTTGCGCAATCCGAAGCCCTGCTGCGTGGCAAGACCGCTGAGGAGGTCCGGGCGGATCTGATTGCAGGTGGCATGGCACCCGCGGAGGCGGAGCGGCTGACGCCGCACCGCAGCTTCCCGGGCAACCGACCCAGCTCGACCCTGCTGGTTCGTCGGCTCGACCCGGCCACCCTCGGTGCGCTGCTCGCCCTGTATGAACACAAGGTCTTCGTTCAGGGGCTGGTCTGGGGCATCAACTCCTTTGACCAGTGGGGCGTGGAGTTGGGCAAGCAGCTGGCCACACCGATCGCGGCCGGCTTGCAACCCGGCGCTGCGCTCGGTCTGCATGACTCGTCCACACTGGGCCTGATGCAGCACTGGCAGCGACTGCGAGGGCAGTGACTTCGGCCTGCGACGATCAATCTCAGGGCAGACCCTGAGCAGGTGCGGCGCCCGATGCAGTCGATGCATCGGAACTCTTGGCATGCGCAAGGGTTCTTCAGCGCTGAGCCCTTTGTTAACCTGATCGGCTTCGCTCGAACCGACTCCTCCCGATGAAAAACAAGTTTGCCGCCCTGAGCGCCGCAGCCGGTGCTGCAGGGGCGCTCGCATTGATCTTTTCCGTGGTGCACGCGCAGGCGCCTGCCGGCCAACCGGCGCGCCCAGCCGGCGGCCCGCCAGGCGCCGCCGGTGGACCTCCGGCCGGAGGCCCGCCTGTGACGGTGGAGGTCACGCGGATCGCCACAGCCAATCTGGTGGATGACGTGGCCGCAGTCGGTTCCATCCGGGCCAATGAGTCCGTGATGCTGCGCCCGGAGATCAGTGGCCGGATCGTGCGCATCAATTTCCGCGAGGGCCAGACCGTGCGTCGTGGCACCTCGCTCATCGAACTGGACGCCAGCGTGCTGGATGCCGAGATCGCCCAGACCCGGGCTGAACTCGCACTGGCTCGCAGCAACTCCCAGCGCACCGACGATCTCCATGCCAAGAACTTTGTCAGCGAGCGGGCGCGTGATGAAGCCCGTTCCAACCTGCAGGTCATTGAGGCGCGCCTGGCGCTGGCGCAGGCGCGGCGGGATCGCTCCGTCATCCGCGCACCCTTCGACGGCGTGGTCGGCATCCGTCAGGTCGCCGTGGGCGACTATGTGCGGGAAGGCGCAGATCTGGTCAGCATCGAGGATTCGCGCAGCGTGAAGATCGACTTCCGCCTGCCCGAGCGCTATCTGCCGCAGGTTCGCAGTGGCCAGAAGCTGGCGGTGACGCTTGATGCACTGCCCGGCAAGTCGATCGATGCCACCGTGGATGTGATCGACCCGCAGGTGGATGCCAATGGCCGCAGCTTCCTGGTACGCGCCCGCGCCGGCAACGCCGAAGGCTTGCTGCGAAACGGCATGTTTGCGCGCGTGCGTCTGGTGCTCGATACGCGCAACAACGCGATCCTGGTGCCGGAGGAGGCCATCGTGTCTGCAGTGACACCGCGCGGCAACGCCAACTTTGTCTACAAGGTGGCAGGCGACAAGGCCACGCGCGTGCCGGTCCAGCTCGGTCTGCGGCGCGACGCCAAGGTGGAAGTGCGCGGCGCATTGGCTTCCGGCGATGCGGTCGTGATTGCCGGCCAGCAGAAGCTGCGTGGCGAGAGCGCTACCGTGCGCGTGCTCACGGCCGAGGGCAAGCCCGCAGCGCCTGCTGCAGGTGCTGCACCCGCTGGCGCGCCCGCTGCGTCGGCGCCGGCCAAGAGCTGAGAGGCTGCCTCCCATGCGTCTGTCAGAAATCTGCATCCGGCGGCCGGTCTTTGCGACCGTGCTGTCGCTCTTGATCGTGCTGATTGGCGCGGTCTCGTACCAGCGCCTTGCGGTGCGCGAGTATCCGAAGATCGACGAGCCGGTGGTCACCGTGGAAACACGCTACCGCGGCGCCAGTGCCGAGATCATTGAAAGCCAGGTCACCAAGCCGCTGGAAGACTCGATTGCCGGCATCGAAGGTGTGGATGTGCTCACGTCGATCTCGCGCAGCGAGCAAAGCCAGATCACGGTGCGCTTCAAGCTCAGCCGCGAAGCGGATGGCGCCGCTGCCGATGTGCGAGACCGCGTGGCGCGCGTCCGCCAGCGCCTGCCGGCCGACGTGGACGAACCGGTGATCGCCAAGGTCGAGGCCGATGCCAACCCGATCATCTGGCTGGCCTTCACCAGCGACCGGCACTCCATGCTGGAGATCAGCGACTACGCCAACCGGATCGTCAAGCCGCGCTTGCAGACGCTGACGGGCGTGGCCAACGTGTTCATTCCCGGCGAGCGCCGCTACGCGATGCGCATCGATCTGGACCGCGACAAGCTCGCGGCCCAGGGGCTGACGCCGCAGGACGTGGAAGACGCGCTGCGCCGCCAGAACGTTGAGATTCCTGCGGGGCGCATCGAGTCCAGCCAGCGCGAGTTCAACGTGGTGTCGCAGACTGATCTGAGCACCGCCGCGGAGTTCCGCGAGGTCGTGATCCGCAGCGTGAACGGCATCAACATCCGTATCGGCGACGTGGCCGATGTCCGGCTCGGCCCTGCGTCAGAGCGCAACGTGGTGCGATTCAACCGCGAGACGGCGCTGGGCATGGGTTTGATCCGACAAGCCACGGCCAACCCGATCGACATTGCCAAGGCCCTGCGCGCCGAGCTGCCCAATATCGAGGCCGGCCTGCCTTCGGGCATGCGCGTGAACGTGGCCAACGATCAGACGGTGTTCATCAGCGCGGCCATCCAGAACGTCTACAAGACCATCATCGAGGCCGTGCTGCTGGTGGCCGCGGTGATCTTCTTCTTCCTGCGCAGCTGGCGCGCCGCGCTGATCCCGATCGTGACCATCCCGGTGTCGCTGATCGGTGCCTGCGCACTGATGCTCGCCCTGGGATTCTCGATCAACGTGCTCACCTTGCTGGCCCTGGTACTGGCCATTGGCCTGGTGGTGGACGACGCCATCGTGGTGCTGGAGAACATCTACCGTCACATCGAAGACGGTATGGAACCGGTGGCCGCGGCGATCAAGGGCATGAAGGAAATCAGCTTTGCCGTGGTGGCCATGACACTCACGCTGGCGGCCGTGTTTGTGCCCCTGGTGTTTGCGCCAGGTCGGACCGGCCGGCTGTTCGTCGAGTTTGCGCTGGCCATGGCTGGTGCGGTGATCGTCTCGGGCTTTGTGGCGCTCACGCTGTCGCCGATGATGAGCTCGCGCCTCCTGCGCAAGGACGTCAAGCACGGCGCGATCTATAACGGCATCGAGCGCCTGCTCAATGCTGTGAGTTCCGGCTACGCCCGCTCGCTGCGCTGGACCCTGGCGCACCGCTGGGTGGTACTGGCGGTGATGGTCGCCGTGGCCGCGGGCTGCGTGTGGTCCTTCATGTCGCTCAAGCGGGAGCTGTCGCCGACGGAAGACCGCGGCACGGTGGTCAGCATCTTCTCGGCCCCGGAGGGTGCGTCGATCGACTACACCGCGCGCTATGCGCAGCGTATCGAGGACATCGCTGCCCGATATCCTGAGGTCGATCGCCTGTTCGTGATCGCCGGCAACCCCACGGTAACGCAGGGCATCGGCTTTCTGCGCATGAAGGACTGGGACGAGCGGCAGCGCAGCGCCATGGACCTTCAACGCGAGCTCTTCCCGCAGCTGGCGCAGATTCCAGGCGTGACTGCCTTCGCCAGCGTACCGGCGTCATTGGGCGCGAACCTGCGCGACCGCCCGGTCAATGTGGTCATCACCTCGGGCGACAGCTACGAGGACATGAACCGTGTGGTTCAGGGTCTGATCCAGGAGCTGCAGAAAAATCCGCGTCTGCAGCAGATCGATACCGACCTACGCCTGAACCGCCCCGAACTGCGCGTGGCGATCGACCGTGACCGTGCAGCGGATGCCGGCGTGCAGATCGATACGGTGGGCCGGACGATGGAAACCATGCTCGGCGGCCGGCCGGTCACGCGCTTCAAGATGAATGGCGAGCAGTACGACGTGATCGTTCAGGTCAAGCAGGACCTGCGCAACACAGCCGACGACATCAACAACATCTTCGTGCGCGCACGCGACGGGCGCATGCTGCCGCTGTCATCGCTCGTGAATGTGAACGATGCGCTGGCTCCGCGCGATCTGAACCACTTCGGCCAGCGGCGCTCGATTTCGATCACCGCGAGCCTGGCGCCCGGCTACTCCCAGGGCGAAGCCATCCAGTACATGCTCGACGTGGCTGCCAAGCAGCTGGCCAACAAGCCGGGCTACGGTACCGACTTGAATGGCTCTGCGCGCGAGTTCCGCGAGAGCGGCCAGGCGCTGCTGCTGGTGTTCGTGCTGGCGCTGCTGTTCATCTATCTGGTGCTGGCCGCGCAGTTCGAGAGCTTCCGTGACCCCTTCATCATCATGCTCACCGTGCCCATGGGCACGCTGGGCGCGCTGGTGGCCCTGCTGCTGACCAACGGGTCTCTGAATGTGTACTCACAGATCGGTCTGGTGGCGCTGATCGGCCTGATCACCAAGAACGGCATCCTGCTGGTGGAGTTTGCCAACCAGTTGCAGGAACAGGGCAGGGCGCTGCGCGATGCCGTGCTGGAAAGCGCCGAGCTGCGTCTGCGCCCGATTCTGATGACCTCGCTGGCCACCGTGTTCGGAGCGATTCCGCTGGCGATTGGTACCGGCGCCGGTGCGGAGAGTCGGCAGCAGATCGGCTGGGTGATCGTCGGCGGCATGAGCCTGGGCACACTGCTCACCCTGTATGTGATTCCTGTGATCTACAGCGCGCTGGCCACCAAGGTGAAGCCGGGCGAGCATCAGCTTGATCGCGACAGCGCTGATCAGGAAGGCGATGCCGACGGGCCGGATGCATCGGCGCCGGCAGCAAGCTCGAATCAGGCCGCAGAGTGAGTCGCATGCAAGATCGACAAGTCATCCTCGACACCGAAACCACCGGCCTGAACGCCGGCAGTGGCGACCGCATCATCGAAATCGGCTGCGTGGAACTGGTGAACCGCCGCGTGACGGGGCGGACGTATCACACCTACCTCAACCCGGAGCGTGAGATCCATCCGGACGCCACGGCAGTGCACGGCTTCACGCTCGAGGACCTGCTGGACAAACCCAGGTTCGCGCAGGTGGTCGAGGAGTTTCATGCCTTTGTGGCGGGGGCCGAGCTGGTCATTCACAACGCGGCCTTCGATATCGGCTTTCTTGAGGCGGAATACAAGCTGCTCGGCAAGCCGGGTTTCATGAGCGAGGCCGGCTGCACGCGGCTGGACACCCTCATGCTCGCCAAGGAGCTGCATCCGGGCAAGCGCAACAACCTGGACACGCTCTGCGAGCGTTACGGCATTCCCAATACCCACCGCACCCTGCACGGCGCCCTGCTGGATGCGCGACTGCTGGCGGATGTCTACTTGGCCATGACGCGCGGGCAGGATGCGCTGGAGATCGGTGTGGAGACGTCCTGTGCCGCGGGTGGTCAGGCGGTGGATCTGCGCGGCCTCGCGCTGGCCGCGTGGAAGCCGCCCGCGGACGACCTGGCTGCTCACGAGCGCTATCTGGATGGGCTCGACAAGGAAGTGAAGGGCGCCTGCGTCTGGCGCGCCGAGCCTGCCGCACCGGCAGCCTGAGACGCAGCGGGTCTGCGGCTGCGGTCGGCGTAACGGGCACAAGCGCGATCACCACGTTCTCGGCGCATCGGCAGCGTGAGATGCATGCCCTGTTTCAGGCCCGAAAAACACCCCGAAATCCGCTTGCTGCATGCGGAACCCGGCTACAACAGATATGCAATCATTGTTTGATAATCGAGGTCAAAAGGTCTGTCTTATCAAAAAATGATTGAAATTCGTTGTGCGGCCGCGATGGGCGCATCGGCGCACTACTGCCAGCGCAGCACCCAGATCAGGTCAATGGCGTTCTCCTGCCCGGAGCGCGCGCGCACGGTAAACCGCTGCGCAATCCGGTAGACGATCTGCCAGGTACCGAGCGCTGCGTTCACGCTGCGTTCGTAGCCCACGTACCAGCGGCGGCTGAGCTGCTTGCCCACGGTGACGATGGTCTCGCGGGACTCGCCGCTGGGCGGCTTGAGACTGAGATCGTCCAGACCGACGAAACTCGCCAAAGAACCCACATCCGGCCCGGTGCCCTGCGCAGCCAGCAACGCGACCACGGCGCGCTGCAGCAGCGCCATGTCCGTACTCTCCAGGCCGTCACTGCCACGACCGAGGATCAGCCAGGAGAGCTTGTCCGTCTCCGGCATTTCCGGATCGCTGAACAAGCGGATGCGCGGGTTCTGCGCGGTGCCGGTCACGGTCACGCCGACCTTCACATCGAGGTCCGGGCGGAGCGCGCGGATGTCCAGGCGCGGGTTGTCCAACGGACCCACGAAGCTGATGGCGCCGCGATCGATCTCCAGCTTCTGGCCGTAGGCGGCATAGCGGCCATCCACGGCGCTGACCACGCCAGTGGCGCGCAGCGGACCCTGCTGGGCGCTGAGGTTCAGCACGCCGGCCAGACGGGTGTCCACCCCAAAGCCGCGCACCCGCAGTTGATTGCCCAGGTTGAGTTCAACGGCCACGGTGGCGCGGGTCGGCTCGCGCCGCTGCAGGACGCGCCCGGCCACCGCGTCGCGTTCCGCCTCGGCCTCGGCGCGGGCCGCGCGCGCCGCAGCCTCAGCTTGCGGGCGGCGCACCACCGCGTCGTCGGGCAGTGTCGGCGCGTCCCCCTTGCTGACATCGAACAGCGCCTCATCCACGGCCAGCTTGCCGTCCACCTTGAGTTCGCGCTGGAAGAAAAAGACCTCGAGCGCGCCACTCATGGCCAGCTTGCGATCCACGCGGTTGAGCACGCGCAGGCGCTGCGCCACCACGCGCCCCGCGGCCACGGGCTGCAGCGACAGGCTTGCGCTGCCGCTGGCCTGCACGGTGCCGCCGTCCACCTTGGCGTCTGCCGGGTCACCGCCGCGCGCTTCGAAGGACTCCAGCCGCACGGCGGCCCCCTCGAGCACGATGCGCGCCTTGCCGTCGCTCAGATTGATGCCTTCGAGCAGATTGCGCACGCGCAAACCCGTGCCGTCGATGCTGCCGCTGAGCTGCGGGTTGTTCAGCGCGCCGCCCAGGCCGATCACGCCACGCAGTTCGCCACCGACGCGCCAGCCGGGCGGCAGGAAGGAGCCCCAGACGCCCATGTCGGCGACCTGCGCGCGCAGCTCTCCGGACAGGCCGGCGTCCTTGGGCGGCACCAGGGCGGCCGGATCGCTGCGTAACCCCACCTGCCCCGCGAGTTGGCCGGTGCGCGTGCCGATCACCTCGGGGCGCAGCGTCCACTGGCCGTCACGCGCTTCGGCGTCCAGGCGCAGTGTGGCGAGGCCCAGCGCGGCGGATTCGCCGCTGTCCGGATCGATCACGCGCAGGTCACCGTCCACGCGCTCAAGGCGGGCCTGCATGCGCAGGGTCTTGTCCAGCGCGAGCCGCAGCTCGCCGCGCACGCGCAGATCACCGGCCCAGCCGAAGTCCGGCTGCAGGGCGCGCAGCAGCGGCACCAGCGCAAGGGGCTCGAGCTGTGCATCGGTCTGGATGCGTTGCGGCGCCGAGCTGGTCGCCGCCTCCCAGCTCAGCTGCTCCCAGCGCAGGGGGGCGCCAAGCGCCAGCAGCCGGCCAGGCAGTGCACGCAGACTCCAGGGCCGCTCGGTTGGACTGCGGCCGCGCAGCAGCTCGAACTGCAGCTGCTGCGCGGCGAGCAGGGCGGCCGTGGGCGCGGGCCGATCGCGCACGCTGAGGTCGGTGAGCACGAGCTGCCAGCGCCTTGCATCCTGAATGCGATCCTTGCCCGAGTCAGCGCTCAAGCGCCCAGTCAGCGCAGTCGCCGCCGCGACTTCATGTTTGCCATCCACACGCGCCTGCGCCCGCAGCTGCCCGCTGTGCTGCGCGGCTGTGCCATTGAGCTGCACATCAGCCGAGCGCAGCGTGTCGTCGCCCAGGCGAATCTCGCTGGCGGTGAGCGACACGCTCATCGGATCGCCCAGCGCTTCGCTCACTCGCCAGCGGGCCTGCGCTTCGCGCATGACCAGGCCGCCGGCCCGCAGGCTGCCGGCCTGCGCCTGCCCCGCCAGCTGCAGGCGGCCCTGCGCGCTGACCTCAGTGCGAAATTCGCCGTTGAGCTGCCCTGCGATCGTGCGTGCGCCGCCAGTGGGCAGCAGCTCACGCAGGCCGAGTGCATCCACCAGCGGTTGCAGGCGCGCCAGATCCGCGGCCCGCAGAGTGCCTTCGGCCGCAAAGCCGCGCCAGTTCAGCGTCTTGCCAGCCGCCGCGCTGCTGCTCAGCGTGGCCGGGACCTGAGCGCGCACACTCACCAGCGCACCGGCAAGCTGAAGCTCCGCCAGCAGTGGCGTTGCGTCGGCAGCGGGCGCAAGCTTTACTTCCGCCTGCGCTGGAAGGCCTAGAAGCACGCTGTCCCTCAAGCGCAGACTGGCTTCACCGCGCAAGCCGGCGAGCAGCGCGGGCAGGGCGCTTGCTTGGGGCCAGTTCAGATCGGCGCGCAGTTCGCCGTTGAGTCGGGTGCCCGCGTTGGCGGCAGAGCCCGGCAAGCCTGGCCACCAGAGCCGCGGATCAAATCGATCAAGGTTCAGCTGAGCCTGCAGCTGTTCGCGGCCGCGTTCGGCACGCACCCAGGTGCCGCTTGCGACAAGCAGCGCGTCGCCGGCACGAGCCTCAAGGCTGCGCAGGGCGAGGGTCTGGCGCGACCCCTCGGCCTGAACAGCGAGGCGCATCGGCGGCCCGCTCAAGCTGCGAAGGTTGCCCTCCAGCCGGGCTTGCACGCTGCCCTGCATCGTCTGCGGGGTGTAGGGCTGATCGAGCGTGAGATCGACAGGCCCGGTGAGCACGGCATCAGGCGCGCGGGCGTCAAGCAGCGCGGGCCGCAGACCTTGCAGCTGCGCCTTGAGCTTGAGCTGCGCCGGCGCGAGCTTGCCGGAAAGATTGATCTGCCCCGCATCGCTTGCGCCATTGGCTGCTGTACTGCCCAGTCGCAGTTCGGCGCGCGCCAGTTCCCAGTCCAGACCCCCAGTGTCGCCCTGCGCATCCAGTGCGAGCGCGCGGACCGGCAGTCCGCCGGTGTCCCAGCGCGCCGGCACGGCGTTCTGCAGATCCGCCTTGAGTCGCAGCGGCGTGGGCGCGGCTTTGTTGGGCGGTGTCTGGCCATCGCCTCGTTGAGCCGCCGGCTTGAGGTCGACGGCGAGAGTGCCGGTCAGTGCGGTGCGCGGAAGCGCGGAGTGGATGCTGCCGAGGTTGACCGCTCGCAGCCGTGCATCCAGATGCTCAATCGGCATGGCTGAGAAGGGCTGGACGCGCGCGTCGGCGGAGAGCGCCTGCGTGCCGCCATCGAGCTGCGCCTGTACGGCGAGCTGCCGCAGCGGCCCGACGGCCTGCACGCGCAGGTTCCAGCCTTGCGCAAAAGCCGGTGCGGACTCCGTGGGCCGCGCCTGGGCTGAAAGCTGAAGCGGCCGGGCAGGATCTGCGGGCTGGCTGAGCGTCCCCGTGGCGCGCAGCTGATCCCACTGCAACGCCCGGAGTTCGATCTGGTGCTGCTGGTCGCGCTGCGCAACGAGCTGTGCCGCCGCTTCGACGCCGCGCAGCGGACGGGCACCCAGCGCGCCACCCGTGATCTCACCGACACGGGCCTGATCGATCCTGATCGCCAAGGGCAGGCGCAGGTCCTGCGGGGCAGCAAGCGGGGTGGCTGGTTGCGCTGCCTCGGGCAGCACGATGCGGCCGATGTCGATCGCAGTGACGTGCATGGCCCAGTGATCGAGCGACCAGGCCCAGTGGGCCACGCGTGCGTTCTCGAGCCGAACGGCCTCCAGCGTCAGCGCGCGTGCGGGCTGCGTGGGCGTGGGCAGCCCAATGACGATGCGCGCGGCCTCGAAGCGATCGCCCAGGACGCTGCCCTGAGTCCCCTCGAAGCGCACGCCGGGAATCTGACCAAGCAGCCAGCGCGTGCCTGCATCCGAACTGAGCGTCGCCCAGACCGCCAGGGGCAGGCCCACGAGGATGAAGATCACGGCAAACGCCGCAGCGAGCAGCAGTTTTCGGCCGCGGTGCGCCTGCCGCGCGGGCGCGGCAACGTGCTCAGGCGGGGCGGTCGGATCGCTGGGTGCGTTCATCTCAGAACGCCACGCCGACCGTGAGATGCAGTCGCCACTTCTGGGTGCGCCTGCCGTAGGCCATGTCAATATTCAGCGGGCCGACCGGGCTGCGCCACCGCAGGCCGAGGCCGTAGCCCACTGCAGGATCGAGGTCGCGGAGCTTGTCTCCGGCGTTGCCTGCGTCGATGAAGCCCGCAATCCAGAAGCTGCTGAGCTTTTCGGAGATCGGGCGCGCCAGCTCAGCGCTTGCCGTGGCGAGATAGCGCCCGCCGGTGACGACTACTTCGCCCTTGCTGTTCGTCCGCTCGACACCCAGCGACTGGTAGTTGTAACCCCGCACGGACTGGTCGCCGCCGGCACGAAACAGCAGGGACTCAGGCAGGGCGACCTCATCGCGCGCCATCACCGAACCCGCTTCGATCCGCCCAATCGCGTACCAGCGATTGGTGCGGCTGCCCAGCGGCTGGTAGTAGGTCAAGCGCGCGTTCAGGCGAGTAAACGGACCATTGGCGGCGATTGTGCTGCTCGCATAGCCGGTCGAGAGCTGCGCTGAGGTGGTCAGGCCGCGCGTGGGCAGCAAGACGCTGTCGACGTCACGATGCACCCAGAAGTAGTTGGCCGAGTAGGCGCTCGCCGTTCCTCGCTCGCCGGTGTCGCGGTTCAGTGCCGTCGCGTACAGCACTTCACCGTAGTAGGTCCGCTCGATGCGCTCGGTGTCACGCGTCCGACCCAGCCTTGCGCTGGTATCGACGGTGACTTGACCGCCAGCGACCAGACGCGTGCGCTTTGCACCCACCAGCCAGCGGTAGAGGTTCTCGCTCGGGTACGAGTAGAAGTCGGTGCTGAACTCCTGCTTGTTCTTGCCCAGCTGAGCCACGCCCTTGCCGGTCCAGTCCGTGCCGAACACGCGACGCGAGACGTGCTCGGCACCCACACGCGGGCCGGAAGCATCGTCAAAACCCAGGCTTAGCGTGAGCTGCTGCGCGCTCTGTTCCTGAACCCGCACGATTACATCGAGCTGCCCGGGTATCCCGGCCGGCTCCGTGCTGACCGAGACGCCGCCGAATTGCCCGGCCTTGATGAGACGCTCCTGGTAGTCGAGCAGCAGCTTTTCGCTGTAGGTTGTGCCGGGTCCGAAGGTCTTTAGGTTGAGTACGGAGGATTCCGGGTACCGGCTCAGGCCTTCGACGCGCACAGTTCCGAAGACCATCGCCGGTCCGCTGTCGAGATCTACCCGCAGGATGGCGCGATGCTCCTCGGCGTTGATTTCGGCTTCGCTGCGGGCGATCGCGGCATTTGGGTAGCGCTCGGCGCGCAGGCGTGCCAGCACGGCGGCTTTTGCACTGCTCCAGTCGGATACCCGAAACGCGCTGCCTTCGGGCAGGGGCCAGGCGTTTGTCACGCGCCTCCAAAGGCGCAGCAAGTTCGGATCGGCGGCGTCGGGCTTGGCCAGCGCTTCGCCCAGCGCCCCGACGGCATTGATCTCGACGCGACCGACCAGCACGCGTGGCCCCGGGCTGACCTTGATCCGCGCCGGCCGTTCGGCCTCGGCGCGCTGCACCTCGACCAGCGGCGCAAAGTAGCCCTCAGTTTCCAGCAGCGCCCGGACCTGCGCCGGCGCGGCGAGTAGCAGACGATTGAACTCCTGCTCGCCTGGCGCACCCGCTTGCAAGAGGCGCACAACGTCCAGGTGGCGGTTGAGCAATTCGCGCAGGTCCGTGGGGGCGTCGATCTCGACGCGAAGCGGCGCACGCGCCAGCGCATCCTGGGCGGCTGATGCCGTTGTCTGCGCCACGGAGTGCATGGGCGTGACAGCAAGAGTGGAGAGCGTGGCCGCCAGGGGCGCGGCGCGCAGCCAGTGAGGCATGAAGCGGTTCGGTACGGCGCCGCGCAGGTGCTGTCGGCGGGGTGATCGTGAGTCTGGGCTATACTAGCGAAGTTGGGCGGTTAGCTCAGCGGTAGAGCACTGCCTTCACACGGCAGGGGTCAGTGGTTCGAACCCACTACCGCCCACCAGAATCTGCATCAAGACCCCGACTCGTCGGGGTCTTTTGCTTTGTGCCCGCCTGGAAGATCCATGACGCTTCGCACCCGGTTTGCCCCTTCGCCTACGGGCTACGTTCATCTCGGCAACATTCGCACCGCGCTGTTTGCCTGGGCCTTTGCTCGCCATCACGGCGGCGAGTTTCTGCTGCGCATCGAAGACACCGACCAGGAGCGATCCACTCAGGCCGCGGTGGACGTGGTGCTCGAGGTCATGGACTGGCTGGGGCTGAACTACGACAACCCCGGCGACCAGCTGGTCTACCAGATGCGCCGCATGCCGCGCTACAAGGACGTGCTCGCGCAGATGCTTGCTGACGGTCGCGCCTATCACTGCTACATGCAGCCCGATGAACTCGACGCCTTGCGCGATGCGCAGATGGCGCGTGGCGAGAAGCCGCGCTATGACGGCCGCTGGCGACCCGAGGCCGGCAAGCGGCTGCCCGAGCCGCCCAACGGAGTAAAGCCAGTCATCCGATTTCGGAATCCAACTACCGGGACGGTCAGTTGGCAGGATGGCGTGAAGGGCCAGGTCGAGATCGCCAACTCGGAGCTGGACGATCTGATCATCGCCCGCCCGGATGGGACGCCCACCTACAACTTCTGCGTGGTCGTCGATGACATCGACATGGCCATCACCCATGTCATTCGCGGCGACGATCACGTGAACAACACGCCGCGGCAGATCAACATCATGCTGGCGCTGGGGGCAACGCCACCGATCTACGCACACACCCCCACCGTCTTGGGCCCAGACGGCCAGAAGCTGTCCAAGCGGCACGGAGCGCGCAGCGTGCTTGAGTATCGCGACGAGGGCTATCTGCCCGAAGCCATGATCAACATGCTTGCCCGCCTGGGTTGGAGTCATGGCGACGAAGAAGTCTTCACGCGTGAGCAACTCGTCGAGTGGTTCGACGTACCCGCCATCAGCGCGTCCGCTTCGCGCTTCGATCCGGAGAAGTTCGCCTGGATCAACGCGGAGCACATCAAGCGCGCGGACATCCAAGGCCTCGCTGCAGATGTGCAGTCGCGCCTGCTGCGCGATGGTGTGCTCGCGGCGCCGCTGAGCGGCCAGGAGTGGGTCCGTCTGATGGACGCCGTGGCGCTCTACCGTTCGAGGGTACAGACTCTCGTGCAGCTTGCACAGGAAGTGAGCCTGTTCTGGCGCCACCCGCAGGTTTCTGACGCGCTTCGAGCGCAGCATCTTGTGCCCGCACTCGGCCCCGCCTTGCGCGACTTCTGCAGCCGGCTTACTCAGTGCAACTGGCAGGTCGCGGAGATTGCTGCTGAGATGAAGGCCGTCCTGGCGGCGCATGGACTGAAGATGCCGCAGCTTGCGATTCCCGTCCGCGTGGCAATTACCGGGCAGACACAGACGCCCAGCGTCGATGCCGTGCTTTGGCTGATGGGCCGCGACGCTGTCCTGGCTCGACTGGAGGCCGAACTCCAGCGCCTGGGGATGTAGTCGGCTTGCGAAGCCCGCGCGGAGATGCTATAGTTTTTGTCTTGCTTGAGTTGCTCTCGTTGGCAGCGACGGTTCGCGGTAGCGCAACACGGGGGTATAGCTCAGCTGGGAGAGCGCTTGCATGGCATGCAAGAGGTCAGCGGTTCGATCCCGCTTACCTCCACCAGCAACTCGGCAAGCGAGTAGTAGAAGAGTGCCTCGTCCCCATCGTCTAGAGGCCTAGGACACCGCCCTTTCACGGCGATAACCGGGGTTCGAATCCCCGTGGGGACGCCAGTTACCGCGCGGAGCGGTAGTTCAGTTGGTTAGAATACCGGCCTGTCACGCCGGGGGTCGCGGGTTCGAGCCCCGTCCGCTCCGCCAAGATTAAAGCCCTGCTGTCGCAGGGCTTTTTCCTTTCTGCGTCGCAAGCTCCCGAGGACTCCAGCATGCTGCGGCTTTGCGCCGCAAAGCCCGCTTGGGTCTTGTTGACGCGCATCAAGTGACCGGCGACTGCGTGGCCCTAGGCTGCTCCGCATGAAGATGGAGTCCGTGCGCTCACCCGCTGCCGTGCCGGGCGTAGCGTTGCAAGACGCAACCCCCAGGGCAGGCAGGTCGATGTCCGGATCGGAGCAGAGGGATGCGCCGGTCCGTGAACTTGCCTTGGTCATCGACGGCGTCGTGTGCGGCGCCTGCACGGTGGCCATCGGTGATCGCCTGCGAAGCCAATCGGGCGTCCGCAGCGTGCAGATCAATGCCCTGACGCGCCAGGCTCTGATCGAGTTCGAACCGTCACGCATCAGCGCGGCGCGAATATCCGAATTGATCGCGACGCTCGGGTACTCGCCGCGGGCATCGGATGCCCCGAGCCAGGAGCAGGCCCGCCGCACGATTCGGAAGGCTTTGCTCTGGCGCGCTGGCATCGCCTGGCTGGCCATGATGCAGATCATGATGTACGCATGGCCCGCATACCAGACTGCACCCGGAGAGCTTCTTCCTGATCATGCTTTCCTGCTGCGATGGGCGCAGTGGATTCTCAGTCTGCCGGTCATTCTTGTAGCGGCTTCGCCAATCCTAGGAGCGGCGTGGAGCGGTCTTCGCAGCCGCAGCATCAATATGGACGTCACTGTCAGCGCAGCCATTGTGCTGACCTTCGTCGCGAGCACAGATGCAACCTTCAGTGGCAAGGGTGAGGTGTGGTTCGACAGTCTCTCGATGTTTGTTGCCCTTGTTCTGACGGTGCGCTATCTGCTCCTGCGCGGACAGCATGCGCTTGAGTCGCGTGTCGAGCGCCTGTCGAGCGTGGTTGCGGGTCAAGCCAAACGGATCGTGATTGATTCGACCGGTGCAGAACGTGTCGAATCAGTCGATACGGAGACGCTGCGAGAAGGCGACTTGGTTCTGGTCAGTGCCGGCGCCGTCGTTCCCGGCGACGGTCGCATCGAGGAAGGGCATTCGGCGTTGAACGAGTCGATCCTGACCGGTGAATCGATGCCGGTTGCTCGACAGTCGGGCGACCGGGTGCATGCAGGCACGGTGAACTTGTCGGCGCAGCTCCGGGTTCGCGTCGACGCGCTTGGTGCCTCCACGCGTGCTGCCGAGATTGCGACACTCATGAGGCGCGTGTCTGCGGCTCGTCTCACGGCGATCGACCGCGCCGATCGTTGGGCGCCGTACTTTCTTGCCGGCGTGCTGCTGTGCGCCGCACTCGGGATGTTGTACTGGTGGCCATACGACACCGATCGTGCGATGAGTGTCGCAATTGCGGTGCTCATGGTGACTTGTCCATGTGCGCTGTCGCTGGCGACGCCCGCTGCCATGCTTGCGGCGGTCGGTCGCCTCGCGCGGTTGGGCGTCTACCTGCGCAAGCCTGCTGCACTCGTGCAGCTCGCAAGGGTCTCGCATGTCGTGTTCGACAAGACGGGCACACTCAGTGCAGATGCACTGCGCGTAGAGCGCGTGTTCCTCGCGCCCGGGATCACGTTGAGCTCATCTGAGGTACTGCAGATTGCCACCGCCCTAGAAGGGCAGGGGTTCCATCCGATCGCGTCCGCGCTCAGGCAGCATCCTGAGGTGCAGCGCGGCTTGCCCCGAGTCACCGAACAGCGGGAGATCCCCGGGGTTGGCGTCGAAGGCACGGTTGCCGGCCGCCGCTATCAGTTTGGCAAGCCGGCAGGTAGCTCCATTCTGCCGGGTGGGGGTGTGCACTGCGAGCTTCGGAACGAGCAAGGGCGTGTCGCATTGATCGAGTTCAGCGAGCGGATTCGGCCCGAGGCACTGGACACGGTAAGGGCCTTGAACCACGCGGGACTTCACGTGTCGGTGCTCAGCGGTGACAGTCCCGAACAGACAAGGCGGCTCGCGCACGAACTCGGCGTCGATGGTGTGAGTGGCGGCTTGAGCGCAGAGGACAAACTGGCCGAACTCCGGTCCCTGCAGCATCGCGGCCGAGTGGTGCTCGCTGTTGGCGATGGCCTGAATGACGGCCCCTTGCTCGCGGGCGCCGATGTCTCCGCGGCCTTGGTGACCGGCGCGCCGGCCACGCAGGCAACCGCGGACCTAGTCATCTTGGGAGAGCGGCTGTCGAGCATCGCAATGCTTCGCAAGACTGCGCAAACCACCATCCGGATCATTCACCAGAATCTTGTCTGGGCGCTTGCATACAACGTGGTCTGCGTTCCTCTTGCCGTGTGGGGCTGGATCAGCCCGGGATGGGCCAGTGTTGGCATGGCAGCAAGTTCGTGGCTGGTGCTCGCCAATGCTTGGCGGATCTTGCGCATGCCGGCTGAGTCCAGAGCCACCGCGGAGACCTGAGCATGGAGATCCTCTATCTGCTCATTCCGATGTCGGTTGCACTTGTGTTTGGTGTTGCAGCGTTGTTGGTCTGGGCTGTCGAAGGTGAACAGTTCGATGATCTGGAGACCGTCGGTGCACAGCTCCTTGAGCTGAACAGCTCCGCAGAGGCTGAGACTGACGTGTGCGAACAAAGGTCGCAGGCCAATTGAGGACCTGCAGCTTCGACCACCCTCAGAGTTGACTTCAGTCAACGCAATCGAGCGCGACATCACGAAGAATGCCCCCACACACTGGGAGCAGACCTTGAACACAGTCCAACCTACCGCGGATCCTCACATGGGGTCGGGGGTCTACAACGACAAAGTCGTCATGCAGTTCGCCGTGATGACGATCGTCTGGGGCTTGGTGGGCATGCTGGTGGGCGTTGTGATCGCCGCACAGCTCGCCTGGCCGCAGCTCAACTTTGACATTCCGTGGCTGACCTACGGTCGCCTACGGCCGCTGCACACCAATGCAGTGATCTTTGCGTTCGGTGGCTGCGCGCTGTTCGCGGCGAGCTATTACGTCGTCCAGCGCACCTGCCATGTACGGCTGTTCTCGGACAAGCTCGCAGCGTTCACGTTCTGGGGCTGGCAGGCCATCATCGTTGCTGCAGCGGTGTCCCTGCCGCTGGGCTACACCTCTGGCAAGGAATATGCCGAACTGGAGTGGCCGATCGACATTGCGATCACGCTGGTGTGGGTGGCGTATGCGGTGAACTTCTTCGGCACGTTGGCGGTGCGCAAGGTCAAGCACATTTATGTCGCCAACTGGTTCTTCGGTGCATTCATCCTGACGGTTGCGCTGCTGCATGTGGTGAACAGTGCGGCACTTCCGGCTGGTCCGATGAAGTCCTACTCGGCTTACGCGGGTGTGCAGGACGCGATGGTTCAGTGGTGGTACGGCCACAACGCCGTGGGCTTTTTCCTCACGGCGGGCTTTCTGGGGATCATGTACTACTTCATCCCCAAGCAAGCGAACCAGCCTGTGTATTCATATCGGCTGTCGATCGTGCACTTCTGGGCATTGATCTTCACCTACATGTGGGCTGGCCCGCATCATCTTCACTACACCGCATTGCCTGACTGGACCCAGTCGCTGGGCATGGTGTTTTCGCTGATCCTGCTCGCACCGAGCTGGGGCGGCATGATCAACGGCATCATGACGCTGTCCGGGGCCTGGCACAAGCTGCGTGACGATCCTGTCCTGCGCTTCCTGATTGTGTCGGTGTCCTTCTACGGGATGAGCACGTTTGAAGGGCCGATGATGTCCATCAAGACCGTGAACGCGCTGTCGCACTACACGGACTGGACGGTCGGGCACGTGCATTCGGGCGCACTGGGCTGGGTGGGCATGGTATCGATGGGAGCCATGTACTACCTGATCCCGCGCATGGTCGGCCGCACTGAAATGGCCAGCAAGGATCTCATCAGCCTGCACTTCTGGACGGCGACGATCGGCATCGTGCTCTACATCGCCGCAATGTGGATCGCCGGCGTGATGCAGGGGCTGATGTGGCGTGCGGTCAATGAAGATGGCACGTTGACCTACACCTTCGTGGAGAGCGTGAAGGCCACCTTCCCGTTCTATGTCGTGCGTCTGCTCGGTGGTGTGCTCTACCTCTCCGGCATGGTGCTCATGGCTGTGAACGTGTGGATGACGATCAGCGGCCGCAAGCGTGAGGTTGTTGCCATCCCTGCGCCTGCGCACGCCTGAATCCGGGGGAAATCATGAGCATGTTCAACCACGAAAAGATCGAAACCTCGAACGTCCTGCTGATCGTCCTGATCCTGTTGGTCGTGGCCATCGGCGGCTTGGTCGAGATTGTTCCGCTGTTCTTTCAGCGCTCCACTACGGAGCCGGTGGCCGGCCTCAAGCCCTACACCGCGCTGCAGGTGGTCGGGCGGGACATCTACATCCGAGAGGGTTGCTACAACTGCCATTCGCAGATGATCCGGCCGTTCCGTGCTGAGACGCTGCGCTATGGGCACTACTCGGTCGCTGGCGAGTTTGTCTACGACCATCCCTTCCAGTGGGGCAGCAAGCGTACGGGTCCGGATCTCGCTCGAGTCGGCGGTCGGTACAGCGATGAGTGGCACAAGATCCATCTCATCAATCCGCGCGATCTTGTCCCCGAGTCCAACATGCCCGCCTACCCTTGGCTCGCGCGCAATCCTGCCGATGCGGGCTCTGTGGCCGCACACATGACCACACTGAGAAGGTTGGGCGCCCCCTACTCGGATGAAGAAATCAAGAAGGCCAAGGACGAAGTCGCGGGCAAGACCGAGATGGACGCGTTGGTGGCCTATCTGCAGGTTCTCGGCACATCGGTGAAGTGAGGGCACATCATGGACTTCAATACCTACGCCAGTTTGTTCACGGTGCTGTGCTTCAGCCTCTTCGTTGCGCTGCTGATCTGGAATTTCCTGCCAAGCCGGCGCGAGCGCCTTGATCGCTATGCACGCGCCGTGCTTGAGGACGAGAGTTCGACCAGCGCTTCTCGACCGGTGCCACGCATGGCAGCAAGTACCCAGGGAGAACAACAATGAGTGACTTCGTTTCCGGCTTCTGGGGCATTGCGATTGCGCTGGCGACGGTGCTCGGTATTGCCGCTTGCTTCTTGCTGCTGATGTTCAGCTCGCGCGTCAAGAAGATGGCTGATGACAATTCGACGGGCCATGTCTGGGATGGCGATCTCAAGGAACTGAACAATCCTCTGCCACGCTGGTGGGTCGGGCTGTTCATCATCACGCTCGTGTTTTCGATCGCCTACCTCTACTACTACCCAGGTCTCGGTGTGCATGACGGCAGCCTGAAGTGGAGTCAGTCCGGCGCCTACAAGGCCGAGATCGTGGCGGCAGAGCAGCGCCTTGCGCCCCTCTACGACGGGTTTCTGAAGCAGACCTCGGAGCAGCTCCAGCAGGACCCCAAGGCCATGGCCATCGCTGAACGGCTGTTTCTCAATAACTGTGCCCAGTGTCACGGCTCGGATGCCCGAGGCGCCCAGGGCTTCCCAAATTTGGCGGACGCCGACTGGCTTTGGGGTGGCAGCCCGGAAGCTGTGCGCGTGACGATTGCTGAGGGTCGCAAGGGGCTCATGCCTCCCATGGGCGCCGCGGTGGGCACGGATGAGGACATCACCGATCTGGCGAAGTATGTTCAGTCTCTGGCAGGCAGGCCGGGCGACGAGCTGGCAATCGCTCGTGGCAAGGGCAAGTGGATGTCGGCCGGGTGCGTCGGCTGCCACGGTGCGGACGGCAAAGGCAATACCGCCCTTGGCGCGCCCAATCTCACCGACAACACCTGGATCTACGGCGGGTCGCTGGACAGCATCTTCTACACGATCAAGAACGGTCGGCAGAACGCGATGCCCGCCTGGGCGAGTCGCTTGAGCAAGCCGCAGATCGAGGTGCTGACCGCCTACGTGATAAAGCTCTCGGGTGGCGGCAGCCGCCAGTCTGTTGCTGCACGTTGATGAGTGAGGGATTGATCGAAGCCACGCAGCCCGGTTCGGCGGGCGCCGAGGAATCACCTGCAGTCTTGGGCGGCGCCGTGCCACCCAAGGAGCAGGTGATCTGGCTTTACGAAGCGCGGCAGAAGATCTATCCGCGCGCCGTACACGGCTGGTTCGTGCGATGGCGCGTACTTCTGATTGCCCTGACCCAGCTGGTGTTCTACGGAGCACCCTGGCTGCTGTGGAATGACCGGCCAGCGCTTCTCTTTGATCTGGCGACGCGGAGGTTCTACCTGTTCGGCTACGTGTTCTGGCCCCAGGACTTCATCTATCTCACAGGGTTGCTGGTCGTTTGTGCCTATGCGCTGTTCTTCTTTACGGCGGTCGCCGGCCGCTTGTGGTGCGGCTATGCCTGCCCGCAGACTGTGTACACGGAGATGTTCATGTACATCGAGCGGTGGGTCGAGGGGGATGCCAATGCACGGCGCAAACTCGACGCCGCTCCCTGGAGCCTGAGCAAGGCCTGGCGCAAGGTTGCAAAGCAGAGCCTTTGGATCACACTGGCGTTATGGACCGGTGTCAGCTTCGTTGGGTACTTCGTCCCGATTCGTGAGATTGTTGCCTCGATCGTCACGCTGACGATCGGGGGATGGGCGCTTTTCTGGGTGCTGTTCTACGCATTCGCGACCTGGGGCAACGCCGGCTTCATGCGGGAACAGGTCTGCAAGTACATGTGCCCGTACGCGCGCTTCCAGAGCGCGATGCTTGACAAGCACTCGCTGATCATCACCTACGACTCAACGCGGGGTGAGCCACGCGGTTCTCGCAGCCGCAAGGTGGATCCCAAGCAAGCCGGCCTCGGCGATTGCATCGACTGCGGCTTGTGTGTGGCGGTTTGCCCAACAGGCATTGATATCCGCAAAGGTCTTCAGTATGAGTGCATCGGCTGTGCCGGCTGCATCGATGTCTGCAATGAAGTGATGAAGAAGATGAACTATGAGCCTGGCCTGATCCGCTACGCCACTGAGCACGCGATGACCAGCCGACGCTTCGGCGCCGAGATGTGGCGCCATGTCTTCCGCATGCGTACCGTGGTCTACGGCTCGATTCTTGTCTTGCTGGTTCTCGCTCTTGGATGGGGGCTGGCAAATCGCACCAGCTTCAAGGTCGACGTCGTGCGTGACCGCAACGCCTTGGCACGGGTCAATGGCGACGGCTCGATCGAGAACGTGTACCGCCTGCAGATCATGAACACCGCCGAGCGACCGCGCGCGTTTCTGGTGGATGTCGCCGGCTTGCCGGGGATCGAAATCAGTAGCGATTCGCGGTTCGACATGCTCGCAGCGCAGACAAAGTTTCATCCTGTCCGCCTGCGCTTGCCGGAAGGCAGCCTGAAGGCAGTCAGTCCGGGCTCGCACGCCATCCTGTTCACGATCCGAAGCGCAGACGGGTCAGAGCAGGTGACAGAGAAGGCCGTGTTCTACGTGGCGCGCCCCTGAGCCGGGCCATGCCGATTGAAATTGAAGGAGCAACACATGAATCGAGGAAGCGCAGCGCAGCGCGCCCCTTGGCGCGAGCCCTATGTATGGATGGTGGCCGGCATCCCCGTGCTGGCGATCTGTCTTGGCATCGTCATGCTGACCGTCGCCAAGACCGGTGCGGACTCGCTGGTGGATGACAACTATTACAAGCGTGGAGTCGAGATCAACAAGGACACCACTGCCCGCCTGCGCGCTACCCAGCTCCGAATGGGGATCTTCGTGACTCAACGGCCTGACGGCGTCTGCGCGCACCTCCAAGGTGAATCACTACCTGCTGCGAGCGAGGTTCTGAGCTTGCGCTTCGCACACATTGCGCGTCGTGAGTTGGACTACGCCCTTTCCCTGACAGCGGACGCGAGCGGGCGTTGCTCCGTCGGCGCAACTGACACCGGGCTACAGTCCCGAACCTATTGGGCGCCTGCGGCCGTGATTCAGCGTGGCCAGTGGTCTGCGAGCCTCGCCGCGCAGGACTGGCACCTGACGCGCAGGGCGGGGCCCGTCGACGGTCAGGTCCTGGAGATCGACTCACTTGCCAACCGTTGAGCAGGCCATGGGCAGCGAGTCCTCAGGTATCGAAGGCGTGCCGGGCACGCTTGCGGAGGAAGTGGCGGATACGTCACTCGTTCGGCGGCGCGTACTCATGGGCGCGGTGCTCTGGCCGTCGTTCGTAGCGGCCAGTGTCCTTGAAGGGCTGACCTTCTTGATGGTGGATCCGCTGGACGTGCACTGGCTCGGTCACGATCTTGCCCTCGGGCGCACAGCCATCTACTCGCTCGTGTTCCTGATGTATTGGGCTGCTTGTGCGATGAGTTCCCTGGGCGGCATCCTTGTCATGCGTCGCCTGCAGCCCTGAACCTGCGGCGCTCGTCGCCAAAGCGCCAGGTGCTAGCCGATGGCTCGCGCGGTCATGAAAAAGCCCCGCTCGCATGGCGGGGCTTCAATCGGCGCGCAGGGTCTTCAGTGTGCCGTTGCTGCCTCGGCGCTGAACAGGCTGCGCAGGCCATCGGCGTCAAGAATCTTGACGTGGCGCTGCTTGACCTCAATGAGGCCTTCGTCCTGAAAACGCGAGAACGTGCGACTCACGGTCTCCAGCTTCAGGCCAAGATAGCTACCGATCTCCTCGCGCGTCATGCGCAGTACCAGCTCGGTTGACGAGAAGCCTCGTGCCTTCAGACGCTGCGTCAGATTGATCAGAAATGCCGCCAGACGTTCCTCCGCGCGCATGGTACCGAGCAGCATCATCACGCCGTTCTCGCGCACGATCTCGCGACTCATCACCCGGTGCAACTGCCGCTGCAGACCATTGACCTCGCGGCTGAGCGTCTCCAGCTGCGAGAAGGGCATCACGCACACCTCGGAGTCTTCCAGCGCAACTGCGTCCACCGTGTGCCGCTCGGTGCCGATGCCATCCATCCCCAGCAGCTCGCCGGCCATCAGGAAGCCGGTGACTTGCTCGCGCCCGTCGGGGCTGGCCACCTGCGCCTTGAAGAAGCCGTAACGGATGGCGTAGATGGCATTGAAGTCATCACCGCTGCGATAGAGCGCCTGTCCGCGTGCGATGCGGCGGCGTTGGTTGACCACGGCTTCGACCTTGCCGAGGTCTTCTCGTGACAGCCCCGTGGGCAGACACATCTCGCGCAGGTTGCAGCTCGAGCACGCCACATGGCTCGCGCTGGTTGTGTGGGATGGCACTGCCTGGTTCGGACAGGCATCGGTGTGCTCCGCCAGAACAGCGGCAGAGCTGCGTTCGCTTTGCTTGTACATAGACCCTCCTGCGTGGTCGGACGCGGCTCTTTCCGGCCGGGCTGTTCAGCTCTCAGGCTGATGACCCAAATCGTCCTGACTCCAATTTACCGATCGGTCCTTACGAGGCCTTGACGTGAGTCAACGTCGCATCGACTCCGTAGTGGCACATTGAACCGAGGTCCTTCTTCCGTGGATCAAGCGTAGATCAGTGCAATCGCAGGTCAACGATTGATCTTTGGGCGTGCTGCGGCAAGTCGTCGCGGCCCGATGACCGACCTTGACGTTCGCACCTCTCACCCGGATTGATCCTCTGATGCATGCAACGCAGTCACCGGCAACCCTATTGCGTGCCGACCCGCACGCCCTGCCGGCCGAGAGCCTGCTCGCCCGGTTTGATCGCTTCGGGCCAAGGTACACCTCTTACCCGACCGCGGATCGCTTCGTGGAGGCTTTCGACGCGAGTGCCTTGCACACGGCCATCGAAGACCGCCGAGACAGTTGGTCTGCTCGCCCGGTGGCCTTGTACGTGCACAGCCCGTTCTGCGAGTCGCTTTGCTACTACTGCGCTTGCAACAAGATCGTCACCAAGCACAAGGAGCGCGCGACGCCATACCTCGACAGCCTGTTTCGTGAGGTCGAACTGTGGCGCGAGCGCATCGGCGAGCGCGCCCGCGCCGGCCAATTGCACCTGGGTGGCGGCACCCCCACCTACCTAGACGACAGTCAGCTCGCCCTGCTTGTCGAGCGTCTGTCCAGCGCATTTGAGTTCACGCCCCACGCCGAACGAGCGATTGAAGTAGACCCCCGCACGGTGGATCGTGAACGACTCGAACGATTGCGCCGGATGGGGTTCAACCGCATCTCCTTCGGTGTGCAGGATCTCGACCCGGCCGTTCAGGAGGCAGTGCATCGAGTCCAGAGCGAGGCCGAGATCGCCGAACTCATGCGCGCTGCGCGCGAGCTTGCCTTCGATTCCATCAACATCGACCTGATCTACGGTCTCCCCAAGCAGACACCGGCCGGGTTTGCGCGCACGATCGAGCGCATCATCGCGCTGCGGCCGGATCGCGTGGCGCTGTACGCCTATGCGCACATGCCGCAGCGCTTCAAGCCGCAGCGCCGCATTCACGAGTCGGAGCTGCCGCCTGCAGCCCATCGCGTGACCATGCTCGCTCAGGCGATTGCCGCGTTCTCTACGGGCGGGTATGACTACGTCGGCATGGACCACTTCGCGCTGCCCCAGGACGCCTTGGCGCGCGCCAAGCGCCAGGGCCTTCTGACACGGGACTTCCAGGGCTACACCGCCAACCCGGAGTGCGATCTGATTGCCCTGGGTGTCTCGGCCATCAGCAAGCTGGGTGCGGTCTACAGCCAGAACCACCGCGACATCGAGGGTTACCAGGAAGCGCTCAAGACTGGAGATCTGCCGGTCATGCGCGGCATCGTCCTTTCTCGCGACGATCTCGTTCGGCGTAGCGTCATCATGGCGCTCATGTGCCAGGGCGAAGTAAGTTTCGAGTCCATCGAGCAGGCGCATCTTGTGGACTTTCGCAAGGCCTTTGCCAGCGAGCTCCAGGAACTCGCGCCCTTCGAGGCGGAGAACTTGATCCGCCTAGAGCCCGACTACCTTCGAGTGACCGAATTGGGCTGGTTCTTCGTGCGCGCCATTGCCATGGTCTTCGACCGCTATGTACGCACCAGCGTGGCCATGAGTCCGCGCGCCCGCCTGATCTGATCCGCGCGACGCAGACGGCTTCTCCAGCGCCATGCCCGCAAGCTCCCTCTTGATTGCCGCCGCCCTGCTCGGCTTGGCCGGAGGGCTGCACTGCGCCGGCATGTGTTCGGCCTGGCTGGGCAATCATCTGATGGGTACGCCCGCCGCAGGCGTGGCGGCGCAACGGCATTTCGGCCGCTGGCTGAGCTACAGCGCAGCCGGCGTGATCGCGGGTGCATTCGGCCAGATCACCTGGAGCGTGCTGCGCACGACGAGCGTCATCGGCCCGCTCTGGACGGTGTTGCAGGTGGGTGCGTTGGGGCTTGGAGTCTGGCTCATGGTCCGGGGGCAGTGGCCGCGGCGCCTCGCTGCGCTGGGCAGCACGCGACCCGTCAATTTCGAGCCGAAAGGCCGTACCCGCTGGGGTCTCGAGAGCCTTCGTGGCGCATCGCTGCTGATCCTGCCCTGCGGCCAGCTGCATGCAGCCCTGTGGCTGGCTGTGCTGGCTGGCACCTGGCAGGGCGGTCTCGCGCTCATGGCCGTGTTTGCACTGGCATCCAGCATCTCGATGCTGAGCCTGGGGCTGGGCATCCGAAAGCTGGCCGGATGGTCCGCGCCGCGGGGCGGTGAACTTGTCATGGAGCGGCACGTCATGCGCCTGACCGGGCTGATGCTCGTGATCGCCAGCGCGCTTGTGCTCTGGGCTCACCTGAGCGGGACGCAGCTGCCTTGGTGCGATCCGGTCGTGCCGCCGGGCTGAGTCGGCTGCTGCGCTGCAGCACGTGCGACTACACTAGCAACCGATTCGAGTATCGGCGTGGCAGCGCGCTCAAGGCGCGGTTCTCCGGCCCGGCTGATGCTCGCGGTGCAAGGCAGGACGGGCACCGCATCGGTTTCTTCACTCTCCCTTCGGACAACACTCATGGCACTGGACCGCGTCAGCGCCGGCAAGAACCTGCCGGACGAATTCAACGTCATCATCGAGATCCCGCAGAACGCCGACCCGATCAAGTACGAGGTCGACAAGGAGACAGGTGCCCTGTTCGTGGACCGCTTCATGGGCACGGCCATGCACTACCCCTGCAACTACGGCTACGTGCCCCACACCATCAGCGACGATGGCGACCCCGTTGACGTGCTGGTGATCACACCCTTTCCGCTGGTGGCCGGCGTGGTGGTGCGCTGCCGTCCGCTGGGCGTGCTCAAGATGACGGACGAAGCGGGTGGCGACTCCAAGCTGCTGGCCGTGCCCGTCGACAAGGTGCTGCCCTGGTACAAGCACTGGAAGACGCACGAGGACATCGCCCCGGAGCGTCTGGCCCAGATCCAGCACTTCTTCGAGCACTACAAGGACCTCGAAAAGGGCAAGTGGGTCAAGGTCGTCGGCTGGGATGGCCCCGAGGCGGCCAAGCAGGAGATCCTGAGCGGCGTGGCGGGCTACAACGCCGCCAAGGACAAGCCGGCGTTCTGATCTGATCAGACGCTTTGCGACAAACGGCGCACCTACGGGTGCGCCGTTTTCACTCCTGCTCCACTGATGTGCTGCGCTTGAACGGCGTGCGCTCGTTCAGATCATCGAGGTACTGGTCGATGCCACCAGCCTCGCGCTGCAGGAAGCGTTCGATGGCCTGCGCAAACTCCGGGTGCGCCAGCCGGTGAAAGGAGCAGGTGGGCACCGGCATCAGGCCGCGGGCCATCTTGTGCTCGCCCTGTGCACCGCCTTCAAAGACCTGCAGCTTCTGCGCAATGGCGTACTCGATGGCCTGGTAGTAGCAGAGCTCGAAGTGCAGCAGCGGCACGAAGCGCATCGCGCCCCAATAGCGGCCATACAGGCGGCCGGCCTCGCAGATGAAGAAGCTCGCGGCGATCGGGCCGGTCGCATCGCGCGCCACGCACAGCCGCATCTGGTCCGGTGCCGCCTCGGAGAATTCGAGGAAGAAGCGCTCGTTCAGATAGGGCGTGGAGTGATGCTCGCGGTAGGTGTTGGCATAGCAGCGGTAGAAGAAGCGCCAATGCTCGGGCTGCGCGGTTCGGCCATCCAGCCAATCGAACTGCAGGCCGTGCTCATGCACCGCGCGGCGCTCCGCACGAATGTTCTTGCGCTTTTTCTGACTGAGCTGCGCAAGAAAGTCGTCAAAGTGCGAGTAGCCCGCATTGGTCCAGTGAAACTGTACGCCGCTGCGCTTGAGCCAGCCTGCCGCCTGCAGTGCGGTGGCCGAGGCATCATCAGGAAACAGCACGTGCACTGAAGACAGCTCGTTGTCTTCCATCGCTTGCGTCAGGACGTCCACCAGTGCGGCGCGCGCCGCGTCATCGTGCGCGAGCAGGCGCATGCCAGGCACCGGCGTGAAGGGCAGGGCGCAGAGCAGCTTGGGGTAGTAGGGCAGACCACTGCGCTCGTAGGCATCCGCCCAGGCCCAGTCGAAGACGTACTCGCCATAGCTGTGCGCCTTGACGTACAGCGGGCAGGCTGCGGCGAGTTCATCGCCATCCCAAAGCAGCAGATGCTGTGCGCTCCATCCGCTGCGCCCGCCCACGCAGCCCGTGCGCTCCATCGTGCCCAGAAAGGCGTTGCGCAACATCACGTGCCCGCCTGCAGCGCGTTCAACCAGTGCGTCCCACGCGGCCTCGTGCCCCGCCAGGGCGGGTATCACCTGCGTGCGATAATTTTTCTCAGACCTCGTCATGCGTGATGGATCGCGTAGGGCGGCGCGCAAGATAACAAGCGGAGAAGCACGTTCTGATGAAAGCGCTGGTTGCGATCGCTCAGATCAACGTCACGGTGGGGGCGCTGCAAGCCAATGCGGACCGCATCATCACCGCGGCCCGCACGGCGCATCAGTACGGGGCGAATGTACTTCTCACCCCGGAGCTGTCCCTGACCGGGTATTCCCCCGAAGACCTCCTGCTGCGCGATGCCTTCTATGTGGCGAGCGACGCCGCACTTGAGCGCATCGTGCAGGCCAGCAGCAGTCTGGCAGGTCTGCACATCCTCGTCGGCCATCCGGTGCAGCGCGAAGGCGAACGCTTCAACAGCTGCAGCGTGATTGCCGAGGGCAAGGTGGTAGCCCGCTACCACAAGCACGATCTGCCCAATTACGACGTGTTCGACGAGCAGCGCTACTTCACGCCCGATGCGCGGCCCGTGGTGTTCGAGATCAACGGCATCCGCTTCGGCGTCAACATCTGCGAGGACATCTGGTTTCCCTATGCACCCGAGGCGGCGCGCGCTGCGGGTGCCGACATCCTGCTCGTGTCCAACGGCAGCCCCTATCACATGGGCAAGATCCACACCCGCAAGGACGTGGTGCGTGCCAATGTGAGCCGCCAGGGCATGGCCTGCGTGTTCGCCAACCTGGTGGGCGGTCAGGACGAGCTCGTGTTCGACGGCGGCAGCTTCTGCCTGAACGCGCGCGGCGAAGTCATGGTGCAGATGCCGCAGTTCGTCGAGGGCATCGAGTACGTCGCCATCAAGACCGGTGAGCTGCAGCCCGGGGCCTGCGCGCCCGACCTGTGCGAGGAAGAAGAGGTCTACAACGCGCTCAAGCTGGGCGTGACGGACTACCTCGGCAAGAACGGCTTTCCCGGCGCGATCATCGGCTTGAGCGGCGGCGTGGATTCCGCGCTCACACTGGCCATCGCTGTCGATGCGCTGGGCGCAGACAAGGTGCGCGCGGTGATGATGCCCTCGCGCTACACGGCCGAGATCAGCTGGCTGGACAGCCGCGAGATGGTGCAGCGCCTGGGCGTGCGCTATGACGAGCTGCCGATCTCCGACTGCTTCGACGCCTTCCGCAAGACGCTCGCCGCCGAATTCACCGGCTTGCCCGAAGACGCGACCGAAGAGAACCTGCAGGCGCGCATCCGTGGCACCCTGCTCATGGCGCTGTCGAACAAGTATGGCTCGATCGTGCTGACCACCGGCAACAAGAGCGAGATGGCCACCGGCTACTGCACCCTGTATGGCGACATGGCCGGCGGCTATGCAGTCATCAAGGACATTCTCAAGACCCTGGTGTACCGCCTGTGCGCCTGGCGCAATGCGCAACCCGGTGGCGAGGTGATCCCCGAGCGCATCCTCACGCGTGCGCCTTCGGCCGAGCTGCGTGAGAACCAGACCGATCAGGACTCCCTGCCGCCCTACGAGGTACTGGACGCGATCATCCGCCGTTACATGGAAGAGCGCGCTTCGGTGGCCGAGATCCTGGCCGAAGGGCATGACGAGGCCACGGTGCGCCGCGTCGTGAAACTGATCAAAAACAACGAGTACAAACGCCGTCAGGCGCCGGTGGGCATCCGCGTCACGCACCGCGGCTTCGGGCGCGACTGGCGCTACCCCATCACGAACCGCTTTACCGAATAGCTGCACAGCCACCGACAAGGAGACCGACCATGAAGCGCATCACCGCCATCATCAAGCCCTTCAAGCTCGACGAAGTGCGCGAGGGTCTCGCCGGCGTCGGCGTCACCGGCCTGACTGTCACCGAGGTCAAGGGCTTCGGGCGCCAGAAGGGACACACCGAGCTGTACCGCGGTGCCGAATACACGGTGGACTTCCTGCCCAAGATCAAGGTGGAGGTGGTGGTGGCCGAGGCGCTGGTGGAGCGCGCCATCGAGGCCATCGTCGCTGCGGCCAAGACCGGCAAGATCGGCGACGGCAAGATCTTCGTGGAGCCGGTGGAGCAGGTGATCCGCATCCGCACGGGCGAGACCGGCGAGCAGGCGATCTGAGCGCTGCCGGCCCTGCCGCCCGATCTAGGCTGTACAGGCCGCATCGCGGCCTGTTTTCATTATACTTGGCCGAAATCAATCGTATTTATCGCTTTGCTGCTTCCTGGATTGCCCCAAGAAGCGCATGGAACATGCGGAAAGCCGGATTTCTGCTGTTCTTTCATTTTATGACCGAAATTGAATTCATGTCCAGGCTGACCGGGCTGAACTGCCACGGCCGTGCGGCCAGCCGCGGCAGGCACTGAGCTACAAAGCGCGGCGATGCAGGCCATTCTCGCCGTCACCTTTCCCTTCTTTGCGCTCGTTCTGGCGGGCTACCTTGCCACCCGGCGCGGCCTGCTGCCCGAGGCGGCCATTCCCGGCCTGAACACGTACGTGCTGTGGTTTGCGCTGCCATGCATGCTGTTTCGCTTCGGTGCCGGGCTGCCGGTGGCACAGCTGTTCAACCTGCCGCTGATGGCGATCTACGCCACCTGCGCGCTGCTGCTGCTGGGCGCCACGATCCTGCTGACGCGCTCGGCGCGCGTCGGGCTGAAGGACGCAGCCTTCGGCGCGCTGGTGGCCGTGTTTCCCAACACCGGCTTCATGGGCGTACCGCTGCTGGTCGCGCTGCTGGGTACTGCAGCGGCCGGGCCGGTCATTCTCACGGTGCTGGTGGATCTGGTGCTGACCAGCTCCGTGGCACTGGCGATTGCGCAGCTGGACGGCCATCGCGGCCACGGCTGGGCCGCCTTCGGGCGGGCGGTGCGCGGTGCGCTGACCAACCCGCTGCCCTGGGCCATTGGCCTGGGGGCGCTGGTCTCCTGGCAGCAGATCCAGCTCTGGGGCCCGCTGGCCAAGGCGGTCGGGCTGCTCGGAGATTCCGCCTCGCCGGTGGCGCTGTTCACCATCGGCGCGGTGCTGGCGCGGGCACAGCGCGTCGGCAATGAAACCGGCACGCCCACGCCGCTGGCCGATTACCTGCCGGTTGCCGCCATCAAGCTCTTCATCCACCCGCTGCTGGTGTTGGTGGTCGGCCTGAATGCAATGCGTCTGGGCTGGCCGGTGGACCGCTTCTCGGTCATCGTGCTGGCGCTCGCCGCGGCGCTGCCGTCAGCCTCCAATGTGTCCTTGCTGGCCGAGCGCTATGGTGCAGACAACGGCCGGATTGCACGCATCATCCTTGCATCCACGGCGCTGGCCTTTCTGAGCTTCTCCGCCGCGGTCTGGTTGCTGACCTGAGCGGCTTGCGCCCGAATGCAAAACGGCGCCGCTTGCGCGACGCCGTTGCATGGGCTGGCGGACCAGCGATCAGTCGCGGTCGCGCCCGCGACCCCGGTCATCGTCCCAGCGGCCATGGTCCTTGCCGTGGCCCTTGCCGCGCTTCTCGTCCACGCGCACGAAGTAGACCGGCACGCCGCAGGCGTTGTAGCGGTGGCAGTGCTTGCCCCACTTCTTGATGTGGCCCGGAGGTGCGTACACATACATCGGCGCCGGTGCGATTACGCCCACCGGAACCGGGCGGATCAGCACGGGCTGCGCGTACACCACCGGTGGCGGCTGGCGGTTGCCCAGATCGATGCGGCCGTACACGCCAGGCGTGATCTCGCCGCTGATCGTGATGTTGTAGTTCTGTGCCTGCGCCGGCGCGGCCAGTGCCGCCGTGGTCAGCGCAAGCAGGCCAAGCATGGAGCGAATGTTCATGGTGTTCCCCTGATCCAGTTCTGCATCGGGCGGCATGGTGCGCGCGCCCTTGTGCTCGAACAACGCGAAGCATTCACGCAGCGCTGACTCCGGCGCAGAGCCGAAAAGTAACGGTGCGTTAGCTGTGCCGCATCCGCGCCCGGCACGGCCGCAGCGCAAACGATCGCAAACGAGTTCCTGGAGATCAGCGCTCAGCTGATCGATCGCATGGCGATGATGACCAGCCCCGCCTTGGTCTCTTCCACGCCGTACTCGACGCGCAGACCTGGCGTGATGCCTTCGACCACCTCGGGCGACTTGATCTTCATGACCATGCCGCCGTCCAGCGTGACGGTGCTGGCCTTGAGGTCGATCGAGACGATGATCGCGTCACCACGCAGACCGATGGGGATGCGCATGAACAGCCTGTCGCGCGCAGCAGTGCGTTCATTGGGCTGCGCAGCCGGTGCGGCGGGCGCCGCTGCGGGCGTAGGTGCGGGGCTTGCTTGGGCAAAGGCGATCTGCGCGGATAGCGCGACCGCAGCCACGGCGAACTGGCGGTTGATGTGCCGCATGAAGTCTCCAGCGTCGGACAGAGCGGTGTCCGGATCCTTGCGCTCGAATGGCGCATCAATGCCTTGCACTCTAGATGCTCGGACGACGAAGTATAGCCGTCAGGGCGTCAGCGCCAGTCAGCGGATCGGCTCACGTGCTTCATCTGCGCTCATCTGCCTGCAACTTCGCTATATCGGTCGATGACGTTTCGTCACTCGTTGCGCCCGTGCATCGGCTCACCCCCCACGCCGCGCCAGAACTGCACAGCGCAAGGGGGAACTTGGGCGTGACGTTTGAGTGTGGCGGGCGGTCAGCCCAGCACCTTGAGCGCCACGATCACCGGGCCGCTGTCCAGATCCTGCACGCGGAACTCGACGCGCTGGCCGGCCTTCACATCGGTCAGCAGCATCGGGTCGCGCACCTTCATCGTGCGCCCGCCCATAAAGGTGACGGTGCCGGCCTCGCGGTTGACCTGTTGCACCACACCTTCACCGCCGTCCGGCATGCCGGATTTGGCGGCCGGTTTGGCGGGCATGCTGCGCGGCATGTCGGCCTGCGCCTGCGGTGGCGACTGCGGCTGGCCGTAGTTGCTCTGAGCCTGCACGCCCCAGGCGGCGGCGGTGATGGCCAGAATCAGGCTGATGCGTGTGCTTCGTTGCATCGGACTCTCCTTGGGTTGAGCGTTGAGATACGTACGCGTACCTCTTGCTAGAGAGCCGGTGGCCGGGATGGTTGCGTTACCGCCGTAACGGACTATTTCCTTACGTCTGAAACCCACATACAGGTCGACCCACGACGGGAATCGTGGGGTGGATTCTCAGCGCGGCGGTCGCAGTGCGATCAGCTGTCCAGCCGCTTCTGGAACACCAGGCCCGCGTGCTCGCGCAGGGCATGGAACTTGATCTTGGGCCAGTTCTGCTCGATGGCGCGCAGTTCGTGCGCGTAGTCCACCAGCAGGGCCACGGCGTCCACGGCATCGTGCGCCAAGCGGTGCTGGTTCGCGTCGATAAAGCGCTTGAGTTCGCGCTCGCCGCCGTCGGCTTCGTCGCAGGTGATCCAGCGCGCCAGGGTGTAGCGGCTGGGGGTGATGCGTGCCTTTACGCCGTACTCATGTTCCAGACGGTGCGCCACCACTTCAAACTGCAGCTGGCCCACGGCACCCAGCAGCAGGATGGAACCCGCCATGGGGCGGAACACCTGGATCGCGCCTTCTTCGCCCAGCTGCGTCAGCCCGGCACGCAGCTGCTTGGTGCGCAGCGGGTCCGCCACTTCCACGCTGCGGAACATTTCCGGCGCAAAGAATGGGAGGCCCGTGAACTGCAGGCTTTCGCCTTCGGTGAGCGTGTCCCCCAGCTGCAGCACGCCGTGGTTCGGGATGCCGATGATGTCGCCGGCAAAGGCGTCGTCCAGCAGCTCGCGCCGTTGCGACAGAAAACTCACCACCGTATTGGGCTTCAGTTCCTTGCCGCTGCGCACCACCTTGAGCTTCATGCCACGTTCGAAGTGGCCGCTGGCCACGCGCACAAAGGCAATGCGGTCTCGGTGCGCCGGGTCCATGTTGGCCTGGATCTTGAACACCACGCCGCTGAACTTCTTTTCGGTGGGTTCGATCACGCGCTGGATCGTGCTGCGCTCGCCGGGCGGCGGTGCCAGTTCCACCAGGGCGTCCAGCACCTCGCGCACACCAAAGTTGTTGATGGCGCTGCCAAAGAACATCGGCGTCTGCTTGCCGGCGAGGAAGGCCTCGCTGTCAAACGCCGGCGTGGCCTCGCTCACCAGTTCCACATCGTTGCGCGCATTGAGCATGTCGTCGCCAAAGCGTTCATCGAGCTGCGGGTTGGCCAGCGGGGCGATGATCTCGTCGTCGTCGCGCAGGCGGTCTTCACCCGCCGAGAACACGCGCATCTGGTCAGCGCGCAAGTCCATCACGCCGGCGAAGCTCTTGCCCATGCCCACCGGCCAGGTGAAGGGCACCACCGCCATGCCGAGTTCGCGCTCGATCTCATCGAGCAGATCCAGCGGCGCCTTGACCTCGCGGTCCATCTTGTTGATGAAGGTGAGAATGGGCGTATTGCGCGCGCGGCAGACCTGCAGCAGGCGGCGGGTCTGCGGCTCCACGCCGTTGGCCGCGTCGATCACCATCAGCGCTGCGTCCACGGCGGTCAGCACGCGGTAGGTGTCTTCAGAGAAGTCCTGGTGGCCCGGGGTATCCAGCAGGTTGATGACGCAGTCCCGGTACTCCATCTGCATCACGCTCGATGCCACCGAGATGCCGCGCTGCTTTTCAATCTCCATCCAGTCACTGGTCGCGTGGCGGCTGGCCTTGCGTGCCTTCACGCTGCCAGCGATCTGAATGGCGCCTGCGAACAGCAGCAGCTTTTCGGTAAGCGTGGTCTTGCCCGCGTCGGGGTGGGAGATGATCGCGAACGTGCGGCGACGCTGGACTTCTTTCTGGATCTGTTCGGACATGGCTGCGTGTTCGTTGGACGTCTGGGCAGGGCTGCAAAGCCGGTTGCGGCGGCTGGCGCGCAGGTGATGCGCGCCGCAAAACCCGCTATTTTCGCCCATGCCGCAACCGGGCGCATTCGACGTGCCGGTCGAGCCGCTTTTCATGTCTGGAGGGAGCCATGAAGGTCATCAAGTGGATATTGATCGTGATCGTCGGCCTGGCCGCGATTCTGGTGGGCGGGGGGTATTTGCTCTCGCCCAAGTTCACCGTCACACGCAGCACCAGCATCCAGGCCCCGCCCGAGGCGGTCTATGCCCTGGTGGCGGCGCCCAAGGAATGGAAGCGCTGGAGCGTCTGGACGGCGCGCGACCCCGCCATGGCCATTGAATACAGCGGCCCGGAGAGCGGCGCCGGCGCCAAGTGGAGCTGGAAGTCCAAGAGCCAGGGCGACGGCACCATGAGTTTCACCGCGGCCGAGGCCAACAAGCGCGTGGCCTACGATCTCTACTTTCCCGACTTCGGCACGACGAGCACGGGCGAGCTGCGCTTCGAGCCCGACGGTGCCGGCACCAAGGTGACCTGGGTCATGAACGGCGACATGGGCAACAACCCGCTGTTCCGCTGGATCGGCCTGAATGCCGACAGCATGGTGGGCAAGGACTTCGAAGGCGGCCTGGCCGGCCTGAAGAAGGTGGCGGAGACGAAGTAGCGCCTGTTTGAATCGCACCAAAACTAAAGCGCGACCCGAGGGCCGCGCTTTTGTTGTTGCCAGGAGCCGCGAATCAAGCGGTCTGCGTCATGTCCCGGACCTTGATCGGCCCCGCCTGGCGCTCGATCTCGGCCTTGATGTCCGGGCGCCAGCCGATGGCCAGCAGACCCTCCGCGAGCAGGAACAGCGGCCCTTGCAGCAGGCCGATCAGGTCGTCCACAAAGGCCGGCTTCTTGCCTTCGTAGTAGTGGCCGATGAACTGCAGGATCCAGCCGAACACGAAGACGCCCAGCCCCACGCTCAGCCAGGTCAGCGTGCTGGCCTGTGCAAGCGCCGCACCCGCCCACAGGCAGGCCACGATGAACGCCGCCAGCACCGCGGCCAGGCCCAGATGCAGGCGCAGGTAGAAGGCAATCACACCCAGGCTCACAAACAGCGCCGGGCTCATCGTGATGCCCTGCACTACAAAGGCCGGACGCGAAAGCAGTACCGTCACGGCAAACACGATCAGCGGAATCCCGACCACATGCGTGGCAATGTTGCGCGGATCGCGGTGATAGCGGGCGTAGGACACCAGGTGTTCGGTGAGATTGCGCATGATGAGTCTCCTGTCTGCATGTCATGTGTCCGGCGGGCGCGTGTACCTTCTTGGGGGCTGCTGCCGGCAACGCTGCGCATCATGCCAAGCCAGTGCCGGCCGCGTCTGTCGGCTAGCCGACATGCCCAAGCGGTCTGTGCCGGCCATGCACCCCTTGGCGTACAGGCCGCTGGCGCGATCAAATCCGGGCGTGCGCGGCGGCTGCATGCGCCGCCTTGCACGCTTCACACACCTCACAGCTTGATTAAGAGTCCATGCCCACCGCCCGTTGGGACACTCTGAGCGACGCCGAACGCAGCGCCATGCAGCACAGCCGCTGGCTGGCCGCCGCCGCGCCCCAGCTGCGCGAGCGCCTGCCTGCGCTGGGGCAGGTGCGCGTGCTGGCCCATGGCGAGGCCCTGCACCGCCGCGGCGACGCCTCCGATGCCCTGTGGTGCGTGCTGGGCGGCGCCATCCGCATCACCAGCGTGAATGAGGCCGGGCGCGAGGCCGTGCTCAGCTTCATCGAGCCCTTCAACTGGTTTGGCGAGATTGGCCTCATTGACGGCGGCCCGCGTACTCACGACGGCCTGGCCGAAGGCGCCACCCGCGTCTTCGTCGCCCCCGCCGCAGCGCTGCACGCCCTGCTGAATGAACAGCCCCAGCTCTGGCGGGATGTGGCCCTGCTCGTCTGCGCCAAGCTGCGCCTGAGTTTTGCCGCGATCGAGGAAATGTCCCTCCTGCCCGCCGGCCCGCGCCTGGCGCGCCGGCTGGAGATGCTTGCGCAGGGCACAGTGGGTGGCGCCGACGCCGCCCCGCGCACCGTGCTCCACATCCACCAAGACCAGCTCGCCGCCATGCTGGCACTCAGCCGCCAGACCGTGAACCAGGAACTCAAGCGCCTGCAAGCCGCGGGCGTAGTGGATCTGGCGCCCGGCGAAGTGCGGCTTCTCAAGCCCGAGGCGCTGGCGGAGTGGCGGTAGGGACCGATTTCGCTCGCACCCAGCCCGGACTGTCAAGGCAAGAACGGCTTCTGGTGCAGGTCTTCAGGCCAGAATGGCTGGAAAGCCGCGCCAGACAAGCGGAAAGGTCTGGGGGCTGCGTACTCGTTGTCTCACTACTTCCGCAACGCATGAACGGTCAGACGCTCGGCCCCCCCCTGAGATACAACGAGCGCACAATCGCTAACCCTGTCACGCGTGCGAGTTCGTCCGCCATGAACGTCACCCTGCGAGAAATCACCAGCGACACGGTGCACGCCGTGATCAAGCTGTCGGTCGCGCCCGACCAACAGGGGTTCGTGGCCTCCAACGCCGTGTCGCTGGCGGAGGCGCTGTTCTCCGATGAAGCCTGGTACCGGGCGATCTATGCGGACGATGAACTCGTCGGGTTCGTGATGCTGTCGGACGAGTCGCTCAAGAACGAGCCGCCGGCGGAACCCAACATCGGTCTGTGGCGGCTCATGATCGATCAGCGCCACCAGAAGCGCGGCATCGGCCGCGAGGCCATGCGCCTCGTGCTGGACTACGTCCGCAGCCGGCCGGGCATCCACTATTTCTATACCTCCTACGTGCCCGAACCGGGCGGTCCGGGTCCGTTCTACCTTGGCCTGGGCTTCGAGCCGAACGGCGAGGTGGAGGACGGCGAGGTGATCGTGCTGTATCCGCTGCACGCGTCGTCTTGAACACTGGCGGCGGGCTTTCCGCTTGTCCGGTGCGGGTTTCCAGCCACTTTGCTCTGAAGAGCGGCTTCCAGAGCCAATCTCACTTTCAGTGCCTGCAGAAAGCAAAAGCCCGCCAACACGACGCTGGCGGGCTTTGAGCTTGCTTGCGCGAGCGCCGCGAAGCGCTCGCTCAGTTCACAGCAGCGTGACGCTCAAGGCGCGGGCAGGATCACGCGGGGGCTGATGACGTGGATCACGCCGTTGCTGGCGCGCACGTCGGTGAGCACGATGTCGCTGGTGCGGTTGCGGGCATCGGTGATCGTCAGGGTGCTGCCGTTGGCGGCTACGCGGAAGGTCTGGCCCTGGAGGGTGGTGATCGGCGTGTTCAGCGGCTACCGCGCGCCTTCGCAGCGTATCGCTCGCGCAACGAGCCGCGTCTTTCGGTATCCATTGAGTCGGGGCGGCGTGTGCCGACGTTCGGCGTGGCACGAACGCGGTGAACTGCTGCTGTAGAGCTTACATACAGTGCAGCTTCAGCAGCCGGCCGCACGGATGCCAGTTGCGCGTGATTGAGGTTTGGCAATGCGTACGCTTCGTGAATTCGCTGGAATGGTGGTGACTGTCTGTGTGCTGTGCGCTGTGGGCGCGCCTGCGAGTGCGCAGACCACCCCAGAGGGCCAGCTTCGAGCGGTCGAAGCCCAGCTGCGGGCAATCCTGCAGGGGCTGACTGAGGCCGCGAGCGCTCCAAACACGTCTGAGGAGCAACGTCGGGCCATCGAAGCGCAGATGCGAGCGCTGCGCGAGCGCATCGAGGCCGCCGGCATGCGCACATCCGACACTGCGGACGGCAAGGGCGCTGCAGCGCCTGCCATTGACGCACGACCCGATCCGAATGATCCCTTTGCACCGCTACCGCCCAATTCATCCCTCGCAGCCGAAGGGCGCGCGGCTCTGCGGCGTTCGACGCTCGTGAACTTTGATGCGCTCCCCTTGCATGTCGCCGGCGAGAGATGCAAGACGCCGACAGGTCTTCCGCTTTCGGCGGTTGCCCGCAACAAGCGCAAGGACTCCAGTGCGCCCGAGATGTACTACCACGGGGATCACGTGGAGTGTCGTCCCGTGGGCGAGGGCGTCATCGAGTGGCGCTACCCCGATGGCAAGCGCGAACGCTGGGTAGGCGCGGTGACCGAGTTGATCGAGATGACGCCCGGCTTCCTAAGCGTGAACCTCGAAGGCCAGGGCCGTGCGATCCCGAACGGACGAGGGTGGTGGCTCCGGGGTGCATACGATCTTATGTGGGCGCTCGACGTGCAGTTTCGGCCGCCGACGAGTGTCGATCCGCGCAAGGGAGAGACTGTCGGTGTTCTCCTGATCGGGCGGCCGCGTGCCGTTGCGGGACTCCTCGACCGGAGCCGAAGCGGAACCGTTCCGTCCGTCTTTGTTCTGGAGAGCCGAACGAGCGGGCCCTGGCCGCTTCGATTTCCTGCGCAATGGGAGGGCGGTCGGATAAGCGCCCAACTCCTTCAGGACTCTATGTGGCGCGTGGCCGAGCCGGGCCGAATGCACGCACTGATTCCGGGTACCGACAGTCGCGTGGCCATGGACGGCGAGTTCAAGATCGCGCAGTACAAGGGTGACGACTGGCTGAGCTGGCTAAAAGGCAATCCAGCTCCGAATCAGGTGCTGTACTTCGCGAGCGACGGAGTCCAGACGGCGGCGCAGTTCGACCTGCAGCGACCTGGCGGCACCGCGGAGGACATGGCGGGCAAGCGCGTTCTGGTCACATTGCCCAAGCCACGCGCCGGGCTGCCCGCGGGACGCTACGCCATCGACGCACCGCCAGGCACCTCCTGGGCAGCCCTGGACGAGCTGCTTCGCAACCCGCTTCTCTTGCCTGTGGACGGCGCCACGCTGGCCGCCGCGCCGCCCGTCCCTCCCGAGTGCGCATCCCTGCTAAAGGCGGTGCCAAGTGGCTGGGTTCCGTGGGGGCCAAGTTGTCAGATGGAGCCGGGCGGAGACGGTGCGGCCTTCCGCTCAATGCGTGTACTGCAAGCGGGCAACTCGCAAATCCTGTTCCTCGGCCTGACTTCGGACGGGCAAGTCGCAGCGGGGCTGTTGCGCGTGCCGTCCTATCCAGAACCGCCCTCGGAGCGAATGGAGCAGTGGTCTGCCAGTCTGGGCCTCCTCGGCACGAAGCTCGTGCTGGTCGGCCGGGGCCAGTACGTCACGCCAAGCTTCATGTGGCAGGGTGAGTTCCAGGACATGCTTCCGCATGGCGAGGGGCAATGCACCAACCCGGACGCCGGTGGCAACCCGCGCATTCTTGAGCCCTGCACCATGGTGCGCGGCGAGCGCATTGATGAAGTGCACCGTATTCGTGTGGCACGAGCCGAAACCCTGCGTCGGATACAGGCGGCCGAGGAACGGGCCGCCCGTGCGCGAGAGCAGGAGCAAGCGCGTATTGCGCGCGCGCAGCGAGAACGCGACGCACTTGAGGAAGAGATGGAGGAGCGTCGCCGTCGCCGTGAGCAGGCTGAAGAGGATGCTGCGGGACGGCAGGCCATCGTGAATGCGATCCGGGGCGTGGGGCAGAGCTTTGCGCAGGCCAACGCCGACATGCAGCGGCAGCGCCAGGCCAACCAGGCCATCATGGACAGCTATCAGCAGGACGTAGCGCGGCGCCGCGCGGCCGAGGAGCAGACCCGTCGCGAGGCCGAGGAACGCAGGCGACGCGAGCAGTTGGCGCAATCTGCGCCGGCCACCTCGAGCAGCGTGTCCACGCTGCGCAACCAGCAGGCCGACCAGGACCGCGCCTTGCAGGCCGCGCAGCAGCGTGCGCTGGATGAGCAGCGCCGGCGTCAGGAGGAGCAAGCCCGCCAGAGCGGCGCTGGCACGGGTAGCGCGGCAAGCGGCAGTGCGGGCGCCGGCGGCTCCGTGGCGGCCACGTCGTCCTCCGGCATCGTCACCGGCACGCCGCCGGCCGACCGCCGCCCCACGGGGCAGGGCAGTGGCGTGAACACCCAGCCCGCACCGATCCGCACCATCACACGGCCTTGGCGCTGGGAGTCCGTCAATGCGCGCAGCGAGGCCGAGGCGCGCGCCTCGGTCGAGGCGCGCATTCGCGAGAAGTGGGAGTGCTTGGCGCTGGCCGGGCAGACCACGCGCCTGTTCGTGGACCCTTCAAGCATCAGCTGCAGGCAGTACGGGATTCAGGACAAGCGCTGGAGCTGCAGCGCCAGCGGTACCTGCGAGATCTCCGGCCCGGGTCTCGGCGAGCCAAGCAAGGGCGGCGGTGCGAGTGCGCAATAGCCGAGCCGGCCGACGGCCGCCCGGCTCTCAGCCGTGGACACGGTGCCGGCGGCGGGTTCACCTGGCTTCTCGCTTGTCTGGCGCGGCTTTCCAGCCATTTTGGTCTGAAGAGCCGCGCCAAATGGACATCTAGCGGCGCAGGGGGCTTGCGCTGGCATGCGCAAGCTCTTCGCGCGGCCCCGGACGTGTCCGGCGAAATGCCGCACTCAGCGCCAGAAGGACATCTGGGGGGCAGGCATCTCGCGCGGCGCAGGACGGGGCCCGCCAAACGCTTCGCCGGACCTTTGGGCCGGGTCTCGATCTTCAAGCGCTCTAAAGAGCAAAGCCCGCCAACATGACGCTGGCGGGCTTTGAGCTTTCTTGCGCGAGCGCCGCGAAGCGCTCGCTCACTTCAGGACTGCGTCACGCTCAGGGCGCGGGCAGGATCACGCGGGGGCTGATGACGTGGATCACGCCGTTGCTGGCGCGCACGTCGGTCAGGACAATGTCGCTGGTGCGGTTGCGGGCATCGGTGATCGTCAGGGTGCTGCCGTTGGCGGCCACGCGGAAGGTCTGGCCCTGGAGGGTGGTGATCGGCGTGTTCAGCGGCACCTGGGCGCGCAGCACCTGACCGTTCACCACGTGGTACTGCAGCACGGTGGTCAGCAGGCTTTGGTTGGCCAGCAGGGCGGCCTGGGTCACGTTGAGTTCGGTCAGCAGCGCCGCAAACGCGTCATTGGTGGGGGCGAACACGGTCAGCGGGGCGGTGCCGGTCAGGGCGGTGGCGATGGCCGGGGCCGCGGCGCCCACGGCAGCGCGCAGGGTGCTGAAGGCGGGGATCACGCTGGCGGTCTGGGCAATGTTCAGCTGGCCCTGGGGCAGCAGCACCGCGTCCACCACATGGATGACGCCGTTGCTGGCGCGGATGTCGGTGGCCGTGATGTTGACCTGGCGGGTGAGGGCATCGGTGATGCGCAGGCCGGTGCCGGCCGCGGCCACGGTGAAGGTGCCCGTCTGCAGGGTGGCGATCGGTGTGTTGGTGGGCACTTGCGCGCGCAGCACGGTGCCGTTCACGGCGTGGTACAGCAGGATTTGCTCAACCAGCGCCGGTGCGGCCAGCAGCTGTGCAGGGGTCAGCCCCAGATTGCCGAGCAGGCTGGTGAAGGCGGCATCCGTGGGTGCGAACACGGTGGTGGCCGTGGTGCCGGTCAGGCGTGCGCCCACGGCGGTGGAGGTGCCCACGGCCGCGAGCAGCGTGGAGAAGCCTGGAATCACGCGGGCCGTCTGGGCGATGTTCAGTGCGCCCTGGGGCAGGATCACGCGGTCAATGGTGTGGATGACGCCGTTTGTGGCGCGGGCATCCGTGGCGGTGATGGTGGCGTTGCGGCCCAGCGCGTCGGTGATGGTCAGGGTGTTGCCGGAGGCTGCCACTGTGAAGGTGCCGCCCTGCACGGTGGTGATGGCTGTGCCGGCCGGCACTTGCGCACGCAGCACCTGGCCCGGCAGCACGTGATAAGTGAGGATGGACGTCAGCAGGGGGCGGTTGGCGGGGTCGAGCAGCTGGGCGGAGGTCAGGCCCAGGCTGCCCAGCAGATCTGCAAACGCGGCGTTGGTGGGCGCAAACACCGTGAACGGGCCGGGGCCGGACAGCGTGCTCACCAGCCCGGCGCTCTGCACCGCGGCGACCAGGGTGGAGAAGTCACTGGAATTGGCGGCCGTCTGGACGATGTTCAGGGTGGGGGCGGGCGGCGGCGCGGGGTCGTCGCTGCCGCAGGCGGCCAGGCCGGCGGCCATCAGTGGCACAGCGAGCCACTTGGCCAGTCGTTGCAGGGTCTGCTTCATGGGAGGGTTCCTTCGCTGAGAAGATCGGGTGATGCGGACCTTCGGCAGAGAAGATCCGCGGGGACGGTTCGGGCTGCTTCGTGCGTCGGCCCTGGTGCCGTCTGTTCGTGAAAGGCTGAATTAACAACCGTTCGGGAGCGAAAGATACTTAACAGTACAGAAACGAAACCACAGGGTATTCACGGGTGGAGGGGCAATCCCCAGCCCGGCGGCGGGGCAGGCCTGAGAGCGGCAAGGGCTTGATCGATTGTTCCTAGCAATCGGATTGCGAGATCTCATTGGCAATGATGAATGCGAATAACTATCGTTCTGTTCATGGCGATTGCGAGTGTCAATGAAGCTCGCCTCGTCCCCAACCCCTCCGGAAAGCCCCGCCATGCACATGCATCACACGCCCGCCAACAGTCTGATCAAGACCCTGACCTTTGCCGTGCTGCACTTCAGCGTGGCCTTCGGGGTGTCCTATCTCATTACCGGCAGCGCGCCCCTGGCCACCGCCATTGCGCTGATCGAGCCCGCCTGCAACACCGTGGCCTATTTCTTCCATGAGCGCGCATGGGCCCGCTGGGGCCAGCGCCGCGGCAATCAAGCCGCCGCGGCGCCGGTGCACGCCGCGCCGTTGCAGTCATGAGCCGCCAGCAAAAGCGGCAGCTGCGCCTGGCCGGTGGCGGCGCGCTCTGGGCGGTGGGCATGCTGGTGAGCCTGTCGGCCGTGGTGCAAGGCGCCATGGCGTGGCTGCAGCACGTGCACGTGGGGTGACAGGCAGCGCCCTGTCGTGCAAGCCGGGCGTTGATCGCGCACTGAAGTGACCCGTCGCGGTGCATTGACCGCGTGGCGCACCTGCGCCGTAGCATCGGCGCCCATGTCTTCGACGTCCACGCCTTCGACGCCCATGCCTCCTGATACCGAAGCGCAGCCCGCCGCCGCAGGCGCATCGCTGCGCACCTTCCCCTGCCGCGAGTGCGGCGCGCCGCTGGCCTTTGCGCCGGGCACGGGGCGGCTGAGCTGCCAGCGCTGCGGCACGCTCAATGAACTGCCGCAAAGCGACGCGGCCGAACTCAGCACCGCTCGCGAGGAGCTGGACTACCAGCGCTACCTCGCCCGCGCCGCGGGGCAGGAGCCACAGATCGACGCGCACCCGGTGGTGTGCCCCGGCTGCGGGGCACAGACCCAGTTTGGCCAGAACATCGTGGCCAGCCGCTGCGCCTTCTGCGCCACGCCGATCGTCTCGGCCCAGGCACGCAGCCGCCGCATGATCCAGCCGCGGCTGGTGGCGCCGTTCAAATTGACGGCGGTGCAGGCGCAGGGCGTGTTTGCGCAGTGGATCGGCAGCCGCTGGTTTGCGCCGAATGCCCTGAAGCGCACGGTGCGGCAGATGAACACCACCGGCCAGGCGGGTGGCACGGAGACCGAGAACGGCGCGCGCGGCGTGTATCTGCCGTACTGGACCTTCGACGCCGCGAGCGACAGCAGTTACAGCGGCCAGAAGGGCATCCATCGCACCGAGACCGAAACCCGCACCGACGCCAACGGCCAGCAGACCACGCAGAGCCGCACCGTGACGGACTGGTACAGCGTCTCGGGTGAGGTGCATCTGGCCTTTGACGACCAACTCGTGATCGCCTCACCCTCGGTGCCGGAGCATCTGGCTCGGGTGCTGGATCACTGGGACCTAAGCGCGCTGCAGCCCTACTCCGACGACTTCGTGGCCGGCTTTGTGGTCGAGGCCTACCAGCGCGGGTTGGAGCCGGGTTTCGAGCAGGCCAAGGAGGCCTTCGATGCCGCGATCGAGCAGGCCGTGCGCCGCGACATCGGCGGCGACGAGCAGCGCGTCCACCGCATCGACACGCAGTTCCGCGACATTCGCTTCAAGCACATCCTGCTGCCGGTGTGGATCAGCGCCTACCAGTTCAACGGCAAGCGCTACAACGTGGTGGTGAACGGCCAGACCGGCGAGGTGGAAGGCGACCGGCCGTATTCAGTCTGGAAGATCCTCTTTGCCGTGCTGGCCGCGCTGTTGGTGGTCGGGCTGATCTATGTGTTTGCCGGTGGGATGCCGCAGTGATAGCGTCAATTACAAAATCGGCCATCAAATCAGCCAATCTCAAATAGGCTGAAACCGGCTTCTGATATGCGGAAAATCGGAATTGTCTTGCATGAAATAATTCGGTTTCAGCCAAAGCTTATGCCTAAGCGTAAAGCTTGCGCACGGCCACCAGATTCTCCGCGCCCCAGCCGCGCGCCGCTGCCGCCGCAAACACCTGCTGCGCCTGCGCGGTGAGGGGCAGCGCCGCTGCGTTGCCGGAGGCCGCTGCGGCTGCATCCATCGCGTAGCCGAGATCCTTGTGGATGAGATCGATCGGGGCCTGCGGCGTGTCGTTGCCCGCCAGCATCAGACCGGCGGCGCCGGCTGCAGCCGGGCTCATCACCGGCATGCTGCGCAGGGCCGCGAGGCTCGCGTCCACGTCCAGGCCGCTGCTGCGCGCAAAGCCCAGCAGCTCGGCCACGGCCGTGACCTGGATGCCGAACAAGGCATTCACCACCAGCTTCAGGCGCGCGCCGGCACCGGCGGCACCCACGTGATGCACTGCGCCGCCCAGGGCCGCCAGCGTGGGGCGCAGGGCGTCCACATCGGCCGCGGCACCGCCGGCCATGAAGATCAGCTGCCCGGCCTGCGCCTGGGGGCGTGAGCCGGCCACGGGCGCATCCACAAAGCGCACGCCGCGCTCGGCCGCGCGGGCGGCCAGCTCGTCGATCCAGGCCGGGCTGAGCGTGCTGCATTCCACAGCGATGGCGCCGGGCCGCATGGCCGCCAGTGCGCCGTGCTGTGGGTGCAGCCACACCTCGCGCGAGGCGGCGTCGTCAAACACCATGCTGAAGACGATGTCCTCGCCACGGGCCGCATCGGCGGGTGTGGCCTGCGCCTGTGCCCCCTGCGCCGCGAGCGTCTGCACCGCTGCCGCAGAGCGGTTCCAGACGCTCAGGCTGTGGCCGGCCGACAGCAGTCGCACCGCCATGCGCGAGCCCATGGCCCCCAGGCCGATGAAGCCGATGGTGGGCAGTTCTGTGGCTTGACTTGCGGGCGTCGGGGTAAGCGCTGCGCCTGCAGTCGGGATCACGCGGGTCGAGGTGGAGGCGGTCTGGTTGAGCATGATGAGACTCCGGAACGTGGCGGTGGGTGAGCGATTGGATGGCCGGAAAGCGGGAAGGAGGAGCGGCAATCTTTGTGTCGCCGCCTGCGCGCGCCCGCACCGCCCGGCGGGCGGGCAGTGCGTGGGCAATGTGCGGGTGAGCGCAGGCGGTCGGGTTCAGCGGCCGCGGATCATGCGTTGGCCACCTTCAGGGCGCTCGCGCGGTCCTTGGGGTGCGTCCAGGTCAGCGCTTTCACGGGAGCGTCGATCTCCGTGTGCGCGATCGCATTGGTGAAGTTGGACAGCAGCTTGGCGGCCAGACCCACAAGCACTTCGAGCGCCTGGCGCTTGGTGAAACCTGCGTCCAGGAAGGTCTGCAACGCGGCGTCGCCAATGTGGCCGCGCTGGTTCAGCAGCTCGCGGCTGTAGGTGCGCAGGGCTTCAAGGCGTGCATCGGCCAGGGGCGTGCCTTCGCGCAGGGCCTCGATCACGTCGGCCGGCATGCCGCTCATCTTCATGAGCATGGAGTGGCCGGGCATGCAGTAGTGGCAGTTGTTCTCGTAGTTGGAGGTCTGCATCACCACCTGCTGCTCCAGCGGCGTGAGCGTGGTGCCCTGGGTGAAGGTGTCCCAGGTGTCCATGTAGGCCTCGTAGACCGCGGGCGCTTCGGCCATCACGGCGTGCAGGTTGGGCAGGAAGCCCCAGGCCTTGAGCGAGCGCTGGACCAGCGGCTGGCTTTCGATGGGGGCGTTGTCCTTGGTGTAGTAGGTGAACATGATGTGGATTCCTTGTGGGCTGATTGGGGAAGCGAAGGGCAGCGGCCTGCCGGTTCGGGTGCCCGGATCGCGCTGTGCGTTCAGGGCATGGAGGCAAGATAGGTCGCGCTCATGAAGCAATAAATAGCTGATTGAGGAAATGATTCGTGCTGCAATTGCATGAATCAATGCAGCGCTTGAAGACACCCCATGGACCTGCCCAGCCTCAAGACCTTCGTTGCAGTCATGCGCCGCGGCAGCTTTGCCACTGTCGCGCGCGAGCAGGATGTGCATCCGTCCATCGTCTCGCGCACGATCGCGGCGCTGGAAGACGAACTGGGCTTTCGCCTGTTTCAGCGCACCACCCGCAAGCTCTCACCCACCGAGGCCGGCAGCCTTTACTTCATGCGCGTGGCGCCGCTGGTGGACGAACTGGAGCGTGCCCGCAGTGAGGCGCAGGACATCACGGCCGAGCCCGCCGGCGTGCTGCGCGTGACGGCCAGCCAGGCCTTCGGTTCCGCCTGGCTTGCGCCGCGCCTGACGGCACTGCGTGCGCGCTATCCGCAGCTCGCGCTCGAACTGGTGCTCAGTGACAGCGTGCTGGACATGGTGGCCGAGCGCATCGACCTGGCCATCCGCCTCGGGCCGCGGCCCGAAGTGGGCGGCGTGGCCACCCTGCTCATGCCGACGCACTACCGCGTGTGCGCCAGCCCTGCCTACCTGAAGCGCCACCCCGCGCCCAAGGCGCCGCAGGACCTGGAGGCGCATGAATGCGTGGTCATGCCGCTGCCCGGCTTTCGCACGCGTTGGCACTTCCGCCAGGCTGCAGGGCAGGCGGTGACGGAGGTCAGCGTGAACGGCCCGGTGGTGATCTCCAGCCCGGTGGGCCTGCACAGCAGCGCGTTGGCCGGCCTCGGGCCGGTGATGCTGCCCAGCTGGCTCGTGGGTGAGGATCTGCGCGCCGGCCGACTGATCGACCTGTTTCCCGACTGGGACGTCTCGGCCGGCAACTTCGATACCGGGGCGTGGCTGATGTACCCCTCGCGCACCTATCTGCCGCTGAAGGTCCGAGCGTTCATCGACTTCCTGAAGCAGGTCACGGCCGAAGAAGCGCTGCGCACGTAAGTACGCCCGGCGGATCGGGTGATCCGTCGGGCGCTTTGCGAAAGCGAGGGTGCCTGGCGATCAGCGGCTGCGCATGGCCAGCAGCGAGTCACGCGCCGCCATCTCGATCTGGCGCTCCTGCGCTGGCGTGGTGAGCGTGGGGCTGGACTCCGAGCCGACACCCAAGCCCAGACGAGCGGCTTCGATCACTTCGGCACGCACCTGTGCGGTGCTGCGCGTGGACGGACCGGCCAGGTTGAACACGCTGGGGCCGGACTCGGTGATCACGAACTGGCCGCTGCGCTGCGCAGCAAGAAGTTCTGCACGCACCTGTTCGCGGCTGACCTTGCTTGGGCCGGTTTCGAAGGTGAAGCCGTGCGGGTTGCTGTCGCCTGCGGCGAAGCTGGTGGCGGAGACAGCGGCCAGGCCGGCGGCGACGAGGATGGAACGGATCGACATGATGTGTCCTTTCAAGGAGAAGAAGAGAAGCTCTGTTAGGGAATGTCTGATCGATCCGCTGAATCAGTTGAAGTGCAGGACCGATGCGAGTGAGTCGCCACGAGGTCGCGGGACTTACAGGCCCGGTCCTGCGCTTTGAGGCATAAGCTTTCTGCCGCAAGGCGAGGTACTTCGTGCGGGGTCTGCGTCGAAGCCTCAGCGCACCGAGGCAGCCTTGGCCCGCTCCATGGCCAGGGTGGCCAGGCCGCGGTCGCCGATCTCCTGGGTCATCGCGAAGCTCATGTGCGTGACCTTCCACTGCCCGTCGATCTTCTGCAGCTGCCAGGCGTAGTTGCCCACGGGCCGCCAGAGCTTGCCGTCGATCCAGTGGCGGCCGTCGACAAAGGCGCTGGCCGTGGCGCGATCGCCTTGTACCTGGGCCTTGACGTTGGAGAGTTCATGCCACGTGGCAGTGAAGCCGGGCACGATGCCGCGCCAGGCCGTCATCAGCTCGGCCGGTGTCATGGTGTTGGGCTGGCCACCCCACAGGCTCGTGTAGTCGATCACGATCTTCGGTGCGAAGGCACGCTCGGCGAGGTCATAGCGGGCCAGGTCCACCGCGAGCGGGATGCTGGAGACCACGCTGATGACCTTGCTGGTCTCTGCATCACCCACGGGCGCGAGTGGTTTGGCGACGTTGCTGCTCGCATGGGCGGCGCCGGTGATGAGCGCAGCTGCGGCAAGGGTTGACAGGGAGTGAATGACTTTCATGATGAGGCTCCTGGATGGATCAATCGAGTTCGGGGCTGGGGCTCAGAGCGTGGCCGCAAAGTGCGCGCGCACGGCGTCGGCAGAGCGGTCCACGGGCTGCTCGCGGTCGTAGAAGTCGAGCTGGTTCACACCGTCGAGCCAGAGCTCGGTCTTCTTGCCCTTGAGATTGCCCAGAAACTGGCGCGCACCTTGGGGGATGGCCGCGGCCTCGCTGTGCACCACTAGGGTGGGCTGGGCCATGCGCGGTGCGAACTGTTGGGCGTCAAACGTGAGCCAGGCTTCCCAGCTCGCCACGTTGAAGCGGTTCTCCCACTGCGGGATCAGGCCGCGGTCCGCCTCGGTGTAGTAGGGCACCTGGAACATCACCGCGGTCTTGTCGGTGCTGGATGCGGCCAGGACGAGGGTCGCCTTGCCGGTGCTGCGGAAAGCCTGCTCAGCCGTGCGGCTGGCGTTGATGAGGTTTTGCACGCTGGCGGCGCCGCCGTAGACCTGCTCGACGATCCTTGCGTCATGCAGCCAGGGGGCGACGAGCGCCACGGACTTGATCGCAGGTGTCGTAGCCGCGGCCTGGGCCATGTAACCGGCGCTGGCGCAGATGCCCAGGCCGCCGATGCGCTGGACGTCCACGTCACGGCGGGTCTGCAGGAAGCTCACTGCGGCGCGGATGTCCTCGGTCTTGGCCCTGGGGTTCTCCATGGCGCGCGGCAGACCGCCGCTTTCACCCCAGCTGCGGAAGTCGAAGGCCAGCGCGACCACGCCGCGCTCGGCCAGCTCACGGGCATAGCGCCCGGACATCTGTTCCTTGATGGTCATCCATGCGCCGGTGACCACGGCGGCCGGCGCCTTGTTGCGCGCGTTCACGCCCGTGGGGATGTACAGCGTGCCCACCAGCGTTTCGCCGCCGGAGATGAAGGTGACGCGCTCGGTGCGCACATCACTGGCCAGTGCCGTGCCGGTCAACCCGAGGGCGAGCGTGGCGGCAACAGACTGGGTGATCTTGCTGAAAGAGAAGAGGTTCATGACGGGCTCCTTGAGAGTGAATGCAGGGTTTGCTTGCCTGCCCGCGCTTCGGCGTGTCGAACGTCGCTGGCATGGAAGGCATTCTGGGCAAGCGGAGCCGGCTTGCTCAGAGCGAATCCTGCGGTGTTGGGGGGTGAATCTTGCGCTGCTGGTCTCGTGGGCAGCAGGGCCGCCGGCGGCCGGGGCGATCGCTCAGCGCGCGCTGCGGTACAGCGAGAGCGCCAGACGCAGCGCGCGCCAGCTGACCAGACCGATGCGCAGCAGTCGGCCGCCCGTGGCAGCGGGACGCCGCATCATGAGCGTGAGCGCCAGACTGGCGGCCGCGATGGCGATGGGCGAGTGGGTGAGCTGGCGCAGGGTGCGGACACCGCCGTCCACGCGCGCCAGTGTCGGCGCGAGCTGCTGCGCATCAGTCGTCAGCGCAATGCGGCGGGCGTCGCTGGCCTGCAGCAGCGCGCGCTTGCGCGCATGCAGGCTGGGCGGTGTGTCCTGCGCGCTCACGGTTTGGGTGCGGTGTCGTCTGCCGCCGCGCTGCCCTCCAGCGCAGCGCGGTCCCGCTTCAGTTCCGCAATGCTCGCGGTGAACAGCGTGGATTGCGAACGCGCCAGGTTCAGCGCATTGGCCAGCGCCCAGAGGCCAGCGAGGGTGTAGAGCAGCAGCGCGAGACCAATGCCCAGCCAACGGTGGCTGTCCCAGAGCAGGATGGTGAGCGCCACGCCGGCTGCGAGCACGGCAAAGGCCAGCAGCAGGGCCGCGGCAATGCTGTAGGCCAGCAGCGCGGCGATGCGCTGCTTCTCCTCCTGCACCTCGATACCCAGCAGTTCCAGGCGGATCTGCGCCACGGCCAGCGCGTTGCCGGCCATGCGGCGCAGGGTGTCGAGCATGGCTTCAGCGCCGGCCGATCAGCAGGCCGATGAGCACGCCGACACCGGCGGCAATCCCGATCGACTGCCAGGGATTCTCATGCACGTAGTCGTCGGTGGACTTGGCGACTTCCTTGACCTTCTTGGTCAGCGCGTGCTCGGCATCGAGCAGCTTGTCCTGCGCGAGCTTGATCTTCTCGCGCAGCTTGCCCTGCATGTCGCGCATCTCGGCGCTGGCGTCCTTGCTGCCGCTGGCCACGAGCGCGTCGATGTCGCTCATCACAAGCTTCAGGTCGGTGATCAGGCGTTCCTTGGCGGCGGTGGTGCTGTCTGACATGAGCGGCTCCTTGTCGAAGGTCTGCGGGGCGCTCCATGCTGCATGGCGCGCGTGGCTGCAGTGTGACCGGGCGCAGGGAGCGGTGTTCCCGGGCTGCGCCAAAGTGCATTCCGCTTGTCTGGCGGGCTTCTTCAGGCATTTTGGCCTGAAAAGCCGCTCTGGGAGCCAATCTTTGTTTCCGGATGCGGGCTTGGGCCTGCGTTCAGCCCGCGCGCCAGGCGCCCGGGGTCGTGCCCACTGCGCGCTTGAAGTGATCGGCAAAGCGCTTGGTGTCCTTGTAGCCCACGGCATAGGCCACCTGCTCCACGGCCATGCGGCTCGCGCGCAGCAGGGTCTGGGCCCGTTCCATGCGCCGCGCGATCAGCCACTGGTGCGGGCTGGTGCCGGTGGCCTGCTTGAAGGCACGCGAGAAGTGAAACGGGCTCATGTTGGCTTGCGCCGCCAGCACTTCCAGCGGCAGATCATCGGCCAGATGGGCCTGCAGATAGTCGATCGAGCGGGCAATCCGCCCGTCCGTTGCGGCACGACCGCCGGCCTGCACCTCGGGCCGTTGCTGCTGGACGATCTGCGCGACCTGCGCGGCCAGACCCAGGGCCAGCGTGTCGCGATACAGGCGCGGGCTGTCGGCATCGGCCTGTTGCAGCGTGAGCGCGAGCTGCACCAGCAGCGGGTTCTGCGCACCGACCACCGGCTCGAAGCCGGCCGCGTCGTGCAGGCCGGCCTGCTTGAGCAGGTTGCGGTCCACGAACAGGTTGAGCATGTCCTGCTGGCCGTCCCAGCGGCAGAAGCCGTCCATGCCCTGCGGGAAGATCCAGCCGCTGCCGGCAGCCAGCGGGATGGGCTGCATGCGGTCGCTGCCGTAGGCCGCACTGTGCTGCGGCTGATCGCGCAGCACCAGCCCGACCATCACCTGCTCCGCCTTGAAGCCGCCTTCGCCCGGTGCGAGCTGCGCCACCACGCCCTGCACTCCGCTGATCGGCGCGCTGCGCTCGGCCAGGGTATCGGCCAGCGGCAGACCGTGCGGAGGGAGGATCGCGTTCACGGGGAGAGCTTAGGTGCGCAAGGCGCGCGCATCCATGGCGGTTAGTACGGGCCGAATGCAGCGCGGCTCGGTACAAACCCGATGCTCGCGGTGCGCACTGTTGTACCTTTGCGCAGGCATCAAGAGGGGCTTGCAGGGAGCAGACACAGACATGAGCAGCATGCGCGTCGGAATTCTCACAGGCGGTGGAGACTGCCCCGGCCTGAACGCGGTGATCCGCGCGGTGACCAAGGCGCTGATCAAGACCTGCGGTGCGGAGGTGATCGGCATCGAGGACGGCTACCTCGGTCTGATCGAACAGCGCGTGCGGCCGCTGGACCTGCGCGCGGTGGCGGGCATCCTCACGCGCGGCGGCACCATCCTGGGCACGCACAACGCCGCCAACCCCTTCAACTGGCAGGGCCGCGATGTCTCGGCGCAGTGCGCAGAGTTTGCGCGGTCACAAGGCCTGCAGGCCATCGTGGTGATCGGCGGCGACGGCACCATGGCCATCTCCCACAAGTTCTCTCAGTACGGCATCGGCATGGTCGGCGTGCCCAAGACCATCGACAACGACCTGCTGCATACCGAGCGCACCTTCGGCTTCGACACCGCCGTGGCCGTGGTGGCCGATGCGCTGGACCGCCTGCAGACCACGGCACAGAGCCATCACCGTGTGATGCTGGTGGAGACCATGGGCCGCTATGCCGGCTGGATTGCACTCGAAGCCGGCCTGGCTGGCGGGGCAGACGTGATCCTGCTGCCCGAAGTGCCCTACGACATCGAGGCAATTGCCGAGGTCTGCCGCCGCCGAGAAGCCCGGCAACGCTTCACGCTGATCTGCGTGGCCGAAGGCGCGGCACCCGCCGGTGGCAGCATGACCGTAGCCGGCACGGTCGCCGGCTCTCACGACCCGGTGCGCCTGGGCGGCGTGGCCAATGTGCTCAAGCTCGCCTTGGAGCAGCGGCTCACGAGCGAGGTGCGCGCCACCATCCTCGGCCACATCCAGCGCGGCGGCACGCCCACGCCCTTCGACCGCGTTTTGGCGACGCAGTTTGGCGTGCATGCCGCGGAGCTCGTGCGTGCCGGTCAGTTCAACCGCCTGGTGGTGCTGCGCGAGGGCCGCATCGCCAGCGTGCCCCTGGCCGATGTGGCCGGCGGCATCCGCACCGTGCCCCTGGATCATCCGCTGCTGACCGTAGCGCGATCGATCGGCGTGAGCCTGGGCGTGGCGGGCGCTCCGGATGTGGGTGCGCAGCGCATCGCCGCCGCGGCCGACGAGCCCGCGGGCGAATGATGGCGGAGCAGGACACCTCGCCCGCACTGCAGCGGCCGGCATCAGCCACGGAACTCTTCATCGCCTTCACCCTGCTGGCCCTGCAGGGCTTTGGCGGCGTGCTGGCCGTGGCGCAGCGCGTGCTCGTGGATCAGCGCAGGTGGCTCAAGCGCGAGGAGTTTCTGGAGCTGCTCTCCGTGGGCCAGGTGCTGCCCGGCCCGAACGTGTGCAACCTGGCGTTGATGATCGGTGACCGCTTCTTCGGCCTGCGCGGCGCCTTTGCCGCCCTGGCCGGGATGATGGCGGTGCCGCTGCTGATCGTGCTCGCGCTCACGGCGGTGTACGTGCACTGGTCCGGCCACCCCATGGTGGCAGGCGCACTGCGTGGCATGGCGGCGGTGTCTGCGGGACTCATCATCGGCAGCGCGCTGAAGCTCATGCCGGCCCTGCTGAAGAATCCCATGGGCCTGCCGGTGTGCGTGGCCCTGGCCGCCGCCACCTTCGTGGGCATCGCCATCATGCGCTGGCCGCTGCTGTGGGTGCTGTTGGTGCTCTGCGCCATCGGATGGGCCTACGCCTATCGATGCATCCGTGCCGAGGCCATGCGCAAGGATGGGGGCGCAACATGAGCCTGGCGCAGTGGTTCGACGTCTTCCTCCACTTTCTGATGCTCTCGCTGCTTGCGATCGGCGGGGCCATCAGCACCGCGCCGGACATGCACCGCTATCTGGTCGGGCAAAGCGGCCTGTTGACGGACGCCCAATTCAACGCCTCGATCGCCATTGCGCAGGCCGCGCCGGGGCCCAACGTGCTCTTTGTGGCCGTGATGGGCTATCAGGCCGGTGGCCTGTTGGGCGTGGCCGCGACCATGCTGGGCATCATGCTGCCGTCCACCACGCTGGCGCTCGCCGCAGCACGCTGGGGCGGCGCGCGGCGCGACTGGCCGAGCGTGCGCGCCTTCACTGCGGGCCTGGCGCCCGTGACCATCACCCTGTTCATTGCCACGGCCTGGATCCTCACGGTACAGACGCCCGGCTGGAAGCACTGGCTGGCCACGGCCGTTGCCGCCGTGCTGGTCTGGCGCACCAAGCTGCATCTGCTCGTGCTGATCGGCGCCGGGGCGGTACTCGGCGCGCTTGGCTGGATCTAGTGGCGGTTGCGCATGACGGGCGCGGCCAGCGCAACAGAAGCGCAACAGACTGCGAATTGGCCGGAAAAGCCCCGCTTTTTCGGCTCAAGCCTGGCCGCCATCAATCGATAACTTGGGAACAGATTCGTCTGACATTTAACGAATCCGTAGAACGCCGACAACAACGAGGATCCGGCGTCCCTGTATCGACCCTCAAGGAGTGACCGTCATGTTCAAGAAGTTCATTGCGGCGTTTGCCGTCGTTGCCGCCCTGCTGCCCGGCGCAGCATTTGCCCAGGCCAAGGCCGGTTCCAAGGCCGAGGCACAAGCCATGGCCAAGAAGGCCGCCGCCTACATCAAGTCCGCCGGCACCGAGAAGGCTTTCGCCGAGATCAACACCGCCGGTGGCCAGTTCCACGATCGCGACCTCTATGTGTTCGTGGGCAACCTCAAGGGCATCTGGCAGGCCCATGGCCAGAACGCCAAGCTCATCGGCCGTGACCTCAGCGAGCTGAAGGACGCCGACGGCAAGCCCTTCATCAAGGAAATCCTGAAGGTGGCCGAATCCGGCAAGGGTGCCTGGGTGGACTACAAGTGGACCAACCCTGTGACCAAGGCCGTGGAAGCCAAGACCAGCTGGATCGAGCGCGTGCCCGGCACGGATCTGTTCGCCGGCGTGGGTGCCTACCAGCAGTAAGCCTGCTTCGCCTGCCTGCTGCCCCGGCGCCGGTCATCACCGGGCTGGGGCGCTGACCCATCTGGAGTTGTTCCCATGAAGATTGCCCAGAAAGTTCTCGCCGCGCCCCTGATCGGCGTGGCAGTGGCGGTGGGCGCCAGCCTCCTGGCTTTGGCACTGATTCGCGGCTCCGCCAGCTCGGCGGCCAGCGAGAGCGGTGCAGCCATTGGCGTGTACAAGGCCGCGGCCGAGGCCAAGGCATCGCTGTCTCAGCTGCACGCCGACACCTACCGAATGATCACCTGGATCCAGAGCATCAAGCCGGACCAGTTGCAGAAGATGAAGGCTGATCGCACCGCCAAGGCCAAGGAGCTGGAAGCGCAGATCAGCGCCAGCGACGCCGGCGCAGTTGATGCCTTCAAGGCCTACATCAAGGCCGCCAACGACGCAGCGGAAATGGCCGAAGTCGATCCCGCCGTGGCCACCATGGCCATGCAGACGGCCGACACGCGATATGCCGCGCTCAACACCAAGCTAGGCGAGACCGCTCGAAGCAAGATCAATCGGGTCGAGGAGATTTCCGTTGCCGGCGCCAAGCGCCTCGACCAGATCAGCCTCGCGCTGCTGCCCGTGTATCTGCTGGCCGGCGCATTCGGCGTGGGTCTGGCGATCTGGATTGCGCGCGGCATCCGCCGCGAACTGGACACAGCCGTGGATGGCGCACGGGCGCTCGCTGCCGGCGACCTGAACGTGAACCTGGAAACGCGCAGCCGCGACGAACTCGGCACGCTCATCACCGCCATGGGCGAGATGGTGACGCGCTGGCGCACCGTGATCGGCGATGTCCGTCTGGTGAGCGACTCCATCCAGACTGCGTCCAGCGAAGTGGCTGTGGGCAATCAGGATCTGTCCATGCGCACCGAGCAGACCGCCAGCAACCTGCAGGAGACCGCCGCCTCCATGGCCCAGCTGTCC
>LJIA01000022.1 GCA_001295775.1 beta proteobacterium AAP99
AGACGGGCGCCAATGCGCGCGACCCCAACCTCGGTAACAACACCGCCAGTGGCACACTGATCCCGGTTGTCGCCCCTGATCTGACAATCGGAATTTCAGGGGTGCCTACGGAATCGCTGCCGGGGTCGACTGTCTCTGGCACGGTGACGTGCACGAATAGTGCGGTGGTCGGTAGCGGATCAGCGGACTCCGTGACTTGCACGGTCGCGTCGCCGACGCCGGGTGTCGTTGTCACTGTGGGCGTGTGCACGCCGCCAGCCGGTACGTCGCTGGTGCCGGGCGCAAGCATGAGTTGCGGCTTCACCTATCGGCAGCCCAATTCAGGTGCTGTGACCCTGGTGGGCACCACGACGACGACCACGCCGGAGTCGAACCCCAACAACAACACTACGACCGTCAGCGTGGGCACGACCGCGACCACGGGTTTGGCATCGGGAGTCGTGTATTCCTCATTGCTGCGCGCGCCGGTCGCCGGCGCAACTGTGACGTTGCAAGGGCCGCCGGGCTTTGATCCCGCGCGCCATTTGCTTGGTGGCGCAGCGGCAGTCACTCAGGTTACGCAGACGGGCGGTGCCGCGGTGCCGGGCGGCTATTCGTTCACCTTGCTGAACGCTGGCCTGTCGGGTGGTGCGCCTGCCGGTACGTACACCATCGTGTTGCAGGCGCCCGCTGGCTTCCGCGCACCGGCCACCCAGGGCGGTGTGATTCCCGCCTGTCCGACGCTGACTGTTCCCGGTGCTGCAGGAAACGCAGTGCCGGTGCAGCCGCAGACCGGCGCGCCTGCTTCCGGTGTGAGCGGTGGTGTGTGCTCGACCCAGGGCCAGACCGGTACGCAGTACTACCTGAGCTTCACGATCTCCGCGACGAGCGGCAACGTCACCAACAACCACATTCCTCTGGATCCGCTGCTGGCTGCACCGATCTTCGTCGAGAAGCAGGCTGGCGCCGGTGAGGCCGAGCTGGGCCAGGTGGTGCCGTACACCATCCGTGTGCGCAGCCCCGGTGGCATCAATACGGATGTGACACTGACCGACCGCATGCCGCGCGGCTTCATCTACGTGCCAGGCTCACTGACCGTGGATGGCCAGCGCCAGGCTGATCCCGCCGGCGCGCCGGGACCGGTGCTTTCGATCCCCCTGGGTTCGTTCAGTGGTGATCGCACGGTCACCTACCGCCTGCGCGTGGGCGTGGGCGCTGCCGAAGGTGACGGTGTGAACCGCGCACGCGCTGCATCGGCCGGCGGGGCGCAGTCCAACGAGGCGATTGCCCGCGTGCGTGTGAAGCGAGGCGTGTTCACGACCGATGCCTGCGTGGTCGGCAAGGTCTTCGTGGATTGCAACGGCAACTCCATCCAGGACCGCGAGGAAGTTGGCATTCCGGGTGTGAAGCTGCTGTTTACCGACGGTACCTATGTGGTGAGCGATAGCGAAGGCAAGTACAGCTACTGCGGTTTGCCGCCGCGTACCCACGGCCTGAAGGTGGATCCGCTCACCCTGCCGCGCGGCGCCTACCTGACCACCAGCAGCAACCGCAATGCCCTGGATCCGAACTCACTATTCATCGATCTCAAGGCCGGCGAGCTGCACCGTGCCGACTTCATCGAAGGCACCTGCTCGCAGGACGTCATGAATCAGGTCAAGGCACGCCGCTCCCAGGGAGAACCCGGCGCAGCCAGCCGTGAAGGCAAGAGCGACGGGAACCTGCGCTTCCGAAGTCGGGATCCCGCGGTGGAGGGCACTCAACCCGTGCCTGCCCAGCGCGAGCCCCAGCCCCGCCGCGAAGGAGGCCAGCAATGAGCCGCGACCTCCTCATCCCGCGCAAGACCATGAGCCAGCCTGTGACGCTGAATACCCGACGCGGCCTGCCCAAGCGAACCGTGCTCGCCACGTCGATCGCGGCGCTGCTTGCAATCGGATCTTTCGGCTCTGCGGCCTCTGCCTGGGCGCAAGCTGAGGCCAGCGCCGCCAAGTCGGAGAAGCCGGAGCTCTCACGCAATGAACCGCCGGCCTCCGGGTTTGTGCCGGTCATTCGTGAGGGCGAAGGCCTGACCTCGGCCAACTCCAACCTGCCGCGCCTTGCCCCGGGCCGCAGTGACCGGATCATCGAACTCACCACGGCGCGCAACGACATTCCCGCGGATGGCCAGACCCGCGTGCGCCTGCGTGTTCGCGTGCTTGACCCCAAGGATCAGGTGGTCAAGGAAGACGCGATTGCCACGGTGAACTTCTCTGCCGGGCGTCTGCAGCTGCTCGATCGCCCCTTGGACGAGACGACCCCCTATCGCGGTGACCGCAGCGCAGTGGTGCCGGGTGTGCAGGTCGCGCTCAAGGACGGCGTAGCCGAGTTTGACTTGATCGCCCCGAGCGAAGCGCGCGATGTCGAAGTGCGTGTGCTCGCCTACGGCAACGAGGTCATCGGCACCCTGCGCTTTGTGCCGGACAAGCGCGAGCTGGTCGGGATCGGCGTGATCGAAGGCCTGATCGCACTCAACAAGAACCGCACGGATGGCGTGCGCGATGACGGCGTCGAGAAGGATCTGCGCAACATCCAGCGTGAGTTCGCCAATGGCCGCGGCTCGGCAGGCTTGTCGGCGCGCATGTTCTTCAAGGGTCTGGTCAAGGGCGACTACCTGCTGACGCTGGGCTACGACAGCGACAAGGACAGCCGCAGCCGCCTGTTCCGCGACATCCAGCCCGAGGAGTACTACCCCGTTTATGGCGATTCCTCGCTCAAGGGCTTCGATGCCAGAACTGCTGCGCGCCTGTACGTGCGCGTGGACAAGGATCGTTCGTATGTGCTGTACGGCGACATCCAGACCGCCGCACAGTTTGAATCCATGGCGCTTTCCAACTACCAGCGCTCGCTCACTGGCTTCAAGTGGCATGGCGAGAACGAGCGCTTCAGCGCCAATGTGTTCGCCGCGCGTGACAACGTCCGCCAGGTCGTCGAGGAGCAGCCCGCTCGTGGCATCTCCGGTCCTTACTTCGTCAGCAACCTGACGGGCATCCGCAACTCGGAGCGCGTCGAGCTGGTGACGCGGGACCGCAACCAGCCCGCCGTGATCCTGCAGGTGCAGGCGCAGGCCCGGTTTGTGGACTACACCTTCGAGCCCTTCTCCGGGCAGGTCATCTTCAAGGGCCCGGTGCCGACGCTGGATTCGAACCTGAATCCAATCTCCGTGCGCATCACCTACGAGGTGGAGCAGGGCGGCGAGAAGTTCTGGGTCGCCGGCGCGGACGGCCAATTCAAGATCAGCAAGGATATGGCCGTCGGCGGCTCGATCGCCCGGGACGAGAACCCGCTGGCCAAGTACACCCTGGGCGGCCTGAACGCCACCGCAAAGCTCGGTGCCAACACTGTGCTGCTGGCAGAGATTGCGCGCTCGGACGGCCGTGGCGCCAGCCAGACCGTGGCGCCTTCGCTGCCGGTCACGGTCAACAGCGGCAACGCGGCGCGCATCGAGCTGCGGGCCGCTGGCGAGGTGGGCAGTCTGCGCGCCTATGCCGCGCGTGCGGAAGAGGGCTTCTACAACCCGTCGTCTTCGCTGGCTGCCGGCCGAACTGAAGCGGCGGTGCGCGGCGAGCTCAAGCTGAGCAGCGACCTGAAGGGCTTCACCGAGGCCGTGCGCACGCAGGACGACGTGAACGGCGCCAAGCGCACCGGGCTCACCGCGGGCGTGAGCCTGCAGATGAGCAAGGCGCTCACGGTGGACGTGTTCGGCCGGACCAGCCGCGACCAGGGCGCCGCGGTCACGTCCACGGTGACGGACTCCAACCTGGGCACTTTCAACCCGGGCGCGGGCCAGAACCTCTCGCCCTTCACGCTCAATGCGCAGCAGGGTGTGGCACCGCGGCTGACAAACGCCACCTCCGTGGGCGTGCGCAGCCGCTACCAGTGGACGGAGAAGTCCGCCGTGTTCGGCGAGGTCGAGACTGAAGTGGATGGCGCACGCCGCGACCGCTTCCAGATCGGCGCGGACTACCAGATCTGGGACAGCGTGCGCGTCTACGGCCGGCACGAATGGATCACCAGCACCTCGGGTCTGTACGACGCCGCCACGGCGAGCAACCCGGGCGCCAGCACGCGCACGACGACCTTCGGCGTGGCCTCGAACTACATGCGCAACGGCGACGTGTACAGCGAGTACCGCATTCGGGACTCCATCTCCGGCTATGAGTCCCAGGCCGCCGCGGGCATCCGCAACACCTGGCCGCTGCGCGAGGGCGTGGCGATGCTCACGAGCCTTGAGCGCGTGAAGTCGATCGACTTCCGTCCGGCCAACGGCTCAAGCGGCTTCCCGTCCGGCAACCCGACCGATGCGATCGCAGGGGCGCTGGGCATGGAGCTGACCTACAGCCCGGACTGGAAGGCCTCCGGCAAGATCGAGGCGCGGCAGGACACGCAGAACACGCAGCTGCTCTCGACGCTCGCCGGCGCCATGAAGCTGGACCGCAACTTCACCGGCCTGGCGCGCAACTACTACAACCGCACATTCAGCCGCACGGGGCAGGGCGCGCGTACCGAGAACCGCTTCCAGCTCGGCGTGGCCTGGCGCGATGTGGACACCAATGTGTGGTCCGCACTTGGCCGCTACGAATACCGCTACGCCGAAGGCAAGGCTTGCGATGTGAACGGCTTCTGCACGGGTGACCTGATCCGCGCCAGCATCATCGCCGGCACGGTGAACTACCACCCCAGCCGGCCGTGGTGGATCAGCGGCCAGGCGGCCTATCGCTATGACCACGCCAAGATCGACGGCTCCAACAGCATCTACATGCTGGGCGGCCGCGTGATCTACGACATCACGGAGCGCTGGGACGTCTCTGCCGCCGGCTTCATGCTCTCCGGCTCCAACGGCGGTGGCCGCCAATACGCCAGCGGTCTGGAGGGGGGCTACCTGCTCGGCCAGAACCTCTGGCTGTCGGTCGGCTTCAACTGGCGCGGCTTCAGCAATGACCTCGGCGTGGACGACTACACCAACCGCGGCGTCTACATCCGCCTGCGCACCAAGTTCGACGAAAGCCTGTTCGGCATCAACCGCGACGACAAGACCCGCACGCCGGACGCGCCTCGGGTCGGTCCTTGATCACCGATGCCGCACTGCACCGCACACTGGACATTCACCATGCAATCGCTGAACCCCATCCGAATCATGATGCCTCGCCTGGCCCTGCTGGCTGCAGCGCTGCTGGCCGCTGGCTGCGCCACCCAGAACACCGCGCCGGCCGGCAGCAACCTGGCTTCGCAGAACGCCCGTGTGAACGACGCGACGATCAAGGCCGACCAGGACAGCTTCAATCGCCTGCGCAAGCGCCATGAAGAGCTCGCCAACGCCGGCAACCCGGTCAGCGGCTACGGCATGGGCAAGGCGATGTGCTGGCAGGACGTCGCCTTCCACGAATACACGCGCAATGACCGCTCCGCCTTCCCCGAGCTCGCGCTCAAGGAGAGCGGCAAGCTGATGGACCTGATCGCCGCCAAGCAGAGCATTCCGCAGGACACGCCGCTACTCAACGGCGCCAAGCGCCTGCGCGAAGACCTCTGGCAGCGCGCCGCCAAGCTCAAGGGCGATGCCGGCTACAGCTGCGTGGCCGACCGCGTGGGCTGCGCCGAGGTACGCCTGTCCCATGCCGGGCACGAGTACGTGCAGGGCGCGGGCTTCCGCGAGGAAGGCAGCTGGCGCTACGCCACGCCCTACATCGCCATTGCCGAGAACCTGCTGACCAGCGCCGAGCGCGACGTGGTGGCCTGCCGCGGCGCTGCAGCCGCGGCGCCGGTGGTGGCAGCGGCGCCGACCGCGCCCGCCGCCGTCGTGCCGGTCCCTGTGCCGGCAGTGGTCAAGCGCGAGATGGTCGAAGTGCCCGTAATCGTGCTCTTTGACTACAACCAGTCGGGCGCCAAGCACATCCGGCCCTTCTCGCGCGAATCGCTGGACCGAATGGCGGCGCGCATCAAGAGCGGCGAGCTCAAGCCGCTGCGCATCGAACTGGTGGGCCACGCCGACCGCCTGAACTCCACCGGTGACCCGAAGTACAACGACAAGCTCTCCGAGCGCCGCACCGAGACCGTCAAGCAGCTGCTCACCGCAGCCGGCGTGACTGCGCCTCAGGTCAGCTCCGTGAGCCGGGGCGACAGCCAGCAGGTGGAAGCCTGCAAGGGCAAGTTCCGCTCCATCCACGAAGAACGCGAGTGCCTGCTGCCCAACCGCCGCGTGGAAGTGCGCGTGGTGTCGGAAGTGACGGCGCCTGCCGCGCGCTGAAGCTGGGCGGCGGCCGCGTCTGCGCCAAACCGCCTCAAGCCTTACGCTGAATCGCGCCGCTGGACCCATCGGTCCGCGGCGCGTTTTCTTTTAGCCACGGCATGAGATGCGCGCGAAAATCTGAAGGCCAAAACAGCCCGAGATCCGCATGCCGCAAGCGGAAAGTGGCCGGATCGCTATTTCAATGATCTGTTGAAGATAATCCAGTTCAAGGCGCATTTTTCAATCAAAAATTGAAAACTAAGCGGCTGCGAGAAGCATCCGAGGTGGATGCTTGCCAGCCTGAGCCCAGCGCCCTACGCGGCGCGCGCAAGCAGGGCAGCCCGATCGCCGGCGAGCGCCGCCGCCGGCGCAAGCGCCACCGCTTCGATCAGGCTTCGGCAGAGCTTGGCGCTGGTGTGCTGGGCGTCATCGAGCGAGGGGTTCAGCTCCACCAGCTCGAAGCCCGCGCAACCCGGGCGCTGCGCCAGCCCGCGCAGGGCTGCCAGCACGTCTGCCGCCGGAATGCCGCCGGATTCCGGCGAGCCGACGCCAGGTGCATCCGCCGGGTCGATCGCGTCCAGATCCAGGGTCACGCCCCAGCCGGCCGTACCGCGGCTGACGCGCTCGACGGCCTCGGCCATGCACGCGGCCATGCCGCGCTGCTGCACCTCAGGCATATACATCACACGTACGCCCAGTTGCTCAAGCAGGGCCTGCTCGCCCGGTTCATAGCTGCGCGCGCCGATCACGACCGCATGCTCCGGCGCCAGCTTGCCGCGCCAGCCCAACACGTCCGTGAGCTGCGCATCGCCATGGCCGAGCAGGGCGGCCAGGGGCATGCCGTGCGGCGCGCCGGACTCCGAGGTGTCCGGCGTATGACTGTCCAGGTGCGCGTCAATCCAGATCAGACCCAGCGCGCCCTGCGGCTTGAGCGCCTGGGCGATGCCGCTCCAGGTGCCAATCGCGCAGGAATGATCGCCCCCAAGTACGAGCGGAAAGCGCCCGGCGGCAGCGGCCGCGAGGCTGGCATCGGCCAGCTCCGGTGTGAAACCCTGCACCACGGCGAGCTTGCCGTTCTCCAGCAGCTCATCGTGTGCCGTCACGGTCGGCCCCCACTGCGAGGCTTGCCCGGCGCCGCGCAGGCGCGCGACCAGACCCATGGCCCGCAGGCGCGCCGGCCCGAACTTGCAGCCCATCTGCTGCGCGCCTTCGCCGATCTCGGCGCTGATGAACTCGACCGTCTTCATCACCGCTCAGGCCGCCTTGGCCGTCGGTGCAACGCCGCCCATGTCATCGAGCAGCTGCAGGAATCGGTCCACGGCCCACTCCAGCTCGCGCTCGCCGATGACCAGCGGCGGCGACAGGCGCACGGTGTTGCGGTGCGTGTCCTTGGTGATGATGCCGATCTCGGCCAGGCCTTCTACGAACTCGTGCGCGTCCACCGCCGGGGCGAGCTGTACGCCCACCATCAGGCCGCGGCCGCGGATGTCGGTGATCATCGGGTGCTTGGCGGCCGCCAGGCGCTCGCGCAGCAGCTTGCCCAGACGCTCGGAGCGCTCCACCAGACCTTCTTCCTGCATCACGCGCAGCGCCTCGAGGCCCACACGCGCCGCCAGCGGGTAGCCGCCGAAGGTGCTGCCGTGGCTGCCCGGCACGAACAGATCCATCACTTCGGCGGTGGACACGAAGGCCGACACCGGCAGCAGGCCGCCGCCCAGGGTCTTGCCCAGGCAGTAGGCATCGGGCAGCACGCCTTCGTGTTCGCAGGCAAAGTTGCGGCCCGTGCGGCCCATGCCGGTCTGGATCTCGTCGGCAATCATCAGCACGCGCTGCTGCGTGCAGAGTTCGCGCAGAGCCTTCAGGAAGCCGGCGGGCGGCACCACCACACCGCCTTCGCCCTGGATGGGCTCGAACAGCACGGCGGCGGTGTTGGGGGTGATGGCGGCACGCACGGCTTCGATGTCACCGAACGGAACGCTCTTGAAGCCCGGCGTCAGCGGGCCGAATCCGGCCTTGTAGCTGGCGTGGCTGGAAAAGCTGATGACGGTGGTGGTGCGACCGTGGAAGTTGTTGTCGAAAACGATGATCTCTTGCGCGCCATCGGCCACGCCCTTGACCTTGTGCGCCCACTTGCGCGCGGCCTTGAGGGCGGTTTCCACGGCTTCGGCGCCGGTGTTCATCGGCAGGGCCTTGGGCAGGCCGGTCACGCGGGTGAGTTCGGCCAGGAAGGGGGCGAGCTGGTCCGAATGCATGGCGCGCGAGGTGATGGCCAGCTTGCGGGCCTGATCCACCAGCGCGCCCACCAGGCGCGGGTGGCCGTGGCCGAAGCTCACGGCGGAGTAGGCGGCCATCATGTCCAGATAGCGGCGGCCGGCGGTGTCCCAGATGTAGGCGCCTTCGGCGCGCTCGGCCACGATGGGCAGGGGGGCGTAGTTCTGCGCGGCCACCTCGTGGTCCAGCGCAATCAGGGGATGTTGGGCGTCCGTAGACTCGATGTGGGTGCCGAGGCGGGCGTTCATGACTGACTCCAAATTTGGCCAGGTGCCGGGAGGGCTGCGCTGGCGGGCCTGCAACGGCTGAATGGCGATGCAGGCTGGGGGTTGTCCCCATGGATCAGCACTCTATCGGGGCTGATTCATCGAATCCAGCGAAATGTTTACATTCAATTGATCGAAAATTAAGATAGATCGATCCATTTCAGGGGCTCGTCATGCATCCCGGCACCAAGTACCTCGACACCTTTCTGGCCGCCTACGAGACCGGCAGCTTTGTACGCGCCGCAGAAAAACTCCACGTGACACAGTCCACGGTGAGCTACCAGATCAAGCAGTTCGAGGCCTGGCTGGGCACGCCCCTGTTCGAGCGCACCGGCCGCCGCGTGCTGCCCAGCGCACTGGCCGAGCAGCTCTATGCCGTCTGCGGCCGCTTCATGGGTGAATTGAATGCCCTGCGCGCCGGCGTGCAGGGCGGGCAGGCGGCGGCACGGCCCGTGCTGCGCCTTGCCACCGGGTCGAGTTTCGGGCGCTACGTGCTCACGCCGCTCTTGGCCGGCGAGCGCTACCGCGAGGCCATGCTGGAGCTGCGCTTCGGCACGGATGAAGACGTGTGCGCCGCGGTGGCCAACGGCCAGGCGGACGCCGGGTTCGCCTACACCGTGGGCGCGAGCAATGCGCTCTCCTTTGACCTCGTCTATAGCTACCCGCTGGTGCTGATTGCGCCCTACGACATGAAGCTGCCCCGGTCTTCAAAGGCTGCGGCCGCGTCGCAAGAAGACTGGAAAGCCTGGGTCGAGGCCAGCAGCTTCATCACTTACGACGACTACGAAGAGACCTTCACCCGCTGGTTCGAGACCAACTTCGGCCTCATGCCGCGCCAGCTGCGCACGGCCGGCCACTGCACCGAAATCGAGGAAACCATCGCGCTGGTCGCCGCCGGCCGCGGCTTGTCGGTCGTGCCGCGCCACACCCTGGCCGCCGCCACCCGCGCCAAGACCGTGCGCGAGGTGCCGCTGCCCGGCAGCAAGGAAACGATCGACACCGTGTTCTTCGTCAGCCGCACCGAGAGCTGGCACGATCCGGTCCTCGATCGCCTGATCGAGGATGTGCGGGCGGTCTGAGCCGCGGCGTATCCATTCATTGATCTATCAATTTCGGACAGAAAAACTTTAAAGATAAAAAGCCGGCTTTCCGCGCATCAGATAAGCGGAATGCCGGACTCTTCGGTCTGAAATTCGATTAATTTCGGCCAAATTTAGGTGTTTTGGCCGGTTGAAGCGCGGCAGCGCCTCAGATCTCGAGGTTGTCGATCAGCCGGGTCGCACCGAGCTTGGCTGCCGCCAGCACTACCAGCGGCTCACCGGCGGCCAGTTCGTCCGGTGTCGGTGCGCGCAGGTTGCTGCGCTTGCGGATGGCGATGTAGTCCGGCTTCCAGCCGCGGTCCTTCAGCACGCCGGTGGCGGCGGCTTCCACGGCGGCCAGATCCCGGGCGCCGTCCTTCACCTGCTTCTGCACGGCCTGCAGCTGGGCATAGAGCACCGGCGCCTCGGCTCGCTCCTCGGTGCTCAGGTAGCCATTGCGCGAGGACAGGGCTAGGCCGTCGTCGGCGCGCACGGTTTCGTGGGCAATGATCTCGATGGGCAGCTGGAACTGCTGGCACATGCGCCGCACGATCATCAGCTGCTGGTAGTCCTTCTTGCCGAATACGGCCACGCGCGGCTGCACGCAGGCAAAGAGCTTGAGCACGACCGTGGTCACGCCGATGAAGAAGCCTGGGCGGAACTCGCCTTCCAGAATGTCGGCCAGATCATGCGGGGGGCTGACGCGGTATTCCTGCGGCTCGGGATACATCTCTTTTTCCAGCGGCGCAAAGCAGCAGTACACGCCGTTGGCCTGCAGCTTCTCGGCATCGGCCTGCAGGGTGCGCGGGTACTTGTCAAAGTCCTCGTTCGGGCCGAACTGCAGGCGGTTGACGAACACGCTGGCCACCACCGGGTCTCCATGCAGGGCCGCGGAGCGCATGAGCTGCAGGTGGCCTTCATGCAGGTTGCCCATGGTAGGCACGAAGGCGACCTTGTCGCGCCCGCGCATCTGGTCGCGCAATTCCTGGATGGTGTGAACGAGCTTCATGGGCGGGCGAGAGGCTGTGTGGCCAGCCGCCCTTGACTAGCAGGCGGTCAGGCGATGTTGAAGAACTCGCGGCGCGAGCGCATTGCGGCAATGCGCTCAAGCAGCAGGTCGAAGTCGCTCTCGCGATCCACCGGGTTCAGCGCCTCGGTGTTGACGATCAGCAAGGGCGCCGCATCATAGTCGTAGAAGGCGCGCGAATAGCTCTCTGCAAGCCGTTCGAGGTAGTCCTCGGAAATGCCCTGTTCCATGGCGATGCCGCGGCGCTTGATGCGCTCGAACAGCACGGGCGTCGGCGCCTGCAGCAGGATCACCAGATCGGGCTGTGGCGCCTGCGGCTTCACGTGATCGAAGATGTTTCGATACAGCGCGTATTCGTCATCCGAAAGCGTGAGCCGCGCGAACAGCGGGTCCTTGTCGAGCAGGAAATCGCAGACCACGTGGCGCTCGAAGAAGTCGAACTGCGTCAGCCCGCGCAGCTGCTCCACGCGCTGAAAGAGGAAGAAGAGCTGCGTAGCCAGCGCATGGCGGCTGCCCTCGCGGTAGAACTTCTCCAGGAAGGGGTTTTCCTGGGGCGCCTCGAGCAGCAGCTCTGCATCCAGGCGCTCGGCCAGGCGCCGCGCGAAGGACGTCTTGCCCACGCCGATGGGGCCTTCAACAACGATGTGGCGATAGCGGTCGAGGCTCATCGAAGCGCGTGAATCTCAGAGGTTGCTGCGAAACATGAAGTAGACGGCGCCCACCATGCACAGCGCCGCCCAGACATAGTCCAGCTTGAACGGCTCCTTCATGTAGAACACGGCAAAGGGCACGAAGATCGACAGGGTAATCACTTCCTGGATGATCTTCAGCTGTCCGAGCGAGAGAGCGGTGTAGCCGATCCGGTTGGCCGGTACCTGCAGCAGGTATTCAAACAGCGCAATGCTCCAGCTGACGAGTGCCGCGATCCACCAGGGCCGGTCGTTCAGGTTCTTGAGGTGCGCGTACCAGGCAAAGGTCATGAACACGTTGGACAGCACCAGCAGCCCGACGGTCTGGCCAATCACAGGCCACTGGCTCAGAATGGACAGGTTCATCGCACATGCACTTCCTGCGTGCTCACAGCGGCAAGCCAGTCCTGCACCGGGCCGCGTCCAGGGATGATGGCGTCCGGCCACACTTCGGCCAGCGGCCGCAGCACAAAGGCGCGTTCATGCATGCGCGGGTGCGGCACGGTGAGGTGGGGGGTGTCGATGCGCTGGCTGCCGTAGAGCAGCAAGTCCAGATCAATCAGGCGCGGCGCATTGCGCTCGCCGCGGACTCTACCCAGACCCTGCTCCACTTCATTGAGGACGGCCAGCACGGCATGGGGAGGCAGGCGGGTGGCCAGCACCTGCACAGCATTCACGTACCAGGGCGGCGGGGCATCCACCGGAGCGCTGGCGTAGAGGGACGAAAACGCCACCTCGCGCAAATCCGGGTGGCGGGCCAGCAGGCCGCGCGCAGTCTTGAGCTGCGCCTCGGGGTCGCACAGATTGGCACCCAGGCCGATGGCGATGCGGACTGGCTGATCCGTCACGTGGCTGAGAGGTCGCGTGCTCAGTGTTCGGTGCTGTCCGGGGGCGCAGAGCTGCCGTCCCCAGCGCTGCTACCACTGCCTGAGCCGCCGCCCGGCTTGCGGCGGCGCCGCTTCTTGGCCGGGCCGCCTTCCTTGCGCACGGGGGCGAGTGAGTCCACCAGGCTGTGCCTTGCATCGGCGTCACCCACTGCGAATTCGGCCCACCAGGTGCCGAGTTCGGCCTCGGCCTCGCCGCTTTCGGCGCGCAGCAGGAAGAAGTCGAACGCGGCGCGGAAGCGCGGATGCTCGGCGAACTTGATGCTCTGCTTGCTGCGACGCTCGAAACGCGGCTGCATGTTCCAGATCTCGCGCATGTCGGCCGTGTAGCGGCGCGGAATGGCGAGGCTGTCGCACTGCTGGTCCAGCACATCGTTCATGGCCAGATTGAGTGCCGGGTAGGCGTGCTCGCCCTGCGCTTCATAGGCGCGTGCTTTGACCAGCACCTGGTGCCAGAGCAGGGCGGCGAACAGGAAGCTGGGTGTCACCGGCCGGCCGCGCCGCACGCGGTCGTCCGTATTGGCCAGCGCGGCAAAGACAAAACGCTCGCCCATCGGGTCATCGAGCACCACATCCAGCAGGGGCAGCAGGCCAGCGTGCAGGCCCTCGGCGCGCAGGCGTTTGAGCGTGGGCACGGCGTGGCCGGAGAGCAGCAGCTTCTGGATCTCGTCGAACAGGCGGGCCGGCGGCACGTTCAGGATCAGGTCGGACAGCGGGCCGATGGCCTCGGCCGTCTTCTTCTCCAGCGCAAACTGCAGCTTGGCGGCAAAACGTACGGCGCGAAGCATGCGCACCGGGTCTTCGCGGTAGCGCGTTTCGGGGTCGCCGATCAGGCGCAGGGTCTTGGCCTGCACATCCTTCAGGCCGCCCACGTAGTCGTGCACGGTCTGGGTCTGCGGGTCGTAGTACAGGGCATTGACGGTGAAGTCGCGCCGGATGGCGTCGGACTCCATGTCGCCGAAGGTGTTGTCCGTCAGCACGCGGCCGTGCTCGTCCTTGGGTGCGGCTTCGTCGCTCGCGCCGCGGAAAGTCGTGACCTCGATGGTCTCGCGGCCCATCATCACGTGCACGATGCGAAAGCGCCGACCGATGATGCGGCTGCGCCGGAACAGGCGCTCGGTCTGCTCGGGCGTGGCGTCGGTGGCCACGTCGAAGTCCTTGGGGGCAATGCCCAGCAGCAGGTCGCGCACGGCGCCGCCGACCACGAAGGCTTTGAAGCCTGCCTCTTGAAGGACCTGGGTGACGCGCACCGCGTGATGCGAAACCAGATCGGGCTGGATGCCCAGTTCTGCGCTGCTGGAGATCTTGAGCGCGGGCTTGCGGGTGCGGGTTTTGCGGCCGAAGACCTGCTCGACCTTTTCAATGAATTTCTTGATCATCAAACAGCCTGACGATTGTCCATCCCCGCTCACGCGCCACCGCTTCCAAGGCGGGCGACGGGTTCGTCGCCACAGGGTCGGTCACGCGTTCGAGCAGCGGCACATCGTTGATCGAATCGCTGTAGAAGTGGCTGCGCGCGAAGTGTTCCAGCGCCAGCCCCTCTTGGGCGAGCCATTGTTGCACACGGGTGATCTTGCCTTCCTTGAAGCTGGGCGTACCCACCCAGCGGCCGGTGAAACCGCGCTCCGGCGTGGGCTCGGGTTCGGTGGCGATCAGCACCTCGAAGCCAAAGGCCCGTGCAATCGGCGCGGTCACGAAGGAATTCGTGGCCGTGACCAGCGCAAGACGGTCACCGGCGGCGCGGTGCTGCTCCACTAGCGCACGGGCCTGCGGCTTGATGGCCGGCAGGATCACGGCCTCCATGTACTCGCCATGCCAGGCGTCCAGCACCTCGCGCGGCTTGCGCGCCAAAAGGCCGATGAGGAAGGCCAGCGACTCGTCCGGATCCAGCCGGCCAGCGTGATAGTCGGCCATGAGCTTGTCGTTCATGGCGTGCAAGGCGGCCTGCTCGTCGGCGGGGCAGCGCTCGATGAAGAACTGCGTCCAGCGGTAGTCCGAGTCCAGCGGGATGAGGGTGTGGTCGAGGTCGAAGAGGGCGAGGTTCATGAGGTTCAGACCGGGGCTTTGGCGGGCGATCAGAGCAATCTGCTCTGCTGCTGCACGAGTTCGCGCAGCAGCGGCACGGTTATGGGGCGCTTGCGTTGCATGGCGTAGGTATCGAGCGCATCGATCGCGCGCATCAGGCTGCCCATGTCGCGCGCAAAGCGGTTCAGCAGCCAGGGCACGACGTCCGGCGAGATGCTCAGGCCGCGCTCGGCCACGCGCTTGGCCACGGCGGCCTGGGCCTGCTCGTCGGTGAGCGGCGACAGCCCGAAGACCAGGCCCCAGCCCAGGCGCGTACGCAGGTCTTCACGCAGCACGGCCTGCGCCACCGGCGCGGAGAGGCTGGCCACCACGCACGGCCGACCCTGCTCGCGGCAGCGGTTGTAGAGGTTGAACAGCACCTGCTGCTGCCAGTCGTTGAACCGATCCACGTCGTCGGCCGCGACCAGCGTGGCTTGCGCCGCTGCTTCGAAGGCGCCGCGGCTGCTGACCGGGCTGATGAACTGCCCGCCGTGGGCCACAGCCGCATTGAGCAGATGCGTCTTGCCGCTCCCGCGCGGCCCCCAGAGCGTGATGAAGGGCGCAACGGGCAGCCGGCCGGCGGTCTGATCTGCGATCAGTTGATGCAGGGCGTGCAGCGCGGCGTCGTTGGCGCCCGGCAGGAAGTTGTCAAACGTGGGGGCGGGCGGCGGTCCGAGATCCAGCAGCAGCTGCCCGGCGGCCAGCTCTGCGAACGGAGGGGCGTCCGCGGGGTCGTCCATCATTGCGATCGGGTGTAGAAGTCCGAAGTGCGGTAGCTGCCGTAGAGGCGACGCAGCGCCACGGCAATGACCGCAGACACCGGCAGGGCGATCAGCACTCCGACAAAGCCGAAGAGCTGGCCGAAGGCCATGAGCGCAAAGATCACCACCAGCGGGTGCAGGCCGATGCGCTCGCCCACCAGGCGCGGCGTGAGCACGAAGCTCTCCAGGAGCTGGCCGAAGCCGTAGATCACTGCCACGGCCACAAAGCCGTAGACCGTGCCGAACTGCAGCAGTGCAGCCATGAGTGCCAGCACCAGGCCCAGCGCAAAGCCCAGGTAGGGAATGAACACCAGCAGGCCCGTCAGGATGCCCACCGGCAGTGCCACGGAAAACCCCGCAACGGCCAGCGCTGCGCTGTAGTAGATGGCCAGCGCCAGCATCACCGAGAGCTGGCCGCGCAGGAACTGCGCCAGCAGGTCGTCAATCTCGCGAGCGATGCCGCTGGTCTGGCCCTGCCAGCGCTGCGGCACGAGGCCATGGACCTTGGCCACCCAGTGCGGCCAGCTGTCCAGCACGTAGAACACCACCAGCGGCAGCAGCAGCAGGGTGCCCAGCCAGCCCACCACCGCCAGCCCGCCGGACATCACGGAATTGACCAGCTTGGTGGCGGCATCCTTGTCGAAGGTGTCCATGATCAAGCTGCGGAAGGTACCGGCATCGAGCTGGATCTGCGTGCCCAGCACCTGGTTGAGCTTGGGGATCAGCACCTGATTGACCCGGTCCACCACGTTGGGCAGCTGGTTGCGCATGAGTTCAGCCTGTTGCGCGATGACCGGGACAAGAATCAGCACTAGCAGCAGCATGGCCAGCAGGGCCAGGCTGATCATCACCAGAGACGCCCAGGTACGGTTGAAGCGGTGCCGCTGCAGCCACTCCACGCCCGGGTTGAGCATGTAGGCCAGCACGATGCCCGCCACAAAGGGGGCAAGGATGGGTGACAGCAGCCACAGCACCCAGAGCAGCGCCGCGCCCACGCCGGTCCAGAACAGGGCTTGACGGGTTTGCGGGCGCATGGCGGCCAGCAGACCCGGGGCGCTCGGCGTGTGCTCCGGCGGCGACACGCGGCTTTCGGCAGACGCCGAAGGCGCATCCGCCGGGGCCGGCGCCGGGATGGGCGCAGCGTCGGTCGGGCCGGGGGTGTCCTGGCGATCGGGTCCTTGGGTCATGGGGCCTAAAATTGCCGTTTCGGGTTGGCTGCGGATTATCCCGCACTGCGTCATGGCTTCTGTAGCCGCACTCGCCAGCCTCCACCTCCTTCCTCACAAGAACCCGCGCATGTCCAACTCCAATCCGTCCGCTCCGCAATCCATGACCTACGCCCAGGCCGGGGTGGACATCGAAGCCGGCGACGCGCTGGTCGAGCGCATCAAGCCCTTCGCCAAGCGCACCCTGCGCCCGGAAGTGCTCGGCGGCATCGGCGGCTTTGGCGCGCTGATGAGTCTGCCGTCCAAGTACAAGGAGCCGATTCTTGTGAGCGGCACCGACGGCGTGGGCACCAAGCTCAAGCTGGCCTTTGCGCTGAACAAGCACGACACCGTCGGCCAGGACCTCGTGGCCATGAGCGTGAATGACGTGCTGGTGCAGGGGGCCGAGCCCCTGTTCTTTCTGGACTACTTCGCCTGCGGCAAGCTGGACGTGGACACCGCCGCGACTGTCATCCAGGGCATCGCGCGCGGTTGCGAGCTGGCCGGCTGCGCGCTGATTGGCGGCGAAACCGCCGAGATGCCCGGCATGTACCCCGTGGGTGAATACGACCTCGCCGGCTTCTGCGTGGGCGTGGTGGAGAAGGCCAGGATCATCGACGGCCAGAGCGTGGCCGAAGGGGATGTGGTGCTGGGCCTCGCCTCCAGCGGCGCGCACTCGAATGGCTACTCGCTGGTGCGCAAGATTCTCGAGAAGAGCGGGCTGGACCCCTTGCAGCCGCTGCCCGGTACCGACAAGCCCCTGCGTGACACCCTGCTCGAGCCCACCCGAATCTATGTGAAGCAGGTGCTCAATGTCATGGCCAAGGTGAATCTGAAGGCCATGGCGCACATCACCGGCGGTGGCCTCACCGAGAACATCCCCCGCGTGCTGCCCGAAGGCATGACCGCCGAGCTGGACGGCAAGAGCTGGCCGCGCAGCGCGCTGTTCCAGTGGCTGCAGGCCGAAGGCCATGTGGCGGACCACGAGATGCACCGGACCTTCAACTGCGGCATCGGCTTTGTGGTGGTGGTGTCCCCGCAGGACGCAGACGCCGCCATGGCCGCCTTTGTGGCCGAGGGCGAGCAGGTCTACCGCATCGGCCACATCCGCAAGAGTGCGGCTGGCGAAGCGCCCACCGTCGTCCGCTAAGCCTGCGGATGTTCACCGGCATCGTCCAGGGCGTGGCCACGGTGGCCGCGGTCACCGAGCGGCCCGGGCTGCGCAGCTTCGAACTCGCCTTTCCTGCGGGCTTTGACGAAGGGCTGGAGATCGGCGCCAGCGTGTCGGTGGACGGCGTTTGCCTCACCGTCACCGAGCGCAAGGCCGACCATCGCGCCTGCTTTGACGTGATGCAGCAGAGCCTGGGCCTGACCTCGCTGGCCCGCCTTGAGCAAGGCAGCCGCATAAATGTCGAGCGCGCCGCCAAGGATGGCGCCGAGATCGGTGGCCATCCGCTCTCCGGCCATGTGGACGGTCAGGGCACGATCCTCGCCATCCGCCAGCCCGAGAACAACCACGTGCTGCGGATCGGCTTGCCCCCCGAACTGATGCGCTACGTGTTCGCCAAGGGCTACATCGCCGTCAACGGCTGCAGCCTGACCGCGGCCGAGGTCAACAAGCGCGAGGCCTGGTTTGAAGTGTGGCTGATCCCCGAAACCCTGCGCATGACCACCTTTGCCGACAAGCGCGAGGGCGACCGGCTGAACATCGAGATCGAGCGCCAGACCCAGGTCTTCGTGGACACCGTGCGCGACGCCATCGACGAACGCCTCGGCCCGCTGCTGCCCGCTTTGCAGGCCCTGCTGGCCGAGCGCGGCGTGAACCTGGACGATCTGGCGCGCCCGCCGCAGATCAAGTAAGCCGGTGAGCGCCGTCGCTGCCCAGGCCCAAGCCGGCGCCGCTGATCCACCCCGCCCGCAGCGCCCTAATGACGCCGATTGCTGCGGCACCGGCTGCGACCGCTGCGTGTGGATCGTGTACGAGGAGCAGCTGGACGCCTGGGAGGCGCACCAGCGGCGGCGGCCCCCTGCCGAGCAGGCGCCAACCTAGATTCCAAACCAGCTTTCCGCTTGTCTGGTGCGGCTTTTCAGCCACTTTGGCCTGAAGAGCCGCATGAATGCTGGATCTGCGTTTCTTCGCGCTAGTAGATCTCCACCAACACCTTGCTCACCGTGTACTTCCCGCCCCCGTACCAGCCGCGGGTCGTGGCATCTCGAGTGAAGCGGACCTTGATGGTGGGGGCGTTGGTCGGGTACTTGGGGTTGCTGGTGTATTTGGGCGCGGGCGCGCTGCCGACGTTGTAGCTGCCGGACTGATCGACCACGCGCGTGAGGCTCTTGCTGGTTTCGTTGGCGGCGAAGATGTCGGCGCTGTCGTAGAAGCCGCTGTAGTAGCGGCTGCTGATGGCGGGTTTGCTGCTGCTAACGGTCTTGCTGGCGTAGCTGTAGCTGTCGCCGGCGGTGAGCAGGCTCACGCGCACGCCGCTGACCTTGTAGTAGGTGCCGCTGCTCACGCTCGCGGCCGCGGTGTCGCTGATGATCACGGTGCCGCTGCCGAAGGCCTTGCCGGTCTGGGTGGCCGGGTCCACGAGAAAGCCGGTATCTTCATCCACGCCGAAGCCCTGCGTGATGCCCAGCGCTCTTTGCGCGGCGATGAGCCGGCCCAGGCGCCCGGAGCGGGAATCGAAGTGCGTGTCTGAGAGCAGCGTGCTGGGCAGGAAACCCAGGCCCTTGAGCGTGGCGCCGTTGTCGAAGTAGCGCAGGCTGCTGGTGCCTTCGCGCGTGTCGCCAAAGGGATTGCTGGTGGCCACGGTCTTGGCCTGCAGGTCGGCGCCGAAGTAGAGGTAGCCGTAGGAGATGCCGGCGCCGTGCATGGTCACGTTGAGGATGTGGTTGCCGGCGGAGTCTCCGGCAATCACGATCGCACCCGAGCCGTTGGCCCAGCGCGCGCGCAGCGCGGCCGCCAGGGGCGTGTCGCTGCCGTCGCCCTTCAGGATGCTGCGGGCGATGCGCGATTGGTCACCGCCCGAGAAAAAGACCACGTCCGCCTGGTTGATGGTGGCGATGTTGGCGTCTCCGGCCGCGTTGCCGCTGTAGGCGTGGGTGCCGGCGTTGTCCACATGCGCGGTGATGTGGCGCGGCGAGAAGCCATGAGTCTGGAACAGATTGGCGTAGCCACGCTTGCTGACTGCACCGCTGGCGGTGAGCAGGTCATTGGCAAAGGCATCTGCGCCCGTGGCGAAGTCTGCCGCGGCAGCGGTGATCACGGCAATGCGCGGGCAGGTGGTGGTGGCCCAGTTGCTGCCGCAGTTGCTGGTGCTGTTGATGTTGGGGGTGAAGCCCGTGTCCTTGCCGGTGGCACGGCGCAGGCCGTTCACGAACAGGTCGGTGTTGGTGTCTGAGTAGCCGCCGCCCATGAGGTAGAGCGCACCGGCGTTCGCGGGGACAGCAACGGCGGCCGCCGCGCAGAACAGCAGACAGGACAGCAGGACCTTCGGTACAGCACGAGCATGAGCTGACATCGCTTCCCCTCCTTGAGCGCCGGGCATGGGTTCATGCACGAGCCGCATGAAAGTAGGCTGCGAGCTGACCGGCGCATTTCATGCATGCGACACTGCCGTTCAGTTTTGCGACACAACGCAAGAGAGTTCACAAACGCGTGTTGTCGATCCGATATTCAGCGCAGCGGGAGGGCCGATGGCCAAGACAGTGTTGGAGAAGCTGGGGCTCAAGACGGGCGAGCTTGCGGCGCAGTTGGGCTGCCCGGCCGACGTGGCGGACCTGGCGGGTCTGCCGCCGCTGGCCAAGACCCGGGGCGAGCCGGACCTGCTGATCGGCTTCGTCAAGAGCGCGGCCGATGTGGCCGGCGTGCTCGCCAAGCTGCAGCCGCGTTATGCACGCGGCAAGAAGCTGTGGTTTGCGTATCCGAAGAAGACGGGCGCCATCAAGACCGACATCACGCGCGACCATGGCTGGGAGGCGCTGGCCGCTGCGGACCTGCTGCCCGTGACGCAGGTGGCGATCGACGACACCTGGAGCGCGCTGCGCTTTCGCTACCGCGACGAGATTCCGACGCTGACGCGCAAGTTCTAGCCCCGAAACGGGAAGCTGGATCGGCTTCTGGCGCGGATCTTCAGACCAAAATGGTTGGAGAAGCCCGCCAGACAAGCGGAAAGCACTTCAGGCACTGAAGCCGCAGCCGTGGCGTCGAGCGTTCAGAGAAACCCGACCTTCGCCTTCTTCACGTTGTGCGCGGCGAAGTCCTCGGGCACAAGATGATCGCGGCCCGCCAGCTTGGCTGAGCCGAAGGCATTGAGCAGCATGCGGCGCATGTCACGCGGCTTGAGCTCGGACAGGCGCGAGAGCGCCAGCTCGTTGATCTCCGGCTCGAACTCCTCGCCCCAGGCATGCGAGGCGCGCAGCTCGTTGTAGAGCGTCTCGGCAATGCGGCGCAGGCCATCGGCGTCCGGTGACTCGATCTCGTACACATTCATGCGGTTGAGAATCGGCCCCGGAATGGCGCGGGCATCATTGGCCGTGGCGATCCAGATCACCTGCGAGCAGTCGATCGGCACTTCGGCAAATTCATCGATGAAGCTGCAGGCCGTGTCGTGCTCCAGCAGGCTGTAGAGCGCGCCCAGCGGGTCGTACTGGGTCTGCGCGGCGGCCTTGTCCACCTCGTCGATCAGCATCAGCGGGTTGGCGTACTCGCCGTTGACCAGGGTCTCGAACACCTTGCCCGGCTTGGCATTCTTCCACTGGCTGCTGGCCCCGGAGATCACCCAGCCGGCCGTCATGCTGCTCATGCTCATGAAGGCATGACTCGTGCCCAGCAGGTCCGAGATCTTGCGCGCGAAGTGGGTCTTGCCAATGCCGGGCTCGCCCAGCAGCAGCATGGGTGTGATCTCCAGCGGGTCGCCACTGCTGGCGCACAGGGCCACCTGCTTGCGCAGATCGGCCAGGGGCTCTGCAAAGTTGGGCAGCGCCTCTTCAAGCGCATCGATCTGCGGAATCTCGCTGGGCTTCACGCAGAAGCGCTCGCCGCCCATGCGGATCATCTTCTCGTAGGTGGACTTCAGCGCGTCATTCGCACTCGCAGTCAGTTCGTTCAGGGCCCGCTCGATCTTGCTCGGGTCGTAGACGGACTTCACATTGGCGACGGCGATGGACATTGCACTGATCCTCCATGCAGACACGATCCTGAAAACTTAACGCTGCTGCGCCTCACGCGGAAGACACCGAACTGTCACCGCGTTGTTTTCAAGATGTGTTGAGTCCACCATAGGCGAGCAATCGTCGTGCCAGCAAAGGTGATGAGCGGCGGCAAACGCAGCCAGTTCGGCGCTTGTAGGAAGCGTGCTGACAGCCGCGCGCTCAGTGCTGGGTGCTCTCGGACTGTGCCGTGGCAATGAGCCACACACCCGCTGCAGCGCAGGCAAAGGCCAGCCCGTGCGGCCAGGCCAGTCGTTCGCCGAGGAACAGCGCCCCGACGAGACAGGACGCAATCGGCAGCGCCACCGTGAACACACCCGCTTGGGACGCCGGCACCTTCTTCAGACCCGTCATCCACAGCCACACGGCCCACTGGCTGGCTGCGAGCGAATAGAACACCAGCAGCAGCCAGCTCTGAGTGCTGACGCTCGAAAAGTCAAAGCGCGGGGTCATCAGCAGATACGTGCCGATGGCAAAGGGCAGGGTGAGCGCGAGGCCCACCAGGTTGATGAGCGCGGACACCCGCTTGGGCGAGACCTGATCGGCCAGGCGCTTGCCGATCACGACATACAGCGCCTCGCAGAACACGGCGCCGAGCAGCAGCGCATTGCCCAGCAGCGCGGTGCGGACTTGCGCCGCCGACGCGGTGCCTGCAGTGTCCAGCTTGGCCAGATTGATGAACGCAATCGCCGCCACCGCCAGCAGCAGCGCAACGATGACCCGTCCGCCCGGCCGCTCGCCCAGCATCAGCCACGACAACAGCGCCACCGCCGCGGGAATCAGGCTCATGATGATCCCCGCCGCGCTGGCCGAGGACAGCGCAACGCCATACAGCATGCAGGCTGAGAACAGAAAGTTGCCGAAGAAACTCTGCCAGAAGAGCCACATGCGGCTTGCGGGCGAGAGCGGCGCTTCGTCCGCGCCGCGCTTCAGCCAGGGCAGCATCACGATGGCCGCGATGCCGAAGCGCAGCCCCGCAAGGATGAACACCGGCAGCGCCGCTGTGAGCGGCTTGGACAGGGCCACGTACGTCCCCACCAGCGTCATGCTGGCCCACAGGCTCAGGTAGGCGGCGGAGCGGGTCATGCGGCGTGCACCTCAAGGGCAGCGAGCAGATCGGGCAGCGAAGGCGCTTGCAGCACCACGTCTGCCCCCAGCCCGCGCAGCCAGGTCATCTGCCGCTTGGCGAGCTGCCGTGTGGCGGTGATGGCGCGTTCGCGCGCGGTGGCCAGATCGCACTGGCCGTCCAAGTGCTCCCAGAGCTGGCGGTAGCCCACGCTGCGGATGCTCGGCAGATCGGCGTGCAGATCGCCACGCGCCTTCAGTGCGCGCACTTCGTCCAGCAGTCCGGCGGCGAGCATGGCATCGAAGCGCTGCTCGGCGGCCTCGCGGCGCAGACTGCGCTCGGGCTGGATGCTGATGTGCAGCAGGCGCAGCGGCGCGGGTTCATTCGTGGCGCTGCGTTGCAGCTCAGACAAGGGCTGGCCCGTGAGTTCGATCACTTCGAGTGCGCGCTGGATGCGCTGCCTGTCGTTCGGCGCCAGGCGCGCGGCGCTGGCGGGGTCGAGTGTGGCGAGCCGCGCGTGCATCGCCGGCCAGCCCTGGGCGGCGGCCTCGGCGTCAATGCGTGCACGCAGCTCAGCGTCAGCTTGCGGCAGCGCCGACAGGCCCTCGGTCAGCGCCTTGAAGTAGAGCATCGTGCCACCCACGATCAGCGGCAGCGCAGCGCGGGCGCGGATGACCGGGATGAGCGCCTGCACGTCGCGCGCGAACTGCGCTGCGCTGTAGGCCTGGGCGGGGTCGATGAGATCGATCAGATGGTGCGGCACAGCGGCTTGCTCGGCCGCGGAGGGCTTGGCGGTGCCGATGTCCATACCGCGGTAGACCTGCGCGGAATCCATGCTGATGATCTCGCAGGGCTGCTGCGCGGCCCATGCGGCCGCAAGCTGCAGGGCGAGTGCGGACTTGCCGCTGGCCGTGGGGCCGCTGATGACGAGCGCGTCGAAGCGTTCGAACAGCCGGGCGGGGTCCACTGCCGAACGATCGCCCATCACTTCCCGCGCATGAACAGCCGATCCAGCTCCGGCAGGTTCCACTGCACCCAGGTCGGCCGGCCGTGGTTGCACTGGTCGGCGCGCTCGGTGGCTTCCATCTGGCGCAGCAGCGCGTTCATCTCGGGCAGGGTCAGCGCACGGTTGGCACGCACGGCGGCGTGGCAGGCCATGGTGGCCAGCAGCTCGTTGCGCGTGGCCTCCACCACGGTGGCGGAGCCGCTCTGCGCCATCTCGTCGAGCACGTCGCGGAACAGTTGAGTCGCATCGGCATCAGCTAGGAGCCGCGGTACGGCGCGCAGCAGCGCCTGCGTCTCGGAGGCCATGGAGTATTCAAAGCCCAGTTGCGCCAGCGCAGCCGGTTCATCGGCCGCCGCCTGCGCCTGCTCGGCCGTGAGCAGCACGGGCAGGGGAACGAGCAGACTCTGCGCCTCCACGGTGCGTGCATCCAGAGAGCGCTTGAGTTGCTCGTACAGGATGCGCTCGTGCGCGGCGTGCATGTCCACCAGCACCAGCCCGCGGCTGTTCTGCGCCAGGATGTAGATGCCGTGCAGCTGGGCGATGGCAAAGCCCAGCGGGTTCGAGTCGGCGCTGGCCGCCGGGTTCTGCGCACCCATCCCCGCGTTTCCGCTTGTCTGGAGCCATTCTTCAGGCATCCTGCCTGAAGACACTTGCCCAGAGCCGCTCTCCAGAGGCATGCCTTGAAGATCCGCACCAGGCAAGCGGAAAGCGGCAACTGCCTCGTTGGGGTTCGATTGCGACAGTGCTTGCTGCACAAACGCCAGGTAGGCGCTGGAGCGCTCCGCCGCGAACATGGGCTGCTGCTGCGGCAGCGGGTAGGGCAGCGGGGCCGCAGCCTGTGCTGGCGGGGGCGTCGCGGTGCCAGCAGTCCCGGCCGTCCGTGAGAGCGCCAGCTTGATCGCCTGCACCACAAAGCCGTGCACTGCGCGGCTGTCGCGAAAGCGCACCTCGGCCTTGGCCGGGTGGACATTCACATCCACCGTCATCGGGTCCACGGACAGAAAGAGGCAGTAGTCCGGCTGCAGCTGGCCGTGGAGCACGTCTTCGTAGGCGGCGCGCATGGCATGAGCGAGCAGCTTGTCGCGCACCGCGCGGCCGTTCACAAAGAAGTACTGGTGGCTGGCGCGGCCCTTGGCAGCGGTGGGCAAAGCCACGCGACCGACCAGGCTCAGTGCGCCGTGCGCGTCAATCGGCACGCTGACACTGTCGAATTCATCACCCAGCACCTGGCGGATGCGTGCGTCCAGCGGGCCGGCCGGGTAGTTGCGCAGCACCTTGCCGTTGTGAATGACCGTGAAGGCCACCTGCGGCGCTGCGAGTGCCTGGCGGTCCAGCGCCTCGATGCAGTGGCCCAGCTCCGTGCCTTCCTGCTTGAGAAACTTGCGCCGCGCCGGGGTCTGGCTGAAAAGGTTGCGCACATCCACCACGGTGCCGCGGCTGCCGGCGGCCGGGCTGGCCGCCCAGCTGCCCGTGGCGTTGTCCAGCAGGGTGGCGGCCTGCGCGCTTGCGGTGCGGGAAGTGACGCTCATGTGCGCCACGGAGGCGATCGCCGCGAGTGCCTCGCCGCGAAAGCCGAAGCTCGCCACACTTTCCAGCTCAGACAGCGAGCGGATCTTGCTCGTGGCGTGACGTGTCACGGCCAGCGGCAACTCTTCGGCCACGATGCCGGCACCATCATCTTCCACGCAGATGCGGCCGATGCCGCCGGCCTCCAGGCGCAGGGTGATGCGGCTGGCACCCGCGTCCACAGCGTTTTCCACCAGCTCCTTGACCACGCTGGCCGGGCGCTCGACCACCTCGCCCGCGGCGATCTGGGAGATCAGCGCGTCGGGCAAGAGGGCAATGGAGCGGGGGGCATCGGCCATGGAGCGCATTGTAGGGAGCCAATGGATGCTCCACAGGCTGCTGCAAGATGCGGGTCACCCTCGGCAGATAACATCGCCGCAACCCGCTGCCCTCGGCGGATCCTGTTGAAGCAACGAAAGAGCCCGACCGAACATGGAGTGGTTGACCGAAGCCCTGCGCTGGGTGCTGGAGCTGGACAAGCACGTCGGCGGCTTCTGGGCCCAATATGGGTTCTGGCTCTATGTACTGGTGTTCTGCATCGTGTTCGCGGAAACCGGCCTGGTGGTCACGCCCTGGCTGCCCGGGGATTCCCTGCTGTTCGTGCTCGGCGCGCTGGCCGCGGCGGGCGGGCCGAACGTCTGGGCCTTGATTGCCATCCTGATCACGGCGGCCATCCTGGGCAACACCAGCAATTACTGGATTGGCCGCTGGCTGGGGCCCAAGGTGTTTCACTACGAATATCGGCTGCTGTCCAAGGACATCCTTGTCCGCGCGCACAACTTCTACGAGAAGCACGGCGGCGTCACCATCGTCGTCAGCCGCTTTCTGCCGCTGATCCGCACCTTTGCACCCTTTGTGGCGGGCGTGGGCAGCATGCCGCACCACCGCTTTCAGCTGTTTTCCATCACCGGCGGCATCGCCTGGGTCTGCGTGTTTGTGGGTGCGGGCTACTTCTTCGGCAGCATCCCGGTGGTGAAGAACAACCTGCCGCTGGTGATCGTGGGCGTGGTCTTCATCTCGTTCCTGCCGCTGGCCGTTGAGGCCTTGCGTACCTGGCTGGAAAAGCGCAAGACGCAATGAACGCAGGCATCGAAGCGCTGTGGATGCGTGGCGGCACGAGCAAGGGCCTGTTCCTGCGCGCGGCCGACGTTCCTGCCGACCCCGCTGCACGCAACCTGCTGCTCGCCCGCCTGCTGGGCAGCCCGGACCCGTACAAGGCGCAGATCGATGGCCTGGGTGGCGCGACGTCCTCAACCAGCAAGGTGGTGCTGCTTGCGCGCAGCGCGCGGGCTGATGCCGACATCGACTACCTCTTCGGCCAGGTGAGCGTCGACACCGGCCACATCGACTGGAGCGGCAACTGCGGCAACCTGAGCGCCGCCGTCGGCCCGGCCGCCTTCCACCTCGGCCTGGTGCCGGTGCCTGCGGGCGATCACGCCACCGTGCGCATCTGGCAGATGAACATCGGCAAGCACATCGTCGCGCGCGTGCCGCTTGCGCAGAGGCAGGTGCAGGAGCAGGGCGCGTTCATGCTGGATGGCGTGGCGTTTCCTGCGGCGCCGATCGAGCTCACCTTCTTGGACCCCGCGCCGGATGAAGAGGGCGGCATCGGCGGCCTGTTCCCCACCGGCCGCTTGATCGACCAGCTCGAACCGACGGTGGGCGCACCGATCGAGGCCACGCTCATCACGGCGGGCAACCCTACGGTGATCGTGCGAGCAGCCGACCTTGGCCTGGGCGGAGACGAACTGCAGCCGCGCATCAATGGCGACGCCGACCTGCTCGCCCGCCTGGAAGCCATCCGCGCCGCAGGCAGCGTGGCCATGGGCCTGGCCGACAGCCTTGACGCCGCCACGCATAGCCGGCCCGCCACACCCAAGATCGCCTTCATCGCCCCACCTGCGCGTTACGTCAGCGCGGCGAGCAAGGCGATCGAGGCCACTGAGATCGACCTGCTCGCCCGCATCCTGTCCATGGGCAAGCTGCACCACGCGTTCACGGGCACTGGCTCGGTGGCGCTGGCCGCTGCGTCCGCCGTGCCCGGCACCATCGCTTCTGAGATAGCCGGGCAACGCAGCCACCTGCGTATCGGTCACACTTCCGGTGTGCTTGATGTGGGCGCCAAGGCCGAGCAGCGCGCAGACGGCTGGACCGTGACCGAGGCGACGATGACCCGGAGTGCGCGGCGGCTGATGCAGGGGCGGGTTTTTGCATGACTAGAGAGGTTTTTGCGCGCGTGACTTACTGCGGCGGAGAGCTCGAATGAAGACTCTGTGGCAGCGAGTCGTTGCGGTTCTTGGAGGCTTTGTAGGTGTGCCGTTTCTCGGCATGCTGCCCCCACTTTTAACTCTCTGGTTCGAAGCAGGCGACCCAGTGGTGGTCGCGCGAGCGAAGTTCAATCTTGAAGCGACGCTAGTAGTGTGTGCGGCTCAGTTGGTTGCGGCTTTATGTCTCTTGCTGCCCGCTAGAGCCAAGTTGATCGAACGACTCTTCAGCTGCATGGTTGCAGGGGTAGTCGCCAGCTTGGTCGGTGTGGCGGCGGCGTACCTGCACTTTCCTTCCGTCGCAGATCCAACTCGACTCGTGGTCATCATGTTTGTGCTTGGGATATCGAGTGCAGCAGTAACTTTCACGATCAATTTTCGATTTACTCCTGAAGCAAAGCGCCTCGCAAGCGACCCGCTTTCACCGATCGGATTGGCAACTTCAAGGGAATACATACTGCTTGGAAGTAGCCAAGACCTACGCTTCATCGTTGTGAATCGCTTCTATCGCTGGATCGGTTGGCTTGGGGTGGCATTTTTCGGTGGGATGGCGGTGGTCGCGCCAGCGGACGCGAAGTTGTGGCAATCCGTAGTGCTTCTGGTCTTTGCGGTGGGTAGTCTTTGGATGGTGGCTTGGACGGGAAAGCTAGTGATCACTCGAACTTCCATCCGACATGAAAACTTCTTTGGCCGATACGAAATTCGCTGGGCTGATGTGAGGCTCGTCGAGTTCGCAGTGAGCAGCCAAGCTGGCGTGATGGTGTTGTCGGGTGATCAGCGCAGACTCTGCGTGTTTGCTCCGAGCTTCTGGTCTGGACCTGACGCAGCTGATGCCAGGCGTCTTGTCGCAGAGATCTTTCGTGCTCAAGCACTAGAGCCCGTGTTCTCAAAGCGCGCCGCTTGGCTTACCAATAAGGGGGTTCGATTGCGCTCATGACCGCAGTACTTCAGCTCAAGGCTTATGGATGACCGCGCTCCAGCCCCTCCTCGGCATCACTCTCATGCTCGCCCTGTGCTGGGCGATCTCCGAAGACCGCAAGGCCATTCGATGGCGGCCGGTCTGGACGGGCATGCTGCTGGCCTTCGTGATGATGCTGGCGCTGCAGAAGCTCACGGGTCTGCAGCCTGTGATGACGGCGATGAATGGCGCGGTGGATGCGCTGGCGGCGGCCACTCGGCAGGGCACGAGCTTTGTGTTCGGTTATCTCGGCGGCGGGGGAACGCCCTATGCCGTGAGTAACCCGGGCGCCGGCTTTGTGCTGGCCTTTCAGGCGCTGCCGATTGCGTTGGTGGTGGGTGCGCTGTCTGCGCTGCTGTTCTATTGGGGCGTGCTGCCGCTGATCGTGCGCGGCTTTGCCTGGCTGCTCAAAAAGACCATGGGCGTGGGCGGTTCGGCAGGCCTGTCTGCAGCGGCGAATGTGTTCCTGGGGCAGGTGGAGGCGCCGCTGGTGGTCAAGCCCTATCTGGCCACCATGACGCGCGGCGAACTCTTCGTGGTGATCACCTGCGGCATGGCGACCATCGCGGGCACGGTGCTGGTGGTGTATGCGGCCATGCTCGGCCCGCTGATTCCCGGCGCCTTGTCGCATCTGCTGATCTGCTCGTTCGTATCCACCCCGGTGGCCATAGCGATCTGCGCGCTGATGGTGCCGCTGACGCCGAGCGACGACGCCGTGGTGGAGATGCCTGAGGAAGACCGCAGCGCCATCGGTGCGATCACGCGCGGCACGATGGATGCGCTGCAGATCGTGCTGGCGATCGTGGCCATGCTGATCGTGTTTGTGGCCCTCGTGGCACTGGCCAACTCCATGCTGAGCCTGCTGCCGAACGTGCTGGGCGCGCCCTTGACCCTGGAACGCATCTTCGGCTGGCTGTTCTCGCCCCTGGCCTGGCTGATCGGCGTGCCCTGGAGCGAGGCGCAGGTGGCTGGAAATCTGCTGGGCAAGAAGACGGTGATCAACGAGTTTCTGGCCTACCTCGATCTTGCCGGCACGCCGGGCCAGCAGCTTTCGGAGCGCAGCCGCCTGCTGATGCTCTACGCGCTGTGCGGCTTTGCCAACTTCGGCAGTCTGGGCATTGCGCTGGCCAGCCTGCGTACCCTGCTGCCGCCGGAGCGTCAAAGCCTGCTGGTCACGCTGGGCGTGAAGTCGATCCTTGCCGGCTTGCTGGCCACCTGCATCACCGCTGCGCTCGTGGCACTGATCGTCTGAGGTTCCGATGAGCCAGATTGAAGCTGCTGCGTCAGACGCAGCGCCGCGTACAGAGGCCGACACCAAGCCAAAGCGCCGCGCGCATCTGGATGCCTGGGCAGTGATGCTGCTGCTGGGCTGCTGTGCGCTGTGGGGCATGACGCAGGTGGCCATCAAGCTGGCGCTGCCGGAGGTGGGGCCGCTGGCACAGAACATGATCCGCAACATCGTGGCCGCGGCGCTGATCCTGGGCTGGATGCGCTGGCGCGGCATCGGCTTTGGCCTCAAGGATGGGCTGCTTGGCCCCGGCCTGCTGGTGGGCGCGCTGTTTGCGCTCGAGTTCGCTTTCCTGTTCTCCGCGCTGACCATGACCACCGCGGCGCGCGGCACGGTCTTCATCAACTCATCGCCCCTGATCGTGGCGGTGCTGCTGGCGGTTCTGGTGCCCGCCGAGCGGCTGAAACCCCTGCAGATCGGCGGCTTGGTGCTGGCCTTCGCGGCGCTGGGTTTTGCGTTTTCAGATGCCTTCAGCGGCCGCGGCCTGCCCGGCCAGTGGCGTGGAGATGCCTTGATGCTGCTGGCCGCCGTGCTCTGGGGGCTGACGACGGTGGTGATCCGCGCGAGCCGCTTGCGCCATGCAGCGGCTGAAACGACGCTGGCCTATCAGCTGTGCGCCGCAGCCGTGCTCGGCCCGCTGATGTGGGCCGCGAGCGGCGAACCCTGGCCGTCGCAGTGGTCCTGGGTCACCGTCGGGTCACTCGCCTACCAGGCCGTGATCGTGACGTTCATCAGCTACCTGGTGTGGTTCTGGCTGCTGACGCGCTACCCCGCCACGCGGGTGCAGTCCTTTGCGCTGTTCTCACCGGTGTTCGGTGTGATCGGCGCGGGGCTGATCCTGGGTGAGCCGATCGGCTGGAAGCTGGTGGTGGCGCTTGTGGCGATCCTCGCGGGGATTGCACTGCTGAATCGCAGGTCATGAAAAAAATTTGATATCGGACGTACTTCTGAAAAGTTCGGACTTGCCGATTTCCGCTTGCTCCGTGCGAATCTGCGAGTTTTTGGATGAAGAAGAACGACTGATTTCGGCCAATCAGACCGTACGGCGCAGGGGTGGGTTGCGCGCAAAGTAGCGGCGCACGCCAAGGTAGATGCGGTCCGCCATCTGGCGCTGAAAGTCCGGTGAGCGCAGGCGGCGCTCCTCGTCCGGGTTGGAGATGAAGGCGGTCTCCACCAGCACGCTGGGGATGTCCGGCGCGCGCAGGACGGCAAAGTTGGCCTGCTCCACCCGCGGCTTGTGCAGCTTGTTGATGGCGCCGATCTTCTCCAGCATGGCGCTGCCCAGGCGCAGGCTGTCATTGATCTGCGCGGTGGTACTCATGTCGAGCAGGGCGCGGGCCACGTCGCGGTCTTTCACATTGACGTTCACGCCGCCCACCACGTCCGCGCTGTTCTCGCGCTGGGCCATCCAGCGCGCCGCCTCGGAGGTGGCGCCGCGTTCGGACAGGGCGAACACGGATGATCCGCGCGCCTCGGGGCGGATGAAGGCATCGGCGTGCACGCTGATGAAGAGGTCGGCCCGCACCGAGCGGGCCTTGCGTACCCGTTCGCGCAGGGGCACGAAGTAGTCGCCATCGCGGGTGAGCAGGGCGCGCATGTTGGGGGTGCCGTTGATGCGGTCGGCCAGCAGCTTGCTGATGATGAGGACAATGTCCTTTTCGTAGGTACCGGCCGGACCGATGGCGCCAGGATCTTCGCCGCCGTGGCCGGGGTCGATGGCCACCGTGACCATGCGCGGCAGGCGGGGAAAGCTGGGCTCGTCGCGCAGGGGCGGCGGTGCGGGCACGGGCGCTGGCACGGGGGCCGGCGCGGGTGCAGGTGCAGGTGACGGCGAGGTGGCAACGGGAGGCACCAGCGGCACGGACGGCACGCCAGGTGCAGGCGTGGCCCCTGGTGCGGGGGCAGGCGCTGCCCCCGGCGGGGTGTGCGTGGGCAGGTCGTCCGGCGGCAGGCCGAGCATCTCCCTGGCCCGGGCGATCGACTGCCGGGTTTCGCTTTCCTCGATCTGGCGCAGCAGGGTGGCCAGGGGGTCTTCCTCGACGGTGGGGTACAGGTCGAATACGAGTCGATTGCGGTAATCCCCCACGGGCTGCAGGGTCAGGATCTGCGGGGCGACGTCCTGCTTCAGGTCGAAGACGATGCGCACCACGCGCGGCCGGTTCTGCGCAATGCGTACAGCGGAAATGAAGGGGTCGTTGGGCTGCACCTTGGCGACGAGCTCGCGCAGCGTGGCGTCGATCTCCAGCCCGTCCAGATCAATCACGAAGCGGCGTGCACCATCCTTGACGACGAACTGCTCGTACTTCAGCGGCCCGTCATGCTCCAGGGTCACACGCGTGTAGTCCCGCGCAGGCCAGACACGCACGGCCACCACGCGCGCCAGACCATTGGCCGCCACAACCGGAAGCAGCAGAAGACTGCCCAGCAGGCTGCCTGCATCGCGCAGAAAGCGGCGGCGTGCGCGCTGTCTGGCTGGCGAAGGATTCAGGGCCCGCCCGGGGATCAGGTTGTCGGCGTCCTGGCCGCCTGCTTCAGGGGGGCGGCGAGGCGCTTCAACCATGCCACTGCCCCTGCGCTGCGCGCTTCGATGCGCAGCGTGCGGCCGCCGCTTGCAGATTCGGTGAGCTGCAGCTGCCATGTGGGTGGGGGCAACTGCGCCTGCCGCGTGGGCCATTCGACCGCGCTGATGGCAGGCGGCTCGAAGTGCTCGGCAAAACCGGCATCGAGCCATTCGAGTGGGTGCTCGCAGCGATAGAAGTCAAAGTGATACAGCTCGCATTCAAGCGGCCGGTCATCCCCCGTGGACGACTCGGCTGCGCCTGAGAGTGCAGAATCGGCCAAAAGTTTAACGGCATAGGGTTCGACCAGTGCGAAGGTCGGGCTCTTGATCGGACCGCTGACCCCGAGCACGCGCAGCAGCGCGCGGATAAAGGTGGTCTTGCCCGCGCCCAGATCACCGATCAGCCAGATTCGGTCACCTGGCGAGAGGCATTGCGCAAAGACCGCAGCCACGGCTTGGGTCGCGGGCTCGTCGGGCAGGTCCAGCTCCAGCGCTTCGATAATGTCGGACATGACTGCGCCCGATCTGCTCCATATTGCAAAGGCCGTGAAGGATAGCGCCCGGGCCTTGGGCTTCTCGGACTGCCGCATCAGCGATCTGGAACTCGGCGACGCACCGCAGCGGCTGCGCGACTGGCTGGCCGAAGGGCGCCATGGCGAGATGGGCTACATGGCGCGCCACGCTGACCTGCGTGCCGATCCCACGCAACTGGTGCCAGGTGCCCTGCGCGCCATTTGCGTGCGTCTGGACTATCTGCACGACAAGCAGCCCGACTGGCAGGAGCGCGCCTGGCAGCGCATCCATGCGCCGGGCGAGGCCACGGTCTCGCTCTATGCCCTGGGGCGTGACTATCACAAGGCGGTGCGGCAGCGCCTGCAGCACCTGGCTGAGGCCATCAGCGCGCACATGCCCCACCAGTACCGCGTGTTCAGTGACTCCGCGCCGGTCATGGAGGTGGAGTTGGCCACCAAGGCGGGTCTGGGTTGGCGGGGCAAGCACACCCTGCTGCTCTCGCGTGATGGCGGCAGCATGTTCTTCCTGGGCGAGATCCTGACCGACTGCCCGCTGCCGCTCGATGAACCGACCGGCGAGCACTGCGGCAGCTGCCAGGCCTGCATCGATGTCTGCCCGACGCGCGCCATTACAGGCCCTTACCAGCTCGATGCGCGACGCTGCATCAGCTACCTCACCATCGAGCATCGCGGCAGCATCCCGGAAGAACTCCGGCCGCTTATGGGCAACCGCATCTACGGCTGCGACGACTGCCAGCTGGTCTGCCCCTGGAACAAGTACGCGCAGGCTGCCTCGGTGCCGGATTTCGCACCGCGCAACGGACTGGATTCCGCCACGGTGGTGCAGCTCTTTGCCTGGACCGAGGAGGAATTCAATCGCCGGCTGGAAGGCAGCGCCATCCGTCGCATCGGCCATGCGCAGTGCTTGCGCAACATTGCCGTGGCGCTGGGCAATGGGCCAACCTCAGTTGAGGCGCTGGCCGCATTGCGCTCTCGTGCCGATCACCCGGATGGCGTCGTGCGCGAGCACGTGACCTGGGCGCTGGCGCGTCTCGAAGCGGCTCAGAACTGAGCAAGAAAGCGCACGATGACATCGTGCGCCATGCGCGAGGCCACGGTCGAGATGAAGCGGCCAAAGTCCACGTGGGCACTGTCATTGGCGGCGTCGGAGATGGTGCGAAAGCTCGCCAGCGGCACGCGGTAGTCATGGCAGACCTGGGCCACCGCGGCGCCTTCCATTTCCACTGCCAAAGCATCAGGCAGCGGATCTGTGATGCCACGGCGCAGGGCTTCGTTGCCGATGAACTGGTCGCCCGAAACGATCAAGCCTTGGTGAACTTTGGGTGCCTTGATGCCAAGCGCCAGCGCGGCTGGCGCGCCCTGCCAGGCGTGTGCGACAGGCCGTGCCGCTGCGAGCAACTGCGCGGTCAGCTCGGGGTCGCTCGCAAAACGCGCAATACCGAGGTAGGGCACCTCATAGCGCGGGAACAGCGGGCGCACGTCCAGATCGTGCTGCACAAAGCTGTCAGCCACCACCAGATCCCCCACGCTGACGCTCGGATGCAGGCCGCCGGCCGTGCCGGTGAACACCACGGCATCCACGCCGAAGCGCTCGATCAGCACGGTGGCCGTGGTCGTGGCCGCTACCTTGCCGATGCGCGCCAGACCGGCAACCAGCGTGTGGCCGCCGAAGGGGCCTTCAAAGAACTCGCGCGAGGCCACGCTGTGCGTGTGCGCGGTGCCCCGCATGTCGGCGAGAAAGGTGTTAAGCTCGTCCGGCATGGCCGCGAGCAGACCGATCTTCATTCAGGCCTCAGAGGGTGTCGTTGATGTGCCGGACGATGCGCTCCGCAGCCTGCCGGGCCGAGCACTGGTCTGTGTCGATCGTCAGACTCTCACGGTCGGGCAGGGCGTGCGTGGTGTCGTAGGTCCGCAGGATCTCGTCGAGCTTCTCGAGGGTCTTGGCCTTGCTGGTGTCCGCGCGTGAGGGGTCAAGTACCCGCTCGCGCAGGGTCTCTACGCGTGCCGTGAGGCGTACCGGATACACCGTGCCGCCGGCGGACTCGACCTTGTCGAACAGGTCGAGATAGAACGCGTCATCCACCGGCCTGGCGTAGACGAAGGTGAAGATCAGTGGGATGCGGTGCTCCACCCCGGCGCGGATCATCGCCAGCCGCACGGCCGCCACCGACTCGTTGAACGCCGGGCTGAACCAGTCGAACACCGCTCCCACGCAGTCCAGCGAGATGTGGTTGTGATAGACCCGCCAGCCGCGCTGCGCGTCCTGCGCGGCAAGTTCGCGCGCCACGGCCAGCTTGCCGACCGCCGGCGGGCCGTAGATGAAGACGAAGGGGGTCGTCCGCATCGCGTCAGACGTTGTCGACGGCCTTGACGAGGTCTTCCATCACCTTCTTGGCGTCGCCGAAGACCATCATCGTCTTGTCCATGTAGAACAGTTCATTGTCCAGACCCGCATAGCCCGAGGCCATCGAGCGCTTGTTGACGATCACGTTCTTGGCCTTGTAGGCCTCCAGGATCGGCATGCCGTAGATCGGGCTGCCCTTGACGTGCGCCGCCGGGTTCACCACATCGTTCGCACCGAGCACCATGACCACATCGGTCTGGCCGAACTCGCTGTTGATGTCTTCCATCTCGAAGACCTGGTCGTAGGGCACCTCGGCTTCGGCCAGCAGCACGTTCATGTGGCCCGGCATGCGCCCGGCCACGGGGTGGATGGCGTACTTGACCGTGATGCCGCGCTCCTTGAGCTTGGCGGCCAACTCCTTCACGGCATGCTGGGCGCGAGCCACGGCCAGGCCGTAGCCCGGCACGATGGTGACGGTCTCGGCATTGGTCAGCAGGAAGGCGGCGTCGTCGGCGCTGCCGCTCTTGACGTTGCGCTGCTGCTGTGCGCCGCCCGTAGCCGCCGCGGTGTCACCACCAAAGCCGCCGAGGATCACGTTGAAGAACGAGCGGTTCATCGCCTTGCACATGATGTACGAGAGGATCGCGCCGCTCGAACCCACCAGCGAGCCCGCAATGATCAGCATGCTGTTGTTCAGCGAGAAGCCGATGCCCGCCGCCGCCCAGCCGCTGTAGCTGTTGAGCATGCTCACCACCACCGGCATGTCTGCCCCGCCGATCGGGATGATGATCAGCACGCCCAGCACGAAGGACAGGGCCAGCATGATGTAGAAGGCCGTCCAGCTTTCCGTCACGAAGAACACGCCGCCCCAGATCAGGGTGGCAATGCCCAGCAGCAGGTTCAGCATGTGCTGGCCCTTGAACACCACCGGCGCGCCCTGGAACAGGCGGAACTTGTACTTGCCCGAGAGCTTGCCGAAGGCGATCACCGAGCCGCTGAAGGTGATGGCGCCGATGGCCGCGCCCAGGAACAGCTCGATGCGGTTCCCCACGGGAATCTGCCCACCCTTGGCCACAATGCCGAAGGCCCAGGGCTCGGCCACCGCGGCCACGGCAATGAACACCGCAGCCAGGCCGATCATGCTGTGCATGAAGGCGACCAGCTCGGGCATCTTGGTCATCTCGACCTTGTTGGCCATGTAGGCACCCAGACCACCGCCGATCACCAGTCCCGTCAGTACATAGGCCATGCCAGCCGCCGGGTTCTGCGAGAGCTTGAAGATCAGCGCCACCGTGGTCAGCACGGCAATGGCCATGCCGGTCATGCCGAAGACATTGCCCTTGATGGACGTGGTCGGATGCGACAGGCCCTTGAGCGCCTGGATGAAGCAGACACTGGCCACGAGATAGAGCAGGACGACGACGTTCATGCTCATTGGGACTCCCCCTTCTGATTCTTGGATTGCTCTTCGCCTTGCTCCTGGGCGCGCCGGCGCTCCTTGACCTTGGCAGTGGCATAGGCAGCCGACAGGCCACCGGCAATGATGGCCGGGAACAGAGCGAACTCCGCGAGCGGCGGCACCTGGCGCAGCAGCAGCAGCACCGGCAGGGACACCACCAGAAAAACGACGCCGGGCAGCCAGTACTCAGGTTTCATTGCGCTGATTCCGATGGGTCACTTGGACTCGCCCGCAGGCTTCTTGTCTTTCTTCCTGAACATCTCGAGCATCCGGCGCGTGACCAGAAAGCCGCCGAAGACGTTCACCGCCGCCAGCGCCACGGCCAGCACGCCCATGGTCTTGCCCAGCGTGGTTTCCGTCAGTGCGGCAGCAAGCATGGCGCCTACGATGATGATGGCCGAGATGGCGTTGGTCACCGCCATCAGCGGCGTGTGCAGGGCCGGCGTGACGTTCCAGACCACGTGGTAGCCCACATAGATGGCCAGCACGAAGATGATGAGGTTGATGACGAGCGGGCTGATCTCGGCCATGGGGCTTACTCCTTCATGCCTGTCATGTGGTTCTGGTCGTTCACGAACACGACCTTGGGCCTGTAGGTCTTGGCGAGGGCATCGTCCATCGGCGCGTAGGTGCAGATGATGAGCAGGTCGCCGGCGGCGGCGCAGCGGGCGGCGGCCCCGTTCAGGGTGATGGCGCCGCTGCCTGCGGGCTCCACGATCGCGTAGGTCGAGAAGCGCTGGCCGTTGTTGACGTTGTAGATGTCCACGGCCTCGTTGGGCAGGATGTCGGCGGCTTCGAGCAGGCGGGCGTCGATGCCGCATGAGCCTTCGTAGTGCAGGTCTGCGCCGGTCACGGTGACACGGTGCAGCTTGCTGCGCAGCATGATTCTTTGCATGGGGTTCAGTTGAAGGATCAGGTGCGAGCGGTCAAGTCCGCGTCACGGCGCCGGCGTGGGTGACCATGCAGGCCTTGACGATCTCGTCTTCAAGATTGAGGTGGAAGGCGTTGTCCTTGTCCGTCACCAGCTTGAGGAAATCCAGCAGGTTGCGGGCATAGAGCGCAGAGGAATCCGTGGGCACGCTGGCGGGGATATTGACTGCGCCGATGATCGTGACGCCGTGCTGGACCACGGTCTTGCCGGCTTCGGTCAGTTCGCAGTTGCCGCCACGCTCGGCGGCCATGTCCACGATCACGGCACCGGGCTTCATCTGGGCCACGGTCTCGGCGCTGATCAGACGCGGTGCGGGCCGGCCGGGAATCAGCGCGGTGGTGATGGCAATGTCGGCCTGCTTCAGGCGCTCGGCCACCATGGCGGCCTGACGCTTCATCCAGGCTTCGGGCATGGGGCGCGCATAGCCGCCCACACCTTCGGCGATCTGGCGCTCTTCATCCGTCTCGAAGGGCACATCAATGAACTTGCCGCCCAGGGACTCCACCTGCTCCTTGGTGGCGGGGCGAACGTCACTGGCTTCCACCACGGCGCCCAGGCGCTTGGCGGTGGCAATGGCCTGCAGGCCGGCCACGCCGACGCCGAGGATCACCACGCGTGCGGCCTTCACGGTACCGGCAGCGGTCATGAGCATGGGCATGAGCTTGCCGTAGGCATTGGCGCCCATGAGCACGGCCTTATAGCCGGCCACGTTCGCCTGGCTGGAGAGCACATCTAGCGACTGCGCGCGCGAGATGCGCGGTGCGGCTTCCATCGCAAAGGCTGTGAGGTTCGCTTCCGCGAGTTTCTGCAGGCCCTCGGCATTGAAGGGCTCCAGCATGCCGATCAGCACGCTGCCTCCCTTCATGCGCGCCAGCTCGGCGGCGTCCGGCGCCCAGACCTTCAGCACCACGTCCTGCGACAGCGCTTCGCTGCGGTCCACGATGCGGGCGCCGGCGGCGGCGTAGGCTTCATCGGTATTGAAACTGGCCTCGCCGGCCCCAGATTCCACACAGACTTCGTGCTTGGCGGCGAGCTTCTTGACGGTCTCGGGCGTGGCGGCCACGCGGGTCTCGCCAGCGCGTGTTTCGCGCGGAATGCCGAATTTCATCTGAGCGATCCTCCAGCGGGGCCCCTTGTTGTCTCGGGACGGCGTGTTTGCGGCCTGTGCCCGGCTTGGCGCGCGGACGACAGGCTGAAGCCCCAACTAAAATCCGAAATTAACCGAAAAGTCTGGCGCGGCTGCTGCAATTCCCCATGCCGCCTGGGCATCAAGCCATGAGTGCCTCCTCTAAACCCAGCGTGACGGTTGCCGCAATCGTCGAGCGCGATGGCCGCTTTCTCATCGTCGAGGAAGACACGGCCGACGGCGTTCGCCTGAACCAGCCCGCGGGCCATTGGGAGCAGGGCGAAAGCCTGATCGATGCGGTCAAGCGCGAAACGCTCGAGGAAACCGGCCATCGCTTCGAACCCACCGGGCTTCTTGGTGCCTACATGAGCCGCTACACCTCCGCCAGGACCAGCGAGGATGTGACCTACGTGCGCTTTGCCTTTGTGGGCGAGCTGGGCGAGGCCGTGGAGGGCGCAGAACTCTCGCCCGAGATCCGGCGCGTGGCCTTCATGAGCGCCGACGATCTGCGCATGATGAATGACCTGCACCGCAGCCCCTTGGTGATGCGCTGCATCGACGACTACCTCTCCGGCCGGCGCCTGCCGCTGGACGCCATCTACACCCACCCCTCGGTGCTGGAGGGTGCGGCATGAGCAAGCCCCGCGTGGTGGTGGGCATGAGCGGCGGGGTGGACTCGTCCGTCTCGGCCTGGCTGCTCAAGGAGCAGGGCTACGAGGTCATCGGCCTGTTCATGAAGAACTGGGAGGACGATGACGACAGCGAGTATTGCTCCACCCGGCAGGACTGGCTGGACGCCGTGAGCGTGGCCGACCGCATCGGCATCGACATCGACGCCGTGAACTTTGCCGCCGAATACAAGGAGCGGGTGTTCAGCTACTTCCTGCAGGAGTACGAGGCCGGCCGCACGCCCAACCCGGACATCCTGTGCAACACCGAGATCAAGTTCAAGGCGTTTCTGGATCACGCCATGAAGATGGGCGCAGACCACATCGCCACCGGCCACTATGCGGGCGTGCGCCAGGTGGGTGATCGCTTTGAGCTGCTCAAGGGCAAGGACCCCGCCAAGGATCAGAGCTACTTCCTGCACCGCCTCACGCAGGCGCAGCTCTCCAGGGCCATCTTTCCGCTGTACGACATCGAAAAGCCGCGCGTGCGCGAGATCGCAGCAAAGATCGGTCTGCACAACGCCGCCAAGAAGGACAGCACCGGCATCTGCTTCATCGGTGAGCGGCCGTTTCGGGAGTTCCTGAACCGCTACCTGCCCACGAAGCCGGGGCCCATCCTCACGGATGAGGGCAAGCACCTCGGCGAGCACGTCGGTCTGGCCTTCTACACGCTCGGTCAGCGCAAGGGCATCGGCATCGGCGGGCAGAAGACGGGCAATGGCGAGCCCTGGTTCGTCGCGCGCAAGGACATGGCGGCCAACACGCTCTACGTGGTGCAGGGCCATGAGCACCCCTGGCTCAAGCAGCTCACCGTGGCCACCGAGCAGGCGCATTGGATCGGCGGCGCTGCGCCGCACACCGACACGGCGCTCGCTGCCAAGACCCGCTATCGCCAGCAGGACGCCACCTGCCATTTGGCCGCGGGCGACGCACACGGCTTCACGCTCGCCTTCGATCAGCCGCAATGGGCCGTGACGCCCGGCCAGAGCGCGGTGGTCTATGCCGGCGAGGTGTGTCTGGGCGGTGGCGTGATCGCGGCTTGAGCGGGTTGGGCGCTGAGGTGGCCCGTGTCGTGTGGCTGAAAGTGACGTTTTTGTCATCGATATAAAGTCACTTTCCGCATGTCTGGCGGTCTTTATGAGCGATTTCATGCTCGACCTAAATTCGGCCGAAATGAATAGAAATGGCTCTGGGAGCGCGTCTTCAGGCACCCGCTCCTCGTGTTCTGGCGCCTGTCAGCCTGCTGAAAGCCACAGCGCCTGGCCAAACGCGGCGCAGCGGGCTGCAACCTATCATCGGCACAGACTCCTCCACGTCGACGCACTGCGCCGCACCGCCCCCTCATGACCGAACCCGCAAGCAGCAACCCCCTGGCCAAGCTCAAGATCCAGCGCGGCGGCCTCGCGCCCAAGCGCCGCAAGCCCTGGGTGCGCTGGGCCGTGATCGGCGCCATCGTCGTTGTCGTGGTCGCTGTCTTTCTTGCCATGCCGCGCAAGCCCGAGGTGCAGGTGGTCTCGGTCATCACCACCACACCCAGCCAGCAGTTCGCGCAGCTCACCGCCAGCGGCTATGTGGTGGCGCAACGCCGCGCGGCGGTGTCCAGCAAGGCCAGCGGTCGGCTGGAGTATCTCGCAGTGGCCGAGGGCAGCCGCGTGAAGGCGGGTGACCTGATCGCCCGGCTGGATGCACGTGACGTGGCGGCGCAGCTGGCCGGCGCCAAGGCGGCCGTGAATGTGTCTCAGGCGGCCCTGGCCTCGGCCGAGGTGGAGCTGAAGAACGCCCAGGCCGACTTCGCCCGCGTGCAGAGCCTGGTGAAGCAGAACTTCGTCTCCGCCTCTGCCGCGGACGACGCCCGCGCCCGCGTGGAGCGCGCCCAGGCCGCTGTCGCCCAGGCTCGCGCCGGCGTGGAGAACAGCCGCGCCGGGGCCAACGCCGCCGCCGTGAACAAGGACTTCACCGAGATCCGCGCGCCTTTCGACGGCGTGGTGCTGGTGAAGAACGCCAACGTGGGCGACAACATCACGCCCTTTTCCAGCGCCGCCGGCAGTCTGGGCGCCGTGGTCACGATGGCGGACATGAGCACGCTGGAGGTCGAGGCCGATGTGAGTGAATCGAGTCTGGCCAAGGTCAGCATCGGCATGCCGGTGGAGATCGTGCTCGATGCCCTGCCAGACACCCGCTTCAAGGGCAGCGTGGCGCGCATCGTGCCCACAGTGGACCGCGCCAAGGCGACGGTCATGACCAAGATCAAGTTCGACAAGCTGGATGCGCGCATCCTGCCCGAGATGAGCGCCAAGGTGACCTTCCTGTCCAAGCCCATCACGGATGCCGACCAGAAGCCGGTGCTGGCCGTGAACCCCGGCGCGATCGTGGAGCGCGAGGGCAAGCCGGCGGTGCTGCGCGTGAACAAGACCGAGAAGGGCGAGGTGCTGGAACTGGTGCCCGTGCAGCGCGGCGGCACGGTGGGCGAGAGCGTGGTGGTCAGTGGCGAGATCAAGAGTGGCGATCGCGTCGTGCTCAAGCCGGACGCCAAGCTGGCCGGCGGCCACGCCGTTCGCGTGGCCGGGCGTTGAGTTCCGCACTACGCACGATGAGCGACCCCGTGAGCGATACCACTCCCATCATCCGCATCCGCAGTCTGGCCAAGGCCTATCTGCGCGGCGAGCAGGTCATTCCCGTGCTCACGGACATCAACCTGGACGTCATGCCCGGCGAGTTCGTCTCGCTCATGGGGCCGAGCGGCTCGGGCAAGAGCACCCTGCTCAACCTGATCGCCGGCATCGACAAGCCCAGCGGCGGCAGCATCGAGGTGGATGGCGTGGACATTGCGCGGCTGAGCGAGGGCGAACTGGCCGACTGGCGGGCCGCCCACGTGGGATTCATCTTCCAGTTCTACAACCTGATGCCCGTACTCACGGCCTACGAGAACGTGGAACTGCCGCTGCTGCTCACGGGCCTGTCGCGCAGCGAGCGGCGCGAGCATGTGAGCGCGGCGCTGGAGATGGTGCAGCTGGCTGACCGCATGGACCACTACCCCAATGAACTCTCCGGCGGCCAGCAGCAGCGTGTGGCGATTGCCCGCGCGCTGGTGACGGACCCGACCCTGATCGTGGCCGATGAACCCACCGGCGACCTGGACCGCACCACCGGCGCCGAGGTGCTCAACCTGCTGGAGCAACTGAACACCGAGCTGGGCAAGACCATCGTCATGGTGACGCACGACCCCAAGGCCGCCGCCCGCGCGCGCCGCCGCATCGAGCTGGAGAAGGGCGTCCTGGTGGATGGCGATGCACCGCAGGCGGCTGCGGAGCCCGCCGTGCAAGCGGCGGAGGCGGAGTGACCGCCTGCGCTTCCGCTGGTCTGGCAAGGCTTTCCAGCCATTTTGGTCTGGAGAAGCGCATGAATGCTGGATCTGCGTTTCCGGATCGAGGGCACTGAACCATGTTCATGTTCAAGCTGCTGCTCAAGAACGCCTTCCGCCACAAGCTGCGCACCCTGCTGACCATGGTGGGTCTGGTGGTGGCGATCGCGGCCTTCGGATTTCTGCGCACCATCATCGACGCCTGGTACGCCGGGGCTGATGCCACGTCCAGCGTGCGCCTGGTCACGCGCAATGCCGTCTCGCTTGTGTTCCCGCTGCCGCTGTCCTATGCGGAGCGCATCCGCGGCGTCGACGGCGTGACGGGCGTGTCCTGGTCCAACTGGTTTGGTGGCGTCTACGGCAGCGAGCGCAACTTCTTCCCGCAGTTCGCCGTGGACCCGGAGAGCTACATCAATCTCTACCCGGAGTTCATCTTCAACGAGGGCGAGCGCCGGGCCTTCCTGCTGGACCGGCAGGGCGCCGTGGCGGGCCGCAAGCTGGCCGACACCTACGGCTGGAAGGTGGGCGACCAGATCGCCCTGCGCGGCACCATCTACCCCGGCACCTGGACCTTCACCCTGCGCGCCATCTACGACGGCGCCGACGCCAAGACCGACACCTCGCGCTTCTTCTTCCACTGGAAGTACCTGAGCGAGTCCGTACGCAAGAGCGGCAACAGCCGCGCGGCCGATCAGGTGGGCGCCTATGTGGTGCGCATTGCCAACCCGGATGACGCGGCCCTCGTCTCCCAGCGGGTCGATGCCATCTTCAAGAACTCCCAGGGCGAGACCCTCACCGAAACCGAGCAGGCCTTCCAGCTCTCCTTTGTGTCGATGAGCGAGCAGATCCTGCTGGCGGTGTCGGCCGTGAGCTACGTGATCCTGGTCATCATCCTCGCCGTCATGGCCAACACCATGACCATGACTGCGCGCGAACGTACGGCGGAGTACGCCACGCTCAAGGCCCTGGGCTTCCAGCCGGGCTTCGTGGTGCGCCTCTTGTTTGGTGAGAGCCTGCTGATTGCGCTGATTGGCGGGGCCATCGGCATTCTTGCGACCTATCCGCTCGCCGCCGGCTTCAAGCAGGCCAGCGGCAACCTGTTTCCAGTGGTGGCGGTAAGCGACACCACCGTGCTGCTGCAGGTGGGCGCGGCCGTCGTGGTCGGCCTGATCGCGGCGGCGTGGCCTGCATGGAAGATGGCGCGCATCGACATCGTGGGCGGGCTGCGGCATGTGGCCTGAGCACGCAGGCGGCTGCGCATGAAGCAGGTGCCGCTCTCCTACATCGCGCGCAACCTCTGGGTGCGGCGCGTGACCACCGCGTTGACCGCGGTGGGTCTGGCGCTGGTGGTCTACGTGTTTGCCACGGTGCTGATGATGAGTGAGGGCATCAAGGCCACGCTGGTGGCCACCGGGCAGCCGGACAACGTGATCGTGATCCGCAAGGGCAGCGGCAGCGAGATTTCCTCGGGTATCGATCGCGTGTCGGCATCGATCGTGGAGAGCAGCAGCGGCATTGCCACCGACGGCACCGGCCAGCGCCTGGTGTCCAAGGAGCCGGTGGTCGTCATCAATCTGGAGCGGCGCAACACCGGCAAGCCGAGCAACGTCACGGTGCGTGGCATCGGGCCGCTGGGTGCTGCGTTGCGCCCGCAGGTGCGCATCACCGAAGGTCGCATGTTCCGTCCGGGCACCAACGAGATCGTGGCCGGCAGCTCGATAGCGGCCGGCTTTTCCGGCGCTGGCATCGGCGAGACCCTGCGCTTTGCCGGGCGCGACTGGGTGGTGGTGGGCGTGATGGACGGCGGCAAGACGGCCTTTGACAGCGAGGTCTGGGGCGATGCCGAGCAGATGATGCAGGGCTTTCGGCGTCTGTCCTTTTCCACCGTGATCTTTCGCCTGGCCGACCCGGACGACTTCGACCGCGTGAAGGCGGCCCTGGACAACGACCCGCGCCTGCAGCTCGATGTGAAGCGCGAGCAGCAGTTCTACAGCGAGCAGTCCGAGGCCCTGGCCACCTTCATCCGCGTGCTGGGCCTGACCATCTCGGTGATCTTCTCGATCGGCGCGATCGTCGGCGCCATGATCACCATGTTTGCCACGGTAGCGCAGCGCGTGGGCGAGATCGGCACCCTGCGTGCCCTGGGCTTCCGGCGCAGCGCGGTGCTGATGGCCTTCATGCTCGAAAGCCTGCTGCTGAGTCTGGTGGGCGGGCTGATCGGCCTGCTGGGCGCGAGCCTGATGCAGAACTTCAGCCTGTCCACGGTGAACTTCAGCACCTTCGCCGAGATCGCCTTCGGCTTCGTGCTCACACCGAGCATCGTGGTGCAGACGCTGATCTTTTCGCTGGTGATGGGGCTGGTCGGCGGCTTCCTGCCGGCACGGCGGGCGAGCAAGCTCAAGATCGTGGACGCGCTGCGGGAAGCCTGATCAAGCCCGGGAATGAATATCTAGATCCAGTATTCATGCGGTTCTTCAGGCCAAAATGGCTGAAGAACCGCATCCAACAAGCGGAAACGCCTTTTTGATTCAGGCTGCAGCCCGCGCCTGCTTCAAGCCCAGCCGCTGCCACACCGCCTTGCACACCGCCCAGTCGATCGACAGCTTGCCGCTGCCAAACAGCGCCACGGTGGCGAGCATCACGCCCCAGGTCACGTGGCCTTGCAGCGCGGCGGGGGCGATGCCGGGGTAGCTGATCACGGCGACGATGTTCATCACGAACAGGCCCGCCGCACCGAAGCGACCCGCCAGTCCGAGTGCCAGCAGCACCGGCAGCACCAGTTCGCCACCGGTACCGAACACCGCTGCCACCTCCGGCGGCAGCAGCGGCACCTTGTACTCGTCCGTGAAGAGCAGCAGGGTGGTGTCCCAGTCGCGGATCTTGGTCAGGCCAGCGAGGAAGAACACGTTGGCCACATATAGACGCAGGCCGAGCAGGAATACGCTCTGGCCCCAGGGCTCGAGATGGGCGAGCAACTTGCCCAAGGGGGTGAGAAAAGGGTTGCTGCGCATTTGGGTCAGCGTGTTCATGTCGGTTCTCCCATGAGGTGTTCGATCAGTGTTGAGGCTTGGTCGAACGGCAGCGGGAAAACTTGCACGGCGAAGCCCTGGCGCAGGACCAGCGCGCCTTCAGCGGCCTGCAGATCGATCTGGCTCAGATCGATCTCCGCGCCCGGCTGATGGGCACGCCAGAGCGTGACGATCGGCACGGACTCGGCCAGCACGCGGCTTCCGGGGATGATGAGTGGATTCTCTGCAGCGGCTTCGATCTGCTCGGCCGTCGCGTCCGGTGCGAACTGCGCTTCGTGCACCACCCATTCCAGTCGTGCCAATGGCGGCAGCCACGCAAAACCGGCCGTGGGTTCGAATTGCGCGGCAAAGGTGTCGAGCGCACTGCCCCAGAGGGCCCAGTCGCCTTCCTGTGCGGGGTGCGCGCGCCAAAAGTGCGGCGCCATGGCATCGAAGAATTCATGGCCGAGCATCTGGCGCGTGACGGGGTAGGACGCGCCGAGCGTGCGCGTGGCATTGGCCATCACATTGCCGCGATACAGGCCGATCCTGCGCGCATTGCGCTCGGCATCGCCCTCAAGTTCGGGCAGCAGCGCGCCGGCCGCGTCGTGCATGCGCAGCGCGGCGCCAAAGCGTGCCTGGAGCGCTTCCAGCTCAGAGCGCATCGGCGGGCTCCGGCAGACTGATGATCTGCGCCTGTACTTCACGGGCGATGCGGATCTCATCGAGCAGCACCTCGATCGGCGGCACATCGGTGTCCCATTCGATCAGCGTGGGCTGCGCCCCGAAGCGCTCCAGCGCTCGCGCATACAGCGCCCACACGGCCGGACGCGCGCGCGACCCATGGTCATCCACCAGCCCGTCCTCGGTGTCGAGGTGACCGGCCACATGGAACTGTCGCACGGCGCCTTCAGGCAGGGCGTTCAGGACGGCGGCGGCATCAAAGCCGAAGTGCACGCTGTTGATGTAGAGATTGTTCACATCCAGCAGCACGCCGCAGCCGGTGCGGTGCACCGCTGCCGCAATGAAATCCATCTCGGCGAACTCGTCATCCGCAAACTTCACGTAGGCCGTGGCGTTCTCGATCAGGATGGGGCGCTTCAGCAAAGTCTGCACCTGATCGATGTGTGCGCAGAGCGTGTCCAGCGCGCTGCGGGTGTAGGGGAGGGGCAGCAGATCGTTGTAGGCCGCATACGCGTCCGCCGTCCAGCACACGTGCTCAGACACCAGCGCCGGGTTTACGGCGGCCACCAGCGCCTGCAGCTTGGCCAGGTGCGCAGCGGACAGGCCGCGTGCATTGCCCAGGCCCAGGCCGACGCCGTGCAGGCTCACGGGCCAGCGCTGGCGCACGGTATCCAGCACGGCGCGCGCGGCGCCGCCGGGTGCAAAGAAGTTCTCGCTGTGAACTTCCAGAAAGTCCACGCTGGCCAGTGCGGCCGGCGGGAATGCAAATTCAGTGCTGCCGGACGCACCGGGGGCGGGCGTGTGTTGTGCTGTCGGGGCGAATTCCGCAGCCTGGCAAAACGCACGGTAGTGCGGTTGGCGCAGACCCAGACCAACCCAGCCCAAGCGGTTCTGTTCCATGGAAACCTCGGTCAGGTGCATCCGGCAGGTGTAAAGCCGGCGCGGCTTACTTCTTTTCCATCATCTTCTTGTCGGCCATCTTCTTGGCGGCGTCGGCGGTCAGGCCGCCACCCATCTTTTCGCAGGTGCCCTTGGCCACGTACTTCCACTCATCCGGAGCCATGTCGACCTTGTTCTGCCCGGCGCAGGAGTGGGTGCCGCTGGCGTTGGCGCAGTCGTTCTGGCCGGCCTTGGCGATGCCGAAACACTTTTCCTTGGCGGCCTGGGCGTAGGCCGGCATGACGGCGCTGGTGGCGGTTACGGCCAGAACGGATGCGAATGCGGTGCGCAGCAGTGCTTGCTTGTTCATGATCTGATCTCCTGAATGTTGCGATTGCAAAGGTGTGAGCCGATCTCACGCAGGGTCAGTCGAGTGGGCGGGAAAGTCCTTACACGGTGCCCGGTATATTTCCTTGCAATCCCCTGACAAGGCTTTCCATGGTCCGCCTGTTTCCGCTGACGATCTTCCTGTCGGCCTTTCTGCTGTTCCTGGTCCAACCCCTGATCGGCAAGCAAGTGGTGCCCTGGTTTGGAGGCTCGGCCGGGGTGTGGACGGTCTGCCTGGCCTTCTTTCAGCTCGTGCTGCTGGCGGGCTACGGCTACGCAGACCTGATGGGGCGCTTCGCCATCCGCCGCCAGATGCAGGTGCATCTGGGCGTCCTGCTGCTGGCGTTGCTCACGCTGCCCATCCTGGCCAACCCGGCGCTCAAACCCTTGGGCGATGAAGACCCCACCGGCCGGCTGATGTTGCTGCTGGCCGCGACCATCGGCCTGCCGTACTTCGCGGTGTCGTCCACCGGCCCCTTGATCCAGAACTGGTTTGCCACCGTCACGCCCAAGACGGATGCGCGCCGGGAGCGGGTCTACCGCCTGTTTGCCTTGTCGAACCTGGCCTCGCTGTTTGCGCTGATGGCCTATCCCTTCGCCATCGAGCCCTTCATGCCCGTGAAGCAGCAGGCCTGGGTGTGGTCCGGGCTGTTCGTCCTGTTTGCGCTGCTCTGTGGCGCCAGCGCCGTGCTGGCCGCGCGCGCCGTGGCGGCCATGCCGCCGCCCGCACCGGTGGACCCCGACGCCTACATCACGCACGAGCCGCCCACACCCGGCCGCTACCTGCTCTGGTTCACCCTGTCCGCGCTGGGCTGCATCATGCTCGTGACGGTCAGCACGCACATCACGCAGAACGTGGCCAGCGTGCCTTTCCTGTGGATCCTGCCGCTGGCGCTTTATCTGCTGACCTTCATCCTGTGCTTTGACTCGGACCGCTGGTACCGCCGCGGCCTGTTCCAGCCGCTTCTGATGGTGCTCGTGCCCGCCATGGCCTGGGGCCTGTTCACCAAGAACACCGTGCTGCCCTTCTGGCAGGCGGTACCGCTGTATTGCGGCGGGCTGTTTGTCATCTGCATGTTCTGCCACGGGGAGCTTTCGCGCGCCAAGCCCGAGCCCGAGTACCTCACGCGCTTCTATCTGATGATCTCGCTGGGCGGCGCGGTGGGCGGCCTGCTGGTCGGGCTGGTGGCGCCGCGCGTGTTCAACGCCTACTGGGAACTGCCACTTTCACTGCTTCTGGCCGCACTGATGCTTTTTGTGGTCATGCGCGATGAGGGCTGGGTCAAGCCGCTGTTCTCGACGCTGGTGGCCGCCACCTTCGGTTTTGCGGTCTGGTGGTGGTTCTGGCACCTGGACGCCAACCCCTTCGAAACCGAAGCCATGCGCAATGCCGTGGTCGCGATCATCGGTCTGGCCGTGGTGGCGCTGTTCCTCGGCATCTCGCGCAGCATCTCCGGCACCGCGGCCACCCTGGGCCTGATGGCCGCGGTGATGACGGCGAGCTTCGGCTGGCAATACCGCGAGGTGTTCACGCGTGACGTGATTGCCATGGACCGCAACTTCTACGGCACGGTACGCGTGCGTCAGAGCCCGGACGGCAGCGACCGCAAGCTCACGCATGGCGTGATCCTGCATGGTCAGCAGTTTCTGGATGAGGAGCGCCGCCGCTGGCCCACCACCTATTACTCAAGCACCTCGGGCGCCGGCGTGGCGCTTGAGGCCCTGCGCCAGGCACGCAAGCGGCCGCTCAAGGTCGGGCTGATCGGCCTGGGCGTAGGGACGCTCGCCACCTGGGGCCAGCCAGGCGATCAGTTCCGCTTCTATGAGATCAATCCGCAGGTGATCGACCTGGCCAAGCGCGATTTCACGTATCTGAAGGACTCACGCGCCACGGTCACCACGGCGCTGGGCGATGCGCGCCTCGTGCTGGAGCGCGAAGCACCGCAGGGCTTTGATTTGCTGGTGGTGGATGCCTTCACCAGTGATGCGATCCCCGTGCATCTGGTCACCAAGGAGGCCATGGCCACCTACGCACGGCAACTCGCGCCCGGTGGCATCGTGGCCTTCCACGTCTCCAACCGCTACCTGGACCTGGTGCCGGTCGTGGCGGGCATCGCGGCAGCCAACGGCATGAACACGGTGAAGATCGCCGACGAGCGGGCCGAGTGGTACCTCTCACGCACGGATTACGTGCTGGCCACGCCGGATGTCAAGACCCTTGCGCTCAAGCCGATCGCCGAGCGGGCCGAAGCCGTGGTGCCGCGCGCCGGGTTCGCCACCTGGACGGACGACTACAACAACCTGTTCGCGATCCTTAAGCGCTGAGCGGCCGCAGCGCTACCCACTGAACTGCACACTGCCGGGTTCATGGTCCTCGCGGGTCTGTTTGGCGTCGCGGTAGCGGCTGAAGCGGTCGCGCCCCGGCGGGAGGGTGTCTCGAAACACCTCGGTCAGACCCTGGGTGCACCAGATGCAGATCGCGGTATCGGTGCGCGTCAGGTTCTGGCAGACCGGGCAGAGCACGAAGGGCGGCAGCTTCTGGTCGCCCAGATCGGCGCCGCGCCCACGGCGGCGGGCCAGCAGACGGCGGCGCGAGCGCGTGTGCTGCACCTTCAGCGTCACCAGCGAAACGGCCAGCACGACGCCCGCGATCCCGAAGACCCAAACCGCGCTGTTGAGATCGCACCACCACTGCACCCCAGATACACAGCTCATCGTTCGCTCCCTGCGCGCCGCCTGGGCCGGCCGCCTCTGGGCACCGGCAGCAGCGCGATCTGCGCAGACTAGGGAGCCGGCAGGCCGCTGTCAGAACGGCGCCCGGAGTGTCAAAAACTGATACGCGCGGTTCAAGCCCTTGCAGCGCCGCGCGGGTTTCATCTGCGGCTGGAGCGGGTTCGTCTCAGGACGGGCATGCACGCTGCGGGCTGCATGGGACAATGCTCCCGGCTGTCGGCCATTCTGCGCCGCAGCTCGCATCGCCTGACCCGGCTGCTTCCTCCCACCATGCAAAGCATCAGTTTTTCCGACTCCGCGCCACCGCCGACGACCGACTTCCCGCGCGAGGATCGCCGCATCTCCGGTACGCCAATGCGCCGGACCTGGCTGTTCCACGAGGACGCCGCTTCCGGGGGCAGCTTTGGCCTCTGGGCCTGCGAGGTCGGACACTGGCGCATCGAGTTCGCACCGGACAAGTCGGAACTGTTTCACGTGCTCGAAGGGCGCTGCGCGATCCACGACGCTCAGGGCGGCGCCAAGTTCTACGGCCCGGGCGACACCTGCGTGATTCCAGCGGGTTTCTCAGGCAGCTTCGAGGTCATCGAACCCATCCGCAAGATCTTTGCCCTGGCCCAGCGGGCCTGAGGAGGCATGTCATGAACATCGACGATCTCACCCCCAAGGATGGCGATTTCGTGCGCGAAGTCGAACGCATCCAGGCGCGGATGCAAGCGCTGAACGTGGGGCAGCAGCTCACCGATGTCAGCGGCAGCGCTCGCCGGCCCGCGTCAGGCCGGCCGCGGCCCGCCGCAGCCAGCGCCTCCGGTCCGCCGACGGCACCGCAGCCTGCTGCGCTAGCCGCGCAGAACGCGGGGGCCCGCGCAGTAATGAGCGGCGACAAGCCGCCGCTCACGCGCGCCGAAGCCGAGGCCCTGCTCAACGCCATGAGAAGTGGCGAGGTCGATGTACGCCAGTGGTTCAAGACGCCGATGGGCGTTGCCGTGCTTGTCGGCGGCTCGCTGTTTGGAGCGGGCGTGCTGTCCCTAATCCTGGACCTGCCCTACTTCCTGGCGCTGGCGATCATCGGCGGCATTGCCTTCAGTGTGCTCAACCCCAAGAAGAAGTGAGTTCTCAGCCGTGATCCAATTGGACGTCCAGATCCTCGATGAACGCCTGCGCCAGGCATTGCCCGAATACGCGACCGCCGGTGCCGCCGGTCTGGACCTGCGCGCAGCCATCGACGCGCCGCTGGTCATCGAACCCGGCAGCACGCACCTGATTCCCACCGGTCTGGCCATCCACATCGGCGACCCCGGCTACTGCGCGATGATCCTTCCGCGTTCCGGCCTCGGCCACAAGCACGGCATCGTGCTGGGCAATCTCGTCGGCCTGATCGACAGCGACTACCAGGGCCAGCTCATGGTCAGCACCTGGAACCGCGGGCAGACGGCCTTCACACTCAATCCACTGGATCGTCTGGCGCAGCTGGTGATCGTGCCGGTCATGCAGGTGAAGCTGAATGTCGTGGAGGCGTTTGCTGCGTCCGAGCGCGGCGCGGGTGGCTTTGGTTCGACCGGCCGCGGTTAAGGTTCAATTTCGGACACTTTTTTGTTTTGACAAAATTCGACTGAGGTCGGCTTCTAATGTGCGGAAAGTCAATCTCATTCAATTGAAAATAAGTCAATTTCGGTCATTTCCACTTACGTTGCAGGCTGCGGATCTCAGATACAACTCGCAGGTTCCGTTACGTTTGAAACGATTCGAAGGCGCTCGCGCTGCGCCCTGACCCGTTCAATGGGGACATCCAACTTCAGGGAGTGCCCATGAGCACCGTCGAATCCGCAGCGCCGATCCGTTCTTCGATCCACCCCGTCATGTGGGTGGCTGCCGGAAGTGTCATTCTGCTGAGCCTGACCGGTGTTGCCGCGATGACCGGCTTGCTGCCCACCGGCCAGGCCCGTTCCGGTGAAGCCGGTGCGTCGGCGCTCGCTGCCTCCAGCGGTTCGGCAGCGTCCGCGGCGCAGCGCCAAGGTGTGGTGGGTGACAACCCTGCCAACCACACCGCAGAAGCCACGGCCATGAGCAAGCAGCCGCCGCGCCAGGTTGGAGGCCCCGCCGCGCGCAGCAGCAGCGCACCCGCGCAGACGACGGACGCGTCCGGGCCGGTTGCAGCGCGCAACGAAGGCACCATCGAATCCATCCGCACGGTGACCCGCAAGGGCGACGCCAGCGGTGTGGGTGCCGTGGCCGGCGGCGTACTCGGCGCGGTGGTGGGCAACCAGTTCGGCAAAGGCGACGGCCGCAAGGCGATGACGGTCGTCGGTGCGGCCGGCGGCGCCTTGGCGGGCAATGAGATCGAAAAGCAGCGCAACAGCACCACGCACGTGGAAGTGGCGGTACGGATGAATGACGGCAGCCGCCGCGTGCTCGCCCTGGCCGCGCAGAATGGCTGGCGCGTAGGCGATCGAGTGCGCATCGACGGCAACGGCAAGCTGGCCAGCGCGGGTTGAGGGCGACCGGTCGGGTTGCACGCCGTCCCGCGTTCCGGCGCCTGCAAAGCAGAACGGGCCCGCGGGCCCGTTCTGCTTTCTTGCCTAGGACTGCGGCTGCGCTCAGGTCAGCATGTCATTCCAGATGGTCTGCGCCCAACTCCAGGCATAGACGCCCTCAAGCTCATTGGCCTCGCTGGACAGCGCCGGACCTTGGGCGATGGGCAGCGCAACCATGGTCTTCTGCGCGCTGTCATAGCGGTGCACGCTGGCCACGTGGACCACGCGCTTGTCGTCAATGAAGCTGTAGCAGGTGTTGGCCATGGTCAGCGGCGCCGGCGTACGGCCGTTCATCATCTCCACAATCCCTGCGGCCGCCGCCTTGCCGTGCTGGTTGGCCATGTGGCCGCTCTTGGGCATGGCTGGTGCAGCGAGCAGGGCATCGCCGATGACATGGATGTCCTTCTGCGCGGTGGATTCCATGGAGGTCCAGTCCACCTGGCACCAGCGGTTGTTGGCGTTGATCAGCCCGGCGCGCTGCGCAATGTCGCCGGCGCGCTGCGGCGGCACGATGTTGAGCACATCGGCCTTCAGCTTGTCGCCCACATCGCTGATGATGGTGCTGCCCGTGGCATCCAGCTCGCTGGCGTTCCAGTTCGGTCGGTACTCGATCAGACCCTTGTAGTCGTTGTTCCAGGCGCGCATGAACAGGCCCTTCTTGGACTGCACGTCTTCATTGGCGTCCAGGATGATGACCTTGCTCTTGGGCTTGTTGTTCTTGAAGTACCAGGCCACCTGGCAGGCACGTTCGTACGGGCCGGGCGGGCAGCGGTAGGGCGCCCGCGGGATCGTGATGGCGTACACGCCGCCATCGGGCATGTCCTCAAGCTGCTTGCGCAAGGCCACGGTCTGCGGGCCGGCCTTCCAGGCGTGCAGGAAGCGCTCCTGCGCCTTCGCGTCCAGGCCCTTGATCTGATCAAACAGGAAATCCACACCCGGGGCGACGACCAGCTTGTCGTAGCGCAGATCCTGGATCTTGCGCAGCTGCAGCGTCTTCTTGACTGGGTCGACGCCGGTGACTTCATCGATGATGACCTGCACGCCGTATTCGCGCAGGCCCCAGTAGTCGCGCGTCACATCCTCGATTTTTCGGCTGCCGCCGATCACAAGGTTCGAGATCGGGCAGGAAACAAACTGCGGACTGCGCTCCACGAGCGTCACGTCGATCGCGCCGCCCGACCACATGCGGATGTACTTGGCAGCGGTGGCGCCGCCATAACCAGCACCGACCACGATCACGCGGCCGAGCTTTTTCTGCGGCGCGGCGGCCTGCTGTTCGGTGGCCGCACAACCGGCGAGCGTGAGCGCGCTGCCTGCGCCGAGCGCCTTGAGCAGGTCGCGGCGATTCAGTTGAGTCTTCATGGTGCCCCTGCCTTCAGTTCTTGATCTTCGAGAAGTGGTCGGCGATCAGCGCGATCTGGTCGTCGGTGTATCCCTTGGCGAGCTGATGCATGATCGTCGCGGGGCGCTGGCCGTCACGGAAGGCGCGCATCTGGGCAATGATGTAGTCGCGATTCTGCCCGGCGAGATTCGGCATGCCGCCGACGGCCTTGCCCTTCGTGCCATGGCAGTTGGCGCAGTTGGCAGCAAGGTAGGCGGCATTTGTGGTGGTGGTCACCACCGGCGCCGCGGTGGGCGCGGCACCGGGAGCAGGTGCAGGCGTTGGTGCCTGGGCCAAGGCGGGCATTGCCCAAGCCGCCGCGAGCAGGGCGCCGAGGGCGAGTGCCCTTCGTGCCGGAACAGCAAACGTCATTGAAGTCTCCTTGTTGTTTCCCCTGGGGGTGAGCAGTTCGGCCAAGCAGTGTGCGTTGCGGCGCATCGCGCACCTCGCTGGCCGGGCGCCGCAGAACGTGCGCGGCAAGCCCTGCTCCGGTTGATTGTGCGCAAAAGCAATGGGCGCGACAAGCGCCGCGCCCATTGTGTCTAACCCGCGGGCGGCACTTATGCGCCGCCCACGCAGTGCTTATTCCACCGTCGCCGTGTCCTCAGGATCAGGCAGGGGTGTGGCCGGCGGTGGACCGTCGTCGAACATCAGGCGCACCTTGTCCTCGTCATCAAGATCCACCGTCACCTTGCCCCCAGTGACGAGCTTGCCAAAGAGCAACTCGTCGGCCAGCGCACGCCGGATGGTGTCTTGGATCAGACGTTGCATCGGTCGGGCGCCCATCAGCGGGTCAAAGCCCTTCTTGGCCAGGTGCTTGCGCAGGTTGTCGGTGAAGATGGCCTCCACCTTCTTGCTATGCAGCTGGTCTTCGAGCGCGATCAGGAACTTGTCGACCACGCGCAGGATGATTTCCTCGTTCAGCGCACGGAAGCTGATAATACCGTCCAGACGGTTGCGGAACTCGGGCGTGAACATGCGCTTGATGTCGCCCATCTCATCACCGCTCTCACGCTTGGTCGTGAAGCCGATGGTGGACTTGTTCATCGTCTCGGCGCCGGCGTTGGTCGTCATGACGACGATCACATTGCGGAAATCCGCCTTGCGTCCGTTGTTGTCCGTCAGCGTGCCATGGTCCATGACTTGCAGGAGCACGTTGAAGATGTCCGGGTGTGCCTTCTCGATTTCGTCGAGCAGCAGAACACAGTGCGGTTTCTTGGTCACCGCCTCGGTCAGCAGGCCGCCCTGGTCGAAGCCCACATAGCCCGGTGGCGCGCCAATCAAGCGGCTCACTGCGTGGCGCTCCATGTATTCGGACATGTCAAAGCGCACCAGCTCGATGCCCAGCGTGAAGGCGAGTTGCTTGGCGACCTCGGTCTTGCCCACGCCCGTAGGGCCGCTGAACAGGAAGGCGCCAATCGGCTTGTCCGGCTTGCCTAGGCCCGAGCGCGCCATCTTGATACTGGCAGCCAGCGCTTCGATCGCTGCATCCTGGCCGAAGACAGTGGCTTTGAGATCGCGCTCGAGTGTCTGAAGCTTGGAGCGGTCATCGCTCGAGACAGAGGCCGGCGGAATGCGCGCGATCTTCGAGATGATGTCCTCGATCTCGTTCTTGCCGATTGTCTTCTTGCGCTTGCTCTGCGGCAGGATGCGTTGCGCGGCGCCTGCCTCATCGATCACGTCAATGGCTTTGTCGGGAAGGTGGCGGTCGTTGATGTACTTGGCTGAGAGCTCGGCGGCAGAAGACAGTGCGTCCTTGCTGTACTTCACCCCGTGGTGCTCTTCAAAGCGCGTCTTCAGGCCACGCAGGATTTCAATTGTCTGCTCGATGGACGGCTCGTTCACGTCGATCTTCTGGAAGCGGCGGGAGAGCGCGTGATCTTTCTCGAAGATGCCGCGGTACTCGGTGTAGGTCGTCGCGCCGATGCACTTGAGCTGGCCGGAGGACAGCGCTGGCTTGAGCAGGTTGCTGGCGTCCAGCGTGCCGCCTGAGGCTGCGCCCGCGCCAATCAGTGTGTGGATCTCGTCGATGAACAGCACGCTGTTCTTGGTTTCCTTGAGCTGCTTGAGCACAGCCTTCAGGCGCTGCTCGAAGTCACCGCGGTACTTGGTGCCGGCCAGCAGCGAGCCCATGTCCAGCGAGTAGACCGTCATGTCGGCAAGGATTTCGGGCACGTCCTTCTGAACGACGCGCCAGGCGAGACCTTCTGCAATGGCAGTCTTGCCCACGCCCGCTTCGCCCACCAGCAAGGGGTTGTTCTTGCGGCGGCGGCAAAGCACCTGGATGACGCGCTCGACTTCGGACTCGCGGCCGATCAGCGGGTCGATGCGACCGTCGACCGCGGCCTTGTTCAGGTTCTGGGTGTATTGCTCAAGCGGGCTGGCCTGCTTTTCGGCCTGCTCGCCTTGCTCTTCGTTCTCGTTGCGCTTGCTGCCCGCGGCTTCTTCCTGTGGCGTCTTGGTGATGCCGTGACTGATGAAGTTCACCACGTCCAGACGGGTGATGCCCTGCTGGTGCAGGAAGTAGACGGCGTGCGAGTCCTTCTCGCCGAAGATCGCCACCAACACATTGGCGCCCGTGACTTCCTTCTTGCCGTTTCCGGTGGACTGAACGTGCATGATGGCGCGCTGGATCACGCGCTGAAAGCCGAGGGTGGGCTGAGTGTCGGCTTCCTCGGTACCTGGAATGACCGGTGTGTTGTCCTTGATGAAATTCGTGAGCTGCTTGCGAAGATCTTCGATGTTCGCAGCGCAAGCCTTCAGCACCTCAGAGGCGGAAGGGTTGTCGAGCAGGGCGAGCAGCAGGTGCTCGACCGTGATGAACTCGTGACGGTTCGCTCGCGCATCCACAAAGGCGGCGTGCAGACTGACTTCCAATTCCTGCGCAATCATTGCAACTCCTGAGGCTCAAGCGCCCGCATCGTCTGCAGGTGAGGTGTCCTAAGCAAGGTTCAAGCCGCCTCTCCAGAAAAGTGTTCAGACTTCTTCAAGTACGCACTGCAGCGGGTGTTGATGCTGGCGTGCGAAGTCTGTGACCTGATCCACTTTGCTGGCAGCAACATCGTGCGGATACACCCCGCAGACGCCGCGCCCCTCTCGATGGACTTTTAGCATGATCTGCGTGGCTTGTTCCCGACTCTTGCCAAAGAAGCGCTGCAGCACGCCAACCACGAATTCCATCGGCGTGAAGTCATCATTGAGCATCACGACCTGGAACATCCGCGGCGGCTTGACGCGGGCGGTCTGACGCTCGGCGACAACGCTGTCGCCCTGGTCGGAGTCGGGGTTGTTCGGGCCGACGACGGGTTTGTCGCTCATGGGCGGAGGTCTCTGCGGGCCTGAATCTGTGGCATTTGTCTCATTCTAAGGCGGCCCACCTTCACGCCTTTGCGGTGAGTCTGGGGAGCAGGGACAGCGGAAATGCTCAATTCCTCATATCAAGCGGGGTCTTGACGATTGCTTTGTTGGATCGTTAAAAAAGCTGCTGGCGGGAAGTCATCGGATGCGTATTGGTGCTTCTCACACTGCGGCTCGGCCAGTATTTCGCATTGGCGTGAGGCCTGAATGGTTTTGGGAGGGAAGTACGGATGGCAACGGGTACGGTCAAGTGGTTCAACGACGCCAAGGGGTTCGGATTCATCACCCCAGATGAGGGCGGTGAAGATGTGTTTGCGCATTTTTCGGCAATCCAGATGCCTGGATTTAAGACGCTGAAAGAGGGCCAGAAGGTCATGTTTGAAGTCAACCAAGGCCCCAAGGGCAAACAGGCCTCGAACATCACGGCTGCGTCCTGAGGCGTCGTCGCATCCCAGCTGACAGGGCGCTTCGGCGCCCTGTTGTGTTTGTGGAGAAGATTTCGAATACCCAATGAAAGTGATCAACTATCGGGTTTCCACGTAAGGGTCTGTCAACGAATGCTTTTGCGGCGGCGTTGAGCGCCTGACCGACGTTTACGTGATCGGGCGTACGCCAAGTCCGGGACGGGTCTCTCAACTAGTTGCTCAAAAGGAAATCTGACATGTCCAAGCTGATCGCCGGCCTCGTGGCCTCTCTGTTCGCCGCTTCCGTGTTTGCCCAAGGCGCTGCTCCCGCAGCTCCGGCCGCTCCGGCTGCTCCCGCCAAGGCTGAAGCTAAGGCCGAAGCAAAGACCGAAAAGAAGGCCAAGAAGGCCAAGAAGGCTAAGGCCAAGAAGGCTGCTGAAGAGAAGAAGTAATTCTTCTGCTGCCGGACTCGGCAGCATCAGTGCAAAAGGGGCGGGGTAACCTGCCCCTTTGATTTTTGGATCAACGCTTCTGTCGCAGGGCCCGGGCCGGAACTGCGTTTCAACATCGAGCTTCGTGATGACCTTGACCAATTCCAGCTCATCCGTACGCCAAAAGCTGCATCACCAGCTGCTGTGCGCCATCGTTTGTGTCGCTGTACTGCTTGCGTTTGGCGGTCCAGCGCTGGCTCAAGGCATTGCGATGCCGACCATCCAGCTGCGCGCAGGCATGCATCTGATTCAGGCGGAGGTCGCTGCCACAGACGCTGACCGGCAGCGTGGTTTGATGTTTCGCGAGAAGCTCGGCAATCAGCAGGGCATGGTCTTCCTGTTCGATCTGCGTGCCGTGCATTGCATGTGGATGAAGAACACGCTCATCCCCTTGTCCGTCGCATTTCTTGATGATGACGGCGTGATTCTCAACATTGAAGACATGCAGCCGCAGACCGAAAAGAGCCACTGCGCGGCCAAGCCCGCGAGATTCGCACTTGAGATGAGTCAGGGCTGGTTCAAGCAGCGCGGTATCCGTCCCGGCACACGAATTGACGGAGTCGAGCGGCTCTTCAAGCCACGCTAGTGGGCAGGGCGTACTAAGTGAAACGGGGCACCCAAGGTGCCCCGTTCGCACTTCTCACCTGCATGGATCAGGCGAACTGCTGGTTCACGAAGTCCCAGTTAACGAGCGACCAGAACGAACCGAGGTAGTCGGCACGGCGGTTGCGGAAGTCGATGTAATAGGCGTGTTCCCACACATCGCACGTGAGCAGCGGCTTGTCGGACGTGGTGAGCGGGGTCGCGGCATTGCTGGTGTTCACGATGTCGAGCGTGCCGTCCGCCTTTTTCACGAGCCAGGTCCAGCCTGAACCGAAGTTCCCGAGGGCGGATTTGTTGAACGCTTCCTTGAACGCCGCAAAGCTGCCCCACTTGGCGTTGATGGCTGCAGCCACTGCGCCAGTTGCATCGCCGCCGCCGTTTGGCTTGAAGCCGAACCAGTAGAACGTGTGATTCCAGATCTGGGCAGCGTTGTTGAACATGCCGCCAGAGGACTTGCGGACGATGTCCTCAAGGCTCATCGATTCAAACTCGGTGCCCTTGATGAGGTTGTTCAGATTGGTGACATAGGTTTGGTGATGCTTGCCGTAGTGAAACTCCAGCGTCTCCTTGGAGATGTGGGGCGCCAATGCATCCATGGCGTAAGGCAGTTCGGGCAGCTTGTGTTCCATTCGGAGTCACCTTTCTTTGCGGGAGTGGCTTGGAGGAAGCGCGCAGTTTATCGCCCGCAAGGCACACAGTTGCCATGCGAGCGCCGGGGCTATTGAGCGCGCTCGATGTTGCCTCGCGAGGCCAGCGTTGCACCGCGGCTGCCGTCGTGCCAGGTAAGCGTCACTGCTTCGCCGGGCGTCGCGCTCAGGCTGCTGGCCAGCGGAGTGCCGTCGGCGCGAGTCACAAGGACGTAGCCGCGGCGAAGCACCCCCATCGGCCCGAGTGCGTGAAGCTGTGCCGCCAATGAAGCGAATTCGGCACGCTTCTCGCTGATAGCATGCAAGCTAATCCCCCGCAGTCGCGCTTGCGTGCCAGCCAGCCATGCCGCGCGCGCTTGCACCTGCGGGCGTTGACTTGCCAGGCGCTGATGGCATCTGCCGAGCGCGTCGCGTGCGTGAGCCGTGCTCGCTCGCAAACTGGCGCGAAGGCGAAGCGCGCTTTCCTGAAGCGCTGCACGATTGAGTCTTACGTGCTGCGCTGGACTGAGCAGCTTTGAGCCAAGCAGATCGACGGATTGCGCGAACGTCTGCAAGGTGCGACCCATGGCCCGCGTGCCAGATGTACGGAGTTCACTGAGTTTCGCCAACCACTCGTCCCTCGGCGCTGCGCAGAGCTCCGCCGCTGCCGTGGGGGTCGGGGCTCTTACGTCAGCGACGAAGTCAGAGATCGAGAAGTCTGTCTCGTGGCCGACCGCGCTGATCACGGGAATGGCGCTGATGGCGACTTGTCGCGCGAGCCCTTCGTCGTTGAACGCGGCCAAGTCGTCGATCGACCCTCCGCCGCGCGCGAGTATGACGCAATCGACGTCCGGATACTCCCCTGCCGCCTGAAGCGCGGTGATCAGCTCCGCCGCAGCGTTGGAGCCTTGGACGGCCGCCGGAAATAGCAGCAACTCCACGTGTGGCGCCCTACGAGCAAAGGTTGTTGCGATGTCGCGCAGCACGGCGGCGTCTTGCGAGGTCACCAGCGCAACCCGGCGCACAAACGTCGGCAGAGCGCGCTTGCGCGACTCGTCGAACAAGCCCTCGGCCTTGAGCCGGTCGCGCAGTGCGACGAAGGCGGCATGCAGATCGCCCTGTCCGGCAGGGCGGACACTTTCCACGATGAGCTGCAGATCACCGCGTGCGGCATAGATTGCGAGCCGCGCGGAGATGTCGACTACGTCGCCATTGCCCCAGGCCGCTGGCATCACGATCCCGGAACGCTGCCGGAACAGGACGCAACGGACACTGGCGGAGTCGTCCTTGATGGAGAAGTAGCTGTGGCCACTGGCCGCTCGGGTCAGGCCGCTGACTTCACCTCGGACGCGAACCACCGGAAAGCCCCGGGAGAGCCACTGTTCGACGGCCGCAATCAACGCAGACGGGCTGAGCCGGTCTCGAGGGCTGTTCGCTACATCTGACGATGTAGTGGCGCCGCGATCTGTAAACATGTCCACAGTTTCGGTCCGATCAGCCTGCGAGCATGCACTCGCCGCGAGATGACGAAAATACGTTACAAGTCATTGATTGCAAATAGGTTTTTCGGTCAACCGATTGCATGTGCCTACGGCAAGACACAGAAACGGGCAGTGTTCTCGCGGCTCGCAAAGAAGTATCCACAGAGTTATCCACAGGCTTGTCCAGCCCGCCAGCTCGGCATTTGCCGGTTTTGGGTGCCAAAGCAAGGCCGCTACATTTCGCTGCGCGCTGCGTTCCCGCGGCTGCGCTGCCCAAAGGACTCCGATTTGTTCGCAATCATCGTAGCGGCCGGCTGGCCAATCTGGTTTCTCATCGTCGCCTCCGTGATCGCGCTGGCCCTGATCGTTGAACGCTTCATTGCGCTGCAGCGCCGCAAGATCGTTCCTGCTGGCTTGCTCACCGACGTGATCAAGCTGCAGCAAGGCGGGCAGGTGACTCGCGACGTGCTGAAGCGGCTTGAGGGCAACTCGCCGTTCGGGCGCATCCTCGCCGCTGGTCTGCGCAATGCGCAAGCCCCGCGAGAGGTCACCAAGTCTGCGATCGAGGATGTCGGACGCGGCGTGGCGCACGAGTTGTCCCGCTTCTTGAACGCCATCGGCACGATCGCATCGGCCGCACCACTGATGGGTTTGTTCGGCACGGTCGTCGGCATGATCGAGATCTTTGGTGCGTCAGGCGGCCCCGGCGGGGTCACGAACGTGGACCAACTCGCGCATGGCATTTCAATTGCGCTCTACAACACGGGCTTCGGCATTCTGATCGCCATACCGGCGCTGATCGCACATCGCTATTTCCGAAGCCGTGTCGATGATTTCGTCGTCGAGATGGAGCAGGACGCGCTCAAGCTTGTTGATGTGATTCACGGGGCACGCCAGTGAACTTCCGGCGCGGGCGGGACGAAGAGCCCGAAATCAACCTCGTACCGCTGATCGACGTGCTGCTGGTCATCATCATCTTCCTGATGCTCTCGACCACCTTCACCCGCTTTGCCGAGCTCAGAATCTCGCTGCCAGGTGCTCAGGGTCAGAACACCGAGCAGCGGCCCCGCGAAATCCAGGTGGCCGTATCCGCAGATGGTCGCTATGCCATCGACAAGGTGCCAGTTCCGTTCCGGGACGTGGCGGTGCTTGCACAGGCCCTACAGACCGCGGCAGCCGAGCGCAAGGACCCCGTGCTCATCATCAATGCCGACGCCGCGGCCAGTCACCAGTCGGTTGTGAATGTGATGGAGGCGGCGCGACTGGCGGGCATTCCGCGTCTGGCGTTTGCGACGCAGCGCCAGTCTCTGCCGGCAGGGCAGTAGGCTTCTGCGCGGTCTGCATGAAGCGCCGGTTTCCCGGGTGGTGGCTGAAGCGCGGCGTGCTTGCGATCGCTCTGACACCTCTGGCACTGCTGCACGCAGGCATTGCCTCGATCCGGCGAACGCTCTATGCACGCGGCATTCTGCCCAGTGCGCGTGCGCCGGTGCCAGTCATTGTCGTTGGCGGTGTATTCGTGGGTGGAACCGGCAAGACGCCCACCCTGGAAGCTTTGGTCCATGAGCTGCGAGCACGCGGCTTGCACCCCGGCATCGTCTCGCGCGGCTATGGCTCTGCGGGCGAACTGACGCCGGTGACTGCCGGCAGCAGCGCCGCGCAAGTGGGGGACGAACCGGTGCTGCTTGCGCGGCGCACCGGTGCACCGGTCTGGGTCGGTCGCCAGAGGGTGCGGGCCGCCTGCGCGCTGGTCGCAGCGAACCCCGAGGTCGACGTGATCCTCGCCGACGATGGGCTCCAGCACCTGGCCTTGCATCGAGACGCGGAACTCGCTGTGGTGGATCGCCGAGGTTTTGGCAATGGCATGCTGATGCCAGCCGGCCCCTTGCGTGAGGGACCAGCGCGGCTCAAGCAGGTGACGGCGGTGGTGCTTCGTGACCGGCCACCACTGCCGGACCTGAGGCGGCCGCAGTATGCGCTCAGACTCGACATCGAGGTCTTCCGCCACCTCAGCACTGGAGAGTCCGTGGATGCGGCGAGCTTTCGGGCTCGCTTTCCTGCAGTCACCGCCGCTGCGGGCATTGGCTACCCTGCGCAGTTCCGTGTGTCACTGGAGCGCCTGGGGCTGCGTGTCGCCGCCTTGCCCGAGGAGCTTCCGGACCACTTCGATTGGAGCCAGCTCGATTGGGCGGAGGGCATCACCGGGCCGATCGTCATCACCGAGAAAGACGCCGTCAAGGCCGAGCGATTCATTGACGCCCGGCTGTGGGTTGCCGCAGCTGTGCCGCGCCTAGAATCCGGGCTGACTGACCTACTTCTGGAGTGCATCCGTGGATCCAAAGCTGCTTGACGTGCTGGTCTGCCCGGTCACCAAGGGCAAGCTCGTACTGGACCGCGATGCCGCCGAGCTGATCTCGGTTCAGGCCAAGCTGGCGTTCCCGATTCGTGACGGCATCCCTTGCATGCTGGTGTCCGAAGCGCGCTCACTGGACGCTCATGCTCCCGGTCCGACGGATACGCCCAAGGAATGAGTCCGTTTATCGCTGTTGTCCCGGCGCGGCTGGCATCCACCCGTCTGCCCAACAAACCCCTGGCCGTGATCGGTGATGCTCCGATGGTGGTGCACGTTGCGCGGCTAGCGCAGCGCAGCGGCGCGCAGGCGACCTGGGTTGCGACTGACGCCCAGGCCGTCATGGATGCGTGCGCGGCTCATGGCATCGCAGCACTGCGCACCGCCGAAAGCCATCCGACCGGCACGGATCGGCTGGCCGAGGTCGTAGACCAGCTCGGCTTGGCCGACGAGCAGATCGTTGTGAACGTGCAGGGGGACGAGCCGATGCTGCCGCCCGAGCTCGTTGCGCGAGTGGCTGATGAGCTTGCGAGCCGGCCGGACTGTGCGATTGCAACCTGCGCGCACCCCATCGTCGACGCCGCGGAAATCTTCAACCCGAACGTCGTGAAAGTCGTCTGCGATGCCGCAGGCAGGGCGCTGCTGTTTTCTCGCGCGCCTATCCCATGGGGCAGAGAGAGCTATCCGTTCGACGGCAGAATCAGCGACAGTGCACCGGCCGTGCTGCGGCATGTCGGGCTCTATGCCTACCGCGCAGGCTTTCTCAGGCGATTTCCCATGCTCGCGGAAGCGCCCATCGAACAGTTCGAGAAGCTTGAACAGCTGCGTGCTCAGTGGCACGGCGAGCGCATCGCGGTCTGCGTGCTGGATGCCGCGCCCCCCGCGGGCGTGGACACCGCCGAGGATCTTGCCCGCGTGCGGGCATTGCTGGGGTAAACCCGGGCCGCGTGGCGCAAAGCAACGGCGGTCTGCCACTTCGTGTTTCACAATGGCCGAATGGCTTGGCAGCCCCGCCTCAGTTGGGTAGGCTCGCCTCTTTCCTGAAGAGAGGGGAGTTCTTCCATGAAGAGAGTTCTGCTCGGTGCGCTGCTGGCAGCTGCCATGCTCGGCACAGCGGTGCATGCCAAGACCCTGCGCTGGGCCAGCCAGGGCGATCCGCAGACGATGGACCCGTATTCGCAGAACGAGGGCCTCACCAACGCGATCAACAATCACATGTACGAGTACCTGGTCGGGCGCAACGAGAAGCTCGAGAAGGTGCCCGAACTTGCCGAGAGCTGGCAGCAAATCGACGCCGTCACCTGGCGTTTCAAGCTGCGTCCGAACATCAAGTTCCACGACGGCTCCACGATGACCGCCGATGACGTCGTATTCAGCTACCAGCGCGCGGCGCACCCCAACAGCCAGATTGCGCCGTACTCGCGCGCAATGGGCACGCCGCGTAAGGTGGACAACCTGACGGTCGAGTTCAAGATGGAGAAGCCGAATCCCATCTTCCTCGAGCACGCCAGCACCATCTTCATCATGAGCAAGGCCTGGGCCGAGAAGAACAAGGTGGAGCGTCCGCTGTCCTTCAAGGACAAGGAAGAGACCTTCGCCTCGCGCAATGCCAATGGCACCGGCCCCTTCATGCTCAAGAGCCGTGAGCCGGATGTGCGTACGGTCATGGTGCGCAACCCCAACTACTGGCGCCCGATTCGCGGCAACGTGACCGAGGTGGTCTACACGCCGATCCGCTCGGACGCCACGCGTACTGCCGCGCTGCTCTCTGGCGAGATTGATCTGGTGCTGGATCCCGCACCGCAGGACGTGCAGCGCCTGAACCAGCAGGGCGGCCCGACCAAGATCCTGTTCGGCATGGAAAACCGCGTGATCTTCCTGGGCTTTGACCAGAACCGCGACGAACTGCTCTACAGCGACGTGAAGGGCAAGAACCCCTTCAAGGACCGTCGTGTGCGCGAAGCCTTCCATCGCGCGATCGACGCCGAAGCCATCAAGAAGCGCATCATGCGCGACCAGGCCCAGGTGGTCTGGTGCATGACCCCCTCACCGCTGGCCTGCCTGGCGCCTGAGCTGGACCGCGAGCGTCCCGGATTGAACGTGGACGCCGCCAAGAAGCTGTTGAGCGACGCCGGCTATCCGAACGGCTTCGAAGTCGGCATGGACTGCCCGAACAACCGCTACATCAACGACGAGGAAATCTGCCAGGCCGTCGTCGGCATGCTGGCGCGCATCGGCGTGAAGGTGAAGCTGACCACCATGCCGCGCACGACCTACTTCCCCAAGCTCGAGCGGGCGGACACCAGCTTCTACATGCTGGGCTGGGGCGGCGCTATCACCGATGCACAGGTGACCATGGGCCCGGTCATGCACTCGCGTGACGAGAAGACCCAGCAGGGCTTCTACAACTACGGCCGCTACGTGAACCCCAAGCTGGATGCGCTGATCGACGCGGCCGCCGTCGAGCCGGACGCCAAGAAGCGCACAGACATCATCCGGTCTGCGCTACGTATGCACAACGAGGAGTTCCATCACGTCGTGCTGCACCGCCAGATGATTCCTTGGGCCATGCGCAGCAATGTGGATGCGGTGCACGCAGCCGACAACTACATGCGCTCGTGGTGGGTGACGGTCCGGTAAGGACTTTGTTCTGACCCGCAATGCACTGCAGTAAGGGGCGCGTAAGCGCCCCTTGCTTTTCTACGGGCTGCCGGGCGTGCGCCGAGTGCGCACGCATTTGACCAAGCTCCAAGCGCTCGGTTAATTTCGACCGGTTGACACCGGGAGGCGAGGCCTTGCGCTGTGGGGCGGCCCGACCAACGTGCCGATCAGCGCTTTCTTCGCGCCAAGACTAGAACACGATACTGGGACGCTTTTCACATGCGATTGATTCTTCTGGGGGCGCCGGGCGCCGGCAAGGGCACACAGGCCAGCTACATCAAGGAGAAGTTCGGCATTCCGCAGATCTCCACGGGTGACATGTTGCGCGCCGCCGTGAAGGCTGGCACGCCGCTGGGCATCGAGGCCAAGAAGGTCATGGATTCCGGCGGTCTGGTGTCCGATGACATCATCATCAATCTGGTCAAGGAGCGCCTGACGCAGCCGGACTGTGCCGGCGGCTATCTGTTTGACGGATTCCCGCGCACCATTCCCCAGGCAGACGCGATGAAGGCCGCCGGCGTGGCCATCGACTACGTGCTCGAGATCGATGTGCCTGACAGCGAGATCATTGATCGCATGAGCGGCCGCCGCGTGCATCCTGCGTCGGGCCGCACCTACCACGTCAAGCACAACCCGCCCAAGGTCGCCGGCAAGGACGACGTCACGGGCGAGGATCTTGTGCAGCGCGATGACGACCGCGAGGAGACCGTCAAGAAGCGCCTGCAGGTCTACCACGACCAGACCGAGGTGCTGCTGGGCTACTACGGCAAGTGGGCCGAGAGTGGCGCTGCCGGTGCGCCGCAGTACCGCAAGGTGAACGGCGTCGGCGCGGTCGAAGAGATCCGCAGCCGCGTGGACACCGCGCTGGCCCGCTGAGCACCGGACCTGACAACGCGCTGCATGCATCACCTCGTCGTACCGCTGCAGCCTGACCGGAGCCCCCTCCGGATGAAACACCGCCGTGCGCAGATCGGCAGCCACAAGCGCCGCGCCGTGACACAGCATTCGAACGCCCGCATGTGCAGACAGCGGGCGTTTTTCTTTGCCCCGACCGTTCGAGGAGATCTCGGGGCATCAACAACAGGAGGAGCTTGATGTCTGCCAATGAAGCACTATTGATTGCGCTGGTCTGTGGACTGGCCGCAGTCGTCTATGGCGTCATGTCGATTGGCTGGATCAACCGGCAGGACGCCGGCAATGCGCGAATGCAGGAGATCGCCGCAGCGATCCAGCAGGGTGCGCAGGCCTACCTGTCGCGGCAGTACCGAACGATCGCCTACGTCGGCGTGGTTCTCTTTGTGGTCATCGGTCTGATTCCCGGGCTCGGCTGGACGACGGCCTTCGCATTCCTGGTCGGCGCGGTGCTCTCCGGGGCGGCGGGCTTCATCGGCATGAACGTGTCGGTGCGCGCCAACGTGCGTACCGCGCAGGCCGCGAGCAAGGGGCTCAATGAAGCCCTGGCCGTGGCCTTCCGCGGCGGCGCCATCACCGGCATGCTGGTGGTGGGCCTGGGTCTGCTCGGCGTGGCCGGCTACTTCTGGTTTCTCACCAAGAGCGTGCAGCCCGAGCAGGTCTATGCAGCCATCAAGCCGCTGATCGGCCTGGCCTTCGGTTCCTCGCTGATCTCGATCTTCGCGCGCCTGGGCGGCGGCATCTTCACCAAGGGTGCGGACGTCGGTGCCGACCTCGTGGGCAAGGTGGAAGCGGGCATTCCCGAGGACGATCCGCGCAACCCGGCCGTGATCGCCGACAACGTGGGCGACAACGTGGGCGACTGCGCCGGCATGGCCGCCGACCTGTTCGAGACCTACGCCGTGACCCTCGTGGCCACGATGGTGCTCGGCGCGCTGCTCGTGGCTTCCGCGCCCCTGCAGGCGGCGCTGTATCCGCTGGTGCTCGGCGGCGTGTCGATCATCGCGTCGATCATCGGCTGCTACTTCGTCAAGGCCAGCCCCGGCGGCAAGATCATGAATGCCCTGTACAAAGGCCTGATCGTTGCGGGTGTGCTGTCACTGGTCGCGTTCTGGTTCATCACCTCCACCATGTTCCCCTCGCCGGTGAGCGTGGGCGGCGGCAAGACCGTTGGGGCGATGCCGCTGTTCCTGTCCGCGGTCGTGGGTCTCGTGCTCACCGCCGCCATGGTCTGGATCACCGAGTACTACACCGGCACGGACTTCAAGCCGGTCAAGTACGTGGCGCAGGCCTCCACCACCGGCCACGGCACCAACATCATCGCGGGCATTGCCGTGTCGATGAAGTCCACCGCCTGGCCGGTGATCTTCGTGTGTGCCGCCATCATCGCGGCCTATTCGCTGGCGGGGCTGTACGGCATTGCGGTGGCGGCGACCTCCATGCTGTCCATGGCCGGCATCATCGTGGCACTGGACGCCTACGGCCCCATCACCGACAACGCCGGCGGCATTGCCGAGATGAGCGAGCTGCCCGACAGCGTGCGCGACATCACCGACCCGCTGGACGCCGTGGGCAACACCACCAAGGCCGTCACCAAGGGCTATGCCATCGGCTCGGCCGGTCTGGCTGCGCTGGTGCTGTTTGCGGACTACACGCACTCCCTGGAGAGCTACGGCTTCAAGGGCGTGACCTTCGATCTGTCCAACCACCTCGTGATCGTCGGCCTGTTCATCGGCGGCCTGATCCCCTTCCTGTTCGGCGCCATGGCCATGGAAGCCGTGGGGCGCGCAGCCGGCGCCGTGGTGGTAGAAGTGCGCCGCCAGTTCAAGGAGATCCCGGGGATCATGGAAGGTACCGCCAAGCCTGAGTACGGTCGCGCGGTGGACATGCTCACCGGCGCAGCCATCAAGGAAATGATGATCCCATCGCTGCTGCCGGTGATCGTGCCGATCCTGGTGGGTGTGTTCCTCGGCCCGGCTGCACTCGGTGGCCTGCTGATGGGCACCATCGTCACCGGCCTGTTCGTCGCCATTTCCATGTGCACCGGCGGCGGCGCCTGGGACAACGCCAAGAAGTACATCGAGGAAGGCCACCACGGCGGCAAGGGCTCGGAGGCACACAAGGCCGCGGTGACCGGCGACACCGTGGGCGACCCCTACAAGGACACCGCCGGCCCGGCCGTGAACCCGCTGATCAAGATCATCAACCTGGTCGCCCTGCTGATCGTCCCGATCCTGCCGGGCGCGGGCAAGCCGGCACCCCATGCCGCGCAGGCCCCGGCGGCCATGAGCGCGCCATCCGCGAGCATGCCTGCAGCACCGGCAGGCTTCCCGACCAGCGCCGAGGAGGTCTCCAAGATCGGCCCGAGCGGTGCCGCCTTCATCCGCAGCACCGTAAGCGGCGCCGAAAGCACCGCAGAGGCCGTGCTGTACTTCGCCAGCGGCTCCGCGGCGCTGCCTGCCGGCTTCGAGGACCTCAAGAGCCTGGTGGCGGCCTACACCGCCAAGACGGGCAGCAAGTTCGTGGTCAGCGGCTTTCATGATGCAAGCGGTGACGCCGCCAAGAACGCCGAGCTGGCCAAGCAGCGCGCCGAAGCGGTGCGCGACCGGCTGGTGGCATCCGGCGTCGCGGCCGATCGTATCGAGATGAAGAAACCCGAGCAGATGAACGCTGGCACAGATGCACAGGCGCGGCGTGTGGAGGTCAAGCTGCAGTAAGCGCGGCACTCGCCATCCGCTTGCACAAACGCCTCGGCTTGCCGGGGCGTCTTTCTTTGTGTGAGCAGAACATTCCGTGACCGTGCTGTATGCGCGGCGCGTGTTCGCCGATGACCCGGCGGCACTGAAGACTGTCCCGGTGATCACCCGCAACGCCTGTCCGCTTGTCTGGCGCGCCTCTTCAGCCCATTTGCCTTGGAAACCCGCATGGATGCTGGGTCTCGCGCGCTTGGTCCGTGCTCGTCGCTACACTTTCCGTTTACGTCAATTAGCAGCCGTTGCGAGGTTCACGCAGCGGGCGCAGCACTCGCGAGGAGCATTCATGGATATTCAGGGCAAGGTCTTCATCGTCACGGGCGGCGCGTCCGGACTGGGCGAGGGCGCGGTGCGCATGCTGGTTGCGCAGGGCGGCAAGGTGGTGATTGCCGATGTGCAGGTGGAAAAGGGCGAGTCTCTGGCCAAGGAGCTGGGCCAGACCTTTGTGAAGTGCGATGTGTCCAGCGAAGCGGACGGCAAGGCCGTGGTGGCTGCCGCCACCGCTCAGGGCAAGCTGATGGGCCTCGTGAACTGCGCGGGCATTGCGCCCGCGGCCAAGACCGTGGGCAAGGACGGCGCCCACCCGCTGGATCTGTTCAGCAAGGTCATCACGGTCAACCTGATCGGCAGCTTCAACATGATCCGACTGGCTGCCGAGGCCATGAGCAAGAACGAGGCAGAGGCCACCGGCGAGCGCGGCGTGCTGATCAACACCGCCAGCGTGGCGGCCTATGACGGTCAGATCGGCCAGGCCGCCTATGCCGCCTCCAAGGGCGGCGTGGTCGGCATGACCCTGCCGATCGCCCGCGATCTGGCGCGCAACGGCATCCGCTGCTGCTCCATCGCCCCCGGCATCTTTGGCACGCCCATGCTCTTCGGCATGCCCCAGGAGGTGCAGGACGCACTGGCCGCCAGCGTGCCCTTCCCCTCGCGCCTGGGCAAGCCGGATGACTACGCCAAGCTCGTGCATCAGATCATCACGAATGACATGCTCAATGGCGAGACCATCCGGCTGGATGGCGCCATTCGCATGCAGCCCAAGTAAGGCGCGCAGCGCCTCACCCGCGCTGCGGCCGATCGATCGCTCCTGCCTACTCGCCGCCGGAAGAGTGCTCAAGCAGCGACAAGCATCTGGATACGTAGACGTCCATCTGGTGCGGCTCTCCAGCCCAAAGTGGCTGAAGAGCCGCGCCAGACAAGCGGAAAGCCCGCTTCAATCGCGGCGGCGTTACCGCCGTTGCAGTGCGCCGGCGTCTCGCTCAGGCCGTGCGGGCGCACCCCGTGGCACGGACACCCACTGATTACCGATGCGCTGCTTCAGCGGCGGGGGTTGAAGCAGCGCGCGGCTGCCTGCGTCCAGTTGCGTGCGGGAGGTGCCTGCATTCGGTTTGCGCACCGAACTGCTGTCGCTTCGGCGCAGCGTGCTCTTGGGCGGGCGCGTTGCGATCTGCGGATTGAGCCGGAGGGTCTGCTTGAAGCTCGGGTTGTCCGGGCGCGCCGCCAGGTTGCCAAGCGACTGGTTGGCCAGCAGGGTGCCGCCGTCGCCGCCAGCCAGCACCAGGCCGCCCGCGGCCCACTCGGTGGCCAGCAGGGCGCCGCTGAGCGGCAGGTTCAGGCGTGTCCAGGTGGCGCCGTCATCGGTGCGCCAGATGCCGCCGACGCCGACCGCGATCCCCGTGCTGCCGCTGAAGCGCACATCCGTCATGCTGCCGAACGCGCTGCTGTCCAGTACCCGGCTCCAGTTGAAGCCGGTATCCGCGCTGCGCAGCACGGCTGAATCCGTCGCCATGAAGACCGTGCCACTCGGGCCGGGCTGGATGGCCTGGATGAAGTCGCGGCGATTGCTCGTGCCGACATCCGGCAGCGCGAACTGCAGCCAGGTGGCACCGGCGTCCTCCGTGCGCCACAGCCGCGCGCTGCCGGGGGTATTGGCGGAGCCAGCAACAAAGCCCAGCGTGGGCGAGACGAAGCGCGCCGCCGAGAGCAGCACCCCTGAGCCCGCCAGGCCAGGCAGCGTCACCCGGTTCCAGGTCTGGCCGGCGTCGGTGGAACGCTCCACGAAGCTCTCACGCACGCCGTTGGTCACGGTGAAGCCCGTCACGATGACGGTCTGCGCATTGGCCATGGCCGCCGCCGGGTAGTTGCCGTTGGACAGCGGCGGGCGAATCTCGGTCCAGGTGTCGCCCGCGTCGCTGCTGATGTTGACACCGTCAAAGCTCGTGGCGGCAACAGCCACCGTGTTGGAGCCCCAGCTGATGGTCTGACGGAAAGCCGACACCAGGCTGCCTGTGGCGTTGTCGGTCCAGGTTCGGCCGTCGGTGCTGCGCTTCAGGCTGCCGTTGATCTGCGCCAGCAAGACGCTCCGGTTGGGATTGGCCGCCATGGCCCAGACCGTGTCATTGAAGTTGCCGCCGGCGATCTGGCTCCAGGTCTGACCACCATCCACTGTGCGCGCAATCGCACCGTAATTCCCGATGGCAATCCCCTGCAGCGCATTGCGCATGTAGGGCCGCCAGTCCTGCTCACCGATCTGCAGGCTGAACACCTCCGGGCTCCAGTTCTGGCCGCCGTCTGTGCTGCGCGCGTTGCGGCTGTCGCCTGCCAGAATGACCACGGTGTTTGCGTCGGCGTAGGCCGCGCGGGTGGCCACAAAGGGCAGCGTCACGGTGCTCCAGGTGGCACCAAAGTCCGTGCTTCGTGCGGCCACAGGCTGCGAACCGTTCAAGGCCAGGCCCACGCCCTGGCCGTTGAAGGCCACCCCGGTGAGATTGGGGTCGGCGGTCAGCATGCCGGGCACCACGAACCAGGTCAGTCCCGCATCGGTGCTGCGCACGCCGCGGCCGATGCCGCTGGCCACGAAGACATCGCTGCCGGCGTAGGCGACCCCCGTCAGATTGGTGGCGGTCGGCGCGACGATGTCCGGCACCGTCAGTGCCGTCCAGGAATCACCTCCATCCGTGGTGCGCAGAATTTGCTCTGGGCCAACGGCTACGCCGACCAGCGCATCCTTGAAGGCGATGCTGACCGTGAAGTTGGATGGCGAGGTGCGTGTCCAGCTCGCCCCGCCATCGGTGCTCAGATACAGCCCGCGCACGCCGGGGTCATTCTGATCGTCGATCGCAGCCACCAGCCGGCCGGCGCTGGGCGAAACCAGCGCCGAGAACTGGTAGCGCTGAGTCCGCCAGCTCGCCGTCACCGTTCCGCCGAAGTCGTTGCTGCTCAACACGGTACCCGCATCGCCCACGATGGTGAGTCCGCTGCCGCTGCTGTCAAACGCAAGCCCGGTCAGGCGATTGGCCATCGGCGCAGGCTGCACGTAGCACCAGCCGAATTGACCGCCGAAGCAGGCGCCCACGGAGCTGGGCGGGCCGACGTTCACCCCGCCGTTCACGGTCAGGTTCATCGCATTGCTGGTCGTACATTGACCGCCGGCGGCCGGGCTGTTGCAGACCTGTACCGTGAATGTGGCGCCGTTGTCGGCAGTCTGCGCGTTGTTCAGGGTGTAGCTGCTGCCGGTCGCGTTCAGGATGGCCAGCCCGTTGCGGAACCACTGGTAGCGGATCTCCGTGCCGGTCGCGGTCACGCTGAAGGTGGCGGGGCTTCCGGCATTCACTGTCCGGTTGCCGGATTCACTTTGAACCTGTGGCGGCTGGATCTGCACGGTCAGCATGGCACCCGTGCCGAACACGGCGCCCGCCGGGTTGTACGCGACCAGGTTGTAGACGGCGCCGTTGTCCGCCAACGTGGTGGCCGGTGTGGTGTAGCTCGCGCAGTTTGTGGCGCCATCGATGCCGATGCCGTTGCGAATCCACAGGCATTGCGGTGTCGGGCTGCCGGTCACGGTGGCTGTGAAGGTCGCCGTGGAGCCCAGAGGGACGGTGCGGTTCTGCGGCGACGCATTGACGACCGGCAAGGTGGGGGCGGGCGTCACCACGAGTCTCGCAGCGTTGCTGGCGATGCTGCCGGCGCTGTTGCTGACGGTCACTGTGTAGTCGCCGGCGTTGGCGGCTTGCACATTGGTCAGCGACAGCACGGGACTGTTGCTGTTGGCAAGTGCACTGCCATTGCGCTGCCACTGGTAGGTCAGCGGCCCTGTGCCGCTGGCCGATACGCCGAAGGTGGCTGTTTGTCCGGCCACGACCGTCAGTCCGAGCGGTTGCGTGTTGATGCTTGGTGCCACTGCACTTGGCGGCGTGGTCGAGGCATTCACGGTGAGCGAAACCGTGTTGCTGGTGATGCTGCCCGCGCTGTTGCTGACGGTCACGCTGTAGTTGCCCGCGTTGGCTGCAGCGGCACTGAGCACGGTGTAGGCCGCTGCCGTTGCGCCGCTGATGGCCACGCCTCCGCGGCTCCACTGGAAGCTCATCGGGGTGGTGCCATTCACACCCACCGCAAGCGTGGCTGTATTGCCTTCGGTCACGGTGGTGTTCACCGGCTGCGTCACGATGCTGGGCCGCTCCGGGGGCGGCGGCACGGTGGGCGGAGCGTTCACTGTCAGCGTGGCGTCATCGCTGGTTGCGGTACCGACGCTATTGCTCACAACTACGGAGTACGTGCCGGCACTGGCCGCCTGCACGTTGGCGAGCGTGAGCACCGGGCCATCCGACGCCACGTTGACACCATTGCGCCGCCATTGGTAGGTGAGCGGCCCGCTGCCGCTCGCCGCCACGGCCAGGTTCACCGTCTGGCCGGCGAACGCGGTCAGTGTGCTGGGCTGGGTGCTGATGCTCGGCGCGACCGGCACGTTTGGCGGTACCACGGTCAGGCGTGCCGGATTCGTCCCCGTGCTGCCTGCGCTGTTGCTGATGCGGGCGGTGTAGAGCCCGGCGTTCGCTTCAGTCACGGTGCCGAAACCCAGCACCTGGAAGTCGCTCCCGGGCAACGGCTGGCCATTGAAGAACCACTGGTAGGTGAAGGGCGGCGTGCCGCGCGCCAGGGCGGTGAACGCCACTGACGATCCGCGCACAACAGTCACCGAGGTGGGGTCCTGGATCAGTACCGGCGGCTGCACGCCATCGGGCCCGCTGCCCGTGACGGTGAGCGTGGCGCCGGCGCTGGAAGCGGACCCGACTGCGTTGGTTGCTGTCAGTCCATACACGGCACCGTTGTCTGCGCTTGAGGTTGCCGGCGTCACATAGGTCGTGCAGCTGGTGGCGCCGCTGATGGGAACGCCATTGCGGGTCCATTGGCAGGTGGGTGCCGGATTGCCGTTTACAGCGGCGTTGAATGCGGCAGAACTGCCCGATGCCACGGTGGTGTTCACTGGCGCGGCACTGATCGTCGGTTGGCCAGGCGGCACAATCACAACCAGGCCGGCGGCGGCGCTGTTGACCGAGCCGGCTGAGTTGAATACGGAGACCGTGTATCTGCCCGCGACGTTCGGCTGGACGTTGCTCAGCCGCAGCACTGGCCCGGTTGCGCCCGGGATGTTCACGCCATCGCGCTGCCACAGATAGGACAGCGGTGCAGAGCCGGTGGCCGCAACCGTCAGGGTTGCGTTCTGGCCGGCAGTCACTGCCAATCCCAGGGGCTGGCTGGTCAGGATCGGCGCGATGGCGACGGCAGGCTGAGGCGCCGGGTTGACTGTCAGGGGTGCCGCTGCGCTGACAATGGTGCCGGCGCTGTTTGTCACCACGACCGTGTAGTCGCCTGCATCGGCCGCCGCGACTGAACCCAGGCTCAGCAGCTCACTCGTTGCGCCGGCAATGGCGACACCGTTGCGGCGCCATTGAAAGCTCAGCGTGCCGCCGCCGCTGGCTACAACAGAGAAGCTCGCACTTGCGCCCACAGTGGTCGAGACGGCGACCGGTGCGCGTCTAATGTTCGGTGGCGCAACGGCTGGCTGCGGCGTGGACGTGACGGTCAGCACGGCCGGTTCCGAAAGCACGAACCCCGGCACGTTGGAGACCTCGACGCGGTACTGACCGGCGTTCGCGCTGGTGACTGCCGGAATCGTGAGGGTCGGCGTGTTTTGTCCAACCAGCGTTTCGTTGCCGAAGTACCACTGGTAAGACAGGGGCTGCGTGCCGTCCGCAGCCGCAACGAAGCTCACGGCCGAACCGGCGGTGACCGTCTGGCTCACGGGCTGAGTGATGATCTGGGGTCTCGCGGCCTGTCCAAACTGGAACACCGTGGATTCCGCCGTTCCCGAAGTACCGATGGCCGTAAGCCGAAACGCGCGTCCTGTATCGGCCGAGCCCAGCGTGCGCGCCAGTCCGACCGTCACTCGAATGCTTGTGGTGTCCAGCGCCGTGCTGCAGACCGTCGGGGCATTGGGAAGGCAGTTGACGATCGTTCCCGGTGCGGTCTGGAGGCTCAAGCCCGGGAAGATCTGGCTCGCGTCGACCCAGGACGCCACGCCGGCCCCGGAGGTTTCAAGGCGCAGAAAAGTGGGCGCGGGCACACCGCGTACGTTCGCAGTGAAACCTGACATGGCGCCCGATTGCGTTTCGATGGCCGGCAGGATGCCCACCGGCACAAAGCGAAAGCCGCTGATGCTCGGCGCCAGCGTTGCCACTGTTCCGGGTCGCACGGTGAGGATGACCGGCGGGGTGTAGGTACACGTGCTTGCGTCATCGGCTTCGGTGCGGCAGACGCGGGCGCGGAAGATGCGCCCGTTGTCACCGAGGCCCGGCGCCGAGAAGTTGATCGAATGGCGCGTCAGCCCTTGAATCGGGCCGCCGAAATTGCCCGTGCTGATCTGAACGCCGATCGCCGAGACGGTCGAGGCCGGTGGAGACGTGGGCAGCTTGTCTTCCCAAAGACCTGCCGTGGAGCTGCTCAGCCTCTGCCAACGCACTGCGAGCCCAGCACCGTCCACTGGGTAGGTCACGACATTGAACGCGTTCGCGAGGGCCTGACCTTCCAGTGCCACGGCATTGACGGGCAGCTCCCGGATGGCAGGGCGCTGGCCGGCAAGCGGCTGAGCGATGTAGACCGGCTCGCCGACCGGGACACTGGCCCCGTTGCAATTGATCGTCATGTAGAGCGCGGTCCCTGTGGCGACGAGTTCAACGTTCTGAGTGATACGTGTGAACCCTTCGGTGGCGGCCATCGCCGGGGTGATCGTCATGCCGGCCGTCCAGGGCGGGCGCGTATTGGTACTCGGGTCGAAGAAGATCTCACGGCTGACCTCACCGTCGGTCGTGCGGACGATGTCGTCGGACATGTTCCGCAGCTCGACCAATGCCCGGTCGGGCCGCCGCGGCCCGGCGTAGGCGCGCACCGTGGATGGGTTTGCGGGGTCGCGATAGAACATCGCCACCGACCACGCATAGGTCGGGTACACACTGTCGTTGGCACCGCAGGTCCGGTGCAGGGATGAGCCTGCCGGGTAGCGGGCGTTCAAGACCAGCGTGGCGCGCTGGGTCAGATTGGTCTGGCTGTAGACCGTGACCGCGCGCGGCCCTTGGCCGAAGACGCGCACCCCGCCTTCCTCGGTGGCGCTGGATGCCGCATAGTTGCTGGGTGTCAGCTGAAAGTACGCCTGGTTCGATTGGTCGACAAAGAAACGCGGGGCCGGTGCCTCAAAGGGGGCGAACGTCGAGAGGGATCTCACCGGCGCGATCACCACGTTGCCCTCGACGCGTGAGTCGTCGATGAGCTCCCAGGTACCGCCGGGGCTGGCCTTGCCGACCACAGGGCGACGGTCGGCACCGAGCAAGCTCGGGTCAAAGGGCAGGCGGACTTCTGCCGTGTTGCCGAAGCTCAGATCATGCGGGACGATCGTGTAGGTATTGCCGATCTGCCGCAGATGGGGCGCCACCGGCGGCGCCTCGGTCCCATCCTTGACGATCGAAAACCCAAAGTTGCCGATCAGCGCCTCGGGCGGCACGACCAGCGCTGCACCCTCCCGGGTCGCGAGGGAACCGCCCGTGGGTCCGATCACCCCGACGGCCACGCCAGGGCTTGCGGGTGGCGGACTCACCGGCGGCGGCGGAGGGGGCGTACTGCCGCCGCCCCCGCCACCACACGCGCCCAGGGCGACCGCTGCCGAGACGATCAACAGACCACGGGCCACTGTTCGGCGGATGTTCATGCTTCGCTCCCTGAATGCACGATGTGCTTTTCATGCACGCCGCACCATCCGGCCGCGGCACGCTCGTTGGATTTGTAGGGAAGTCGCCGTTACGCGGGCGTAGCTTTTTGTCGATTGGCGTCACTCAACTGGGAGCGACAGCGCTACCCGGCCGGCTGCACGCCTGGCCCAAGCGGTGAATCGGAAAGAGCTTTCCGCTTGTCCCATGCGGGTTTCCAGGCACTTTGGCCTGAAAACCCGCGCCCAGCGCGGCTCTTGCATTGCTGGTCCGGGCTTGGCGACTGCCGATTCAGCCGCGGCGCGCCTGAACCGCGCTGGTGAGCAGCTCGCGCGCGGAGGCGTTCTGTGTCAGGAAGGACGATTGATGGGCGGCGGGCAGCGCCGCGTGGACCCGCTCAACCCATGCTGCGCCTTCGTCGAGCAGCGCGCGGGCTCGCGCTCGATCCCCGGCAGCCTCCAGCGCCGGCGCTGCGCACAGGATGATCTCCGGCCAGCTGAGATCTTCCGTGTTCAGGCCGGGGCAGCGGGCGATCGCCTGCTCTGCGCAGTCGCGCGCCGCGCCCAGGCCGCCCATGGCCTGGTGCCGCTGCGCCATGCGCGCCAGGGTGGCTGCCTCCAGACCGTGGTAGGCGCAGCTGCGCGACTGCTGCAGCGTGTCCTCCAGGGGGGCCAGCGCACTGGCATCGTCCTGCAGGGCGCTGCCTGCCAGCGCAATGCGCAGCCGGGCAAAGTGCGGCGGTGTGCGCTCCAGCGCGGCGGGCGCAGGGCCAAGCCGCAGCGCATGCAGCCGAAGATCCAGCAAGTGCAGCGCCACGTCGCCTTGCGCGCTCGTGCGGGCTTCGAGCGCCCGTGCGCGGTCCTGCTGGGCACGGTGGATCTGGCCCAGCTCGAGCCACAGCATGGCCCGGTCGGCCAGGACGGAAGTGAGCTTGCCCGGCGCGGCGGTGAGCATGTCCTGCGCGGCTGCATCAAGCAGCTCCAGCGCCTCGCGGTAGTGGCCGAGCAGACGCAGGGCGCTCGCACGCATCCAGGCATTGCTGTGGCCGGAGCCGCGCAGATCATCATGGGCGGCGCGCAGCGCATCGGACTGCGCCAGGCAATCCAGCGCAGCCTGCGCATCGTTGAGCTGCAGGCGTGCGTGTGCCGCATTGGCCAGCGCGACCAGCCGCACCCGCGGGATATCGATTGCTTGCCGGGCGGATTCGTCAAACAGCGCGGCGCCCTCGGCCGCGCGATGCGTCCGGGTGAGCACATAGGCTGCATAGCCCAGCAGGTTCGCCCGGGTTTCCGTGTCCGGCCACACCCGTGCGCCGGGGAGGAACGCGTCCACCTGATTGAGTGCTTCGTCAGCCCGGCCCGTCATCATCTCCAGCGCGGCGAGCGTTGCGCGCACCTCGATCTGCAGCGCCGTGTCCTGAATCTCCAGCGCGATATTCAGTGCCTGCGCCGCGGCCTCGCGTCCCTCAAGCAGGCCCTGGGATCGGTGCATCGCGAACTCCGCCCGCGCATGCAGCGCCCTGACGCGCTGCGCGGCGGTGGTGGCCAGCGTGGCCAGGCGTTCGATCGCTGCCAGCAGGTTCTCACCGAGGTCCACGCGAACGCGCAGATCGACGATCTGGCTAAGCGTCGCGAACGCCGTGGCCTTCTGCCCCAGCTGGACCTCAAGTTCCAGCGCCCGCTCGAGAAACTCGACGGACTCGCGCGGCCGCAGAGCCTGCAGCGCGCGGTCGGCGGCACGGTGCAGCCAGGGCAGGGCACGCGGCGCATCGGCGGCGGCCAGCCAGTGCGCGGCAATGCGCGCCGGTTCGCCATCGCGCTGCTCCAGCCAGGCCGCCAGTTCGCCGTGCAGGTGGCGCGCGATCGGCGCAGGCACGCTGCGCAGCACCGCGTCGGCCACAAGGTCATGCGCAAAGCCCGTGTCGCGCAGCACCTGCGCTTCCTGCAGGCTGTTCCAGATGTCGGTCAGTGCAAGTGCGCGCTCGCCCAGCGCATGCTCTGCCAGCGCGATGGAGAAGTCAGGCCCCGCTATTGCCGCCAGCCGGGCCAGTGCGATGGCCTTGTCCGGCAGCTGCTTGAGGCGCCGCTCGATCAGCGTGCCCACGGCATCGGGCTGCGGCAGCTGGCCGGCGCGCAGCTGTCCGGTAGCCAGCCCCTGCTTGAGCGTCTCCAGCGCAAACAGCGGGTTGCCGCCAGTGTGGCGGGTCAGGGGCGCAGCCAGTGTGGCGGTGTCCAGGTGCTCGATCTCCAGAGAGTCGATCAGTTCGCCCACTTCGCGCTCGTTGAGCGGTGCGAGGATCAGTGGCTCCATGAACCGGGCTTCCTCGAGCTGCGCACGCAGGGCGCTGGCGGCTGCGCTGCCCTCGCCAGGCCGCTGGGCCAGCGCGAAGTGCAATTGCGCATGGAAGGCACTGACAAGACTCTGGATCATCTCGACCGAGGCCTCATCCGCAAAGTGCAGATCGTCAATCACCAGCACTTCAAGTGCGCCACCCTTCAGGCGTGCAGAGCTGATCAGCGCCTTTACGGCTTCTTGCAGCACCAACCCCGGTGCTTCCGCGGCCAGTACCGCCCCGGGGGCGAGCTCAGGCAGAAGTCGTGCGAGGTTGGTGCGTTGGCTGTCGCCCAGGCGGACTTCGAAGCGATCAATCAGCGCGCGCAGAAGGCGCGCCAGCGTGGCGTAGGGAACGCCCGAATCGCCCGGCCTACCCTGGGCCACCAGCCCCCGGGTGCCATGCACCGCTTCATCAAGCAGGCGCGTCTTGCCCAGCCCTGGCTCGCCCAGCACCAGCACGGCACGGGACTGCGCCCAGGCGGCGTGGATCTGCGTCAGTTCGGCCCGGCGTCCGATCAGCGCGGGCGGGCGCAGCACCGTGACCGGGACCGTCGGCAGCCTCGACGAGGCTGTGCCCCGCGCGGCTACGGCTTGCTGGGCGGCACGGGCGAGTTGCTCAGTCTCCTGACTGGGCAGCACGCCGTAGCGGGCACGCAAGTGCGACTTGAGTCGCGCGTAGGCGGCCTGCGCCTGTGCCATGTCGCCACGCAGATAGTGCAGCCGGATCACATTGCGGTGATGCACTTCACTTTCGAAGTCTGTGCGCAGCAGATCCTGCGCGGCCTGAAGGGCGGCATCCAGATCGCCTTGCGTCTGAGCGGTGGCGAGCTGCTCATTGAGCCGGGCCGTCGCGTCGCCGCGGCGTCGGTCACGTTCGATCGAGAGCCAGTCTGCAAAGTCGCCCCAACCTTCGAAATTCAGCTTGCCCAGCAGCTCGCCCGCCCCACCCTGCAGCACGTCCACGCGCAGCGCAGGCGAAAGATGCAGTGCATCCTCCCCTTCGATGAGATCCAGTCCGAAGCCGCGCCTGAAGCGCAGCAACTGCTGGCGCAGTGCACGGCGCGGATCGTCCGAGTCCGGCCACAACATCTCGGCCGCGTGCGCGCGCGAACTGCCTGGCTGCAGCGCCACGAGCGCCAGCAGGCCTGCGGCACGCTTCTCAAGCCGCGTGCTGCTGCCATTGGCGCGAAGCACCGCCGGCGCGCCAAGCAGGCGCAGGGTGAGGGCTTCGTCGTGCGCCACGCTGTGTGGGGTGGAGTGGGCTGATGGGTTCAATGCTGGGCCGGAGCAAGGGAAGCGTTCAATCCGTCGCGGCGATGATTCCCGAGCCCCCGCGCCCTTGCAAGCAGGCGACGGGCAGCCGTAGGGCATTGCACGCCCCGGGCTCGCGAAAGCGTGGGGTCGTGTCGGATACCCTGATACAGAAATCAAGATCGGCTCTGGAAGCGGCTCTCCAGCCCAAAGTGGCTGAAGAGCCGCGCCAGACAAGCGGAACGGCCTTAGCGTTGCGGTGCCAAGACCTGCACCGCGGGGCGCTTCACCGTGACCCAGCGGCCGTTGATGCGCTGCTTGATCGGCGGGAGGGTGACGTCGCGCTGGGTTGCGGCGGGATTGCGGGGTGCCACCGTGACTGCAGGTTTCTGGGTGGTGGCGCGCCCGCCGTTGCGCGGTGTCGCCGCCGGCCGCACCGCAGTTTGCGGGCGCAGGCGCAGCGTCTGCTTGAAGGTCCGGTTCTCCGGCCGCACGGCAAGCGCGCCCTGCGCGGAATTGATCAGCAGCGCGCCACCATCACCGCCGGCCAGCGCGTCGCCGCCTGGCGTCCAGCCCGCGGTGAGCAGCAAGCCTTGATACGGCAGATCGAGGCGTGTCCAGCTCGTACCGCCATTGCTGGTGCGCCAGAGGCTGCTTACGCCCACGGCAATCCCGATGTTGGCATCCAGGAAGCGCACGTCCGTCATGCTGCCGCGGTCCGAGTTGTCCAGCACACGCGTCCACGTCAGTCCGCCATCCGTGTTGCGGAGTACGGACGAATCCGTGGCCATGAAGATGCTAGTGCCCGGGCCGTTGCGGATCGCCTGGACGCTATCGGTCTGGTTGGTGGTGCCCTCGTTCGGCAGGTTGATGCGCGACCAGCTCTGGCCAGCGTCGCTGGTGCGCCAGAGGGAGGCATTGGGTCCGCCAATGAAGCCCAAGGTGGGCGAAACAAAGCGCGCAACATAAGGTGCCGTGGGTGTCCCAGTCAGGCCAGCAATGTTGACCGGGCTCCATGTCTGTCCACCGTCGGTGGTGCGCTCCACAAAGCTGGAGGCGACGCCGCTCACGATGAGGTAGCCCCCGACCACGGCAATCTGTTCATTGGCCATGGCCACTGCAGTGTGCAGACCATTCGAATTGGGGGGGCGCACTTGTGTCCAGTTGTCGCCGGCATCGAGGGTTTGCCAGATCCCGAAGATCGGCGAGGCGATCAGCGCGACCGTGTCCGAACCCCAGCCAATGGAGTTAGTGGTTGCGAACACCCGGCCGGAAGAGGGCAAGGTCCATATGCGTCCGTCTGTGCTGCGCGCCGTGCCGCTGTTGATCTGCGCGAGCAGGACGCTGCGGCTCGGGTTGGGCTCGATCACATAGACCGTGTCGTTGGTGTTGCCTCCCGCAACCTGCAACCAGCTCTGGCCGCCGTCTTCGGTACGCAGAATCGCACCGTAGTTGCCGACTGCGATTCCCTGCAGCGCATTGCGCATGTAGGGCCGCCACCTTTGCTGGCCGATGCGCAGGCTCGTACCGGCCGCGCTCCAGGTTGCGCCGGCATCCACGCTGCGCGCATGCGTGCTGTCCTGATCGTTCAGGATCACGGCCGTGTTGGCCCCGCCAAAGGCCGCGCGCGAAGCGATGAAGGGCAGCGGTACGTTGGTCCAAGTCACGCCGAAGTCAGTGGTGCGGGCCACCGCGGCAACCTGATCATTGAGCGCCAGACCCACGCCCTGGCCGTTGAATACCACGTCGGTCAGACCTGTGGACGCCACTTGCGCGCCCGGCATGGCCACCCAGTTCAGGCCGCCATCAGCGCTGCGAGCCGGCGTCGGTCCGACGATGACAAACACGTCGTTCCCGGCATAGGCCACGCCGCGCGGCGGGCCGCTCGCAAAAGCGGGGATGGGGATGTCAGTCCAGGTGGCGCCGCCGTCTGTGGTGCGTCGGATGCGGTCGCCACCAATGGCCACGCCCACCAGTGCATCCTTGAAGGCCACGGCCAGGGCGCCGCCTGTGTCCGTGCGCGTCCAGCTCTGGCCACTGTCCGTGCTGAGCCACAGGCCTTCTGAGCCTACTTGCCCGGAGACCTGCACCGCCGCAACCAGCCGCCCCGGGCTGGGCGAGGCCAGGTCTGTGAAGTCCTGGCGTTGGGTCTGCCAACTCGCCGTCACCGTGCCGCCAAAGTCTGCGCTGCTGAGCACGGTGCCGCGCGTGCCAACGATGTTCAGCGCAGAACCGCTGCTGTCAAAGGCCAGCGCCGTCAATAGGTTGATCTGTGGCGCGGGCTGCAAGAAGCACCAGCCGGCGGGGCCGCCGAAGCATGCACCTGTGGACACTGGGGCACCTACATTGACGCCGTCGCTGACGGTGAGCGTGGCCGTGCGGGAACGCACGCTGCCCGAGGCATTGCTGACCGTCACGGCGACCGTTGTCCCGTCGCAGCCCAAGGTCACTTGGGAGAATTCCAGGCTGTTGACGCTCAGCGTCGCGAACGCAGTGCATGACGAGCCGATGGTGATGGGCTGTGCGAACTGGGTCCCCGGCGCGTAGGCAGTGCCATTGATCTCCCAGGAGGTCGTTGGCGTGGGCGATCCGGAATAGGCCACGTTGAAACTTGCGGTGCCGCCGACCAGGATGCTCTGGTTGGCGGGTTGTTGCGTAATGACTGGGGCCGTCGGTACGGGATTCACCCGCAGCGTGGCGGTGCGGCTGGTGACACTGCCCGCACTGTTGGTGAGTGTGACGGAAATCTGCGCGCCATCGCAGGCTGCGGCCAATTGGTTCAGGATC
>LJIA01000023.1 GCA_001295775.1 beta proteobacterium AAP99
CCGCCCCCGCCGCCCCCACCGCCCCCACCGCCACCGCCCTCGTCAGGTCCGCTGCAGATCACATCGGTGGCATCCGGGTTGGTGAACCCGTGGGGCCTGGCCTTCCTGCCCGGCGGGCGCTTTCTGGTGACGGAGAAGGGCGGCACGATGCGCATCGTGCAGTCCAACGGATCGCGTTCGGCCGCCATCACCGGTGTGCCCTCGGTGGACAGTGTGGGGCAGGGTGGTCTGCTGGATGTCGTGCTGGCACCGGACTACGCCACGAGCCAGCGCATCTACTGGAGCTACGCAGAGCGCGATGGCAGCGGTGCCAACGGTTTGGCCGTCGCCACGGCGACCTTGAACGAGACGACGCTGGCGCTATCCGGTGTACAGGTCATCTACCGCCAGACCCCCAAGGTCAGTGGGTCCAGCGGCCACTTTGGCGGGCGCATCCTGTTCGCGCCGGACGGCAAGCTGTTCGTCATGATGGGCGACCGCCAGAACGGTGATCAGCGTGGCTTCTCGCAGGACTTGAGCCGCGGCAACGGCAAGATCGCGCGCATCAACACCGACGGAACCGCGCCCGCCGACAACCCGTTCACCAGCCAGAGCGGCGCGCAGGCCGCGATCTGGGCGCTGGGTATCCGCAATCCGCAGGGCGCGGCGATTCACCCCACGACTGGTGAACTCTGGATCAATGAGCACGGCCCGCAGGGCGGTGATGAAGTGAACCGCATCACGCGCGGCGCCAACTACGGCTGGCCGATCCGCAGCTATGGCTGTGAATATGGAGCGACTCAGGGCGAGGCCTGCTGGATCGGTGGCGGTACGCACGCGCCGACCTATGTGGAGCCGGTGACCACCTGGACGCCGACATCCACCGCGCCCAGCGGCATGCTGATCTACTCAGGCAACGGCATCCCGGAGTGGCGCAACAAGGCGCTCGTGGGCGGCATGCAGTACGGGGGCACGCTCTGGCGCGTGGACATTGATCAGGCTGGCGCGATCCGCTGCACCGTGCGTGCCGGTCAGCCGGTGCAGAACTGTGGCGAGGTGCTGTTCAACAACGCCAAGATCGGCAAGCGCATCCGCGATGTGCGTCAGGGGCCGGACGGCTGGGTCTACCTGCTGACCGATGCAGCCAACGGCGAGATCCTCCGGATCTCTCGGTAGTTGCAAAATCGGCCATCGAATGACGAGTGTTAAATTCGCCGAAGATTGGCTAATAACATGCGGAAATGCACGTTTTGATCAGAATTAATAGTCTGATTTCGGCCAGAATTAGTGCAGATGCGAAGGCGCCGGCTCGACCCGATTGCGGCCCTGCGCCTTGGCCTGCTTCATGCGCTCATGGGCGAGTTCACCCAGCGCATCCAGCGAAAGCGTCGCGTCCTCCGCGCAGCCGATCGACACGCTGGTGCTCGTCGCCATGCGCCCGCCCAGGTGCACCTGGCGCTGGTTCACCGCCTTGCGCAGCCGTTCGGCCACCTGCACCGCGGCGCTCAGTGAGGCGCCGGGCAGCAGCACGGCAAAACGGTCGCCGCTCTCGCGGGCGGCAATGTCGCTTGGGCGCAGCACCTGCTTGATCGTGTCGGCCACGTGCTTGAGCACGTTGTCTGCCGCACTGCGGCCGGCGGACTCGTTGATCTTCTGCAGATGATCCACGTCCACCGAGAGCAGCGTGATGGGGGCTCCATCGATCCGGTGACGATTGATCTCGCGCTCGAAGGCCTCCTGCATCCAGCGCCGGTTGTGCAGCCCGGTCAGCGGGTCGTGCGTCGCCTGAAACTCGGCGTGCGCCTCGCCCATGTCGGTCTTCATGCGCCACTGGTTGCTCGCCCGCAGGCGCTCCGAGAGCAGCTCGATCAGGTTGAGCGCGATCACCGGCGCGCCCGCCATGAACTCACGGAATGCGTTCGCCTCGAAGCTCATCACCAGGGCCGGCCACTGCGCAGCCACATAGACCGAGCCGCTTTCGTCCGACAGGATGGCGTGCTCGCCCACGACTTGCCCCGGCGCCAGCCGTGCCACGTTGTTCTGCATGGCATGGTCGAGAAACACCCCGAGCTGCCCCTCCAGCACGACAAAGATGCGTCGGTTGGGCTCGCCCGGCTCGATCACGCGATCGCCGAAGCCCAGTTTGTGCACCTGGCCCATGGCCACGATTTTCGCGAACTGCGGCAGGTCGATGCCCTTGAACAGCTTGCTGTTGCGCAGGGTCTCCAGCGTCTCGGTGTCCAGGCGGACCGGCGCGGCCATGGAGGCCGGCGGCGGCATCTCGCGAGTCGGCGGGGCCGTGCTCTCCGGCGTCTTGATCTCGGATTTCGGGTTCATGCACTGAGTGTGCGCCTCAGGGTTTGCCAGGCAGCGCGCGAAAAGCGTGATCAATCCGGGCTTGTTCATCGCATTGAGCTGCGTGGAGCCGAATGAAAAGACGGGGAGGCTGCGGCCTCCCCGTTCGAGTCAACCCCGGCCGCTGCTTAGGCAGCCGGATGCTGCATTACCCGGCGATACCACTCATGGAAGTGCTGCATGCCGTCTTCCATCGGGCTCTGATAGGGGCCGACTTCATTGACGCCGCGCTCCATCAGTGCCTTGCGGCCGGCATCCATGCGCTCGGCGATCTCGTCGTCCTCTGCGCAGGTCTCCATGTAGGCGGCACGCTGCGCCTCGCAGAACTCGCGCTCGAACAGGGCGATTTCCTCGGGGTAGTAGAACTCGACCACATTGACGGTCTTGTTCGGTCCCTTGGGGTAGAGCGCCGACACGGTCAGCACGTGCGGGTACCACTCCAGCATCAGCGTGGGGTAGTAGGTCAGCCAGATTGCACCATGCGCGGGCGGCTTGCCCTCGCGGAAGCGCATGAGCTGCTCGTGCCATTTCTTGTAGGTGGGCGAACCGGCCGTGGCGAGCGCGTCGTTCACGCCGACCGTCTGTACCGAGTACTTGCTGCCGAACTCCCAGCGCAGATCGTCGCAACTCACGAACTGCCCCAGCCCCGGATGGAAGGGGCCAACGTGGTAGTCCTCCAGATAGACCTCGATGAAGGTCTTCCAGTTGTAGTCGCACTCATGCACCTCGACATGGTCGAGCACGTAGCCGTCGAAATTGAACTCCGACAGTGGCCCCAGGCCGTTGAGGTCCTCGCTCACCTTGCTCGCTCCGCCCTCGAACAGCAGGCCGTTCCAGCGCTGCAAGCCATAGCGGTTCAGGTTCAGGCAGGGTTGTTGCTCGAAGTGCGGCGCGCCGAGCAACTGGCCCTGCATGTCGTAGGTCCAGCGGTGCAGGGGGCAGACGATGTTCTGCGTGTTGCCGCGGCCGTTGAGCATGACCGCCTGGCGATGCCGGCAGACATTTGAAAGCAGTTCGATCCCTTGCCCGTTGCGCACCAGAATGCGCCCCTCGGCTTCCTGGGGCAGGGCGTAGAAGTCACCCACGTTGGGCACGGCAAGCTCATGACCCACGTAGCGCGGCAAGTCATGAAAGATGAGTCGCATCTCCTTTTCATAGGTCGCCTGGTCGAAGTACACATCGACCGGAAGCTGGCTATTCGCAGGCAGCAGTTTGCGCGCGGTGGAGATGTCGGACATGATGACGTGCGGGCTCCTTGAACGTGGACAAAATTCCTGGGTGGTTCAGACTCCTGAAGGGGAGCGGGAGTGTACCCGCCGGGTCCATTCAGGGAAAACCGACACTCTGCTCAAAATCCTCGCAGAAACAAGGGTTTGCGCGCATTGATGACGCCCCATGTCCGGGTTGCCTGACTAAAATCAAGCACCTATGCCAGCCAAAGCAACGCCCCAGGGCGTATCCGTGCCAGCCAGCCCTTCGCCCGAAGCGCCCCTGCCCGAGACATTCGAAGCCGCCATGGCCGAGCTGACCCGGCTTGTCAGCGACATGGAAGCCGGTTCGATGAGCCTTGCGGAGAATCTTGCCGCCTACGAGCGTGGCAAGCGCCTGGAGCGCTTCTGCCAGGAGCAACTGCAGATCGTTGAAGATCAACTCAAGTTGATCGATGCGCAGGGCAACGAGCAACCCTTGAAGCTGGAGTCGCGGCGTTGAGCGGCGCGCAGGCATTTGCGGATCCCGAGCTGAGCGCACGGCCCGGCGCGGCCTTCGACTTCGCCGCATGGTCGCAGGTTGCGCTTGGTCGGGCCGAGTCGGCACTGGATGCCGCCCTGCCGCAGGCCGATACCGTGCCGCATCACCTGCACGACGCCATGCGCTATGCGGTCATGGGTGGCGGCAAGCGGGTTCGCGCATTGCTGGTGGCTGCAAGTGCCGAGTTCGCCCGATGCCCGGCGCCGCTGGCCAATGCCGTGGCGGTGGCGATCGAACTCATTCACGCCTATTCGCTGGTGCATGACGATCTGCCTGCGATGGACAACGACGAACTGCGCCGCGGCAAGCCCACGGTCTGGAAACGGTTTGGCGAGGCACAGGCCGTGCTCGTGGGTGATGCCCTGCAATCGAGCGCCTTTGAGGTACTGGCGCAGGCCTGCGCTGCACAGCCGACGTCTGATGGCCTTGCCGTGATCCGCCTTCTGGCGCACGCCTCGGGCAGCCAGGGCATGTGTGGCGGTCAGGCGATCGATCTGGCCAGTGAAGGCAAGCAGCTCGCTCTGCCCGAACTCGAACAGCTGCACCGCATGAAGACCGGCGCGCTGCTGATTGCCAGCGTGATGATGCCGGCCGTGGCCATGCGCCTGCCCCTCACGCAGCAAGATGCCCTCGAGCAGTTTGCCCGCGCCGTGGGTCTGGCCTTCCAGATTGCGGACGACGTGTTGGACGCCACCGCTGATTCCGCCACGCTCGGCAAGACCGCTGGCAAGGATGCTGAGCAGGGCAAGGCCACCTATGTGTCACTGCTCGGGCTCGACGAAGCGCGCCGCAGGGCGGAGGCGCTGCGCCTGCAAGCCCATGCCCATCTGGACAGCCTGGGTCCGCGCGATAGTGCGGGCGGGCTGAATGCACTGGCCGCGCTGGCCGATCTCATTGTGCGGCGCTCGCACTGACGCGCTTATCGAGAATCGACGCTCGAAGCACGTACCTCGCGAAGAAGAACGACATGGACTACTCGCTCCTCAAGACCATCGACTCCCCAGCCCAGCTGCGTGCACTTTCGCGCGATCAGCTCAAGGTGCTGGCCGACGAACTGCGTGCCTTTGTGCTGGACTCCGTCTCCAAGACGGGTGGGCACCTGTCCTCCAATCTGGGCACGGTCGAACTCACCATTGCGCTGCACACGGTATTCAACACGCCGGACGACCGCATCGTCTGGGACGTCGGCCACCAGACCTATCCGCACAAGATCCTGACGGGTCGGCGCGACCAGATGCCCACGCTGCGGCAGTTCGGCGGCATTTCCGGCTTTCCTCGCCGCTTTGAAAGCGAGTACGACGCCTTCGGTACGGCGCATTCGAGCACGTCGATCTCTGCCGCGCTGGGCATGGCCGTGGCTGCCAAGCTGCAGGGCTCCAAGCGCCACGCGCTGGCCGTGATCGGCGACAGCGCCATGACGGGCGGCATGGCCTTTGAGGCGATGAACAACGTCGGCGTGACGGACAACATCCACCTGACCGTCATCCTGAACGACAACGACATGAGCATCAGCCCCGCCGTGGGCGCGCTCAATCGCTATCTGGCCCGCCTGATGAGCGGCCGCTTCTACACGACGGCCAAGGCGCAGGCCAAGAAGGTGCTGGAGCATGTTCCGCCGCTGTTCGAGCTGGCCAAGCGCCTTGAGGGCCACGCCAAGGGCATGGTCGTGCCGGCGACCATCTTCGAGGAGTTCGGCTTCAACTACATCGGGCCGATCGATGGCCACGATCTGGATTCATTGATTCCGACACTGGAGAACATCAAGAAGCTGTCTGAGGAAACCGGTCATCCGCAGTTCCTGCACGTCGTGACCAAGAAGGGGCAGGGCTACAAGCTGGCCGAAGCCGATCCGGTCAAGTATCACGGCCCAGGCAAGTTCGACCCGAGCAAGGGCATCGAGGCTCCGGCGCAGCCTCCGAAGAAGGCCTACACGCAGATCTTCGGTGAGTGGTTATGCGACATGGCCGCTGCTGATGAGCGCCTGGTCGGCATCACGCCCGCCATGCGCGAGGGCTCGGGCATGGTGGAGTTCGAAAAGCGCTTTCCGGCGCGATATTTCGACGTGGGCATTGCCGAGCAGCATGCCGTGACCTTTGCCGCGGGTCTCGCCTGCGAAGGCAAGAAGCCGGTGGTGGCGATCTACTCCACCTTTCTGCAGCGCGGCTATGACCAGCTGATTCATGACGTCGCTCTGCAGGATCTGGACGTCACCTTTGCGATGGATCGCGCCGGCCTGGTCGGTGCGGATGGCGCCACGCACGCCGGCAACTACGACATTGCCTACCTGCGCTGCATTCCGAACGTGGCCGTGCTTGCGCCCAGCGACGAGAACGAATGCCGCATGCTTTTGACCACGGCCTATCGCCACAAGGGCAGCGCGGCGGTGCGCTATCCGCGCGGTACAGGGCCGGGCACGGCGATTCAGGAAGCGCTGACCGAAGTGCCTTGGGGCAAGGGTGTGGTGCGGCGCGAAGGCAGCGGCGTGGCGATCCTCGCATTCGGCAGCATGGTGACGCCGGCGCTGGCCGCGGCCGAGAAGCTGGGTGCCACAGTGGTGGACATGCGCTTCATCAAGCCGCTGGACGACGCGCTGACCGTCGAGATGGCCAGGCGCCACGCGGCGATTGTCACGGTCGAGGAGGGTTGCGTCATGGGCGGTGCCGGCAGCGCCGTACTGGAGTGCCTGCATGGCCACGGCGTGAACACGCCGGTCTTGCAACTCGGCCTGCCGGACCGATTTATCGACCATGGTGACCCTGCCAAGCTGTTGGCCCTTGCCGGGCTGGATGCTGCGGGCATCGAGAAGTCCGTGCGTGACCGCTTTGCTGCGCAACTTGCGCAGCCCGCTGGTGCTCAGGACAAGCTACGGGTGGCTTGAACCGCTGCCGAAGACACCAGAACAGAAACACTCCTCCGATCGATGATGAAACCTGTCGACATGCAGATGCTGGCCGACGTGCAGGGTGCGCGTGACGAACGCCACCTGGCGATCCAGCGCGTGGGCGTGCGCCGTTTGCGCTACCCCATCCTCTGGGCCGCCGAGACTGGCCCCCAGCCCACCGTGGCCGAGTTTTCGCTCTCCGTGCATCTGCCGGCCGAAAAAAAGGGCACGCACATGTCCCGCTTCGTGGCGATGCTCGAAGGCCACACGGCGGCATGGAGCCTGGCCGATGCGCCTGCCGTGGGCAAGGCGCTGTGCGAGCGGCTGGAGGCCGGCGAGGCCGAGTTCGAGTTGAAGTTTCCGCTCTTCATCAAGAAGACTGCGCCGATCTCGGGCGTCCAGAGCCTGCTGGACTATGAAGTGCTGATGCGCTGCACGGCCTGGCCGGACGTGGCCGAGGTCACGGTTCAGGTCACCATTCCCGTGACCAGCCTGTGCCCATGCAGCAAGGAGATCAGCGAGTACGGCGCGCACAACCAGCGCAGCCACATCGTGGTCACGGCGCATCTGGACCAGACCCAGAGCGGTGCATCCATCGAAGCACTGATCCGCCTGGTGGAAGCCCAGGCCTCCAGCGAGCTGTACGGCCTGCTCAAGCGGCCCGACGAGAAGTTCGTCACCGAACGCGCCTATGACAACCCCAAGTTCGTCGAAGACCTGGTGCGCGACATCGCGATTGCGCTGCGCACTCAGGCGTGGCTGTCGAAGGTTCGGATCGAGGCGGAGAATTTCGAGTCGATCCACAACCACTCCGCCTGGGCCGTGATCGAACTCTGATCCGCCGGCGGGACGCATGCAAAAAGGGCCGCAATCGCGGCCCTTTCGCATTTGCGGCTTCCCTGTTCAGTTGCGGCGGCCGAAGAACTGATCCGAGGCGCGATTGGCAATGCCCGTATCGAGCTTCATGTACAGACCGGGGTAGGCGTCGCGGTGCAGGGAAGCGCAGAACATCAGCTCGCTCATGACCTCGGGCGGGAAGCCCTGGCGGTTGCCGCGGTCATCGATCCACAGCTTCTCGAAGAAGGTTTCGAGCTCCGGATGGCTCCACAGCAGGGTCAGCTGCTGAATGATCCGGGGGTACTTCTCTTCGAGGTGGCAGGTCTGTTGGTCAGCCATGAGTCGGGAGGGGAAGCGCGGCGAAGCGAATCAAGAGTACGACTGGAACAGATTGTTTCACAACCATAAACCGCGCAAACCGCAGGGTCACGCGTTGGTGACAAATCACTCCCCTGATTGGGTGAGTCTGGTCGTGAGCCTCAGTCGCGAAAGTTTTCGAAGGACAGCGGCAGATCGGTCACTTCCTTCTTCAGCAGGGCGATGGCGGCCTGCAAGTCGTCGCGCTTGGCGCCAGACACGCGCACGGTGTCGCCCTGGATACTGCCCTGGACCTTCAGCTTGCTGTCCTTGATGATCTTCACGATCTCCTTGCCCTTGTCGCCGGGCACGCCCTCGCGCACGGTCACGGCCTGCTTGAGCTTGTCGCCGCCGATCTTCTCGGGCTTGTCGAACTCCAGGTACCGCACGTCGACCTGACGCTTGGCCAATTTGGCGACGAGGATTTCCTTGACCTGGCCGATCTTGAAGTCGTCGTCGGCATAGATGGTCAGCGCCTTGTCGCCCTGCTCGACGCGCGAGTCGCTGCCCTTGAAGTCGAAGCGGGTGCCGATCTCCTTGTTGGTCTGCTCGACGGCGTTCTTCAGTTCAACCAGATTGGGCTTGCAGACGGCGTCGAACGAGGGCATGGCGCGGCTTTCGTGGTGGAGCGTTCAAGAGCGAAAAGTGTAGCCAACTACACTGCAGCGCCATGCCCCTGGCTCTCGAAACAGATCGCGATCTTCAGCCGCTGAACAGCTTTGGCCTGCCCGGGCATGCCGCGCATTTCATCACCTGCGACAGCGTCGCTGCGGTGCAGGAGGCGGTGCGCTTGCCGGAATTTGCGCAGGCTTCGCGGCGGCTGGTGCTGGGCGGCGGCAGCAACCTCGTCATCACGGGCGACTTTCCCGGCTGCGTGCTGGCACCGCGCATCGCGGGTTTTGCGCGCACCGGCGAAACCACCGATGCCTGGCTCGTGGAGGTGGGTGCCGGAGAGCTCTGGCACGCCACCGTCGCGCGCCTGCTCGATGAACAGCTGCCCGGTCTGGAGAACCTGGCGCTGATTCCCGGCAGCGTGGGCGCCGCGCCGATCCAGAACATCGGCGCCTACGGTCTGGAGCTGACGAGCCGATTCGACAGCCTGCAGGCCGTGGAAATCAGCACCGGTGCGCTGCGCCGCTTCAGTCGCGCCGACTGCGCGTTCGCTTATCGGGACAGCGTGTTCAAGCGCGAGGCAGCCGGGCGGTTCGTGATCGTGTCCGTCACTCTCGCACTGCCCAAGCGCTGGGCACCGGTGGACGCTTACGCGGACTTGGCTCGCGGACTGGCGCAGCGCGGCGTGAGCCAGCCCAGCGCGCGGGACATCTTCGAGGTGGTGGTGGCCACGCGCCGCGCCAAGCTGCCGGACCCGGCCGTGCTGGGCAACGCGGGCAGTTTCTTCAAGAATCCGGTGGTGAGCGCCGCCGCCTGGCTGCGCCTGTCGGCCGAGCATCCGGAGATCGTCGGCTACCCGCAGGCCGATGGCTCAGTGAAGCTCGCAGCCGCCTGGCTGATCGACCGCTGCGGATTCAAGGGCCAGCGCCGCGGTGCCGTGGGCGTGCATGAGCGTCAGGCGCTGGTGCTGGTCCATCATGGCGGCGGCCGGGGCAGTGAGTTGCTGGCGCTGGCGCAGGAGATCTCGGGCACCGTGCAGCGGCGCTTCGGTGTGCAGCTGGAGCCGGAGCCGGTGGTGGTCTGAGTCCAGGCATTTGAAAAGTCAATTTCGGTCAAAAAATTGCAAGCTGTCAATATGGCACTTTCCGCGCATCGGATAATCGGAAGGTCGATATTGAATGGTTAAAAATAGATCAATTTCGGACAAATTCACTATGCAAGCGCTCCTGCTCGTCCTCAACGGCCCGAATCTGAACCTGCTCGGCACGCGCGAGCCGCAGATCTACGGCACGGCCACCCTGGCGGACGTCGAAGCGCTGTGCCGGGCCACCTCGGCCGAACTCGGCTGGGCCTGCGAGTGCCGCCAGTCCAATCATGAGGGCGTGCTGATCGACTGGATCCATGAGGCCGGTGAGCTCATGAAGGCCGGTCGTCTGGCGGGCGTGCTGCTCAATGCCGGCGCCTACACCCACACCAGCATCGCCCTGCACGACGCCATCAAGGGCACCAGCATCCCGCTGGCGGAAGTGCACATCAGTGACATCCACCAGCGTGAGCCTTTCCGGCTCCACAGCTACATCACGCCCGTGGCCCGCGTGGTGGTGATGGGCAAGGGCGTGGCCGGCTATGCGGAGGCAATCCGCGCACTGGGTGCTGCTGCCTGAACACCGCCCCTGCGCGCGGTCGATCTGATCAGGCCGGAATGCGCAGCACCTGCCCCGGGTAGATCTTGTCCGGGTGGCTGAGCATGGGCTTGTTGGCCTCGAAGATCTTCATGTAGTCATTGGCGTTGCCGTAGGCCTCCTTGGCGATCTTCGAGAGCGTGTCGCCACGGACCACGGTGTGCCAGCTGGATTCGTCGGCCGGCGCCGCCACGGTCATGAGGTCATTGACCTGCGCCACGCCATCCACGTTGCCGCAGCACAGCAGCACCTTCTCCTTGGTGGCCTGGTCCGGCGCCTCGCCCGACACCGTCACGCTCGATGTGGCGCCGTCAAACTCCACCATCAGCCCGCCCACGCTGAGCTTCTGGGTGTCGATGTAGTTGCGGATTGCTTGCGCTGCCGTTGCGTTCAGCGCGTCCAGCTGGGCCTGCGCTGCCGCCGGATCGGGCGCGGTTTGCACTGCTTGCGCGGCAGCCTCGGTCTCCTTGCGGCCGAACAGCTTTTCGCCGGCTTCCTTCATAAAACTCATCAGTCCCATCGCATCCTCCGTTCGTGTTCAGCCGCATTCGGCTCCGGGCGAAATGTATCTGCGCCGTGCAATTCGATCGTGAAGCTTTGTAAGTCCCGCGCCAGCCGCGCCCGATCGAGCCCGGCGCTGGGCTTGCCAGAAACCAATCGCCGCGTACTTGGGGCTGTTCCGCATGCCTGCGCCACAAAGCTTTGCTAGCGTCCCTGTGCCATCCGCACACGCCATGCAGCCACCATCCTCATCCAGCATGTCATCGATCGAACAGCGCCTGAGTGCTGCGCGGGAAGCCATCGCTGCGGTGCGCTTTGCAGACGCAATGCAGCTGCTGCGCGGTCTGCTCGTCGATACGGCGCACATCCCGGAGTTGCACTTTGAAGTCCTGATGACGCGCTGCCTCTGGCACTACTACCAGCCGGAGACCGCCGCAGCCATCGAGTGGGGTCAGCGGGCGGTCGAGCATGCCCGGGCCATGCTGACGCCGGCTCACGAGGCGCACGCGCGTGCTCTGCTTGCAAACGTGCGCGACCTCGCGGGCGACATCGACGGTGCTTTGGCGGATGCGACACTGGCGCTCGCGACCGCAGGTCCTGGCGACGGCCTGGCGCAGGCACGGGCCTGTGCAGCCATTGCGCACGTCGCGCAACGTGCCGGCGAAGAGGCGCTTTGCTTCGCCATGCTGCGCCAGGGGATCGAGGCGGCAGCCAAGCACGATGCCGTGCGCAGCAGCCTGCTGCTGGTCGCGGGTGCCGCTCAGGCGCGCTTTGCGTTGGAGCGCTGGTGGGCGCAGACCCTCGACGCCGATGCGGCGACGCATGCGCGTGTGAGCGTTGTGTCCGGCACGCAGCTCAATGCCGTACTCGGCACGGGGACGAATCACGGCCGTGGGCTGATTGCGGAAGGCGAAGCCCTGCTAGCACAGAGCCGATTCGCGGAGGCGCTGGAGTGTCTGGGTCGCGGCATCGCGCAGGTGCAGGACCCGGCCGCGCCCGAAATCGCCGGCGCTGTCAGCCTGCAGGCGTACTGCCTTGCACGCTGCGGGCGCGTGGCCGAGGCGCTTGCGCTTGCGCAGCAGGCCCGCGCCTCAAGCATGCAATCGGTGTCGCACGATCCGGAGATGCGCTTGAACGTGCTGCGCTGCGTGGCCGAGGTCATGCGGCTGGCCGCTCATCCGCAGGCGGAGCTTGCTCGGATCGAGTGGTTCGACGCGCAGGCGGCGCTGGACGCGTTTCGCGATTCGATCTCTGCACGCCTGCGCGCCCAGATCCCCATACCAGCCCAAGCGGTCTGACCGTGCGAGGGCGCGCTGGGTATGTCAGTCCTGCGGGCCTGTGATCAGCCCCAGTCCGTCGTCGCCACCCTGGCCGAGCAGCCCGGTCTTGACGTAGATGGAGAGCTTGTCGCGCGTGTCGTCCAGATCGAGCCGGCGCATGGTCAGCTGGCCGATGCGGTCGGTCGGTGTGAAGGCGCCTTCGACCTTTTCCATTGACAGGCGCTCGGGCTTGTAGGTGAGGTTGGCGCTCTCGGTATCTAGGATCGAGTAGTCGTTGCCGCGCCGCAGCTCGAGGGTGACCGTGCCGGTCACGGCCTTGGCCACCCAGCGCTGGCTGGCTTCGCGCAGCATCAGCGCCTGCGGGTCGAACCAACGGCCGTGATACAGCAGCTTGCCCAGCTTGCGACCATTGGCGCGGTATTGCTCGATGGTGTCTTCGTTGTGGATGCCGGTGACCAGGCGTTCGTAGGCAATGTGCAGCAGTGCCATGCCCGGGGCTTCGTACACACCGCGGCTCTTGGCCTCGATGATGCGGTTCTCGATCTGGTCGCTCATGCCCAGGCCGTGGCGCCCGCCGATGGCGTTGGCCTCCATGAACAGGGTGACGTCGTCGGCGAAGCGCTGACCGTTCAGGGCCACGGGGCGGCCTTCCTCGAAGCTCACGCTCACGGTCTCGGCCTTCACGGCGACCTCGTCCTTCCAAAAGGCGACGCCCATGATCGGGTTGACGATGTTGATGCCCTTGCTGAGGAACTCCAGATCCTTGGCTTCGTGCGTGGCGCCCAGCAGGTTGCTGTCGGTGGAGTAGGCCTGCTCCACGCTCATCTTGTAGTCAAAGCCGTTGGCGATCAGGAATTCGCTCATCTCCTTGCGGCCGCCGAGTTCGGTGATGAAAGTCTCGTCCAGCCAGGGCTTGTAGATGCGCAGGCCCGGGTTGGCCAGCAGGCCATAGCGGTAGAAGCGCTCGATGTCGTTGCCCTTGTAGGTGCTGCCATCGCCCCAGATGTTCACGCCGTCTTCGCGCATGGCCACCACGAGCGCGGTGCCGGTCACGGCGCGGCCCAGGGGCGTGGTGTTGAAGTAGGTGGCGCCCGCGGTGGTGATGTGGAAGGCGCACGTCTGGATCGCGGCAATGCCCTCGGCCACCAGTTGCGCGCGGCAGTCGATCAGCCGGGCGATCTCTGCGCCGTACTGCTTGGCGCGGCGCGGGATGTCGTCGTAGTCGGTCTCGTCAGGCTGGCCCAAGTGGGCGGTATAGGCACAGGGCACGGCGCCCTTCTTGCGCATCCAGAGCACGGCGGCGCTGGTGTCCAGGCCGCCGGAGAAGGCGATACCCACGCGTTCGCCGCGCGGAAGCGATTGGAGAATGTTGGCAGCCATGGGGCCAGGAGCCTCGATCGAGAAACAGTGCGGGTGAAGACGCCGTCGCACCCAGCCCGTGCGCTTTTCAGGTCATCCAAAAAGTCATCCGGCAGGTCACCACTTGCACATGTGCAGCCGCTGGTTGCAGAGTGGGATCGATCACGCCTGATGCCGGTTCATCAAGCAACTGAATTATAGGCAGCGGCCCGCGCGGATCGCTGCGACGCACCCGGCGCTCAGGGCTGCGCAAGCGCGAGCAGCGGGGCGAGGGCAATGCCGCGTGTCTGCGCTGACATCGCGGTGCGGTTGGGCATTTCGGCCTGGGCGATGGCTTCCAGCGCGGCGCGGCTACCCGGCTGCTTCAGGGCGACCTGTGCTTCGCCCAGGGCCTTGATGAAGGCGCCGATGGCTGTGTCCACGCGCGCGTCCAGGCCCGGCTTGGTGGGCAGGGTGCTGGGACTGGATGCCCACTGCTCGTAGAAGGCCTTCCTTGCGAAGTTGCTGGCGTCGATCTGGCCCTGCATCGCCGCACGTGCCGTGGTGGGCGAGAGCGAATTGAAGCTGGCCAATTGCGCCGCCATGGCGAGCCAGCGCCGGTCCTGCGCAGTGTCTGTGGCAGGCAGCTTTCGCGCCCATTGGCTGCGTGCAATGTCGGGCGACAGATTGAGCAGGGACTTCATGCTTCGTACGAGGTCTCGAAGCTCGACAGCGGCGGCGGGCTGAATCGCGCGCTCGGCAGGCGTCTCAACCCGCGTGCCGCCTTCAGGTAGCGGTACGGTGGGCTTGGGGCCGGTGCTGCCACACCCGGAGAGCAGTATCGCCAGGGCAAGCGCCGCGCCAGCGGCAATAGAGCGATCTAGCGGTGGCAGGACCATGCGTCAGTCTGGGCATCAAGTCGGATGCAGAAACGATAACGGCCCCGGAGTCGGGGCCGTTTTGCATCAGCAAGCAGCTTGTAACCCTGCGTTTCGAACGCGGCCTGTGATCGCTGCTGTGAACGATTTCAGCCGATGCGGCCGAGCAGCAGGTGCTCCATAAGTGCCTTTTGCACGTGCATCCGGTTGTGGCTGCGGCTGTGGCTCTCGCCACTTCACATGGCTTGCGCCATGTGAGCCTGCGCCCAAACCGCATGCCAGCCCTGGCGGGCTGACCGGCTCGGCTTTCAGCCGATCCGGCCGAGCAAAAGGTACTCCATGAGTGCCTTTTGCACGTGCATCCGGTTTTCAGCTTCATCCCAGACCACGGACTGCGGGCCGTCGATGACTTCGGCCGTAACTTCCTCGCCCCGGTGGGCGGGCAGGCAATGCATGAAGAGCGCGTCGGGTTGTGCCGCCGCCATCATCTCGTCGTCCACGCACCAATCGGCAAATGCCTGTTTGCGGGCTTCGTTCTCGGCCTCGAAGCCCATGCTGGTCCAGACATCCGTGGTGACCAGATGAGCGCTACGGCAGGCTTCGGTCGGATCCTTGAATACGCGGTAGCAGTTCGTGTTGGAAACACCGACGCCAGACGCATCGATCTCATAGCCGGATGGGGTGGAGACGTGCACCGTGAAGCCGAGAATCTCGGCGGCCTGCAGCCAGCTCGCGGCCATGTTGTTGCCGTCACCCACCCAGGCCACCACCTTGCCTGCGATCGAGCCACGATGCTCGATGTAGGTGAAGATGTCAGCGAGGATCTGGCAGGGGTGGAACTCGTTGGTCAGGCCATTGATCACCGGCACGCGGGAGTGCTGGGCGAAGCGCTCGAGCTTGTTCTGCTCGTAGGTGCGGATCATGACCAGGTCCACCATGCGGCTGATGACGCGCGCGCTGTCCTCGATGGGCTCTGCCCGGCCGAGCTGGCTGTCGCCCGTGGTGATGTTCAGCACGCTGCCGCCCATCTGGTACATGCCCGCCTCGAAGCTCACGCGGGTGCGCGTGCTGGCCTTCTCGAAGATCATGGCCAGGGTTCGATCCACCAGCGGCTGGTACTTCACGTACTGCTTGAACATCGCCTTGATGTTGGCAGCGCGGGCAAACAGGTAGGCGTACTCGCTGGCCGTGAAGTCCTTGAACTGCAGATAATGGCGAATCGTGCTGGTCATGCTGCGGCTGATTGAGGCTGAGTCAGGAAGCTGCGAATGATCGGCGCAAGGATGTCGACGAGTTGCTGCGCCTGCTCCGGCGTGAAGATCAGCGGCGGCAGAAGGCGGATGACCTTGTCGGCGGTCACGTTGATGAGCAGCCCGGCCTCACGCGCGCGGCCGACGATCTCGGTGCAGGGGCGATCCAGTTCGATGCCGATCATCAGGCCCTGGCCGCGGATCTCCGTGATGCCCGCCACGCCCGCCAGCTGCTTGCGGATGCCGTCAACGATGATCTGACCGCAGCGCGCGGCATTGGCCATGAGGTCGTCTTCCTCCATGACCTGCAAGGTGGTGAGGCCTGCGCGCATGGCCAGCGGGTTGCCGCCGAACGTGGTGCCGTGGTTGCCGGGTGCGAACACCGTGGCCGCCATGCCGCGCGCGACCACGGCGCCAATCGGCACACCTGAACCCAGGCCCTTGGCCAGTGGCATCACGTCGGGCAGGATGCCGGACCATTGATGCGCGAACCACTTGCCGGTGCGACCGATGCCGCACTGAACTTCATCGATCATCAGCAGCCAGCCGCGTTCGTCGCAGATCCCGCGCAGGGCCTGCAGGTACTCCACGCGCGCGGGGTTGATTCCGCCTTCACCCTGGATGGCCTCAAGGAACACGGCCGTGATGTTCGGGTTCGCGGCGGCGGCAGCTTCGATCGCGGCAATGTCATTGAGCGGCACGCGTACAAAGCCGGGCACCAGCGGCTCGAAGCCCTTCTGGACCTTGGCGTTACCGGTGGCTGAGAGTGTGGCCAGCGAGCGGCCGTGGAAGGCCTTCTCGTAGACGATGATCTGCGGGTTCGCGATGCCCTTGTCGTGCCCGTACTTGCGGGCAATCTTGATGGCAGCCTCGTTGGCCTCCAAGCCGCTATTGCAGAAGAATACGTTGTCCATGCCGGACAATTCGCACAGCCTGGTTGCCAGCTGCTCACCCAGCGGAATCCCGTAGATGTTGCTGGTGTGGATGAGCTTGGTGACCTGGTCCTGAAGCGCCGCGACCAGCTTTGGATGCTGGTGCCCCAGGGTGTTGACGGCGATGCCGGACAGGCCGTCCAGATAGCGTCGGCCCTCGGTGTCCCAGACCCATGCGCCTTCGCCGTGCGACAGCGAAATCGGTTGGCGTGCATACGTGTTCATGATGTGGGACATCTCTGGCCTCCTGAGGGCGGGACTGGCGAGGGTGAATCGACGCGAGGGTACACGTCCGTCGTGACGCCGGGCAGGCCGTGCAGAGCTCGCGCTGGCGCCGGGTGGCGTCCGGCTCGGACACCACTTAATTCAATCGAGATTAACGATGTGACGTATCGAAATTATTGCACATCAGTCTGCTGTCCGTTTCCGGGTACCGGCTGCGGGGACGGACCCGGAGGGTATGCCAGCGCCTCGGCCGAAGCGGCGCGAAACGGCTTGTAGTTCGCCAGCCCCAGCACCGCCAGCATGCCCAGCCCGCCGAGCAGGGCGAACGTCGGCCGCAGCCCGATCGCGTCGGCCGTGACGCCGGTGGCGATCGCCCCCAGCGGTGCAAGTGCCACGGAGGCGAAGCGCATCGTGGCCGTGACGCGGCCGAGCAGGGCGTCCGGCGTCACGATCTGCCGCATGCTGATGTAGTTGATGAAGAAGGCCACCGTGCCGATGTCGAACAGGAACAGCGCGAGTGCCATCGTCGCCATGTTCCAGGGTTTGGCTGCGGGCAGCAGGGCAAAGGCCGCCCAGACCACCGTCGTCAAGGCCAGGCCCCAGACCATCACATTGCCTGGGCCGACACGGTGGTTCAGGCGCTTGACGAGCACGGCGCTGACCAGAGCACCCACGCCCCCTGCGATGTGCACGAGCCCAATCTGGCCTGCGTTCATGTTCAGTTCGCGCGTTGCAAAGAGAATCTGCATCGCCAGAAACCCGTGGAACAGGAACTGCCACGCTGCTGCGGCAAAGGCCATGGCGCGCAGCGCTGGGTCATTCCAGCAGTAGCGCAGGCCCTCGAGCATGTCGGGTAACAGGCCCTTGGACGGCGCGCTCGGTTGGCGCGCGCTGGCCGGCTCATCCAGCTTCACGAACAGCGCAAGCGTGAATGCCAGCGCAATCACCTCGATGGCGATCGCCTTCGGCGCGCCGAAGGCCTGGATGAGCAGCCCGGCCAGCCCGGGCGCCGCGAGGCGGATCAGGGATTCGGAGGTTTGGATGATTCGATAGGCATCCACGAGTCGTGGCCGGCCCACCACATGGGTCACCAGCACCTGGTGCGCGGTGCCGAACACGGTCATCACGGCGCCGACCAGAAAGCCCACCAGGTAAAGCAAGGGCATGTTGAGCCAGCCCATGAACCAGGCGGCCGGCAACAGTGCCAATGAGGCCGCCAGCACGATGAAGCAGCCCACGAGGATGCGCTGCTTGCTGGTCTGGTCGATCCACACACCGCTGGGCAGGCTCAGCAGCGCAAAGGGCAGTGCCTGGAAGGCCACCAGAAAACCCATTTGCGTGGGCGAGGCATGCAGCACCGTGGTGCCGATGATCGGCAGCGCAAGGTGTGAGATGTGCCCTGCACCCATGGCAATCACCTCGGCGAGCCAGAGCAGCGCAAACGTGCGCTCTCGCAGCAGCGGTGGGGTGATCCGGCCGAAGAATCCGCCGAATCCGGAGGTGATCGCGGGTTTCATTCTTGCTTCCCTGTCATGCACTCGGACTACGCTGATATCGCCTGCTGGGCGATCTGCGCGAGTCCTGCGCGGCCGCTCGTGCAGGTTCCGCACTCAAGACGGCATCAACTCTTATATAAGATAGAATTCTTAGCGTCCCGTACCGGACGGGATTTCCATGGCCAAACAGATCTTCATCATCGGCATGACCCATGCCGGAAAGACCTTTCGACCGTCCGACTGGGCCGAGCGCCTGGCCGGGGTCATGGCCTGCTTTCAGCCGCCGGGCGCGGGGCCGCAAGCCCATCTCGGTTACTCGCCGCTAGTGCGCCCGGTCATGATCAACGACGTCAAATGCGTGGTCGTGGACGAAAGCCTGCGCGAACTCGAGCCCATGGCCTGGAACTTCGTGCTGTCCTTCGCCAAGGACAACGATCTTCAAACTTCGGAAGCCTGCGTGATTCCGGAGCGCCCTGCACGCTGACTGCCGCGTGTGGCAGCACAGCTGCCGCTTTGCTCACCGACAAAAACAACAAGGGGCGCCGCGGCGCCCCTTGTGCTCGGTGCTGAATCCGGAATCGGATCAGGCGCCCATGGCCTTGATGGCGGCAGCCAGGCGGCTCTTGTCGCGAGCGGCCTTGTTCTTGTGCACGATCTTCTTGTCAGCCACGCTGTCGATCACCGACTGCGACTTCTGGAACACTTCCGCAGCGGCCTTCTTGTCACCAGCGGCCACAGCCTTGCGAACGGCCTTGATGGCGGTACGCATCATGGAGCGCAGGGCAGAGTTGTGGGCATTCGCGACGGTGGCTTGACGGGCACGCTTGCGAGCTTGGGCGGTATTGGCCATGTGTTCAGGTTTCCAAGTAACTTTCCTCGCCACGCATCCGCCGCTGGTTGCCGGTTCACCATGAACCAGTCCGGGCGGCTCGTCAGAGTCATGCGCCGGGCGGGAAAGGAAATTCTGTAAAGCCCTAGACTATAAGCCTTTTTTGGCTCTGACGCAAGGAAATCCGCCCCGTCAAGACGTGTCGCGAGTGGCGATTGGAGCCGATGCTCAGTGCGCCGTTCCGCGCTTTGCATCTTGAGCCCGTACCGCGGCGCAGAATGCCAGCGGTTGCAACTATAGAAACAACGTGTGAACCTGCTCCGCGCCGCCTTTTCTGTCAGCTCATGGACCTTCGCTTCCCGCATCACCGGTCTGTTGCGGGAAATGCTGCTTGCGAGCGCATTTGGTGCAAGCGCCATCACCGACGCGTTCAACGTTGCCTTCCGCCTGCCCAATCTGCTGCGCCGCCTGTTTGCCGAGGGCGCGTTCTCCCAGGCCTTCGTGCCGGTGCTGGGCGACATCCGCACTCGTGAGGGCGACGCCGCAGCGAAGGCGCTAATCGATCACGTGGCCGCCGCCATGCTCTGGGCAGTAGGCCTGACCAGCCTCGTCGGGGTGATCGGCGCGCCCTTGCTGGTCTATGCCATCGGTTCCGGTCTGTCCGGAGCGGCGTTCGATGATGCGACGGTCATGACGCGCATCATGTTCCCCTACATCGCCTGCATGGCCATGGTGGCCCTCGGGGCAGCGGTGCTCAACACCTGGCGGAAGTTCATGTTGGCCGCGGCCACGCCGGTTCTGCTGAATGTGGCGGTGATCGCGGGCATCCTGCTCGCGCCGCACTTCATGGCACGGCCGATCTACGGCGTGGCGATTGCCGTGATGATTGGCGGCCTGCTGCAGCTGGCGGCCGTGTGGTGGGGGCTGCGCCAGCTGCGCATGCAGCCTGCGCTGATGAAGTCGCCGCGCGCCGCCTTTGGCTATGCCGGGGTGAAGCGCGTGCTGTCGCAAATGGCACCTGCGCTGCTCGGCGTTTCGGTGGCGCAGATCAGCCTCATCATCAACACGCAGATCGCCACGCACCTGGGCGAGGGGCGCGTGACCTGGATCACGCTGGCCGACCGGCTGCTGGAGTTCCCGAACGCGCTGCTCGGTGTTGCGCTGGGCGTTGTGCTCACGCCGAGCCTGACGCGCGCTGCGTCCTCCAACGACCAGGCGGGCTACAACGGGCTGATCGACTGGGGTTTGCGCCTCACGCTGCTGCTGGGCCTGCCCGCCGCGCTGGCCCTGGCGCTGATGGCCCAGCCACTCACCGCACTGTTGTTTCACAACGGCAAGTTCAGCGATGCCTCCATGGTCCAGACCGCACTGGCGGTGCAGGCCTATTCGATCGGCGTGGTCGGCTTCACCCTGGTCAAGATCCTCGCGCCCGGTTTCTACGCCCGGCAGGACATGCGCTCGCCCGTGAAGGTGGCCGTCATCGTGCTGATCGCCACGCAGCTCTTGAACCTGCTGCTTGTGCCGTATCTGTCGCACGTGGCGCTGGCGCTGTCGATCAGCCTGGGCGCCATGCTCAACGCGGGTCTGCTCTATGTCGGTCTGCGTCGCAGCGGAGCCTATCGTCCGGAAGCGGGGTGGCTCGTGTTCTTCACCAAGCTGCTGCTTGCGCTGGCTGTGATGGGCGCCGTGCTCTGGTTCATGGGCCAGGGCGTGGACTGGGCGGCGCTCAAGGCCGCCAAGTGGGAGCGGGCGGGCCGCGTGCTGGCCATGGTGCTTGCGGGCGCGGTGACCTACTTCGCCATGCTGGCGCTGCTCGGTTTCCGTCTGCGCGACTTCCGCCGCCGCGAGCCGGCCTTGCCGCCCCCGACGCCATGAGCTCCCCCGCCTGCGGCACCTTGATCGAAAACGTGATATAGTCTCGGGTTCTAAGGGGGTGATTGTTTTGCCGATCGTTCGCGTTAAAGAAAATGAGCCGTTCGAAACCGCGTTGCGCCGTTTCAAGCGGGGCATTGAAAAGCTGGGTCTTCTGACTGAACTGCGCGCTCGCGAGTTCTATGAGAAGCCGACTGCGGAGCGCAAGCGCAAGAAGGCTGCTGCCGTCAAGCGCCACTACAAGCGCATTCGCAGCCAGATGCTGCCGAAGAAGATGTACTGATCTTCGCGCACTTCACCGCCAAACCCGCGCAAGCTTGTCTTCCGCGGGTTTGTCGTTTCTGGATCCGCCCGATTCAACTCAAGGACACACCATGAGCCTGCGAGACCGCATCAATGACGACGTGAAGACCGCCATGCGCAACAAGGAGAGCGACAAGCTCACCGCGCTGCGCATGCTTACGGCCGCACTCAAGCAGAAGGAAGTGGACGAGCGGATCGAACTGACCGATGCCCATGTGCTGGCGCTGGTCGAAAAGCTGATCAAGCAGCGCAAGGACTCGATCGCGGCCTATGAGCAGGGCGGCCGTCCGGATCTCGCAGCCAAGGAGAAGTTCGAGCTCGACCTGCTCGCCGTCTACCTGCCGGCGCAGATGAGCGAGGCCGAAGTGGAGGCCGCCGTGGCCGCGGCCGTCGCCCAGGCCGGCGCTGCCGGCCCGCAGGACATGGGCAAGGTCATGGCCATCGTCAAACCCGCGCTGGCCGGCAAGGCCGACATGGGCATGGTCTCGGCCAAGGTGAAGGCTGCGCTGAGCAAGTAAGCCGCATGTCTCGAACAGCCCGGCGCAAGCCGCGTTGTTCCACTGAACCGAAAGCCCCGCAAACCTTGGCGTTTGCGGGGCTTTTGCGTCTAATCGGCCATCCCTTCACGCAGGCGGCCGCATGTTCCAGCTTCGCTATCTGACCTTTTGGCTTTGCGCGCTCGTCGCCGTGGTGAGCGTGGGCTGGATGATCGTGTCCGGGTTCGATGTCTGGATCGCGCTGCTCGCGGCCCTGGCGGGCTTTCTGGCGCTGGTGGGCGTGCGCGACATGACGCAGGTGCGCCAGAGCGTGCGGCGCAACTACCCCATCCTGGCCAATCTGCGCTACTTCCTCGAGTTCATCCGCCCGGAGATCCGCCAGTACTTCCTGGAGGACGACACCGAGGCCAAGCCCTTCTCGCGCAACCAGCGCAGCGTGGTCTATCAGCGCGCCAAGCAGGAAGTCGACAAGCGGCCGTTCGGCACACAGATCGACGTCTACGAAGCCGGCTACGAGTGGATCAACCACGCCGTGGTGCCAGCCAAGGTGGAGTCCAGCGACTTTCGCATCACCATCGGTGAGGGCAAGCCCGGTGTGACCCAGCCCTACAGCGCATCGGTCTTCAACATCTCGGCCATGAGCTTCGGCGCGCTCTCGGCCAACGCCATCCGCTCGCTCAACCAGGGGGCGAAGAAGGGCGGGTTCGCGCATGACACCGGCGAAGGCTCCATCAGCCAGTACCACCGCGAGCACGGTGGCGACCTGATCTGGGAGATCGGCAGCGGCTACTTCGGCTGCCGCAACAAGGACGGCAGCTTCTCCGAGGAGAACTTCACCAGGAACGCGCGCGACCCGCAGGTCAAGCTCATCGAGGTGAAGCTCTCGCAAGGCGCCAAGCCGGGCCACGGCGGCGTACTGCCCGGTCCGAAAGTGACGCCGGAAATTGCCGCGGCGCGCGGCGTCGACCCGTGGACGGACTGCGTCTCGCCCGCCTCGCACAGCGCGTTTTCCACGCCCGTGGAGTTCATGCACTTCATCGCCCGCCTGCGGGAGCTCTCCGGCGGCAAGCCGACGGGCTTCAAGCTGGCCATCGGTCACCCCTGGGAATTCTTTGCGATGGTGAAGGCCATGCTGGCCACCGGCATTACGCCGGACTTCATCGTCGTGGATGGTGGCGAGGGCGGCACGGGCGCGGCGCCGGTGGAATTCACGGACCACGTGGGTACGCCGCTGCAAGAGGCGCTGCTGCTCGTGCACAACACCCTGGTGGGCGCGAACCTGCGCAGCCAGATCAAGCTGGGCGCCTCCGGCAAGATCGTCACGGCCTTTGACATTGCCCGCACCATTGCGCTGGGCGCAGACTGGTGCAACAGCGCGCGCGGCTTCATGTTCGCGCTGGGCTGCATCCAGGCACAGAGCTGCCACACCGGCAAGTGCCCCACCGGCGTCACCACGCAGGACCCCAAGCGCCAGCAGGCGCTTGTGGTGCCGGACAAGGCCGAGCGGGTCTACAACTTCCAGCACAACACCCTCAAGGCCCTGGGCGAACTGCTCGCCGCCGCCGGCCTGGACCATCCGGATGATCTGCGCCCGCACCACATCGTGCGCCGCGTCTCGCACAACCAGGTGCAGTTACTCTCCAACCTCTACACCTTCCTCAAGCCGGGCGATCTGCTCAATGGCACGGCCCAGGGCGCGGTGTTCGAGTACTACTGGCCCATGGCGCAGTGCGAGAGCTTCAAGCCCGCCTCGCACAAGTAGCCGTGCCGCGCAGCGCTTCCGGCATACTCGAGCACATGCACCCGCTTCATCGCCCCCCGCACAGCACCGCCGCCGTTCTGGCGCGGCGTGGCTCGCTGCGTGCCGGCTGGCGATCTCGGCGCGCCTAAAATCCGCGCTAAAGGCGAAGCTACTCGCCGAACGGCGCTGCCGCAGCCTGTTGCACATCCGGCAGGCTCCCTGCGGCAGCAGCACACCTGAATACCCAGACCACCCGCAGCCCTTAGCGCAGCCAGCGTGCTGCCGATCTGCCGCGTGGTCTGACCGACAGAACAAGGACATCCCATGCTCGACATCCATCAACTGCGCAAGGACGTGACCGCCGTCGCCGCGCGCCTTGCCACCCGCGGCGGCCAGCCGCTGGACGTGGCCCGTTTCAACGAACTCGAAGGCGAGCGCAAGGGCCTGCAGATCCGCACCGAAGAGCTGCAAGCCAAGCGCAATGCCCTGAGCAAGCAGGTCGGCGAACTCAAGCGCAAGGGCGAAGATGCGAGCGCTGTGCTGGCGGAAGTGGCCGGCATTGGCGACGAGCTCAAGGCCAACGAAACCGCGCTGGCCGAACTGCAGGAGCGCTTCAACGCCTTCCTGATGGCCGTGCCCAATGTGCCGCATGAGAGCGTGCCCGTCGGCAAGGACGAGACCGGCAATGTGGAAGTGCGCCGCTGGGGCGCGCCGCGCAGCTTCGACTTTGCGGTGAAGGATCACGTCGATGTCGGTCTGCCGCTGGGGCTGGACGCCGAGACCGGCGCCAAGCTCGCCGGTGCGCGCTTCACCTTCCTGAAGGGCCCGGTGGCCCGCCTGCACCGCGCGCTCGCCCAGTTCATGCTGGATACGCAGACGCGCGAGCACGGCTACACCGAGTGCTACACGCCCTACATCGTCAACAGCGCCACGCTGCTGGGCACCGGCCAGCTGCCCAAGTTCAAGGACGACATGTTCAGCGTCAAGAAGGGCGGCGCCGAGGCCGAAGAGGGCGATCTCTACCTCATCAGCACCAGCGAGATCAGCCTCACGAACATGGTGCGCGGCGACCTACTCAACGCCGCCGACCTGCCGATCAAGCTCACGGCGCACAGCCCCTGCTTTCGCAGCGAGGCCGGCAGCTACGGCCGCGACACGCGCGGCATGATCCGCCAGCACCAGTTCGACAAGGTCGAGATGGTGCGCATCGAGCGCCCGGAAGACAGCGATGCGGCGCTGGAGGAGATGACCGGCCACGCCGAGAACATTCTCAAGAAGCTTGGCCTGCCGTATCGCGTCATGCTGCTCTGCACGGGCGACATGGGCTTTGGCAGCAGCAAGACCTACGACCTCGAAGTCTGGCTGCCGGCGCAGAACACCTACCGCGAGATCAGCAGCTGCAGCAACTGCGAAGCCTTCCAGGCCCGCCGCATGCAGGCCCGCTTCAAGAACGCCCAGGGCAAGACCGAGTTCGTCCACACCCTGAACGGCTCGGGCCTGGCCGTGGGCCGCACGCTCGTGGCGGTGCTGGAGAACTACCAGCAGGCTGACGGCAGCGTGGTTGTGCCCGAGGTGTTGCGGCCCTATCTGGGCGGCGATGCGGTGCTGAAGGCTTGATGCCCGGCAAGGCTTTCCGCTTGTCCCATGCGGTTCTCCAGCCATTTTGGGCTGGAAACCCGCATGGATACTGCGAGAAGCCCTTTTTGTCCTGGGACGGGCGAGCCTGATGCGCTTGGCCAACCACCCCGTCCGGCTACGGTCCCTGAAGCCCACGGGCAAGCTGCGGCATCTGTTTACGCGGCGTGAGGCCATGGCGCGGCTGCTGGCTGATGGATGGCGGCGGCACACGCTGCATCCGGAGGTGGCACGCATCGAATCGCTGACCGCGCACCTGCGCAAGCGCGGCAAGCTCACGGTCAAGCTGATCGAGGTGGGCGTGGCCAACGCCACGGCGCAGGAACGGCGCACCCTGGGCGCGCGGCGCCGCGTGTGGGTGCGGCGCATCGAGCTGCATGTGGACGGCGTGCCGATGATCGCCGCCCGCTCCGCCACCGCCGCCCGGCACCTCAAGGGCCCCTGGCGCTATCTGCCGCGCTTGAATCGTCGGCCGATGGGCGAGGTGCTGTTCGCCGACCCGATCGTCGCCCGATCCCCACGTGTGTTCCGCGTCGAGCGCTACAAGGGCGTGGACGGGCTGCCTTCGCGGCGGTCCCTGTTCATCCGGCAGGGGGCGCCGTTGGTGGTGGAAGAGATATTCCTTCAGCCTGCGTAACGTCGCAGAATTGGCGGGCCAGCACAGGCGCCAAATCCGCGATCAACTAGATGGAGTGAGGTCGATGAGATCCAGCACACTCAACGGACGCCTGTTCGCGGCGACGGGCGTACTGCTAGGTCCACTGCTGTTAGCGGCGTGTGGCTCAGGCGGAGATGTCTACACGCTCTATCGGAGCAGTGCGGTCGATAGTGCTGCGCGTGTTCATGTGGCGACATTCGATGCAGCTGAGTCAGGTAGCTACAACCAAGAGAACTGCTTTCAGGCGCAGAACCTTTTCGCAAGTCAGAAGGGCGTTACGGTCAACTATTGGTGCGAAAAAGGTCGATTTAAGAAGTAGGAGGCCGACGCAGCCAAGTCAGCTCCTGAGACCCAACACATCCTGCATATCAAACAAGCCCGCGCTCTTCCCGCCAAGCCATTTGGACGCGCGCACTGCGCCCTGCGCATAGCCGTTGCGGCTGCTGCTGCGGTGGCTGATTTCGACGCGCTCGCCGGTGCCGAGGAAGAAGGCGGTGTGGTCGCCGATCACGTCGCCGCCGCGCACGACTGAGAAGCCGATCTGCCCCGCCTTGCGCTCGCCCGTATGGCCGTGGCGCGCCCAGTCGGCGACCTCGTCCAGCTTGACGCCGCGGGCGCGGGCCACAGCCTCGCCCATGCCCAGGGCGGTGCCGGACGGAGCGTCCACCTTCTTGCCGTGGTGGGCTTCGAAGATTTCGACGTCGTACTGATCGCCCAGCGCCTGGGTGGCGAGTTCTAGCAGCTTGAAGACGACGTTGACGCCCACGCTCATGTTGGGTGCGAAGACGACGGGGATGGTCTCGGCGGCTTTCGCAATCGCTGCCTTGCCGGCGGCGTCAAAGCCCGTGGTGCCGATGACGATGGCCTTGCGTGCTGCGACGCAGGCGGCCAGGTGGGTCAGGGTGCCTTCGGGGCGGGTGAAGTCGATCAGCACGTCGCTGGCCGCAAGGGCCGCAGCCACATCCGAGGTGATCGCAATCGAGGTCCCGGTGGGTGTGGTGCCCAAAGCCGGGCTGTCGGCGCGGTCGAGCAGGGCGGTGATGGCGACCTGCGGATCGGCCAGTGCGGCGTCGATCAGCATGCGGCCCATGCGGCCGCCGGCGCCGGCAATGGCGATGCGGCAACTCATGTTCAAACGCTTGCTGCAGCCCGCAGGGCGGAAATCTTCAAGGCTTCGGTGGCGGTGGGCTGGGGGTCGCCTTCCCACTTGATCAGCTTGTCGCCATCAAAGTAGAGGGTGAAGCGGCGCATCTCGGTCACCTCGCCGCGCTTGCGCATGGCAAAGCCGTAGTCCCAGCGGTTGGCGTGCAGATCGGAGCGCAGGAGCGGCGAGCCGAGCAGGGCCTGCACCTGCAGGCGGGTCATGCCTTCCTTGAGCTGGGCGACCTGCTCGCTGGTGATCAGATTGCCCTGCTGGATGTCCGGGCGGTAGACGCTGCAGCCGGTGGCGAGCACGAGCGCCAGGGCGGCGGCGATGAGGGCGCAACGGTGGGAGCAAAGGCGCAGAACAGAAGACATGGAACGGTGGTGCACGGTGGGAGCGGTCCGGGTGAGCCAAGGCGGCTGGGAGATTTCGCGCGGGGCAGGGTGATTGCCCAGAGGTGCGCGTGGGGTCGGGCCGTATCATAGGTCACCGTCTGAACGCACTTCGTTCGCATTCACGCCCTGCGCGGCTGCGACCCCATCCGATGCCGAACTCCAGCCAGAACCTCAAAGAGATGGGCCTGAAGGCCACCCTGCCGCGCATGAAGGTGCTGGAGGTCTTTCACAAGAGCCCGCAGCGCCACCTGAGCGCGGAAGACGTCTACAAGCTGCTGCTGGCCGAGCAGGGCGACGTGGGCCTGGCCACCGTGTACCGCGTGCTCACGCAGTTCGAGCAGGCGGGGCTGCTCAAGCGCAACCACTTCGAGAGCGGCAAGGCGGTCTTCGAGCTGAACGAGGGCAGCCACCATGACCACATCGTCTGCCTGGACTGCGGCCACGTGGAGGAGTTCTTCGACCCCGGCATCGAGCAGCGGCAGGACGCCGTGGCCGCCGAGCGCGGTTTCAAGCTCGTGGAGCATTCGCTCTCGCTGTACGCCAACTGCGCCCGCACGGACTGCCCGCACCGACAGAAGCCCTGATTTTTCTGGCCGATATTGATCTTTTTATGAAAGTTCAATAGGCCAGTTTCCGCATACTCCGTGCGGATCTTGGCATGTTTTCGGTGCCTGAAATTTCCGGCCGAAAATGACGTAAATGAGCGCTGGCGCGGTTCTCCGGCCACCGTTCATTCTGTGTGAAGGGCGGGTGCGGCGCGCTGGAACCGATGCGCCGCCGCGCGCCCGGCGCTCAATCCGCCGCCAGCAGCTCTTTTGCGTGCTTCTTGCTGGTGGCCGTGACGGTTTCACCAGCCAGCATGCGGGCAATTTCGTCCACGCGGTCGGCCGGGCTCAGGCTGCGGATGGCGCTCTGGGTGTTGCCGGCCACGGTGAACTTCTCCACCTTGAACTGCTGATGCGCCCGCGCCGCCACCTGCGGCAAGTGGGTCACGGCCAGCACCTGGCGGTCTGCGCCGAGCTGGCGCATGAGCCGCCCGACCACCTCGGCCACCGCGCCGCCCACGCCGGCGTCCACTTCATCAAAGATCAGCGTGGGCGTGGCGTTGGCCGTGGAGGCAATGACGGCAATCGCCAGCGAAATGCGCGACAGCTCCCCGCCGGAGGCCACCTTGCCCAAGGGGCGCGGCGTGGCGCCGGTGTGGCCGGCCACCAGAAACTCCACGGCGTCTGTGCCGTTGGGGCCGGCGTCTTCGGCGGTGAGCGCAATTTCAAGCCGGCCGCCTTGCATGGCGAGCGTCTGCATGGCCTCGGTGGCGGCGGCGGAGAGCTTCCGGGCGACCTTGGCGCGCTCGCTGGAGAGCTTTTTGGCGGCTGCGTCGAAGGCCTTCTGCGCGGCGTCCACCGCCGCCTGCAGCGCCGGCAGGTTGCTGGCGGCATCCAGCGAAGCCATCTTCTCGCGCGCGGCCTGCCAGTGCTCGGCCAGCGCGGCGGGTTCCACGCGCAGCTTGCGCGCCGTGCCGTGCAGGGCGGACAGCCGCTGCTCGATCTCCTCAAGCCGCTGCGGGTCCAGATCACTGCTATTCAAATAGTGGGACAGCGCATGGGCGGCCTCGCGCGCCTGGATGGCGGCGGCTTCCAGCGCGTCCACGGCGTCTTGCAGGCGGGCGTCGTGCACCAGCTGCGCGGCCAGGCGGCTGTGCAGGTTGTCCAGGCGGCTGATGATGGGCTCGTCCGACTCCTCCAGCGCATTGAGCGCGGTGGAGGCGGATTCGATCAGCCCGGCGGCGTGGGACAGGCGCCGGTGCTCGCTTTCCACCTCGGCCCATTCGCCGGCCTGCGGGGCGAGGCGGTCGAGCTCGTCCAGCTGCCAGGCCAGGCGTTCGCGCTCGGCGTCCAGGCTGGCCTGCTCGGTCTGGGCGCGGGTGAGCAGGGCGCGGGCGTCCCGCAGGGTCTTCCAGCGCTCGGCCACCTCCGCCACCTGCGGCTCCAGCTTGCCAAAGGCATCCAGCAGGCTGCGTTGGGCGGCGGGCTTCTGCAGCAGCTGGTGGGCGTGCTGGCCGTGAATGTCCACGAGCAGATCGCCCAGGGCGCGCAGCTGCGTGACGGGCACAGCCGCGCCGTTGATGAAGGCCTTGCTGCGGCCCTCGCGGTCGATCACGCGGCGCAGGAGCACCGTGTCCGAGGCATCGAGTTCGTGCTCGGACAGAAAGGCAGCGACGTTCGCGTCCACGTCGAACTCAGCCGCAATGCTGGTCTTGGCGGCGCCCTCGCGGATCACGCCGGCGTCGCCCCGGCCGCCGAGCACCAGGCCCAGCGCGTCGATCAGGATGCTCTTGCCTGCGCCGGTCTCACCCGTGAGCGCGGAGAAGCCGGCCGAGAAGTCGATCTCGGCCTCGGTGACAAGCACAAAGTCGGTGAGGTGCAGACTGCGAAGCATCGGTGAAGCGAGGCGCTAGCTGGGCATGAGGTTCCAGTGCAGCTTGCGCCGCAGGGTGGCGAAGTAGTCGTAGCCGGGCGGGTGCAGCAGCTGCAGGCGGTGGCTGGAGGGCGTGACGCGCACCACATCGCCCAGTTCGAGCGTGGAGAAGGTCTGCATGTCGCAGTGCGCGGCCATTTCCTTGCCGGCCACGACCTCGATGTCCAGGGTCACGTCCGCGGGCAGCACGATCGGCCGGTTACTCAAGCTCTGCGGCGCCACAGGCACCAGGGTGATGCCCGCCAGCGAGGGATGCAGCATCGGCCCGCCGGCACTCATGGCGTAGGCCGTGCTGCCGGTGGGGGTGGAGACGATCAGCGCGTCGGCGCGCTGCTGGTAGACCAGATCACCGTCGATGCGCACCACGAACTCCAGCATGCCGCCCGCGGCACCGCGCTGCACCACCACGTCATTCAGCGCGAGTGCGGACCAGATGCCCGCGTTTTCGCGCCGCACCTGGCAGTCGAACATGCTGCGCGCTTCCAGCGAATAGTTGCCGCCCAGCAGCGAACCGAGCGCCGGCTGCCAGTCGCGCAGGGGTACATCGGTCATGAAACCGAGGCGCCCGTGGTTGATGCCGATCAGCGGCACACCTAGAGGCGCCAGCACCCGGGCGGCGCCCAGAAGGGTGCCGTCGCCGCCGACCACAATCGCCGCCTGGGCGCGGCCCGGCGCGTCTTCCAGCGCGATCTTGGGGAGGTGGCAGACGTCCAGCGAGGCGGCGCTGTCGGCGTCGATGCAGACCTGGCCACCCTGGCCTTGCAGCCATTCGCCGATGGCGGTGAGGGTATCGCCCAGCCCGGGGGTGTTGGCGCGGCCGACAAGCACGAACTGGGTGAGGGGATGCATGGCGCGGATTCTATCGACAGGCTGTGGCGCTTTGTCCCTTGGCCTGTGGATGGCGCGCCTGATCCTTGCCGCACTGCGGCAAGCCGAGTCCATACAATCAGTCGCCATGGATCCCCGATCTCATCTGCTGCTCAAGACGCTGATCGAACGCTATATCGCCGAGGGGCAACCTGTCGGCTCGCGCACCTTGTCGCGCTGGTCCGGGCTGGATCTGTCGGCCGCCACCATCCGCAACGTGATGAGCGATCTGGAGGAGGCCGGGCTGATCGTCAGCCCGCACACCTCGGCCGGGCGCATTCCCACGCCGCGCGGCTACCGCCTCTTCGTGGACACCATGCTCACGGTGCAGCCGCTGGAAAGCGTGGAGCAGCAGGCCCTGAACGAGACCATCCAGCAGAACCTGCAGCCGGCCTCGCCGCAGAAAGTCATCAGCGCGGCGGCGCAGCTGCTGTCCAGCCTGTCGCAGTTTGCCGGGGTGGTGCTCACGCCGCGGCGCAGCCAGACCTTCAAGCACGTGGAGTTTCTGCGTCTGGGCGAGCGTCGCGTGCTGATGATCATCGTCACGCCCGAGGGCGACGTGCAGAACCGGATGATCCTGCTGGAACAGGACCTAAGCGCCTCGCAGCTGGTGGAGGCCGGCAACTTCCTGAACATGCACTTCGCCGGCAGCAGCTTCGACGAAGCCGCCAGCCGTCTGAAGCAGGAGCTGGGCAGCCTGCGTGACGAGGTGCAGACACTCATGCAGGCCGCCATGGCGGCGGGTTCGCAGGCCATGAGCGACGATCAGGAGCAGGTGCTCATCAGCGGCGAACGCCGCCTGCTGGATGTCGCGGATTTCTCGACCAACATGGCGCGGCTGCGCCAGCTGTTCGACGTCTTCGAGAGCAAGACCAGCCTGCTGCGCCTGCTCGAGACCGGCGGCAACGCCGAAGGCGTGCAGATCTTCATCGGCGGGGAATCCCAGCTCGTGCCGGTGGAGGAGGTGTCGGTTGTGGCTGCGCCCTACAAGGTGAACGGGCAGGTGGTGGGCACGCTCGGCGTGGTTGGCCCCACGCGCATGGCCTACGACCGCGTTGTGCCGCTGGTGGACATCACGGCACGCCTGCTGTCCAACGCGCTTACATACTCTTCGGGCGAGGCGGGCGCGCCTCCACCTGGCCCGAACGCTCCGGTCTAGCACTGCTGTCTGGCAAGGGCAGACGGGGCATTGGCCCCGGCGCCACCACCTGCCGCACCGTGCCGCGGTAGTGCGCTGCCGCCTGGGTGCGTGACACGCCGGTGGCGTACAGCAAGGCATCGGCCGCCGCAATCTCGCCCTCGCTCATCACGTTGTCGACCCAGGTCAGCAGACGCTTGCGCTCATCGGGGCTCAGCGGCGGGAGATCCGGGAGGTCCCGCGCCAGCGCCCAGGACCAGGCTTCGATGCGTTCGCGCGCCATGAGGAAGGCCTGCCCGGCGGGCGTATCGGCGTCCAGTCCGCCGGCTGGCGTGTTGCGCTCCCAGAGCGCCAGACCGACGCTGCGATCGATCACGGTCGTCGCATTCGTGGCCATCAGCTCACCCAGACGGCCGCAGCTCGGGCGGACCACCGACTCGCCGCTCAGACAGAGGTTGATGGCCGGCGGATTGATGGCCGCCGCCCAGCCGTAGGCTTCGATGGCGCTGTTCAAGCGACTGCCGTGCCGCACGGCGAGCGCCTGTTCCAGCCGGCGCAGCATGCTCGTCTGGCGCAGGTCAAAGCGCGCGCTCGCCGCCGCCTTGGCGAGCAGCATCGGCATGCTGCCGAGCTTGGCCTGCACCGCGACCGGATTGGGCGCACGGCTCACTGCGTCGGCCAGGCTGAGCCAGGCGGCGCCATTGTCCGGTTCCAGTTCGGTCCAGAGCTGCGCCCAGCGCACCGAGAAGCAGCCGGGCTCGGCGCTGCAGTAGGTGTTGAGGTAGGCCAGCAGGTCGGCATCACCGTTGTGGCGCTCGCCTAGGCCACGCAGCAGGGCGTCGCGCAGCGCACGGGCCTCATCCGGTGGCGTGCCGACGCGGTCGTAGTTCGTGAGCACCGCACGCACCAGCGGGTCCGGTGTGGCAGCGGCCAGTGCATCGATGCGCCGCTGGTTGGCACAGCCTGAAATCAGGACGAGCAGCAGCACGGCCACGGCGCAAATCAGTGTGCGCGTCCACCCGGGGGTCAAGCTGGCGTCCTTTCAGTGAAGCGGAGCGTCATGCGGGTTGTTGCTGTGCCCAGAGGGCTCCGGTGAGGGTGGGGTGTCAGGGTTTGCACGGCCGGCGCGGCGCGACGCCTCATGCCAACCCACGCAGGAATCGCACGGTGCACGCAGACCCTCTGCCTACAATCCGGCAACCCTAGTCCACTCGAATATGAAATTCAATCCTCCTACTGGGTACAAGCATGGCGACGCGCCGCGCATCGGGGTTCTGCTGGTGCAACTGGGCACGCCGGACGAGCCCACCGCGCCGGCCTTGCGCCGCTATCTGTCGCAATTCCTGAGCGACCCGCGGGTGGTGGAGATTCCGCGCCTGGTGTGGCTGCCCATCCTGCACGGCATCATCCTGAATGTGCGTCCGGCAAAGAGCGCGCGCAAGTACGCCAGCATCTGGATGAAAGGCGGGGAAAACGGCGGGCCCGACCAGGGCAGCCCCCTGCGCGTCTACAGCGAGAAGCAGGCCAAGCTGCTGCGCGGCTATCTGGGCGACGCTGGAATCCATGCCGAGGTGGCGCTGGCCATGCGCTACGGCAACCCCGGCGTGGAAAGCGTGCTCAACGGCCTGCTCGAGAAGAACGTGGACCGCCTGCTGGTGGTGCCGATGTATCCGCAGTATTCCGCCACGACCACGGCGAGCGTGATCGACGAGGTCAATCGCGCGTTGTTCAAGGTGCGCAACATGCCTGAGCTTCGTTTCGTGAAGCACTGGCATGACGACCCCGGCTACATCGACGCGCTGGTGGCGTCCGTCCGCCGGCACTTCGAGCGCGAGGGCGTGCCCGAGAAGCTGGTCATGAGCTTTCACGGCGTGCCCAAGCGCACCCTGCTGCTCGGCGACCCCTACCACTGCGAGTGCTACAAGACCGCGCGCCTGGTGGCCGAGCGCCTGGGCTGGCCGCGCGACAAGCTGGTGGTGAGCTTCCAGTCGCGCTTCGGCAAGGCGGAATGGCTCAAGCCCTATACGCAAGAGACGCTTGTGGAGCTGGCCAGAAGCGGCACCGAGCACGTGGCCGTGATGTGCCCGGCCTTCGTGGCGGACTGTCTGGAAACGCTGGAGGAAATCAATGACGAGGTGCGTCACGAATTCCTAGAGGCTGGCGGCAAGCGCTTCGACTACATCCCCTGCCTGAACGACAGCGACCCCTGGATCCACGCCCTCACCGGCATCGTGCGCAGCCACATGCAGGGCTGGGGCGACGGCAAGGCAGACATTGCGCAGCTCAAGACCACCGCCAGCGAGGCGCAACGCGTCGGTGCGAGCAACATCAGCGAGAAGGCGGCTTGAGCGCTGCCGGCGCGGCGGCACAGGGGGCGGTGCGCCGCTGCCTCGCGCTGGATGCGCTGGGCCTGCTGATGGTGGACGATCTGCGCGCGGCCGTGGCGTCCGTATTGCAGTCAGGGCGGCTGGTGCCGGACAGTCTGGACCTGTATCGCGCAGCGCCCTGGGCGCCCGAGGAGTTGGGCCGCTGGTTGACACAACTTGCGACCTTGACCGGAACCGAGCGGCCCGAGCCACTGGCGATCGGTCACTGGCTGGCTTGCCGCGGTCTGGCGGCCCTGGACGAGGGTGCGGAAGTCGTCACCGTACTCATCGGTGTGCTGCGCCATCTGGACGATCTGGGCGAGAAGCCCCGTAGTTCGGTGACGCTCAAGGACCGGCTGCAGCTCAGCGCGCTGCTCTACCTAGGCGATGCATTGGCCGATCTGGCGGATGTGCAGCAGGCCGACGAGGCCATCGCCGAACTGGAAGCACGGGCACGGGCCGAAGCCGGTGCATGGCTTGCAGCGCATCCGCTGCCCGCGGAGGGCGACTTCGGCCCGCTGCCGGCGGGGCGGATTGGATTCAACGGATTGACCTGAAGGCTCAGTCCCAGAAGGCTTTCCGCATGTCTGGCGCGGCTCTTCAGCCATTTTGGCCTGAAGATCAGCCACCAGAGCCAATCTTCGCTTTTCGTACTTATGCGATCAGCCGCCCGGCCCACGCGCTGGATGGCGTGACGCCCGGCAGCACGCGCTCGCGCAGCGCAGCGCTGCCGATCTTCAAGTGATCGGCCAGCAGGCTGGCCAGCACGACGCGCAGGTCGGTGGTGGGGCGCAGGTCGCGCCCGTCAAGCAACTGCGCGGGGGCGAGCCCCGGCCAGTCGGTGTGCAGGCGGCCGCCGCGCACGGCGCCGCCGGCTACGAAGGCCACGGTGCCATTGCCGTGGTCGGTGCCGCCCGTGCCATTGGGCGCCACGGTGCGGCCGAATTCCGTGGCCACCAGCACCACGGTGCGCGACCAGACTGGCCCCAGCTGCTGCTTGAGCTGTGCCAGGGCTTGATCCAGCAGGCCGAGGTTGCGTGCCAGCTGCGCCTGCGGGATGGCCTGGGCGGCATGGCTGTCCCAGCCGGTCGATTCGATCACCGCCAGGCGCGGCCCCTCGGGCGCGGCGAGGAAGCGCGCGGCCTGGGCCGCCAGCGCGGGCAGGGCGTTGTTGGCCGGCGCGAGGCTTTCGGCGATCTCCCGCCCGTTCACGCCCATGCTGCGCGTGCCGGATGAGTCGGCGTTGGGCTTCGGCATGCTCGCCGCCGCCATGACGTCGCTGGCTTCACGCGCCTGAGCCAGGGGTGTGGCGAGCGCGGGATGCGCGCCGTACATGCGCGCCAGGCGGGCGAGCGTGTCGTCCGGCAAGGCGGACAGGCGCGCCGCAGACCAGTTGGTGACCGCCGCATCACCCTGCAGCACCAGCGGGATCGCCGGGGACAGCGCGACGGCCAGCGGATGCTCCGTGCCCAAGCCAGATCGGCCGGACCCGCTGGCGAGCGCCTGTGCCGTGCGGTTCATCCAGCCGTCGCGCAGCGCGAACGGCGCGGCGCCGCCGGTCTCAAGCAGGTTCTGCGCGTCAAAGTGCGAACGATCGCGATAGGGCGTGGCCACGGCGTGCAGCACGCTCAGCTCGCCGGCCTGCCACAGGCCGTGCATCTGGGTGAGGCTCGGGTGCAGGGCAAAGCCTTCGGCCAGCGGCAGGGGCGTGCCGGGGTACTGCGCCAGACTGCCACGCGCGACGGCAAAGGCCGGGTCATTCAGGGCGGGGACGGCCCACAGCCCATCCAGCCCGCCGCGCAGCAGCAGGAAGACCAGGCGCGGGTCCTCCGGATGCGCGGCGCGCGCCGGGGCGAGCAGGGTGGCACTGGCGGCGAGGGCGGCGGAGTGATGCAGGAAGGTACGGCGGTCCATGGGTGCTCACCGGTAAAGGAATTCGGGGCTGGAGAACAACAGGGTCAGGGCCTGCGCAGGGCTCTCGGCGCGGGCCAGTTCGGTGCGCGTACTGCTGGAGAGGCGAGCGCCAAGGAGTTGTTCGGCCAGTAGCCGCGCATCACTGCGGCTGCCCCAGAGCTGGGCGGCGGCGTGGTTGAACTCGATGCGCTTGGCCAGAGCGTCCGGTGCGAGCCAGGCGGCTTCGCGGTCCGGCCACCCCTGCGGCGACGGGGCGGAGAAGGGCGGCATGCCCATGGCCACCAGGCTCGCATGGGCCAGGCGGCCATCGATGCTGCGCTGGTTCAGTGCACGCAGCACCGCCACAACATGCTCGTCCGGCCGGGTGAACTTGGGGGGCAGTTCGGGCAGCGCGGTGGCCAGCTCGATCAGGCGGCGGTAGACGGCCGGCAGGTCGCCGTCGGTCTGGGCAAAGCGTTCGGCGAGTGCGTCCACCGCCGCGCGCGGCGGATCGTCCGCAATGAAGTGGCGCGCCAGCTTGGCGGCCACAAAGCGCGCGGTGGCCGGGTGCCGCGCGATGTCCTGCAGCATGGCCTGGGCCTGGGCTTCACCGCGTTGCGCGTAGCGCCTGCCCAGCAGGCTGCGCTCGCCGGCGGCGTGCGCGTCGTCCTCGAAGCTGAAGTTGCCGGTGAGGTAGCTGTAGCGCCAGCCTGTGAGGGCGCGGGCCAGTTCGGTCACATCGGTCTGGGTGTAGCCGCCGTCCACGCCCAGGGTGTGAAGTTCGAGCACTTCGCGGGCGAGGTTCTCGTTCAGGCCGGTGGGAGCGAAGCGCGCCGCCAGACCGCGCCGCGGCTTGGTGGCCGCCGGGGTCTCGGGCCCGACCGACTGCTGGTTGTCCAGATAGGCCAGCATGCCGGGGTGGCGGCAGCTGGCGAGCAGCATGTCGGCAAAGCGGCCCATCACGTTGGGCCGGATCACATCGCGCTCGAAGGGCCCGACCAGCGTGAAGGCCACCGGGCGCACCGCGCTCACAGTGAAGTGATTCGCCCAGAACCAGACCAGGCGCTCTGCGAAGGGCGTCCCGGTGGTGGCAGCCCGTTCGATCCGGGCCTTGATCTCGGCGCGATGGCTCTCCAGGAATTCGCCGGCGAACACGCCCTCCAGGGTCTTGCGGGACTGCGGATCGTCGCCGGCGGCCATGGTCGTGGAACCCGCATCGTCCCTGCGCGCGGCCGAGCGCTGCGCCAGCCCAGCCTTGAGCAGGAAGCGCGGGAAGTCCCGGCTCGCCTCGGCGGTGGACTTCAGTCCGCGGCCGTCGGTGCGAACGGCCGTGCTCTGCAGCTGCGCGTTGAGCCAGTCTGCGGACTCCTGCCCGCGGGCCGGCCCACCGAAACCAAAGCGCTGAACGATGCGATCCGCGTTGAGCATGGGAGCCTCAGGGCTTGGGCGCGGGCGTGTTGGTGACTGTCGTGTTCTGCGTGCCGTCCGCATTGCGGCTGCGGTCCACGACGCGCTGTGCACCGCGCGGGCCGGTGGTGGTGCTGTCCACCGCACCGTCCGCGCCGCGGCTGCGGTCGGTCGTGGTCACGCCACCCTTGGGGCCCGTGACAGTGCGGTCGGTCAGGCCATCCGCACCGCGCGAGCGATCGACCGTGCTGACGCCGCCCTTGGGGCCAGTGATGGTGCTGTCGATGGCGCCATCCGCACCGCGGCTTCGGTCGTAGGTGGTGGTCGTGCCGTTGCGGTGGGTGACGGTGGTGTCGACCACCCCGTCCGTGCCGCGCGAGCGGTCCACGCTGCTGGTGCTGCCGTCGCGGTGGGTGTAGTTCTTGTCCACCAGACCGTCGCTGCCGCGGCTGCGGTCCAGGCTGCTGGTCTGGCCCTTGGGGCCGGTGACGGTGCGGTCGGTCAGACCATCGGCGCCACGGCTGCGGTCCACCGTGCTGACGCCGCCCTTCGGGCCGGTGACGGTGGCGTCGCGGTTGCCCTGGGCATCCCGGTAGCGGTCCACGGTGGTGGTCTGGCCCTTGGGGCCGGTGACCGTACTGTCGGTCAGGCCGTCGGCGCCGCGGCTGCGGTCTACCGTGCTGACACCGCCCTTCGGGCCGGTGACGGTGGCGTCGCGGTTGCCTTGGGCATCGCGGAAGCGGTTGACCTGGGTGGTGCCGCCACGGGGGCCGACGCTGGTGCTGTCCACCAGGCCGTCGCTGCCGCGTGCGCGGGTGGTGGTCCGGGTGCCTGCCTGGGGCTTGACCGCGTTCGCGGCGTGGGCACCGCGCTCGCGGGCCTGAGCATCGGGTGTGGCGCCAACGCCGCCGATGGCGATCCATGCCGTGGCGAGTGCCAGAGCAATGCGCGAGATGGCGACGGTGGGTTGTGAGTTGCTGGACATGTGGAGTTCCTTTCGCGAAGCGTTGTATTGGCCTTGGAACAGCCGGAGGGCTGCTCGGGGCTGGATCCCGGGGCGCTTCTGCGTTGTTCTGGGACCAAGCTTAGGTTGCACAACGCGCCGGTGCGCAGGTGCGGCCATGTCGTTTGGCTGCGAATGCGTCAGGCTTGAAACGTGTCGCCGGCGCAAGAGCCATCACCGCAAGATCCGCTTACAAGGACGCGAGGATGAAGAGCCCGGGCGCGTTTGCGGACGAACCGCAGCCTGTGAAGACCCTTTGCGGCTGTTGCAGCACTGAAGCAATCGAGCGTGACGCCTGTCTACACTCGCCCCGCATGAACCCAGAAGCCAACCAGCCTACCGTGCTGCTCGTGGACGATGACCGCGAGCTGGTCGAGATGCTCTCGGGTTTTCTTGCTGGCCATGCGCTGACGATCCGGACTGCGGGCTCTCCGGCGCTGGCCGAGCCCCTGCTCAAGCGCGGGGGCATCGATCTGGTGCTGCTCGACTACATGCTGCCCGGTGAGACAGGCATGCAGTTTCTCAGGCGCATGCGCCAGCAGGGCATCGAGGCGCCGGTGGTGATGCTGACCGCGCGCGGTGATCCGATTGACCGCGTCCTCGGGCTGGAACTCGGTGCGGACGACTACGTGGCCAAGCCCTTCGATCCGCGCGAACTGCTGGCGCGCATCAGGGCGGTCTTGCGGCGAACCGGCACGCAGCGCGACGCTGCGCCGCTTGCAGCCTACCGCTTCGGCCCCTTCACGCTTGACGCGGTGGCGCGTACCTTGAACCTCGCGCGGGCAGGCCAGGCGAATCAGGAGCCGATCGATCTCACGAGTGCCGAGTTCAAGTTGCTGATGGCGTTTGCCCAGAACCCTCGACAGACCCTGAGCCGCGAGGAGCTCACGCGTGCGGTCCAGCCTGGCAACTACGAGCCGCTGGCGCGGGCCGTGGATGTGCAGATCGCGCGTCTGCGCAAGAAGCTGCTTGCGGCGGCGCCCGAGCATGACCTGATCGCAACCGTGCGGGGCGAGGGCTATGTGTTCACGCCGCCGCGTGCCTGAGCGCGAAGCTGCCACGGCATGAAGCGCATGCTTTCAAGCCTGATGGCGCGTGTCTTCATCGCGCAGCTGCTGGCGGTGCTGGCCGCCATCTTCGTCTTTGCCCTGCTGATCAGCTACGGCTTGTCGCGCAACTTTGCTGACGGCTACGCCGACCGCTGGGCGCCGGCCCTCAGGCAGTGGCCTTCGGGGGACGCGCTCGCCATTCGGCTGTCACTGGAGGATGCGCTCGGTGACCGCGTGATCGTGGGTCTGCAACCGCCGCCAGCCCCGCGCTCGCGGGTGCCGCGTTTTTCGATGCGCTTCAACGCACTTGCCGATGAGCTTCGCGCGCGCGGCGTGCCGCTGACCGAGCTGCGCGTGAGCGGACGATCAGGTCGTGCCGTCATCTGGCTGGCGCTGAGTTACCCGGGCGAGCCTGCACGCTGGCTCGGCGTGGCGTCGACCGTGGAAGGCGCCGAGATTCCCGCGCGGGTGCTGATCTGGATCCTGATCTGTCTGGGCATCATCGCGGCGCTCGCCTGGGCGCTGTCGCGCTGGCTGACCGCGCCGATGAGGGACCTCGCGCAGGTCATGCGTCGGGTACAGCAGGGCGACCGGGGCATCCGTGCGCCGGAGGCAGGCACCGCCGAACACCGTGACCTTGCCCAGGGATTCAATCAGATGATGGAGGCGGTAGCGGCTGCAGAGCGTGAGCGCGACATCATGCTCGCCGGGGTATCCCACGATCTGCGCTCGCCGCTGACGCGGATTCGAATGGCGGCCGAGATGCTGACCGATGCCACGGCGCGCGAGCGCATCGCGCGCAATGTGGAGCAGGCCGATCAGGTGCTGGCGAGCTTTCTCGACTTCGTGCGACTGGATCACGCTCCGCTGTCGGATCCGATCCATCTCGCCGATCTGCTGGGCGAGCTGGGCGCAGAGAACGCACTGAGCGCAGAGCAGATGAAGATCGTGTTGCCGGACGGCGCTGTGCTTCGCGGCCACACCCTCTTGCTCAAGCGCGCCATTCAGAACCTGCTGGACAACGCACTGCGCTACGGCGCCGCGCCAGTGATGCTGCAGGCGTTCCGCGCTGGGGATTCAGTCTTCATCGAGGTCAGCGACGCCGGGCCTGGCATGGATGCTGACCAGGTGCAGGACGCACTCAAGCCCTTCGTCCGCCTGCCGGCTCACCGAGAGGGTTCGGGCAGCGGACTGGGGCTTGCCATCGTGGTTCGCGTGGTGCGGCGGCATGGCGGCCACCTGGCGCTGGCACGGCGGAGCGAACGCTTTGTCGCCAGCCTGGAGCTGCCCCTGACTGGTGCAGCGCAGACCACGCGCCGCTAGAGGCTGGCCAAGGAGGCGCCTACCTTGAGCAGCGGCTCGGTGCGTTGTGCGTAGGGGCTGAAGGTGAGCACCCAGAGCGCACCTGCGGTGCAGGCAATGAGCGCAAGCGCGACCAGCACACTGGCAGAGGGCTTCTTCATGTCGAATCCTCCATCGAGATGCACTGCCACGGTGCGGAACCGGCAGTGACGGCGTAGTTGATGCAAGGATCGTGCCGCAACGCCCGGCGTGACGGCAGACACAGATGTGCGACGCTTACTTGGCCCGCCAGCGATCTGGCGCCTTGACTTCGACCGGGGGCAGCAGGGCGCGCCTGGCCGCTGGCTGCTCGCGCAGGTATGCGTCCCAGAATCGGGTCGTCAGCAGCGCGATCAGAGCATGATGGGTGGGTTCGAGCTCATCGGTGACTGCCTTGCGATCTCGGCCGAGCACACGACGGACGCCCCGGGACATGCGCTGGCCTCCGAATGTCATGTGGTCGGCATCGGCGAGCAGCAGTTCGTACTTGTCGCCGGCGGGTAGCGCGTCAAACACGGCCTGCCTGTTCTCAGGGGTGGCGCCAGTGCCGGCTACGTCGCCATCCAGCGTGCCGGTGAGTGCGAAGAACGGAGCGCGCAAGTTGGCAAAGCGCGCCGAGACCTCCGTCGGCCCGCGGCCCGCGGAGGGGGAAAAGGCGATGAACGCTGACAGCCGCGGTTCGTTGATCGCGGCGATGCGCGGATTGAGCTGTTGTCCGGCCATGGCCTGGGTGGTCCACGCACCGAACGAGTGACCAGACATCCCGATGCGCTTGAGGTCCGCGCCGCGCAGCTCGCCAGCAGCCTGTTGGCGAGCGAGTTCATCAAGGACGAAGCGTACGTCGCCCACACGCTGCGCCGCCGCGTCGGCCGACATGGCCTTGCGTGCCCCGCCGGCGCGCACCGACGGCGTGTCGCTGCCTGCGTGCTGCATGTGCAGGACGATGTAGCCGGCAGCAGCCCAGGCTTCGCCCCAGGCGGTGCCGGCATCGAGGTTTCCGCCTAGACCATGCGAGAACAGGATCACGGGGCCGGCGGCTTGCTGCGGCATCCGCAAACGGACAGGTACTTCGCGATTCCGCTCGCGGTCCGTCCAGAGGAGATCGCGCGGTGCAACCGCGGTCTGCGCCTTGGCGCGAGGCAGGGCGCCAAGGGCCAGCGCACTGGCGATCCATTGAAGGTGTTGGCGGCGGGTCTGTTGCGTCATGGGATGTTCGTGAGCAAAGCGGTGGATCGAAGGGCGTGCAGCTCGGCCTGTGAGGGCGTGAGGTGGATTGTGGCGGCAGCTGCGTGTGACCGCTTGGCGTGCTGGTAACGACCTGCCCGCTGTGTGTCAGCCTTGTAAACTTACGGGCCTCGCGTTGAGCCGGGAAAGCAAGCGATCGGAGAGCGGTTCTGCCAAGGCTCCGATTTCCGCGCCGGCCGAATCCGCAGGGCGCAGACGGACTATCACAGCGTGCATCCCGGGCGCTGGCGTCATCCAGCGCCCAATTTGTTTTCTGGTGGGCTTGTGTTCCGGCCGTCTGACCCCATATCCGCGCTGGTTTGAGTGCCGCAAATGCGGCCCGCAAGTCAGTGGCCCTCCAAGACCTGTAGATCAATGAGCAACAACGAAACCCATCAATCCGCGTCCGAACAGGCTGCCGAGTCTGCGATCGGCGCTGAAACACATGCCGAAGTCGAAGCCGACCTGAACCAGCTGCTGCAGGAGGCGCAGGCCAAGATTGCCGAGCAGCAGGATGCCCTGCTGCGAGCGCGTGCCGAGGTCGAGAACATCCGCCGGCGCAGCGCCGATGAAGTGAGCAAGGCCCACAAGTTCGGGATCGAGAGCTTCGCCGACTCGCTGCTGCCCGTGAAGGACAGCCTGGAAATGGCGCTGGCCGACAGCAGCAGCGATGCCGCCAAGCTGCGCGAAGGCGTTGAGGCCACGCTCAAGCAGCTCAAGAGCGCCTTCGAGAAGAATCACCTCAAGGAAGTGGCGCCCGCTGCGGGCGACAAGTTTGATCCGCACCTGCATCAGGGCATCAGCATGGTGCCCAGCGAGCTGCCGGCCAATACCGTGGTCAGCACCCTGCAGAAGGGCGCCATGATCGCGGACCGTGTGCTGCGCCCGGCGCTGGTGGCCGTGTCTTCCGGCCAGAAGCCGAGCTGAGGCGGGTCAAGGCATGGCTGAATCCGCCGACTTCTTCGAGCGCTTTGCGATGCAGCCGGTGGACGCCACTGGCTTCGACGCGGCGCTTGCGGCGGCTCCGGATCTGGCCTGCGTGTACTTCTGGGGCGACAACTGCTTCAACTGCGAGCAGTTCAAGGCCGCGGTGCAGATGGCGCCGCAACGCCTGCAAGGCCTGGGTGTGAGCTGGCTTCACGCCAATGTGTATGCCGATACCGCGCTCGGCCGGCGCTTTGGCCTGCATGGCGTGCCGGCGTTCTATTTCTTCGCTTCGGGTCGCAGGCTCGGGCGCATCACGGGCTGGCAGGGCTTCGAGCACTTCGCTGGCGTGGTGGCTGACCTGTGCGCGCGGCTGGCGCATGAAAAGCAGACCGAGGACAGTGTCCAGACCGCTTGAAAGCGGCCAAGTTATCCACAAGTTCGAATCATCTTTGTTTATCAGAGCTATCAAGGGACTACATCATGGGAAAGATCATCGGCATTGACCTCGGGACGACGAACTCCTGCGTCGCGATCATGGAGGGCGGTGCGCCCAAGGTGATCGAGAACAGCGAGGGTGCACGCACCACGCCGTCGATCATCGCCTACATGGAAGACGGTGAAGTGCTCGTGGGCGCGCCGGCCAAGCGCCAGGCCGTGACCAACCCCAAGAACACGCTGTATGCCGTCAAGCGCCTGATCGGCCGCAAGTTCGCCGAGAAGGAAGTGCAGAAGGACATCAGCCTGATGCCCTACGCCATCGTCCAGGCCGACAACGGCGACGCCTGGGTCGGCGTGCGCGACAAGAAGATGGCTCCGCCGCAGATCTCTGCCGAAGTGCTGCGCAAGATGAAGAAGACCGCCGAGGACTACCTCGGCGAGCCGGTGACCGAAGCGGTGATTACCGTGCCGGCCTACTTCAACGACGCCCAGCGCCAGGCCACCAAGGACGCTGGCCGCATTGCCGGCCTGGAAGTCAAGCGCATCATCAACGAGCCGACGGCCGCTGCGCTCGCCTTCGGTCTGGACAAGAACGAGAAGGGTGACCGCAAGATTGCCGTGTATGACCTGGGCGGCGGTACCTTCGACATCTCGATCATCGAGATCGCCGATGTGGATGGCGAGAAGCAGTTTGAAGTGCTCTCCACCAACGGTGACACCTTTCTGGGTGGCGAAGACTTCGACCAGCGCATCATCGACTACATCATCGGCGAGTTCAAAAAGGAGCAGGGCGTGGACCTCTCCAAGGACGTGCTCGCTCTGCAGCGTCTGAAGGAAGCTGCCGAGAAAGCCAAGATCGAGCTGTCCTCCAGCGCCAGCACCGATCTGAACCTGCCCTACGTCACCGCCGACGCCTCCGGCCCCAAGCACCTGAACATGAAGCTCACGCGGGCCAAGCTCGAGGCGCTGGTCGAGGAGTTGATCGAGCGCACCATCGAGCCTTGCCGCATCGCCATCAAGGATGCGGGCGTGAAGGTGACCGACATCCATGACGTGATCCTCGTGGGTGGCATGACCCGCATGCCCAAGGTGCAGGAAAAGGTCAAGGAGTTTTTCGGCCAGGATCCGCGCAAGGACGTGAACCCCGATGAAGCCGTGGCCGTGGGCGCCGCTATCCAGGGGTCCGTGCTCTCCGGCGAGCGCAAGGACGTGCTGCTGCTCGACGTCACTCCGCTGTCCCTGGGGATCGAGACCCTCGGCGGCGTGATGACCAAGATGATCAAGAAGAACACCACGATCCCGACCAAGTTCAGTCAGGTGTACTCGACGGCTGACGACAACCAGCCGGCTGTGACGATCAAAGTCTTCCAGGGTGAGCGCGAGATGGCCGTGGGCAACAAGATGCTCGGCGAGTTCAATCTCGAAGGCATCCCGCCGGCGCCGCGCGGCCTGCCGCAGATCGAGGTGACCTTCGACATCGACGCCAACGGCATCCTGCATGTCACCGCCAAGGACAAGGGCACCGGCAAGGAAAACAAGATCACCATCAAGGCCAACTCGGGTCTGACCGAGGAGGAGATCCAGCGCATGGTGAAGGACGCCGAGGCCAATGCTGCCGAGGACGCGCGCATGAAGGAACTCGCCGACGCGCGCAACCAGGCTGATGCTCTTGTGCACAGCACCCGGAAGGCCCTGACCGAGTACGGCGACAAGCTCGATGCCGGCGAGAAGGAAAAGATCGAAGCCGCGATCAAGGAGCTCGAAGACGCATCGCGCGGCGGCGACAAAGCCGAGATCGAAGCCAAGACTGCTGCGCTGGGCACGGCCAGCCAGAAGCTGGGCGAGAAGATGTATGCCGACATGCAGGCTCAGCAGGCCGCCGGTGCAGCCGGTGCCGGGGCGGCGGGTGCAGCGGGCGCAGGAGCGGCCGGCGGCGAAGCCAAGAAGGACGACGACGTGGTCGATGCCGACTTCAAGGAAGTCAAGCGCGGCTGAAGCCTCACGCGCAAGCGCCGCAAAGGCACAGCGTTCGGACGCACATCCGGGCGCTGTGTCTTTCGCACTTATGGAATCCGCCAGGAATCGCGAGTAGTTGATGGCAAAACGTGACTATTACGAAGTGCTCGGAGTGGCCAAGAACGCCTCCGAGGACGACATCAAGAAGGCGTACCGCAAGCTCGCCATGAAGTACCACCCGGACCGCAATCAGGGTGAGGAGGCGGGCAAGGCCGAAGAGAAGTTCAAGGAGGCCAAGGAGGCTTACGAGATGCTCTCCGATGCCGACAAGCGCGCCGCCTACGACCGCTATGGTCACGCCGGCGTGGACCCGAACGCCGGCGGCTTCCGGCCGGGTGGCCCGGGGGCGGAGGGCTTTGGTGGCTTCTCGGATGCTTTCGGCGGCATCTTTGACGAGATCTTCGGCGGTGGTCGCGGTGGTGGCGGGCGTGGCCGAGGCGACGGTCCGCAGGTCTACCGCGGTGCGGACCTCAAGTACGCCATGGAGATCACGCTTGAAGAAGCCGTGATGGGCGTGGAGAAGACGATCAAGGTGCCCAGTTGGGATGAGTGTGACGCCTGCCACGGCTCGGGCGCCAAGCCCGGCACCAAGCCGGCCACCTGCCCGACCTGCGGCGGCAACGGCACGGTGCGCATCCAGCAGGGCTTCTTCAGCATCCAGCAGACCTGCCCGCGCTGCCACGGCACCGGCAAGATCATTCCGGAGCCCTGCGTAAAGTGCGACGGGCTGGGCAAGATCAAGCGGCAGAAGACCCTGGAAGTGAAGATCCCCGCGGGCATCGACGATGGCATGCGCATCCGCTCGAGCGGCAATGGCGAGCCCGGGATCAACGGCGGCCCGCCCGGCGACCTGTACGTGGAGATCCACGTCAAGGAGCACAGCGTGTTCCAGCGCGACGGCGATGACCTGCACTGCAACGTGCCGGTCAGCTTTGCGCAGGCAGCACTGGGCAGTGACATCGAGGTGCCCACCATCGGCGGCAAGGCGGCCATCTCCATTCCGGAGGGCACGCAGTCCGGCAAGACCTTCCGCCTGCGCGGCAAGGGTGTGAAGGGCGTGCGCTCGGGCTACCCCGGTGATCTGTATTGCCACATCCAGGTGGAAACGCCGGTCAAACTCACCGAGCACCAGAAGAAGCTGCTCAAGGAGCTGGATGAGTCCCTGCACAAGGGTGGCAACAAGCACTCGCCACAGGAAAAGAGCTGGACCGACAAGGTCAAGGATCTGTTCAGCTGAAGACTGTGCTGCGAGCAGAAGCGGGGCGCCGGGTGCGCCCCGTTTTGTTTGGCTCAGCGCGGGGCGCTTTGGAGCCGTCCGAGCTGGGCGTTCAATGCGGCTGCATTGATCAGGCCCATGTGCGCATTCTGGATCGTGCCGCGCGCGTCGATGAACAGCGTGGTTGGCAGCCCGCGCGAGCCCAATGCGGGACCCAGGCTGCTGCGGGCATCCAGCAGCACCGGATCAAGGCTCAGCCCTTGTGCCGCCAGAAACCTGCGGATCGTCTCTGGCGACTCCCCCTGGTTCACGTAGACGAAGCGCACGTTCGGGTGGGCCTGCTGGGCCTGTGCCAGCAACGGGAGCTCTGCCCGGCAAGGGCCGCACCAGCTCGCCCAGAGATTCACGACCATCGGTGCGCCGCCGGCGATCGCCGCCAGCGGCTGCGCGGACCGGCCATCGAGCCGCTCGAAGACCTGCGTGGCGAGGGCGTGTGTGCGCGTATCGCTGCCCCACTGCACCATAACGACCTGCCCTGATCCCCACAGTGCGAGGCCCGCCGTGCCGGAGACGAGCAGCGCGCGGCGCAGGGGCGTGCGCCGCCAGGCCAGAGTCGTCAACACGAGCGCACCGGCCAGCAGCCCGGCCGGCCACCACCAGCCGCCATCACGCACATCGATGATCGCGCCGGGCTGCGCCGCATACGCGGCCCAGTTCAGCGCGATGTGACCGGTCCGGGCACCGAGCAGCGCCGCGCCGAGACTCCACCAAAGCGCAGACTCCGCCGAACCGGCTTGTGCCCCGCCCGCCAGACGCCGCCCGAGCCAGATGGCCAGCAGCGCAGCGGCCATGAGCAGCACCGGTGCCAGCGGCAGGGCCAGTGGGCCGAGTGAGATGGAAAGCATGTGAGTGGATGAGGTGGTTCCGGGGTGACCGGAGTGCGCCAAGCGGGATCGTGCCAGAGGCACGAGCGGTTCCGGTCAGCGTGGTGCGAAAAAAAAGGGGCGCATCCCGAGGGATGTGCCCCGACAATGGCCGAATATCAGTGATTACCTGCTATGAAAATGCGACTTTCCGCTTTTCCATAGCCAATCTTGATCGATTTCTATACCTATAGAAGTATGACCGAAAATGGTTGATCAGAATTTGCTCCACAGGCGCACGAAGTAGGCCGCGCCGTTCAGCCCGAACTGCACGCTTTCGTACTTGAAGCCGTTGTCGGTTTCGTTCGGGTCCTGCGTAGTTGGCTTGACGTTGAAGATGTTGGTGCCGCCCACGGTGACCTTGGTGCTCGGCGTGATGGCGTAGGTGAAGGCCAGATCGGCTGAGGTCTTGGCGGCGTACTGCTGGTTGGGCACGCCGTTGGCCGTGCCCGAGAAGGTGCCCAGGGTCTGCTTGCCGAAGTAGATGATCTTGAAGTCCGAGTTCCACGGGCCGCGCGTGTAGTCGAAGCCGAGGATGGCCTTCTGCTGCGGCGCGCCCTGCTCGATGAACAGGCGCTCGCGTTCGGAGAGCAGCACGTCCTCGAAGCCGACGAGCGAGGGCGGCGTGTTGATCTTCTTCACCCGCGTCTTGCTGTAGTTGTAGGCCAGGAAGGTGCCGAACTTGGCGCCCATGAGGTCCGTGCGGTGCGATGCGGTCAGGTCCAGACCCTTGGTGTTGGTCTTGACGCTGTTGACGAAGAACTGCGCCTGACCCACGCCCAGGTTGGCCAGAATGGTGCCCAGGGCCGGGTAGTTGGAATCATCGAAGCGGCCGGACAGCACGATGCGGTCCTTGATGTCGATGTTGTAGAGGTCCGCGGTGATGGCCAGCGCCTTGCTGGGCGTGAGCGTGAAGCCCAGCGTGCTGCTTTGGGACTTCTCTTCCTTGAGCTTGGGAATGCCGGCCGCGTTGGCAATCGCGCTGCCGTTAGGTGCCAGCACCACGTCCAGCGCCTGGCCGCTGATGAAGTCGGTGAAGGTGGACGAGAAGTACACCTGTTGCAGCGAGGGCGCGCGGAAGCCTGTGCTGGCCGAGCCCCGCAGCAGCAGGGTGTCGGTGGCCTTGAAGCTGGCCGCCAGCTTGCCGGTGACGGTGCTGCCGAAGTCGCTGTAGTTCTCGGCGCGCAGCGCTGCAGCGAGCTTGAGCTGCTTGGAAAGGTCCGTTTCCACGTCCACATACGCGGCGTAGCTGTCGCGGCTCTTGTTGGTGGCATCCACCGGCTGGAAGCCGGGGAAGCCCTGGCTGCCTGCGTTGCCGCCGACGCCGACGCCGTCGGCGTCAATGTAGGAGCCGCGTTCACCAGCAAAGATCTTGTAGGTCTCGCGCCGGTACTCAGCGCCGAAGGCCACGTTGGTGCCGCCCAGCATGCTGGGGAAGTAGCGGCTCATGTCGAAGTTGGTCGTGAGCTGCTGGAAGGAGAAGCCGCCGGCATTGAAGGCGGTGGGGCTGATACCGCGGCCACCATTGAGCAGGTCCAGATTCGCGATGGACGCATTCAGCGTATTGGTGATGCGGTACTTCAACTCGTTGAAGCCGTAGGTCTGCGAGACGTCCGTGGTCCAGTCGCCCCACTGGCTCTTGTAGCCGCCGATCACGTACCGGTCATCCACGTCGCCGTTGATGAAGGGCACAAAGCCGTTCGGGTACATGGCCGCCGAATTGCGCGAGGGAATGTCGCCCGAGCCGACGCCGCCGCGCGCGAAGGCGCCGGAGGAGGCGTCGCGCTTCTGGCCGCCGAGCGTGAAGTAGAACTGCGCGTCGCCGCTCGTGGGCACGGTGCCGTTCAGGTAGACGGTGCTGTTCTTGGTGGCGGTGTCGCCGATGATGCGCGGGTTGCCCGGCTCGGCGCGGTTAGAGCGCCCGCGGTCCAGATACTCGCCGGTGATGCCCAAGCTGCCGCGGTCGCCGAGCTTCAGCCCGCAATAGGCGCTGCCCAGGTAGTTCTTGCCGTCGCCTTCAGAGTACTGGCCATAGCCCAGCACGCCTTCACAGCCCTGGCGGCTCTTCATGGTGATGTTGATCACGCCTGCAATGGCGTCCGACCCGTATTGGGCGGCCGCACCGTCGCGCAGCACCTGCACCTGGTCGATTGCCAGCAGCGGAATGGCGTTCATGTCCGTGCCGGTATTGCCACGGTTGCGCGCGCCGAACAGATTCACGAGGGCCACCGTGTGGCGGCGCTTGCCGTTCACGAGCACGAGTGTCTGGTCCGAGCCCAGCCCGCGCAGGGCAGCCGAGTCGATCAGGTCGGCCCCGTCCGCGCCGGTCTGCCGCGTGGAGTTGAAGGAGGGCGAGCTGTACTGCAGGCTTTGCGCGAGATCGAAGTTGCCGCCTTGGTCATCGGGATGATGTCGATGGGCACTGGCGAGTCCGTGACCGATGCGCGTGCGCGGCGGGAACCCACCACCGTCACCGTGTCCACGGTCGTGGCTTCATCTTTGGGTGGAGTGGCTGGCGCCGGCGCGGTCTGCGCCAGCAGTGCGGGTGCCACAGTGCTCGAAACCACGCCAAACAGGCCCAGCAGGGCCGCCTTGCGAATATCCATGGGTGTCCTCCCGAGTGACTGACGGATCTCCGAACGCCCCCGGCAATGCCGGCCCCCAGGCGTGCGGTCCAGGTGATGCTCAGTCGATTGTTGCGGCGCCGCAGGGCCGGCACCAAGCAATCTGCCGCGCTTGAATGCAGCACATGCGCAGATACAACGGTTCGGGTCGTACCGGGTTGGGTGGCAGGCAAGGCGCTGCGCAAGCAGTGCGCGTGCAAAGCAACGGGGCGCACTCCGTGGTGGAGGTGCGCCCCGTCCAGGCCTGCTCATTGCCCCGGACGCGCCCCGGGGCCGTGCATGCACTCAGCTCGATGGCATGATGACTGCGCGCTCGCCACTGGGCAGGGTTGTTGTCTGGCCGGGTTTCTCGAGCTTCACGCCCGCCTTGCCCACCTGCACGGGCAAGGACACCGCGCTTACGCGGCCAGCCTGCTCAGTGAAGACATTGATGAAGTACACGCCTTCGGCCGTGGGCGTGAAGCTGATCTGCTGCTGTTGCGGCGGGCCGGCCTTCAAGGCTTGCATGCCGGTGGCGCGGGCGAGGTTGATGTTCTCGCCCTTGACCTCGAAACGCGCGCCTTCCGGCGAACGCAGGCCGCCCAGTTCGATGGTGAGAGAGACGGGTTCGCCGACCTTGGGTGCTGCCGCCATGCGCCAGCGCACACTGACGCCGGAGCCGCCCTTCTTCATCGGGGCCTGGATCCAGGTCCCGGGCTTCTGCGCGCTTGCGTGACTGATCGCGCCGACGGCGCCCGACGAAGACTGCGGATTGGTCGTGGCCAGTGCGCTAGCGGAGAGAAGCGCGCAGGCCAGTGCCATGAGTGTGGTGTGGGTCATGTTGCGTGTCCTCACTCAGTTCACGTTGATGTTGAAGCAGCGCTGCGTATTGGCTGGAGCAGTGCTGTCCAGGTTGTAGTCGTCAAGCACCACAACCGCCGTACCTGCCTGCAGCGCGACCCCTGTCAGCGTCTCCGAGCCGACCACTGCAGACAGCGCATCCGCAATGCGCCGACCTTGGTAGACCGAGAAGTCGGGATCTGAAGCCGGCGTCGGGGCAACATCGGTCACCGTGATGGTGTAGTTCCGCGAGCTCGGGATGGTGATGTTCACGTAGGCAAAGTTGCGCAGCTTGTTGCCCGTCCCGTTGGTGTTGTTCACGCACACCTGGACGTTGGTGTTGAGTGTGGCGTAGCTCGTGTAGATCGGCAGCACGCCTGCCTGGCCCGCGCTGTTGGTTTCACCCACGCCCAGCGCATCGGCTGCCGTGGCAATGCCCTGGTCTGTCAGGATCGGAGCCAGCGTCGTGGCGGCAGCGCTGCCTGCGCCGACCGCATCTCGCAGCGTCTTGGCAAAGTTGTGAATGCCGGTCAGCGGTGTACCGTTCACGAACGCCGTATTGGTCATGGCGGTAAAGATCGGCGAGAAGCCGGTGCCATTGCGGCCAAGCTGGTCATACAGACTCCAGAGGACGTACTGGACCGTGTCTTCGCGGAACCAGCCGGCCGGCCGCGTGTCGCCCGTCGCGCCCGTGCCTGTGCGTCTGCTGACGTTGACCGCAAAACCGCTGCCCTGGTTTGCGCCGAGCGAATCCCGGTAGATCGGGTCGTTCCAGACCATGCCGGACCACGCATTGCCCCAGCCTTCAGAGAAGGCCAGGCGGAAGTCCTGCAGCTCATTGCCGGTGTGCGACCCGCCCGGTGAGTCATCACGCGAGAAGGCGCCCTGGAAGTAGTGGCCCCACTCGTGGGCTACCACATGTACGTCGTACTCGTCGGTGTCTGTATTGGCAGCCCCAAGGATGAACAGACGATGTACACCGCCCGAGCTGCCGCCGTAGAACGACGTACCGATGCAGCCCTGAGCGAGGCCGCAGGTCTGGGTCTGCGCGGCAGGCCGGTTGTTCACGCTCCAGAACATGTTCAGAGACGGGAAGGTCGCCGTCGGGTTGGCCTGAAGCACCCGCTGCACGGCGGCGTACGCGGTGTCGAGAATCGAGAACGGGCCCGCGGCGCGCGTCGTTGCGTAGCTGGTGCCATTCCATCCTGATGCGGCGCGCAGATTGCAGGCTGTATTGCCTGCGGCGCCGCTGTTGCAGGTCTGCCCCAGCGCATAGATCGCATCGGACTGCGTGTTGTCGCGCACAGCGATCGACCAGCGTGGCGCTGGCCCGGTGGGATCGCGCAGCAGCTGAGCGTTGACGATGACTTGCACACTCACGCTCGCAGGCACAGCGACCGAGTAGAAGCCGTTTTCGTCCGTGCTGGTACTCGCATACACGCCGTTCGTGGCTGGGTTGATGGCCTGCACGAACGCGCCGCGAATCGGTTTCTGCGTGATGCTGCTGTAGTCCAGAGCGCCAGCGGGTGAGCTTCGCACCGAGTCGTAGGTGGCTGTTCCAGACAGCGTGACATTGCCTGCCGGTGGCGGAGGAGGAGGCGGGGGCGGCGGCGGTGGTGGGGGAGGCGG
>LJIA01000024.1 GCA_001295775.1 beta proteobacterium AAP99
AGAAGTGAAGATCGACGGCAGGCGGGCAAGCAAGGTGCTCGCCACAAAGGCCGCTGCGCAGGCATGGGGCGCGCAGACAGAGCTAGACGCCTCCAACGCTGTGGCTGGCCTGCTGCCTAACCGCACAGTCGGTGAAGCGCTGGCGAAGTACGGCGACGAGGTGAGCGAGCATAAGCGTGGTGCGCGGTGGGAACTGCTGCGGCTGGCTGCGTTTGCGCGGGACTATCCGCACCTGGCAGCGCTGCGCATGGCGTCGCTCTCCACGGCTGACGCGGCCGCGTGGCGTGATTCCAGACTGAAGACCTGCACCCAAGGCACGGTGCGGCGAGAGATGAACCTCCTGCGCCACGTATGGGCCGTAGCAGCGCGGGAATGGGGCTGGGTGAAGGAGAACCCTTGGAGCGTCATCAAATCGCCCGCAGACAGCCCGCCACGCACTAGGCGCGTGCATTGGACGGAAGTCCGCAGAATCTGCCGCAACTGTGGCTACGTGACCGGGCAGACACCGAAGACCAAGCTGGCCGAAGTCGCGCTGGCGTTTCTGATCTCACTACGAACGGGTATGCGGGCCGGGGAAGTGCTGCAACTCAAGCCCGGCACCGGGGCGGCGGTGGTGTACCTAGAGCGGACGAAAACCGAAGAGGGCCGTGTACCCGTGCCGCTCACCCCGGCAGGCGTGCGGCTCATGCGACAAGTGCCCGTGTGGACGCTCAAAAGCTCCACGCTAGATGCCTTGTTTCGCAAGGTCACGGCGCGACTGCTGATTGACGATCTGCACTTCCACGACGCCAGAGCCGAAGCACTCACGCTGCTATCGCGCCGCGTGGATGTGCTCACGCTGGCACGGATCAGCAGGCACAAAGACTTGCGGATATTGCAGCAGCGGTACTACCGGGAGACGGCGGAGGAGATCGCTGGGCGACTGGCGAGGCGTTGAGCGTAGCGCTTGATTTTCTCGGCATGCTCTGGCGTGGCCCAAAGCTCAACGCGCACCAGCCCAGCTTCGGCCCTGCGCTGGCGAAGGGCTGCCACTCTAGGGGCGCTGGGCTTGTTCATTGCAGGCCGTTGAGATGGGCAACAACAGATTTCGCATCAAGGCCAGCCGAAACAACCTGAACTGTGCTCGTGCCGGTGCTTGAGTAGGTGACGCGCACAACATCAAACAAGCCGCGAGCGCAGCGCGTGCCAATGCTGGCGTCTCCGGTGCGGGTGCGTGCGGCAATCGTGGCTTGCTGGATTTGCTGAAGGATTTGCATGGCGTTTTCCGGTAGTACGCTCACTATAGCACAGTTACCGGTAACCGCAAGGGGCTTTGCATTTTCGGGCCAACTCTACAAGCCAGGCCGCAAGCTCGGGCGGCGTGTGCTCTCGTTCTGCTTTGCTGATTTCTGGGCGATCCGTGCCGACAGATGCGCGGCCAACATCGCCAACAACAAACTCGGCCTTGCCTAGCTTGATTGGCATGGGCGGGAGGTCTGATGGATCAATGCCGACGATGTACAGCTTTGTGCGTTTCTGTGCTCGATGGCCCCACCAATGTTGATCGATTACCAGCGTCCACCCGCCAAAAGCGTCTTTCTGTACGCCCTCCGGCAAGCATTGCGCCTGCCAAAGTTTTGAGCCGAACGGGTGCTCTAGCACCCCGCCAAATTCACGAACCAAGGCAACCGCAAGCCTGGCCAAGTTGCGCTAGTCTGGCCGGGGTTTGGCAAACATTGCAAAGTTTCCCCACGCCCTGCACGGCGGATGAGCTACAACGGGCCAAGGGCCGTCATATGTGCGAGCGTCGCGCTCCATGTCAAAGCACTCTACGCCTTCCATTTTCTTGTAGACGCTATCAGAGCGCACAAACAAAGCAGCCACGGGGTTCATGCTTGATCGCCTCTAGGCTTGCTCGGCGCTAACTGTTGAAGTAGTTGACTCGTTCAATGTCAACACTGTCTTTGCTAATCAGCCCCTCGGAAACCATGCGTTCAATTGCCCAGCTATCAAACCGATGGCCGTAGCAACTTGCATCCGGCCAGCAACCTTTGTATAGCCGGTGATCCCCGTGAGACGAGGTGTACAAATATCCTCTTTTGCGCAGATCAATGAAATCGGCGCACTGCCTTGCGTACTCCTCGTCAGACTCAGGGTTCTCGCCGAATCGTCCGCCGTTGCTTCCAAAAATTGCGACGACTGATTTCCCCTTGACGAAGCGATGCTCTGCAACCAAAGGCCCGCCCGCTCGGCTGTCCACGATCACAGCCCAATCACGCGGAAACTGTTCAAGGGCGCGGAGAAAGTCTTCTACGTTGGTCATTGCTCTTCCTCAACGTTCGTAAAGAACCGCTCCAAATCCGTCTCTAGATACAGCTTTGGCCGCTTGCTATGCGGGTGTGGCTTCGGGAAGCCTGGCCGGTGCGATACGCGGTCGCGGATGTGCTGAAGGCTCCACGGCACCTGAAAGCGACGGCGGGCTTCGTCTAGGGTGATGAGGCGCGGGGTCATGCCTGCTCCCTGCTCTTCGCGCCGGCCTCAATGCGAAGCGCGGCAGCCAGCCATGCTTTAGCCGCAGTCTTCTGGTGCTTGCCGGTTAGGTTGTTAGCGCCAAGCCAGTTTGCAAACACCAGCCATCCATCTGGCTGCTTCACTGCGATGGCATCGGGGTAGTGCTTCAGCACAAAATCTTTGTTCATGCCTGCTCCTTGTGCAATTCCTCATAGCGTGTTGCCCTCGTGAAGTTGACGCTTGACTTCAAGATAAGCTGTATATGCTTCTTCTTCAGTTGAAAAGTAGCCTATGCTTTTCTTTTTGCCATTTATTTTTATCTGCGCACGCCAGCGTCCCGTCTCCTTGAAATAGCTCACTCCAAGATAGGCAGAAGACGCTCCTTGTTGTGGCCCTTTGCGGTTTTGCTGATTAACAGATTTTGTTACATCCCGCAGGTTCACAATTCTGTTGTCGTGCCTTACCCCGTTAATGTGATCAATCTCGTGCTTTGGCCAAGCTCCGTACATATAAAACCACGCTAGACGATGAAGCATGTATTCTTGACCGTCAACTTTTGCTAGCAAGTAGCCGTCTCTGTTGGCCCATCCAAGCACATCTCCCCGTTTTGAACATCCGCGAGTCAATAGCCGAACAAACGCGCCGGTCTCTGGGTTATAAGACACCGCTTGCTTCAAGCGGTCTAGGGTTAGGCTTTCTTGGCAATGTCTATTTTTTGACACGCGTCCTCCTTGTCTTCGTTCAACAAGCTCAGAACTCGCTTTTTGAAATCGGCCTGCGCTTCGGCTTTGGCGATCCATGCGTGCAGCAACTGCTGAACTTCCCATGTCGTGAGGGGCGGAAACTCACCGCGCTCGCAGCGAGCAAGAGAGCTACGCACAAGGTCTTCAGTTACTTGAGCCATTGCCCTGCTCCTTCCTGCGCCCGATTTCCGCCGCAACCTCAAGCACTGCGCGGCTGTCGTTGGGGTTGAAGAAACCGATCGGCGGCTCTCTGTCTGTGCCCCAAACCCATGCGCGCCACTCTCCGGTGACCCGCTCGTACTTCATCTGAATCCGCAGCACCCGGCGCATCTCAAGCTGCTGCTCGGCGTTGTTGAGGGGGTCGAACCAGCAACCCTGATCGTCGCCAAAATGGTCTTTAGGCTTGGACTTGTCAACCGCCCACCAACCGGCCATAAGGTCGTGGAAAACAGGCGTCAGCCCCATTGCCACAGCGGCCTGACGCGTCAGCTCTTTCAGATCGTCGGTCATGGATGCACCCTCCGAAATTCGACCACCCACACCCACGGGTTCGCGGTCCATGAGTCGGGGCCGTTGATGGACTCCCACAGGGTTCGATAACTCTGCGCTGCGGTCAGGGTGATCTGCGTGCTCGGCATCAGGTAGTCGACCCACCCAAAGTCTTCACGCTGCACGCCTTCGCGTTTGGCATCCGCCTCGCTGATGTCCTGCAGTCGCTCGACGCGCACGCCGGTCACTTCGAGGGTGATGCGGCTGGCCCAGCGGGGCATACAACGCGAACTTCGAGTTCCGGTTTTTTTTTCGGTGATGCCGTCAGCGGCGTAGCTCCACACTCGTTCACCATTTCCATTGAACATAGTTTGCTCTATGGGTGTGGATGACCCGAGCGGGAACCCGAAGTTGTTGTGTTGGAAGACGCCTTCCTTCACCCACAGCCGGTCTGCGGCCTTCAGGCAGTTCGCTTCGCTTCCGTAAGGGCATTCCATTCCGCCCAAGCCGTAGATGTCAGCGGTGAATTCATCGCTTTCTTCGTCGTCGGCTGCCGGCCAGAAAAGGAGATCTTTGTCCTCCTTTTCGGCTTGGTCGAAGTCCTCGGCCGTCTGCCAATAAAACCGAGGCACAGCAATACCGCTGTAAGTGCCCATCACAGGCCCTGCGTGCGTGCATTCCTTTGGCGGTTGTGGCTTCACCACCCGTCGCGTCTGCGTCTTCGTGCCGTCGAGGATCGCGCGCACCATCGGCGCGCTGAAGAGGATCGGGCGCTCTTTCATGCCTTCTCCCCCAGCCGCGCACGGGCGGCGTCGTGTTTCTTGTGCCATGCGGTATGACACTTTGCGCATAACCAGCGAACGCAAAGAGGCTTGCTGTAATCGTCGTGATGGGCCTGAACCGCCGCGACCCCATCTGATCGCTTTGGCCCACTGCCGCACTGCTCGCATTCGCTTTTTCTGGTTAGCGCTCCCGTTGAGATCGCATGGCGGACTTTTCTGCGAGCCGCATCTTTGATTGGGTCTTTGTTCTTGGCGGCCCATCGTCGTTTTCGCTCCTTGGCTGCAGGCGTGTCGTTTCGTCTAACTCCAGAGCGATCTTTGCGAGAGGCATCGCGCAACTTGTGGCAATCAATGCAGTCAGCTCGGTTTTTGTAAAAGCCACTGAGCGGCTTCAGTTCTTTGCATACGCTGCACTCACGCATTTGATCCTCCGTTTTTCGCGTCCCGCAGCGCCTCGTCGCCCTGCGCTTGCCCGATGGCGGCGCGGATGGCTACCTTTGCTACTGCGTGCCAGCGTTGAAATTCATCTGTATCCGCAGCGCGCCATTGCCCAGATTCTGTGTAGTAGTAAGCCTTTTTAAGCTGCTCTTCTAAGGGTGGCTCGCAGCCATTCATTGCCTGCACGTCGCTCAGCGCTACCGGCTGCGCGGCCTGCGGTGCGGCTTCGGCGGTGATGCCGTGGGCTGCTTCGGTGGCGCGCACAAGCCAGTTCACAGACTTCTGCCCTTTGACCATCTCGCAGGCCAGTTCATCAACGCGTCCATCCGTCAGCGGCACCCGCTTCAGCGCAGTGTTCTCTGCGGTCAGCGCCTCGATCTGGGCGTGCTGGCGGCGGAGTTCGGCGGCTATATCTCGCACTTGGTCTGAGCTTGCGGAAAATCGGTCAAGCCACTCAGCCAGCCGCAGCGCTTCAGGTTGTGTGCTCATGTGTTCTCCTGCGGTGCGGCTTCTTGTTTGCGGTCGCACGCCGGGTAACTGCAATGCAGGTTGTGAAGCTGGCGCCCACCCGGCTTGCGTTCGTTTTCTACTTCGTAATTGATTGCGCGGTAGGTCATACGATCCTCACTGCATACCGTTTGCGGGCCTCGTCAAGGCAGACTGCGGCTATAAACGCCGATTCCTCGGCCGGTCGCGTTTGAACGCGCTTAAGAGCAGACATTAGAAATCCAACCGCCTCGCGCAGCCGCTGAACGTCTGCAAGTCGCTCTTGCTCTGATTCCTCAACTTCGTTCATGGAGCCCGCACAAATGGGGCAAGAAAAAGTGCGGCTCCTCATGGATTTTTCTTTCGGTGCAGCGGCTTCGGCAGTGATGCCGTGGGCTGGTGCGGCGGCGAGCATGGCATCCCAATGCTCGTAAGGGCTTTGGCGAATGCGAGTAATGTGCGGGCCGAAGTCGTGCAGCGTGTATTCGTCGTCGCTATCGTCTGCTGCTTTCAGCATCTCCGGCGTCGGCTCCACCGGCACCAGCTTCCAGCCTTCGGGCACCCGCTTCAGCGCGTCGCGCTCTGCGGTCAGCGACTCAATCTGGGCAGGCTTCGCCGCCTCCCAAGCCCGGATGGCTTCGGCGGCGAAAGCGCGCGCAACTACACGCATGCGTTCTGTTGTAGCTGTCGCCGGGAATTTCAGCCCGCGCACAAAAGCGTCAATATCAGGCGTGCTCATGCTCAGCCTCCCATGCGTCAATAAACTCGATCAGCTCGGTCATCTGCTCTTTGCTCAGTTCGGCGCTTGATGTGTAGATAACGTCTACGCCTTGGTTGTCCAGCGCGGGCAGCATGTATGCAGGTCTTGAGGTGGCGCGGCTCCATGCACCGATAAGCAGCCGCTTCCATGCCTCAATAGGCCACTTCTGGCCGCACCACTCACGGCGGGCGGATATCTCGGTCAGCCTGGCGTGCAGCAGCGCGTTCTGCTCAAGCGTGCGCTTGGGCGGCTCAACCCGCACCGTCCAGCCCTTTGGCGCTTCCATGACGGCCTTCAGCGCAAGACTGCGGGCCGTGTCGTGGGCAAGAATGAAGCGCATTGTCAGAAGGGGATCGCGTCGGCGTCATCCTGCCAGTCCGCGCTAGGCTTGGACGGCTTCGGCTCTGCCTTCTCTGCCTTACCTAGCAGCGTCACATCAGCGGCGCGCACGTCAAGGCTGTAGCCCTTGGAGCCGTCCTTCTTGTCGTACTCCCGAAGCGTCACTTCGCCTGACACCGCAACCTGCGTGCCCTTGGACAGGTACGGCTTCAGGCTCTCTGCGCGCTTGCCCCAAAGCTGCACGGTGGGCCAGGTGGTGGCCTTGCGCTCGCCCCACCCGCTATCCACTGCACAGCGGAAGGAGCACACCGGCTCACCCTTGGGTGTGTGGCGTAGTTCAGCGTCAGCGCCCAAGCGGGCTACGAAGTTCCAGTTGTTCATGTTTGCTCCTTATTGGTTACGGGCTTGCAGCATTGCGTCGGCGATCGCATAGGCCTCACTCACAATTTCTGACGTCGGCATCCCGGCGTCCATCATCCCCAGCATTGCCTTGGCCGCGAAGTAGTCGCGCAGGGTTATTGTTGGCGCTTCGGGCGTGCTGAGAATGTTCAGCATTGGAGCCCTCGCCGATTCAAGCGCGGCGTCGGCTTCTTCTTTCAAACTGGGATGGTTAACGATGATCGATTTGTACGCATCGCCTATTCCCTGCACGAGTGCGTTTATGAATCTGAGGTCCTTTGATTGCCCGCTCGGGGCCATTGCAAAGCATCTCTTTGCATCCGCTGCAAACGCATCAAACGCGGAAAAATCAGGGTTTTTGTTCATGCTTCTTCCTTCATGGTGTGGTGTGTCAGTTCCCCGTAGAACTCACTTCCGGGGCCGTATTTCTTGAAGTACACGGGGAACGCAATCTCAAGCGTCTGCGCGTTGTATTGGTCGGCAACCTCTAGCGCCTCACCCAGCTTGCGCACGAATGCGCCGCCGTACTTGCGCATGGCAATGGAGGTCAGGCCGATCTCTGCGGGTGACATGCAACCTCCTGCTCGTGTTTGCTTGCGGCTTCCTCAGTCGGCCATTCTTTGCCGTCCGGGGTGATCCAGACCCCGTGCGTGTAAGCCTCACCACAGCAGGCCGTTTTTGTGCCGTACTCGTTCCCGCAGTAGGGGCATCCAAAGTAGGGGTCGCTCATGCTTGCACCACGCGCAAGTCGCCGAAGTCGTCCATGACTGCTTTCATCGGTGTGCTATGCACCGTGCTGGGGAAGTAGTCCAGGCTCAGCCAGACACGCCAGAATCGATAGTCTTCATTGCTGCGCCACCAGTACACGATTGCGCGGTCTGACCTCCCGTATGTGTCCCAAGTCATGCTGCGGCCTTCATCCTGCGTGCTTCAGTGACCTTCTTCAGCGCAGAGCGAACGGCGCTGTTTGGCTTGAGCAAGTCCCAGAGTGCGGCCTTCTGGTCGTTGTCCAGGTTTGCCTCATCCACCTTCATCTGCGCGGCTTCGGGGCTGACCTTCTGGCACAGATCAACCACGTCCGCAGCCAGCTCGCGCAGCACTTCCAGCTCCTCGGGCGGCACGCGGTCTTGTGCGCCGTCTAGCGGGCTGATTGGCGCGTTTGCGGCCTTGGCGGGCTTGCGGCTGGCGGCGTTGCCGTCGTCATCCTCCGGGGCGATGCCGCACGCTGCCATGAGCGAATAACGGCGCGCATAGGTGAGCGCAGAGCCATAGCCTTGCGGGTCTTGCTTGGCCGCTGGCACATGAAGCCGTCCGCCGCTCAGTGTCTCGCCAGACTCATGCAGAAACAGCGTTTCCACCATGACGCCATCAGCGCATTCGTGGGCGGGTTGCAGCAGGGCAATGCCGTTGGTGTTGAGTGCGTCAATCACGGCCTCAATGCAGCCGTCCAGTGCCACGTACTTGCTCCGGAAGTGCGGGTTCGTGTTCGTCTTGAGTGCGGGCGCGAAGCTGCGCTGTGCTTTCACGAATGCCGCTGCGATTTGTTTCATATTCCTGCTCCTGTTGTTCGATGAACTGCTGTCCGTTGTCGTCTCTCATGCCGTGGCCCACAGAATCCACAGCCCAATCGCGCCTGCGATCAGCACGCCGCGCCATACCAGCCGGTCAGGGTCGCCACCACAGCGGTAGATGACCGGGCCGGGTCGCACGGTATGAAGGCGCGGCCCTCTGAATGCGTGCGGCACCTTGCGCAGCACCGCGTCTACTCGCTTGTTGAATGCTTGTGCTCGCATGGCATCCTCCGTGCAGTTACGGGCTTGGTTGCATAGCTGGTTGCAGTTGGCGCAGGTCATGCGCCCTCCGCTTTGGCGATGGCGTCCCGCAGGAACTGATCGTGTTCACGCCCCTTGAGCGCATACAACGCCTTCTTGCACGCATCCAACAGCTCCGGCGCTGCTGCGATTAGGCGGGCGTCACCTTGAAAAAATGAGCCTCGACCAATTGGTTCTTCAGGCCCCTCAACTTCCCATTGCAGAAATTCGTCCTCAGACCATTCAGTTCCCTCGACATAGCCAATGTCTCGGCAATAGGCTCGCCACGGCCCCGGTGTGTGCTTGCTCATCTCGTTCCCCTCAAAACATCCCGCCGTTAATCGGCTCGCTGTTCAGCTTGTCCACCTGCTTCGCCACCTCGGCATCGCGCCACGCACCGATTGCCTCGCGCATCAATGCACCCGTCTGCGTGAATGAATCGCCAGACTTGAGCAGCGCGCCAAGCTCGGCATGCATGCTGTCTTGATCGGCCAGCCAGCAGAGGAAGTCTTGGAACTTGTCCGCAGGGTCTGCGGCGATGGCGCGGTTCAGGTTTTCGTGCAGGCCGTCTTCGAGTTCTTCCAGCGCTTCGCCAGCAGCGAGGGCGTCTAGGTGCTGTGCTTCGGCGGATGCGACGGGGCAGGGAAGGCGGGCGGTCATTTGCTGTGCTCTGTGGTGTGCTGATGGACTCCACAATAGCAGATTTGCAGCCCGTGTCAAGAAAATTTGCAGCCGTTAGGCGTAAAAAAAGCCGCCCGAAGGCGGCTGTTCTGCGGAGGTTGATCTATTTACACGCGATCAACATGCTGCGATTCATGGCCATGGAGCCGCCCGCTCCCATGCCAAAAGCCCCAAACCCGGCCATTGGCGATTCCTTGCGGTCTAGTACGTCGTAGCCCCTTGCGCCGCACAGTGCGCCGGCTTTGGTTTGGCAGTCACCCCATGTCAAGGCTGAGCCGCTGCAATTGATGGCGTGCGCCTGTCTACCGTCCGGCCCGTAGGTCGCCGAGCTGGTTGCGCAGCCGCTAACTATTGCGGTTGACAGTAGCAAGGTCGCTAGACAGATCGCGGATTTTTTCATAGAGGCGTCTTTCTGCTTCGGTGAGGGGTTGCAAGACCGGTGGGTTTGTCGCATCCCAGCCATCAACCATGAGCTGCCAGGCGTGCAGCCCAAACGCTTTAGCGACCGCCTCAAGCGTTTCTATGTCGCAAGCGTGTTGCGCCTTTCGGATGCGGGCAATGGTCGTTTCATGAATGCCTGACTTGGCAGCGATCTGCTTGTGCTGAGACAAGCTCGGGTGCGCTGCCGCAAGGTTGTTCAGGTTATCCCGAACGATTTCCTTGATGGGCCGAGTCGTGACCATGGGGTCAAGCGTAGCGCTCAAACGGCTGCAAAAAATCTTGCGCCGTGGCTGCAAATTCGCTATTGTGTGAACCATGGACAAGCTAATCCGCATTCATAACGCGCTCAAAACCGACATGTTCAACATGTCCGGGGTTGCCCGCGCCGCCGGGGTGCATCGCTCGGTGATTGAGCGCATGCGCAGAGGAAACGTCGGCTTTGCCGCCGCGACGGTTGACCGTGTGTACGTCGCGATGTTTGGCAAGAAGTGACCTCGCAACTGACCTCCCCGCCCATGTGTTCCGTCTCCCTTCACGTGGGCTTTGCCTTGGGTCTGGTGACTCAAGGCGTTTTTTCTTCGGAGCAGTGGGCGTGTTCATGCGCTCATTCTGCGTAGTTGGTACGTGTAACGGTACGAGTGACACCGAAAACTTTTATGCACCAGATCCCCTTACGACTGCTTGCTGAGATCGGTGACCCGGCCTTTGTGCCGGAAACCGTCATGGCACGGATTGAGACCGAAGCCGATGCATGGGCGTGGTGCTGGGCACTGCGCCGAATCAAGGGCATGACGGCGACCGAAGCCGCGCGCCACCTTGGCATGCCGAAGAGCCACTTCTCCAACATCCTGAGCGGCAAGAAGTACCCGTCTTGGGGCTCGCGCATCGCTTTCCAGCGCTTGTGCGGCAACTGGTGCATTCGCCAGTGGGAAGACCGCCAGCTTGGCCTGGTGACGCTGCGCGAGACGGCAGAGCAGCGCCGGATTCGTGAGCTTGAGCAGCAGGTCGCTGCGATGCAGAGGGCTGCCTGATGGCGCGCATTCGCACGATCAAGCCGGAGTTCCCTCAGTCCGAAAGCATGGGCCGCGTGAGCCGCGATGCTCGCCTGCTGTTTGTACAGATGTGGACGCTTGCCGATGACGCCGGGAGGCTTCGCGGAAATTCGCGAATGCTCGCGAGCCTTCTTTTCCCCTACGACGACGACGCTCCGGGCCTGATTGATGGCTGGATGCAGGAGCTTGAGCGGGAAGGCTGCATTACGCGCTACGTCAACGATGAGCAAACCTACTGCCAGATCAATAAGTGGTTGATTCATCAGAAGATTGACAAGCCTAGCCCGTCTCGAATCCCTGCGCCTGAAGAATCCTCGCGAATCCTCGCGAATCCTCGCGAATGTTCGTCGTTGGATCAAGGATCAAGGATCAAGGATCAAGGAAGGGATACACCCCATAACCCCCGCAAGCGGGGGGCCCCCTCATCCGTTCAGCGACCTGCGGAGATTTCCGAGCAAGTGTGGGCCGATTGGCTGCGAGCACGCAAAACCCCGCTGACCGAAACCGCTTGGGAAGGCGTCAAGCGCGAGGCAGAGAGGGCAGGCATCACCCCTGCTGACGCGGTGCGCATCTGCGCTGAAAACGCATGGCGCGGCTTCAAGGCGGAATGGCTCAAGCCCAAGGCCCAGGCATCGCCCGACAGGCCGAACTTCATTGCCCGACTGCAAGAGCACCTAGCCCAGACGCAACAGGATGTGATCGATGTTTAAGCGACTGCCGAACGAGTGGACAAAGCGAATCCTCGCCAAGCTGCACCTGACCTACGGGGAGCGGTTTGCGAGGCTGTACGCGAACGTCCAGCCGCAGATGCTTGAGGACGACTGGAGCGAGACGCTGGGCGGGTTCTGCGACAACGCCGAAGCGATCAAGTACGGGTTGGCAAACCTGCCGATTGACGCCGCCCCGACCGCGTTGCAGTTCCGCGAAATCTGCCGCCAGTACAAGCCCGTCCGCCCCGCGCTGCCTGCCCCGGCAATGAGCCGCGAGGCCCGCGCAGAGATGGCGCAGAAGGTGCGCGACCTAGCGGAGGCAATGGATCACACCAAGCCGGGTTACGACTTTCTGCGGTGGGCGCGCAACCCGAGAAGCTGGGCTGCTGCATCTGCGGTGGCTGAGTTGATCAGCAAGCGTGACCCGCGATTTGTGGAGATTGGCCGCGATCTGGTGGCGCAGGGCCATGCGTTTGCCGAGCCGATCAAGGCAGCGCTCGATAAGCGCGCCGAAGCTCAAGCGGCGATTGCGAATAGGGAGGCGGCGTAATGGAGCTGGAAGTGCAAATGTTTGAAAGAGCGCTCAAAGCCTACGAGCAAGACATACGCAGAGAAGAGCGCGAGCGATGCGCGCAAATTGCCGATGTTTTTGCAAGGAAGGATTGGCCAAAAGACGAACCGAGAGCCGAGCTGTTGGCCGCTCAATCCGACCACGCGGCGCTAATCGCGTCAGCAATTCGATCTCAGAGGTAGCCGCATGAAAGACCTTGAACACACCTTGCCCAAACACGACACATCGGGAACCTGGATTCTGTTTGCAACGTTCCTGTGCTTCATGGCCTGTCTTTGCTTGCTGGTGTACGCAGCCAAGACACAGGGCCCGGACGGTGCAGCGCAGGCCGCAAAAAACATGGCAATCGGCGCAGCCGCTGCGGGCGCTGGTTACGTGGCAGGTGCAGCAGCAAGTAGGCAGCCGCGCAAATGACCCCACCCAACACCGACGAATACGACATTGCCCTGCGCATGCCTGACCTCACCCACCTATGGGGACAGCGTGTATTGCGCAAGGCCAAGCCGCAACCTGTACAGCCGAAGGAGCCGAAGCAATGAACTGCAAGCCGGGAGATTTGGCGGTGGTGGTGCGCACGATTGCCACGCCTGAGCTGTTAGGACGCATTGTTAGGGTGGATCGACTCGCACAGCCGGGCGATGTTTCAAAAGACGGGCGCTGCTTTTTTGCGAGCAGTCCGGTTCTAGCTTGGTTTGTTTGCGCCGATGGGGCAGAGCTGCCGACAAGAGACATATTTACGGGCGAACTCTTCTGGGTTTCCGAGCGTCCCGTAAGAGACGATTGTCTCCGCTCCATCCGCGATAGCGACGGCGAGGACGAAATCCTGCGCCTTATCGGCAAGCCGGAAAAGGTGACCGCATGAGCCTAGCCCTCGCACAGCTTGTCGCCCAAGCACAAGCCTACGAATCCATTCCCGTGTCTCTGCTGCACCGCGAGCGTGTACGCATGGAGCGCGACGAGCAGGTACGCAGCGACCTACGCAAGGTGCTGACCGACGACTACCAGAGCGCCACCCGGCTGGCTGCACAACTCGGACGCAAGAAAGCCCGCGTCACAGAGATGCTGGAGCAGATGGCCGAAGCGGGGGCGGTGCGCCGCGCCGATATGAAGACCTTTGTGGGCTATGCCCGCTAACCGAAGGAGCCGCCATGCTCACCATCGTTCTGATGCTAGTCCTCACCGAAGACCCCACGGCCCGCCCGTTCCCGATTGCCCGCTACGAAACCTTGGCCGAATGCCGCAAGGACGCAGCGCAGGCGAACAAGGAGCACTCAATCATGCGCGACCCGGACATCAAGCCGATGAAACCGAGATTCGCGTGCTTCATGCGGGTGGATGACCTGACATGAAGATGGCCGTTGACTTCTTTGCGGGCATGCAATCCAAGCCGCTGCTGCTTGCCGCAAAGCACGAACTCCGCGCGAAGACATGGATAGAACTATCCGAGAAGTTTGGCACCTGCCGGTCACAGATTTACGACTGGCGCTGTACAGACCGAGTCACGCCCGGCCTTGCCATTCACGTACTGCGCGCAACCGGCTGGACGTGGGCGCAGATGGAGGAGAAAGCGAAATGAAGGTAACCGAGCAAATGATTGATGCCGCTATGACCATTTTTGATAGCGGATATGCGGCCAATCGTGACGGCATCGCCACGGCGATTGAGCGGGCCATTGATGCGGCGGAGCGTCAGCCGATCTGCTGGTCAATCACTCGTGACGGACGGCACTTGGGCTTTTTTTCTCTAGACCGCTCCCTTGTTTATCAGGAGTTGCACCGTTTGAACGCTCGCGTTCCCGCAGCCGGTCGCTCCGTAGTGCCGCTGTACGAATGATCCGCATCGAGTACCCACAGCGGCTAGGGCGCGGCCTGAACGACCGGCTGCACTGGGCTGCACGGGCACGGATGGCAAAGGAACAGCGCACGCGGGCCATGCGGGAGCTTCAGGTGCGAGTGTCGTTGCGGGCGAACGTGACGCTGCCTGTAACCGTGACGCTGACGCGGATTGCACCGAGCAAGGGCGTCGATGGGGACAACTTGCAGGGTGCCACCAAGGCGCTGCGCGATGGCGTAGCCGACTGGCTGGGCATTGATGACGCAGACCCGCGAGTGACATGGGTGTATGCGCAGGAGCGCGGGCCGTGGGGCGTGAGGATCGAGGTGCAGTGATGCGTGTTCTTGTTGCTTGTGAGTACAGCGGGCGGGTTCGCCAAGCGTTTAGGGCGCTGGGCTTCGACACATGGTCGTGTGATTTGCTGGACGCGGAAGACGGCTCACCCAATCACATCAAGGCCGATGCAATCCAAGTTGCATACATGGAGCCTTGGGATTTGATGATCGCCCACCCGCCATGCACCCATCTAGCGGTGTCAGGCGCGCGGCATTTTGCAGCAAAGCGCGCAGACGGAAGGCAGCGGGCCGCTATTGATTTCTTCATGCAACTGGCAAGCGCACCGATTGAGCGGATCGCCCTGGAGAACCCTATCAGCGTCATCTCGACCGAGTGGCGAAAGCCCGACCAGATCATCCAGCCTTGGATGTTCGGCCACGGGGAGACAAAGGCAACGTGCTTGTGGCTCAAGAACCTCCCGCCGTTGATGCCTACGGACATTGTTGAGGGCCGCGAGCCGCGAGTACATCGCATGTCGCCTGGCCCTGATCGATGGAAAGAAAGAAGCCGCACGTATCAGGGCGTGGCCGATGCGATGGCGGCGCAGTGGGGCGCGTGGATGTACCAGCGGCGAGCCGCATGAAACCCCACATCCGACAACTCGCCCCGCGCGCATGGCAATGCACAGGCGCAGGCTATTGGAGGCTAGGTGTCACGCCACACCAAGCCTATATGCGGTGGTACGCAGACAAGAGGTGTCCGATATGAACTACCGCTCCCGCCGCCTGCTTGACCTCGCCCAAGGCAAAGACTGCCTGCTACAGATTCCCAACGTCTGCACGAACGACACAAGCACGACCGTAGCGGCGCACTCCAACGAGCTGAAGCACGGCAAGGGGCGCAGCATCAAGGCACACGACTACTTCACCGTCTGCGCCTGCCACGCCTGCCATAGCTGGCTAGATCAAGGCCCGGCACCTAGGGCAGAGAAGCGTGACGCATTCGCTGCGGGCTGGTCGCGGCAGTACCAGGAATGGCTGCGGCTGTACGCAGACACCACGACACCGCCCAAAGAACGGGAGGCAATCATGCACGCCCTGAAGGCGATGGAGGCGATATGAGCTGGATTGACAGAGGCTTGTGTTGGGCTTGGACTGGCAGCGGCCCGGTTGACCGCAAGCCGCCCACAACGAAGCGCGTTGAATACGTCGAGGTTTTCCTGCATGCCGACGATGTAACCCCGTGGCAGCGGATCGCGTGCGGCGTATGGGATGACGACCGATTCACGCCAATGCATACAGCAGAGATTGCTTCATGGGCTAAGAGCGAGGCGATATGAGCGACGCAGCCGAACAAATCGCACAGATGGCCGTACACATGGCGCTGGCAGATAACGCGGTGCTGCTGACGTATGACGGGGAGGGCAGCTTTGAGGTTCGCTCAATCGGCGAAGGCGGCGTGCCAGGTGCGATTGCAGTTATGAAGGCCGCGATTGCCAAGCTGAAGGAATGCCACCCGGAAGAGCCAACCCACTAGGAGCGCCTATGCAAGATGACCTTGAGTACATCAACAGCTACCTGATTCAGTGGCACTGGTGGAACCTGAAGCAGCGCCCGAAGATCGGGTTCCCCGACGCATCGCCCTTTGCCAGGCTTTGTCAGTCGTCAGCATCTGAAGTCTCTAGCGATGACGACTTGCAAAGCTCCGCACAGGACGACCGCGAGGAAAACAGCTTCTTGTTCATTATGTCGCTGGTCGAGGCCGCAGCCGATAGCCTGAACATCAGCGAGCGTGCCAGCCTTGAAAGCTACGCGGCTAACAAGGCAGTCGGAGCGGCGGTGTTCCGCAGCCCACGGGAGCCGCAAGCAATGACCGAGCGCGCAGAGGCCGTGCGCAGGGCAAAGCGGGTGGTCGCGGCAAAGCTGCGGGTGTATGGCATCGAATGACACCGCTACAAATAGGCGAGCTTGAGCAGCGCGATTTCTGGGGCGACGAAACGTGGCGCAAGTGGAAAGGCGAGATGGACGCCCTGCTTGCCCGGCGCAAGTCATTCAAGGGTCGCCCAGATGAGATTGAGGTCGCGCTACTGAAGAGCGACGCGCAGGCTATCGAGGCGTACAAGTTTCTGCTGTTTCACTCTGTGATGCTTGGCGTGGATGAATGCGCCTGCCCGCGCTGTGCAAAGAAGCGGCAGGCTCGCAAATCACCCCTGAAAGCCTACACATAGGGCATGTGAACCCTTGCGCAGTGGGCTAGGTCGGTGCATCATTCTTCGGGGGCGCACTCGTCCCTAACTTTTGCAAAGGCTCGCTTCGGCGGGCTTTTTTGTTTTGCGCCGCTGGTTGAGCCGCTAGCGGAATGCCTGCTCAGGCTCCGTACTCCCCGCGTTAGCAGTGAGGCCTTGCCGCGCCTGCCGGGAAGAAAAGCGAAAGCCCTCATGAGACGCGGGGCCGCCTAGGGGTTGAAGCTCCCCAAAGCACAAAACGGGCAACAGGGTGACTGTTCAGCGACTGGCTCACGACACGAGCGCCCGACAGGTTAAAGCCAAAGCTACCAAGCACGACAACTTGAACCGCTACTGATAGGGCGTGTGTCTATCAGCCTGGGCATGGGCTTAGGGGCTTGCACTTGGGCAGGTCACCTAGGCGCGTCTCACCGTGCCCAGACTGATAGATTCTGACTATCGCAAGGAGATTCGCCATGAAAAAGGGCAAAGGCAAAGGAAAGAAGGGCTGCTGAGATGGACGGCTTAGTGCAGCTCCGCCAGGCGTACACCAACTACGCCGCGCAACAGCAGAGCATGGGGCTGCCCGCAATGCCGTTTGAGCAGTTCGTGCAAGCCAGTCAAGGCCGCACGCAACCCCAACCCCAGCAGGATCAAGGCCGCCCGGTCGGATTGCTTGAAGCACTCGGCACCGGACGCAGGCCTGCAAACACCGCCCAACTGGAAGCGCTGCTACGCGCACGGGGCGACATCAAGTAACGCTGCAAGAAAAGCAATCGACCAACCCGTAGTGGAGTCGGCATATGTCTGAAAACATCAGGGAGCAATCAGCTCCGCACCTTTTCAAGAAAGGCCAAAGCGGGAACCCAAGCGGACGCCCTAAAGGCATCCAGAACAAGAGCACGACCGAGTTTCGAGAAACCGTGCGCAAGCTCTTGGAGGACAACCGCGAAAACGTCGCTATCTGGCTGGCGCAAGTTGCCGAGGGCACGGGCGACACAAAGCCCGACCCCGCCAAAGCGATTTCGTTGTTGCGTGACCTGGCTGAGTACGCAGCGCCCAAGCTCGGACGGATTGAGCACGTAGGCGACGCGAATAGCCCAATCCAAACAGTGACGAGGATTGAACTCGTCCCGATGCGTGAAAACAGCACGGGTTGAGCTGCCCGACAAGCTGATCCCTGTCTTTGAGGGGCCAGCCGATGTGCGAGGCGCTCATGGGGGCCGAGGTTCAGCGAAGACGCGCAGTTTCGCCAAGATGACTGCGGTGTACGGCTATCGGTACGGCATGCAGGGTGTTCGAGGCCAGATTCTGTGCGCCCGGCATCACCTGAACTCGCTTGAAGACTCCTCGCTGGAAGAGTGCAAGCGGGCGATTGAAGAAGAGCCGTGGCTGTCGGACTACTACGAGATCGGCGAGACGTACATCCGCAGCCGTGACGGGAATATTTGGTACACGTTCGCAGGCCTGAACAGCAACTTGGGCAGCATCAAATCCAAGGGCCGAATTCTGGTGTGCTGGGTGGACGAAGCGGAGCCGGTGACTGAAACCGCGTTCACGACGCTAGGCCCGACCTTGCGGGAAGAGGGCGAGGACTGGAACGCAGAGCTTTGGCTGACCTGGAACCGCCGCAGGCGAACCGCAGCGGTAGAGCGATACGCGCACAGCAGAGACCCGCTAATCAAGATTGTTGAGCTGAACTGGCGGGATAACCCGAAGTTTCCCGACCGGCTTGAGCGTGAGCGCCAGCGTGATCTAGCCGAGCGCCCGGAGCAGTACGCGCACATCTGGGAAGGCGATTACGAAGAGTTCCGCGAGGGCGCTTACTACACCAAGCAGCTTTTAGAAGCCAAAGAGCAGCGCAGGATTGGACGCCTCGCGCCCGACCCGCTGATGAAAAAGCGGCTGTTCTGCGACATTGGCGGAACGGGGCGAAACGCAGACGCCTTTGCAATCTGGGTTGCGCAGTTTGTGGGCATGGAAATCCGCGCGCTGGATTACTACGAGTCCGTAGGCCAGCCGCTAGCAACGCACGTCGAGTGGATGCGGGCCAATGGCTATGAGCCCAAAGACGCGCAAATCTGGCTGCCGCATGACGGGGCCAACAACGACAAAGTGTTCTCGGTCAGTCATGAATCCGCCCTGCGGTCAATTGGCTATGACGTGACCGTGATCCCGAACCAAGGCAAGGGGGCCGCGTTGCAGCGCATTGAAGCTGCGCGCCGCGTGTTCCCCCGCGTCTGGTTTGACGAGCAGAAGACGCAAGCAGGCCGCGAGGCGCTTGCCGAGTACCACGAAAAGCGAGATGAAGCCCGCCGCATTGGCCTAGGCCCCGAACACAACTGGGCAAGTCACGGCGCGGATGCATTTGGCCTGATGGCTGTTGTAGCGAGCAACTACACCGGAGAAACCTGGGGCGCTGCGCTGAACTACCCAACACTAGGACTGAAATGAGATACACGGACGACGAGCTGGCTGCGATTCTTGACAAAGAACTGCGCCAGGCCCTTGGTGCGCCCGGAACTGAGATCAGCCTGCTGCGTCTGCGCAATCTTCAGTATTACAAGGGCGAGGCCACGGGCGAACTTGGCCCGCCGTCCATCCCCGACCGTTCGTCCATCGTCGCAACTGACGTGGCTGACACCGTGGAGTGGATGCTGCCAAGCCTTGTGCGCGTGTTCGCGGCGTCACAAGACGCGGTGGAGTGCGAACCCAAGCGCCCGGAGTTTGCGCCGCAAGCGAAACTCGTCTCTGAATACCTACGGCACATCTTCTGGAAGCGCAATCGCGGCTTTGACGTGCTGTATCAGTGGTTCAAAGACGCACTGATCCAGAAGGTCGGCTTCGTCAAAATCTACTGGGACAAGATCGAGCAGGACGTAGAAGAGACGTACCGCTCCCTGCTGCCTGAGCAAGTGGCCGAAATCCTCAAGGATTCGGACGTGTCGCCGGTCGAGCAGGCTGAGTATCAAATTCTGGTGGAAGGCCAGCCGCTGACGGTCTACGACCTGAAAGTGAAGCGCGTACAGCGCACTGGCCGTGTGCGGATTGACCCGGTGCCGCCCGAAGAGATGCGCGTTCACCCGCGCTCGCGGTATGGCAACGAGCCGACCTTTGTTGCGCATGTGTTCTACCGCACCAAGCAAGACCTTGAAGCGGACGGCTACGACCTGTCCAACGTCGGCACAAATGACGGATGGTCGCTGGAAGAGATTGAGCGCGTAGAGACGCAGACGCCGTGGTTCTTTGACCAGTCAGACGGCGACCTTCAGCGCTACCGCTGCGAAGAGTGCTACATCCGGCTAGATCAAGACAAGGACGGCATTCCCGAATGGCGGCGCGTCTTCAAGATCGGCCCCAAGATTCTTGAGAACGAAAAGGTCGAGGAGCACCCGTTTGCGTGGTTCTGCCCGGTGCCGCTGCCGCACACCTTCTTCGGCAACTGCCCGGCTGACTTTGCGATTGAGCCGCAGCGTCTGAATACCAGCCTGCTGCGTGCACTGCTGGATAACGTGTACCTGAGCGTGAACAAGCGCGTAGGCGTGCTTGAGGGCCAGGTGAACCTTGACGACCTGCTGAACAGCCGCCCCGGTGGCGTCGTTCGCATGAAGTCGGCCAATTCCTTGCTGCCGCTGGAGCAGAGCGGCCTTGATCCCGGCGCGTGGCAAATGGTCGAGTGGGGCTCGCAGTGGCGTGAGCAGCGCACCGGCTTTACTCGCCAGTCCAACGGCCTGAACCCTGACGCACTGGCTGATTCTCAGGTTGGCTCGGTCGGTGTGATGAACATGGCCGAACGGGCAGACCAGCGTATTGAGCTGATTTCGCGCGTCGCGGCAGAGTCCGTGCGCACGATGTACGAAAAGATGCTGCGCCTGATGTCCCGCTATCAGGACGTGCCGGATCAGGTGGAGCTGTTCGGCCAGTGGATCAGCGTTGACCCGCGCGAGTGGAACGATGCGTATCACATCTATGTGAACGTTGGCCTGGGCACCGGCAACAAGGACAAGCGCGCTCAGGTGCTGCAACAAGTGATGCAGATTCAGGCGCAAATGGTGGCGCAAGGCGCGATGGATGCCAAGCCCGTAATCCTTGCTGCGCGCGGGTTTGCAGAGTCTGCCGGATTGGCAAACCCAGAGCAGTATTTCCCCGATCCGCTGCCGCCTGACCCGAACAAGAAGAGCCCTGAGCAGATGAAGGTCGAAGCCGACATTCAGCGCGAACAGGCACGTGCGCAGGCCGATATTCAGAAGTTCCAAGCGCAGTCTCAGGCCGATGCACAGAGCAAGCAGCTTGAGATTCAGGGCGAGATTGAGAAAGCCCGGATCACGACCGAGAGCAACGAGCGCATTGAGGCTGCCAAGATCACCAGCCGCCAGCAGGAATTGCTTTTGAACCTTGCGGCAGGCGTGATGGCCGCGCATCGCTCCGGGGCCGTGACGAACCTGACGAACGGCACGCAACTCGACCAGACGACGCAGTCGCCAGGCTTTGAACTGGGCGACTTGAATGCTGTGGTGTCGCAGATTCAAGGTCTTGCACAGCAGATTGCCAACCCGAACCCGACCCAAGGCCTTGCATGAGCGAGCTTCAGGACGTGAACCGTGGCGCACATGCACGCGCCGCACTGGAAAACCCGCTGATTGTCGAAGCGCTTGAGGCCTTTGAGCAGGAGATCACAAACCAATGGAAGAACAGCCCACTGCGCGACGTGGAAGGCCGCGAAAAGCTCCGGATGCTGTTGGAAGCGCAGAACAAGTTCCGGCAGTACCTACAGTCAACGATGGACAACGCAGCGATAGCGCGGGAAGTGATCGAGCAGCAGAGCGCCCTGCACCGAGCTGGGCAGCGCTTTCTGAACTCGCTCAGAGGCTGAGCGAAGCAGGCCACATCGTGACCCAGATTCACACGGCAGGCGATGCGCAGCTGTGGTGCTGGTGGGATCGCGGCGCAATCACGCACGGTGGGTCAGACGACCCGCGAGTAGTGACCACAGACGGAAAAGTGCACCGTCTCTAAACAACCGCGCTTCATAGAGCCGCCTTCGGGCGGCTTTTTTATTTGGAACTCCCGATGAAACACGCCTTTGGGCACTTCATCCGGTTGCTTGCGCCGGAAGAATCGCAAGCCAGTACCGGCCCGTCAAGCTACGGAAGCGTAGGCGAGGCCGTTGCAGAGCTGGAACGCCGCGAGCGTGAGCGCACCCAGCCTGCACGCGATGCCAAGGCCGCCAAGGCCGAGGAGGCCGAGCAGCCCGAGGCTGAAGAGGCCGAAGAGTACGAAGAAGAGGCTTCATCGCCTGCGCCCGAAGAAGCGGACGCAGACGACGAGGATGTAGCAACCGAAGAAGAAGCAGAGCAAGAGCCGGAAGAGCAGGAGCCTTCACTCGAAGACGTCGAGTACGAGGGCAAGTCCTACAAGCTCCCGCCCGAACTCAAGAACGCCCTGCTTCGGCAAGCGGACTACACGCGCAAGACCCAAGAGGTCGCGCAGGAGCGCTCAATCCTGCAAGGGCAGCGCCAAGAGGTTGCGCAGTACGCTCAGCAACTGGCGCAGACACAGGCTGTGCTCGCACAGTTTGCGTCCAGCTTCATCGGTGAACCGCCGCCGCTGGAACTGGCTCAGGCCGATATTCAGGCCTACACGCTTCAGAAAGCGATGTACGAGCAGCGGGTGCAGCAGTTCCAGGCGCTGCAAGGGCAAGGGCAGCAGCTCACCCAGCAGCAGCAGGCAATGCACATGCAAGCCATGCAGGAGTTCCAACAGAGGGAATTGCAGACCCTCGTGGAAAAGATGCCCGAGCTTGCCACGAACGAGGGTTATCAGAAGTTCGCTACCAAGGCTGTCGAAGTGGGCAGCAAGTACGGCTTTGCCCCTCAAGAGATCGCATCAATCACGGATCACCGAATGATCTTGGCGCTGCGCGACCTCGGCAACCTGCAAGCCGAAACCGCCAAGCGCAAGGAGATTGCGGGAGACGTGCGCAAGAAGCTCGCCAACGTGCCGCCCAAGGTGGCGAAGCCGGGGCCAGCAACGAACCAGACCGGACGCACTGAACGCGCCGCGCAAGCGAAACAGCGATTCATGAAGTCCGCCCGAGATGACCGGGCTCTGCGCCGATGGGCTGCGGAGACCGCAGACGAATGAGGTAATTCATCATGCCAGCAAATGCTTTTTTGACCACGGCTGCCATCGGTAACCGTGAAGACCTCGTGGACGTGATCTACAACACCGCGCCCACGGACACCCCGCTGATCTCTGCAATTGACAAGGTCAAGGCAACCGCCGTGACCCATGAATGGCAGCGTGACATTCTGGCGACCCCGGCCAACAACGCCGTGGCTGAAGGCGCAGATGCGACCTACACCGCCGTTGTGCCGACCGCTCGTCTGTCCAACCAGACGCAGATCAGCCGCAAGTCGTTCTCGATCTCCGACACCCAAGAGACGGTGAACAAAGCGGGCCGCAAGTCGGAAATCCGCTACCAGACCGTCAAGCAGGGCAAGGAGCTCCGCAAGGACATGGAGCTTGCCTGCATCGAAAACGGCACGCTCACGACCGGCGCAACCCGCCAGACGCGTGGCCTGCGTGGCTGGATCGTGACCAACAACAGCTTGGGCTCTGGCGGCGTTGCTCCGAACATCGGCACCAACACGGCGCCGACTGACGGCACGCTGCGTGGCTTTACCGAAGCCATCCTGCGCACGATTGTTCTGGGCGCGTTCCAGAACGGCGGCAACCCGGAAATGCTGATTGTGGCCCCGGCCATCAAGCAAGTGATCTCGTCCAGCTTCACCGGCAACGGCACGAAGTTCATCAAGGGCGAAGTGCGCAAGCTGGAAGGCGCTTGGGACATCTACCAGTCCGACTTCGGCGACTTCAAGATCGTCCCGAATCGGGTCATGCAGCGCACCCGCGAAGCCTACCTCGTTGATCCCTCGCTGTGCGCGCTGGCTGTTCTGCGCGACATGCAGGATCAAGAGCTGGCCCGCATCGGTGCCGCACGCAACTACATGATCGAGACCGAGTACGCGCTGGAAGTGCGCGAAGAGCGCGGCCTCGCATGTGCGAGAGATATTCAATAAGCCTGAGCAGTAGCAACTAGGGCCGGTGGGGGCAACCTCACCGGCTTTTTTCATGAAAGAAACCTGGCGCGAGCAGGACGACAAACTTGTTTTGTCCCGCGAGCAGTACGTGAAGGACATCGTTGATTACGCCAAGGCGCGGCACAACGAAGGCTTTCACGGCACCTCTGATTTCAAGCTCATGGCCGTCGTCCCGAACGTGGTCATTGAGCACTACTGCAACGTGAACCAAATCACGCTGCATGAATTCATCAACAACAAAGAGCACATCAAGCGGCTGGTGAACTCGCCTGAGTTTTCAGACCTGCGCGTTGCTCCCGGAAGGATGTAAGCCATGTCTCCAATGAGCGCATTCCACATCACGACCGATGGCGTCTCCGTTGTCACGGGCGCAGCATCGGCCAGCGTGGCGATCCCGAGCACGTCTGCCGGTACGCCGCCCAAGTTTGTGCGCGTTGCAGCGTCTGCCGAGTGCTACGTGCGCCCCGGCATCGGTGCAGGCACGACGGCAACGTCCAACAGCATCCTTGTGCAGCCCGCTGACTCGGTGGTGCTGGCCGTCTTTGGCCTGACGCACATTGGCTACATCCAAGGCCAAGCGGCTGCGCGTCTGAACATCGTCCCGATTGAAAACCTGCAATGAACTTCGGGGAGCTGAAGACGGCAGTTGCCCGCTGGGCTAACCGCACGGACTTGACGCCGATTCTGCCCACGCTGCTTGAGCTTGCCGAACAGCGTATCTACACGGGCATGACGGACGCCAATAACCAAGTCGTGGCCCCGCTGCGCTTGTCGTCCATGCTGGTGAACACCGGCCCGCGTGACCCTGTAACTCAATCCACGCTGCCTTCTGACTTCCTTGAAGCCAAGCGGGTGAGCTGGTACGTCACATCCACCGTCAAGCAGCCGATGGACTTTCTCCCGCTTGAGCGCATGTCGCTGTTGGAGTCCACCGGGGGCCGACCGGCTTACTACTCGCTCTCCAACACAAACCTCGTCTTTGGCCCGAACTTCACGAACCAGTACGAGCTTCTGTACTACCAGCGCTTCGCTACACCCGTGAACGACACGGACGCGAACTGGCTGCTGGTGAACGCCAGTGCCGTGTACCTGTTTAGCTATCTGATGGAAGTGGCGACGTATCTGCGCAATGAAGACCTGTACCAGCAGATGCGCATCAAGTACGTGGAAGCCATGAACTCGGTGCAGAACCAGGACGACGGCAACAAGCACTCCGGCGCACAGCTTCGGATCGTTAGCGACGCCACTCGGTACATCTAATGCCCGCCGTCCCGTTCCTTGGATTCACGCCTGATGCGCCAAGCGACACGCCCGGCGTCATCACGGCTCTATCCAACGTCATCCCGACCGAAAAAGGCCTAGCGGGTGCGCCTTCGGGCATCGCGCCTTCGGGTGTGGGTGCGCTGGCCGCGCCTTGCGTGGGTGCGGCTGTGGTGGTGTCCACGGACGGATCGCGCAGAACCTATGCGGGCACGACGACGCGGCTGTATGAACTCGTGGCAGGGACGTGGACGGATCGCAGCCGGGTGGCGCTTTACACCGGCACGTCTGACACGCGATGGATATTTACGCAGTTTGGCAACGCGACGATTGCGACCAATGACGGCGCGGTGTTGCAAGCCTCGGTGGGCGGCGCGTTTTCTGACATTGCCACGGCACCGCAGGCCAAGGTCGTGGTGAGCGTGGCGAACTTCGTGCTCGCCTTCAATACCGTAGACGGCACCTTTGGCGATCAGTCGGATCGCTGGTGGTGCTCTGCATTCCAGGATCACACAAGCTGGACACCCAGCGTCACGACGCAGGCCACAACGGGCCGATTGGTAGGCGAGGGTGGCGAGATCACCGCTGCCTGCCGGCTGGGGCAGAACGTGGTGGTCTACAAGGGCCGGGCGATGTGGCTCGGGCAGTATGTCGGGCCGCCCGCCGTCTGGCAGTTTGACCAAGTGCCCGGCGAAGTGGGCTGCGTGGGCTCTGAGGCCGTGGTGGATGTGGGCGGGGCAAACGTCTTCGTCGGTGAAGACAACATCTGGCTGTATGACGGCACGCGGCCTGTACCCATTGCAACGGGCCAAGTGCGGCAGTGGTTCTTCAACAATTCCAGCGCGCTCTATCGCTACAAGACGCTGTGCACGTTTGACCGGCAGAACAACCGCGTCTATTTCTGGTACGTCTCGCGCAACAGCACAACCGGCGTACTGGATTCGTGTCTGGTCTACCACATGCAGACCAAGCAGTGGGGCAGCGCAGATCAGACGATCCAGACGGCAATCAACTACGTCGGTGCGGGCGCGACTTACGACACCACGTCCGGCACGTATGACGCCGCGCCCAACGTCCCGTATGACTCTCAATACTGGCTTTCCGGTGGCCGTGCGCCTGCGGTGTTCAACAGCTCAAACCAAGTGCTGACACTGACCGGCGCAAGCACGTGCGGTGCATTGGTGACAGGCGACGTGGGTGACGACGACTACGAGAGCTTTGTGCGCCGCGTGCGCCTGCGGTTTCTGCAAGAGCCCGCGAGCGCAACGATTACCGGGCAGATCAAGGACGGCCTAGGCGGGACGCTGCTTGCGGGCGACTCGGGCGTGCTGGCCGATGCGAAGTTTGATCTTCGCCAAGCGGCGCGCTGGCATCGGTTTTCGTTCACGTTCACGGGCGATTTTGAGCTGACCTCCATGAACGTGGATGCAGTCGCAGGCGGCAAGCGATGAAGCTGAACGAGAACCTGCAACTCCCGGTGAACCCGGAGAGCGATTACGACCGCCGCCTGTATCAGGTTCTCTACAAGTTCACCAAGGATGTTGCGGTCAAGGTGAACCAGATTGCAGACGGACGTTTTGCAGGCTTTGACCTGAGCGCGACGGCTGCGCCAACGACCGGGACGTGGTTTCGGGGCGATCAGGTGAAAAACAGCGCTCCGTCAGTGCTTGGCACGGCGGGAAGCCGCTACGTGATCGTTGGCTGGATCTGCGTTACCGGCGGCCAGCCCGGTACGTGGGCGGAAATGCGAACCCTCACAGGGACATGACCATGTGGAAGCTCTTTCAAGTTCCGGCGACGCACATTGATGCGGCGTGGAAGGACGGAGCCTGCAAGCTCGGTGAAGCCTGCAAGCGCGCAGAGGCAGAAATCACGCCCGACCAGCTCAAGATGCTTCTGAGCCACGGCATGCGCGATTTGGTGGGTGTGGTGAACACAGAAACCGGCGCAACGGGCTGGGCTGCGGTGCAGTTCCAGACCCTGCCGAACATCCGCGTGCTCTACGTGTACGCGATCTACGCACCCGGTGCCGCTGGGCCTGAGTGCTTCCGCTTGCTGGCTGACTACGCCAAGCAAGGCGGCGCTTCCTCCATTCGGGGCGCATGTGACGAAGTGATCGAAAAGCTATGGACGCGGCGATTCAAGGCCAAGCGTCTGTACAGCATTTGTGAGATTGATTTGAAGGCGGGGGACGTATGAGCGGCGGCGGGAAACAACAAACGGTGACGCAGCAGAGCGGGCCGCCCGAATGGGCAGTCCCGTATCTACAGAACTATTACCAGCAGGCGCAGGCCACGGCGGCACAACCGTACACGCCCTACGACCGCAGCCGCGTCACTGACCTGAACGACCTGCAATACAACGCACTGGATGCGACGGCCAATCGCGCCATGCAGGGCAGTCAAGAAGTGAACGCCGCTCGCCAGCAACTGACGAACACCATCAACGGTGGTTTCTTGGGGCAGCAGGCACCGGGCAACATGTACGCGGGCGTAGTCAATCAGGCTGCGGGTGTTTCCAACCCTTACGCGGGCGTTGCCAATCAAGCCGCAGGCGTCTCCAACCCCTTCGCGGGCGTCTCCAACCAATTTGCCGGGCTGGAGAACCCATATCTGCGCGGGCAGATCGACCAAGCGTCGCAAGACGTTGTGCGTAACTACAACCTCGCGGTGCGTCCGCAGTTGGACACCGCAATGGCCCGCTCGGGGTCGTTCGGCAACAGCGGTGTGCAGCAGATGGAGTCTGAAGCACAGCGCAACCTTGCGGGGCAGCTCGGCAACATCGCGCAGAACATGCGGTTTCAAGACTACGGGCAGCAAGTCAGCCTGTCCGAGAACCAAGCAAACCGACTCTTTGGTGCAGGCCAGCAGCAGTCACAGAACCTGTTCAACGCGGGCGCGCAGCAGGCGCAAAACCTCTACGGCTCCGGCCAGCAGCAGGCGCAAAACGTGTTCGGCGCATACCAACAGCAGGCGAACAACCTGTTCGGCGCGGGCGAATCGCAGGCAGGCCGTCAGCAGGCGTTGAACCAGTTTGAGCGCGGCAATCAGATGCAGGCTATTGGCATGGCCCCGCAGTTCGGCCAGCAGGACTACATCGACGCGCAGCAACTGGCGAACGTCGGCAACACCCTGCAAAACCAGCAGCAGCGCTACGCAGATGACGACTACCAGCGCTTCTTTGAGGCGCGGCAGTACCCGCAGCAGCAGCTTGGCATTCTGGGTTCTGCGTTCGGGTTTGGGCCGGGGGCTACTGAATCGCGCACCACGCCCACGGGCGGCAACCGTGGTGCAGGGGCTTTGGGCGGCGCGTTGGGCGGCGCTCAACTTGGCATGAGCGTCGGTGGCCCGTGGGGTGCTTTGGCTGGCGCAGCAGGCGGCGGACTTTTGGGGGGTAAGTAAATGGCTGGCGGACAACTTCAACAACTGAGAAGCCTGGCCGCTCCTGCGGGGGCAGGCATGGGGCTTAACGGCCTGAGCGACATGCGCAAGGACGAACTTCAGTCTTACGGCACGGACGGCCAGATGCCGCAAGCCGCGCAAGCCAAAACGCCCATGTTCAATATGCAGCAGGCGTTAATGAATCCCATGGTTGGGCAGCTTGCCATGGCGATGATGCCCAACAACCAGCGCGGGCAACAGCTTATGCAGCTTGGCGGTTTGGCATCGCAAGCGTTTGGCAAGATGCTCCCGCCTCCGGGGGGTGTCGTGCAAGGCCAAAACCCCGGCCGCATCCTCATGCCGAGCACACCCATGAATGGCGGTCTTGGCCGGTTCATGGGCGGTCAAGTGCCCCGCATCCAGCCCCCCGGCTTGCGCACCTTCCAGGCGGGCGGCGGACAGACGGCATACAACCCGTTCCAGCAACTGCGCGTTGCAGACCCGCGCCAGTTCACGCCCCGCATCTCTGTGGATGGGATGAACATGGGCGGCAACTTCGGGCCGAATGTTGGCATTCCGCAGGAGCCGATCCTGTCCGCGCCTGACTCTGCCTTTGGCGGCGCAGCCCCGGGGGTTCCGCAGACGCCGCAAATCGCGCCGCAGGATTTCTTGCGGCGCATTTTGATGCAGAGCTACTGACATGGCCGGACTACTCGACGCTCTCAAGAATTGGGGTCAGTGGTCGCCCGACCCTGACAAGAACGCCGCTGTAAACCAAGGGCTGTTGCAGGCCGCGTTTGCGCTGATGAACTCTCGCGGCTCGCTTGGTCAAGCATTAGGTCAAGCGGGTATGCAGGGGCTTCAGGGCTATCAGGGCTCCCTCGCCGCCAACCAAGAAGCCGCGTTGCGTGCGGCGCAGCTTGAAGGCATCCAGTCTCAGGCGCAGTTGCGTGACATGCAGGCCGATGCCGCCCGGCGCAAGCAAGACAACATTGCGCGCTTCTTGGGCATGCCGCAGTCGTCTCAAGGTGCGCTTGAGCAAGCCGCAGGGATGGGCATTGTGGGGCCGCGCAAAGAGGCTGCGGCGCTGATGAATAACCCGATGGGCACAGGCAGCCTGAACATGAGCGGCGGCTCGGTTCAGGTGCCGGAAGGCATGCGCAGCGCGGTTGCGGCTGACTTGATGTTCAACGACGGCAAAAAGATTTCGGAATTTATCCGCCCGAACATTGATTTCGTGAGCGGCGTAGCCGTCAACAAGAACGATCTCCGGCCCGGCTTTTCGCTGCCGCAACTGTCTCAGGACGGTAAAGCGTCTCAGCTTGTGCCCGACCCGACTGCGCCCGGTGGGTTTCGCGTTGTGGCTCCGTCTGGCTCGGTGGATACGTTCGGCGCGTATCAAAATGCTGGCGAGCAAGCCAAAGCACGGTATGACCTTGTGCAGGTTCAAAACCGCGACGGCACGACCAGCTACGTGCCTCGATTGAGCCTTGCGCAGGGCGTGACGCAGCCTGGCACGCAGCCGCTACCGGCAAACACCAGCTTTGGCGGGTCTTTGGGCTCCGATCCCGTAAAGCGTGACGCCGTGATTGGCGACTTGAACCGCTCTAACGGCGGCGCTATGGGCTTCGGCCAGACCACAAGCGACAAGGCGTCTGCCGCTGCGCTCGGCGATCTCAACAAGGATTGGGTTGAAAAAAGCTACCGCCCTGCCTTGGACGCTGACCGCGACGCCAGCAACGTGATTAACAGCGTGAAAAACGCACGGCGCGCCATGAGCAACATGGGTGCAACCGGATGGGGCACGGAAACAAAGGCAGCCGCTGCAAACGTCCTTTCCAGCCTCGGGATTGCGCCTGATTCGGTGAGCCAGTACGCCAGCAATGCGCAACTGTTCCAGCAAGCCGCGATGGATCGCCTGTTTGTGACGCTGGCCGCTCAGAAGGGGCCTCAGACCGAAGGCGACGCTAACCGTGCATCCCAAATCTTCGGACGGCTGCAAAACACGCCCCAAGCCAATGCGTTCATCCTTGATTTCATGGAAGCGCAAGCGGAGATGGATCGGCGCAAAGCGCAGTTCTACACGAACGCCATGCCCCGCGCCCGTGCGTCTGGCGACCTGACCGAAGTAGACCGCGCATGGAACTCCCGCAACTTTGGCCTGTTTGACATGCCCTCGATGAAGCGGTGGAAGCAATGAAGAACGACTACAGCGATCTTCTGGAAGCCGCACTCAAGGGCGGGACGGGAACCAAGTCGCAAGCCGACGCCTATGCGGACATTCTGAAGCAGGTAGACCCCAATCAGGTGGACTTCCGCGCTGCGTCTGCCGTGGCGAATGAAGCCCGCAAGGCTCGCATCGCAGAGCAAGTGCGCCAAGACCGGGTTACCTACGACCCGACCAACGGCATGGGTGCGTTTGACCGCTTCTTTGCAGGCGCGGGCCGTGGGCTGACCAATGTGGCGCGTGGCGCTGCGCAGGTTGTGGGCCAAGGGCCAAGCACTGCCGAAGTAGACGAGCAGCGCAGGCTTGATGCGCCGCTGATGCGCACGATGGGTGGCAAGGTGGGGAACTTTGTGGGCAACACAGCCCCATTCCTTGCGATTCCGGGCGGCTGGGCGGGCGCGATGGGCCGCGCCGCGCCGATCATTGAAGGCGCAGCCGCTGGTGGTTTGCAGGGCGCGCTTGATGTGGTGGGCACGGGAGATAGCCGAGGCTTCAATACGGGCGCGGGCGTTCTGGGTGGCGCGCTGCTTCCGACCGTGATTCAGGGTGCACGCGCAACGCTGTCGCCTTCTGCTGGCCCCGTGGCCGATCTTGCGCGCAAGGCACAGGCTGAAGGTATCCCGCTCTCACCGATGGACTTGACGCAGAACAAGCTCGTCAAGGGCTACGCCTCGTTTATGGGCGACGTGCCCGTCTTGGGTGCGACGATCCAGCGCCAGCAAGCCGCAAAGCAGGCCGCATTCAACCAGGCTGTGTTGTCCAAGATGGGGGAGAAGGCCAACACCCTCACGGACGACGTGATGGCCGGGGCCAAGACGCGGATCACGGGCGACCTTGACCGCATCTGGAAAGCCAACGATCTCACGGTAGACGGCAATCTGGTGGCGTCGCTGGCAAACATCCGAAATCGCGCCGCGAACCTGCCCGCCGATGCGCAGCGCCGCGTGAACGAACAAATCAAAGACTTCCTGAGCCGCCTGAACCAGAACAACACGGTGCCGGGTGAGTTTGCGAACAATTTTCAAAGCGCCCTGCGGAACAAGGCAGCCGGTGCGGCGGGCGAAGAAGCCGCAATCTTGAACGAGCTGCGGCAGAACGTGGTGGGCGCGTTTAACCGCTCAATTTCTGGGGCAGACGCTGACGCTTTGCGCGTGGCTCGGTCTCAGTATGGCGCCATGAAAACGCTAGAGCCGATGTTGACCAAAGCCAACGACGGCAATGTGTCGCCCAGCCTATTGAAGCAAGTTGTGCGACAGGGCTATGGCGACACGCCTAAGGGTGTGGGCGCGGAGCTGCTAGACCTTGGCCGCATCGGGCAGCAGTTTGTGGCCGACCGCGCACTACAGACGGGCGGATCGCCTCGGGCAATGATTCAGCAAGTTACAGCCGGCCTTTTGCCCACCATCCCCGCCGCTGGCGCAATGGCAAACCCCGTAGCCGCTGGCCTGGGAACCCTTGGCACTGCCGCAGCAAACACCGCCCTTGCCAGCCCGCGCCTCGGAAACATGCTGCTTCGTCAGCCCGTGCAACAAGCCCCGCGTGGCCTGCTTGAACTTCAATACCAATTGATGCTGCGCGACCTGGCGAAGAACGCAGGCACGGCGCTCCCTGCGGCTGGGCTGCTTGGCCTAGTACCGGGTGCCGCGCCGCTTGAATAGAAAGCGCTTCACCTTGCCGTCTGGGATCACCCTGTTGAGGATCAACGCAATGGGAATCACCAGCGCAGCCCACACAGCCAGAAGCAGCAGCGGTTTGAGTACCGCGTAGATAAACACGTCCATTCAGGAACTCCCAGAACCCCGCCTAGTGCGGGGTTTTTTCATTCTAGAGGCCACACATGCCAGCGCCCACCCTAATCACTGACCTTTCCCCGGTCATCGCCAGCAACAGCCCGCCCGGCACGGAGCCGATTGGCACCGCCGACGACTACCTGCGCGCCCTGTCTGCGTTCATTCGTCAGACCTACAACGTATCGGGCACGCTCGCCAACCTGCGCGCACAGCTTGACTCGATCTACGCCCCGACAACGGGCAGCGTGACGTATGCGCCGATTGCATCGCCCACGTTCACGGGCACGGTCACGGCTCCTGCATTCAGCGGCCCGCTGACCGGTAACGTCACTGGAACCGTGACCGGCTCAGCATCGCTCAACGTGCTGAAGTCTGGCGACACGATGACGGGCACGCTCAACGGCACGGCTGTGTCCATGAGCGGCAACGTAAGCGGTGCGGCGCTTGTGCCGACTGGCTCCACCGTTCCGGCTAACGGCGTGTACTTGCCTGCGGCAAATACGGTCGGCATTGCGACCAACAGCACGCTTGGATTGCGGCAGGACGCAAGCGGGAATGTGGGGATTGGTGCTACGCCCGGCGCACGCTTGACCGTTGACGCAGGGGCTGGGCAATACGCATCGTTCAATACGTCATCGGCGGGCAGTGCGTTCATCGGCTTTTCAGTGGGCGGCACAAACAGCGGCTTCATCGGCAACGCAAACGGGGTGACCGGTGGATCGTCTAGCGACTTTGCCCTACGCGGTCAAGGCGCGCTTGTGTTTGCAACGGGTGGGATCACCGAGCGCATGCGCATTGACGCAAGCGGCAACACCACGCCCGGCGCGAACAACACTCAATCGCTCGGCTCTGGCTCGCTGCGCTGGTCTACGGTCTTTGCGACGACCTTTGACGGCTCCGGCGCGTCGCTGACCTCTCTCAACGCCACGCAACTCGCCAGCGGCACAGTCCCTGACGCACGCTTCCCTGCGACGCTCCCGGCCGTCTCTGGCGCGAACCTCACTGCGCTGAATGCCAGCCAGCTCACTACGGGCACGGTGCCATCGGCTCGCATCACTGCTGTAGCCGCAGGCGCGACGATCAACGGCAACGAAATTGGCACGCGCTCGCTGCCGGTTAACTCGCAGTCCACCGGATACACGCTTGTAGTTGCCGACCGTGGCCAGATGGTGAGCACGACCGCAGGCGTCACGGTGCCGAACTCCGTGTTCGCTGCTGGCGATGTGGTCACGATCTACAACAACAGCGCCGCCGCAATCACGATCACTCAGGGCGCGTCGCACACGTTGCGCCAAGCGGGCACGACAAACACCGGCAACCGAACCCTCGCGGCTCGCGGTATCGCAAACGTCACGTTCGTTAGCGGTACGGAGTCGGTCATTACTGGCGCAGGGGTCAGCTAATGGCCGCGCCGCAGCAGTCCATTGCATCGGTGCTGCCTGAGTTCAATTTCACGTATCAGGTGAACGGCTCGGGCGGCCCGGTCACTACTGAGGTGGGCTTTGAGAACACCGGCAACGTGTTTGAGAACGCGGGCTTTGCCCCGGTGGGTTCGTGGCGCATTCCGACGGGCGCTTACACCGCCTGGGTGCGGTTTACAGAGCTATCTCTGACGGGCGCAGTCAACAGCGGCTCAACCGTTTTGAACACATGGCAAACCGTCAGCCCCGCGCCGCTGCTCGGAATCATCCGCACGAGCGGCCTAGGCGTTGGCACTGGAACTGGCGTGTACCTGTTTGAGATTGCTTCGGACTCTGGCGGTGTGAACCGCGTTGCACAGGGACGTCTAACCCTCATCGCAAACCGCACATCATGAACTGGCCTGCAATCACTGACGAAATGTGGCTTGTGCAGAACGGGCTTTCGTATCACCCCGGCGACCGTAGCTACAACGAGGTCAACCCCGGCTTGGGCCTGGAAAAGCGCTTGTCGCCCAACCTCACGGCCATGCTCGGGGCATACAAAAACAGCGAGGCCAAAAACGGCGCATACGGTGGCGTTCAGTGGACTCCGCTTAAAGGTGACGGCTGGCGCGTGGGCCTGATGGGTGGGCTTGCGACCGGCTACGAGATGGCTCCCGTTGTCCCGATGGCGGGCCTTCTGGCCGCGCTAGAGGGCGACAAGCAGGGGCTAAATCTGATGTTCCTCCCCAACCCCGTCAAGCCGAAAAGCTCGGCTTTCGGCCTTCAGTACAAGCGGCGCTTTTGAGAAAGACCATGAGCATGTCTGAACCCACTACCGGCGCAGCGGCCGGGATCGCGGCTTACAAGGCCGGGCTGTTTACCAAACTGGGCGTTGCTCTTGGGGCTGGCCTATTGGGCGGGGCCATCATGGCCGCATTCGACCCGCCGAAGGATCGCAAGGAGCTTGCCAAACAAGGTGCTGCCGCAGGCATGGGCGGCATCTTCTTTGGGCCAATTGCGGCGCGCGTGGTCGATTACTACGTGCCGTGGATTGACCTCAACACCGTGGGCCAAGTGGCTTATTGGGAGTTTGCGGGGCCGATCTTCTTCCTGTGCGGTGCGCTGTCTTGGGGTGTGTTCGGTGCGCTGGCGAAGGCTCGCCAAATCCTGCGCGACAAGGCCGCCGAACGGCTGGCAAAGGCCGCAGGGATTGAAGACAAATGAAGATCAACGCGGCGGGCATTGCCCTCATCAAGCACTTTGAAGGCTTCCGCGACACGGCCTACAAGTGCCCCGCAGACGTGTGGACGATTGGCTACGGGTTCACTAAGGGCGTGAAGCCTGGCGACCGCATGACCGAGGCCGAAGCCACGACCCGCCTAGAGCTTGAGGTAGGCGAGTTCGCGCAGTCTGTGTGGGATGCCTGCACCGTCAAGCCCACGGACAACCAGCTTGCGGCCATGACCGCGCTCGCGTTCAACATCGGCAAGACGGCGTTTCAGCGTTCGTCCGTCCTGCGCAGGCACAACGAACGGCGATTTGATGCCGCAGCCGAAGCCTTTGCGATGTGGAACAAGGCTGGGGGCAAAGTGCTTCCGGGCCTGGTGCGCAGGCGTGCCGCAGAGGCGCAGCTATACGGGTCTGCCTGATGCTGCACGGCATTGCGCTTCGCGTTGTGCTCTTGGGTGTCTTGTACGCCCTAGGCGTAGGCACTGGCGTTTGGCTGCACAAGAAAGTGACCGATAGCCGCGAACTTGCCCGCATTCAATCCGAGCGCGAGGCGCAGCAGGCGCAGGCCAAGGCCGAAGCACAGAAAGCAGCCGACGCCCTGAACGCGCAGGCCACGCTACAGCAGACCATCAACCGGCTACGCGCCAAGGTGCCCGATGCGCAAACCCCTTCTGTTGCTTGCCTTGATGCTGGCAGGTTGCTCGACATTAACGAAGCCATCCGAGCCGCCAATACCGCAGGCGGCGCTAGTCCAACCCTGCCCGCCGATCCCTCCACTGAGTGACGGCACAGCCGAAGGAGTCCGCCAATGGGCGCTAACCGTGATCGAACTCTACGGCCAATGCGCAGCAAGGCAGAACCGGCGCTGATCCCCGACAGCTTCCAGCTTGCGGGCCTGACATGGCGTGTCGTGCAAACCGATGACGTGCCCCCCGACCAGCTAGGCCACTGCGACCGCGACCGGGGCACGATCCGGCTGCGCAAGAGCCTGCCGGACGACGTGAAGACGCAAGCCTTCTACCACGAGCTTGTCCACGCCATCTACTTCACCAGCGGGCGTGACGAACACGACGAGCGCGAGGTGGACGCCTTCGGCAACCTGCTGCACCAATTCTTCATCACCCGCGAGGCTTAACCGTGCCAGCACCGATGTTGCGAGTAGACGACGGTTTGTATGAGTACGCGACCGAACGACAGCGCGAGTACCTAGAGGCTATCAACAAGCACCGGAGCATGCGCGAGGCCGCACAGGCGCTGGGTATTCATGTCTCCGTGATTGTGCGAGCGCTCAAGTCGGTGGAACGTAAAGCCGCTATCTACGGCTACTCGCCCCGGCATGACCTGAGCAAGCCGGTGGCACCTGGCTTCGTCGCCAAGGGCCATTCCACGCTGTACGACCGCACCGGCTCGCCTGTGTTGCAGTGGGTCAAGACCACGCGCGACCCGAGCCAGCAAGAGCAGATCATCCGCGAGGCCATCCAGTCCCTGATGGACGAAGTACCGAGGGAGCAGCCCACGCAACCGCCCGCACACGACCCTAGCGGCCTGTGCAACGTCATTACCCTGACTGACGTTCACGTAGGCGCGCACGCATGGGGTAAGGAGACTGGCGCAGATTGGGACTTGTCCATCGCAGAGGACGTAGTACTAGGGGCAGTATCACACCTGATCCGTTCCACCCCAGAGGCTGACCATTGCGTCATCGCGCAGCTTGGCGACTTCTTGCATTGGGATGGCCTAGACGCGGTGACGCCCACCAGCAAGCACCTACTGGACGCCGATACGCGGTTCTCCAAGGTGGTGCAGGTGGCAATCCGCATTTTGCGCCGGGCCGTGGCAATGGCGCTGGAACGGCATAGCCGGGTGACGCTGCTAGTCGCTGAAGGCAATCACGACATTGCCTCATCCATCTGGATGCGGCATATGTTTACCCTGCTGTACGAAAACGAGCCACGGGTGCAGGTGATCGACTCCGAACTGCCGTACTACGCCATCCAGCACGGCGCAACGATGCTGGGCTGGCACCACGGGCACCTGAAGAAGTTTGACCAGCTACCGCTACTGTTTGCCGCTCAGTTCCCGCAGACCTGGGGCCAGACCGTGCGGCGGTACGTTCACACAGGCCACATGCACCACAAGCACGAAAAAGAGTTTTCAGGCGTGACGGTCATCCAGCACCCGACCATTGCGGCGCGTGATGCTTACGCCGCGCGTGGTGGGTGGGTGTCTGACCGCGAGATCACGGCCATCACATATTCCGACCGCTGGGGCCAAGTGGGCCGGGTGACGGTATCGCCCGAGATGCTGACCATTTAGCTCAGAATCCGCCTTGTACCCTGCTGAAACCCGCGCTAGTGCTGGCTTTGCGGGGTGCCCCGAGGTTAGCGATTTGGCTCAAAATTGATGGTGGCCGGTGCTGAAGCTCCGGCTTTGTACGGCGAGGTATCCAAGTGGTGCCGTACCCTATGCCTCTCGCGCATCAGCACTGCGCATTCACCATCACGGAACGACCCTTTAGGGCACCCACAGCAACACTACCGCCGTGGGGTTGCGCGTGCTCCAAGGGCCGCTTCGTGAAGGTGCCCCGTATCGTGGGGCGGGCGTGGATGGCCGGGCTTGATACCGGCTACACGAGTGTTATCGGGATGCGCTGCAGCCGCCCCCGTGTGTATCCCTCAACTGCGTGTCCTTCCACGCCGCATCCAGCCCACACTTTAGGCGATGAGCGGCTAGATTTCAAGCCGCATCTGCGCCGCACACAAGCCGGAAACCCGCGCCAATCCTAGCGCTGGCCTTCCCTCTCCCGGCACCA
>LJIA01000025.1 GCA_001295775.1 beta proteobacterium AAP99
CGGAGAGGTCCTGGTTGCCGGTGGCGACTTCGGCGCTGGCGGTGGTGATCGAGTCCGCGACGCTGCGAACGGATGACACCGTGGATCGCAGACTCTCGATCATCATCCGCAGCGTGTTCAGCAGCTGGCCCGCTTCATCATTGCTCCGAGACTCGACGTTCACATCCAGATCGCCCGCCGCCACTCGCTTGGCGGCATCGATCGCACGGTGCAGTGGCGCCGTAATCGACCGAACCACAACCCAGGCGAATCCGATACCTAGCAGTACTGCCACCAGGCTTCCGCCGACCAACAGGATCATGCCCTGCTGATAGTCCTTCTTGAACTCGCTGACAACGCGTTCGACGTGACCCGAATGGAACTTGACGCCTTGCATCACCGCCTCGATATAGGTCTTGAACGCCGGTCGGTACTCCTGCTCGTAGGCCTGAAGCGCCTCTTCTTGCAGGTTCTGGTCCTTGAACTCGATCGTCTTCTTGCGTGCCGCACTCATATTTGCGCGCGCAGCATTGATGCGCTCCAGTACCGCGATAGAGTCGGAATCAGCATCCAGCTTCCGCATCATGGACTCGATCTCGCTGATGCGCGCTGAGGAGCTTGCGATCTCCGGCTTGAGCATCGTAAGCACCCCGGCATCAAAGGACTTGGCGATGGCTGTGACGCGGATATCGTTCATGCGTGCGGCCGACTCCCATTCCCGCATCAGCCGCTCCGTTGGCACGTCGGTGTCAACCAGATCGCTTGCAGCCCCTGCCATCTGAGCCATTGTCAACGAGGCGCCAACGGCAATCATGACCATCAGCAACATTGCCGTCCCAAAGCCCACGCCGAGGCGAAGTGCGATCTTCCAAGATCGCAAGTTGAAGTGTCCCATGTTCAACCTCCTACTTTCTGAGATCGGGCGCGGTATCGACTCTGGATATCCGCCCCACAGTGTCAATTCGTTCGCCTGATACGTTTCTGATGCTCGCCGCCGCCTGCGAGATCGCCATGCACGATCTGCTGATTCGCCGTGCCGCATCACGTCGCAACTGCTGGACGGCTTGACTGCGCGCGGCCTTCATCACTTGCACCCGGCTACGACGACGTCTCTAGGCATGCGGCGGATGCCGTCTGTGCGAGGCACTTGCCGCTACTTTTCGATCAACCGATTGCCAGCGGCTGGGGCTGAGTGCGTCGCGCAACCAGCTCCACACACTTCCAGCGGCATGGCGCTCGATCGCGCGCGATCCTGAGCCTTCGCTCCAAGTACTGCGCGCCTGACGACCCACGGGGATGCTTCTGCGCATGATTCGTCCTCCACACTCTAGCCATCAGACACGGTTACCCAAGCCGCCGGACGCGCGCAGGCGCTCAAGCACCGCGTCTGCGATGCCGTCCAAAGGCAGCACTTCGTCGATCGCACCGGCAGCCACGGCTTCCCTCGGCATGCCGTAGACCACGCATGTCGCTTCGTTTTGCGCATAGTTGTATGCACCTGCATCGCGCATGAGCTTCATGGCATCCGCACCGTCCTTGCCCATACCGGTCAGCATGATGCCGATGGCATTCGGACCGACGTTGGTCGCCGCCGAGCGAAACAGCACTTCAACAGAGGGGCGGTGCCGGTTCACGGGCTCGGTGTCCTCAAGGCGGACCACGTAGTTCGAACCAGAGCGGTCCACTCGCATGTGCCGGCCGCCAGGGGCAATGTAGGCATGGCCAGGCAACACTCGCTCGCCATCCACGGCTTCGCTGACGCGAATACGGCACAAGCCGTCCAGGCGCTGCGCAAATGATCGGGTGAATCCTGCAGGCATGTGCTGCGTCACAAGCACGCCAGGCGAGTCCGGCGGCAGCTTGATCAGGACGCTCTTCAACGCCTCAGTGCCGCCAGTCGATGCGCCGATGAGAATCATCTTTTCGGTACTCGCCCGCGAGAAGCTGCTTGGCGCAACCTTCGTTGCACCTTGGGGTGCGTGCCCACTGGGGAGCACATGCGCGGCACCGACAGACGCTGTCGCTTGAGCGGGTGCGCGTCGACTCACGCGGGCACGCGATGCGATCCGGATCTTCTCGATGATCTCGGCACCTGCGCGCTCCAGACCCTCGGTGATGCCGAGCTTCGGCTTCGTGACGAAATCCACCGCACCGAGCTCGAGAGCCTTCAATGTCACTTCGGCACCGCGCTCAGTCAGGGTGGAGATCATGACGACTGGCAACGGGCGCAGCCTCATGATCTTCTCGAGAAAGTCGAGTCCGTCCATACGCGGCATTTCCACGTCTAGTGTCACGACATCCGGGTTCGTGGTGCGAATCACTTCTCGCGCCACATACGGGTCGCTCGCTGCGCCGACGATTTCCATGTCGGGCTGGCGACTGATGATGGCAGTCAGCAAGCTGCGGACCAGCGCTGAATCATCTACCACCACAACTTTGGTCTTTGTCATTCCAGGTCTCCCGGGACGCTCATGCGCCCAATGCAGGACGATTTCGTTGAATCTGGATCAGAACAGCTCAATGTCGCCACCCTTGGGCGCAACAACGGGCTTGACCGCAGCGGCGCGCTCCGCCTCCTGGATTTCGACCTCATGCGTGGAAGCAAGCTTCTTGACCATGGCCTTGCCAGTGTCCGGAAAGAAGCAGACCTTGCGCGGGTAGATGTCCAGTACATCCTTGGACAGGATCGGTATGCGTTCTGTGCGCAGAAACTCCAAGACGAACTCAGTGTTTTTCTCGCCGACATTGAGCGAGGTAAATGTCTTCATCACCTGCCCGCCACCAAACACCTTGGCCTGGATGGCACTGCGGCGCGCTCCCTGCTTGAGCATCTCGTTGATAAGCAGTTCCATTGCGTGCACGCCGTAGCGTCCGCTCGTGTCTTTCCCATCGCCATGCGGCAGCATGAAGTGATTCATGCCACCGACGCGCATCTGGGCATCCCAGAGGCAAACGGCGATGCATGAGCCGAGCACGGTGACGATCTGGATTGGCTGGGTGTCGACGTAGTACTCGCCCGGCAGCACCTTGACGGCATCGATCTGAAAGCTTGACTCGAAATAGAAGAAGCTCGCCTGCCCCGATACACGCGGTCGCCGCTTGAGCTCATCCAGTCTGGACGAACGCGCTGAGTGTGCCGATGGACCGGTCTTGGCCGCGGCGAGCGGCGGCAGACCCACTCGCCCGACGCTTGAAGTAGGTGACGTTGCGAGCATCTCAGATCCGTTCGTAGACGGTTTTTCCCTTGAGGCGGTACAGCTCGCGCATCTCGGAGAAGTTTTCGGAATGACCGATGAACAACAGACCGCCAGGCTTCAACACCGAGTGGATCTTGCGCAGCACGGTGTCCTGCGTTGGTCGGTCGAAATAGATCAGAACGTTGCGGCAAAACACGAAATCGAATGGCTTCCCCAGGCTCCAGGTCGCGTTAAGCAGGTTGAACTGTGCAAACTCGATCTGCTGGCCGAGCTCCGGCCGTACCCGAACCATGCCCTCGTTGCTGCCCTTGCCACGCAGGAAGTTGCGCTTGAGGCGCTCGTCACTCAGCCCCTTGGTCTGCTCATCGGCGTACACCCCGCGACGGCAGCGCTCAAGCACACTCGTGTCGATGTCTGTCGCGAGCAGGGAAAGTCGCGCCTTGCCAATGGCCTCATTGGCGGTGATTGCGATCGAGTACGGCTCCTCACCGGTCGAGGCTGCGGAGCACCAGCCTCTTACGGGGCCGCTCAACGTCCTCAGGTACTCGGCGAGTACGGGGAAGTGGTGAGCTTCACGAAAGAAACTCGTGAGATTGGTGGTCAAGGCGTTGATGAACTGCTGCCACTCGCCCGCATCGTCGCGGCGCTCCAGATCATCAAGATAGGAAGCAAAGCTTCGCTGCCCGAGGTCACGCAGGCGCCTCGATAGTCGGCTGTAGACCATCTGCTGCTTGGACGGATTCAGGTTGATGCCGGCCTTGCCATAGATGAGCTTTCGCACGCGCTCGAAATCTGCGGCGGAAAAGTCGAACTCGCGGGCCTGAACAACGTCTTCGATCATGGTGGAGCGTTCCTCTGTCAAGCCGATTCTGAGTCAGACCGCTCCGGCTCGATCTTTCAAAAAGGGCCGGAAAGAACCTGCACTCTGCGGAGCGGATCGACGAATCCATGGCTGAAGTGAAGTCTGGAGCGCTCCTGAAGCTCCAGATCAGCTGAACGATCGCGCTAGCGCGAGAATCGAGAAGCGGCTGTCTTTGTCGAGCCCGACACAGGGCACGTCAGCCGGCAACTGCCTGTCCGACCAGCGGCGGGCAGATTGACCTGCTAGACCGCTTCGGCAAGCTCGTGCGCGGCCTGCGATTGCCGACGTGCGGCGCTATGCACTTCGCACATGAATTCGCTGTAGTTGCGCATGTAGTCGGCCTCCGTATAGAACTCGGATGCCAACACCATGCAGACGCTGCCCGAAGAAAAATTGTCGAGCTCGCGCCATGTCATGGGTGGGATGTACAGGCCCTGATAGGAGCGATTCAGATGCACCCGCTTTCGGCCGAATCCGTCGTCGAGGACGATGTCGAAACTGCCTGACATCGCGATCATGAACTGATGCAGCTTTCGATGGGCATGCCCACCGCGCTCGGACCCGCCTGGTACGTCGTACAGGTAGTACACGCGTTGAATCGAAAACGGGATCTGTCTGCCGGACTCGATGAACGTCAGGCTGCCACGAGGATCATGAACTTTTGGCAATTCGCAGATTTGGCAGTCAATCAAGGCCATGGTGCGCTGCTCCGAATGGGTCCGAATCAGACCTTTGGAAGCAGTCTATGGAAGCTTGAGTTCTGCAATCCGGCGAAAAGCGGGTGCTTCAGGCGTATTCCTGCTGCATCGCGGGCTGCGCTGAAGCACGCAGTTCAGCGCAAGCAAGTCCTTGCACGATCTGGTCCGACATCGAGTTCGCGAATGGCCCTGCCGCAGGGCCGATCAGCCTGATGCCGGGACAGGCACTCAGAAGTCCAGCCCGGTCGGCCAGAAAGCCTCGGACCGCCCGCGGCGTTGGCAGCGGCAGTGCGCCGGCGAGCCGGATCAGCTTCGCAAAGCGCGGTACTGCAGCGGAGCTCAGCACACCTGCGCGCACCAGATCCGTCATGATCGCGCGGACGGTCACATCCTCGGACGGGCACGCGCCATGCACGGCATCAAACCAGCCAGGATTTGCCTCGACCGTCAGGGCGACGAATCCGTCAGAAGTTTCGTCTGCGCATGCGCTGCTATGCGTGACGCGGTAGACACCGATAGAAGGATCCAGCAGATGCTGAACGCTTCCGACGTGCGCGACGCAACTCGCAGGCACCTCAAGCAAACCGATCATCAAGGGCAGCCTGTCGTCGACGCCCGCTGCTTGCAGGCCTGCTGCTTGCAGGCCTTGTGCAGGAGACTGTGCCCAGATCAGATCCGGTGCATGCAGTTCGCCCTGCGATTGCAGGAGAAGGTTGAAACCGCGTGCCGTCGGCTCCATGGATATGAGCTTGTCTTCGAACACTTGGACCAGAGGTGACGCCTTGAGCTCTTTAACAAGCGTCCGGATCAACGCTGCGACCGGCTGGCCCACAGGGTGACTGAACGCCGTATCTGGGAGTTGGACCGGGTGGTCGGCCAGCCACGCTCGCAAAGTCTCCGGCCAGTACAAAGGGGTCCAGTTCATGCGGTGATACAGGGCACTGAGACCGGATGCATCACCGTTCATTACCTTGCGCAGGAAAGGTGCAACAAGCTCGCGATGGACAGTTTCGCCATGGTTGGCAAGAGACACCTCGTCGTAGATCAGCGGCTGTCCGGCATGGTCCGTGCCGTCATCCGGCCAGTCTTGCTTGGTGCGGGGATGCCAGGGCGAAGATCTTGAGAGGCCTGCATCGACTTCAGCGAGCGCACAGCGCGCCCATGGCATCTTTGAGAGCCAATCGCCGCGGTTGGCCAGTAGGAAGTCCGGCCACCACTGACCATTCAGCTGCAGCTCGGGCGTCGTCACGGTGCGCGTCGGCTGGCGGCGCTCGACGTAGCTGCGAACAGTCGCGCAGAACCGGCCCACATCGTTGCGCTTCATCGGGTCGTAGGAGCAGATGTCGGGCTCGTCTGCAGGCTCGCGAAAAGATGTGAACTCGTACAGGACCATGCCAGCATCCCAGAGCCGCCCGCCAGCCTCGATCCCTGCGAAGTAACCCCCCAGAGGACCTCCAGGGTTGACCAGGATACTGGGCAGTCCTTTCGCGGCGCGTTCGGTGACGGCAACCACCGAAGCCAGGGTCCCACCGACGAAGACTGGCGCCGCGGTGTGATCTGCACTCGAAGTCATGGCTGTGCTCCCGGTTCCGCAGGGCGCATGTTGATGAAGATCTCCGACCCGAGCCCAGGAAGGTGCTTCTCCAGCCCGAATAACCCGTCAAGCATGCGCTCGTCCAGAAAGCCCATCGACTGCAGTTGTGCCATTTGCGCGTGCGCGAAGGGCTTGATGAAGTACGAACCGCTCTCGATCTCTTTGAAGCCCTCTCGTTCACAGAGCGCGCGAAGACCTGCAAGGTCAAACGTGTGCGCCTGCTGAAGACGCCTCTGTCGCTCCGATGTCTCAGCAGGGTTGCTGATGAGCCCCATCTCCAGGGCCAGCAGCCGATGCAGGGATCTGGCGTTCGGGACGTTCACATGAACGAGTGTCGATCCCGAGCACAAGAGTCGCACCGCCTGCAGAATGCCTTCAGGTCGCGCAAGCTCGTGGAGCAATCCGCTGACCAGGATCAAGTCGAACGATCCACGGGCCAGTTGATCCGAGACATCCTCGAGCAGGCCCTGAACAACATTCACCCGCGAATGTCGGGACGCATCGGATCGAGCCTTGTCGGCAAAGCGACTGCCGGGCTCGACGACCACACAGGAATCGAAGTCCTTCAAGTGATTGAATATGGCGTCGGCGCCACAGCCTACTTCGAGAATGCGGCGCGCTCCGATGCGCTCGACGAGTCCAATGACGATCCGCTTGCGCATCTCTGCCTGAACCACCTCGAAGTCACTGCTCTCGTAGGCTGCCTCGTAGGCAGCGATATCTCGCGTTTCCGAAGCCACATTGTCTCCTTAGTTCAATGCCAGCGACCACGTCGTCAGGGCGGTGGGGCGCGCGCCGAAGGACTCCTTCTGCCAGGACAGCCCTTCATTGAGCACCCTGCCTTCCTGCTCGGTCGAAACGCCCAGACTGAACCATTGGCTGTATTCAGCTGCTTGCTCAATCAGGCTCGCGATCACGGCGTCCAGCGCGCACACTGCTCGTCCGCGATCACTGTTTGCGAGGTACTGGACGTGCAGGACCCGGTCAAACTGATACGTCACCGCACCTGCAATGATTTCTTCGCCTGCCCCGCTGGGCACGACAGCAGCCACGAGTTGGATTTGCTCAAACCGGCTTGCGAGCAGCCGAATCTCGTCCAGGCTGTGGGTTGGCTTGCGGGCGTGCCTGGTATCAAGCACGGACTCCACGATGCCCCAGTAGGACTCGAAATCCGTACTCCGGCGAACCTCAACACCTGCCTTTCGCGCCTTGGCGATGCAGTTGCGGCGCTTTGCGCTGAGCGCTGGCCGGCGCGTCAAGTCCAGCGTGTGTGCCAGATCAATCCGGATTGGCCGAGCGCCCGCCTGAAACAGTGCGTACACGTCGTCCTCGGAAGGCTCGCGGTGCATGAAGTGAGGCATGGTGCGGTAGGTCAGCCGGGAGAAGCCAGCGGCCCTTGCGGTGTCGCACACAGCACGGATGTACCGAAGTTGATCGCCCGCACCGGCAGACGCTCCGACAACCAGCCCGCCGAAGGTCAGACCGCCATGGCTGGACAAGACTTGCTCGCCATCAATCTGATGGTCATGTGCCGGAAGCACCGAGCACAGCTTGCCGCCGTCAAACACCATCATCGATGCGTCGCTGAAACGATGCGCGTGATAGTCCATGTAGTTGCGCTCGAACATGAAGCAACCGTTGCGCGCAGTACGTACGAACCCGTCCCAGATCGGCTGATCGGACGCGGTGTATGGACGCACCATGATGGAGTTCGATTCCATGTCAGGCCGCCTTGGACGCTCCGCGAATCAGCCGCCGTACGGTCCGCGTGAAACCCGCTCTCGAGAAGTGCTCCGTATAGAAGACACGTGCAGCATCACTGTGCAGTTCATAGTTCACGCTCACGTCCATCAGACGCTGTGCGAGATCCTCACATGTACTCCAGCCAAGCTTTGCGTCGGCGTAGGACGAGTAGTCCGCCAGCAACGAACCCGGCTCAAAGCCGGTATAGAACAGAACAGGCAGACCGCACCCCTGAGCCTCGACGCCGCCGCGGCCGCCGGATACGGGCGCCGAGCCGATGTAGACCGCCGCGTCAATTGCCTTGAGCGTCTCCCAGAGAGACGGCACTGCGCCGACCGCGACGAAGCGCGATGGATCGACATCGGCAGACCGCAATGCAGTGCGGATTTCGCGCTCCCAGGCCGCCTCGAGCGGTCCGATGTGATAGTGAACTCCCGAGGTCGCAGAGAGCGCGGTGGTGACGATCCGCGACAACGCCACCGGTCCGGTCTGCGAGAACTTGCCCGAACGCCCAGCAGTGACGGTCGAGAACGCGTTGCCACGGACTGCCGTCGGCGGGCGTCTGCCCTGGTCCGCCACGTAAAGACGCAGCATTTCAGTCCCGGCGCCATGAAACTGAGAGCAGGTCACCTGCAGCTTGTCGGTGATGTCCACATGCCGGACGCTCTTCAGACTCGCGCCCAGGCTCGGGTTGTGGTCGCAATGGTGCACAAACGCACGACTCGCAGCGCCCGCTCCCAAGGTCCCCACGAAGGGGATCGGATCCTGGTGATGCGAGAGATACCACGTGCTTCTCGGCTGCAGTTGGCGCACAAGCTCATGCAGATCCCCAGACTTCTGCCACAGATCGCCAGGGGAAAGCGTGAGTACTTGTACGCCCGCCAGCCGGCTTTCGATCCACGCAAAGCCCTCGGGACTCCGATTCATGTGACCGAACAGATCTGTGAGCACGAGCACGGGGTTCTCGAGCTCCTTGCAAAGCTCCTCGACGATCTTCGAGTGACCGCCCAGCTCATAGAGTTCGGTGGCAATCACAAGGTGATTTGTGCGTGTTGCCCGAACCTTTGCGCCCCGGTGCTGGGCTGCCATGGCGTACGCCATCCGCTCCAGCAGCTGGTCGAAACCGGGGTAATACAGACTGTGGTGGGCAACACCGGGCGACATGAATGTCTTGTTGACGCTGTCAGCGACCAGCCAGAGCGCGTCTGAATGCCGGCCTGCCGCGTGCAACGCCTGGGCGCGTTCGACCTCAGCAGTGGCCTCGAGCGCAAGAGGCGCAGGTTCGACCGCCAGGGGCGTCGAAGGTGTCAGCGCTTGGTGAGTTGTTGACCCCGCGCGGATTCGTGCTTCGTCCGTGCCCGCGGACTCTGCTTGAACGCGCGGATCGTTCGCCGAGGAAGGGGCTTCATCGAAACTTCCAAAATCCTGCCGCATGACGCGCGCAAGTGTTTGTTCGGCCGGGGTCGTCAAGCGCTTGCGCAGTGCGAGGCGCATGCGAGCTGCACTCTGAACTGACGCAGGCTGACCCTGTGCATCAACCCACGCCAGCTCGGCTTGCTCGAACCGTGCATCGGTCCAGCCGAGCTTTGCGGCACCCTCGCAGAACAGGTGCCAGGAGTGTTCCGTGAATTGGCGCTTGATGCGGGGATCATGCGCTGAATAGGTGGAATCGCCGACAGGCAAGTCCACATGCAACTGCCCCCCTTCGGCCAGCAGGCTCAACGCATTGCGCATGAAGAGCGCGATGTCGTCCGCATAAGCGGGCGCATCGCCGGCATCTATCAGTTCCACACCGCCCGGAGCAATCTCCATCGGCCCCGTCCAGGGCGACTCGCAGCGGATCGGAAGCGCTTGCGGGCTCGCAAGATCGAGAATCAGATCCGGCGCTTGAGCCTCATCTGCCGAAATGTTGCACCAACCCGACCGATACTGTCGCCCACCGATCAAATGGATCCGCGCCGGCTGAACAGCGTGCGGTGCGCGTGATGACAGGTGGCCACGGTAGAAGCCGGCCGCGAATGCCATGAGATCCGCATAGGCCTCCACGGGGTCAAGACGTTCGAACGCTGCGAGCTTTTGCCTTGCCGAATCGTAGAAAGCGGCGCTGCGGAAGAACGCCTGAAAGAACTGCTCAGGTTGTTGTGCATCCAGCCAGAAAACTGCGTCCTCGAACGCACTAGGCGGATTCAGCGCCAGGCGTCGTTCTGAAATCACAGGTGTTCCGAGCGAAAGGCAGTGCGATGCACGTACCTGCTCGAAGCGGCTGGTCTCGTAGAAGCTGCAGTTGAGCACCGCCTTGGCTTGCCGGATGTACTGATCGCGCTCAGGTCCGTAGACGATTCCGTCAAAGGTGCTGACGGACACGCCGGTCGATTCGATCCTGTCTATGAACTTGCGTCGCCGCTCGTTCATGCTCCCGAAAAACAGCAGCTCAATCGGCCGGTCTTCAAGCGCTGGCGCAGCCAGCCGGAGATAGGGCGCATGGAGAAAGGGTACCAGCGGGACATCGGCCGGCGTCGAACAGTAAGCCGAGACGTTACCGGGGTCGTAGTCGATGACCGCCGAGGTCCGCAGCAAGGCGAGGTATTCAGCGCTGACCGGCGCGCCACCCGGCCCGAGCTGCTCCAGATTGAAGAACATGCAGGCATGGCGTTCACGCTGTGCGGGGTCGAAGCCGAGATGGGCGCCGAACACGATGTTGACGGCATCATGGCGCAGGCGATTCTTGGCGAAGCTCACCTCCGCGCCGAATCGCTCAAGCTGATAGCCCACGAAACGCGCCTGGTCCACAAAGCCCAGCGAGTGAACATAGCCAGCCGGCTGGATGACGGTCAGATGGACGCGGGGCAGTTCACTCATGGCACGGGCCTTCTCATGAAGCGAGCCAGCGCTGGCTCATTCAGACTGAGTGGCAGCGTATGAGGGAACTTGAGCGCCTGATCCTCGAAAAAGCGGGCCTAAAGCCTGCCGGTCTGCCCAGGAAGCTCAGGCGCGGTCGGCCGGAAGATGATCGGGCGGCAAACCTTGGGCCTGGCGTTGAGCCATGCGTACCAGGAGCGCCTCAAAGTCTCGCGCATAGCGCATGCTGTCAAACAGGGGGCTGCTCTCTCGCGCTTCACGCAGGCCGGTCCGCAAATCCGCCAGTCGTTGCGGCGATCTGGCGAGTTTGACGGCCAGCTCGACATACTGGTCCGCAGTCTGGCAAACCAGCTCAGGCTGCCCCACGGCCCGCACCAGACTGGCTGCCACTCGCGCGGCGAAGGCGTCGCCTTGCTGCGTCAGGACCGGAACACCGGCCCATAAGGCATCCGATGCGGTTGTATGTGCGTTGACCGGCAGCGTGTCGAGGAACAGGTCGGCTAACTGCAAGCGAGCCAGATGATCTGCAATCCCGGTTTTTGGCGCAAACACGATCCTCGCAGGATCAAGCCCCGCAGACTCAAGTGACGCACGCAGGTTGCGTTCTGCTTGCGGGTTCGAACCGAGCAACCAGAGCACACTGCCGGGCACCGCGCGAAGAATCTGGATCCACAGCGCAAACCCAGACTCCGTGATCTTGTAGTTCTGGTTGAAGCAGCAGAACACCACTCCGCACTCAGGCAGCCCTTGTGAGGCGCGAGACACGGCGGGGCCGATGCGCCGCTTCCGGTCATTGGGCTGATAGCAGTGAGGGAGCTGCGCAATCTTCTCGGAGTAGTGATCTGCAAGTTCAACAGGAGAGACGACAGCATCGGAAATCACGTAGTCATGAACCGGACTGCCCATGGTTCCTGGGTAGGCGAGGAAGGCGGCCTGCACTGGCGCAGGCCGGTAGGCCATGATCCCGGGACGCGCGTCCTTGATATAGCCCTTCAGGTCAATCAGGATATCGATCTGATCGTCGCGGATGCGCTGCGCGGCCTGCAGATCTGAAAGCTCACCGACTTCCACAAAGTGTTCGGCGGCGGCCACCGTGCGTCGGCGCAGTTCCGATCCGTCGTCCGGGCTGTAGGAGTACAGGAAAACCTCGAAGCGAGCGCGATCGTGCAGTTCGAGTGCCTCGATCCAGAGCAGCATGGTGGCGTGGTTGCAGAAATCCGCGGAGACATAGCCCACACGTAGTCTGCGCGTACCGTCCCAGCGCAGTCCAGAAGCGGGCAGCGGCTTGATCGGATCACAGATCTGTCGTGCAACACGGCTGTTGAGTACCCGTTGCATCTCCGCGTTCAGGCCTGCGGCCATGCCGATGAACGGGTCGACGGTCAGCGCCTCGTCGGCGCGCAGGCCCTCTTCAAGCGCCTTCAGATCCGCCCCCAGGCTCGACCACGAGCACGCGAGTTGGTGATTGAAGATCGTGTGGCCCAGATGCTGAATCAGACGCGGCTCCAGCAGGTACGCAGTTCGAAAGCTCTCTGCGGCTTCCTGATACATGCCGATCATGCGCAGCGTGCCGCCAAGACCCATGTGCGCGCGGGCGAGGTCAGGGGCGATCGTCATGGCTCTGAGATAGGCGCCGATGCTTTCCTGGAATCGTTGCGCGGACATGAAGCACAGCCCAGCCTCGACGAGCAATTCAGCATCCTGGCAATCGGCATCCGCAATCTGCGCATAGTCCACACTGGCTTCGGCGTATCGCGCTTGCTGGCGCAGGCAGTCGGCGCGGATTCGACGCGCGATTGCCAGGCCGGGCTTCGCTCGCAGGGCCTGGCTTGCGTAGTCGATCGCTTCACCCAAACGGCCCTGCTTGCGCATGACCTGCGCGAGATTGAGCAGCACCCAGTCATCGTCGGGCTGTACCCGCGCTGCGGCATGGAGCTGCTTCTCGGCCTGCTGCCACTGCTGTGCAGCCATTGCACGTGCAACTTGCCCGGTCGTTGCAGACCGATCTGCGCGCAAAGGTCGAATTCCAGATCGCTTGCTCATGTCGGATATCCATCAATGGATTTGCGGCCGGTTTGGCACGGAACTCCACAAACTGTAGGCCGCTGCCCCGCAGCAGATCGCTCGAACAGCACGACACAAGCCCCACAGTTCGGTCCCTGACCGCTGTTGATGGCCGGACACGCGCCGCTGTTTGTTGGCCGCTCAAGTTCCACCGCGAGCTGCCGAACGCGTGCGCGTCTGGACAAGGCGGCACTTGCGCTCGGTCGCTAGTGCAGCGGTTCCGTTTCATCAGTGGTGCAGCGGGCGCGAGACAAGCATCGCTTTCCCTCAAGTTTCTTGACAGGGGGCCGAAACACTGCCCAACGGAACGGACTTCTCAACCGCTCCGTGGCCCGACCCCCACTTAGTGCGGGGCAGGCTTCTCGGCAAAGCAGTGCGCCGAGATTCCCCGCGGTGTCGGGGTCAAGGTCCCGGTAATCCGGCCTGAATTGGCAACCGGGTTGGGTTTGTCTCAGTTAAGGAGTTTCGAAAATGCAAGTCATCAACACGAACATCGCATCGCTCAACGCGCAGCGCAATGTCACCTCTACGCAGAACTCGCTGGCTACCTCGATCCAGCGTCTGTCCACCGGCCTGCGTATCAACAGCGCCAAGGACGACGCCGCGGGTCTGGCCATCGCCGAGCGCATGAACGCTCAAGTGCGCGGCATGAACGTCGGCCTGCGCAACGCCGCCGACGGCATTTCGCTGGCGCAGACCGCTGAAGGCGCGCTCGGTCAGGCTGGCGATGCGCTGCAGCGCATGCGTGAACTGGCCCTCCAGGCTCGCAACGGCACGAACTCGCCCAGCGACAAGGACTCCCTGCAGCGCGAATTCGCCGAACTGCAATCCGAAATCGGCCGCGTGCTCGGCGGCACGACCTTCAACGGCGTGACCATCCTCGGCGCATCTGCGGGTGCCACGGTGTTCCAGGTCGGCGCTGGCACCACCGCCAACGATTCGATCACCATCACCACCAACAACATGGTGACCGATGGTTCGATCTCGGCGGTGACGGCGAGCACCGCCACGATCAACAGCACGGCAACGGCAACCTCGTTGGCAACGGTGATCGACAACATCGACGCCGCCATCAACCGAGTGAACAGCGAGCGTGCTCTGTTCGGTGCATCGCAGAACCGCTTCCAGTCGGTGATCAACAACCTGCAAGTGGCTCGTGAAAGCCAGTCGGCTGCCAAGAGCCGGATCATGGATGCGGACTTCGCGGCTGAAACGGCCAACCTGTCGCGCTCCCAGGTGCTTCAGCAGGCTGGCAACGCGATGCTCTCGCAGGCCAACCAGCTGCCGCAGGGCGTTCTGGCTCTGCTGCGCTGATCAGCGCGCAAGCGGCCCGCGCAGGTGTTCCGCCTGCGCGGGCCCAGCAGGCTGCCGAAGTTCTGGCAGCCTGACGGCGGTACCCGGTGCAAAACTGCGCCGGGTTTTCGTCGTTTTTCGATCGACCGCGAGAACTGACGCTCGCCTAATGTGACATCGAGTCCTCTGGAACTCTTGGCTGTACGTCTCTGCGCGCTGCGTGGACGTACTGATCCAGACCCCTGACCGTCCTGTGACGCTGCACGGATGATCGGGTCGGGCGGGGGGCTGGTCCCGGTACGTATTCACCGGGCTTGAACGATTCACTTTATTGGAGCTTCAGCCATGTCTCAGGTCATCAACACCAACCTTGCATCACTCAATGCACAGCGCAACGTCAGCACGACGCAGGCGTCGCTGGCCACCTCGATCCAGCGCCTGTCAACCGGCTTGCGCGTGAACAGCGCCAAGGACGACGCAGCAGGTCTTGCGATCGCGGAGCGCATGAATTCCCAGGCTCGCGGCATGAGCGTTGCCCTGCGCAACGCCGCCGACGGCATCTCGCTGGCGCAGGTCGCCGAAGGCGCGTTGGGTCAGGCGTCCGAAGCCATGCAGCGCATGCGCGAGCTCGCCCTGCAGGCACGCAACGGCACCAACTCGCCGGGCGACAAGGACGCGCTGCAGCGCGAATTCGCTGAACTGCAATCCGAGGTCGGCCGCGTCCTCGCAGGCACAACCTTCAACGGCATCTCGATCCTCGGCGCATCCGCTGGCGCCACCACCTTCCAGATCGGCGCAGGCACCACGGCCAACGACTCGATCACCGTGACCACCAACAACATGGTGACGGATGGCTCGATTTCTGCCGTCACCGCCAGCACGGCAACGATCAACAGCACCGCCACGGCCACATCGATCGCCACAGTGATCGACAACCTGGACGCGGCGCTGAATCGGATCAACAGCGAACGTGCCCTGTTCGGTGCCACGCAGAACCGCTTCCAGTCCGTGATCTCCAGCCTGCAGGTGGCGCGTGAGAACCAGACGGCTGCCAAGAGCCGGATCATGGACGCCGACTTCGCAGCGGAAACCGCCAACCTGTCGCGTGCCCAGGTGCTGCAGCAGGCCGGCAACGCCATGCTCTCGCAGGCGAACCAGCTGCCGCAGGGCGTGCTCAGTCTGCTTCGGGGCTGATCGGCACGCCGTATCCAGACAGACGGGCCGGCATGCCGGCCTGTTTCGTTTGTTGGCATGCTGCCAGGCCCTCAAGTCGCCGCGCGGTGCACCGATAAACGAAACAGTGACATAAGGAACTGGACATGGTCTCTGCTGTAGGCGGCGGAAACATCGACGTCGCGGCGATCGTCGACTCGCTGATGGCGGTTGAGCGCCGGCCCCTGCAATCCATGCAGGCCGAGGTTCGCTCGATCAACTCGCGCATCTCGGCGCTGGGCACGGTGCAGTCACAGCTTTCGTCGCTGCGCGATGCAGCGCGCAAGCTGGCGTCGGCCGACGGTCTGATGCTCTCGACGTTCACTTCGTCCGATGACAAGGTGGCCACAGCGCGCTCGGCTGGCAACGCTACGCCGGGCACGTACAGCCTGACCGTCTCGCGACTGGCGTCTGCTCAGTCGATCGCCAGTGCGCCGGTCACCGACGCATCCTCGGTCGTGGGCAGCGGCTCGCTGCAGATCGAGATTGGCGCAATGAGTGGTGGTCTGTTCACACCAAGCGGCGCCGGCACCACAGTGACCATCTCGCCTGCAAACAACACCTTGGCCGGCATTCGCGACGCGATCAATGCCTCAGGTGCCGGCGTGAGCGCGTCCATCGTGCGCGATGCCGGTGGCGCCCGGCTGGTGCTGAGCAGCAAGCAGTCGGGTGAAGGAAGTCTGATTCGCGTGACTGCCACCGATGACGGCACGAGCCCGGCCCCCGGCCTGGGTGCGCTGGCCTACAGTCCTGCAGCGCCCACCGCAGCGGCAACGCGCGAGGTGCAGCCCGGCGTGGACGCGCTGTTTCGCCTCAACGGTATGGACCTGCGCTCAGCATCCAATACCGTGACGGGCGTGGTGGATGGTCTTGAGATCTCGTTGAAGAACACGACTGCGTCGCCGGTCAGCCTGCAGGTGGCCACGGACAGTGACGGACTCAAGAAGATGCTCGGCGAATTCGTCACCGCCTACAACGCGATCAACAGCTCGCTGGTTGCGCAGACCAAGTACGACCCGAGCAACAAGTCGGCCGGGCCCTTGCAGGGTCAGCGCGTAGCCGTCAACGCGCTGAACCAGCTGCGCGCGATGGTGCGCAATCCGGCGGTGGATGACGCGGGCGGCCTGTCCTCCGGTGGGCTGTTCAACATTGCCCGGGATGGCACGCTGAGCATCAATCAGACCGAGGTGGACAAGGCGCTGGCGAATCCGGCACGCTTTCGTGACCTGATGAGTCGCGACGGCACCGCCGGAAACTTCAGCAGTCAGGGCATCGGCGACCGCTTCGTGAATCTGGTCAATGGTCTGATCGGCAATGACGGCTCGGTCAGCACGCAGATCACTGCATGGCGGCAGAACGTCACTGACAACCAGCGCAGGCAGGATCGCTTCAACGAGCGCCTGCAGCTCACCGAGCAGCGCCTGCGCCAGCAATACGGCTCGCTGGACTCGCAGCTGTCCAGCATCCAGGCCGCCATGTCGCCGCTGGCCAATCTGATCAATTCGATGAACCGCTGAGCGCCTAGCGTCCAGCCGAGCAGCTGAAGAATTGACCTACGAACCCCGCGCTAATCCGAGTTTCCAGGCCGCCGCCGCGCTTCAAGTTGCGCTCCAGCCCGGCCGATAAAGAGGAAACGGAGTCAGAGGCCACGCCATGTTTGCCGCCCCACACAAAGCTGCCAGTCTGTATCGCGCCATCCACGCTGAAACAGCCGTCTCCCATGCGAACCCGCATGGTCTGATCCTGATGCTTTACGACGCGCTGCTGGCCGAGCTGGTTCACGCAAGCACGGAGAAGGACGCCGTCAAGCGCACGCGCGCACTGGCCAAGGCGCAGCGCCTGATCGAGGAAGGCCTGCGCGTCGGGCTGGACTTCAATGCGCCCGGTGGCCTGGCCCAGAATCTGGATCTGGTCTATGAGCACTGCACCCTGCGTCTGGCCGCGGCCATGACCGACAGCACCGCCAAGCTCTCGGACGTCATCGTCATGATCCGCGGGCTGCGTGACGCCTGGGCCCAGATCCCACCATCGGTACGTGCCAACCCGCGCGCCGCCCTGGCCGCTTGAGAGGTGCGCGTGAGTCACAGCGTCCTCCACATGTACGAGGCGCTGGCCAATGCCAGCGCCGAAATGCTTGACGCCGCCCGACGCGGGCATTGGGATGAAGTGGCGCGGGTTGAATCGGCCTGCGTCGTTCTGATCGCCCAGTTGCGCGTGGCCGCGCGCAAGCAGCAGCTCACGCGCGAGGACGACCGGCGCCGGCTGCGTCTGATGCAGCGCATCCTCGCGCACGACGCCGAGGTGCGCCAGCTGGCCGAACCCTGGCTGGACGATCTGGACGCCGCGCTCAGCGGGCAGCGCCGCACCCTGCACTGACGGCGCCTGCTTCTGCCGCATCTCAGGAATCGAGAAAGCATGCAAATAGGCCGGAATCCGCTTCCCACATGCGGATCCCGGCCTGTTTGTATTTCAATTTTCAATTGAAAAAGGCGCCTTTTGAGGCGCCTTTTTATTGATTTCGTTGAAAATCAGACCTGCATGTTCATGATGTCGCTGTAGGCCTGAACCAGGCGGTTGCGCACCGTGACGGCGGCCTGGAAAGACAGCGAGCCCTTCTGCATGGCGACCATGGTCTGCTCCAGGCTCACGTTCGGGTTCTCCATCGTGAACTCGCGCTGCAGCGCCTGGGCCTGCAACTGCGCGCTGCTCACCTGTTTGAGCGCGCCGCTGAGCACGTTGGAAAAATTGGCCGGCTCTGTGCCGCCGGCACCACCTGCACTCGCCACGGCGCGGCCGGCGCCTGCACCTGTCAGACCGTTGGCCTGCGCTGCGCGCAGTGCGCTGTTCAGCGCCGCGTTCATGCCCGGTAGTTTGACTGCGTCCATGGCTTCGTCCTGGGGATTGCTGCGGAATTCAGGTTCATCTCTCGGCACCGCCTCAAGTTGGGCGAGGGGCTGCCGATGAACCCATCGTAGGGCGGTGAATCGCCTGGCGATGTGTCGATCTGCAGGGTCGGGACCCGCCTTTTCAGGCCATGTTGCACAGCTTGCGCTGACGAGAATGCAGGTGTTGACCCGAATCCGGGTCCCTTGCACAGCACATGCCCACCATGGCCGACAACGCCCTCGCACTATCTTCCAGCGCTGCCAACCCGGCAGCGTCTGCCAGCTTCGTTGAACGCGTCAGGAGCTTCAGCCCCGGTCAGATCATGGCGGTGCTCGGCGGTGTCGCGGCTCTGATCGCGGTGCTGGCCGTCTCCTTGATGTGGACCAAGGAGCCGGACTGGCGCGTACTGTTCTCCGGCCTGGGTGACAAGGATGCCGGCGCAGTGGTCGCCGGTCTGGACAAGCTCCAGGTGCCCTACAAGCTCTCCGAAGGCGGCGGTGCCATCATGGTGCCCGGCGACCGCGTGCACGACGCGCGCCTCAAGCTGGCCAGCCAGGGCTTGCCCAAGGGCGGCACCGTGGGCTTCGAGCTGATGGACACGCCGCGCTTCGGCATGACCCAATTCCAGGAGCGGCTGCAGTACCAGCGTGGCCTCGAAGGTGAACTCTCCCGCTCGATCGGCGCGCTCGGCGCGGTGCAGTCGGCGCGCGTCCACCTGGCCCTGCCGGCGCAGAACACCTTTGTGCGCGAGAACCAGAAGCCCAGCGCTTCCGTGCTGCTGAACCTGCACCCCGGCCGTTCGCTGGACCGCGCGCAGATCGCCGGCATCGTGCATCTGGTGGCGTCTTCGGTGCCCGAGCTCAGCCCCAAGCAGGTCAGCGTGGTCGACTCCAGCGGCGCCCTGCTCTCCGGCGAAGACGCCAGCGCGGACAAGACCAGTCTGGACCCGGGTCAGATCCAGTATGTGTCGCAGCTCGAATCCGCCTACATCAAGCGCATCACGGACATTCTTGAACCCATCGTGGGCCGCGGCAACGTGCGCGCCCAGGTGAAGGCTGACGTGGACTTCAACCACACCGAAGCCACCATCGAGGAGTTCAAGCCCAACAACGGAGATCAGCCTGCCGCCATCCGCAGCACCAGCACACAGGAAGCCAGCAACGGCGCCGGCGCTGCCGCCGCGGGTGTACCCGGCGCGCTGAGCAATCAGCCCCCCGGGGAATCAAAGGCACCGATCAACGGCGCCAACCCTGCGCCGCAGGCTGCTGGCCAGAGTGCCGGCGGCCAGTCCAACCGCTCTGCAGTCACGAACTTCGAGGTCGACAAGACCGTGCGCTACACGCGCAACGCGACAGGCAGCGTGCGCCGCATCTCGGCGGCTGTGGTGGTGAACCAGAAGGCCGCCACCGACAAGGGCGGCAAGACCAGCTTCACCGCCCTTCCCGAAAAGGAGATGGAGCAGATCAACGCCCTCGTGCGCGAAGCCATCGGCTTCTCCAAGGACCGCGGCGACAGCATCAACGTCGTGAATGCACCCTTCAAGATGGAGGAAGCAGCCAAGCCCGTGGATCTGCCCTTCTGGAAGCAGCCCGAGGCCGGTTCCATGATCAAGAACATCGGCATGCCCGTGGCCCTGCTGCTGATCGCACTGGCCATCATCTTCGGCGTGATCCGCCCGGCACTGCGTCGCGCCCAGGTCGCCCGCGAGGAGGCTCAGGCAGCAGCGACGCAGTCCGAGGGCCGACTCAATGCCGTCCTGGATGACACCGAGGCACTGCCTGCACCTGAGCGTGCCGGCGTCCCGCTGCTGCCCAACCAGGCGCCGAACGAGAACGTGAACGACCTGCGCACCTTCGCCAAGGACAACCCCGCCGCTGTTGCGCTGATCGTGCGCGATTGGATGGCCGGCGGCAAGGCCGAGACCCAGTAAGCGCAGTGACGGATAACTGAACGAGACCGACCATGAGTTCGAACGTCGACGAAGAAGGCCTGACCGACAGTGCCGTCCTGCTGATGACCATCGGCGAGGAGGAGTGCGCCGAGGTCTTCAAGCACCTCTCGCCCAAGGAGGTACAGCGCCTGGGTGAAACCATGGCCAAGCTCAAGACGGTGCAGCGCGAGCGCGTCGATCAGGTGATCGCCCGTTTCGCCACGGACGCCGCCACCTCCAGCTCGCTGGTGTCCGACACGGATGAATTCGTGCGCAGCGTGCTGAATCGGGCGCTCGGCGAAGAGAAGGCCTCGCTGCTCGTGGACCGCATCCTGCAAGGCAGGGATGTGTCTGGCATCGAGTCTCTCAAGTGGATGGATGCCGGTAGCGTCGCAGAGCTTGTGCGCAACGAGCACCCGCAGATCATCGCGTCCATCCTCGTGCATCTGGACCGCGATCACGCCTCAGGCATCCTGAATCTGTTCACGGACCGGCTGCGCAATGAAGTGGTCATGCGCATCGCCACGCTTGACGGCATCCAGCCGCTGGCGCTCAAGGAGCTCAACGATGTGCTCTCGCGCGTGTTGCAGGGTGGCGATCGGCTCAAGAAGGCCTCGCTGGGCGGTGTGAAGACCACGGCGGAGATCCTCAACTTCCTGGGCTCGTCCAGCGAGACCGCGGTGCTCGATGCAGTGCGCGAGGCCGACCCGGATCTGGCCCAGAAGATCATGGACCAGATGTTCACCTTCGATGACGTCAACAAACTCGACGACCGCGGCATCCAGACCTTGCTGCGCGAGGTCTCGACCGAGTCGCTGGTCGTGGCGCTCAAGGGCGCGGACGAGGAGCTCAAGGAAAAGATCCTGCGCAACATGTCCACCCGTGCGGCCGAAAGCCTACGCGAGGAAATGGAGAACAAGGGCCCGGTTCGTGTCTCCGAAGTGGAGGCCGAACAGAAGGAAATTCTCAAGACCGTGCGCCGGCTGGCCGACGAAGGCCAGATCCAGCTCTCCTCCGGCAGCGACGACGAGTTCGTCTGATGCCCGCGCGACTGAATTGACGAGGACACGCCATGGGTGCGCGTTTCATTCCAAAGGAAGAGCTTCCCGGCTTCGAGACCTGGAAGTTCGACAACCTCGGCGGCAAGACCGCACGCGGCGCGGCCGCCAAGGTGTCGCCGAGCAGCCTGAATCCGCAGGGTGCCGCCGGATACGGCGGCGACGCCGATGCCGTCTTTGCGGCAGGGCGTGCCGAAGGCATGAAGGCTGGTCTGGCCATGGGCTTCGAGAAGGGGTGGTCGCAGGCGCAGGGCGAAGCCGCGGCGCAGCAGGCCGCCCAGATGCAGGCACTGGCCCAGCAGGTCGGGCGCATCGCCGAGCGCTTCGCCTCCGGGCTGGAGCACCTGGAAGGACAGGCAGCCTCGTCGCTGATTGATCTGGCCATCGAGATTGCGCGACAGGTCGTGCGTGTCGAAGTCCAGACGCGCCCCGAGAGCATCTGCGCGGTCGTGGACGAGGCCCTTCGGACCCTGATCGACGCTGTGAACAAGCCCACAGTGTGGGTAAGCGTCGGGGACATGGCACTCGTCGGCCAGCATCTCTCCGCAGAGCTGGACGCACGCAGCATGCTGCTCAAGGCGGACCCTGCGCTGGCACCGGGCGAATGCCGAGTGACCACCGCCAGCGCCGTTGTGGACGCCACGCTGGCCGCCCGCTGGCGCCGGGCACTGGCTGCAATTGGCCGCCAGCCCGACGGCAGCGAGGAGACGTGGTCCGCCGCCGAGCAGGAAGGCAAGCCTGAATGAGTCCCATCATGGACACGCAGCGGGTGCCGGCCGAGCGCTGGCAGCAGTTCCTTTCGGACTACCGCAGTTACGCGCGCACCCCCGTACAGCTGGAGTGCCACGGCACGCTCACTCGTGTCGCCGGTCTCGTGCTGGAGGCTGCCGGCCTGCGCCTTCCGGTTGGATCACTCGTCAGCATCGTGCCGCACGACGCGCCATTCACCCCGGACCTTTCATCCGCACTGGAGGCCGAAGTCGTCGGCTTCGCACAGGACCGCCTCTTTCTCATGCCCACGGGCGAGGTGCACGGCCTCGCGCCGGGGGCACGCGTCGTACCGAAGGATCTGCTGGCAGACGCCCCCGTATTTGGCGTCTACAACCATCCCTGGCGACGTACGGAAGACCGGACCCGACACCTGCCCATGGGCGACGGACTGCTGGGCCGCGTGGTTGACTCGTGCGGTGAACCGCTGGACCGCAAGGGCCCGCTGGCCACGGTCAAGCCAGGCCCGATCATCCGCCGGCCGATCAATGCGATGGACCGCGACCCCGTGCGCGAACCGCTGGACACCGGCGTGCGCGCCATCAACGCTCTGCTGTCGGTCGGTCGCGGGCAACGCCTCGGGCTGTTCGCAGGCTCCGGCGTGGGCAAGAGCGTGCTGCTGGGCATGATGGCCCGACACACTCAGGCAGATGTCACCGTGATCGGCCTGATCGGCGAGCGCGGCCGCGAAGTGCGCGAGTTCATCGAAGAGATCCTGGGCGAGGACGGCATCGCCCGCGCCGTGGTGGTGGCCGCGCCGGCTGATGCGCCCCCCATTCTGCGCATGCAGGGCGCCGCCTACGCCACGGCAATTGCCGAGCACTTTCGCGATCAGGGCAAGAACGTCCTGCTGCTGATCGACTCGCTGACCCGGTACGCGATGGCGCAACGCGAAATCGCATTGGCCATCGGTGAGCCGCCCGCCACCAAGGGCTATCCGCCCTCGGCCTTCGCCAAACTGCCGCAGCTGGTGGAGCGCGCGGGCAATGGCCTGCCGGGCCGCGGCTCGATCACCGCGTTCTATACCGTGCTGGCCGAGGGTGACGACCAGCAGGACCCGATTGCCGACGCAGCGCGTGCCATCCTTGATGGCCACTTTGTACTCACACGGCGTCTGGCTGAAGAAGGCCACTACCCCGCGATCGACATCGAGCAGTCGATCTCGCGCGTGATGCACAACGTGGTGTCGTCCGAGCACTTCGAAGCCGCGCGCGACTTCAAGGCCCTGTGGTCGAGATTCTCGCGTTCGCGCGAGTTGCTCTCCGTAGGTGCCTACGTACCCGGTGCCGACCCCGAGCTCGATCGAGCCATCCAGCTCGCACCCCAGATGCAGGCGTTCCTGCGCCAGACCATGCGCGAAGGCGCCAGCACCTCATCCAGCATGTCTGATCTGGGGGCGGTGTTGGGCCGCACTCTGCCGCATGCACTCCACCGTGAAGGCGAGTCCGCATGAGCCCGAAGGCCCTTGAACTATTGATCGAAACCGCCAGCAACGAACAGCTGGCCTGCGAACGCGCCCTGGCGCAGGCACTGGGCGCCCAGCAGGCCGCACAGAATCAGCTCGCGCAGCTCACGCAGTTTCGCGATGGGTATGACCAGCAGCGTGCCGGCGTCCAGCATGTTGCGCAGCTTCAAGGCATCTCGCGCTTCACGGGAGTGCTGGACAGCACGATTGATCGCGCATTTGACGAAACCGTGCGCCTGGAGGCGCTGATTGTCGAGCGCCGACAAGCGCTATCCGTAGCCATGCAGCGTGTGAAGTCGCTTGAGAAATGGCGCGAGATCAAGCTGCGCGAGGCAGCGAGCGCCTCAGCCCGCCGCGAGCAGCTTGCCAATGACGAGATGGCCAACCGGCTGACGCACCAGCGTCGTACAGGCCACCTGAACTAGGAATCGACATGTCACTGGGTCAGTTCACTGCAAACAGTCTTCGTCTGGGCGATGTTCAGCGGCCCTCGGAACAGAGTCCTGCGGCACAGTCGCGCACCGCGCAGCCCGCGGATGCGTTTCGCGAGCAGATGCTCCGCGAGCAGCAGAACCAGGAGGCTCGTCGGACGCAGGCACGCCGCGATGTGGGTACCCCGACCCGCGCCCCTGAGCCCACCGACGATCGGCCAACAGAACCAGACGCTGACGCTGGCGGACCCAACAGTGCTAGCGGTGCTGAGTCTCGCGCTGGCACCCCGCAACGCCCCAACAGCCCCGCCGGTAACGCCGCTGGCGCACCTTGTGCTGCACAGCCTGGCCGCCCTGGATCCGTCGCCACGTCAGGCAGCGCCGACAGCGACATCGAGCCGAAAACCTCTTCGCCGGATGCTGGAGAAGACGACGTGATCGAGTCCTCCGCTGCGCAGGCACAGGCAAAGCCCCAGATGGAGTCCGCAGGTCTCCCGGGTTCAGCACGCATCTCTTCACCAAAGGGCAGCGAAGCGCTCGACTCCGGATCAACCGAAGCGAAGCCCGGCTCGGCAACCGACACGCCCGCGGCCAAGCAGCGCAGCCGCCAAGTGCCCCTGGCCGCGCCAAACGAGCTCAAGCAGGCGGCCGTCAGCATGCCGGCTCAGGAGGCTGGTTCAATCGCCATCGCGGCCACGACGCTCAGTCCGGCCTCTTCGGAGTCCGGTTCCAGGCTCGCGCCACAGATGCTCGGCCCACAGCGCACTGCAGACGCGCCACCCATCAGCTTGATTCAACGAATGGACGCCGCGCCTTCGCCACTTCTGGAACGTGCGGGTGCCACGGATGCGCTGCCCTCGTTCCACTTGCCCGCACAGGTCGATACACCTGCCTTTGCGCAGCAGCTTGGGACTCGGATCGGGCTAATGTTGCGCGCCGGGACAGGCGAGGCGCGGCTGATTCTTCACCCCGAAGCCTTGGGTACGGTGTCTGTGGCATTGAAGGTACGGGACAGCGAAGCCCAGGTGAACTTCTCGGCAGGCACGGAGGCGGCGCGCGCCGCACTTGAAGCAGCGCTTCCTCAGCTCAAGGAGCTGCTCGCCAATCAGGGCGTCCAACTCATCGCAGCCAGCGCACAGACCCACGGGTTCTCGGCCAACCCTGGACAGCAGGGTGCTCAGTTCCATGGCCAGCATCGCGACGGGTCCGACTCACAGCGATCTGGCGGCGCCTGGCGGGCCGCGCAGCTGCGCGACAGTCCGGTGCTTGACTCGGCTCTCGCTGCAGCGCCGGAACTCCGCCGGCCGGGTGCTGGCCGGCTATCGATCTTCGCCTGACCAGAAGCGCGCGTTGCCGCATCCGCAACGCGGCTGACGCTGCTGCTTGCGCGGCTTTCAGCGAAAGCCGCTCAAGCGCACCGATTCCGGACCGATAACCGGTGCCGGAATAGCGCCGGGTTCACAGGCCTTATTCCCCCATTCCCTTATTGGGTGCGATCGCACAATGACTTCATTGCGGCGCCGACCCCCCTTCGGCGCGCCTGTGCAGACCGCACGCCATCACCGATCAAGGACTGGGACCCATGGCCGCCAAGGAAGCCCCCGCTGAGGCAGCACCCCCCAAAAAGGGCAAGAAGAAGCTCATCATCATCATCGCTGCGGCCGTGCTGCTGCTCGGCGGTGGTGGCGCTGCGGCGCTCGTGATGATGAAGAAGAAGGCCGCCGCCGCGGAAGAAGGCGGTGAAGGCAAGGCCGCGCAGGCCGATGCCCCCAAATTCAAGGCGCCCGACCCCAAGAATCCACCCATCTTTGTGGCTCTGGAGCCATTCACGGTCAATCTGAAGCCGGAGCCGGGGATCGGTGACAAGTTCGCGCAGATCTCGGTCACGCTCGAAGTCGCAGCCAAGGAGGTGGAAGACGCGCTCAAGCTGCGCATGCCGATCCTGCGCAACGAGATCCTCTTTGCCATTGCCGACAAGACCTCGGCCCAGCTGCTGACCAACGAAGGCAAGCAGGCTCTGGGCATGGACATCGCGTCCGCAGCCGGCAAGCAGCTGGGCTGGCAGGCGCCACCCAAGTTTGTCGTTCCGCCGCAGCTCATGCCCCAGCCGGGCATGGCGCCCGAGCAGGTTGCGCAGCTCGAGCAGATGAAGTCGATGCTTGAGAAACAGCACCGCGAGCAGTTCAAGAGCGGCTCACCCAATCCGGTGCTGGCAGTGCACTTCGCCAGCTTCATCGTTCACTGATCCAAGAACAAAGAGCGAAGCCCATGGCCGGCGCAAGCTTTCTCTCGCAAGACGAAGTCGATGCCCTTCTCGAGGGTGTCACAGGCGAGAAGCAGACCTCTGAGGGAGACTCCGAGGACGGTGGCGTACGTGTCTACGACCTGGCCAGCCAGGAACGCATTGTTCGTGGGCGCATGCCCACGATGGAAATCATCAATGAGCGCTTCGCCCGCAATCTCCGGATCGGCATCTTCAATTTCCTGCGCCGCTCGCCCGAAATCTCGATCGGGCCGGTCAAGGTCCAGAAGTACAGCGCCTTTCTGCGCAACATCGTCGTCCCCAACAACATCAACATCATGCATGTCCGGCCGCTGCGCGGCTCGGGCCTGATCATCTGCGATCCGACGCTGGTGTTCACCGTGATCGACTGTCTCTTCGGTGGCAGCGGCACGATCCACACCCGTATCGAGGGCCGCGACTTCTCGCCCACCGAGCAGCGCATCATCCAGCGCCTGCTCGAGGTCATCACCGAGGAGTACGGCAAGGCCTGGTCGCGCATCTATCCGCTCACGCTCGAGTACCAGCGCAGCGAGATGCACACCCAGTTTGCCAACATTGCCACTCCCTCCGAGATCGTCGTCTCCTGCGCATTCACCGTGGAGATCGGCGAGAGCTCCGGCGACATCCACTTCTGCATCCCCTACTCCACGCTCGAGCCCATCCGCGACATCCTGTACTCGTCCCTGCAAGGCGACAGTCAGGAGACCGACACGCGCTGGGTGCGCCTGCTCACCAAGCAGATACAGAGTGCGGATGTGGTGATGCGCGCAGAGCTGGCCAAAAGCAGCATCACCGTGGGCGAGCTCATTGCCCTGAAGCCCGGCGACTTCATCGAGATGGACATCCCCGAGCAGATCGAGATCAAGGTGGACGGCGTTCCCGTGTTTGGCGGCCGATACGGCACGGTCAACGGGCACTACGCCTTCCGTATCGAAGAGTTTTTGACCGGCCGCGAGGCCCAGGATTGGATCGGAGATTCCGATGAGCGCTGAGAATCAGGACGCCATGGCCGACGAATGGGCGGCCGCCCTTGAGCAGCAGGCCGCCGCCGAGAGTGGCGCAGCCGTGGTGGACGAACCCGCTGAGTCTGCCTTGCCCGCGCAGCAGGTTCAGGCCACGCTGTTCAAGCCCTTTGCCGCGCCGGGTCAGGGCGGCGGGAACAACGACATCGAAATGATCCTGGACATTCCAGTCCAGCTCACGGTTGAACTGGGCCGTACGCGCATTCCGATCAAGCACATCCTGCAGCTGGCGCAAGGCTCCGTGATCGAACTGGATGCACTGGCTGGTGAACCCATGGACGTGCTGGTCAACGGCTGCCTGATCGCCCAAGGCGAGGTGGTCGTGGTGAACGACAAGTTCGGCATCCGCCTGACGGACATCGTCACGCCGTCCGAGCGCATGAAGCGCCTGAACCGCAACTAGATCTCAATCGGCTGGACAGCCCGCGTTGCCCCGCGAACGCTGCCCGGAGACCCTGATGAACCACCCTGCACTTCTTCGCCCTGCTCTGTGCGCGAGCCTTGCGCTGAGCCTGAGTTCGATCTGCTTCGCCCAGCAGGTCGCGGCTCCGGCTGCAGCCTCGGCTGTCCCTGCGAGCTCCACCGGATCCGTGTTCATGGTTGTCCTGCTGCTCATCGCGATGGTGGCAGGGGCCTGGTATCTCAAGCGCGGGGGTCGGCTCAAGGGCGCTCCCGCCAGCGAGCTGAAAGTGGTGAGCGCCGTGGCGGTGGGTGCGCGCGAGCGCATCGCGATCGTCGAGGTGGGCGGCAAGCGTCTGGTGGTCGGCATCACGCCGAATCAGATCAGCCTGCTGAGCGAGACGCCAGGCCCCGCCGCTTTCAGCGCATCGCTCAAGCAGGCGCAGGAGACGCGCAATGCCTGATCTGCGCCCCGCCCTGCGGACGGGCGCCGTGCTGATGGCCGCCGCTGGCCTGGCATGGTTTGCCCCCGATGCCGTAGCTCAGTCAAGCCCCCTGCAGCTGACCTCGCAAACCAGCGGCGGCACGACCACATATTCCGTGCCGGTGCAGACGCTGCTGATGATGACGGCGCTGTCCTTCATCCCAGCGATCCTGCTGCTGATGACGAGCTTCACGCGCATCATCATCGTGCTGTCGCTTCTTCGGCAGGCCCTGGGCACGACGACCACGCCGCCCAACCAGGTGCTGATCGGCCTGGCGCTGTTCCTGACCTTTTTTGTCATGGCCCCGGTCACCGACCGGATCACCGAAGAGGCTTACAAACCCTTATCGGCAAACCAGATCGGTTTTGAAGAGGCGATGAAGCGCGGCGAGGTGCCGCTCAAGGAATTCATGCTGCGTCAGACCCGCGACACGGATCTCGCGCTCTTCGCCCGCCTGGGCAAGGTGCCGGCAGATACGAAGCCGGAAGCCTTTCCCCTGCGAGTGGTGGTCCCGGCGTTCGTGATCAGCGAGCTGAAGACCGCTTTCCAGATCGGCTTCATGATCTTCATCCCCTTCCTGATCATCGACATGGTGGTCGCCAGCGTGCTGATGAGCATGGGGATGATGATGCTGTCGCCCGTGCTGGTCGCTCTGCCCTTCAAGCTCATGCTCTTTGTGCTGGCCGACGGCTGGAACATCCTCGTCGCATCGCTGGTCGCCAGCTTCCACGTCGGCACCTAGCGCCTTGATCCGCACGCCCAACAGGACTCCATGATGAACGCCCAATCCGTGATGACACTCGGTCAACAGGCCTTGCAGCTGCTCCTGATGATCTCGGCACCCTTGCTGCTGACCGCGCTGGCCGTCGGCCTCGTGGTGGCGGTGTTTCAGGCAGCCACTCAGGTCAACGAAGCCACACTGTCCTTTCTGCCCAAGCTGGTCGCAGTCATCGCAGCATTGGTGATTGCCGGCCCCTGGATGATGAGCATGATGGTGAGCTACCTGCGCACCCTGATCGAGTCCATCCCCGGCGCGATCGGCTGATCTCGGCCACCTCGCGCGCGACTCGTGATCCAACTCACCGACAGCCTCGTTCTGGGTTGGGTTGCGGCCTTCATCTGGCCGTTCATCCGGGTGTTGGCGCTCTTCTCTGTTGCCCCGTTCCTGGGCAACCGTGCCGTGCCTACGCGAGTACGGATCGCCCTGGCCGCGCTGATCGCTTTGCTGCTCGCGCCGGACGTCCCGGCCTCGGCACGCACGCTCGATCTGGTGCCGATGTTCGGCCTGGCGGTGCAGCAGGTGCTGATCGGCCTGACCATCGGCTTCACGGTGCGCCTGGTATTTGCCGCGATCGAGTTGGCTGGCGAACTCATCGGCCTGCAGATGGGCCTCGGCTTCGCGTCCTTCTTCGATCCTACGCAGGGTGGGCAGAGCAATGCCGTGAACCGCATGATGGGTGTGCTCACCATGCTGCTGTTCCTCGCCATGAACGGCCACTACCTGCTGCTGGCGGCCATCACCAAGAGCTTCGAGCTGTTTCCGGTGGGCTCCAATCCCTTGGGGGTGCTGAGCGCCGTGCCCATGATGCAGCTAGGCGCGCAGATGTTCGAGATCGCGCTCACGATCGCGCTGCCCTTCATCGTGCTGATCGGCTTCATGAACCTCGCACTTGGCGTGATGAGCCGGGTTGCGCCGCAGTTTCAGGTGTTCTCGCTGGCCTTTCCGGTCACGGTCATCTCCGGGCTGGTGGCGCTGTTCATCACCTTGCCCTTCATGCAGCAGCCGCTCACGATTGCGATCGAGCGGATGCTGGGCTGGATTCTCGGCTAGACGCTCGCTGCAGCACCGCTCATCGGAGCACCTAAGCCGAGGATGGGCTGACCACACGTGAATTCCACCAGATGGCCGCTGGGCTCACGAACCAGCACGTAGTAGCCGACGCTGCCACCCGCATCCCGGGGCTCGTCGACGAGGATGCCCGCATCTCTTGCAAGCGCGGCAAGTGCATCGACCTCGCTGCGGCTGTCGCACTGGAAGCCGAGATGATCCACGGGTGCCTTGACCTCGGCGTGCTCCAGCACGAGCACGAACACCGGATGGCCGTCCTGGACATGCGGCGGGCCAAGCCAAATGGTGCTGCCGCCCTCAAGCCGCCGATCCCGGACCACGGCCAGACCGCCGTACCGACTAAAGAACGTGACTGACGCATCCAGCTTGTCAACCTGCAATGTGAGATGGGTCCAACGCACGCCCATGATTCGCTCTGCATTCGAAGTGGAGCATCGAGTATCGGAGCAAGCGCGAGACGCCTGCCCATTGACCGTTTCGCCCCAAGCGGGTTGCTCTCTGGATAAGCAAAATCGGTCATTTCTTCCTAGCTGATGAAATGCCTCAAGAGGTTTATCAGACAAGCGGAAGTCGGTATTTCTGATTTCATGAATAAGTCATTTATGGCCAAGAAAAGCAAAACAGCGCCTTTCGGCGCTGCTTTTGGTCCGCAACTCCTGCGGCTGCTTCAAGCCATTTCGACCCGGAACACGCTCACTGCGCGAGCCAGACGTTCCGCCTGGTCCTTCAAGCTCTCCGCCGCCGCGGCTGACTCTTCAACCAGCGCTGCGTTCTGCTGAGTCATCTGATCCAGACGAGACACGGAGCCGTTGACCTCGCCGATCCCGCTCGTCTGCTCGCCCATCGCGGAACTGATCTCGCCAATGATGTCGCTGACCCGTGTCACTGAGCTGACAATGTCGCTCATGGCCGCGCCGGCGGTCTGCACCAGTTCGCTGCCAGCGGCCACGCGCTCGGTGCTGGCGCTGATGAGCGTCTTGATCTCCTTGGCCGCCTGCGCGCTGCGCTGGGCGAGGTTACGCACCTCGCCGGCCACCACAGCAAAGCCGCGGCCCTGCTCGCCAGCGCGTGCAGCTTCCACACTGGCATTGAGCGCCAGAATGTTGGTCTGGAAGGCGATCCCGTCGATCACGCCAATGATTTCATTGATCTTCTTGGAGTGAGTCGAGATTTCCTGCATGGTGTGAACCACCTTGCCCACCACCTCGCCACCGCGCGTTGCGTCGGCGCTTGCTGCATGCGCCATCTGGCTGGCCTGGCGCGCGTTGTCCGCGGACTGCGACACGGTGGCCGTGAGCTGCTCGATGGCCGAAGCGGTCTGCTGCAGATTGCTGGCGGCCTGCTCCGTGCGCTGCGACAGATCCTGGTTGCCCACCGCAACTTCAGACGAAGCCACGGAGATCGAGGACACCGACTCGCGCACGTCGGAAACCACGCTGCGCAAAGCCGCCTGCATCTCCACCAGGGATTCCAGCAATCGGCCAAATTCGTCGCCGCGCTGAATGTCAATCGTCGCGGCCAGATCGCCTTCGGCCACGCGGCGGGCAAAGCGGCGCGCTTCATCCAGCGGCCCCTTGATGGTGCGCATCAACCACCAGCCGGCACCCACGCCGACCAGGAGCGCCACGGCCAAGACGGTGAGTTCGGCGACCACGGCAACCTGCTTGTAGCTGGCTGCTTCCTCGCGCTTGCGGGCTGCGTCATCCAGCTGGAGCTTCACGATCTGACTGGCAGCTTCATCCGCCTTGGCGATCATTTGGCGGACCGGCCCCAGTGCGGTCTCGGCAAACATGCTCATCATCGGGTTGCCGCCGCCCATGGCTGCCACCACGCTGTCAAAGTTCTTGGCGTACTGAGCGACGGCATCGCTCATCTTGGCCACCTCCGTAGCAATGGCCTGGTCCGAATTGCTGTCACCGACCGTCTTGAGCAGGGCTTGCACGGTCTGCAGCTCAGCCTTCCACGCCTTGCCAGACGCAGCGACCTTCTCGGCGTCACCCCCTGCGAGCAACACGTCCTTTTCGTGCTGGCGCATGACCGCCATCTTGGCGCGCATGTCGGCCAGACGCTGGGACTGCGCAACGTCGCCATCGAGCACGGCACTGAACTTGTTGCCCTGGACGGTCAACATCACCACCGCCGTGACGGCCGTGATCGCCGTCGAGAGAAGCAGCAGCCCGATCACACCGGCCATCTTTGCGGCCACACTCAAGTTCTTGAACATCTCAATCCCCTCTACGCCGTCTCCAGGCGTTCCTTACTGTTACTGCTCAAGCCGCTGACAGCCGAAACACCCCAACGGCCTGCGCCAGGCGCTGCGCCTGATCCTTCAGGCTCTCC
>LJIA01000026.1 GCA_001295775.1 beta proteobacterium AAP99
CACCGCCAAGATGGAGCTGCTGTTTGGCACCGGCAACACGCTCATCTTTGGTGTGGAGAGCGCCCTGCTGCTGCTGATCGGCGGGCTGGCCGTGATTGCCAACGAACTCACGGTCGGCATGCTCATGGCCTTCATGGCCTACAAGGCCAATTTCGCCCGCCGCGCCACGGCGTTGATTGATCTGGCCGTCGAGATCAAGATGCTGGGTCTGCACGCGGAGCGGCTGGCAGACATTGCGCTGGAGAAGCCGGAGGCGCCCGTACCGGCCGAAACGGATCTCACCCGCATCCAGCCGAGCATTGAGCTGGCGAACGTGAAGTTCCGCTATGGCGAGGGCGAGCCTTGGGTGCTGGATGGCGTGAGCCTGAAGATCGAGGCCGGCGAGAACCTGGCCATCGTCGGCCCCAGTGGCTGTGGCAAGAGCACGCTGCTGAAGATCATGCTGGGCCTGCACCAGCCACAGGAAGGCGAGGTACGGGTGGGCGGCATCCCGGTGCGGCAGCTGGGTCTGGCGCAGTTTCGCCAACTGGTGGGTACTGTCATGCAAGACGATGTACTGCTGGCCGGCAGCTTGGCGGAGAACATCGCTTTCTTCGACACGCACCCCAAGCAGGAGCGCATTGAAGCCGCGGCGCAACTCGCAGCCATCCACACAGACATTGCCGCCATGCCCATGGGCTACCAGACCCTGGTGGGCGACATGGGCTCGAGCCTGTCCGGTGGGCAGAAGCAGCGCGTGCTGCTGGCCCGTGCGCTGTACAAGGGCCCCAAGATTCTGGCGCTGGATGAAGCCACCAGCCACCTGGACGTGGACAGCGAACGTGCGGTGAATGGGGCCATCAAGAACATGCGGCTGACGCGCATCACCATCGCTCATCGGCCCGAGACGATTGCCAATGCGCGGCGCATCGTGGCGCTGGCAGGGGGCAGGGTCGTGCGGGATATGGCGGTGGCTGTCGTGCTTGCAGACCGTGTCCGGTCTATAGATTCCCCGTCGGCGATCCGTGCGTAACGCGCTTCTCCGCATGCCTGCTGGTTTACGGTCGGTTCTTTCGCTAGCACAGCAGCCGTTCTTGGCCGAAACCGGATCGTCACTTTTCGAGGTTTGGAAGCGCGACTTGACTCGCCTCGGCGCATTCCGCCCACGCGTCGGCCTCGGCTGAGCACCGAGCTGAAGTATCGGCAGTCTGAAGTGGCGGGGCCATCAAAACCGGCTGACCGAAAATCAAGACGCGATGGCGTTGCTCTCGCGTACTGCGCTGTAATGGAGTTGGAGTTGGAGTTGACCCGGTTTCGTGGACGGTTTCCGGTTTGATTCTCAAACCATCTGGGGTGTCCCGTCAGCATGCTGTGGGTCATGCTCCAGGGCATTGAAGCGGTTCTGCTGACTCCTTTCAAAGTTCAGGGGTGAGAGGTAGCCCAGACCGCTGTGGCGACGCCTGGGGTTGTACCAACCTTCAATCCAGGTAAAGACTCCCATGCGGGCCTGCGCCTTGGACTCAAAGCTGTTGCGCTCGATGAGTTCGGCCTCCAGGCTGGCGAAGCAGCTCTCGGCCATCGCGTTGTCGTAGGCCGAAGTTTGAGCACTTCGCCACCGTGCCCATCGAGGGGCGAACGCCCATCTGGCGGCAACGCTCTCCAAAGGCCAGACTGGTGTACTGGCTGCCCTGGTCACTGTGGTGGGAGCGCCGAGCGCACCAGGTCGGCCGTCATGCGCTCACCCATGGACCAACCGACCACACGCCGGCTCCACACGTCGATGACCACCGCCAAGTACAGGAACCCGGTCCAGGTGGGCACGTAAGTCATGTCGGCCACCCAGAGCTGATTGGGGCCGCTGGCCCTGAACGGGCGCTTGACCAGGTCGTGGGCCGGCGAGTCTCGTTTGTCGCGCCGCGTGGTCACGGTGAAGCCCCGGCGGCGGCTGATGCCCCGGATGCGGGCCAAGCGCATGAGACGCGCCACGCGCTGACGACTGATACGCACACCTTGCTCGATGAGCTCGGCGCGCACACGCGGCATGCCATAGGACTCATAGGAGTTCTTGTGAATCTGGCGGATGCGCTCGGTCATCACCGCGTTGTTGATGCTTCGCTGGAACGGAGCGCGCTCGCGTTAGGCATAGAAGCCGCTGGCGAAGACGCCCAGGACACGGCACAGGGTGCGCACGCAGAAGTCGGCCTGGTTCGCCATCACGAGGTCGAAGACTTCGTTGCAGTCGCATCGCTGCGACCGGCAAACCAGTCGTTCCTCGGGCTGACAGTCCACTGGACTGTCAGCTCATCCTTGTCACCCTTTGCCAGGATGTCACGCTCTTGCTGCAATTGGCGAACCTGCCGGCGCAGCCGGCTGAGTTCCTCCCGCTCAGCCGTGCTCAAGCCTTCATTGCCGGGCAACGGCTTGCCACTGTCGATGGCGGCCTGGCCGCCCCAGTTGGTAATGGACTGCGCGGTGACGTTGAACTCGCGAGAGAGTTCGGCTGGCGTGCGCCCGGCACGGACCAGCTCGACCATCTGCTGTCTGAACTCCACCGGGTACGGCGGTCTGACCTTGGACATTTGCGGCTCCTTGAACACAAAGAATGATGTGTCCACGAAACCGGGTCAACTCCAGTTCTACGTAGCTCAGGGCGCTATCCGCACGACGAGGGAAGCCTTGAATCCGGGAAACCTCTTGCAAATCGATGAGCTGCTGCCTGAAGGCATAGGTGATATGGCAAACCCCTTCGCGCCCGCTCACTCGGCTATGCCGCTGCTGACAACCACATATGGCGCAAAACGATCTCGGCAGGAAGACTTTGCCCAGGCAGCATGAACGTTCGCTGGTGAACACTGATTGCGACCGCCTGCCCGATTGACATGTCGACCTCGAGCTGATTTGTCGGAAGGCCTTCCATCTGTGCGCTCGATCGAGCTGCTGTCCAGTAGCCATCCAAAGCTGCGATAGCAGCGGCCGGTGGCGGCGGCGACACATAGGCAATCATTCCCGCATGCGGCATGGCCCAGGCGTAACGGCCGTCGACGAAGCGCATGACGCCATTGTCGTGATAGTCGTTCAGCGTCCGTCCGCGCCCGACGATTTTGCATTCATAGAACTGCGCGTTCTGTGTGTCGACCGGCCGCGCCGCTAGCCGATGGAAGGTGAGGTCCGGTCGCTTCTCTTTCTCAGAGCCAGAGTGGTTTTCCACCTCTTGGCCGCGCACGGGGGGGGCGAACATCGCGGTCGAGAAACCTCGCACTTCTCCGGTGTTGAGCAGTTTGACAAGTTGCCTCTGCAGCTCTGCGGTGATGTCGCGTTCAATGGCAGTCTCAGCCCAGGCAACGAATGCGGGCTGGCTCATCAGGCGGGCCCACGCGAAGGCAATGGCGCGTTCTACGATCCTCAGATGTTTTGTGGTCCACGATGAATACGGTGGCTGTCCGACTGGAGGCGTTCCAAGGTTGAAGGACATGCCGGCCGCTTCTCAGTGATCGGACGGGAACAAGCCCTGATGGATCAGGTCCAACGCGAGCAATCGAGCTTGGCTGCGTGACCAATATCTTCCTTGACGGAGACGGCCGATCAGCCAGTCTCGCGGCCCTACCTGCAGTCGGATCTCCGAAGACATCAGGGTGTCGGGCAGGCGCCGCAGAAGAGCACGGACCAACTCGCTATCAAGCGCGAACTGCTCGCCAACAGTCAGCCGGACAAACTGCCATGCCCGGTCACCTTCGGGCGTGACGGCGCACGGAGCACCAACAACGTCTACGTCCTCAATCTCGGAAATGATCGAAGCGAGACTTTGTGCGAACTTGCGGACACAAGGGGTTTGCTCGCCTACGTGAGCCAGCGCACGTACCTGCGACGCGGTATATGGGTTCTCAAATTCCAACGCGTCAGCGACGAGATCTTCGTCGGAGGACGATAAACCGTAGATCTCTGCAACCAGCGTATTGAGCGCGGCCCAGGATGGTTTGCCCCTCCTGAAATCCGCAGCCATCTCAGAGATGGCACTTCTTTGCTCCACGGTCAGCTCACCGTCCGGGACAACTGGGAAGTTGAGGAAGTCGATCTGGTTGTAAATATCCCGCTCGACACCGAACTTCGAGCTCGTCATCAATGTCCAGTACGCGAGTAGATCTGCGTAAGACAGCACGTACAAATAGTCGGCCTCAAAGGTACGGTTCGGTGGAATGGTGACCCCGTAGAACGACCGACTGAACACCACGTCACTGTCGCAGTAGATGGCGCCTCGGTGCAATGTCTGCTGCTTAGGTGCTTCTCTGAACAGCAGCAGCGGTCCGCGATAGATGTCAGGGTCGCGCGGCCACTGGAATCGGAGCTCTGGATGACGCTCTTCAACTCGCGGCAGTAGCTCTGCATCGACGACAAGCGTCGGCTTGTCGGCAGCTTCTAGAACACGCTTCCCACGGAGATGCTCGGCATCCTGCAGACCCTGTTCGCCCGCAATGAACCCCTGCCAAAGCCCGAGATGAAGCTGGTCCAAGTAGTCCGTCATGGGAATGCGAGGGCTACGACGCATGCGGCTGATCAGCTCAAGATCAAGTGCACTACCCTTGGACAGCGCCTTGAAGGCGTGAGGATCATGGACGGCCAGCTCCATCGGCACTGGAATGGCGGCTTTCGGATCGAGGCGAATCTCCCGCCTACGCCCGAGCGCGGGCTCACGCGGAGGGGTGAGGAAGTAAAACGAATCGTTCGGCTGCGATGGTGAATTGATGGATACCAACGCGCAAAACGGCTGACTGTTCGACGGCCAGATCTTCGGCTCTTGGCGCACGTGCATACCGTTCAAAATGCCGGTTGCCCGTGTCATCGCGAACCATCGCTTGCGCACTGAAGCAGTCTCACTGCTGAACAGAAGTCGCGCATGGACGAGCAAGCCGATCACTCCTCCAGACTTGCACCATTGGGTCGACCTCCACATGAAGGCGAGATCGGGCCATTGATTTGGCACCAGACTATTCGCGCCTTTGGGTGCCTTCTCGTCCACCGTATAGGCAGTCCGGTCTAAGTCCTTCTTCAGACGACCTGATAGCCTGGTCCAGGGAGGATTCGCCAACACAATATCGAACGGCCCAATCGAGCGAAGTTGCGTACTCAGACTGCCTAGCTCAGCGTCTTTAGCCCCATCCAGATGCTGTTCATCAACGCAACGCAGCGTCCTCTCAAACAGGCGTTCAAATCGCAAGTCGCTCAGCGGTTGCGGCTCCGGATCCAGCTCTAGTGCTGCCAGATACAGGCTCAGCGCTGCCACCTTGATCGAGATCGGATTGATGTCCAGTCCGAACAGTTGACTCGTCAGGATCGCGCGGATCTTGCTCCGCTTCGGGCGAATGCCTGTGCGCACCCACGTTTCGGCGACAATCCGGCGGAAGGACAAGACGAGAAACACCCCCGCCCCAACTGCTGGATCTAGCACCGTCACTTCGTGACGCTTCTCTAGAGCGGTGGCACCAAACACTCCGTCCACGACCAACTCCGCGATCGCACGGGGTGTGTAGTGGATGCTGGTCTTCTTCGCCTTTGCAGGCATATAGCGATGTGCGAAGTGCTCGTACACCTGGCTCAACACATCCACAGGAATGTGTTGGAAGCGCAACCCGCCCCAGTCCAACGACAGCTGACCGTCGTAAGACCCGTCCATGACATTTGCCAGAACGCTGCAAACCTTGGGGCCTGTCACTCCAAGCGACTCCATCAGGCCTGCGTAGTCCTTCGACCGAAGTTCCAAGAGGTCACCGTTGAAGATTTTGTCCAGCCACTGGAAGGTCCGGATCAATGAGAGTGGGTTCTCAAATAGCTGCTCTGGTTTGGTAGCCCCTGTGACGATGGAATCAAGGTCTGGGGTTTGGACAATGTTTCGGTCAGCGAGAAAACGCGTGAACAGCGCCCGGCCAATCAATGACAAGACTTCGGCATCGGTCAGTACTGTCGAACTACAGATCTGGCGCAGATCGTCGGCCGACCGTGTCAGCAACTTGAACAGCAAGTCGTCGAGCCAGACGCGATCCACATCCTGGTTGGCGCCTACTGCGTCATCGTTGAGCAGACTGCGCAACCCGTTGAGATCTGACATCTCCACGATCGAGTAGGCCGCCGGCATAGTGCCGTCGGCGTAGAAGCCCACCCGGTAGACGGTGGTAGAGGCGGCGCCGATCACAGCCAGGTAGGCCGCATCGGCGCGACACGCCACCGTGCGCATCAACTGTGCGAGCTTCTGGCCTTCAATCGGGCCTTCCAACAGCTCCCTGCGCACGACGTACAGCGCGGCTTTTCCTGATACCTCTACGGCGCCTTCAGGCAGCGGGTCTGCTGCTGCGCTTGGTCGTTCGGCCGGCAGCAGGTCGATGTACCGCAGATGTCGCGCAGAAGCCTCCTGACCGAAGTCCACGATGGACTCCGGCGGCACACATAGCTTTTGCAGAGCGTCAACCAGCGCGCCGTGCATTGGGCTGCTCCGAAGAAGGTGACGACAGAGCCATCAGACCGAACTGAAGATGCGACTGAGGGTTTGGCTCCAGGCCAACGAACTCATAGACGGCGCGCCAGATCCTGCCCGAGTCGATGGCTAGCGATACCGAACCATCCATCTCAGTACCAACATGCCAGACGCCGTCGACTTGATTTGCAAAGTAGCGTGCGGGCACGGCATTCGAGGCTGCCGGTGCGTTGAGCAATGCATGCAGATCTGCCGAGAAGCTTGCAATGGCGCGCAACGGCATTTCCAATTGCTTGTGAAGCAAAGACACCATGCTGAAGAACGCGAGATCGCTGATAGTGAAGGCCCGAGCTGTTCGGGCCTGCGTCGGCAACGTGCTGAATGGCGGGAGCGTGCTGAGCCAGCGCTGAACATCAGTGCGACTGACCCCCAGCAACTCGCGGATGTGCACTGCTTGATACTGAAGTCCAGGCATTGGGCGCAGTATGAGCAGTGCTGCATCAAATCCGATGCAGCACTGCTCGTCTAGATTTACCCTATTTTGTGCAGAGGACGTGCGACTTGGCAAGCTGGGCTGTGCATGACTGGAAATAGAGCACGACTGCTTCAGGAGTGAAGCAGATGTGATTCGGGGGATCTGAATAGATGTTCAGTTGCTGAAACAATTGAAGCTTGTCTCTGTCGAGGAATTGCAATCTGTCTCCTATCGCGGAGGAGCTCAAGCTCGGCGCCACACGCAATCCGGCCTTCTTGGAGTACTACAACCACCGACGACCGCACTCGAACCTCGGCAAGCACCCAACAGCCTCTCGGGTTACCCGCGACAACCTCTTGACTCACAAGATCACACACCGATTTGACGCGTTGCTCAGCATTGATTGAATCTCGTTGAATGCGAATTTGCTGAATTTCCTGAGGCTGCGCTAGAAGCCAACGATGAGGCGGGGTCGCGTACCGCACCGTTCTTTTGCAGGGTCGACCAACAGTGCAATTCTTCGCACACTGGGTGGTGAACACATGTGTGTTCTGCACTTGATTGGAGCAAGATATGCGCGAACTCATCTCAGCAGAGGTTGTGGTAGTCGGCGGCGGGAATGACCTCGGCGTCGCGGTCATTGGCGCGAGTACGGCCGGCGGATTCTGGAATGCAGACGCCTACTACGGCACGCTGGCAGCCTGCAGCTACACGAGTAGCGGCGATATGGTTCGGCGAGGCGTAACCCCACCAGGCGCTGAGGCCGCCGGATTCAGCCTTGGATGCACGGTAGAGGCGGTGTATGCCGGGGCAACAACCAGCCCTGGTCGCGACTTCGATTTCCCTGAAGGCTACAGAGACCCAGGTGGCAACTAATCCATGACTAAAGGGGTCTGCTTGGACGCAGCGCAATTGGCACGAGTCTGCGCTCTTGCCCTAGTTATCACGCTCGTGACGCCTGCGATTGCCACCACCGCAGACCTCTCTGGTGCACTTTCAGACGTCTCTTCATCGGATTGCAGCGCAAGTGCGCGCGACCGAAAGGATCCCAAGCCTTCGAGCAGAGCCCCGCTTGAGAATTGGCTTTACGTAGCTCGACGCTATGGCGAGCCGGACTTGTATGTGTTTGGTGCGTATCACACTGGCAAAGGCCAACCAATTGAGTTGCCGCAATCAGTTGTTAAGGCCATCCACAACAGCCACGCTGTCTTCACAGAGGGCTTGACCACGCAGGTCCCTGAGCCAACTCAGCGTAAGGAGTCTGGCAATGAGAACGTCTCAGAACGCCTGTTGTCGGATCTGTCGGATTGGACTGAAATTCGTTCTCAACTAGTGGCCTCTCTAGAACTGCCAGACCGGGTATTGGATTCCCGCCAGTTTCTCGCCGACCCTATGATGGCGGGGGTTCTCGTCAGTCAATTGGCAAGCCTGAAACGTGGCTTCAACTTTGCGTTTGGAATTGATGTTCAGGTGTTTGCCGAAGCGCGGCGCGCTGGCACGCCCGTCTACCGGCTTGATGAGCTAGCGCCTCAGACCGCTCTGAGCTTCGACGAGCGCCTAGCGTTCTTCCGTCGCGCCTTATCCAGCGCGCTTGGCTCTGCTAAAGACGACGCGCGAAGAGCAAGTGAAACTGACTACGAAAGATATCTGAGCGGCGATACGGTCTATTTCACTTGTCGCACGAAGCAGATGAACAGTGCCGCTGAATCGGCGAAGGCCGTGACCCATCTTGGAGACTCGCGAACTACTGCGTTTTGGAACAGAGTTTCCGCCCAACGACAGCGATTCCCATCGGCTGTCATCTTTGTCGCGCCAGGCGTCATGCACCTGTACGGAGACCAGGGGCTGCTTCAGATTCTCCGTAACAACGGGTTTTCTGTCGTGCCAACTCAATAGCTTGCCGCAAGGGCACTCGCAAACCCATCGTGTGGCTCTAGCAGCGCAATGCCGTGGCGCCCGTACGAAGTTAGCATCACTTCGATTTGGGACTGTTACCTTGAGGAGGGACGGCTGAATAATGGCCTCACTCCAGGGAGGTCACGGCGCATGCTCAATGAACCAGCATCAAGTACAGACCGAGAACGACTCACCCCAACAGAGCGTCGAGTACTGACGGAGCTGCTGGCCGGACAAAGTGACAAACAAATCGCTTTGCGAATGGGCAAGTCGGTTTTCACGGTTAAGGAGCAAGTCAGTGCCGTTGCCAAGAAGCTAGGCGTATCTGGACGTGGCGAAGTTCTGGCACTCGCGCTCAGATCAAACTTTCTTCACGGCTTTGCGAAGCGCAACCTCGACATTCGAGTTGATTGCGGTCAGCAGCTATCCGACGACGAGATTCGTAGTGTTGTCGGGGGGCGGCACGCCGTGAGCAGCAACGACCGCGTACTTGATGCAGGATCGTTCGGAAGTCGAAATTTCCCGCTCCGAGGGAATCGCGGCAGCTGTCTGCAGCTATAAGCTGCGGGCAAATTCGGCGGGAATGGCCCTCTCTAGTGCGGAGTCGGTCCAAGTTTGCCTCGTACATCAGCACGTGTCAGCTCGCGCTCGACATCGCAGATACTGCCTAGTCATGGAGCCGCGTACCGTTTGCAATTCCGTGCCCAGGACTGATTGCAATTCTTCCTTCACAGTACAGCTTACAGACGACTTGGCTCAACCGATGAGCCACCTGACGTTTTCCAACACCCACAATTTCCATCTGGCCTAAATGTCCTGGTGCACTGCGAACCTGGACGGCGGCATCCGCCCGCAGGGCTCGCCGGACTAGCTGAGGATGCGGTGCACGCTGACGCCTGCACTCGGAAAGAGGGCGGGCGCTCACGTCCAGACGTCTGAACAACCCGTGAGAGCGCCGCTTGGCACGGGCGCGGTCGCCTTCAATCAAAGTTTTGAGGGTACCCGGGGTCAAGTATGGCAGGCCGCTGTGCGGCCTGAGCTCGTTCGAGTGCTGGTGCCAGGACTCGATGATGACCCGTGGCGGGCGCTCCCGGGCGTTACAAGGCGACGCCAACCGCCTCAGCAAAATCGGCGTCATCCGGGGAATCGAGCACCGTGAGCGGCAAGTTGAGCTCAGCGCAAACCCGCTCGGCTTGCGCGCGCTCCCTCGCGATGAAGTCGGCCAGCCAAGCCGCGTCTCGATGAAGATCATCTCGTGCAGTGATGCGTCCCGCAACGACACCTGGCGGCGCTTCGATCAGTACGACTGCGCTTAGGTTCAGCGCCTTGAAAACCTCGGTGCCGAGGATGATGAATCGGCCATCCTTCCCCAGTAACACGAAGTGCCCATCGAGCAGGAGCGGAGTGCCTGCAGCGTTGTGCCGGGCGACCGCCTGCGCCAGAGCATATTGGTTCGCATCCACATCGGCGACACGCTTGTCCGCATTCCAATCGGGCAGTGCGCGCTCTTCCTTGATTAGCGCGCTCGCGGATGTGTGCATCAACCCGCTTTGCGCCGGCAGGCGCTTGGCTAGATAGGTCTTGCCCACGCCATGGATGCCGGCGATGAAGATGTTCATAGATCGATGCCTCTGGGAAACATGGCGGAGATCACACGTTGATAGTCCATCGGGCTCAGGTACAGGAAACCCTGTGGAGGGGTGAAGCTCGGGAACAGATCCTTGGGGTCCACCTGCACTTCGGCGACCTCTACGCGACCTAGCATCACGCCGTAGGCGAGCGATTTCTTGGCGATGTAGTCCTTCAGCTCGTCTTCCGTGACGCCACCGCCATGGGCTTGAGCTACCCCCCACAGGGTGTCCGGGTCGCACTCGCGGATCTCCGTTATCAAAGCGATGCCGGTGAGGCGCTGCACCGGCGCAGATGAGTAGATGACCATCACGCCCACGTCGTTAGATGGCCAGCTGCGCCGAAGTTCTACGGTCTTTGTGCCCGCAAGGATCAGGTCCGCGTACTTCGGCTTGATTGACAGTAGAACTGCTCTACCGGTCGGCTGCTGCGAGGATTCTGGAAAAAGACTCATCGGTGATATGCGTGATGGACTGGATGGGGCCGCTGACGACGCGCAGCGGGTTCTGCAGTTGTTGGTAGGTGACAGGGGTGTCGAAGTGCTTGATGAGTCTGAATAGCATGACCTTGGTGGCGCGTCGCTGATTTTGGCGGGTCAGCTGTGCGATTTGGGCGTCGGAATAGACCGTCCGGCGGCTCACCAGGCGGGCGATCTCATCCGCCTCGCCCATCGACTCGTAGCGTTCGATAACGCCGACCGTCGTGATCGCTCTTTGATCATGGCTTCGGTAGAAAAGAACCACGTCTCCCGGACGAGGCATCTTGCTAGCAGCGTTCGAGAGGTAAGCGAGTTTGATGGCGTTGCCGACGTGACGCAGCGGGTGTCCGGCCGGCAGCGCTTGGCCAGGGATGAGCCAATCCGGGAACAAGATGCTGTGGAACTCCGGCAGGATCGGGATGATGAACTTCTGGACATCGATGCCGCCGATGTAGTGCGGGTAGTAGCGCCGGACGTATTCAAGCGCGTCCATCTGAGCGCCTGGAGGGCGCACAGGGTGATCCTTGACGAACACGGCGTCACCCCTGTATCGACCACGCTCGCGAAATCCGAAATCCTCAATAAGACTGGTCAGGTGGTCTTGCTGACGGGAGTTGGCATGCAGGAAGATGTGCTCGCACTGATGCTGCGTCGCGTACTGGAACGCCGCACGCAAGAACAGCTCACCGATCTTGCGACCGCGGACCGCTTCGCCAACCTTGAAAGTACAGAGTTTCAACGCCGGTCCGCGCAAGATCTGGCCGTCGTCGGTGATCTCCTCATCTGTCTGCACGACGAAGATGCAGATGGCGTGGATATCGCCTCGGCCAGGCTCGCGATACACCCAAGCACGGCGCCCCTCCATGGCGATGCGCCGGAACCAGTCGTTGAAGCCCGCGTAGTCGCCGCGAATGCTGCTAAAGAAGTCGCTGTCAAGCTGCGGCGTGAGGGTGTGGAGGTCGACCTCTTCGATGTTCGGCAGGGTGATCGAACCAGGCTCGTGCAGGCGCTTGAGCCAGTCGTCAGCTGCTTGGATGTAATAGACTTGCTTGCTCAGACCGTAGGCGCGCGCCTTCCTGTGAAGGCCCTGATCCTCTGTGACCAGTGCGTGGGCGGCGTTCTGCTTCAGAGCCCACAGGATGCGGTTGTCGCAGATGTCGTTTGCCGACATGCCCGGCGTGTTCCATTCGCAGGCAGAGCCTTCTGGCAGCAGCGTGTACTGCGGAAGTCGAGCCAGCGTCCGAGTGCGACGGTCTGCGTCCGGGTCGCGAGATATGTCGTCAATTGACGCCGGGTGATACAGAAGTTGGTGCCCATGAGCGTTGCACAACCTCATGAAGTCCGCGAGGCTGGGCGCGAGCACTCGCATCGAATCATGAAGCGGGATCAGAATGTTCGTGTCTAGCAGGAAGCGCAGACGAATCGGCACGCAGATCTCCTCCTGGCGCGGCTTCTGGTAAGGGCTGGTCCCAATGCCGCTCGATAGTGGGCCGTGATGCGAGGCGCTATGGCACCTTGACGCCGACAGCTTGACCGTCGGCATGGTGAGCAGACACCACTTTTGATGGGATTGACATGTCTGCTGGTCCGAGGCCGCCTGGCGCAGCCGACAGTGGAACACTGCTTGCGCCGCAAGCGGCTCTTGATATCAAGTCTGTGGGGACCCTTAGGCAGGGGAAAGGAATCCGAGGCTGATCAAACGAAACTCAAGGGCTTGCGTGCTTACCTCGAACTGGCGCGCAAGTGTGTCGATCAAGTGGGTGCGATCAATCACGTTTTTGGACTCCACCAAGGTCGCGACAGCAGACCGCAGCGCGTTGGCTGGCATCAGCAGCGCAGCAGCGAATGCATTCGCCTGCATTTCAAGGGGATCAATCGCGATGCCCACACGGTTGTCGCGCCGGTTGAATGTCAGCGTGTCGACAAACAAATCGCCTGGGTGATTCAGTACAAAATGGCCGAGCTCATGCGCGATCGTGAAACGCTTGCGTGTCTCGGGCTCGCTTTCCCGTACGACGATGGCGGTCATCTCAGAATCGCGCACCAGCAACCCAGATAGCTCATCGTTAAATGCTGCCTCTGCCACGCGCAACCCAAGGTGCGTAGCGATGCGCCTCGGATCGACGGGGATCGAAAGCTCCCCGGCGACGGCGAGCAACTCGCTCGATCTAGTCTCTTCCAGGCTCATGACGCACTTTCGCAAGGACTCTATCTAATTCCAGCCGGTTCTCAGGGCTCGACAAAAGGTCAACCGTCCCCGAAGACGTTTGTACGTTCGCCTCAACCTCGGCCAGTAACTGCGAGCCGGTACAGCCGAGGGCCGCAGCAAGCGCCACGACTTGGTCCAAGCCGATGCGCTGCGACCCCGCTTCAATATTGGCGACTGCCGGACGGGACAACCCTGCCCGCGCTGCCAACTGGGCCTGGGTCAAGCTTTGCAGCTCGCGGCGACTTCGCACCACGGCGCCGAAGGTTCGTTCCATCGTGTGCATGTTTTGCTCAGCTCTCCATAGTGCAGACAGCAATCAAAGTTGTCAATGGTGGGTACAGACCCTTCTTACCACATTGACATGATCAAATTGCTCGGGCACATTACTGCCTAGCACTCCCCCTGGGAGAGTGCTAAAGCACAAGGGCGAGCAAGCTTTCGCTTACCCGCCCTTGAGGCCCACTCGCACGGAGCTGCGGGCTGCCGAGTAGTTCTTGACGAACGTTCCCGACGGTGTGAGAACCAAGAGGATAACGCCAAGGACTGCGGCGTGCCAAGGCTCCGTGTGGGTGGTGTTTACGACGTGCCCTCACCTCGATAGGAGTTCATATGGCACAGAGCAAGAAGCCCGGCACCAATGTCGGCAACCAAGGCGGCGTGTATCAGCAAGTCGGACCCAAGGGCGGCAAAGTACCCAACTTCAGCACGGTCCCGGATCACAAGCCACTTCCGCCGACGACCCAACCCGGACACGGTTGGACGCCCGTGAAGATTACTCCACCTAGCAAGCGCTGAAGAACAGGGCGTCGTGCGCGCACGGCGCCCTGCTCCTCAGCGCGTTGATTCCAGTTTCACGGAGCGCAAGCATGAACAACGGTATCTATGCAGTGAGTTTCCAGACGCCGACCGGGGCTGCCGGTGCAGGCTTGGTGGTTGTCCTAGACGGGGCGGTTCACGGGGGCGACGCTGGTTTCGTCTATCGAGGCCGCTTTGAAATTGGTGCTGGCCAATTGCGCGGAAAGCTGGCTGTCACGCGCTGGTCAGCGGCTGTTGAGTCGGTTTTCGGACCAATCAACCATTTCGACCTGCAGGTCTCCGGCAGCACCTCGGGAGATGCGTTCAGCGTCAGCGCCGTCATTCCTCAGGCCCCTGATCGACAGATGGTGATCACAGGTCAGCGGGTCGCTGACCTAATCGCTTAGTTCTCTAATTGAACTGAGCGCGTACTGCCTCCGAGGCAATAGTCCGCTGTTGCCTCGGGCTTACTGGAACGTGCTACGTGCCAAGCTGCGTTAAGGCAGCCCAACCGAGCGCGAACTGCCGGTGTCTCCGGGGTGACCGTGACCACCAACATAGATGCTCCCTCGAGTAGTTGGCTCGCGCTCTCGGCGTGACGACCATCAGTGGCGATGTGCACGACGCCGCGATCAAATCGGCCAGACACACACAACTTGTTTGACACAGTGCGGCGTGAAGGCTGGTTTCGAGGCTGCTGTTAGACGCCAGTCAGTTGGTTGCGCCGGCCGCCCCAATTCGCGCGTCGCTGGTTGCGAACCGCTAGCCATGCTTCTGCTCGGAGCAGCAGGGGCCATAGCAATGCGGGTTGACGCCTAAATCTCGCGTTCACCGCGTCGTAGGCCTGGCGCGTAGTGAGGGCTGGTCCCTTGTAGGTGTGGAGACGCCCAATCATGTGATCAATCAGAGGCTCGTCTGACCAAGGCGCGGCACGTACCTGAACTTCTTCAGCAACATGCGGCCGTCGTTCGCAAAGCCATGCCCAAAGACCTTGATCCGGAAAGATGACACCTACCTCCATATCGCGCTCGTGAAACTCCAAGATCTCTCGCGTCAGCATCGCGTCTCGCTGCCGCTCAAACGCACCTAACAGTCGGCGACCTGCTTGGTACCTGGCTGTAGACGCGCTTGATCGTTCGCCATCCACCGCGTGATGATCGCAGAGTGACTTTCCCGCGGCACTCCGACGCCAGCAGTACGCGCAAAACTGGTACAGCTCACACACGCCCGTCTCGGTCCAGCCGCATGCCTCACGTAGCGGCGATCGCAGCTGGTCATAGACCTGCAGAAATGCTGAGACCTCGGCGACATCCGAGTACTGAGGGCTTCGGGGCGGGTGGCGACTGAATTCGAAGATCGCCCCCATGGCGCTGCCGATCGCGATCAACTCCGCACACCCATGCTCGCGCCCGGAGAACACGTAGGCTGGCATCAGAAATGAAAGCCTATGCCAGGTCGGCTTACCCAGAGTCAGCGCCGGTTCGTGGTGCTCGGGGGGAATGAGCGGAAGCAGATGACGCTTGATCAGGCTAAGAGCGAGATCAGGCGTGACTCTGCGGCCGGCGCAATCCACCTGAGCCTTAAGTAAGGCGTCAGCGACCTTCGGCGGAAATCCTGCAACGATCGATTGAGGCTCGAAAAAAAGTGGCAAAGTCGTCAAGTGTCAACATTTGAGACTGTCCAAAGTGTGGCACACCTCATAGAGTCGTGAACAAATGAGTACGCCTGATCCATCTTTGGCCACGATGACGCTCGAGGAAGTCAGCGCAATGCTGCGCATTACACCGGGCACGGCCGCGAACCGGCTCAGCGAGGGCAAGCCGATGCCTCCATCCTTCAAGGTCGGCCGCCGACGCCTGTTCCTTGTGCGAGAAGTCCGCCGCTGGATTGCTAGTGCATCAGTGGACTCGGACGGGGCGCCGAGCGCAGTGCATTCCGCCGCCACTGTGGAAGCCGAGATCTCAGGCATCGAGCCCGCACAGGAGAAGCCATGAGCTGACGTCACTTCCTGCACCCAAAACCCGGGCTAGAAAGCACAAAGCCCGAACCCTGTTAGCGCAGGATTCGGGCTTGGAAATGTGCGACAAGAACTTCGAGAGCGCTTGTTGCATAAAGTATCCCGCTTCATACAGGTCGTGTCAATGGCTGCGTTTCCGCAGCCTCGGCAGCGTCTCGTCCCCGGTCGTCCGCCCCTAGCGGACGCAGGTTCCATCGGCATGTCCGGTGGCCCTCGCTGACTTGTTCGACCGGTGGATACAGTTGGCCCAGCATTTCCTGGCGTCCGCAAAGCTACGTGACTTAACGTTCCACGACATCAAGGTGATGTCGGAGGTCGACGCGTGCTGGTTCTTTGCCGAAATGCGCTGGGGCAGCCGGGAGGCACAGACCTGTCCCGCGTGTGGCGAAATTGCGCCGCATTATTTCCGCAAACACCGCCTGCAATGGCGCTGTAGGAGCTGCGAGCATTGTTTCAGCGTCACATCAGGCACGGTGTTCGACAGGCGTCACATGAAGCTCACCGAAATGTTGTTCGGTCTCCTGGAATACGTGCATGCTGCCAAGGGTGTCAGCGCGCTCCAGCTGTCCCAGAAGTTGGGTGTGCAAGTCAAGACAGCGGCGATGTTCCTCGGCAAGTTGCGTGAGCTCCTCGTGGTCAACGCTGACCGCAGTCCGCTAAGTGGCACTATCCAAGTTGACGGTGGGCACTTCGGCGGCAAGCCGCGCAAGGCACGCAAGCGCGTGAAAATCAGCGCAGCTGAAGTCCAGAACCGCATAGCGGGCAAAAGATCTCGGCGTGCGCGCACAGGCTCGAATGCGTATCTCAATGCAAAGAAGCGCCTGAACCGCCGAGTCGTGTTCGTTTTGCGTGAGCTCGGTCCGACGCGCGCCGCTGTCCGCACGATCGTCGGGGTCGCAAAATCAGAAAACGAATCCGATGCGCTCGCGCTGATCCACCGCTACGTCGTCGCGCGAAGCGTCATCATGTCGGATGAAAATGGGGCTTACACCAAGCTGTCTGTGAACTACACCCACAAGACGGTTCAGCATGCTGTCGAATACGCAACCGACGACGGCGTCCAGGACAATCAAGCGGAGTCGTACTACTCACGACTGAGGCGGATGGAGTACGGCACCACGCACCGCATCACGCCCACTTATCTGATGGATTACGCACAAGAAATGGCATGGCGTGAAGACACTCGCCGATGCACGACTCGAGAGAAGATCGGTGGCTTGGTACGCATGTGGGGCCCGCACGGGTTGTCGCGATGGTGGCGCGGCTACTCCCAAGGTGTTCGGCGTGGCTTTGAAATCTTGTTGCCGGACCTCTTCAAGCTAGAGGATGGCGTCCTCGGCTAGCCGCCAGCTACCCTCGTAGCCGGTTCGAGAGGCATGCAGGCGCCTAACAACGCCGTTGCTACACATGTCTTTCAAGCGCATGCGTGTGCGCAGACGGAGATCTGCGAACTCGTTCGACAACGGGTCGATCCCAAGTCGCGCTGCCAGTACTAGCGCCACATCGGTAGTCTTGACAGGCTCAGGGTGCTGGCTTCTTAGCGCGACCAAGATGCTGCGAGTCAAGCCTCGGTGGTTGAACAACCGTCCAGAGGTCTGCGTTCGTATCGCAGGAATGACGGTTGGATCGATGGGGATATCGTGCAAACGGATGGCGCGATCAATCACCTCGAGATCTTTGCGCAGCACTTCTCGGCGCTTGGCATGCAACGCCGCATAGGCATCGACTTGCTTCTCAACGCGGGCGACCTCGGTCATGAGACGTGCGCGCTTGTTGATTAGCCATTTGAGCGAAGGGGGGATGCGTGATGTCATCCCCCCATGTTGAGCGAATCAAGCCCCGTAAAAAAGGGGCATCAACTACCTTATGGCGTTTGCTGCTGCGTCTGCACGCCTCTGAGTGCCCTCCAGTGAGAGCAGTCAACGCATTTCATGGCCGATATTGGCTGATTGCAGAAAGGCAGATTGCCTTGTATCCGCACGGAATATGCGGAAAATGGCCTATCGGAAGATCTGCAAATCGTGTCCGAAAATGAAAAAACCCGGCCGAGGCCGGGCTTTGGACGATGACCGGAGAACCGATCAGCGCACGTTGCGCGACATGAAGGTGTCGAAGGTCTGTTCGCCGAAGCGGAACCACGCGATCATGTCGTTGCGGGCGCGGAAGTAGTCGTCGCCGATCTTCTTCCAGTCCGGGTTCTTGGTGGCCAGTTCGGCGTAGAACTCGTTGGCCGCCTTGAATGCAGCGTCCATGATGGGCGCGGGCATCGGGCGCAGCTGGGTCTTGTTGGCGACCAGGCGCTTCAGAGCCTGCGGGTTGCGCAGGTCGTACTTGGCCTGCATGTCCACGTGCGCGTGGCTGGCTGCAGCTTCCACGATCGCCTGCAGGTCCTTGGGCAGACCGGCCCATGCCTTGCTGTTGATGTAGAAGGACAGCTGGGCGCCGCCTTCCCACCAGCCGGGGTAGTAGTAGAACGGGGCGACCTTGTTGAAGCCCAGCTTCTCGTCGTCGTACGGTCCCACCCACTCGGTGGCGTCGATCGTGCCCTTTTCCAGCGCCTGATAGATCTCGCCGCCGGGGATGTTCTGGGGCACGCCGCCGATGCGCTCGAGCACCTTGCCGCCGAAGCCGCCGATGCGCATCTTCAGGCCCTTGATGTCATTGACCGTGCGGATTTCCTTGCGATACCAGCCGCCCATCTGGGTGCCGGTGTTGCCGCCGGGGAAGTTCACGATGTTCAGCTTGGCGTAGAACTCGCGCATCAGCTTCATGCCGTTGCCCTCGTACATCCAGGCCGACAGCTGGCGGCTGTTCATGCCGAAGGGCACGGCGCAGTCGAAGGCAAAGGCTTCGTTCTTGCCGAAGAAGTAGTAGGGGGCCGTGTGGGTCATTTCCACGGTGCCCTTTTCCACGGCGTCGGCGGTGCCGAAGGCCGGGGCCAGTTCACCGGCGCCATGCACCGAGATCTGGAAGCGGCCGCCCGAGGCGTCGCTCACGAACTTGGAGAAGACCTCGGCGGCACCGTAGATGGTGTCCAGCGCCTTGGGGAAGGACGAGGCCAGACGCCAGCGGATGTTTTGTTGGGCGTGAACCGCGGGTGCGACACCGGCGGCCAGAACGCCGGCAATACCGGCGCCTTTGACGAACGAACGACGTTCCATGAAGTCTCCTTGCAGTTGCCGATCCTCCCGCACGCCCCTGTGGACAGGGGTCATTGGGGGGTGATTGTCACGGAACACGCAGCAGCACAGTTGCGTGTTTGACTCGCGGATTCTAGTCAGCAGGTCTGCGAATCCGATGCGGGTTAATCCCCACCAGACCACACAAATTTGCACAGCAGACAGGCGCCCGTCAGCTTGTGCGCAACACCTCGCTTGTGATGCGGATGCGGCGCGGTTTGCGATGCTGTGGGTGCGTGTGCCCCGCGTTCGCGAAGGGCCGATCAGCTGCCGGCGATCGCCATTTCGCTGATGAGAATGGAGCCGGTGACTTTCGTGCCGCGGCGCAGCACATCGGCGCCGACGGCGGCGATGTCCTTGAACATCTGCGCCAGGTTGCCGGCGATCGTGATCTCCTCGACCGGATACTGGATCACGCCGTTCTCCACCCAAAAGCCGGAAGCGCCGCGCGAGTAGTCCCCGTTCACGTAGTTCACACCCTGGCCCAGCAGCTCCGTGACGAGCAGGCCGGTACCCATCCTGCGCAGCATGCCGGCAAAGTTGTCCGTCGGCTGCGTCAGGCGGCTGGTCAGCGTGAGGTTGTGCGAGCCGCCGGCGTTGCCGGTGGTTGGAAGCTTGAGCTGGCGCGCGGTGTAGGTGGACAGGAACCAGCCCTTGAGCACGCCAGCCTCCAGCACCGTGCGCTTCCTGGTGGCCACGCCTTCGTCATCGAAGAAGCAGGAGCCGATCGCGCCCGGCACATGCGGGTCTTCAAGGATGTCGATGTGGCTGGCCAGCACCTGCTCGCCCATCTTGCCGATGAGGAAGGACGCGTCGCGGTAGAGCGCACCGCCGCTCGCGGCCTGAACGAAGCTGCCAAGCAGGCCGCAGGCCAGGGGCGCCTCGAACAGCACGGGGCACTTGCGCGTGTCCAGCTTGCGGGCACGAAGTCGGGCCAGCGCGCGCTCGGCGGCATAGCGGCCCACGCGCTCCGGTTCAGCGAGGTCTTCGGCGCGGCGCTCGCTCACGTACCAGTCGTCCCGCTGCATGCCGGAGCGGTCCTTGGCGATCGGTGCGATCGACAGGGTCTGGCGTGAATAGGGATAGCCGTCCATGAAGCCGTGGCTGGTGGCAAGCATGAACTGCCCCTGCGAGGTGGACACGGCCGTGCCGTCGGTGTTGCTGATGCGCTTGTCCGTGGCCAGGGCCGCGCGCTCCATGCGCAGCGCGAGTGCAATGGCCTGCTCGGCCTCCAGCGCCCAGGGGTGATAGAGGTCCAGGTCCGGCGCGTCCTTGGCCAGCAGCTCCGGTTCGGCCAGGCCGGCGCAATCGTCCGGGGCAGTGAAGCGCGCGATGTCGAATGCGGCGCGCACCGTGGCTTCGATCGAGGCCTTGGAGAAATCGCTCGTCGAGGCATTGCCGCGCGAGAGTGCGCCGGGCTTGCCCGTGTAGACCGTGATACCCAGACCCTTGTCGCGATTGTGCTCAAGCGTTTCGACCGCGCCCTTGCGCACACTGACCGACAGACCGGAGCCCTCGGACACCTCCACCCCGGCCTGCGCAGCGCCGAGCCGACGCGCAGCGGCCAGGGCCTCTGCGGCTATGGACTCCAGCTCGCCGCGGGAAAAGGACAAGGGCTGCGTTGCGGCAGCGGGCGTGGCAGAGGAGGCGTTGGAGCGAGGCATGAAGGTGAATGACCACAGAGGCAGAAGGACTGGCTTCTATCATAGGTGGATGAACCGATGGCACATGCCCGGCCAGGCGCCGGAAGACGACGAAGAGGACCTCGAGACCGGTCCGTCGAAGACCCAGATCAAGAAGCACATGCTGGCCCTGACCGAGATGGGCGAGCAGGTGGTCAACCTGCCGGACAGCCAGCTGGCGCGCGTACCCATGAGCGAGCGGCTGGAAAAAGCCATTCGCGAGTGCCGGCGCATCACCGCGCATGGCGGGCGCAAGCGGCAGATCCAGTACATCGGCAAGCTCATGCGCGAGCTGGACGAAGCCGAGGTCGAAGCCATCCGCGCCAAGCTGGCCGCCTTTTCCGGCGAGAGCAATGCCGAGAACGCCCGCTTTCATGCGCTGGAACGCTGGCGTGACCGCCTACTGGCCGACGACGCCGCGCTGCAGCTCTATCTGGACAAGTACCCGGACGTGGAGGTGCAGCGCCTGCGCCAGCTGATCCGCGAAGCGCGCAAGGACGCCGCCGCCAACAAACCGCCCAAGCACGCGCGCGAGCTGTTCAAGCTGCTGCGCGAGGCCGAAGAGGCAGCCAACCCCGTACAGGCTGCCGCGCCGGCCGCGCCCGAGGCGGACGATGCCTGAGCGCAGCCACGCTGACGAGATCTTCATTGGTCTCGTCTCCGTCAGCGATCGCGCAAGCGCCGGCGTGTATGCCGATCAGGGCCTGCCCGCGCTGCGCGAGTGGCTGCAGACTGCCATCGTCGGCCCGGTGCGCGTTGTCGAGCGGCTGATCCCGGATGAGGCCGCCGTGATCTCGAACACGCTCATCGAGCTGTGCGACACGGAGCATTGCGACTTGATTCTCACCACGGGCGGCACCGGCCCCGCGCGGCGCGATGTGACGCCCGAGGCCACGCTCGCCGTGGCCACGCGCGAGCTGCCCGGCTTTGGCGAGCAGATGCGGCAGATCAGCCTGAAGTTCGTGCCCACCGCGATTCTTTCGCGCCAGGTGGGTGCACTGCGCGAAGTGGACGGCCATGCCGCGCTGATGATCAACCTGCCGGGCCAGCCCAAGGCCATCAAGGAAACGCTCGAGGGTCTGAAGGACGCCGAAGGCAAGACGCTCGTCCCGGGCATCTTCGCCGCCGTGCCCTACTGCATCGACCTGATCGGCGGCCCCTACATCGATACGCATGAGGCCGTGATCAAGAGCTTTCGGCCCAAGAACGCCATCCGAGCAAAGACCGAATGAATCTTCTTGAACGCATCGAACTTCAAACCGGCCCCAACCCGACCGCCAGCGTCATCTGGCTGCACGGCCTGGGGGCAGACGGCAATGACTTCGTGCCCATCGTGCCCGAGCTGGACCTGACCGGCTGCGGCGATGTGCGCTTTGTCTTTCCGCATGCGCAGACCATGCCGGTGACGATCAACGGCGGCTATGTGATGCGCGCCTGGTACGACATCCTCGGCATGGATCTCGTGCGGCGTGAAGACGAAGCCGGCATTCGCAAGAGCGCCGCGCAGATCGAGGCGCTGATCTCGCATGAAGTGGGCCGGGGAATCCCGACCCAGCGCATCGTGCTGGCCGGCTTCTCGCAGGGCTGCGCCATGACCCTGTTCACCGGCCTGCGCCACGCGGCGCCGCTGGCGGGATTGGTTTGCCTGTCTGGCTATTTGCCGGTGGCCGACAAGACGGCGGCCGAGCGCGCTGCAGCCAACCTGCGCACGCCCATCTTCATGGCCCACGGATCGCAGGACCCGGTGGTGCCCCAGGCTCGTGCCGAAAGCTCGCGCGACATGCTGCGTGCGCTCGGCCATGAGATCGAGTGGCACAGCTATCCCATGCCGCACAGCGTGTGCGGCGAAGAGGTGGAGGCGATCAGTGGCTTTCTGCAGCAGGTGCTGAAAAGCTAGACCCAGCATTCATGCGGCTTTTCAGGTCAAACTGGCTGGAAAACCGCATGGGACAAGCGGAAAGCACTTGCGGGGGCTCCCCGCAGCGCGGCATCAACGAACAACAAGGCCACCCGCGGGTGGCCTTGTCGCATTTGGTGCCGCAGGGCGGCTTACTCGGCGCCCTGGCGCACAGCGGTGTTGCCGCGGGCGTGCGGCTCGGCGGGCTCGTGCGCTTCAGTTCGCTGCGGCGCGGCACCGCTCGGTGCATCGGCCAGCGCCAGCTCGGGCTTCTCGCCGCGGGTTTTGTAGAGTGAGTAGATGACGCCGATCGCCAGCAGGCTGAAGGTCACGGACAGCGAGATCCATGCGTCCATCTTGCCGTAGATCTGGTTGTAGAAGATCTTGGCGCCGATGAAGATCAGCACGGCCGACAGCGCGTACTTCAGGTACTTGAAGCGGTGGATGATCGCCGCCAGCGCGAAGTAGAGCGCGCGCAGACCCAGGATGGCGAAGATGTTGCTCGTGTAGACGATGAAGGGGTCGGTCGTGATCGCGAAGATCGCGGGCACTGAGTCCACCGCAAAGATCACGTCGGCAAACTCCACCAGCACCAGCGCAAAGAACAGCGGCGTAGCCCAGAGCACGGGTTTGGCGTTCGGGTCCACGGGTTTGCCCGTTGCGGCATCCAGCAGAGGCCGGCGCACGAAAAATGCATTGCCCTCGACCTTGTCGGTCACACGCATCTTGCTGCGCATGAACTTGAGCAGCGGGTTGTTGGCGATGTCCGGCATGTTGTCGATCATCCAGAGCATCTTGATGCCGGTGAGGATCAGGAAGGCACCGAACAGGTAGAGCACCCAGCTGAACTGATCCACGATCGCCGCACCCAGGCCGATCATGATCGCGCGCAGCACGATCACACCCAGGATGCCCCAGAACAGCACCCGGTGCTGATAGATCCGCGGCACGGCGAAGTAGGTAAAGATCAGCGCGATGACAAATACGTTGTCCATCGCCAGGCTCTTCTCGATCAGAAAGCCCGTGTAGTACTCCATGCCGCTTTGCGCGCCCATGTACCACCAGACCCAGCCGCCGAAGGTGAGGGCGATGGCGATGTAGAAGGCCGACAGCCAGAGCGATTCCTTCACGCCGATCTCATGGTCCTTTTTGTTGAGGACGCCGAGGTCGAAGACGAGCAGGATGATGACGATGCCGATGAACATGAGCCAAAGCCAAGCGGCTTTGCCCAGGAACGGCGCGTTCAAAAAGGAAATGAGGGCGTCCAAGCGGGCCTCCGTGAAAAGTGGGTTGCACGATTCCCACAACGACATGGCGGCCGGGGTTGCGCCTTGCACGCAACCAGCGGCCGTCAGAGGGGCCCGCCGTGGTCTGCGCATGATGAAGATGTACGGGCCGCGCTGCCACCGGGTTCACCCGGAAATCTCGGGAAACTCCGGAGGGCCGGCGTGGAGGATGCGCTCGAATCAGCGCAGGGCAGGGGGCGGGTTCCGCTTGTCCCATGCGGATCTTCAAGGCGTGGGCTCGAAGACGCGCTCTGGGCGCGGCTTTTCAAGGCAATGCCTTGAAGAATGGCTCCAGACAAGCGGAAACGGGCAGGGTGCCCGCGCGGACGCCCCGAACCCGCTTAGTCGACGCCGCGCGCGCGATCCTGCGCGAACTGGCGCTTGAACTGCTCGAAGCTGCCGGCTTCCAGCGCCTCGCGCATCTCGCGCATCAGCGTCTGGTAGTAGTGCAGGTTGTGGATGGTGGCCAGGCGCGCGCCGAGGATCTCGTCCACCTTCTGCAGGTGGTGGATGTAGGCGCGGCTGAAATGGCTGCAGGCATAGCAGGTACAGCTTTCATCGATGGGCCGCGGGTCGTTCTTGTGCTTGGCGTTGCGCATCTTCAGGTCGCCGTAGCGGGTGAACAGCCAGCCGTTGCGCGCATTGCGGGTGGGCATCACGCAGTCGAACATGTCGATGCCATTGCTCACGCCTTCTACGAGGTCTTCTGGCGTGCCCACGCCCATGAGGTAGTGCGGCTTCTCGGCGGGCAGCTTGGGGCCGATGTGGGCCAGCACGCGCGAGAAATCTTCCTTGGGTTCACCGACCGACAGGCCGCCGATCGCAATGCCCGGCGTGTTGACCTCGTTCAGTCCGGCGAGACTCTCGTCGCGCAGGTCTTCGAACATGCCGCCCTGCACGATGGCAAACAGCGCATTTGGGTTGTTCAGTCGCTCGAACTCCGCCTTGCTGCGGTGTGCCCAGCGCATGGAGAGTTGCATGGACTTGGCCGCTTCGTCCTTGGTGGTGGGCCGGCCGTTGGTCTCGTAGGGCGTGCACTCGTCGAATTGCATGACCACGTCCGAATTGAGCGTGGTCTGGATCTGGATCGCCACTTCGGGCGAGAGGAAGAGCTTGTCGCCGTTGATCGGCGAGGAGAACTTCACCCCTTCCTCGGTGATCTTGCGCAGATCACCGAGCGAGAACACCTGGAAGCCGCCGGAATCCGTGAGGATGGGCTTGTCCCAGCCGATGAACTTGTGCAAGCCGCCGAAGCTGCCGATCACGTCCAGCCCCGGCCGCAGCCAGAGATGGAAGGTGTTGCCCAGGATGATCTGCGCACCGATCTGGTTGAGCTCCATCGGGCTCATCGCCTTGACCGCGCCATAGGTACCGACCGGCATGAAGACCGGGGTCTCGATCACGCCATGGTTCAGCGTCAGTTGTCCGCGGCGGGCGTGGCCTGCGCGGTGGGTGACTTCAAATTTCAGAGTCATTGAGCTTCTTTTCGAGGAACATGGCGTCGCCGTAGCTGAAGAAGCGGTAGCGCTGCGCCACCGCGTGGGCGTAGGCGGTGCGCACACGCTCCATGCCGGCAAAGGCGGAGATGAGCATCATCAGCGTGCTCTTGGGCAGGTGGAAGTTGGTGATCAATGCATCCACCGCGCTGAACCTGAAGCCGGGCGTGATGAAGATGCTGGTGTCGCCGGTGGCGGCTCGCAGGCTGCCGCCTGAGCCCGAAAATGCGGCGGCGGATTCCAGCGATCGCATGGAGGTCGTACCGACTGCCACGCAGCGGCCGCCGCGCGCCTTGGCTTCGAGGATGGCGTCCACCGCATCCTGCGGCACGCTGAACCATTCGCTGTGCATCTTGTGCTCGGCAATGTTCGTCACGCGCACAGGGGCAAAGGTGCCGGCGCCCACATGCAGCGTCACCTTCACGAGCTTCACGCCCTTGGCCTGGAGGGCGGTGAGCAGGGCGTCATCAAAGTGCAGGCCGGCGGTGGGCGCGGCCACGGCGCCCGGCTTGTTCGCATCCGCATACACCGTCTGATAGCGCCGCTCGTCGTCACCGTCCGCCTCATGGCTGATGTAGGGCGGCAGCGGCACCGAGCCGTGGGTGTCCAGCAGGGGCAGGATCTCGCTGCCGAAGCGCAGGTGGTATTGGTCGCCCTGCTCCGGGTCGCGGCCCAGCACTTCCACGGCGTGGCCAGCAATGTCGATGAAGCTGCCGGGCTGCGGCGACTTGCTGGCGCGCACCATGGCATAGGCATGGTTGGCGTCAATGAGGCGGTCGAGCAGGATCTCCACCGCGCCGCCCGAGGCCTTCTTGCCGAACAGCCGCGCCTTGATCACGCGCGTGTCGTTCACCACCAGGCAGTCGTTGGGCTGCAGAAGATCGAGCACGGCGGGGAACATCAGATCGTGCAGCGCATGCGGCTGCACATGCAGCAGGCGGCTGGCGCGGCGTTCCGCTTCCGGGTGCTGCGCAATCAGTTCTTCGGGGAGGTGGTAGTCGAAGTCGTCCAGCGTGAGCATGCGCTGGGAGGAGGGAGCAGTCATGCCCAAAATGTTAGCCGTGCCATAATTCGCGCCCTTCCAGAAGACACTCCTGCCGGGGTGGCGGAACGGTAGACGCAGCGGATTCAAAATCCGCCGATGGCAACATCGTGAGGGTTCGATTCCCTCTCCCGGCACCA
>LJIA01000027.1 GCA_001295775.1 beta proteobacterium AAP99
TTCCCTCTCCCGGCACCAAATGCAAGGGCCTCGCGACGCGAGGCCCTTTGTCTTCCGAAGACAGGTGGAACTCTGGTGCGCCGCGTGCTCAGCATCGAACGGCATGGCAGGCAAGCCGCAGTCTGGCTGTGCACCGGGGCCGACCACGATCTCGGCAGCCATCCCAAACCGTCATGCAGTTTCGTGGCGTCAGTCGCCTGCTCGCAAGCGGTTGCGGAAAATCTGCGCTTGCACGTGCATGGAGGTTCTCTGCGTTGCTCGCGAACACGCGTCCCGAGCGGTTGCACGCGGCCCAAGTTCTCCGGAAAGCATTTGTTGGTGCATGGCGGGATATCTACCCAAATTGGATGAGCTTTGACTGAGCTCTCCACCTGAAATGACAATGTTTGAGAATTGCTTCGATTGGTGACAAATAAACTACAGAGGTGACCGCAATCGCCCGACAAAGAGGCGGATCTTCGGTCAGTTCCACCAACTCAGCAGCGCCGTGCAGGGAGTCTCAGAGCGCGCACCCCGGTGGAATCGGGATCAATCATCGAACTTGCATCGCAGGCACGCCGCGAGTTGTGCCTGCAGCTCAGGGTTGCCGTGTCTCTGAAAACAATTGCAGCGCCGCTGCACGAGCAAGCTGCGGTGACGCGCTTGCGCTCAGCATTTCGTTTGTTTGCCGTTTTGGCGACCGCTCTCGTTGCTGCGCTGTCATTGCCGCAGGCGTGGGCGCAAGTGTGTGCGGCACCTGGACGCGACGGTACGGCCTTCCAACGCAACAGCTATTTCGCGGGTGTCGGCACCGCCAGCGCAGGCAGCAACAGCGTCACGGTTGGCGCGGCTCGTAGCGACATCAATGCATCCAGCACCGCGATCTCTGTCGGTGATCTGGTGTTCATCGTCCAGATGCAGGACGCCCAGATCAACAACACCAATTCAGATGCCTACGGCGACGGCACCAGCAGTCCGGCCGCTGTCAATGGCAGCGTAGGTCTGCGCAATGCCGGGCGGTACGAGTTTGCGCGAGTGACAGGTGTGGCGCCGGCAGGCGCCGGCACGGCCCTGACGCTCAGCGCTGGGTTGGCAAACAGTTATGTGTCCGCTGACGCCACTGCCAGCGACGGAAAGCGTTCGTTTCAGGTGTTGCGCGTACCTCAGCATGCGTCGGTAAGTCCGGGAGGCACGATTGGCGTGCCTGCATGGGACGGCTCAACTGGGGGCGTGCTGGTGGTTGATGCCTCCGGCAATCTGGACATGTCCGGCACGACGATCAATGCGGACGGTGTGGGCTTCCGTGGCGGCGGTGGAATCAACAACTCGGTCATCAGTGGCAGCAATGTCACCGACTTTGCGGTCGCCCCGGTGGGTTTGGCCGCGGCATCCGCCAACCGCGGAGCGTTCAAGGGCGAGGGGATCGGCGGTACACCACGCTTCGTCGCGGATCGCACGGTCGGTGGTTGGGCTGCGCGCAACGTCACGAGCACCTTGGGCGTGCTGGGTTACGGCTATCCGGGTGGTCTGGACTTGGCTCGAGGCGCCCCCGGCAACGCCGGTGGCGGTGGCGATCAGCACAACGCCGGTGGAGGCGGTGGTTCTAATGCGGGAGCCGGGGGCCTGGGTGGCTGGACCTACGCAAACTATTCGACCACCAACACGGGGGGCTGTGTCGCAGCACCGTCTGGGGGCGGTTCCGCTTACTTCGCATGCGGCGGAGACGGTGCACGCAACGTGGGCGGGTTCGGAGGGGCAGCGTATGCGCCAGCAGCGACACGTCTATTCATGGGTGGTGGTGGCGGTGCCGGCGAGAGCAACAACGCGGATGACAATTCCACTGTGCCGCAGGCGTCTGGAGGAAATGGCGGTGGCGTGGTGTTCATTCGCGCGTTGTCGATTACAGGTTCCGGGACCATCAATGCACGCGGCCAGGCGGGGCTTCCTGCAGGGCGGGACGGAGCCGGCGGGGGCGGCGCTGGAGGCACGGTAGCGATTCTTACCAGCTCCACGTCAGTTGCTTTGAGCATCAATGTGTCGGGCGGTGCGGGCGGGGCCTCGGGGCTGCCGCTTCGTGGCAATGAGACACAGGGACCCGGCGGCGGCGGTGGCGGCGGGGTAGTGCTCGTGAGCACGGGAACCAGCTTGGCTTCCTTGCCAACGCTCGCGGGCGGGGCTGCCGGCCTCAACGTTCCAGCGAGTGGGGTCAGCAACACGTTTGGTGCGGTCGGAGGTGCAGGAGGCAGCGCCAGCGTGCAGCTCGTCAACGCCCAGCTCTCAACCCCATCGGACTGTCTGCCTCAGCTGACGGTCAGCAAAACCACTACAACCAGTAGCCGAGTCTTGGGTCAAGACACGACTGCCACCTATGTCATCACGGTGAGTAACGCTGCCAATCGCGGTGACGCGATCGGCGTGGGCGTTACCGATCCGCTCCCCACCCCATTCACATACGGTGGGCCTGCCAATCTGCTCGCGAGTGGTGCGACCGGCCAGCGTCTCGTGCTCACTGGCGGGGCGACCGCACCGGCGACTGGGCTTGCTGCCAGCGCCGCTCCAGCCAGCGCCCCGCAAACAGTCACTTTTGGAACACCAGGGGGCACTTCAGCCAACAGCCTGACGATTCCAGCCGGGGGGAGCGTGGCCATTGAGTTTCCGGCGAACCTCAATGATGCCCCTTACAGCACATTTCAGAATCCAGCGAACGTTTCGTATTTGGATCCTACGCGTCGTAGCACCGGATCTCAGACGGTGACCCCCGGAGGGACATATGCCATCGGTGGCACGGTCTCGGGTAGCAATTACGCGTCAGCCAGCAGTACGGCTGAGGATGTGACGGTCGTCGGTCGCGTGAACCTTGTGGTGACCAAGGACGACGGAAAGGCTGATACCTCGCCCGGCGCGACGAATACCTACACCATCGTCGTGACCAACAGCGGTCCGTCGGATGCTTCCGGTGCGCGGGTGTTCGACGCCGCAGTGGCCGGCCTGGTCTGCACCGCAGTGACCTGCACGGCCGACAACGCCAACGCAGTGTGCCCGGTGTCAGGCACCAGCGCGGGGCAGTTGTCTGTTGCCAACCTGCAAAACACGACGGCGGCTGGTGGGGTAAGCATTCCGACTCTGCGCAATGGTGGCCAGCTCACGCTGTCGCTGACCTGCACGGTCACGGCAACGGGGCAGTAATCAGATGGCTCCGATGCAGCACGTCCTCTCCCGTCTTTCGCCTCTTGTCCGCGGCCTGGTCGTTGCCGCGCTCATCTTCTCGGGTTGCACAGGGTTCGCACAGACCTCAGTAACGAACACGGTCCGCGTGGACCTGCCGCCCGGCGTGACAACACCCGGCAACGCATCCAGTGTTACTGCAGCAGACACAGACAACGTGCGCCGCGCTGTGCTCACAAAGGCTTTTTCGCCAGCGTCCACGTCCATCAACGTCCCATCGACGCTGACCTTCACCATCACAAACGGCACAGGTAATCCGCAGCAGGTTGGGTTGGCGTTTTCCGATGCGCTGCCGACTGGCCTCGCAGTGTCCGGGGCGACTACGGCGTCCCAATGCGGCGGTACGGTCAACGCGCCTGCTGGTGCGACCACCGTGAGCTTCAGCGGCGGAGCCCTTGCTGCGGGGGTTGCGAGCTGCAGCATCAGCGTGAACGTGGTCGCTGCCGGTGCGGGCAGCTATGTCAACGCAACCGCAAATGTCTCGGGTTTGTCGTTGAATCTGGCCAACAGTGCGAATGCGACTTTGACGGTTGTCGCCGCCGACCTGGTGGCCAACGCCCCCGTGTTCAGTGGCGGCAGCACCGTGGG
>LJIA01000028.1 GCA_001295775.1 beta proteobacterium AAP99
GCCAAGATCCGCGCCCACCACGCGGAACTCGGCATTCTGAGTTTCAGGTGTAGACCGTTTCCGGCCATCGAATGGCCATGCACTCGTGCGCAGTTCTGCCTGAACCTGCGTGCGATCCCCCACCCTGGGTATGCCGGTCGGCCTTCGAGGGCGATTCATACCCAGTCGGCGCGATGCGCGCGGGATGATCAAGATGCACGGCCTGCGTAGACTGCCCTGCAGAATGGTCGGCCAGCGCCTCGTGCGGCCCCAGAGTCCTCCTTCCTCCAGGCCTCTGAGGCCCAGGCGCCCGAGCCGGCCGGGGATCGCTTCATGGTCACAGCCACCTCAGGCGCAGCCGCCGCTGCGCGCAGCCTGCTTGCGGGCGCCACACCCTTGGCCCAGCTCGGCACCCGCGCCGGCCTGGCCGCAGCCCCCCTGCTGTTTCACCGGCTCGAGCACACCGGCCGCCTGAACGACACCCCCGCCAGCACCCTGCAGTTCCTCAGTACCGACGCCGGCATCGACCTGCATGGCCTCTTGGGCGAGCACTTCACCACCTACCTGCGCCTGAACCTCGCTGAAGCCCGCACCCGCCCCATCGACGGCCTCGTGCAGAGCGCCCGACTCATCGATCAAGTGGGTCGCTACACCCGCTACGAAGTCACCCTGCGCCCCTGGCTGTGGTTCCTCAGTCTCACCACCGACTGCAGGATCTTCCAGGATTTAAGCGTCCCCGAGATCCTGGCCGCCGTGCTGGGCGATCACGCCATTGCCAAGCACGAGTTCAAGCTCACCCACGCCTACCCCAAGCGGCCCTACACCGTGCAGTACCGGGAAAGCGACCTGGCCTTCATCAACCGCCTGTGCGAGCTCGAAGGCATCAGCTACCACGTCGTGCACCACCCGGCCGAGGGGTCAGGGGCGGGCGCCGGCAGCCTGCTGGGCGCCCACCCCGGCCCCGGCAGCCACAGCCTCGTCTTCACCGACAGCGCCGCCAGGCACCCCGACTGCGCCGGCTACGAGACCGTCCCCTTCCACGCCCAGGCGGCCAGCCGGCGCGAGGACGAACAGGCCCTGCTCAGCTGGACCGAGCAGCGGCGCATCGCCGCCTCCAGCGTCGCCTTGGCCGACTACGCCTTCCTCAAGCCCGGCGCCCCGCAAACCGGTGGGCGCGCCGACCCCGCCCTCACCGCCCAGCTGCAAGGCGCCCATGCCGAGGTCTACGACGCCCCCGGCCAGTTCCACAAGGAAAGCCGCGAGGAGTCCGGCGCCGAGCACCAGGCCCAGGTCCTGCTCGAATCGATCGCCACCGGCACCCGCACCTGGACGGGCAGCACCTCCGCCCGCGGCCTGACCGCCGGCGGCTGCTTCACCCTCACCAAGCACCCCCAGGCCGGGCAGAACGGCCACTACCTCCTCACCGAGGAGCGTTGCACGGTGGTGTTCGCCAGCTACGAAGGCGTGAGCGGGACAGAGGAGCGTCCCAGTGGACGCTCCTCTGCCAGCGAGCTCCAAGCCGCGTACTCGCGGCGCGGTGGGTCGCCGAACCTCGAAGAAGTGCTCAGTGCCGGCGGCGCCTACTTCCAAGCCGAGCTCACCGCCCAGCGCAGCGAGCAGCCGCATCGCCCAGCCCGGACCACCCCCCGCCCGCAGATCCACGGCATCCAGACCGCCACCGTGGTGGGCTCTGGCGCCGGCGAGATCCACACCGACACCCACGGCCGCATCAAGGTGCACTTCCACTGGGATCGCTACGGCGGCCGGAACGGCCAGGACAGCTGCTGGCTGCGCGTGGCCCAGCTCTGGGCCGGTGCGAACTGGGGCGCGCAGTTCCTGCCCAGAGTCGGTCAGGAGGTGATCGTCAGCTTCGTCGAGGGTGACCCCGACGCGCCGATCGCCACCGGCCGCCTGTACAACGCCGAGCAGCGTCCGGCCGCCTTCAGCGATGCTGGCAGCCTGCCGGGCAACCAGGCCCTGGCCGGGTTCAAGTCCAAAGAGCTGAACGGATCGGGTCACAACCAGCTGCTGTTCGATGACACGTCTGGGCAGGTGCGCCTGCAGCTGGCCTCCACCCACGGCGCCAGCCAGCTCAACCTGGGGTATCTGGTGCATCCGCGCGCCGATCAGGCGGAAGAAGCCGGCGCCGTAGACAAGCCCAGCGCCGAACCGCGCGGGGAAGGCTTCGAGCTGCGCACCGACCACTGGGGTGCGATCCGCGCCGCCAAGGGCCTGCTGATCACCACCGACGGGCGCGTCAATGCCGTGGGCGGCGCGCTGGACCGCGGCGAGCTGATTGCCGTGCTCAGCGAGGCGCTCGAACTGGCCAAGAGCCTCACCGAGAACGCCAGCCAGGCCGGCGCGAGCACCGCCAAGGACGAGAAGGACGCCAAGGGCCCGGACCACGCCCCGCAGGACACCCAGCTCAAGGAAGTGAAGGGCCTGGCCGCAGGCGCGAACAACGAGCAGGACAACAAAGACCCCAGCAACAACCACCTGGCCCTGCACAGCCCGGCGGGCATTGCCTTGGCCAGCCCGCAAAGCGTGACCCTGGCCGCCGGCCAGACGCTCGATCAGGTGGCCTCCAAGCACATCCAACTGACCAGCGGGCAGCAGACGCACATCCACGCCGGCACAGGCATCCGCCAATACACCCACGCAGGCGGCATCCACCAGATTGCGCACCAAGGCAAGGTGCTGATCCAGAGCCAGCACGATGACACGGTGATCAACGCCGAACAGGCTATCCACCTCAGCGCTTCACAAAAGCACATCCTCCTTGAAGCCAAGGAGCACATCACGCT
>LJIA01000029.1 GCA_001295775.1 beta proteobacterium AAP99
CTGGAACGCCAGAAACCAGCTGCAGAGCATCGCCCCCGTCAATTCAAGCGGCGTGCCGGCCGCCAGCTTCGCCTACGACCCCCTGGGCCGACGCGCGGGCAAGACCATCGGCGCCAGCACCACCGGCTTCCTGTACGACGGCGCCAACTTCGTGCAGGAGTTGAGCGAGGCCAACACCGCACAAGCGGGCACGGATGCCAATCAAGCGAACCTGATCGCCAACCTGCTCACCGCCGGCATCGACCAGACCCTGCTGCGCCAGCGCCTGGCCGCCACCGGCACGAGCATCACAAGCAGCACGCCGGAGCACCTGCTCAGAGATGCCAACAACAACACCCTGGGCATCACCAACGCAGCCACCACCCCCGGCCTCACCACCCGCTACGACTATGACGCCTATGGCAACGTCAGCCAGAGCACACAAACCGGCACCCCCAGCGACAACAGCCAGCAGTACACGGGACGGGAGAACGACCCAACGGGCTTGATGTACTACCGGGCAAGGTACTACCTTCCCAACTGCGCCAGATTCATCAGTGAAGACCCCATCGGCTGGGCCTCGGGGCAGGTGAATAACTATGCGTATGTGGGGGGCGATCCCATTTCCTTAGTGGATCCTTATGGTTTGTGCGGTGATTTTTGGTCTGACTTTAAAGATCAGTTCAGTCGCACTAATGATGCATTAAGTGAGGTATTGCCCATTCCCGCGACAACTATTCTTTCCGTTGGCTTGGGTGGGTTCGCTGCGCCTAGTTATCGGGGCATAACGGCTGGTCAAGAAGCCAAGCGTATTTTTGATCTGGTTAGACGCCCGAGACCGCGCTACTTGCCATGGCAGAGAATACCCGTAGATGTCGCTCGGGTCACGGCCACTTCGCTAATTAACGGTGCCGCTGTGGCGGTTGCATTTTATGGTGGCGTCGGCATAGGGACGGCCATCTCGGTTGGGATAGATAGGTTTCGCTATTGCGATTGACGGAGTTGAAGTAATGTTTATAGCAAAGGCGCTATTGTTGCATGGGTTGTTTACATCCGCATTAATTACTGCGCCACTATTGCCGCACTCGTCAAGCTGGATGGTATCCCTCCGTTTTGTTTTGTATTTCATTTGTTGTATTATTGCGGTGATTTTCTACTTCCGAGTTGATTTTTTTCTTCTCAGTAAAAATTTGAATCAAACGCTGGCATCACGCTCCATGACTGGCTTTATGGTAAGTCGCAGAGTCTTTATTTTGCGAAAGGTTGCAACTTGGATTTACATCACCCTGGGTCCTATTGTTTATATGGTTGTAGGGCCTCTGTCACTGTTGTTAATTAATGCATATATTGGATTATTCTATGTGATCAGCTTTGGTTTTTTGTCAGGTTATTTATTTCGCACGTATGCACAATACCAAGAGCTCTGGACGGCAGGGCGCTGGGGGGTTTTATATAGCTGGTGATATTATAACTTAATGCGGCTCGACGCTTTAGTTTCAGGCCGGCTGAATTGCTGCTTTGCGTACTGCGCCTAAGCCTCGCACTACCCCCCCCTTTTTTTCTTACCGTGCCGCGCACCATCGCGTCCACCCCAAACCCCCAGCCAGCAGCGCTACGCGCTGAGCATCCCTCAGTTCAGTGGGCGCAACGGGGTTCGGGCTTGCGAGCCCGAACTCTTCGCGTGGCGGGTGCTGTGCGCAGGCACAGCACCCGAAACCCCGCGCTCAGCGCCAACGGCAACCTGCTGACCCACGTCGATCAGGCCAACCGCACCACCACCTACACCTACAACGACATCGGCAAGGTCGCCACCAAGCGTGACGCCCTGAACCAGACCGAGAGCTTTGCCTACGAGCCCGGCGGCAAGCTCTCGCGCCATACCGACCGCAAGGGCCAGGTGGCCGGGGTGAGCTACGTAGGGGGCTCGCGCGTGCAGGTGCTCGCTCTTCGTCGGGCGGCAAGCCGTGCTTGCCGAAACCCCCGCCTCAGCGGCCACGGCCGCGTCACCCGCGTGGGCTTTGGCGCCACCACCGCCAACCC
>LJIA01000003.1 GCA_001295775.1 beta proteobacterium AAP99
GGTGCTGCTCGGGGCGTGTGCGCGCCCCGCGTGATCAGCGCAAGTCGAAGCGGTCCAGGTTCATGACCTTGGTCCAGGCGGCCACGAAGTCGCGCACGAACTTCTCCTTGGCGTCGCTCTGGGCATAGACCTCGGCCAGCGCCCGCAGCTGCGAGTTCGAGCCGAAGACCAGATCGACCCGCGTGCCCGTCCACTTCACCGCACCTGTACTGCGGTCGCGGCCCTCATAGATGCCGGCAGCACCGGGGCTGGGCGCCCAGGCGGTGGCGATGTCCAGCACATTGACGAAGAAGTCGTTGGTGAGCTTGCCGGGCTGCGCGGTGAACACGCCGTGCTTGCTGCCATCGGCATTCGCGCCCAGCATGCGCAGACCACCCAGCAGCACCGTCATCTCCGGCGCAGACAGCGTGAGCAGCTGCGCGCGGTCGATCAGCAGATGCTCGGCCGGCACGCTGAACTCGCGCTTGGCATAGTTGCGAAAGCCGTCGGCCTGCGGTTCGAGCACGGCGAAGGACTCGACATCGGTCTGGGCCTGCGTGGCATCCACACGGCCCGGGGCGAAAGGCACCTCGATGGCCACGCCCGCGGCCTTGGCCGCAGCCTCCACGCCCACGCCACCCGCCAGCACGATCACATCGGCCAGGCTCACCTGCTTGCCGCCCTTGGCGTTGAAGGCCTGCTGCACGCCCTCCAGCGCAGCGAGCACACGGGCCAGTTGCGCCGGCTGGTTCACCGCCCAGTCCTTCTGGGGTGCGAGGCGAATGCGCGCACCGTTGGCGCCGCCGCGCATGTCCGAGCCGCGGAAGGTGGAAGCCGAGGCCCAGGCCGTGCTCACGAGTTCAGATACGGAAAGGCCTGTGGCGGCGATCTGCTGCTTGAGTGCCGCAATGTCGGCCGCCTCGATCACGGCACCGCTGCGCGCCGGCAGCGGGTCCTGCCAGAGCAGGTCTTCGGCCGGCACTTCGGCGCCGAGGTAGCGGGCCTTCGGGCCCATGTCGCGGTGGGTGAGCTTGAACCAGGCGCGGGCAAAGGCGTCGGCAAAGGCCGCGGGGTCGGCGTGGAAGCGGCGCGAGATCTTCTCGTAGGCCGGGTCGAAGCGCAGGGAGAGGTCGGCCGTGGTCATCATCGGCGGGTGCTTCCTGGACGGGTCGTGTGCGTCCGGAATCATGTGCTCGGGCTTGACGTTCCTGGCCACCCACTGGTGCGCGCCGGCCGGGCTCTTGGTGAGTTCCCACTCGTAGCCGAAGAGCATGTCGAAGTAGCCGTTGTCCCACTTGGTGGGGTTCGGCTTCCAGGCGCCCTCGATGCCGCTCGTCGTGGTGTGTACGCCCTTGCCGCTGCCAAATTGGTTGATCCAGCCGAAGCCCATGGCTTCCAGCGGTGCGGCTTCGGGTTCGGGGCCGACCAGCGCCGGATCGCCTGCGCCATGCGCCTTGCCGAAGGTGTGGCCGCCGGCTACCAGGGCCACGGTCTCTTCGTCATTCATGGCCATGCGCGCAAAGGTCTCGCGCACATCGCGCCCGGAAGCCACGGGGTCCGGGTTGCCGTTGGGGCCTTCCGGGTTCACGTAGATCAGGCCCATCTGCACGGCGGCCAGCGGGTTCTCCAGCGTGCTCGCGTCGCGGCCCTTGCCCTCGGCGCTGTAGCGCTTGTCGCCCAGCCAGCTGCTCTCGCTGCCCCAGTAGATGTCTTCCTCGGGCTGATAGATGTCTTCGCGGCCGCCGGCAAAGCCGAAGGTCTTGAAGCCCATGGTTTCCAGCGCGACGTTGCCGGCGAGGATGTAGAGGTCCGCCCAGGAGAGGCTGTTGCCGTACTTCTGCTTGATGGGCCAGAGCAGGCGGCGTGCCTTGTCGAGGTTGCCGTTGTCCGGCCAGCTGTTCAGCGGTGCAAAGCGCTGGTTGCCGGTGCCACCGCCGCCGCGGCCGTCGGCCGTGCGGTAGGTGCCGGCGCTGTGCCAGGCCATGCGGATGAACAGGCCGCCGTAGTGGCCCCAGTCGGCCGGCCACCAGTCCTGCGAGGTGGTCATCAGTGCGGCAAGGTCTTTCTTCACCGCGGCCAGATCCAGCTTGGAGAAGGCCTTGCGGTAGTCAAAGCCGGCATCCATCGGGTTGCCGGCCGGGTTGTGCTGGTGCAGCACGTTCACATTGAGCTGGTTGGGCCACCAGTCGCGGTTGGTGGTGCCGCGGCCGACCGGTGAGGCAGCGGCAGCGCCGGCATGGTGGGGGAAGGGGCACTTGGAGAGTTCGGCCATGGTGAAGCTCCTGTGAAGAGGTCAAGCAGGGGAGGTGATGAGGCGAGGCAGTGGGTGAAGCGGACGGAACTACCAGACGCGCGCCAGGGTGCTGAGGCACGCGAGCCAGAAGCTCAGGGCGCTGTCCTCCGGGTGCGTGGCGGGCGGCTGGGCGCCGCGCCGGATTGCTGTCAGGTTCATCTCGTGTCCTTTCCGAAGGCCGCCGCGCTGATAGCGCGATGCGATGGATCAGAGATTATTGATAGCTATTAGTTCCGGCCAATTGATTGTTCTTATGCATCGGATTGCCTGGCTCCGGCAGCCGGTCTTGCGGGTGTGCTGCGCCTGTGCCGCTGCAACTCACCGCCTGACCATAGACCTGCAGCGCATCGCTGTCATGCACATCCGGGTTGCACCGGCCTGCGCGCATGGCAGCCGCAGACTTAGCATCACAGCCGTCCGCGTGCCCAGCGGCCACAGATCCCGCTCCCCAGGTGAACCATGCCTTCTCGTCGTCTCGTCCTTCAAGCCCTGGGTGCCGCCAGCGTCGGCTTGGCTGCACCCAAGCTCAATGCAGCCACGATGACCCGCGAGGTGCGCACCGTGTGGCGCGCCGCGCCGCCCATGCCGCTGGATGTGCAGGAGATCTACCCCGCGCTGCACGCCGGAGAGATCTGGGTGGCCGGCGGCTTCACGCTGTCCACGGGCAAGCTCGGCGCTACCGAGCGCGTGGTGGCCTTTGATCTCGCGAAGCAGCAGTGGCGCGAGGCGCCGGCCCTGCCCACGCCCTCGCACCACGTGCATCTCGCGTCCGTGAACGGCGCCCTGCTGGCGGCGGGCGGCTTCATCGGCGGTGAAAGCCGGACGCAATGGATTACCACGCCGCGCGTGCTGCGTCTGGACGGCACGCGCTGGGTGGACACCGAGCCGCTGCCGAGGCCGATCGGCGAGGCCGTGCCGCTGGTGCTCGATGGCCGCCTGCATCTCATCGGCGGCCGCGCGCCCACCGGCAGCGCCAACGCCGGCTGGCGCGACCATGCGGATGTGGACGAACACTTCGTGCTGGACGCCGGCCGCTGGCGCCGCGCTGCACCGCTGCCGCTGGCGCGCAACTCGCACGGCGGCGCGGTGCTCGCGGGCGAGCTGCACGTGATCAGCGGCCGCACCGTGGCCGGCAACAACGCCCCGCAGGCCGCGCATCACATCTACGACCCCCAGGCGGACCGCTGGCGCGAAGGCGCGCCGTTTCCGGAGCCGCGCGGTGGCATTGCGGCCGCCGTGTGGCGCGGCAAGCTTGTGGCGGCTGGCGGCGAGCTGTTTGATCCGCCGTCCGTGGGCAACACCCTCTACGTCTGGGACGCCGGCCGCTGGGGCCGCGTGATCAACCTGCCCACCGCGCGCCATGGCCACGGCTTGGTCACCGCAGGCGACGCGCTCTACGCCATCGGCGGTGCCGCGCAGGCGGGTGCTCGCGGCACCCTGGCGAGCATGGACGTACTGGGCTGAAGCCCGCGTTTCAAGCGCTGGATCAAGCGTTGATGCGGCTTTTCAGGCCAAAGTGCCCTAAGAACCGCGCCAGACAAGCGGAAAGCCCGGTGGCTGAACCTCGCTGAAATGAGTCAGCCTGCGCGTCGTCGGCCCGCAGCGGGCGAATCAGCGGCCAGAATCGCCAGCGCCATCGCGCCAAAGCCGAGTAGCGGTCCGGCCCCAAACCCCAGCAGCGGCACCGGCGTCACCTGCAGCGGCGCCAGCGCATACAGGGCCAGAAAGTAGACCGCGGCGGCCACTGCGCCTGAGCGCCGAGCAAGCGCCAGCGCGGCCAGCACCGCCACGATGGCGAGCAGCGCGGCGCCGAGCATCAGCACCCCCTGCGCCGCGGCCATCTGAAGAATGCCTTCCACATGCGGCACGGGTGCGAGCGCATCGACGTACTGCCACGAAAGCGCATTGAGTCCGAGGAACACGCTGACGGCCAGGGCCCCCACGGCCCATCCGGGGATGCGTGCGGGCCGGGCAGGGCGCGGCCCCTGCAACCACAACGCCGGTGCAGCAAGCGTCAGCGCCAGCAGCTGCGCCGGGTCAGGCTGCAGCGCGAGCGCCGCGGCGGCCAGCGCCAGCACGCACACGGCCGTCAGCGCGCCGCGTGGCCCCGCGTGATCGACAAGGCCACCCAGCAGAATCAGCAAGGGCGGCAGCACGACGGGTGCGAGATGCAGCCGAAATGCGCCGATGGCCAGCCACCGCGCCTGTGCGCCGCCGCCCAGCAGCCAGGGCAGATACAGGCTCGCCGCCAGCGCAAGGCAGATTGCCAGCAGCAGGCCGGGGCGAGCGCCGCGGCGCGGCAGCGCGGCGCCGACTGCGATCAATAGCAGGCTTACGGCAAGGAACAGGCCCTGCAAGCGCAGCAGCGCAGGCGCGACACCGGCGCGATGCATGACCGCGATGCCTACGCCGACCGCGAGCGCGCAGACCAGCGCGAGCAGCGCAGCCTGTACCCAGGGTGAGGGTTGCGGCGAAGCGAGGTTCATCGTGTCACTGTCGTATCAGCTCGAACAACCGCAGGCACATCGAGTCTCAGCGTGCTTCGGATCCACGGCCTCATGGATCGATGAAGGCCCAGGTGTCCGCCCCGTCGAAGCGCCGCACCGGCACGCTGGCCAGCAGCTCGCGCGAGAAGTTGCCCAGATGCACACCCTGACGCGCGCCGGGCTCCGGGTTGATCGGCTCCCAGTGGGTGCTGCAGCCGCAGAAGCGGCAGAACACGCGCGTCAGCGTGCGGTCGCCCCACACGTACTCGCCACGCGCATCCGGCGCGTATTCGATCTTGACCGTGCCCCACTCGAAGTACACCCAGGGCCCGCCCACGCGCCGGCAGGCGGAGCAGTTGCATAGCGTGGCCTTGGTCGGCGTGGACGGCAGTGTGAGGCGAACGGCGCCGCAGTGGCAGGAACCTTCATGCATGGCGTGCTCCGGCAGGGAGAGGGCTCAGCTTAGAGTCTGCGTCGTGCGGCTGCGCTGCCACTCACGTACGCGGCCGGATCGACGCTCCGTGGGGCTTTCCGCTTGTCCCGTGCGCTTCTCCAGCCACTTTGGCCTGAAGAGCCGCATCCAGAGCCGATCTTGCTGCGCTAGTCCGGGCGTCGGGGTGCCACCGGCCAGCCGCCGGAGAAGTCGATGATCGCGCCGGTCATGAAGCTGCCGGTGTTGGTGGCGAGGTAGCGCACCAGCTCGCCGATCTCCTCGGGCCGCGCCAGCCGCCCGGCGGGCACCACCTGCTCCACAAAGGCGCGGCCCTTGGGGTCGTCCACGAACACGGCCTTGGGGTAGTAGGTCTCGCTGTAGAGGTAGTTGGGTGCGATCGCGTTCACCGGAATGCCGGCCGGAGCCAGTTCGATGCTGAAGGAACGCGCCAGGGCATTGAGCGCGGCGCGCGCGGCATCCGGAATCGCCCCGCCGTTCACGGGCAGCCTGGTGCGGTTGGAGGTGATCATCACCACCCGAGAGCCGGCCGTGCGGCGCAGCACGGACATGGCAGCCTGCATCAGCGCAAAGGGGAACACCACGAGTGCGTCCAGCGTGTCGCGCAAGGCCTGCACATCCGCCTGCTCCGTGGGGCCATGCACCGCCGGCCAGGCGTCATTGCTCACCAGCACATTGAGTGTGCCGTGCTCGCCACAGGCTGCGGCAATGACCGTGTCCGGCGCCTGCTCGGCCAGCACGCGCACCTGCGGGTGGGCCGCGGCGTAGGCTTCGCGCGCCTGCTGCGAGGTGAAGCTGCGGTCATGCACCGTGACGGCAAAGCCCGCATCCAGCAGCGCCTGCACGGACGGCGGGCCGGCGAATTCGAGGGCGTTGGTGATGAGGGCGGTGGGGTGGGTCATCGATTGCGGGAAAGTACTTCGATTGCCTCTAAGAGACTCTCGGGATCAATCCGGCGTCGCGTAGCGTTTCCATAGCGTTGAAGGAAGCGGTCTTCCAGAGCAAAGGCTTTGAAAGCGCAAGTCGGGCGCATGCTGCCGCTCGCTCATCGTTTTGTAGGCCCAGATTGAATAGGCGGTCGGCAAACGCATACTCAAGATCCGAAAGTGGAGCGTCACCCCGGTCCCCTTCAAGCGCGAACGCGCCCGCATAGTCTTCAAGTGCATCGTCGACCTCGGAACTCAGAACTTCCGCGATCTCCGTGGACTGTTGTTTGCACCAGTCGAGGAGGCCTCGCGCGGCTGCGTTCTCGACGGTTGGATCAAGTGATGCAGAGTGGATCGCGTGGAGACTTGCGGCTACGAGTAGCAGATAAACATGGGCTCGGTACTGGCTCCGAGTGATCGCCGCCTGGGTCAACAAGGCTGCATCTACTGCATCGATCAGCTTTGCAGCGGCGCCACCTTCGATTACCGCGCCAATGACCGAACCCGCTCGGTAAGCCATGTCCACCGAGCTCATGGTGTTACCCCGCCAGCGGCGCGGTGATCTCTTCGATCTTGGCGATCACCTCAGGCGTGAGCTTGGCGATCACGTCCACGGCCTTCATGTTCTCCTTGACCTGCGCGAGCTTGGAGGCGCCGGTGATGACGGTGGAGACGTTCGGGTTCTTGGCGCACCAGGCAATGGCGAGCTGCGAGAGCGTGCAGCCGAGCTCCTTGGCGATCTTCTCGAGCTTGTCGGTGGCGGCGTTCTTGGGCTTGTCGATCAGTTGATCGGCCAGCCACTTGGTGTTCTCCAGCGCGCCGCGGCTGCCCTTGGGGATGCCCTTGCGATACTTGCCAGACAAGAGACCCGAGGCCAGCGGGCTCCAGGTGGTGAGGCCAATGCCGCAGTCTTCATAGAGCCGGGCGTATTCCTTCTCCACGCGCTTGCGGTGGAAGAGGTTGTATTGCGGCTGTTCGACCACGGGCTTGTGCAGGTGGTGCTTGTCGGCAATCAGCCAGGCGGCGCGGATCTCATCGGCGCTCCATTCGCTGGTGCCCCAGTACAGGGCCTGGCCGCGCGTGACCATGTCGCTCATGGCCCAGACGGTTTCTTCGATGGGGGTGTGCGGGTCCGGGCGGTGGCAGTAGGCGAGGTCCACGAAGTCCAGGTTCAGGCGCTTGAGCGACCCGTCCATGGCCTGCAGCAGGTACTTGCGGTTGAGCGTGTTGCGCTCGTTGGGCCCGTCGTTCAGGCCCCAGTAGAACTTGGTGGAGACGACGACCTTCTCGCGCGGCCACTTGAGCTTCTTGAGCGCGGCGCCCATGATGCGCTCGCTCTCGCCCTTGGCGTAGACCTCGGCGTTGTCGAAGAAGTTGACGCCGTGGTCCCAGGCGGCGGCCATCATCTCGACGGCGGCCTTCACGTCGGCCTGGTTGTGGAAGGTGACCCAGCTGCCGAAGGAGAGTTCGGAGACTTTGAGGCCGGCGCGGCCCAGGCGGCGGTATTGCATTCGGAGGCTCCTTGGTGTTCTTGGACAGGAAGCCTCCGAGTCTAGGACGGCTTACGCGGGCGCCGTATCGCCCCCGCCGCTGAGCTTGTCGCCGACGCTGCGCGCAAGTTCCTTGCGGAAGCGGTTGAGCTCCTGGACGCTGGCAAAGCTGCGGTCGAACAGGATGCCCATGTTGTGCAGGATGCGCTCGACGACCTTGTGCTCCCAGACAGCATCGAAGTTGATCTGCGTGTCCAGCCAGCGCTCCAGCCACTCGGGGTCCGGCAGGCGGGACTGCACGGTGTCATTCGGGAACAGGGCCTTGTTCACGTGCAGGTTGGTCGGGTGCAGGGCTTGGCTGGTGCGCCGGGCGCTGGCCATGAGCACGCCGATCTTGGCGAAGGCGTTGCGCGCGGTCTCGGCCACGGCGGCGCCCTTGTCGGTGAGGTTCTTCTTCATGTAGCGCAGGTAGGCGCCGGCGTGGCGGGCTTCGTCCTGGCTGATGAGTTTGTAGATGTGCTTGATGACCGGCTCGGTATGCCATTCGCTCGCGCGGCGGTACCAGTGGTTCAGCCGGATCTCGCCGCAGAAGTGCAGCATCAGCGTTTCCATGGCCGGGGCGGGGTCGAACTCGAAGCGCACGTTGTGCAGCTCGTCCTCGGTGGGCACGAGATCCGGCCGGAAGCGGCGCAGGTACTCCATGAGCACGAGGCTGTGCTTCTGCTCCTCGAAGAACCAGACGCTCATGAAGGCGGAAAAATCGCTGTCGCCGCGGTTGTCGCGCAGGAACATCTCGGTGGCCGGGAGGGCGCTCCACTCCGTGATGGCGTTCATCTTGATGGTCTGCGCCTGATCGTCGGAGAGCTTGCTGGCGTCGAACTGATCCCAGGGGATGTCCGTGTCCATGTGCCAGCGCACGTTTTCAAGCGACTTGTAGAGCTCGGGATACAGCATGGCGGTCTCGGGAAGCGACAAACAGGTGAAGTGTAGATTTCACAATGACAGTCTGCATGACACAGCCGTGTCAGCTGGCCGCACGTTTCTTGAGAAAACGCATCAAACCGCCGAGTAGCGGAATCTTTTCGTACAGCTCCTCGGCCACGTCCCAGTAGTCGCGGTGGTAGCGGATGCGCCCGTCCGCGGCAAACTTCAGGTGGCTGGTCCCGCGCACGGTCTGCTCGCCGCCCATGCGCGCCGAATGGAAGATGAAGTCCCAGGTGAGGAAGGCCGCGTCGCCCTGGGCCACCGCATCCGTCACCACGAAGCGCGGGCGCTCCACTTGGTCGAACATGTGGCTGAAGATGGACGCGATACGCTCCACGCCGCTCACCTCGTTGAACGGGTCCTTGAACCAGGCGTCTTCGGTGTAGATCTGCGCCATGCGCTGCGTGTCGGCGCGCGACAGATGCTCGAAGAAGTCCTTGGCGCGCCCCACGGCGCCGGCCAGTTCGGTGGGGTTCATGGCTGGGTGCTCAAAGCTTGGTGGTCAGGCGCAGCAGCTTGAAGTAGGCCGTAGGCGGCAGCAGGCGCGCAAACTTCACCTTGCGCGTGAAGCTCTTGGGGAAGCTGATCTCGAACTCGCCGGCCTTGATGCCAGCCAGCATCTCGCGCGCGGCGTCCTGCGGGCTCATCAGGTCGGGCATGTGGAAGTCGTTGCCCTTTGTGAGCGGCGTGTCCACAAAACCGGGGTTGATGCAGTGCACGCCGATGTCCTTGGGCGCCAGATCGAAGTACAGCGCCTCGGCCATGTTGATCAGCGCCGCCTTGGAAGGCCCGTAGATCAGCGCCTTGGGCAGGCCGCGGTAGCCGGCCACGCTCGCCACGAAGCCGATGCCCAGGTAGCCCTTGCGCCGCTCGCGCTCCTTGAGCAGGCGCGGCAGCATGGCTTCCATGACATTGAGCGGGCCGTTGAGGTTGATGTCCAGCAGCTTGGCGGCCACGTCGCGATCGAACTCCCAGGCACGCATCTCGTTGTAGGTGCCAGCGACCACCAGGGTGAGGTCCGGCGCGCCCCAGCGCTCTTCAATCTGCGTGGCCGCGGCCAGCACCGCGGCGCGGTCGGCAATGTCCAGCGGCAGAGCCATGGCGCGCTCGGCGTGCTTGCCGGCGGCAAACTGCTCCAGGGCCTCCGCCTTGCGGGCCGAGACGATGACGCGAGCGCCCTGCGCATACAGCTGCTCCGCGGCGGCGGCGCCGATGCCCGTGGAGGCGCCGATCACCCAGACCCGCAGCCCCTGCCAGGTCGAGATGGGTGTGTTCAAGCTCATGATGGATCCCGTCTGCCGTGTTCGTCCGGCGTAAGACTTACTGCGTGGGCAGCCGCTTGTTGAAGCTGATGAAGACGTCTGCCACGTTGAAGCCAAACTTGCTGATCTGCGCATGGTTGAGCATGTTGCGCTCGTCGATCAGGTACAGCCAGTCGTCGAAATTGACCTCGTAGCGCTTGTCGCCCACGGGCAAATCAAAGGTGTAGCGAAAGTTGAAGGCGTTGCCCGAAAGCTTGCCGGTGGCTTCGCCCACCACGCCATCGGCCTTGCCGGACCAGGTGCCGTCGGCGCGGCGCTGGATCGTCCAGATGCGCTTCTCGTTCTGGCCGTCGCTCCAGACAAAGTCTTCATCGAGCGTGAGCACCTCGCCCGCCCAGCTCGCCTTGATGACCACCACAAAGCGGCGCGTGACTTCGCCGGAGCGGTTGCGCACCATGCCGTAGCCGTCGATGGTGCCGTTGAAGTACTGGCGCATGTCCAGCGCCGGTTTCTGATTGGCGTACTTGGCGGGGTCGATGCCGGCGCAGGCGCTCAGGGCGATCAGGCCCAGCGCGATGAGCCCGGCGCGAAACAGCTTGAGGAGAGACATGATCAGGCGTGTCCTTGTGGTTATGGTCTAGATCTTTTTGCCGCGCCATGCGGTGGCTAGCAAGCCGAAGGCCAGCAGCTTGAGCGCACAGGGCACCAGCGCATAGCTGATGGCCAGCGCCTGCAGCGGTTCGGCCGCGGTGCTGCCCGGGCTGTAGCCCAAACTTTGCAGCAGGGGCAGGGCGATCAGCGCGGCCAGCGAGAACACCAGCTTGTTGGCGAAGTTCCACAGGCCGAAGTACACGCCCTCGCGCTCGCCGCGGTGCTGGTTGGCATCGATCACGCGCGCCAAGAGTGCAGGCGGCAGGGCAAGGTCTGCACCGAAGGCGAGGCCCGAGAGCAGACAGATCACCGCAAAGGCCGTGAAGTCACCCGACCCCAGGCTGAAGGCCCAGACAAAGGACGCGATCGAGGCCAGCATCCCGCCCAGCCACAGCCCCTGCAGGTCAAAGCGGCGGGCCAGCCAGACCCAGGCCGGCATGCTGGCGGCCCCTGCCAAGAAGTAGAGCGCCAGAAAGGTGCCGATGTGCTGCGACAGGCCCAGCCGGTCCGTGACAAAGAACTGGAACAGCGTGGCGGTGATCGACGGCGCAAGCGCGTTGAGTGTGAAGATCGCGAGTAGCCAGCGCATGCGGCTGGAACCCAGCGGCACCGCCCAGCCGTGGCGACCGTCGGCGGGTGCGCCGCCTGCGGCCAGCGGGCGGGGCGCAAAGCGGCCGAGCAGCAGCAGGCCGATCACCATCAGAACGACGAATACCCCCACCAGAGCCGGCAGACCGGCCTGCTGGAACAGGATGGAGGCGACGATCACGCCGACCAGCCCGAGCCCTTCGCGCGCGGCGGTCACGCGCGTGCGGCCGGCGTCGTCCGTGGCCAGCTCAGACCCCCAGCCCTGATATGCCACGGTCGCCAGTGAATAGGCCAGGTACACGAGCACGATCGAGCCCGACAGCCACAGCGCCGCGGCCACAGCGCCCATGCCGGCGGGCGGATTGAGCAGGGCGATGAAGCCGGCCGTCATCGGCAGGCTGGCCAGCAGGATCGGCCGCCAGTACTGACCCGTGCGTTTCTGCGCATCGACCCAGGCGCCCAGCAGCGGATCGACCAGGGCATCGACCAGGCGCGTGCCGAACAGCAGCACGCCGATCAGGGCCAGCGACAGGCTGGTGGCCTGCTCATACAGCGCCGGCACGAAGAGATTGACCGGCGTGGCCAGCAGCGCCAGCGGCAACCCGAAGGCGGCGTAGGCGCCCAGCGAGCCGAAGCCCAGGCGCGTCGAAGCAGCACCGCCACCGGCGCCGGCGCTCGCCGCGCGGTGCTCAGCCGTCGCGTGGGCCGCCGGCGCAGTCATCACTTCGCTCCGATCAGCTGGGCGCGCAGGCCGGGCTGGGAGGTCTTGGGGTGCAGCCAGATGGAGATGAAGGCGCGGGCGAAGGCCGGGTCGGCAATCTCGCCCAAGGGCTTGTCATTGCGGAAGAACTTGGCGCCCTGGCCCGGCGTGTAGAGCATGGACAGGCTGTCGCCCTTGGCCACGTCCGGAAAGAGCTTGGTCATTTCGGCGAGCCAGCGCGCGCGGTCTTCGGCACTGCCGATGCCCAGCCCCGCGATCTCCTTGTCGCTGCGTTCGGCGATCAGCTTGCCGACCAGACGGCGCGCGTAGGTCAGGCGCAGAGCCATGGGCTGCTCGCCGAACTGGGCCGCGTCAAAGGCCGGCCGGGTCCAGAGCTCGGCGTCGTAGATGTGCAGGCCGAAATAGCGCAGCATGCCCGCGCCGGCCTTGCGCGCCTCGGGGATGCTGCTGCTCACCCAGGCCGCCTGCGCCCAGGCGCCGGTGGTGGCCAGCAGCATCGCGGCGGTGACCAGAAGCTTTCTCATGCCACGGCCTTGCGCAGGGTGAACTGGTACACGTCGGTGGAGCCGGTCAGGAAACCCGCCTCGCAGTAGCCCAGATAGAACTGCCACATGCGGATGAAGCGCTCGTCGAAGCCCTGCGCCAGCACCTGTTCGCGGCGGCTGTTGAAGAGCTGATGCCACAGACGCAGGGTGATGGCGTAGTCGCGCCCGAAGGCGAAGCGGTCTTCGACCACGAAGCCGTGCTTGTGGGCGAGTTCCACGAAGCGCGAAGGCGAGGGCAGCATGCCGCCGGGGAAGATGTACTGCTGGATGAAGTCCGTGCCGTCGCGATAGCGTTCGAACAGCTCATCGGCAATCGTGATGACCTGAATGCAGGCATGGCCGCCGGCCTTCAGGTTCCGGTCGAGGCAGTCGAAGTAGCTGGTCCAGTATTCCTCGCCCACGGCCTCGAACATCTCGATCGAGGCGATGCCGTCGTACTGCGGCTCAGCACCGTGACCTTCATCGCGATAGTCCTGCAGCTTGAACTCTGTCGCGCCGCTCAGGCCCTGCGTGGACAGACGGGCACGGGCGTAGGCGAGCTGCTCGGAAGACAGCGTCAGGCCGGTGACGTGCGCGCCGGCGCGCGCGGCAAGCTCGGCAAAACCGCCCCAGCCGCAACCGATCTCCAGCACCTTGGCGCCTTCGCGCAGCTGCAGGCGGTCGAACACCCGCTTGAGCTTGGCGTGCTGTGCCTGCTCCAAGCTCTGATCGGCGCTGCCGTCAAACAGCGCGCTGGAGTAGGTCATCGAGGGGTCGAGCCACTCGGCATAGAAGGTATTGCCCAGGTCGTAGTGCGCCTCGATGTTCTTGCGGGCCTTGCTCTTGGTGTTGCGATTCAGCAGGTGCTTGATGCGGTACATCAGGCGGCCGAAGAAGGAACCGTACAGCCCGCGCTCGATGGTGACGCGGTTGGCATTGAGCAGGGTCAGCAGACCGGCGAGGTCGTCGGTGGCGAACTGGCCGTCCATGTAGGCCTCGCCGAAGCCCACGTCGCCCGAGGCCATGGCACGTTCGAACACGGCCCAGTCTGTGATGTGCGCGTGAGCGGCAGGCTCGCCGCGGCCGAAGCTGCGCGTGCTGCCATCGGGCAGGCGCAGCGTGAGGTGGCCGATCTCCAGGCGCTCGAGCATCGAGAGAATGAAGCGCGCCTTGGCGGGCATCCTGCCGCCGCGAAGCGGCGTGGCGTGATGCGCGGGCGAGGCGGCGTGGGGTGCGCGCTCGGAACTGCTGGAGGCGGGCAATGCGTTCTGGAGGGCGTCAGTGCTCATCGCGATACAAGGTCCGAAGGAGGAGTGGGTTTGGTGTAGAAGGGCACGCGCTTGAGCCAGAGCTTCAGCGCGTGCCAATGGATGCGGGCGATCACAGCCGCAGTGAACCAGCCGCTGCGTGCCAGCGCAGCGCTCAGGGTGCCCGTGCTCAGCGCACGGTGCTCGCCGGAGATCGAGGTTTCGAGCACGCAGCCCTCGGCATCGTGATAGTCCACGCGCGCCAGTGAGCGGTCCTGCCGCGCCAGGAAGCGGAAGCGGTAGCTGCCCTGCACCGGGTTGAAGGGCGAGACATGAAACACCTTGGCCGCATGCAGCAGCTGGCCCGGGCGAATCGCGCTGCCGTCGGCGTTCGCCAGCAGGTAGCAGTGCCGTTCGCCGAAGGTGTTGTTCACCTCGGCCAGCACGGCGCGCAGGCTGCCGTCGGCACGTTCGCAGTACCAGAAGCTCACGGGCTTGAATCCGTATCCGAAGATCCGCGGGAAGGTGTGCAGCCAGATCTCGCCGTCGGCATCGGTGATGCCGCTCTCGGCCAGCAGGCCTTCGAGCCAAGCAAGGCTCGCGCCATCGCCCAGGCCGTGGTCGCGGTCATGAAAACTCACCAGCGCGGCGCGGTTGTGGGCAAACAGCCGGCCCATGAGGCCCAGAGGCACAAAGCCGGTGCTGCGTGCGGCGCGCATTGGCAGACGCAGGAACAGGCCGCGGTACATGAAGGCATGCCGCGCCGGCTTCAGGCGCGCATGGCGCACCCAGCCGAGGCCGAGCATGGGAAGGTTCTTCATGGACATGGGCCTGGTGCTGTTTCGTTCGATCTGTTTCGATCGTGCTTATTCGGCCGCACGGGCTGTGGCCACGCCGAGCGCATCCAGCACGCCGCGCGCCGCAGCCAAGCCGGCCTTCAAGCCGTCTTCATGGAAGCCGTAGCCCGCCCAGGCGCCGCCAAACCACACACCGCCGTTGCCTTGAATCGCGGCCAGATCCTGTTGCGCAGACACTGCGGCGGCATCAAAGATCGGGTGGTCGTACTCGTACTCGGCAATCACATTCTTCGGCTCGCTGATCGGGTTCAGGGACACCACCACCGGCGTCTTGAAGGGCAGAGGCTGCAGCATGTTGATCAGGTAGTGGCAGCAGACCTGCGGCTCGCCGCCTGCGTCACTGGTCTCGTAGTTCCAGCTTGACCACGCCAGTTGGCGCTTGGGCAGCACGCTGGCATCCGTGTGCAGTACGGCGCGGTTGGGCTGATAGCGCAGGCGCGAGAACACGCTCTGCTCGGACAGTTGCGGCTGGGCCAGCAGCTTGAGTGTGGTGTCGCTGTGCGTGGCAAGCACCACGGCGTCGAAGCTCTCGCGGCCGCGGGCGCTTTCCACCACCGGCAGCTGGCGCGCCGCCCGGTGGATGGCGTGGACCGGCGTGGACAGGCGTACCTCATGAATGCCGGCCAGAACGCGCTTGACGTACTCACGCGAGCCACCCTGCACCGTGTACCACTGCGGCCGGCCCTCGAAACCGGTGAGCAGGCCGTGGTTGTGGCAGAACTGCAGGAAGGTCTTGGCCGGGTAGGCCATCATGGTCTCGGTCGGGCAGGACCAGATGCAGGCCGCCATGGGCACGAGGTACCAGTCGATCATCTCGCGGCCGTAGCCGCCCAGGCGCAGGTACTCGCCCAGGCTGAGCGCGCCCACGCGATGGTGCAGGATGTCGTCGGTGGCCTGCTTGTTGAAGCGCAGCAGGTCACGCAGCATGCGCAGGAAGCTGGGGCGCAGCAGGTTGCGGCGCTGGGCAAACACGCTGTTCAGCGAATGCCCCGCCCACTCCAGCCCCTTGGCCGGCCCGCCAGCCAGGCGCACGGAGAAGCTCATGTCGCTCTTGGCGGTGGGCACCTGCAGCTCCTTGAACAGGGCCAGCAGATTCGGGTAGGTGCGGTGGTTGAACACCAGAAAGCCGGTGTCCACACCGTGGGTGATGCCGTCGAGCGTGACGTCCACAGTGTGCGCGTGGCCGCCCGCGTAGTCCTCGCGCTCGAAAAGCGTGACGTGGTGCTGCTTGGCCAGCAGATGGGCTGCGCCCAGACCGGTAATGCCACTGCCAACAACCGCGATTCGCTTCATGGGAGCCTGCCAGAGGTGCGAGGGGATTCTGTGTCCGTGTACGGCCCGCCAAGGTCGGCGGATGCATCATGGATTCGAATATTACCAGATAGTTCAATAAAGGAACCGCACGGTATCTTTTGGCGCAAGAGCGTGCTGGCTGGCCTGCGGATCAGCAGGCTGGCGAGTTCGATGTTGTGCGGACTTGGCACCTGATCCGGTCGGATCGGGTAGAGAAGAGCTGCGAAGCGCCCCGAGACATTCAGGAGGGAGGGAGGGAGAAGGATCCCAGGTCGGCCTCGAGGGCCAGCGCTTCGCAGCGTAAAACGGGACAGGGCGGCATGTGCCGACGGGATTGCGCGCTTGGGCAGACCCCTGTGTTGTCCTAGACATTGTGAATGGCGACCGGCCGGCGCGAAACCTAGGTCAAACACCACCTTGGTCGGCGTGTCGCAGGCGGAATCGCCTTGCCGTGCCGCAGGCGCCCCGGGGGCGCCGCCCACTTGCTCGCCTTTGTGCTGCCCGTGGATCGGGCAGCGGCGCGCTGGCGCGCCTGGGGGCTGGGTGCGGCGCATCTCCGGCGGCTCGCAGGGTGGCCGCGATCAGCGGGCCGGTGCCGGTTGGGCGAGCAACGCGTCGATGCGCGCCAGCAGATCCTTGTCCTCCGGCGTGGTCATGGAGCCGAATGCCTCCACGCGCTGGCCGTCGCGGCTGATCAGATACTTGTGGAAGTTCCAGCGCGGCGTGGAGCCGCTGACCTTGGCGAGATGCGCGAACACCGGGTTGGTGTCCTTGCCGCGCACGGCACTCTTGGCAAACATGGGGAACTTGACGCCGAAGGTGCCTTCGCAGAAGTCCGCGATCTCCTTGTTGCTCTTTGGCTCCTGATTGCCGAAGTCGTTGGACGGAAAGCCAAGCACCGTGAAGCCGCGCGCCTGCAGGCGGCTATGCAGCGCTTCGAGGCCCTTGTACTGCTCGGTAAACCCGCAAAAACTCGCAGTGTTCACAACCAGCAGCACGCGACCGCTGTATTGGCACAGGTTCTGCGGCGCGTCGTCCTGCAGTCGCGGCAGCGTCTGGTTCATCCAGCCGGGGCAGCTGGCTGGGGCGGGCGTCGGCGCCACCGCCGGTCGGGCGGCCGGGGTCTGGGCGGTCGTCGGCAGGCTGAACAGCGCCAGGCTGAGCGCCAATGCGGCGCCGGTCAGGCCGAACCATGTGTTGTGCAGCCAAGGCACCGAGCGGGCTTGCTGCGCGCAGGTCGAGGGGGAGGAGAGGAAGTTCTGTTTATGGCTGTGCATGGCGCGTCCTGAGTTCACTCAAGGCACGGCGAACGGAGTTCGCCGAATGACGTGCGTCTTGCCCAGCCCGAGGGGCGGCGAGGAAGCAAGCGCCCCGGACGCAAGCCAGCCGCCCGTGAACCCGTGCCACCCAAGGGCCGGTGAACGATGCACCGAGGCCCAGCCTGAATATCCCTGGGCAGCTGCGGACAAACCAGTGTCAACTCGATTTGTCCTAGGCAAGACCCACTCCCAGCACCTATACTATGGATTCAGGCGGGACTCGTCAAGCGTTTGTCCAAGACACTAATTAAGCAACAGTGTTTTCGTCAGTGCGCGAACGAACCGCAACCGGAGCCCGGCAGTAACCCCGCAGAACGCGCGGGATCGCGGCCATCACAGAGCTGTACATGAACGACCGCAGTCAAGTTCAAGGTGTGACACTGAGCATCGCCGCAGTCGAGCGCGATACCGGGTTGTCCAAGGACACCCTGCGCGTTTGGGAGCGGCGTTACGGCTTTCCGCAGCCGGCGCGCGACGCCTTCGGCGAGCGCACCTACCCCATGGACCAGGTGGACAAGCTGCGAGTCATTCGCCGCTTGATGGACGCCGGGCACCGTCCGGGCAAGATCATTCCGCTGTCCATCGAGCAGCTGCAGGCCATGAGCGAGGCCACGGTGCCGGAGCCGCGGCGCTTTGCCGGCAGCCAGGCCCTGACCGAGCCGCTGGAACACTACATCGAGCTGGTCAAGGCGCATCAGATCGAGGAACTGCGCCGCAGCCTGTCGCAGGCGCTGCTGCGCGTGGGTCTGGCGCGCTTTGTCACCGACATCATCTCTCCGCTGACCCAGATGGTGGGCGACGCCTGGGCGCGCGGCTACCTCGAGATCTTCGAGGAGCATCTGTATACAGAGAGCGTGCAGGTCATCCTGCGCAACGCCATCAACACCATCCCGCAGCCGGGCAAGCGCCCGCGCATCCTGCTGACGACCTTCCCGCAGGAACCGCACGGCCTGGGCCTGCTGATGGCCGAGGCGCTGCTGGCGCTGGAAGGTGGCCGCTGCATTTCCCTGGGCACCCAGACGCCGATCTGGGACATCGTGCTCGCCGCGACCAGCCAGAACTGCGACATCGTCGCACTCAGCTTCTCGGCCTGCCTGAACCCCAACTCGGTCATCGAAGGCCTGGACGACCTGCGCGCCAAGCTGCCCGGCCAGATGGAAATCTGGGCCGGCGGCTCCTGCCCGATCCTGATGCGCAAGCCCCCGAAGAGCGTGCGCGTGTTCAACGACCTGCAGCAGATCCACGGCGCGCTGATCGAATGGCGCGCCAGCCACGCCGCCACCGGCGAGTAGGCCGCCCGGCGCCGCTGCACCGCAAGGCGCAGCGCTGAAAAACACCGCTCCGGCCGCTTCAGCGGCCGGTTTGCATTGGGCCCCTGACCCTCGGACGCAATTCCACGGACCCCACGAATGTCCCGCCGCGACCACAAAGCCGACTCGACCACCGCGACCGCGCACTTCCGCGGCAACAAGGCCAGCCTGCCCAGCAAGCCCTGCTCCGTCTGCGGCCGCCCGATGGTCTGGCGCAAGGCCTGGGCCAAGAACTGGGCCGAGGTGAAGTACTGCTCGGAGGCCTGCCGCCGCAAGGCATGAGCGGGTGAGCACAACTGCCTGCTCAGCGCGCGCATCGCGGCTGCGACACCGCGCCGCCGGGCAGACGCCAGCTTGGCACCGCGCGGACCGGACAGCAGAATCCTCAAGCAGTGGCGGCTGGGCGAGAGAAACGCGCGACACGCCCTGCCTGTTTCCGCTTGCCCCAAGCCCTTCTTCAAGGCATCTGCCCCGAAAGCCGCACGGGACAAGCGTCTTCAGGGGGTCTGCCTGAAGATCCGCACCAGACAAGCGGGATCAGCCCCGTCCACTGAAGACCCTCGCCAAACCTGCGGAAGCCGGGTACGGGAATTGGCGCGTGCCCGCCGGACGACGCATCACGAAATACAAGACCTCCTCGCCATGCCCAAGAAAGCACCATCGCCGCCCACAGACGCCGCTGCGCTCGGCGCCGCAGCCGCCAGCAGCGGCACAAGCCAGCTTGTGCTCATCCTGGGCGACCAGCTCTGGCACGCCAACCCAGCACTCCGCGCGCTGAACCCGGCGACCGACACCGCGCTGATGATCGAGGCGCCGGGCGAGTCCACCCACGTCTGGAGCAGCAAGCCGCGCACCGCGGTGTTTCTCTCCGCCATGCGGCACTTTGCGGCCGAGCTGCGCGCGGCCGGCATGCCGCTGATCTACACGCACCTGGTGGACCGGCCGGAGACGCCGGGGTTGATCGAGCGCCTGGGCCGGCACATCGACACCCTGCAGCCCGGCCGCCTGGTGCTCACCGAGCCCGGCGACTATCGCCTGCGCACCGGCATCGAGCAGCTGTGCCGCGCACGCAAGCTGCCGGTGGTCTTTCTGGCCGACACGCACTTCATGTGCAGCCTGGCAGACTTTGCCGACTGGGCCGCCGGCTACAAGCAGCTGCGCATGGAGTTCTTCTACCGCATGATGCGCAAGCGCCATGGCGTGCTGATGGACGAGCAGGGCGAACGCGACAGCAAGGGCGAGCTGCAACCGCTGGGTGGGCAGTGGAACTATGACGCCGAGAACCGCGAAGGCTTCCCCAAGGCGGGGCCCGGCGCCATCACGCCGCCGGCCACCTTTACGCCAGACGCGATCACGCAGCAGGTGTTTGCGGACATCGAGCGCGTGCTGCCGCAGCACCCCGGCGAGCTGGGCCACTTCATCTGGCCGGTGACTCGGCAGCAGGCGCTGGAAGCACTCGCGCAGTTCATCGAGCACCGCCTGCCGCGCTTCGGCCCCACGCAGGACGCCATGTGGACCGACACGCCCTTTGCCTGGCACGCGCTGCTCTCCAGCAGCCTGAACCTGCATCTGCTCGACCCGCGCGAAGTCATTGAGGCTGCCGAGGCTGCGCATCGTTCAGGCCGCGTCGATCTCGCGAGCGCCGAAGGCTTCATCCGGCAGATCCTCGGCTGGCGCGAATTCATCCGCGGCGTGTACTGGCTCAAGATGCCGGGGCTCGCACAGGCCAATCACTTCAAGCACACGCGCAAGCTGCCGGCCTGGTACTGGACCGGCCAGACGAACATGGCCTGCATGCGTGCGGCCGTGGGTCAGACGCTGAAGTACGGCTACGCCCACCACATCCAGCGCCTGATGGTCACGGGCCAGTTCGGCATCCTGGCCGAGATCGAGCCGCAGCAGGTCTGCGACTGGTATCTCGCCGTCTATGTGGACGCGATCGACTGGGTCGAGCTGCCCAACACCGCGGGCATGGCGCTCTATGCGGATGGCGGCAGTTTTGTGAGCAAGCCCTATGTGGCCAGCGGCCAGTACATCAAGCGCATGAGCAACTACTGCGAGGGTTGTGCCTACAAGCCGGACGTCAAGACCGGCCCACGCGCCTGCCCCGTGAGCACCCTGTACTGGCACTTCCTGCACAAGCACGAAGCCGCGCTCGCCAGGAACCCGCGCACTGCGCTCATGGCCAAGAGCATCGGCCGGCTGGAGCCCTCTGCACGGCAGGCGATCGTGGACGCGGCGCAGCGCATGCTCGATGACCTGGATGCACTTTGAGCCGGGCCTCGGCCCATCGTTCATGACGCTTCGGTTAAATGCGCGCGATTCCGGATTGTTTCATGGCATCGCATGCCATCCAGGGCCAGCACACTGCTTCGACGAGTCCGCCGACTCGCCGGAGTACCCATGTCGTCGTCCGAATCCTCTGCCCCCGCGGTTGACGCTGCCAGTGATCCGCTCAGCCTGAACCAGGATCTTCACGCGCAACTGACCCGCATCATCACGCAGCGCCGCCTGCAGGTGCACTTCCAGCCGATCATCGATCTGCAGCGCGCGCGCATCGTCGGCTTCGAGGCGCTGATCCGCGGCCCCGCCGATTCGCCGCTGCACTCGCCGCTGGTGCTCTTTGATGTCGCCGCCCGCCTGGGCTGGCTCGTGCAGCTCGAGCGCCTCGCAGTGCGCATGATCATCCAGCGCTTCGTGGAACTGCGACTGCCCGGGCTCCTGTTCGTGAACGTGACGGCCGATGTACTCATGGCCAGCGAAGGGCGGCACGAGCTGCTGGCCGCGGAGCTGCGTGAATTGGGCCTGCCCGCTACGCGCGTGGTGGCCGAGTTGACGGAAACGCGGCCGGTGGAGGACCCCGCCCGCCTGGACGAGATCAGCGAGTCCCTGCGCACCCTGGGCTTTCGCTTCGCGCTCGATGACCTCGGCGAGGGCTTCGCATCGCTGAAGCGCTGGTCGCTGCTGCGACCCAACTACGTGAAGATCGATCGGCACTTCATCGATGGCGTGTCCATGGACCCGGTGAAGCAGCAGTTTGTGCGTTCGATCCTCGAGATGGCACGCGGCGTGGGCTGCGAAGTCATTGCCGAAGGCGTCGAGCAGGCCAGTGACCTGCGTACTCTGCAGGGCATGGGCGCACCCCTCGCACAGGGCTACCTGATCGCGCGGCCGGTACCCGCTCCGCGCGTCGATCTGGCGGCCGACGTCGAATCGATCGTCCTCGCCGCGGCGAGTCATCGACCCGCCAGCCCGCTGGTGCAGCGGCCGGCCATGCTGATGGAGCCGAGTGCGGCCGATCTTGCTCGGCCATCGCCCTGCGTGTCACCGCAGATGAGCTGCGCCGAAGTCATCCGCCTGTTCCATGACGATGACAATCTCTTTTCCCTGCCCGTGGTGGACCACGCCGCACGTCCGGTCGGTCTGCTGCGCTCTGCCCACGTGCTCAAGCGCGGCGCAGAGCGCTACTTCATGGACCTCTTCGGCCGGTCCAGCTGCGAGGACCTCATGGATCCGCAGCCGGTGAGTTTCGATGCCGCCACCTCGCTGCGGCAGATGAGCGAGGTCGTGGCGCGCATGGACGAACGCCACCTGGTCGACGGCTTCATTGTGACGCGTGAGGGGCGCTATGCCGGCGTCGGTCGCTTATCTGATCTCATCAAGGCAGTGTCGGATCTGCAGATCCGGAGCGCACGCCATGCCAACCCGCTGACCGGTCTGCCGGGCAATGTGCCGATCGAATCGCAACTGGATTCCTACGTGCGGCAGCGCCTGGAGTTCACCGCCGTGTACTGGGATCTGGACTTCTTCAAGCCCTTCAATGATGTGTATGGCTATCAGCGCGGCGACGAAGCCATTGCGATGACCGCGCAGATCCTTGAGGGCACGGCGCGAGAGTGCGGCGCCTTTGTCGGCCACGTGGGCGGCGACGACTTCGTCGCCCTGCTGACCGGGCACGACTGGCAGCCCTGGGTGGAGCGCGTGTTGGCGACTTTCGACATTCGCGTACGCACCCTGTTCGACCCCGAGCACATCGCGCGCGGGGGCTACGACTCGCTCAACCGCCAGGGCCAGATGGTCTTTCACCCGCTGCTGAGTCTGAGTGCGGGCGTACTGCCGGTCGGCCCGGGGGAATTCGACAGCGCGCGACAGATCGCGCCGATCATGGCGGAGCTCAAGTCCATGGCCAAGCGCCAGTCGGGCAGCAGCTGGTTCTGCGAGCGGCGCGCGATCGGCCAGCGCACGGGCGTGTTCAAGCGAGTCGAGGGCCCAGTGATACGAATGGATGCAAAAGCGTCATAAAAGTGTCATTGAGACTCGACTCTAGTGCTCGCCCGAGGGCGGGCCGCGGCTCAGAATGCCGCGCTGCATGCCGACATACCTCTGATCCGCACACCGCATGGATACCCACATGAATCACCAGGAACACCCGAGCTTCTTCCCCGCCATCGGCCGCATCGCCGGTGCTGCGCTGGCCCTTGCCGGCGCGCTGGTGCTGCCGGCTGCCTTGGCGCAGAGCGCTTCCCCCCAGAACGCTGCGGCCAGGCAGATCTCCGGTGCCGGCTCCACCGCCGCCCAGCCGATCTACCGCGCCTGGGCCGAGAGCTGGGGCAAGTCCGGCGGCGTGGCGCTCGAGTACGCGGGTGTGGGTTCCAGCGCCGGCCTCAAGCGCATGGCCGAGGGCGATCTGGACTTCGGTGCTTCGGATGTCATGCCTTCGGCGGATGATGTGAGCAAGCGCAACTGGGTGTTCTTCCCCACGGCCGTGAGCGGCGCGGTACCGGTGGTCAACCTGCCCGGTGTGGCCCGTGGCCGGCTGCAACTGTCCGGCGCCACGCTGGCCGCCATCTACACCGGCCAGATCAGCCGCTGGGACGATGCCACCATCCGTGCCGAGAACGCCGGCCTCACGCTGCCCGCGCTGCCCATCGTGCGCGTGGTCCGCAAGGAAGGTTCCGGCACCAGCTTCCACTTTTCCGCCTACCTGGCTGCGGTGAGCCCGGCGTTCGCCACCGAGGTCGGCAAGGCCAGCAGCAGCCCCAAGTGGCCCGGCGAACCGGTGCGTGCCGAGGGCAGCAAGGGCATCGCCGAGACCGTGGCCGCCACCAGCGGTGCCATCGGCTACGTGGAATTCAACTGGGTCGAGCGCGCCAAGCTCAATGCCGTGCGCGTGCGCAATGCGTCCGGGCAGTCGGTCGCTGCCAGCACCGCCGCATTCCGTGCCGCCGTGCTCGCCAGCCCCTGGATGCGCGGGGACTTCACTGCGCCGCTGACCAACATCGCGGCAGACAGCGCCTGGCCGATCACCATGCCGACCTACGTCGTCTTCCCCAAGCGCGCTGCGCGGGCCCAGAGCACGGCGCGGGCGGTGGATTTCTTCGTCTGGTCCTTCCTGCATGGCGACGACCTGCTCGACCAGAGCGCCTTCGTGCGCCTGCCTGATCGCGTGCAGGCCAAGGCCTTCGGCGTGCTGCTTCAGGTGACCGATGCCCAGGGCGTGCCCCTGCTCAAAGGTCTGCCCATGCCGGTGACACGCGGCGCCGAGTAAGCGCGGCTCGGCCGCTCAAGCCGGTTGCACAAGGTCGCGGGCAAGACGCCAGGCTGGACAGGCACGCTCCAATCCGCTGCACTGCGCATCCAGTGCCAGCCAGGAGGGCGCCATGCACAAGCAGATCTACGTCAACCTGCCCGTGAGCGATCTGGAGCGCAGCAAGCGCTTCTTTGCCGCGCTTGGCTACCGCTTCGACCCCAACTTCACCAACGAGTCTGCCGCCGGCATGCAGCTGGGTGAGAACCTGTACTGCATGCTGCTCGTGCAGCCGTTCTTTGCCGGCTTCACACCCAAGCCGATCGCCGACGCGCACGCGAGCACCGAGGTGCTGATCGCGCTGCCCTGTGAGAGTCGCGCCGCCGTGGACGAGCTGGTGGCCAAGGCGCGCGAGGCCGGCGCCAGCATCCCGCGCGAGCCCGTGGATCACGGCTTCATGTACCAGCACGGCTACGAAGATCCGGACGGCCACATCTGGGAAGTGTTCTGGATGGACGCCGCGGCTGCGCAGGCTTGAGGCCGTCATGAGCATCGAACTGCCGCGCGAAGCGCGCGACGAAGCCGTCGCCTCCATCCAGCGCTACTTCGAGCAGGAGATGGACGAGCCCATCGGCAACATCGCCGCCGGTGCGCTGCTCGGTTTCTTCCTCGATGAGATTGCCCCGCTCATCTACAACCAGGCGGTGGCCGAGGTGCAGGAGCGCCTGCAGACGCGCATCGCGGAGATCGACCTGGAAGTGCATGAAGAGCCCTTCCAGTACTGGCGCAAGCAGGGCGGGGTGGCGCGCGGACGGCGGTGAGCGCTGCCCACCCGCGCAGCGCTGTGGCGGCAGGGCTGCAGGTTCAAGCCGTGTCTTGGTCGATCAGCTCGGCGAGGTGAGCGCCCGATGTGCTCGAAGCGGAGCCGGGACGAGCCGCCGACGCAGATGGATCGAGTCCAGAGTGGCAATCAGCTTGCGGCCTTGCCGGAAGCGCCCAGCTGCGCACGCACACCTGGCATGAGCACATGTTGCCCTTCCCCCGCCACCAACCGCTGGTCATGCACGTACTCGGCGTGAGCCTCGATCTGCCAGTGCTCGCGCGCGAAGCGGCGCTTGAGCTGTTGAACGAGCGTGAAGAAACTCAGCGCCTCGTCCGCGTTGCTGTCCAGATGGGCGGTGCCTGATGCGCGGGCTTCGATGAGCTGCAGCAACGCGGCGGCGGTGTCTTGCATGAAGCTGCAGGCGGGTACCCAGGCCGTGCTGGCGCGGATGCGGCCATCGCGTTGCTGTTCGGCGTCCAGCGCGGCGAGCATGTTGTTGCCGTGTGCGGCACCGCTCGAGTCAGCATCGATCTGCCAGCCGATGCGCGCGATGCAGGCCTGTGGGTTGGCCTCGCGCACGGCGTCTTCGCACCGGATCTTGTACTGGCCGTAGTCGTCCTTGGCGTTGCGCGGGTCGTCCACCCGGTGCGGGCCGTCGGGCACATGGTCAAACACCATGGCGGTGCTGGTGAACAGGAAGGGGGCGCCGTGCTCGGCGGCCCAGCGTGCCATCAGCCCGGCCCAGGCCTCCGCGCCAAACCCGAGATGCGCGATGGCGTCGGGCTTCGCCCGCTCCAGCCAGGCGCGGCAGGCGGGCAGGTCGTCCGGCGAGACCTGCTGGCGGTCCCAGGGCAGCACGCTGTGGCCGGCAGCCTGCGCGGCGCGCGCCAGATGCGGGGCGAGGGTGCCGTTCAGGCCGGTGATGAGCAGTTGCATGGGTAGCACTTTAGGCGCTCACGCGCCGCCGCAACCGCGCCAGCCGCCCGACCGGGCCAGTGGGGCTTTGCTTGACGCTTTGCGGCTCTGCAACAAGACTGCGAGGTATCTGACCGCAGAGTCAGTAAATGATCCAGCGCCCGCGAGATCGATTGTGTTCACGGCCCGCCGGCTCGGCGCCCCTCCACCGTGCACCGCCCGAATTCCAAGACGCTGTCTCTTCTCCTGCAAGGCTCGACACGCACGGCCCCCGGTGATGTTCCGGGGGCCGGTTGCGTCTGATTCCCGGGCGCGCTGCCGCGCGCGGCGAAACGGTTGAGCCGCTTTCCGGGCTCGCGCCCACGCCGGGCCCCCGCTCAAGAACACGCCCTCATGACCGCCGTCTCGCTCACCCCCCGCCAGGAAAGCCGCCTGCTGGCCACGCTGGCCGGCATCCAGTTCACGCACATCCTGGATTTCATGATCATGATGCCGCTGGCGCCGATGCTCTCGCGCGCCTTCGGCTTGTCGCCGGCGCAGTTCGGCCTGCTGGTGTCCACCTACACGCTGGCCGCCGCGGTCACGGCGATTCTGGCGGCCAGTGCGGTGGACCGCTTCGACCGGCGCAAGCTGGTGCTGGGCCTGTACGCAGCCTTCACCCTGGCCACTGCTGCCTGCGCGCTGGCGCCGAGCTACTGGACGCTGATGATCGCCCGCGCCGCGGCCGGTGCCTTTGGCGGCGTGCTCGGGGCGATGGTGCAGACCTACATCGGCGACACGATCCCCTACGAGCGGCGCGGCCGCGCCACCGGCATCGTGATGGCGGCGTTCTCGCTGTCCACCGTGGTCGGCGTGCCGCTCGGGCTGTTTCTGGCCAGCCATGTGCCGGCCCTGGGCTGGCGCGCGCCCTTCCTCTTTGCGGCCGTGCTCGGCGCCGGGCTGTGGATCTTTTCGCGCAGCACGCTGCCGAGCATTCCTGCGCGCGTCGGGCCGCTGGGCTCAGGCGGCAAGGGCGGCTTTGCCGAGAGCTTTGCGCCCATGCGCGATGTGCTCAGCGACGCCAACCACTGGCGCGCATACGCCTTCATCGCGCTGATGATGTTTGCCAGCTTCACGGTGATCCCCTTCATCACCCTGTATCTCACCTCGAACGTGGGCTTCTCCGAGAAGCTGCTGCCGTTGATGTACCTGATCGGCGGCGCCGGCACCTTCTTCACCAGCCGCTGGTTCGGCAAGCTGGCCGATCAATACGGCAAGGCGCGCGTGTACCGCTGGCTGGCGGTGGCGGCCATGGTGCCGATCCTCCTGCTCACGCACCTGCCGCCGGTGCCGGTATGGGCCGTGATCGGCGTGGCGGCCCTGTTCTTCATTCTGGTGAGCGGCCGCTTCGCCCCCGGCATGGCGATGGTGACCTCCGCCGGCCAGCCGCGGGTGCGCGGCGCCTTCATGAGTCTGAACACCGCGGTGCAGAACGCGGCCAGCGGCACCGCGGCCTTCGTGGCTGGGCTGATCGTCAGCAAGCAGGCCGACGGCACCCTGACCCACTACAACGTGGTGGGCTACGTGGCGATCGCTGCCGGCGTGGTGAGCCTGTGGCTCGCCGGGCGCGTGAAGCCGGTGGACGCCAGCCCGGCGCCTGCGCCCGAGCCGCTGCATGTGGTCGAGCCGGGGCGGGTCCGTGCTGCTGAATAGATCATTTTCAGCCAAATATCGCAAGTCAGCTTTCCGCTCGTGCTGTATGGATCTTGGCGGTATTTGAAAGCTAAATAAGTCGATTTCGGACGCAAAGCAAGCTCAGAGAGGCCATTCTGCCTCAGAACGGCCCTTGATCGGCGGGCAAGCGGCGCCCGGCCGCGCCAGGCCGCGCGCCTGCGCCATCCGCCACGCAGGCCGCACCGCATTCAGGAAGGCGACGCGCCCCCCGCGGCTGGCGCTGCCGGCTCGTCGCGCCGCGCAAACTTCAGCACCACGAAGAACAGCGCCACGCTGATCACGATGTCCACAAAGGTGGTGTAGAACAGCCAGGTGTCGGTGCTGGCGACCTTGGCCACCAGCCAGTTCAGCACCGCCATGAACAGACCCACGGCGCCCAGGCCGAGCGTGAAGCGCGCGGGGTCGATCGGCTGCAGGATATAGCGCTGCATGCGCACGCCGAAATAGCGTCCGCCGTTGCCCAGTGCGTCGCTCAGCATGAGCCCCGCCACGAACAGGCCGAGGACGGTGCCCTTCATCTTCACCATGTCCTCGTCATCAAAGACGAGCGAGAAGCCGGCGCTCACCATCAGCATGAAGATGCCGAACATCGCCAGACCGCCCAGCAGGTCCACGCGCACGAAGCGCTGGACGACCACGATGGCCAACCCCGCTCCGGCGCCCACCAGCGCCGCCGTGGTCAGGTTGGAGTACTTGGCCACCACGAAGAACAGCAGGCCCAGGGCAATGTCCACGTAGATCGAGTACTTGTTGCGGTTCCATTGCTCGGACTGCCGTGCCTGCTCGGCCTGGGCGCGCGCCTGGGCGGCGGGGTCGCTGCCGCCGCTCGCCTTGAGCACCATGTTGCGCGACCACTCCGGCCAGGCAATGCGTTTGCCCGGATGGCTTTCGTGCACCACGCGGTCATCGATGCGAACGACCAGACCCAGTGCGTACCAGGTCACGTAGCCGGACTCCACCTCCACCGTGCGGCCATCGGGCAGCGTGAAGCGGATGTGGTGATTGCGCAGGCTCTCCTCGGTCTGGAAGCCCTCGGTCAGGTCTTCGCCGATCACTTCCGCGCCGCGCCGCAGCACGCTGCGCATGTGCGAAAACCCATAGCTCAATGCAGCTTCGTATTGCTGCCCGTCCAACGTGAACTTGCGTCGGTAGGTCCAAAGTGTCATTCCGGTCATGGCCGCCATTGTGGGTGGCGGACCGACAGGGGTCACTTGGGGTTTGCCGCGCTGCGGAAAAAGCCGCGTCAGCGGCCGGCCTGAGCGTGTGGATTGCACTGGAGCGGTGGCAGCGCGGTCCGCGTGGACTCGCTCTGGGGGTCGATCTGCACCACCACTGGCGAAAGCGCCAGCAAGGCCGTGGGGCTCATGCCGAACATCTCGCGAAACGCGGCGGAGAGGTGCGCGCTGCCCGCGAGACCGGCGTCCAGCGCCGCGCGGGTCAAGTCAGCATCCGCACGGCCAGCTGCCCGCCCATTCGCTGCAAGCACGGCTGCGCGCAGGCGCATCCACAGGCGCAGCCGCCGGAAGGGCAGGCCGGTCTCCTGCTTCACGAGATGTTGCAGCCTGCTCTCGGACACGCCCAGCGCCGCGGCCCAGCCCGCCAGATCGCGCGTGTCCTCGGGCCGGGCGTGCAGACGGGTGACGAGCTGGCGCACCCGCGCGTCGCCGAGAGCGGGCTGCACTGCCTCTCCAAGCAGCGCCGCTTGGAGTGGCGCGAGGTGTTGCGCGTGCGTCGTCTCGTCGGCCCAGGCCGCGGCGCTGCGCGGCAGATGGCGGAGCGCCGTGCGCAGTGCGTCTTCTCCCGCCAGCGCAAAGCAGGCATCGGCGTGCTGCTCGGCGCAGCGGGCGCGCAGGGCCTTGAGCTCGCTGCTGAAGGGGTCGAGGTAGATGAAGGCGCAGTCCCCCGCGCCAGCGCGGATCTGGTGCAGGCGGTTCGGTTCGATCAACACAGCACTGCAGCGCCGCTGCCCGGTCTGCGGCCGGCGGGCATCCAGTGCGAGTTCGAAGGGGGCGTCGAGTGCCAGGGCCAGCACCGCCACGGCGTTGCGGTGCGCGCTCAGTCTCAGGCTGGGGCCGAGGTACAGCGCCCGCGTGCCCCAGCTGAGCAGCAATGGCGCGCAGCCGGTTTCTGAAAGCGCGGCTGCGGCCGCTTCCATAGGATGTGCAGACCCGTTCGTCATCTTCCGTCGTGTCTCATCACGCGCCCGCGCCAGCAAAGGAATCCGCATGCAAGCTCTTGCCAAGGTACTGCTCATCGTCAGCGGAATCATCCATCTTCTGCCGCTGTCTGGCGTGCTGGGCGGCGCACAACTCGCGCGCCTGTATGGCCTGCCGATCGAGGACCCCAATCTGCTCATTCTCATGCGCCACCGCGCCGTGCTCTTCGGCCTGCTGGGCGTGCTGCTGATCGCGGCGGCCTGGCGCATGGAGCTGCGCCCGGCGGCCTACGTGGCCGGGCTCGCGAGCGTGCTCGCCTTCATCGCGCTGGCGTGGGTCACACCGGGGCATAACGCGCTGATCCAGCGCGTGGTGGTGGCTGACTGGATTGCAGCGGCCTGTCTGGTGGGCGCGCTGATGATCGATGTGTTTGCGCGTCGCAGCGCCGCTCTGAGCTAGGCAGGCTCGACCGGCACAGACCTGCAGCGCACAATGCCGCCAGCGCAAGGCGCAGGATCGGGAGGGCGACATGAAGCGAGTCACTGGCATTGGCGGCATCTTCTTCAAGGCGCGTGGCGACGCGGCCGCGCTGGCTGCGTGGTACCGCAAGCATCTGGGCATCGACGTGCAGCCCTGGGGCGGCGCGGCCTTCAGCTGGGCCGGGCCGGACAATCCGCAGGGCGTGGGCACGACGATCTGGAACATCAACGGCGCGGACTCCGACTACTTCGCGCCCAGCACCTCGAGCTTCATGATCAATTACCGCGTGGCGGATGTTCATGCGCTCATCAAGACCCTGCGTGAAGAGGGCTGCGATGTGCAGGGCGAGGTGCAGGAGTCCGAGTACGGCAAGTTCGGCTGGGTGATGGACCCGGACGGGAACAAGATCGAACTCTGGGAGCCGCCGGCCGGGCAGTGAGGCGCGCATGACCCTTACCGAAGACCTGAGTGGCGGGTGCGATTGCCGCTCCATCCGCTACCGCTTGAACCGCCCGCCGATGTTCGTGAACTGCTGCCACTGCAGCTGGTGCCAGCGCGAGACCGGCAGCGCGTTTGCCGTGAACGCCATGATCGAGGCGGATGAGCTGGTGTGCGTTGCGGGCACGCCGGATCTTGTCGAGACGCCTTCGGAGAGCGGGCTCGGCCAGCAGATCGCCCGCTGCCCTCGCTGTCGCGTCGCGCTCTGGAGCCACTATGCGAGCGCAGGGCCGATCGTCGCGTTTGTGCGCGTCGGCACACTGGATGCACCGGAACGCTGCTCGCCGGACGCGCACATCTTTACGCGTTCCAAGCTGCCCTGGGTGCAGCTGCCGGAGGGCGTACCCGCATTTGAGATCTTCTACGAGCGCGAGACCCTGTGGCCGGCAGCGAGTCTGGCACGGCGTGGTGCACTGCTGCCGCGCATCAACGCGTATCGCGAGCAGCGCGGCCTGCCGCCGATCTGAGCGCATTCATCCGGCCGGCCAGAGGATCCAGCGCAGCCACTCGGGGCGCGCAGCCCGCCCGGGGCACGGAGCCGACGCATCTGCGCGGGCGGATCGCACGGCAAGGCGCTGGTCCAGCTGATCCCAGTCGGCGAGCAGTTGTTCTGCGGTTTCGCGCAGGACAGGATGCAGGCTGCCTGGGCCGGTGAGCTCGGCCAGCTCCGCCAGATGCCGCTCCACGCGCCAGGCCAAAGCCGGGCACACGAGGCCGTCGGCAGCGCGCCGTGCAAAGCTGCTCATCAGCGTGAGCAGGGAGGCCAGCAGCACGGCCTGACCCGACTCGGACTCACGGGCCGGAGCTGGCCGCGCATTCACGCCGTGCGCCATTTCCGCGGGACAGGTGTCCGGCATGCAGCCGCGCCGCTCAGCTTGCGGGCGGCGGAAGCTGAGGACCTTGGCGCTCGCGGCCCCGGTCGGGTCAGTGGTCTGCCCCGCGATGAGCCCGTCGGTACCTTCGTGATCAGCGGGCATCGTGCGCCAGTGCCTCAGCGGTTTGGGCAGACGGGTGTGCGGTGGTCTGCAGGGTCGGTGCGCGGCGCGCCGCGCGATCGCGCCACATGGCCACGGCGATGAAGCCCATCGGCGCCAGCACCATCACGAGCGAGAGCAGCTGCCCGGCCCAGCCCTCGGCCAGCACCTCAGTGGCGTCGTGCCAGTAGGCGTTGTCCAGGCCGGGCAGCGCGCCGGCCTCGGCAAATTCATGGAAGGCATAGATGGCAAGCTGCACCGAGAAGATCACCATGAACACGGCCGTGACCTGGAAGAAGCGCGTGAGATTGATGCGCTTGCCGTAGCGCGCCCAGCCCCAGGCCAGCAGGCCGGCCAGCGCCAGGCCGATGGCGCCGCCCACGGCCAGGTGCGCCGTGGTCTGCATCTGCGCGAGCGACGCAATCATCGTGGCTGTCTCCACACCCTCGCGGCCGATCATCAGCAACACGAAGGCAAACACGGCCAGCCACGCGGCGGTGCTGCTCTTGTCGGCCGCGGCGTCCACCTTGGCGCGGATCTCGCCGGCCATGCGCTTGCCGCGGCGCATCATGTGCCAGGTGCAGGTGAGCACAAGCACGAAGGCCGCCAGTGCCAGAACGCCCTCGTGGATCGGCTGCATGGCGCCGTAGCGCGCCAGTACCACGCCCAGTGCGAGCGACCCGAGCACCGCCACCACCACGCCCGCATGCAGCGCCGAGACCAGCGCGGTGCGCTGCGTCTGGCGCAGATAGGCCAGGGTGATGGCAATGATGAGGAAGGCTTCCACGCCTTCGCGGAAGCTGACGATCAGGGTCTGGAACATGGGCGGGAGTCCGATCTGACGGGGCCAAGGCGGCCGGCGGTGGGTGCGATGAACGCGGCGCGTGCAGCACGGTGCGCGGCGGCGGAAGATGACCGGCCCCCGCGCGTCGCCCACGGTCGGGCGGTGGCGTGGGGGTGGGCGCGCTGGGCCAGGGGGTGCCGTCGCGCCCGCGCCACCGCGGCGGGCGAACCGATTCGGGAGCCGGTCATGAGCCCATTAAATGCGAATGATTCGCATTTGTCAAAACGGATTCACCGCGGGCATTGATCTGGCTCAAGCAGGGTGTGTCTGTCAAAGCACGCTTGTCATGTCGCCGATGAATGACAAAATCAGCCAAGATTTCATGGATGACGAAATGGCTGAAGATGTCCGTCAAATATGCGGAAAGTGGCTTTCCACGATTTTTAAAAAGACGAATATCAGCCAAATCAGCGCGTCTTCGCGCCACGTGATCCCGGTCCGCCCTGCGGCGAGAACCGCCGCTGCGCGTCTCAGCCCGCCGTCCGCCCCCAGAGCGCCGCGAGATCCGCTGGGCTGAGCGGCAGCTCGTCGATGGGGTCGTCTTGCAGGTGGAAGATCCAGCCCTTGGCGATGAGGTCCCGCAGCTGGTGCTCGGCAAAGGTCAGGGCGATGTTGATGGCCTGCCAGCCGTCTTCGCCGATGAGGCGGATCGGCGGGTCGAGCAGCGGCGAGATGCGCAGGCTCACTTCCCAGCCGCCGTCGGCCTGCGGGTTGGGCCGCGACACGGCCAGGAACATCCGGTGGCGCGCGCCGCCCGGGGCGCAGGCCTGCAGCTCGGTGTGCGCAACCCAGTCCTCGTCGCCCCTCACGAAAACACCGCCAGCACGCCCGTGAAGCCGTACAGCCGGTCCCGCGCGATCTCGCCATTGGCGGCAAAGCCGATCACGGGCAGATCCTTCAGGTGATGGGTGATCAGGCCCAGCTCCACGCCGGGCTCGTCGAAGAGGTGCACGCCGCGGCCGTTGCAGCTCACATAGAGCGCGCCGCGCGGCGTCTTGCCGGCTTCTTCGAGTTCCTCGCGCAGCTCGGTGAGGCAGCGCACCAGGTCCGCCCGCGCGGCTTCGCGGTTGCGGCGGCAGAAGTGCAGGCGGTCGCCTTGCTGGACTTCATCGGCCAGGGCCACGGCGCGGCGCCGCGGGTCGATGCCGATCACCCCGCGCACGACATAGTCACCCACCGCACCGGGGCTCATGTGCGCCACGCCCACGGTTGCGGCGCTCTCATTCACACTGGGCACCGCCATGCCCACGAACAGGCCGCCGGACAGCTTCTCGCGAAGCATCTCGCCCGGCGGCATGCGGCCGGCGTAGGCGCCCAGACCGACGTCGCGCAGCAGCACATCGAAGGCCGGCTCGCCATTGAGCTGCAGCAGCCAGTTGGCATCGGCCTGCGTCACGGTATGCGGGCGCGGCGTGGGCCGGCCCGGCGCCGCCGTCACGGGGTGACAGCCCTGCGTGACCTTGACGCGGATATCCACGCCCGTCGCGGTCTGCCCTTCTGCAGTGTTGCCCGTGTCTGCAAAGGCCACGCCGCTCAGGCCGGCGTAGACAAAGTGCTCGGCCAGCTGCGGCGCACTGGGCAGGCCGCTGGTCAGCCCGCCGAACAGGAAGCCTGAGCGCGTGCGCTGCGCCAGCTCGGCGATCAACACATCCACATCCGGCGTGCGCGGGTCGGCATGTACCAGCGCCAGCGCCTGCGGCCCCTGGGTGGAGGGCAGCACGGGCAGCGGATGGGTGCCGGAGAAGGTGCGCAGGGCCTCGGGCGGGACGTCCAGTAGCAACACCGCAAGCGCCTCGCGTTGCACGTATTCTTGGCGGCCGCCGAACACGCTGCCCGCCGTGGCGCCGACCCAATGGCGCAGGCCGGTGGCGAGCTTCAGGCGTTCGATGATCGCCTCGGCCGCGTTGGCAAAACCGTCCGTCCAGTACGCGATGCCCAACGTGGCGCTGGAGGTATAGCGCTCGTCGGCGGCCTGCTCATCGAGCTGGTCGATCACGCGTTCCACGGCCTGCGGCCAGTCACTGCCGGTCGCGTGCCCGTAGCGGAAGCGGCTGGCAGCGATCAGGCTCATGGCAACAGGGCCGGCGCGCCGCTCAGAGCGCGCGGATGCGCTTGGCCGGCGCCTTGGCGGTGGATTTGGCCGCCGATTTCTTTGGCGCCGCCTTGGCCACCCCCTGCGCCACCGCACGCACCGGCGCGGCGGCCTTGCTGGCGGTCTTGACTGCGGTGCTCGCTGCCTTGCTTGCCACCTTGCCCGAGGCCTTGACCGCGGATTTCACGACCGACTGCGCCATGGACTGCGCGCCGGCCTTGGCGGCCTGCTCCATCAGCTCGGTCATCGGCCCGCTCATCATGGACCACCACTGCTGCGGGCTGAGCATCTTGCCCGCCATGTCCTGAGCCATCTTCGGCAGCTCCTTCATGGAGCCGCGCTCGCCCTGCGCATCCACCGCCAGCCCCAGACGCGCGAGCTGCGCAACGGTGCCGCGCTGCACTTCCAGCGTCTGCACCGTGGTCTTGAGGATGTTGAGGTTCAGCTCCAGCCACTTCTGCACCGTCTTGAGATCGGTGAGGCGCTTGTCGATCTCGGCCACGTCCAGCGTGGGCGTGATGAACTTGGTCAGCGAATCCGCCAGCGGGCCGGCGGCGCCGCTCGGCACATCCACATTGCTCCAGACCTGCTTCACAAAGTCCAGACCCGTGCTCATGGTTGCAAAGGGCAGATTGGCAGCGGACATCAGCTTGTCTTTCACGCGGCACTCCGGTGGCGGTGGGTGTGCCAAGTATCGGCCAAAGCCGCGCGGCTGCGGGTGTCTTGCGCGGCGTGTGCAATGCGCAGGTTCATGCCTGCGCGAACGCCGCAATCTGTCCGGCGCGGGCTCAGGCGGGCTGCAGGCGCGCCGGGCGGCGCAGCTTGCGCCAGATGATCCAGCCGATCAGCAGGAAGGGCAGCAACAGCAGCCCCAGGCCGATGATCAGGATCAGCGGGATGCCGATCACCACGAACAGCACCGCGCCAAGCGCCAGCAGAATCCAGTCGCCCACGCCCATGTCCAGCGCGCTGAACCAGGCCTGAAACGCCGCCACCTGCGCCTGCGCCCAGGCCACACTGCGCTCGATGATGCCGCCCACGGCCGCGTCCACCTGCGGCAGGGCCTTGCCCACCTCGCCGGCGATCACGCCTTCCACCTTGGCCTGCGCGGCTTCCACGGCGCCCTGCACCTTGGCCGTGGCCCCGGCCATCGCGCCTTCAGCCTGCGCGCCGATGCCTTCCACCTTCGCGCCGAGCGCTTCAACCTTGGCACCTGCGGCTTCGGCCGCGCGCTGTGCCTGCTCGGCAGTGGACTGCATGGTCTGATTCGCGGCCTGGGTCACGCCCTGAACCGCCTGCTGCCCAGCCTGCGTGGCCTGCTGCGCTGCGGCTTCGGCCGAGCGCTGAGCCGCTTGGGCGGCCTGACTTGCCGCCTGCGTGGCGGATTGCACCGCCGTCTGCGCGGGTTCATTGGCCCAGACCGGCGCGGCAGCCAGCGTGGCACACGCCAGCGCAGCGGCAGCGCTCAGGCGGATGGAGGGAAAAGGGTTCGAGCGGGACATCGCGGGCTCCACGTGCAAGATATCAATCGCACGATCAGACCGCGTTGCAGCACGTGCGTTCGTCGGGGTTTGCCCGGGCGGATGAACACGCACCGGGCACGTCTGCACACCTCGCAAAGCGCAGTCGCACGTACACCTGCCCGTCAACGTGAGCCCTGCCGCTGCTTTCACGGGTGCTTCCGCTTGTCTGGCGCGGCTCTTCAGCCACTTTGGTCTGGAAAGCCGCGCCAAATGGACATCTAGTCGTTCAAATCCGGGTGCGGTCAGCCTCGCCGTCAGGCAGTCACCACTTCACCACCGTCTGGTCGATGGCGCCGAAGATGCTCTGCTTCTTGCCGTCGAACATCTCGATGCGGATGGTGTCGCCGAACTTCATGAACTCGGTCTGCGGCTTGCCGTGCTTGATGGTCTCGATGGCGCGCACTTCAGCAATGCAGCTGTAGCCCACGCTGTCGTCCTCGTTGGCGGACTTGTTCGAGATGGTGCCGCTGCCGATGATCGAGCCGGCGCGCGCGCGGCGGGTCTTGGCCACATGAGCGACGAGCGTCGGGAAGTTGAAGACCATGTCGACTCCGGCGTCGGCCTGGCCCACGCGCTTGCCGTTCCAGGTCACGGTGAGCTTGCGGTGCAGCTTGCCGTCCTGCCAGGCGTCGCCCAGCTCGTCGGGCGTCACGGCCACCGGCGAGAAGCTCGTGGCCGGCTTGCTCTGGAAGAAGCCGAAGCCCTTGGCGAGCTCGGCCGGGATCAGGTTGCGCAGGCTCCAGTCGTTCACCAGCATCACCAGGCGGATGTGCTCGGCGGCCTTGGCCGGCGTCACGCCAAAAGGCACGTCATCGGTGATCACGGCCACTTCGCCCTCGAAGTCGATGCCCCAGGCCTCGTCCGCAAAGGCCGCCGCGTCGGTCGGGCCGATGAAGTCGTCGCTGCCGCCCTGGTACATCAGCGGGTCGTGCCAGAAGCTCTCGGGCATATCGGCATTGCGCGCCTTGCGCACCAGCTCCACGTGGTTCACGTAGGCCGAGCCGTCGGCCCACTGATAGGCGCGCGGCAGCGGCGCCATGCAGTTCTTCGGGTCGAAGGCGAAGGCGTGGCGCGTGGCCTTGCCCTGGTTCAGGCTGTCGTAGAGGTCCTGCAGCTGCGGCGCGAGGTAGGCCCAGTCGTCCAGCACGCGCTGCAGGTTGGGGGCGATGTGAGTGGCCAGATGGGCCTGCGTGAGGTCCTGGGAGACAACGGCCAGCTGGCCGTCGCGGGTGCCGTCCTTGAGGGTGGCGAGCTTCATGGGTCTCGTCTTTCTGCGGGATGCCGTGCGTTGAGCGCAAAGGCCGCAATTATCGCCGCGCTGCTATGGTGCGGCGGCTCACTTGATCCCATGGACACCGCCCGCCTTCAACGCATTGCCGTCTTTGCCGCGCTCACGATCGGCCTGCACGCCGCAGCGTTCTGGCTGCTGGCGCGCGGTACGCCCAAGCCCCCGGCGCCACGCGGCGAGCCGGTGAGCTTCGACCTGAGCACCTGGGCACAGAGCCTGCCGGCGCTGGAATCGCGGCCTGAAGTGAAGCGCCCGCAGGCGCCGCAGCCCGCTGCAAGCAGCGCGCCAAAGCCCAGCAGCGAACGCCCCGCACCCGCGCGGCAGGCCGGCCCTTCACCCATGGCGGGCGCACCCGTCGGCACCGCCACGGCGCCCAGCACAGACACCGGCCGCGCGCCGGATGCCCGCCCAAACACCGGCGCGCAGCAGGGCGTGGATGCCAGCGCGCTGCTGGCCAAGCGCATGCTGCTGCATACCCAGGTGCTGGCCGGCCCGATCGAGGCGCCGCAGCCCGTGGCCGAGGGCAGGCAGACCTTCACGCACGACGGCAAGACCTGGCAGATCGAATCCGAAAGCAACGCCCCCGATGGCGGCCGACGCAACCGCTTTGCCGAATCCAGCGAAGGCCGCTTTGGCGAGCGCGGTCTGGTACCTGAACGCTATGGCGAAAAGCGCGGTACCCGCGGCGAGCGGGCCACGCACTTCCAGTGGCCCAAGGGCGTGCTCAGCTTCTCGGCCCGCACCGATCAACTGCCCCTGCCCGAAGGCGTGCAGGACCGCCTGTCCGTGCGCTGGCAGATCGGCCTGATCCTGCAGACCCGCCCCGAGCTGCAGCGCGAGGGCGCGCAGTTCACCGTGCCCGTGGCCAGCACCACGGAACTCATGGACTGGCGCTTCACGGTGGTGGGGCGCGAACAGATCACTGTCGGCAACCAGACCGTGAGCGCCTGGCGCCTGCAGCGCGCCGCCGACGCCGAGCGCGTGTTCGACCAGCAGGTCAGCGTGTGGCTTGCGCCCTCGCTGGGCTGGGCCCCGGTGAAGCTGCGGCTTGCCGGGGCGCAGGGGCGGGTGGTGGAGGTGGTGGCGACTGAGGTGGAGCTTGCCGAGGCTCCCGCGAGATAGTTAGGGGAAAGCCCTTTGGGTCGGGTTTTTCAGAAGACCTTCCTGCGCAGGGACTGATGCCGCCCTCCTACTCTGCGCGCTTGCAATTTGCCAGGGAGCAAAAAGATGATCTACCGCCTTGCAGCCGTAGTGTGCGCACTAGCTGTGTTCGTTTTGGCCGGCTGCGCAACCACGAAGGTCGAGCCCGCAGGAACCGCGATGCCCACAAGCCAGCGTGTCGGTGTGGTCGCCCTTGGCGGCGACCAGGTTTGGAACGCCTACGTCAGCGTGCTGGTCTTCGGCAATAGCGACACGATGATTCCGGCCGCAGGTTGGAATCTTGATGAGCGCGTTGAGCAGCTTGCTCTTGAGGACCTCAAGCAACTTGGTTATGCCAACGCGACCGCCATGAAGCTTGATCGTGCAGAGCTGCTCGCGCTCTACCGCGACCCGAAGGTACGAGGCTTTGTTGAAGGTCGCGTACAGCGCACTGGTCTGGATCGTCGTTTGATCGAATACGCCAAAGCAGCCGGCCTGGACAAGCTCGTGCTTGTGATGGGCGAAGACAAGCAGCGTGGCGTGGACCATCGCAGCGAGATGGTGCGCGCGTTCACCATCATGGCCGGTGGTGGGCCGGACCTCGAGTACCCGCGATTTGCCAGGGCCAATTTTTGGGGCAACGTTTACACGTTTGATGTTGCGACTGGCAAGACTCAGTCAGTCAACCTTGCAATGACCTTGCCCGGAACAAGCTTCTGGCAGGGCACCCCAATATCGGCGCGCATTGACCGAACAAAGTGGTCCAAGACGGCTGACAAGCTGTCGCCTGAGCAACTCGCACTCGGACGGGAAGCGATCGAGTTTCTGCTGCCGACGATCGCCGAAAACGCTGTCTGGGCGGTGGCCGGCAAGACGGTTCCTCGTCCACCGAGAATCGATCCGAACAACGCCCCAATTACATCGCGCCCTTGATCACCTCCGCCAGCACCTTCACCCCCGCGCGGATCTTCTCCGGCGGGACAGTGACAAAGGACAGGCGCAGGGTGTTGGGGGTGATCTCGTTGGCGTAGAAGGGCGCGCCGGGGACGAAGGCCACATTCGCGGCCACCGCGGCGTCCAGCAGCTTCATGGTGTCGATGCCCGCGGGCAGGGTGAGCCAGAGGAACATGCCGCCTTCAGGCACGGTGAAGTGCACACCTGCAGGAAGGTGCTCGCGCAGGCTCTCGATCATCACGCTGCACTGGTTCTTGTAGAGCGCGCGGATCTTCGGCAGGTGCTCGGTGAGAAAGCCGCTGCTCACCACGTGATGCACGGCCATCTGGCTGATGGTGGCGGTATGCAGGTCGGTGGCCTGCTTGGCCTGCACCAGCTTGTTCATGAGCGCCTTGGGGGCGGCGATGTAGCCCAGACGCAGGCCGGGGGCCAGGGTCTTGGAGAAGCTGCCCATGCGCACCACGTTCTCGCAGCCGAGTTCGGCGGCAATCGACAGCAGCATGGGCTGGGGCTGGCCTTCGTAGCGCAAGTCGCCGTAGGGGTCGTCCTCGATCACCAGCAGGTTCAGATCCACGGCCTTCTGCACCAGGGCGCGGCGGCGGCCTTCATGCAGGGTGCGCCCTGTCGGGTTCTGGAAGTTGGGCAGGGCGTAGAGGAACGCCGCGCCCTCGCGCAGTTCGGGCGTGATCGCGTCCGGCACCAGGCCCTGGTCGTCCGAGGCCACGCTGCGGTAGCTCGGCTCGAACAGGTTGAAGGCCTGCAGCGCGCCCAGGTAGGTGGGCGTTTCCACCAGCACCGGCTGGCCGGGGTTGATCAGCACCTTGCCCAAGAGGTCGAGCGCCTGCTGGCTGCCGGACACCAGCAGGATGTTCTCGGCCGTCACGCGGGCGCCCTTGGCGTTGAGGTCTGCCGCGATCCACTCGCGCAGCGGCATGAAGCCTTCGGTCGGCCCGTATTGCAGCGCCGCCTTGCCGCGCGTGTTGAGCACGGCGTCAAAGGCGTCCTTCATGACCTCGATGGGAAAGGTCTCGGGCGAGGGCAGGCCGCCGGCAAAGGAGATGACTTCCGGCCGCTCCGTGACCTTGAGGATCTCGCGGATGATCGAACTGGTGATCTTCTGCGCGCGCTGGGAGAACACGTAGGGCGCGGCGGTGGCGGTCGAGGTGGCGGACTTCGGAAGCGGTGCGTTCATGATGGTCTTTCAGTACGCCGGCATCTACAGATGCGGGCAGGTGTTCGAGTGTGCGCGCAGATGGCTGCGCGGCGGTCGGCTGGTTTTGCCGGGGCAGTTAGGTCTTGCTCCTCCCCCTGCGGGCAGGGGGAGGTTGGGAGGGGGTTGCTCGTGCTGTAGACCCCCCCCCCCCCCCCCCCCC